>NZ_BOON01000018.1 GCF_016863255.1 Planosporangium mesophilum
TACCCCCAGCACGCGCCCGGCCACTCGCTGACGAGCCCGCCGGAGGGCGGCGCGAAGCCGCTGTCCGCGGAGGCGCGCGGCGGTGCCCGGTACCAGGAGGACACCAGCCTCGAATAACGCGCGGTCAGGAGGGCCAGACGACGAAGGCCTCCGCGCGCTGCTCGGGAAGCGCGAGGGTACGGATACCGAACTGGTCCTCCCCGGGGCGCCAGACGGCGACGGCCTGTCCGACGTGCTCGAAGTCGCCGAGCAGCACGAGCCGCCCGTCGGGGAGCCAGGTCATCGCGGTGAACTTCAGCGCGGCCGGTACGGGCATCGACGGCGCCTGCTGCCACCGCTGGGAGGCCGGCTCCAGCAGCCACAGGTCCAGCCTCTGCGTAGGGCCGGGCCAGGCCGGGTGCTCGAAGGCGATCGCCAGATAGCGGTTGTCGGGGCTGGCCAGGCCGTCGGAGGGATCACCGATCGCGGTCGGCCGGCGGATCGTGGTGCGGCTGCCGGCCTGCACGTCGGTCAGGACGAGCGCCCCGTCGCCGGTCGCGGCGCCGGTGAGCAGGTACCGACCGGTGACCGCACGGGGCACGACGTGGCAGTCGACCGGCCGGCTCGCGGTACGGGTCTGCCCGTCGAGGGCCACCTCCTGCAGCGTGCAGGTCGTGCCGTCGTACCGGGTGAGCCACACACCCCGGCCGTCGGGGGACGCGACGACGGATGAGCCGGCTGCGATCCGCCGTGCCACGGTCGTGCCCCGCCGCAGCACGTACACGTCGCCGCCTGCATCGCAGGTGAGGCACGATGACGTGATCACCGCGTCCTGACCGACCGCCGTGACCCAGGTCGGCCGGTCGGCGCCCGCAGGCAGCCCGGTGACCGGGGTACGGGCGCCGGTGTCCACATCGACCAGTTCCGGCGGGTTGCTGGCCACCAGCAGGCGAAGCCGTACCGGCCCGGTCAGGGCGACCCCGTGCAGCGGTGTCATGGCGTACGTCGAGGACGGGGTCCCCACCGGGCGGGACCCGGTTCCGGTCGGAGCCGGTGCCGATCCGGGCCGCCCGGTACACCCCGCGAGGAGGGCGGACACGGCGACGATCACCACCACTGACCGGATCGACATGGTGCGGCCCCTCTTCGGCAGGCGGCTGTGCGTGGACAGGTACAGGGGAGACACCGCGACAGCCGCCCGGGTTCCCTCGCCGTCACGGTCCGGTCGCGCCGAGCTCCGCGAGTAGGGGCCGTAGTCGGGCGGCCAGCGCCGCATCCGTGCACGCCAGCTCCGCCGCGAGTGTGGTCACCGCCGCGGCCAGGGCGCGCCGCAGCTCCGTCTCGTCGAGCGACCGCACCAGTGTCGCCTCGAGCGGCGCGGTGAGCGCCGCCGGTAACAGGTGAGCGCCCTTGGCGTAGTCGGTGGGGTAGCCCAGGCGCAGGCAGGCCAGCGCGAGCGTCTGGTCGCGGACCGCGCTGATCCAGTGCTCGGCCTGCCACCACCGGCGCCTTTCGATACAGACCCGGGCGTGCAGGGCGTGATGCCAGGCAAGGCCGGCGAGGCGGTCGTGGGACGGAGGCGTACCGGGCTCGCCCGGCACGGCCGAACCGAAGACGACGCGCCAGTTCGGCCCGTGCGGGCCGAACTCGGCGGACGGCGTGAACGCGAGGTCGACCTCCAGCCATCCGGGCAGCAGGAACACCCGGTAGACGGTGGAACCCGACGGCAGATCCCAGTGGTGGAGGGCGTCGAAGTCGCGGTACAGCCGCTCGGTCCAGCGCTCCAACGCCGCGCCGAGCCGACCCTGGATCGCGAACGCCAGGTCGATGTCCGACCACCGGTCGCCGCCGTACGAGCCGGTGACCGCGGCGCCGACGACGGCAGGGTCGGCCTCGGCCAGTGCGAGCAGGAGCTCCCGTACCCGGTTCCGGTGCGAGACGGCGAACATCGCCCGACCGTATCGGCAGCGCGCCGCGGACCTGGTCGGCAGGGTCAGGGCTTGCGGCCCACGGCGCCGACGATGCAGTGCGAGATCGGGGGCAGCGGCTTGAGACGGGGGCCGTCGGGCCACCAGTCGGCGCACAGGGTGAGGCCGGGCTCGACCAGGTCCAGACCGGCGAACATGCTTTCGATCGCCGGCCGGGTACGGAAGACGCCGGTGCCCATGGGGCTGTGCAGGAAGGTCTCCTCCAACCTCCGGGCCAGCTCGCTGTGCTCGGGCGTCTCGGGATCGTAGAAGTGGCTGATCGCCACGTACGACCCCGAGGGGAGCGCCTCGATGTACTCGCGCATGATCTCGCTGGGGCCGGGCTCGCCGTCGTAGTGGTGCAGGGTGCCGAGTTGGAACAGGGCGATCGGGCTGTCGAAGTCGAGGTACCTGCGGACGACCTCGTCCTCGAGGACCTCCCGCGGCTTGAAGATGTTCGCCGCGGTGAAGTGGGTCTGGTCGTTCTCCTCGAGAAGCGCACGCCCGTGCGCCAGTACCACCGGGTCGTTGTCGACGTAGACGATCCGGGCGTCCGGCTGGATGCGCTGGGCCACCTGGTGGGTGTTCTCGGCGGTGGGCAGGCCGGAGCCGCAGTCCAGGAACTGGGTGATGCCCGTCTGGGACGCCACGAACCGGGTCACGCGGATCAGGAAGTTCCGGTTGTCCCAGCCCAACTGGGTCGCCTCGGGCGCCACGCGCTGAACCTGCCGGAGGACTTCGCGGTCGATCTCGTAGTTGTCCTTGCCGTTGAGGAAGGCGTCGTAGACCCTGGCGATGCTCGCCTTGGTCGTGTCGATGTGCACCGGTAGATCTCTGTTCGACGGTGCGTGTGTGGTTCCGGGCATCGCGGCCTCACAGAGCATTGGGGAAGGAAGGCATCTGTGCATGCACCACAAGTCGACTTAGCCTAAGCACGGAGTCGACAGGCGTATACCGGAACCGTTGTTTTGGATATGCGCCGTAGTGCACGTTTGTGCAGTTATGCCTTCGTTGGCACGCTCGGAGGAGGTAGCCGTGACCGCAGCCGGTCCCGAAACGACACCGGGTGATCCACCGACCGAACGGGCCGGTAGCCCGACCGCGCTACGCATCGTCCTCGGTGCTCACTTGCGCAGGCTGCGTGAGGCCGCCGAGATCTCGCGCCATGAGGCGGGGTACTCCATCCGCAACTCGGAGTCGAAGATCAGCAGGCTCGAACTGGGCAGGGTCAGCCTGAAGGAGCGCGACGTCGCTGACCTGCTCACCCTGTACGGAGTGGCCGACGAGGAGCAGCGGACGGCGTTCCTGGACATGGTCAAGCGGTCGAACGAACCCGGCTGGTGGCACCGCTACGGCGACCTGCTGCCGGACTGGTTTCACGACTACATCGGGTTGGAGGAGGACGCGACCCGGATCCTGACGTACGAGCAGCAGTTCGTGCCCGGCCTGATGCAGACGGAGGCCTATGCCCGGGCGATCGCCAGCCACGGGCGGCCGGAACTGGGCGGCAAGGAAATCGACCGCCGGGTCGCCCTGCGGATGCAGCGCCAGACGGTCCTCGCCAGGCCGGGCGCGCCGCGGCTGTGGGCGGTGATCGACGAGTCGGTGCTGCACCGCCCGATCGGCGGCAGGGACGTGATGCTCGCCCAGGTGGAGTGTCTTCTGGAACTGACCCGGAAACCACAGGTGACCCTGCAGGTGGTGCCGTTCCGGCTGAGCGGGTACGCGGCCGAGGGCTCGTTCACGATGTTGCGTTTCAGCGAGCCGGAGCTGCCCGACCTGGTCTACATAGAACACCTCATCGGCGCGCTCTACCTCGACAAGCCCGTGGAGATCGAGCTGTACAGCAGGGTCTTCGACCGGTTGACCGTGGACGCTGAGACCCCCGCCAACACCAGGCAGCTGCTGCTCAAGCTACGGGCCGAGATGTAGCTTCCTGCCCCGCGCCCGGCGCACGATCCATATGCACGTGCATTGACGGTGCTTTTTGGCGTGCTAACGTCTATGCACAATCACGTGCACGTGCCGGTTGTGGCTGCGAAGGGCAGGTGTGTTGCGGTGAGAGACAACATCCATAGTGGTGTCCCGGCCACTCTGCTGACCGGTGTGGCCTGGCGGAAGAGCGCCCGCAGCGGCGCGGTGGGCAACTGCGTGGAGGTCGCCCGGCTCGACGGTGGCGACGTCGCGGTACGCAACTCACGATTCCCCGAAGGCCCCGCCTTGATCTACACGCGCGCCGAGATGGCGGCGTTCCTGGCCGGAGCCAAGGACGGCGAGTTCGACGATCTGGTCGGCTGACCCGTTCCTGACGGGGGCGATCGTGGTCGGTGGCGCGGCGGCTTCGCGGACCCCGCGCCACCGACCATCCCGCGGACGTGGTCGGCCGTGCCGGCCGGCGGCGGGCGGACTCCCGGATGCCTCGCATCGAGAGGAGCGCGGTGTGGGCTACGTGCTGACAGCCGCCCTGGGGATGCTGCTCGGCTTTCTCTCGGGCCTGCTGTCGTTCAAGGTCAAAAGTGGCTGGTGTCCCGACTGCGGCATGATCAAAAGTTGCCCGGGCTGCGCCGGCTGGGTCGATCCCCGCACCACCGACGAGCGGCCCGGCGCCACCACCGCCGACAACCGCCCGGGACGTGCCCGGGCGGTCCGCTGCCAGCTCGACCGCGGTACGGGGTGAACGCCGCTCAGGGTTTGCGCCCCACGCCGGCGTAGATGCCCTCCTGCCCGCTGCCGTCCCCCTGATCGTTGCGCCACCGCCCCGCGCTGACCACTCCCGGCTTCACCAGCTCCAGGCCGTCGAACATGGCGGCCACCTCGTCATAGGAGCGGAAGTACATCGGGTCCCGGCTGTTGCGCATCGCCTCGACCACCGCATCCATCTCGGCCGGCATCTGGTCCGCGGTCAGGTGGGACAGGGCCAGCAGGCTCCCCGACGGCAGCGCCGCCCGGTACCTGGCCAGAATCTCGAGCGGCTTCCTCTCGTCCGCCACGAAGTGGAAGACCGCCACCATCAGCAGTCCGAGCGGCTTGTCGAAGTCGATGACCCGCCGCACGGCCGGCGCGTCGAGCACCGCCTCCGGCTGGAGCAGGTCGGCGTCGACCACCGTGGCCAGGTCGTTGCCCTGCAGGATGAGCCGGCTGTGGGCCACGGCCACCGGGTCGTAGTCGACGTACACCACCCGACACAGCGGGTTGATGCCCTGTGCGACCTCGTGCACGTTGCCCACGGTGGGGATGCCGGAGCCCAGGTCGAGGAACTGGGTGATGCCCTGCTCGACCATGTACCGCACCGCCCGCCCGAGGAACGCCCGGTTCGAGCCCGCGATCTCCCGCCCGCCGGGCTGGACCTGGAGCACCCGCTCCCCGACGGCCCGGTCGGCGGCGAAGTTGTGGGAGCCGCCCAGCAGGAAGTCGTAGATGCGGGCGGCGCTGGGCGTCTCCACATCGATGCCGTCGGGTACCCAAACGGAACGCTCGGCCATCACACACCTCGCACTCGGTCGGTCACTGAAGCCTACCGACTCAACGGATGACATCAATACCGGCAAAAGGATCGATGAGATCAGAGCCAGATGTTGTCGTGCCGGAGGAAGAACTCCGCCCGCTCCTCCTCGCTCTTCCCGTCCAGGTCGCGGATGCCTTCGAAGTACGCCTCGCGCGGCGCTCCGGGCGCGAAGTGCAGCAGCATCGACGCCGGCTGACCGGACTCGTTGCGGAAGGCGTGGATCCCGCCCTGGGGTACGTGGACGAAGTCCCCGGGGGCGGTGTCGATCCAGCGGGTGCCGTCGTAGATGCGCACCGATCCGGCGAGGATGAAGAACGACTCGGAGATCGACCGGTGGAAGTGCGGGGCGGGGCCGCTCGGCTCCGGGCCGAAGTCCCAGCGGTACAGGCCGTACTCGCCGTTGGTCGACGCGCCGGTCGCCAGGTAGTGCACCCTGGTGCCGTTCGGATTGCTCAGGTCCGGTTCGTGGTCGGCGGGCCGGTACACGGCGCTGACCTCGCCCTTGTTGCCCTGGTAGCGAACTGGTGGATAGGTCATGGGCGCGAACGTCTCCCATCGTGCGGGTAGGCCGGACGCGGTCCGCCGCCGGGCCGGATCGCCCGGCGACGGTGACCGCTGCCCCCCTACCGTATGCCCATGATCCGGGGCGAGGGGAGACCCGCCGCCCGCCTCAGCGCCGGTCGGCGCCCAGGCCCACGCCGAGCAGGATCACGCCCAGCACGAGGTGCAGCGCGTTGTCCGCGCCGTTGATGGCGATGAGGTTGACCGGGTTGTCCCCGGCGATGAACAGGCCGAGGACGCCGAGCAGCAGGTACGCCGCGCCGATGACGACGTTGAGGGTCCGGGCCGTGCGGGCACCGGCCACCGCCGCCGCGATCAGCACCGCGCCGATCGCGAAGTGGACCACGTTGTGCAGCACGTTCACGCCGAACAGGCCGAGCAGCTGACCGCCGTCGTGCCCGGCGGCGCTGTGCCCGCCCGACACGGTGAAGCCGAGCAGGCCCACGATCACGAAGACCGCGCCGAACGCGCCAGCGACGACCTGGTTGATCCGGCGACCGGACACTACTTCCGAACGGGTCTGGGATGCCATGGTGATTACCTCCGAGGTACGCCACCGCTCGTCGGTGACTCACCCCGGATTCGTCGCTGTGACCATTGTGGATGGCTCGGCTCAGGCGAGCGTGACCAGTGCCACGATGGAGCCCTCGGTGGGCCGCTGCGATCCGCCCGCCGGTTCCTTGGACACGCCGAGCGTGTCGGCGCCGGCCATGTCCGTGACGAGCACCGTCCCGGCGCGCTCGCCGGGTCCGAGCAGGCCGACCTTGCTCATCTGGCCGCCTCTGCCGGCCCACAGCTCGTACGCCTGCGTCGGGCCGGGATCGGACAGGTCGTCCAGCACGACCACGCCGGTGTCGCGCGACGCCGACATCACCACGGTCACGTTCCCCTGGCGGGTCAGCCGGGCGTCCGGTGCGGACAGCACCTCGCTGATGCGGCGTGACCGTTCCTGCTCGGCGACGACCCGGGCGTGCTCGTCGCGTACCTGCTGCTGGGTCAACGCCCAGGTGGCGACGCCGCCGCCCGCGGCGAGGATGCCGGCCGCGACGGCCATGGCGGTGCGCCGTCGCCAGCGGGCGGCCGCGCCCGTACCCGGGCCGTCGTCGGAGCGCCGGTTGCCGACCTGACGGGTACGGGCGGCCTCGGCCAGTACGGCGGCGCGCAGCCGCGGCGGCGGCACCGACCAGTTGGACTGGGCCATCCGCCCGACCGTCTCCTGTAGCTCGGCCACCTCGAGGGCGCAGACCTCACACTCGGCGGCGTGCCGGGCGAAGGTGGCGCGCTCGAGGTCGTCGAGCGCGTCGAGGGCGTACGCGCCCGCCAGGGCGTGGATGTCGCCGGCGCCAGAATTGCGTGCCATGGTCATACCCCCGCCACGCCGAGGCAGTCCCGCATCCGGATGAGGCCGTCGCGCATCCGGGCCTTGACCGTGGGGAGGGCGGCGTGCAGCAGCTCGGCGACCTCCCGGTAGGTGTGGCCGCCGTAGTAGGCCAGCGTGATCGCCTCCCGTTGCAGCTCGGTCAGGCCCTCCAGGCAGCGGCGTACCTGAGCCCGGTCCAGCCGGGCCGTCGCCTGCTCCACCACCTCGTCGTACGGCGTGTCGACGCTGCTCGCGGCGACCCGCCGGAGCCGCTCGACCCCGGCCTGCTCGGCGCGTACCCGGTCCACGGCCCGCCGGTGCGCGATGGTGAAGATCCAGGCTGTGGCCGATCCACGCGCCGGGTCGAAGCGCCCGGCCGTCCGCCAGATCTCGACGAGCGCCTCCTGGGCCACCTCCTCGGCCTGGGCCGGGTCGCGCAGCACCCGCAGCACCAGCCCGTACACGCGGGCGGCGACCACGTCGTACAGCGACGCGAACGCGGACTCGTCGCCGAGGGCGACCCGTCTGAGCAGATCGTCGGCCATGGTCGCCGTCCCCGATCCCACTGGATCGGGGACGGCGAGCGGCCCGGTCTCACGGTGCTGATTCATCGGCCCTCCGCCGTGACGCTATCGGATCGGCAGGGGATTCGGAGCCGCCCGGCCGCCGGATGGGTCGAGCGACGCATGACATTCGCCATCCGTCGCGCCGCCCATCCGAACGTCGACGCCCGGCGAATACCCATCGATGACACCCCTACCTCTTCGGGAGAAGTAAATGATCAAGTCCAGGATCGCCAGCCTCGTCGCGGTCGGCGCCGCTGGCGTGTTCGCCCTGTCCGCGTGCGGATCGAACGGCGGCAACACGTCCTCCAGCCCGCAGAACACGACCCCCGCCGCCCCGGCGCCGGCACCGACCACGCAGGCGGCCATGACCGGCGATACGTTCGGCGCCGGCTGTGCGGCCGTACCGACCGACGCGTCGAACCCCGGCAGCTTCACCGCCATGGCCAAGGTTCCGGTGGCCACCGCGGCGTCCGGCAACCCGGTCCTCAAGACCCTGGTCACCGCGGTCACCAAGGCCGAGCTGGGTGACACCCTCAACAGCGCCAAGGACATCACCGTCTTCGCCCCGACCGACGACGCCTTCGCCAAGATCCCGGCGGACAGCATGAACGCGGTCCTCGCCGACCAGAACAAGCTCAAGAGCGTCCTGACCTACCACGTCGTCGCCGGGCGGCTCACCCCCGCCCAGCTGGCCGGTACGCACAAGACGCTGCAGGGCGGCGAGATCACCGTGGCGGGCAGCGGCACGTCGTACACGGTGAACGGCTCCTCGAAGGTGGTCTGCGGCAACGTGCAGACCGCCAACGCGACCGTCTATATCGTCGACACCGTCCTGATGCCCGCGAGCTGACGCTTCGAAGGTGACGGGGGCCCGCGCCCCCGTCACCTTCTTTAGGAGGAGAGCATGCGTCGAACCCTTCAGGGCGTCCTGACCGGACTGCTGGCCGCCGCGGCCGGGCTGTCCGCGGCCGCGCTCGTCGCGGCGGTGCTGCGCCCGGGCGCCGACCCGCTGTTCGCGGTCGGCTCGGCCGCCATCGACGCGACGCCGCACGCGGTCAAGGACCTCGCCGTCCGTACCCTCGGCACCTGGGACAAGCCGGCGCTGCTGCTCGGCATGGGTCTGGTGCTCGCCGCCGCCGCAGCCGGGCTCGGCGTGCTGGCGCTGCGCCGGCCGACGGTTGCGGCCGTTGCGATCGGCGGGCTGTCCCTGGTCGGGGCGGTGGCCGCAGCGACCCGCCCGGGCGCTGCCTGGGCCGATGCCGTCCCGGGAGTGGTCGGGGGTGGCGTGGCGGTCGGCGTCCTGTACCTGCTACTGCGGCCGGCAGGGGAGCCCGCTGCCGACGGCCGGCCGTTGTCGAGGCGTCGCATGCTCACCACGGCGGGGCTGGCGGCGGTGGCGGCGGGCACCGCGTACGGCCTCCGGGGCTTCCGCGCCGACACCGCGGCCCGGCGCCGCGCCGCCGTACGCCTGCCCGCGCCGGCCGAGCCGGCGGCGCCGCCGCTGCCCGACCTGCTCACCCCGAACCGCGACTTCTACCGGGTCGACACCGCACTGACCGTGCCGCGCGTCAACCCCGACACCTGGCGGCTGACCATCAAGGGCATGGTGGACCGGCCGAGTACCCTCACCCTCGACGACCTGCTGCGCCGCCCGCTGATCGAGCGCGACATCACGATGACCTGTGTGTCCAACGACGTCGGCGGCCCGTACGTGGGCACCGCCCGCTGGCTGGGGGCGCGGCTGGCTCCGCTGCTGCGCGACGCCGGCCTCCGGGCCGGTGCCGACCAGCTCATCGCGCGGTCGGTCGACGGCATGACCATCGGTACGCCGATCGCGGCGCTGCTGGACGGGCGCGACGCGATGCTGGCGGTGGGCATGAACGGCGAGCCGCTGCCGGCCGAGCACGGCTTCCCGGTACGGATGCTGACCCCGGGGCTCTACGGGTACGCCGGCTCCTGCAAGTGGGTCAGCGAGCTGGAGGTCACCCGCTTCGCCGACGTCGACGCGTACTGGGTCACGCGCGGCTACGCGCGGGTCGCGCCGGTCAAGACCGCCTCGCGGATCGATCGGCCGGCCGCGCTCGCGACCGTACCGGCCGGGATGTTCACCGTCGCCGGCGTGGCCTGGGCGCAGCGTCGCGGCATCGCCGCGGTGGAGGTGCAGGTCGACGGCGGGCCCTGGCAGCGGGCGACGCTGGCCCGAGTGCCCTCGGTCGACACCTGGGTGCAATGGACCTGGCGGTGGCAGGCCACGCGGGGCGCGCACACGCTACGGGTACGGGCGACCGATGGGACCGGCGCGGTACAGGAGGAGAAGCGGGTACCCGTCTTTCCCGACGGCGCGACCGGCTGGCACACCCTGGCTGTCACGGTGGCCTGACAGCGCGTCCATGATCTCGGCCGTCGAGCGCCACCTCGACCACCGCGTCGCGGGCATCGTCGCCATCGCCCCGGCGCTCGTCCAGCGCGACAGCGTGGCCGCGCCACGCGCCTGAGCCGCGCCACGCGCTGACCGGGCCGGACCGACCGTTCACGACCGAGCCCGGTGCCGGCGATCGGCGCTGTCCTGGACGCCGAGGTGACCGAGGCCGACCATTGTGGTGCCGGGAAACGTTGTGAGATTCTTTCTCATCGATGGATGTTAACGATAACATCAACGCCACCAACCTCGGCGACCCGCTGAACGGCTGGCGGCTCACCTGGTCGTCACCGCAGGCCAGACCACCACCCAGCTGTGGAACGCGGGCTACACACAGTCGGGTGCACAGGTGACGCTCACCAACACCAGTTGGAACGGCAACATCCCCACCGGAGGCAGCATGAGTTTCGGGTTCAACGCTTCGTGGACCGGATCCAACCCGGTACCGACGCCCCCCTCGCCGACCCCGACGAGTGGCGGCGGTGACTCGCTGCCGTCCAGCTTCCGGTGGAGTTCCAGCGGCCTGCTGATCGCGCCGAAGTCGGACGCGACGCACACCGTCGTCAGCATCAAGGACCCGTCGGTGGTTTACTACAACGGCAGATGGCACGTGTTCGCGAGCGTGGCGAGCTCGTCGGGGTACAGCATGGTGTACCTGAACTTCGCCGACTGGTCGCAGGCCGGCTCGGCCACGCACTACTACCTGGACCGATCGGGCATCGGCACCGGGTACCGGGCCGCGCCGCAGGTGTTCTACTTCGCCCCGCAGCGCCTGTGGTACCTGGTCTACCAGACCGACAACGCGTCCTACTCCACCAACCCCGACATCGGCGATCCCAACGGCTGGAGTGCGCCGAAGGACTTCTACCCGTCGATGCCGAGCATCATCGCCCAGAACATCGGCAACGGCTACTGGGTCGACATGTGGGTCATCTGCGACGACGCCAACTGCTACCTGTTCTCCTCGGACGACAACGGGCACCTGTACCGGTCGCAGACCACCCTGGCCGACTTCCCCAACGGCATGAGCGAGCCGGTGATCGCGTTGCAGGACGCCAACCGAAACAATCTGTTCGAAGCCAGCAACGTCTACAAGGTGGAGGGTTCCAACCAGTACCTGCTGATCGTGGAGGCGATCGGGTCGGACGGCCGGCGCTACTTCCGGTCCTGGACCTCGCCCACGATCAACGGCAACTGGACGCCGCTGGCGGCGACCGAGAGCAACCCGTTCGCCCGAGCTGACAACGTGACCTTCAGCGGGACGGCGTGGACCAGCGACATCAGCCACGGCGAGCTGATCCGGGCGGGGTACGACCAGACCCTGACGATCAGCCCGTGCCACCTTCGGTACCTCTACCAGGGCATGGATCCGAACGCCGGCGGTGACTACGACAGCCTGCCCTGGCGGCTCGGGCTGCTCACCCAGACCAACTCCACCTACTGACCTCGCGACGATGCGACGGGGCGTGTGGCGGACGGCTCCCGGGCAACCGTCGTCATGTGGATGTGTCCTACGCCGCCGGCCGCATCCGTGCCGGAAACCGTCGGTGGCCGCCGGTACCGTCCACCTTGACCATTGGGGCGAAGGAGGAAACCCATGACCGTGGACGGGGCCGTCGTCACCGGCGAGCGCGCCGACCTGCTGGACGCGCTGGCCAAGCACCGCTTCTTCCTGCGCAACACCACCCGGGACCTCACCGACGAGCAGGCCGCGCGCCGCACGACCGTGAGCGAGCTGTGCCTCGGCGGGATCGTCAAGCACGTCACCGACGTCGAGCGCAACTGGGTGAAGTTCATCCTCGGGGGGCCGTCCGAGATGCCGTCCTGGACCGACGACGCAGCGCTCCAGCGGCACGCGGACAGCTTCCGTGTGCTGCCCGGGGAGACCCTGGCGGGGCTGCTCGATGAGTACGACGCGGTGGCCCGGCGCACCGACGAGCTGGTGGAGACGCTGCCGGACCTCGACGCCTCGCACCCGCTGCCGGAGGCGCCGTGGAACCCGCCGGGCCTGCACTGGTCGGCGCGGCGCGTCCTGCTGCACATCATCGCAGAGACGTCCCAGCATGCCGGGCACGCCGACATCATCCGGGAGGCGCTCGACGGCGCGAAGTCGATGGGGTAGGCACCCACGGCAGCCGCAGCGCGGCGGCCGCGAGGCGGGGCAGGAAGAACCCGAGCGCGGCACCGAGCAGGGGCAGGCCGGCCAGGAAGGTCGCACGGGTACCGCGGGAGAAGCCAAGGGTCGTTGGCTCACCAACCTCCCGACGAGCCGCCACCGTCGGAGCCGCCACCCCCGAAACCGCCACCGGTACCGGACGACCCGGAGGAGCTGCCTCCCGAGCCAGCCATGGGCAGATGGGTGTCCCGGGGGCCGGCAACGCGTCCGACCCGGCGTAGCGAGCGTTCGGTGACGACGATGACGACGGCCATCACGGGGACCGCGGCCACCATCAGGTACCACCATGGGAAGCCGCCGTCGTCCCGGTCGGGCTCGGGTGCGGGCGCGGCCTGCCCACCGTGGACGGGCGACGCCCCGGCGCCGGTGAGACCGGCCAGCTCCGCGCCGGGTTCGACCGGGTGGCCCAGCCGACGGCGGATCTCGTCCAGCCCGGCGAGGATGCCGGCGGCGTACCTGTCGTGCCGGAACTCGGGCGTGATCGTCGTGGTGATGATCTGGTCGGCCCGGTCGTCGCTGAGCCGGCCGGTCATGCCCCGGCCGGTGGCGATGCGCAGCCGGTGGTCGTCGACCGCGACGACGAGCAGTACGCCGTTGTCCTGGCCGACCTTGCCGACGCCCCAGCTGTTGAACAGCCCGGTAGCCCAGCTCTCGATGCTTGCGTCGCCGGTGGTAGGTACGACCGCCACCGCGATCTCGTCACCGGTGCGGTCCTCGTCGGCCCGCAGTACGGCGGTGATCCGGCTGCACAGGTCCGAGCCGAGCACCCCGGTGGTGTCGACGCACCGGCCGTCGGGCGCCGGATACGCCGGTGCCGCCGCGGCCGGCCCGGTGGCGGCCAGCACGAGCACGGTCGCGGCCGTGACGATCATCAATACCCGTCCCATGTCCCCACTGTGCGCGCGGCCGTCAAATCACCGCGATGCTCGGGTACGGGTGGCGCAGGAAGTCGTGGTGCGAGATGTCCCAGCCGTACCCGCCGGTGTTGCCGAAGACCAGCACGTCGCCGACCCGCAGCCGGTCCACCGGCAGGTCGCGGGCCAGCACGTCGCGCGGCGTGCACAGCTCGCCGGTGACGTCGACGACGGCGTCGCGCACCTCGGGCCGCTCGAACGGGTACGGCCACGCGTCGCGGGCCAGGACGGTCGCCGGGTGGCTGTACCCCCACGCGGCGGGCAGCCGGAAATGGTGGGTGCCGCCGCGCAGGACCGCGAACCAGCGGCCGTGGGTGCGTTTGAGGTCGAGCACCTCGGCGGCGTACCAGCCGGCCGGGGCGGCGAGGTACCGGCCCGGTTCGAACGCGAGCGTCACCCCCTCGGGCAGCGCGATCCCGGCGAGGCCGGCCCGCAGCGCCGCCAGGTCGAACCGCGCGTTCCCGGTGTAGTCCACGCCGAACCCGCCGCCCACGTTGACGTAGCTCAGATCGACGCCCAGCCGGCGGGCCGTGGCGAGCGCCCAGTCGAGCGCGTCGGCGACGTAGGCCGCGTGCGCGGCCGCGTCGAGGTTGTTGGAGACCGCGTGCAGGTGGAACCCGACCAACCTAAGCGCCGGCAGCCCCCGGACGAGCGCGACCGCCTCGCCGAGCGCGGCCTCCTCGATGCCGAACGGGGTGGGCACGCCGGTCATGGCGTGGCTGCCGGACAGCCCGGCGCCGGGGCGGTTCACCCGCAGCGCGACGCGTACCGGCCGGCCGCCGGCGACGGCGGCCAACCGGCGTAGCTCGAGCAGGCTCTCGGCGTGTACGAGCGTGCCGGTGGACACGGCGGCGGCCAGCTCCGTGTCGGTCTTGGCCGGGCCGCCGAACGCGATGGTGGCCGCGCCGGCCTGTGTCGCCAGCGCGAGCTCACCACCGGAGGCGACCTCGAGGCCGTCGACCACCTCGGCCAGGGCGGCCACGACCTGCGGATGCCCGTTGGCCTTGACCGCGTACAGCAGCAGCGCCCCGGCCGGCAGCGCGGCCCGCACCTCGGCGGCGGTGCGCCGCAGGACCTCCCGGTCGTAGACGTACGCGCAGACCGGGCGGGGCAGCGCGGCCAGCGCCCCGGTGACCTTCGGCGGGATCATCGAAGTGGGTTGCGCACGGGCACGTACACGTCGCCACTGCCGCACAGCCGCATCCGTACCAGCGCCTTGTGCGGAACCAGCGGCGCGGTGAGGAACCGGTGGTCGTCGGCGGCGTCGCCGGCCACCGCCGGGTCGCCGCGCAGCTCGTCGTAGGTTTCGTCGACGATGTCGCGTACCGACCGCCACGCCGCGTCCTCGTCCAGTCCGTGCGAGGCGGCCAGTTGGACGATCACCTCGCCCAGGTGCGCCTGCAGCGCGGTGTACCCGAGCTTGGCGCGCATCACGTCGGCGTCGTCGGTCCCGATCACCGAGCCGGGCCACAGCGCGACGCGGTGGCCGCTCGCGGCCAGCCGGGGCCGGTGTACCCGCAGCCCCGCGAAGTCGCGCAGCGCCAGGCGGTGCGGCGCGCCGTCCCGGAACAGCAGCACACAGTTCTGCAGGTGCGCCTCGATCGCGATGCCGTGCCGGGTGGCCAGCCGCAGCAGCGGGGGCAGCAACAACCGGGCGTACCCGGCCACGAAGCGCGCCGCCGCGTCCGCCCGGTGCCCGAGGCGGCGGCCGGCGGCGTACCGGTCGACCAGCTCGGCGAGCACGGTCGCGCCGGTCACCGGCGACGTGGCGTACAGCGCCCCACCGGGAACCGCCACCTCGCCGTCGCGCAGCCGGCCGTCGAGGCCCCGGCGCACGATCGCGGCCAGGTCGCGGCGCTTTTCCCCGATGAGCGTGGCGGCGCCGGCCTCCTCGTCGAGCAGCATGACCCGTGGCTCGTCGGCGAGCAGCCGGTGCAGCAGCGCCGACAGGGCGGGGCCGTTGCGGGTACTGGCCACCGAGATCGTGCGCCGGGTCGAGGTGACCTGGATGTCGAGCGACAGCTTGAGGTACCGGCGGGGCTGACCGGGCACGGGGTCGAGCAGCAGGGTGCGCAGCGCCGCGGTGGGAGCGCCGGTACGGGTGACGCCGTCCATCGGTACCAGCGCGCCGTCGGTGACCAGGCCGGCGTACCGCCGGCGGAGCACCCGGTCGAGCTGCCAGGCGTGCACCGGCTGCACGGCGTACCCGGACCGGTGCGCCCGTACGCCGAGCAGTTCACCGACGTCGTCGCCGACGTGCAGGTCGCGGCGGACCGCGACGAACCCGACCGTGACGGAGGCGGACTCCAGGTCGTGGGCGAGCGCGTCGGCGACGCCCCAGCCCAGCCGGGTCCGCCCGCACGGGTGCAGGTTGTGCCCGTCGACGGACAGCCGCTCGAAGTACAGCGCCTGGTCGTCGGGTGACAGCGGCTCGGCTCGTGCCACGCTGTCGCGCGCTCGCCCGACGCTGCCGTCCGGCGACGGCCGCCGCGCGTACGCCAGGGCCAACTTGACGGCGGCGTCGGCGAGCTCGACGGCGAGGTCAGCGCCGCCGATGCGCTGCGGCAGGTCGGCGAGGACCCGCGCCGGGTCGCGGACCAGCGGGGCCTCCGCCCGGTCGAACGCATGCCGGGTCACGCCGTCGGCGGTCCGGGCGAGCAGGTCGGGGTCGCGCATCCCGGCGAGGTCCTCCCGGTACGCGGCGCCGACCAGCCGGCTCGCGACGGTGTGCACGGCGCGGGGGAGCGCGGCGGTGAAGCCGGCGCACAGCTCGGGCGCGACCTCGGCGAGTTCGCTGCGCGCCGACGCCACGGCGGCGTCCAGGGCGGTACCGGTGGTCGTCGTCGTCATCGGGCCCCGATCGGGTTGTCGCGCCAGGTCCAGCGGTCTTCGAGCGGGTCGTCGGCCAGCCGCATCGCCGTGGTCGCCTTCACCGGCCAGGGGCTGGTACGCAGTACGGCCCCGTCCGCGCCGGCGGCCGCGGGCAGCGCGGCGTACGCGTCGGCCAGGGCGGAGTCGGCGATCCGCCACAGCCCGGCCGGGTCCAGGTCGTACTCGCGGCCCAGGACCGCCACCTGCTCGCTGACCACGCCTGACAGTAGCGCCGCGGTGAGCTTGGTACGCAGGACGTGCGGGTCGTCGCTGATGATGTCGCCGCGCAGCGGCGGTGACTCGAGCCCGGAGGCGGCCAGCCGTCGCGGACTGATCCGCACCCCGCCCAGGTCGCGGTAGAGCAGCCGGACCGGCCGGCCGCCGCGCAGGACGACGCACATGTTCTGACCGTGCGCCTCGAGGGCGACGCCCAGGTACAGCAGCGTGGTCAACGCGGGAAACAGCAGGTTGACGAGGGCGGTGAAGAACCCGTCCGGGTGACCGCGGTAGCCGAGGGTCACCGCCTCGCGGACCAGCGGGCGCCCGTCGGCGGGAGAGCGCGCGGCGAGGGCTGCGAGGGGTACGACCACCTCGCCGGGGGCCGGGCGGGGCGCGCGCCGGCGCACCATGGCGAGGCTGCGGTCGGGGGCGCCGTCGACCACCACCGCACCGGCCGCGACCTCGGCCAGCAGGCCCAGCCCGGGGATGGCGGCGCCGAGGTCGCCCAGCAGCGCGGAGAGTGCAGGTCCATTGTGGATCGCGGCGTCGGAGACGGTACGGACGGCGCTGGTCATCTGGACGTCGACGGCGGTCTTGACGTGCCACTCCGGCTCGTCGACCGGCGCGAGGGTACGTAACGACATGAGCGGCCGGGCGGGGACCGTCTCGCCGGTCGGGCGCAGCCCCGGATACCGGTCGAGGACGTGGTCGCGCTGCCAGGGGTGCATCAGCAGGCGGGGTGGCAGGCCATCCCCGGTGGACAGCCACTGGTCCGGCGGTACGTCGACGACGGCCAGGCCGACGATCGGGTGGTGCTCCGGGGCGTACGCCAGGACGTCCGCGGTGGACAGTCCGCGCCGGGTGCGGCAGCAGGGGTGCAGCGGATGACCGTCCACGACGAGCTGTTCGGCGTACGCGATCGCCGCCCCCGGTTCCCGGCGCGACAGCCGCTCGAGCACGGGCGGGCCGCCGTCGGGGGCGGGCTGCGCGGCGCGGGCCAGCGCAAGGTTGGCGACGGACTCGTCGACCTCGGCGCGCAGCCGGTCGGCGTGGCCGGGCAGGTCGAGCGCGGCGAGGAGGTCGGCCGGGTGCTCGTACGGCCTCCCGTCGAGCACCGGGGCGAGCCCCGGCGGCGCGACGGCGAAGAGCCGTGCCGCGGCGGAGGGGCCCCGCAGCTCGTGGCCGGTGAGTTCGATGACGAGGTCGTCGTGCTCGCGGGTCACCCGCAGCACACCGGGGATCGGCTCGCCGCCCAGGGCTCCCCACAGTCGGGAGAGGACGGCCGCCCGGGCCCCGGGGAGCGCGTCGGCGTACGCCGTTCTGAGGGTCGGGTCGCCCTCGAGCGCGGCCCCGGTCGCGGACTCGGCGTGGGTCAGGTACCCGGTGTCCGCCGGGGGTGCGGCCGTGCCGGTCGTGCCTGGATGCGCCACCCGGTACCCCCTGTCGACAGCGGCTGCTTCTCAGGCTATCGGGCCATAAGCGACAGGTGTCGACGCATGGGGTGAACCTAGCTTCCTAGGATGCTGTAGGCGCGGTGGCTCCCGCCACCGCGCTCAGCGCCCCAGCAGGGGAGAGGTCCGTTCCTCCGAGACCGTGGACACGTGGGCGACCTATGGGCGGCACACGTGTCCACGGTCGCAGAGGTCACATCCTGGCCGCGCCGGCCTTGATGGCTTGCCGGATGCGGTTGTAGGTGCCACACCGGCAGATGTTGCGGATCTCGTCCAGGTCGGCATCCCGGATCTCGCGCCCTTCGGCGCGTGCCTGTCGGACCTTGGCGACGGCCGCCATGATCTGGCCGGGCTGGCAGTAGCCGCACTGCGCGACGTCGTTGTCCAGCCATGCTTCCTGCATCGGATGCAGGTCGCGGCCGACGGAGGCGGCCAACCCCTCGATGGTGGTGATCTCGTCGTCGGGCCTGATGGCCGAGATCGGCACCGAGCACGGGTTGAACGCCTTGCCGTTGATGTGGCAGGTACACGCCTTGCACACGTTGATGCCGCAGCCGTACTTCGGTCCGGTGAAGCCGAGGAGGTCACGAAGCACCCAGAGCAGCCGCACGTCGTCCTCGGCCTCGACCGACATGCGTGTTCCATTGAGGATGAAGGTGTGGCGGGGCACGGTCGCTCCTTCTACAAGGCGTGGTCGAGGCCGTCGATGGGGGACTGCGGGATCGGGGGCACGGTGGGCTTCGGTTCGAAGCTGAGCGTGCCGTGGTTGATCGGGAAGCTCGTCGGCATCGTGCCGGTCGCGCGGCCGTAGGCGCAGGCGACGGCCGCCTTGGCGGGGCCGACGGCGAACTCGCCGGCTCCGCCGGGTTGGTCGGTGGTCGCCGGCATGATGTGGATCTCGAGTTCCGGGGGGACGTTCCACTGCCGGGTGTAGAAGTAGTTGTCCCAGCTGCCTTCGAGGAAATGCCCGTCCTTGAGGTGCAGGCTGGAGGTGAGCGCGAGCGCGATACCGTCCATGATCCCGCCCATCATCTGGGCTTCCAGCCCGCGCGGGTTGACCGGCAGGCCGACGTCGACGGCGAACACGACCTTCGTCACCCGCGGACCGGTGACGGCGTCGGGGACCTTCCGGCCCGTGGTCCGGGGTCGGCAGTCGATTTCGACCAGAGCCGCGCTGTACCCCTTGAACTCGGCGTGGAAAGCAATACCCTGCGCGGTACCCGGTGCCATGGTGCGGCCCCAGTTGCCCGCCCGGGCGACCTTGTCCAGCACCGCCCGGGACCGGTCGTCCTTGAGGAACTCACGCCGGAACCGGTACGCGTCCTTACCCATCCGCGCGGCGAGTTCGTCGACCATGAGCTCCCGGGCGCAGCAGACGTCGGGCGAGTAGACCTGCCGCATGCTGCCCGTGTTGAAGCCGATCTCCACCTCGTTGAGCAGCTGCGTGACGACGCCGAAGTGGTACGGCACCTTCTGGGTGAGCAGGAAGGCGCCCTGGGCGAAGCCGTAATTCCCCACCGGCAGCTTCATCGCCATTGCCGTGAGGACCTCGCCCAGGCCCTGACCGAAGTCGGTGGTGACACTGGTGTGCCGGAGCTCGAAGGTCAGCACCTGTCCGGCGAGAACGGTTGCCCGCACCCGGGTGGTGCTCATCGGATGGGCTCGACCCGCCCGGCACTCGTCGACCCGGTGCCACATCAGCTTCACCGGTTTGCCGACCGCCTTCGACACCAGCGCCGCCTCGACCGCAGCGTCGGGAAACAGCTTCCGGCCGAAGGAACCACCGGCCTGGGTGACGTGTACGGTGACGGCGCTCTGCGGTACACCGAGCGCCTCGGCTATGGCTTTCTGTGCGACGATCGGGACCTTGAGCGGTGCCCAGATCTCGGCGCGGTCGGACCGTACGTCGGCGACCGCGCACAGCGGTTCCAGGGCGGCCGGGCTGGCGAAGTGGGACGTGAAGTCGCCGTCCACGGTCTGTGCCAGCAGTGGCACGGCCGGTACCGCCAGCGGTAGCTCGGCCCGGCGCAGTTCCCGCAGGACGGTCTCGTCCGACGCGCCGTCCACCGGGCCCGGCCCCCAGTCCACCTTCAACGCGCGGACGGCGTCGATGCACTGGCCGAACGTCTGGCCGCGGACCGCCACCCCCGTCGGGATCACCACCACGTCGGTGATCCCGGGCATCGCCCTGACCTCCGCCGTGTTGCGTACGCCGCGGACCGTCCCGTTGATCGTCGGTGGGCGGCACACCATCGTCGGCTTGGCGCCCGGTACCTGGAGGTCCATCGCGAACGCCTTTCGGCCGGTGACGGCGTCCAGGGCGTCGACGCGGGACTGCGGGGTGCCGATGACGGTGAACTGGGAGCGCGGCTTCAGGGTGACCGAGACCTGTTCCAGCACGACACCGGCGGCCTTCGTGGCCAGCTCGCCGTAGGACAGAGCCCGCCCGGTGACGGTCGAGACGACCTCACCGCCCTTGGTGACCAGGTTCGAGACGCCATCCCCGAGTTCGATGGCCGCGGCCCGCAGCAGGCGTTGGCGCGCGATCGCGGCGGCCACCCGGATCGGGGTGTACGTGGTCACGGTGCTGACCGATCCGCCGGTCAGCTGGTTGAACAGCAGCTCGGGCCGGGCGTCGGCGAGTCCGACGTGGACGCGGTCGACCGGGAGGTCGAGCTCCTCGGCGATCAGCATGGCCGTGGACGTGGTGATGCCCTGCCCGACCTCGGCCCGGGGGAGGGCGAACGACGCCGTGCCGTCCCGATTGATCTGGATGGTGATGAGGTTCGCCGTCGGGAGCGCCGCATCCCTGAACAGATCCATGCTGTCATAGAGCTCTGCCGGCTGCGGCAGGGAAGGGATCGCCGCCTCGGCCCGCCCCGGAGCGCCTATTTCCGCGGCCACCACCAGCGTCGGCGCCGCGAGCAGATAACCGAGGAACCGACGCCGGGAGGAGAGGTCCCCGCCGTCCTCGGGCCGAGGGGGTGCGGAATCGTCAGACTTCATGCCGGGCTCCGTCCACAGCGGACACGCGAGACGATGAGTGAAAGATGCCGGTCGATGCTATGCCTCGATCTCCGACATCGGTAGTGCCCGGTGGTACTGCTCTGCCGACAGCGCACCCTGAACGGTTCCTGGAGTCGGTGGTACGCCACGACAGCGGAGCGCGGACCGTGGTCCATCGTCTGGACCGCCACGGCTCGAAGGTCGTCTCCTGCGGTGGAAACGTCCGCGAGGTACGCCTGCCAACCGTCGGGCACCTGCTCGGACCGGTACCCGGGACACCGTCGCAGCCGGGTTGACGACGGCCAGCACGCCCGCGCTGGCGCCCCCCGTATGACCTAGCGTCCTAGGATGCCTTAGCGAGCGTGGCTACCGCCACGCCAAACATCAGCCGCTACGCGGCACGGCCGCCTCGCCGCGGTCCCGGGGGGAGGACCCGTCCTATAGCTGCCAGCCCAAACACAACGCTTACGACTACGTCGACAGGATCTGGGCTGCGAGACCTGACCAAGCGCTGCTCGAACAGACGGCGCATCGGAACCAGCGCTGATCGGCTGCACACCGGAGAGTGGCGGGACAACCCACACTGGTCCTCGGGGGACGTGCCCGGTCACGGGTGGTGGAGAAGGGGAACTGCAGCAACGATCGTGCCTGTCGGGCTCCACTTGATGCGTTAGGGCCTGTCCGGCGTGGCGGATGCCGACGTGGATGTGTTGGCCGGCAACGAACGGCGCGGCTGCGTGGCAGCCAGGGAGGATCCAGCATGCCCGAGCACAGCGTCACAGCACAGCCGGGCGTGGCGCCCGCGGCCCGTCGGGCCGCAGGCGTCATGTTCGCCGCCCTGTACGGCGAGCTCGTCCCGCACGCCTGGCGCGATCCCGACTCCGACCTCGACGCCTACTCGCTGTTCTACCACCGGTCGATCGCCATGGGCTGGCTCGACGACAGGTCGGCGGGGGGCGGCTTCGAGGACCGCATGCTCCGTGCGCCCGGGCTGTGGGGCATGAACGACGCCGGGTGGAACCACCCCCGCGCCGCTCCCGGAGCGGAACTGATCTCGTGGTTCCAGGTCGAGGCCAGTCCGGTGGCCGACGACCGACCGCTACCCGTGCAGCCGTTCCTGCGGTGCGCCTGGGACGCGACAGCGCGGGCCGGCACGCTGGACCTGTCTGCGGTACAGGTCCTCCTGCCGGTTCAGGGGCTCGACCCCGCGTCGCGTCCGCCGTACGCGCCCGTGCCGGCGATGCGGACGAAGGAATGGTTCGCCGAGTGCGCCCCGGAAGCGAGGACTCCGGTGGAGGTCAACATCAACAGTGGTCGGGACCCATCGATCCCCGCTGTCGCAAAGCAGGTCATCGAGCACCTCGCCCGCCTGGACCAGGACGTATTCGGGTGCGGGTCCCACGACGTCGCCGGCTGGGACGCCGTCCTGCCTCCTCCGTTCGACGACAGATTCTGGAACGGTCCGCCCCTGCACGGCGTGGTGTTGCGCGGAGAGCTTGCCGAGTGGTCGTGTGACGCGGCCGGGTGGCTGGCTGAGGTCGTCGCCGACTCCGTCGCCCAGCTCGGCGTCCGTTCGCCGCTGCTGCTCACCGTCACGCGAGCCCTCTCGACGGGCTGATGGGGACTCACCGGTCCGGTGGCAGCCGCCACCAGTCGTAGATCGGCGCGCGGCGGGGACCGACGCCCAGCGAAAACAGATGGAGTCACGGGAACACCGGCCCGTACCATCCGGGGATGATCTCGCCGACCCGTCGCATGATTCCCCGCCTGCGGGGCTGCTGACGGTTGTCGTGAGGCCCTGGTACCGGGGCCTCCACGCGATTCGCGGGCCGGAAGCCCCACCCGTCGAATCGAGGAGCTTCCGTGACCCGTACCTACCTCACCACGACGCTGCCGTACGTCAACGCCCGCCCGCACCTGGGGTTCGCGCTGGAGCTGGTACAGGCCGACGTGCTGGCCCGCCACCACCGCCGCCGCGGTGACGAGGTGTGGTCGCAGACCGGTACCGACGAGAACTCGCTGAAGAACGTCCTCGCCGCGCAGGCGGCCGGGGTGCCGGTGGCGGACCTGGTCGACCGCAACGCCTCGGCCTTCGCCGACCTGGGGCGGCTGCTGGACCTGTCGCTGGACGACTTCGTGCGCACCGGCCGGGACGCCCGGCACCGGGCGGGGGTACACCGGCTGTGGCGGGACTGCGCGGCCGCCGGTGACCTGTACCGACGGTACTACGAGGGCCTGTACTGCGTGGGGTGCGAGCAGTTCTACGAGCCGGGTGAACTGCCGGGCGGGGTGTGCCCGGAGCACAACGTGGCACCGCAGCCGGTGGCGGAGGAGAACTGGTTCTTCCGGCTGTCCCGCTACCGCGACCGGCTGCGTGAGGTGATCGCGACGGGGCGCCTGCGCGTCGAACCGGAGTCCCGGCGCAACGAGGTCCTGGCCTTCCTCGACGGCGGGCTGCGTGACCTGTCGGTGTCGCGCTCGCGGGCACGGGCGCGCGGATGGGGCATCGAGGTGCCGGACGATCCCGGCCAGGTCGTGTACGTGTGGTGGGACGCGCTGGGCAACTACGTCTCCGGGCCGGGCTACGGCACCGGCGACGAGGCGTACCGGCGGTGGTGGGTGGGCGCGGACCGGCGGGTGCACCTGCTGGGAAAGGGGGTGCTGCGCTTCCATGCCGTGTACTGGCCGGCGATGTTGCTGTCGGCGGGGCTGCCGCTGCCGACGGAGATCTTCGTGCACGACTACCTGACCGCCGGTGGCGCGAAGATCAGCAAATCTTCGGGTACCGGGGCGGAGCCGTCCGATCTGGTGGCGCGCTACGGCACCGACGCGGTGCGGTGGTGGCTGCTGCGCGAGGTGCCGCGCGTGGGCGACGTGGAGTTCACCCCTGAACGCCTGGTCGCCCGCGCGAACTCCGACCTGGCCAACGGGCTGGGCAACCTCGTCAACCGGGTGGTGGCGATGGTCCACCGGTGCGGGGGTGGCCGGGTGCCGGAGATCGGCATCACCGCTGAGGGCGCGGCGCTGCGGGCCGCATGTGACAGCGTCGGTGGGAAGGTCGACGCCGCGCTGGCGGTGTTCGACTTCCGTCGGGCGGCAGGCGCGGTATGGGAGATCGTGACGGAGGCCAACCGGTACGTGGAGCGGGTACGCCCGTGGGAGCTGGCGGCGGCGGGCCGCGACGCGGATCTGGACGGGTGCCTGGGGCTGCTGGTGGCGGCGTGCCGGTGCCTGGCGGTGGAGCTGGCGCCGTTCCTGCCGGGGCTGGCGGGGCGGGTGGCCGCTCAGTGTGCGGGTGAGGTGTTGGCGCCGGCCCGGCCACTGTTCGTCCGGATCGGCCAGTAGTCGCTCCTTTGGCCCGGGGAGGTCTCGGTCAATTGCCGAGGCCTCCCCGCGCGGTCGTCAGCGCCGCATCAGCGCGAAGACACCCCAGCCCAGGTACGGCCGCTGGTAACGGGCGTACCGCAGCGGTGCGTCGTCGAGTTCGGCCCGCAGCTCACCGGCCAGGTCGTCGTCGGGATTCGCGTCCAGCCAGGTTCGGACGTTGAGCCACTGTGCGGCGACGTAGCGGTCCCAGCTGTCCTCGTCGGCGAGGACCATCTCGACCAGGTCCCAGCCGAGCTTGCCGAACAGGGCGACCAGCCCCGGCAGATCGTGGTGGTCCTCCTTGGCGGAGACGTGGCAGCCCTCAACGGTTGCCTGGTCGGGCGGGTCCGTTCGCCAGAAGGGCTCACCGACGAGGAGCAGCCCACCCGGGTGCAGATCGCGTTCGAGCAGGTCGAGGGTGCCGGCGACGCCGCTGCCGATCCAGGTGGCGCCGATGCAGGCCGCGACGTCGACCGGAGTGGCCGCGACATACGCGGCGGCGTCGCCGTGCACGAACGTCACCCGGTCGTCGACGCCGAGTTCGACAGCGCGGGCCCGCGCGGCGTCGACGAAGGCGGTGCTGATGTCGACGCCGGTGCCGGTGACTCCGTGCTCGCGGGCCCACGTGCACAACATCTCTCCGCTGCCGCTGGCCAGGTCGAGCATGGTCATCCCCGGTCGGAGCCGGATGGCGCGCCCCAGGGTGGCGAGCTTGGAGTCGGTGAAGGGGTTGTGGATGCGGTGGTTGCTCTCGCGGATGGTGAAGCTACGAGGAAGATCCACTTCTGAAGGTCCTCACGTCAGGAGTAGGGGCGACACGAAGGCAGGACGTGACGACCACACGCATACAAAGCACCCCCGGAAGACGTGAAGATCGACAACCTAGCCGCTGCAGAAGTCGCCGGTCTACCGCTTTTCGCCGACACCGGGCGTGGACCCGCGGGTGCGCTAGCGCGGCTGCCAGGCGTCCGGGGTCGCGGTCAGCCGGCGTACGTGGGCCGGCAGCCGGCCGCGTACGAGGTCGGCGAGGCTGACCTCGTCGAGCACGTTGCGGACCGCCGCCCGCACGGCCACCCACAACTGCTGCAGATGGGCGGCGGTGCCCTCGTACATGGCGTCTTCGGGGCGCAGACCCCGCACGGCCGCGAGTGGCCCGTCGACGGCGCGCAGCACCTGCCCGACGCTGATCTCGGCCGGCGGGCGGGTCAGCACGTACCCGCCGTCGACGCCGCGCAGGCCGCGTACCAGGTTGGCGCGGCGCAGGTCCGCCAGGATGGCTTCGAGGAACTTGCGGGGCATGGACTGCTCCTCCGCGAGCGCCTGCGCGGAGACGGTGTTCGGGTAGGCGGCGGCGAGTCCGAGGGCGGCCCGGACGGCGTAGTCGCCGCGCGCGGAGACCTGCATGCGCCCATCATGCCAAGTCGCCGGGTGACTGCGGGTCGGCGGGGACGATCAGCCGGCGCGCCGGGGGCTGGGCGACCACGCGGCGGGCACCATATCGTTACCTTTCGTGCGGCTGGTTACGTTCAACCTGATGCACGGGCGGTCCCTGCGTGACGGCCAGGTCGACCCCGCGCGGCTGCGCGCGGCCGTTGCCGAGCTCGACGCGGACGTGCTCGGCATGCAGGAGGTCGACCGCGACCAGCCGCGTAGCGGCCGGGCCGACCTCGCGGCGCTGGCCGCGACGGCGTTGGGGGAGAAGGCCGCGCACCGGTTCGAGCCGGCCGTGATCGGTACTCCCGGCGAGGTGTTCCGTACCGTCACCGCGGCCGACGCGGGCGTCGGTGAACCGCACTACGGGGTGGCCCTCGCGACCCGCTGGCCGGTGCGGTCGTGGCAGGTGACCCGGCTGCCGGCGGCGCGGATGCGCTCCCCGGTGTACCTGTCGGGCCCCAGCAGCCGGCTGATCCTGATCGACGACGAGCCGCGGGTCCTGCTGGCGGCCGTGGTCGACGGGCCACTCGGTCCGATGACGGTGGCCACCACCCACCTGTCGTTCGTACCGGGCTGGAACGTGCGCCAACTGCGACAGGTCATCCGTGCCCTGCGTACCCTGCCGTCGCCCCGGCTGCTGCTGGGCGACCTCAACATTCCCGGCCGGATGGCCGCCGTGGTGTCGGGCTGGCGGATGCTCGCCCAGCTGCCCACGTACCCGAGCCCGGCACCCCGGGTACAGTTCGACCACGTCCTGCTCGACCCGCGCGGCGGCGGGCGGCTGCCCGCGGTACGGGCGGTGGAGACCCCGGCGGTCACCGTGTCGGACCATCGCCCCCTGGTGGTGGAGCTGTGATCGCGTCGTCGTCGAGCGGCCCCATGATCGCCTCGCTGATGTCACGCAGCTGACGTACTTGCTCGGGGCTCAGCACGTCGAACAGGTGCGCCCGCACCCCGGCCACGTGCCCGGGCGCCGCCGCGGCGAGCGCCGCGAAGCCGTCGTCAGTCAGCTCCGCGATCTGCCCGCGCTTGTCGGTGACGCAGTCGCGGCGGTCGACCCAGCCGCGCTCCTCCAGCCGGGCGACCGCGTGCGACAGACGGCTGCGCGAGGAGCGGGTACGGCGAGCCAGCTCACTCATGCGCAGGGAGCGTCCGGGCGCCTCCGACAGCCATACCAGAATCTCGTAGTACGCGTGGGGGATGCCGACGTCGCGCTGCAGCTCCCGGTCGAGCCGGTCGAACAGGAGTTGGGTGGCGCCGAAGAACGCACGCCAGGTGCGTTGCTCGTCCGCGTCGAGCCAGCGTGGTTCGGCCATGTTCGTCACCTTACCGTTTGAACGCTCAACCACCTGTTACCGTCGAAGAGAACCTCAGGAGGTACGAATGCCGGTGCACCGTCTCAACCACGCCGTGCTCTACGTCAGTGACGTCGAGCGCAGCGCGGCCTTCTATCGGGACACCCTCGGATTCCGTACCACCATGGCGTTCCCGGACGCGATCTTCCTCGCGGCGCCCGGCTCGACCAGCCGGGCCGACCTGGGCCTGTTCCAGGCCGACCCGGAGGCCACCGCCAGCAGGGGGCCGGCCCGGCGGGGCGCGGTAGGCCTGTACCACCTGGCCTGGGAGGTCGACACCCTCGCCGAGCTCGAACGCTTGGCCGGAATCCTGGCCAACGCCGGCGCGCTCGTCGGGGCCACCGACCACGGCGTCCTCAAGAGCCTGTACGCCAAGGACGCCGACGGCATCGAGTTCTCCGTCGTCTGGGTGGTGCCCGAGGAGCTTCTCGACGACGCCCCCAAGCAGGTCGGGACGCTCGACATCGGCAAGGAGAAGGCCCGCTACGGCGCCGAGACCCGCGGCGGCGTCGCTGGCGGGGTGCCGGTCACCGACTAGGGCCCTCCTGCCGCCCACGTCCCCGGCCGCCCGAACCGCTAGCGCGCGGTAGCCCAGGCGGGGGCGTCCGCGCCCGGCCGGCGCGGGGGCGTGTCCCATCGCGGGGTGTACCCGTCGAGCGCCCCCGGAGGCCGGACGTGGTCGAGCACCCCGAAGTCGCTGTCCATCCGCGACATCAGGTCGTCGGGGTAGGCCGGTTCCCCGGTGGGTGAGCCGGCCGAGGAGGCACGGCCCAGCCCGTCCAGCCAGCGGGCGGTACGGGCCAGCGACAGCCGGGCGTGCCACGACCCGCCCACGGTGTGCCGGCGGTGCAGCCCCACCATCGCCGCCATCGCCGCCAACCAGCCCGTACCGTGGTCGAGCAGCTGCGACGGCAGCGCCACGGCAGCCCCGTCGTTCCAGGCGATACCCGTCGCCAGCTGCACCAGGCTGTCGAAGCCGCGTCGCTGCCGCCACGGGCCGTCCTGACCCCATGCGCTGATCGACACGTACACCAGCCCCGGGCGCAGCGCGGCACACTCGCGGGGGCCGAAGCCCAACGCCTCCAGCGCGCGCGGCCGGTACGCCTGCAGCAGCACGTCGGCGCCCCTGATCAGCTCGCGCAGCGCGTCCCGGCCCGGCTCGGTGCGCAGGTCCAGGTGGGTGAAGCGCTTGCCGAACCCGGTGTCCACGACCAGCGCCGGTACCAGCGCCAGGTGGTCGGCGCCCACCCGCAGCACGTCGGCGCCGTGCGCGGCGAGGGTGCGCCCGGCAACCGGCCCGGCGATGACCCGCGTCAGGTCCAGCACCCGCACACCGTCCAGTGGACGGTCGCCGGCCGGCAACGGCCGGGCCGGGGCGTCACCGAGGCGCTCCATCGCGACCAGCGGCAGCCCCGCCACCGTGCGGCCCTGCGGGTGCTCGGCCCAGGCGGCCGGCGTACGCAGCGCAGCGGCCGCCCCGCCCACGGCCACCACCGTGTCCTCCACCTCCACCGCGCCGCGTTCGGCCACCGCGGCCGCGACCCGCTCCCGGTCCTCCGGTACGCCCAGGGCGCGCGTGATCGCTTCCCGGTGAGCCGGATAGTTCGCGTGCAGGCGTACCCAGCCGTCGGCTGCCCGGTAGTCGCCGGACAAGTCGGCCCACACCGCCGGCGCCCGGCCGTCCACCCGCAGGTACCGCTCGCTGCGGAACGCCAGCGCGGCGTGCCGCACGTCCACCCGTACCGTCGGCGCCGGCCCACCGCGCGCCTGCCACAGCCGGCCGGCGGCCAGCGTGGCGGCGGCCACGGTCGCCGCGGCGGCAGCATCGACCCGGTACGGCGAGGTGAGCACCGGTTCGGTGCCGGCGACGTGGAGCTCCGCCGCGGGGTCGGTGTCCACGCCCCGGCAGAGGTCCGCGACGGCGTCGGTGACGGCGTTGTTCATGGCGTGGACTCTAGGACCGACCGCGGCACCAGCCGGGTCATATAGCCGCAGGGTGAGCGGGGTAACCGAGCCCGCCGGGTCGCGAGCGGGCCGGCGCCTGTCAGTCCGGGCGGCCCATCGGGAGGCCGCGGCGAAAAAGGAGGTCGCCGACGCCCTGGCAGAGCGGGCCAAGGGCGGCGAGAGCCGGCAGGCGCTGCTGGACGAGATCCTGACCATCGTGCTCGAGACCGGGATCGGCGACGAGCAGATCGGCAACCTGCTGAGCACCAGCATCGGCCCGGACCGGATGCGCGCGGCGTGGGCCGAGCGCCGCGCGCGGCTGCCCCGCGACCACGGCCAGCTGAGCATGTTGGACGCCTCGATGTCGTACCTCGCCTGGACCGCCGAGTGGTACTTCCGACCGGAGATCTTGGAGGCGGCCAACGCCGCGGTGGTCAACTACCACCACCGGCCGCCGCTGACCCGGGCATTCGGCTCGCGTACCCTGTCGAGCTCGGACGGGCAGCGGTTCCCGGTCAACGGCAAGAGCATCACCGCACGGCACCTGTCCCGGTACTTCGCCCGTGGGCCGGGCGTCTCCACCTACACCCACGTCTGCGACCAGCACTCCACCTTCGACACGAAGGTCATCGTCGCGACCGCGCCGGAGTCGCACTACGTGCTCGACGGGCTGCTGGGCAACGAGACCGACCTGCCGACCTTCGAGCACGCCACCGACACCCACGGCGCGACCCTGGCGAACTTCGCGCTGTTCGACACCGGCGGCCGCCCTGCGCCGGTCCGACTGGCAGTTCGACGACGAGATCCTGGCGCACATCTGGCCGACCCACCACGGGAACGTGCACTTCTACGGCACCCGTTCGGTCGACACGACGGCTGCCGGCCGCTGCGGCTGACTAAGGTCGTCTCGCAGGCAGCTGATCGACGTCTTCGTGAGCGGCGGCTTCTCTTGCGGGTCGCCGCTCACGTCTGAGATCCACCGCGCGCCGCGGTCGCCGGGCTCTACGGGAAGAGGTACACCTCGGGGCGAAAGCGTCGACTGACGGCCTGGTTCGCGGAGAACGCCCGGCCCGTTCGCCGCCGCGATCGGTGTTCGAAACGCGGCAGTCGTCCCGTATTGCTGCCGCCGCATCCACAACATGCTCGGCAAATTGGTCTAGAAACTCTTTCCTGACGGCAACGTTTCGATGCGGTCACAGCGTATGTAGTTGCTGTGACGATGTTGGCGAGGATGGTGAGGAAGCATGCACAGCCAGGACGACGAGGAGGCGACAGCCTTCGTCAAGGCTAGCTACGGTCGCTTGCTTCGTGAGGCCTTCCTGCTCTGTGGGGATGCTGGCCGAGCCGAGGACCTGGTGCAGACCACTTTGGCGAAGACAGTCGTGGTGTGGTCGCGTCTGCAGCGGTCCGAGGGGATCGACAACTATGTGCAACGGACCCTGATCAATACCTACCTCAGCGCGCGGCGCCGCCGGGCCTGGTGGGAGCAGCCCTTCAGCCGGCTGGTGGAAAGCCAGGCCCGGGACGAGTACGTGGGGGTAGAACAGCGGGACTGGCTCCGTCGGGCGCTGGATGCTCTGCCGGCACGACAGCGTGCCGCGGTCGTCCTGCGCTTCTATGCAGACCTGTCCGAGCAGGACGCGGCGCGGGCGTTGGGCTGTTCGGTGGGCACAGTCAAGAGTCTTTCGTCAAGGGGCCTGCGGACTCTCCGCCAGCGTTGGGTCGGGGTCGACGCCACAACTGAACACGAGGTGCGATATGCATAGCCAGATAGAGTTGCGTGACCGCCTTGCTGCCCTGGCCGAGCCGGTGAAACCTGTCGAGGATTACGAAGACAAAGTCATGCGGCGATCACGTCGGCTTCGTTGGCGGCGGCGTATGACCGCCGGTGCGGCGGCCGCCGTGTGCGTGGCAGTACTGGTGACCATGTTCAGGGTGGTCGGAGTCGGCTCGTCGCCGCAGTTGGCCGCACCACCCCCGGATGGCCCGTTCCTGGGCTGGTCTGCTGTCGGTGATGTCGATGCCAGTCTGGTACGTGAGGCCACGGACGTCTGGGATTCTGCCGGGACAGGAGGGCCTCACACCGCTGTCCGGGCTCTCGTCGCAACGCGGAATCACCAACAATTGCACTCGATCGCAGTCTTGCAGGGTTACGACAAGCAGGGTGTCGCGCGGCTGGCCTTCTTCACCAGCGATGCGAGCGCGGCCAAGGCTTTGCGTCTACGGGCGGATCGGCCCGCACCCGACCCCGTCACGACCCAGGTGATCAGCCTGGTCAGTCCCCGGTTGACCGGACCGGTCGGAGTAGTCAGCACGGATGGGTGGGGTACCTACGCCATCGCTGTTGCTATGCCAGGTGTTACTGCGGTGCGCGTCTCAAATACGGTCATCGACGACGAGATGATCGGCGAGCCCAACGCGCAGACCAGCCGCCTTATCGTCAAGGGGTTCCCGCTGAACGCGACAGCGCAAACAACGACTGTCTCCGGCTTTATCAAGCCGAATCGACCGCTGGCCAAGATGACGAAGGTGTTCGAGGTACCAGGCGACGGCGGTGCCGACGACGACGCGCGCGCGGTACCGGGCAAGGTGTTGACTAAAACCGGCCAACAGATAGTTGTGGCTTTCCAGCAGAACCAGGCGGTGCGGCGAGGCCAACTCGCTGTTGTGACCAAGGGTTTGGTTGGACGCGTGACCGCAATTGACGTCACGCGTGGCGAAGCGACAATTGACCTGGTTACCAGTACCGGATTCGCCGGCCCAGCCCACACCGACATCAGCGATGTGCCGGGCTCGGTGCGTGGCACCGGAACGAGTCTCGTCATGGAGCGCATACCGACAGGTGAAAAGGTGTATACGGTGACGGCGGGAAATCGTGTTCTGGTGCCGGATCCGTGCCAGCCGAATGACCAAGTCGGCGCTGTCACGGTTGGACGAGCTTCCTCGGACAAAGCGGCGGAAGCCAGCAGTGTGGAACTGGCACCGACGGTTGACCTCACCCACTTGCGCGAAGTGTCAATCATGACGTCGCCCACTGGCGGCGATTGCTAACGCCCAAAAAAAGTGTGCGGGAGGAAGGTGGCCTCCCGCACACTTTTATCTTAACCGTACAGAATCATTGCCAGGAATAGCGAACCCGGCCACTGCCGGACACGAATGCGTAATGTCCTCCCGAATTGTTTGCGACGGCGTAGTAGAACTGATGGTCTGTGTAGGTGGGAACCTGCGACCAGCAATACGACCGGGCGACGCCATCAGCAGGCACCGTGACTGACGAGCCATTCAGTGAGATGTAGAAATAATGGTACTGGTCGTGGTAGCCGTTGTCCCAGGTGGCCTTGACGTCCTTACAAACTGTGCTGCTTTCGGTCAATTGGAATGTGCGGCCATACAAGGACCGGACTCCATCAAATGTGAAGTTGTACGGCACTGTCGCCGCGGCGAGGACGGTTGCTCCGCTTGCAATGGTTGAGCCGTTTTGAGAGTAATGGTCGGTCGGGCCAGAGAGTTTAGGGAGCTCCCCGATAACCGTCATGGTCACGTTCGGCGGCAGCGACGCCCTCGCGGCGGCATTATTCGCCTCGATCTCGGCAGCGCTAGGTTTCGCGGTGTTCGGCGTGACGTCGGCTGCTTCTGCCGTAGGCGCCGCCTGAACCGGAGCAGCCAGTAGCAGCAGACCTACGGTCGCAGCGCCGGTGGCGGCAGCGAGCCGCCTCTTGAACGAGTGTGACACTCTGTAATCCTCCCCGTTGCAGTAAGTGGTGGGCTGATCCTGCCGGGAAGCGATCGACTGTCACAAGATTGACGTCTGGCTATGACTTGTGAGGCTTGTCACCCGCCTTCGGTGACCCATGCACAGCGGACATGTGTTATCGAGAAGGATCGATGAGCAGGTGTGGGCCGGAGGTCTGGTGACACGGCCACGCTCGGCATCTACGTCCGGCTCGGTGAGGAGACCTCCGCCCGCATCACCGCCGAGAACGATGAGCACCACCGCCGCCACCGGCGCTGACCCGACGTGGCGCTCGCTTGGTCCTTCGATCCTGGATATCGCCCGTCCACAGGTCGACCCGACTATTCGCGATCTCGAAGTGGTCCGCGGCGGTGTCGCCGGCCATCAGGCGCAGGAGTGTGGACTTACCCGAGCCGTTGAGCCCGACCAGGCCGGTGCGACCGGTACCGACCGTGCTGGTGATGCCGCCAGCACGGTCGCCCCGTCAGGTCGCAAACTGGTGCAAGCGAGATAGCGCGACAACACATCATCAATCCGTCGTGCGCTATCACAGCTGCGCGGCGTCAGCCCCTCCGCCCTCGTCACCCGTGGCCGCCGGGGACAGGAGACTACCCAGGGCGCGGTTGGTGCGGTTGGCCCGTACCGCCGCCCGCTGCTGACCCGCGGTCACCTCGATGTAGTGCTGGCTCGACGCCAGGCTCGCGTGCCCGAGCAGCCGCATGATCTCCGACGCGTTCGCCCCGTCCTCGGCCAGACGGGTCGCGAACGTGTGCCGCAAGGCATGCAACCGCGCCCCCTGCGGCACCCGCTCGTTGATTCCCGCCCGTCGGTAGCACGAATCGACCAGGTACTGCAGGCCGCCCCGACGCAGCGGCTCACCGTGCCGGTCGACCAGCAGCACCGACTCGGGGCGTACCGAACGCGCGCCGAAGCGACGTCCGCGGCTGTCCAGATAGTTGGCCAGCACCCCGTCAAGCTCCGGCTCGATCGGCACGACCCGGTGCCGGCCACCTTTCCCGGAGACGTGGACCCGGCGCTCGCCGGGGCGTCCGGCGATCGATCCGACCTGCAGCGCCAGCAGTTCCGACAGGCGCAGCCCGGCGCACAGCGCCAGGGCGAGGACGGCGAGGTCGCGCTCCGGCCACGGGTGGCGCTGGCGCTGGTCGTCGCGTGCCACCGCGGTCAGCAGTTGCTCGGGGGTGTCCTCGCCGCGCAGCGGCTTGGGCAGGGGAGCCGGGGGACTGGGTCTGTCCACAGCGGACATCGGGTTGCCCGCGACGATCCCGTCGGCCACCAGGAACGTGAAGAAACTGTTCCAGCTCGACCAGGCGCGGTAGACCGACGCGGCGGCGCGGGGAGTGGCGAAGTGGGCGAAGGCCGCGCGCAGGGTCCGGGCCGACAGCGCGTGGATCGGAAGCTCGGCCAGGGGGAGGGGAGCGTCGGGAGCTTCGGCCACCAGCCGGGCGATCGCAAGCAGGTCACGCCGGTACGCCTGGAGCGTGTGCGGGGAAGGCTTACGGGTTGCGCGGGCGACGAGGAACTCCTCGATCAGAGTAAGTACCCGTTCGTCCTCTTTGTCCTGCATAAGGAATATTATGCATGAATTTCGCGGCGGTCGACAGGGGGAGCGGTAGCCGTGGGGGCCGGGCCTCGATACCGCGGGGTCTCGATACCGCGGATGACCAGCCGGAGGCCGGGGTCATTCTTTCGTGCACCTGCCTGGCGGTGTGGCCGCGCGCCAGAGATGTGCGGACGAGAACGAAAGCGCGTCCGGTCCGCGCGTGGATCACCATGGCCCGGTAGGCGAACCTCGGAGACGGCCGCCCGACGGCCCGCCATCAGTGCGACGGGTACCTCGCACACACGCCACACGTGGCCGGTGCCGTCGTGTCGTCATGCGGACGCCGGACGCGCATCTCTGTGTCACCCGCCGGTAGGTCGTGGTGGCAGGGCATGGGTCGAAACCCCGCCCAGGACGCTCCAAGAGGGGCCCCGTGCTATTAGGTTGACATAATGTGCATTATCGACCAACTCGGAACGGCCCCCCAAGAGGGGCCAGGTGCGCGCCCCAACGACGCCGAATCGATCCAGACGCTGTAAGCGCACCTACCGGTGCGGCGGAACTCACGGGGCCGCGTCCCGGCGCGGCGTCCGTGCCGTCCAAGGACGCTCGTCGCCCACCGGCGGCGAGCCGCTGCGCTGCTGCCTGCCGGACACGTCGAGGTCCGTCGGTCCGTACGAGGCCGGCGGAAATCAGTCCTGACGGCGCCGGCCCCGACGGTAGACTCCCCCGCCATGACCGACATCGACGGGCATGGTCGCCCGGAGCCTCCGCTCGCGGCCGACGAAACCGCCACGCTGCTGGGATTCCTGGACTACCAGCGCGCGACCCTGGCGTGGAAGTGCGCGGGGCTGGACGCGGCCGACCTGAAGGCGACCGTGGGGGCCTCGTCGATGACCCTGGGCGGCATGCTCAAGCACATGGCGCTCGTCGAGGACGGCTGGTTCTCGCGGTCGCTGCACGGGCGGGACCGGCGGCCGCCGTGGGACACGGTGGACTGGACGGCCGACCCCGACTGGGATTGGCAATCGGCGGCCGAGGACTCCCCCGAGCAGCTGTTCGCGCTCTGGCAGGACGCCGTGGCCCGGTCCCGTTCCCTGGTCGCGGAGGCTCTCGCGGACGGCGGCGGCCTGGACCGGCTGGCTGTGCGCACCTGGTCCGACGGTCGGGCGCCGAGCCTGCGGTGGATCCTGTGCCACATGATCGAGGAGTACGCGCGGCACAACGGCCATGCCGACCTGATCCGGGAGTCGGTGGACGGACAAACCGGCGAGTAGTCGCAGCGGTCACGGCCGTGGATCTCCGGGCTTGGTGGTTCGGTCGTCTGCCTGCACCGAGAACGGTGGGCTGTCGCCCGCGGGGATCATCGCCCCTGACCACCTACCTCCACCCCATCACTTTGGGTAACCGTCCACTGCGGATCTCGTGAGGGCTCGGCGCGTCACTGAATTCGTCGCCGGAGCGGACTAGGCCGTGCCGGCGCGGGTAGTCCGCTCGCGACCGGTACAGCAGACGAGTGACCAGGAGGAGCCCATGCCCATCACGAGTCCGGCGGACCTGTTCCTCTACGAACTGTCCGGCATGCACGACGCGGAGAAGAAGAAGGCCGCGTGGAAGGGTGAGATCGTCGGGCAGATCAGGTCGGGCCCCCTGCAGGACATCATGCGGGTCGAGCAGCAGGAGTCCCAGCAGAAGGTGAAGAACCTGGAGTCGTGTTTCCAGGCGCTGGGCAGCCAGCCGCGCGATGTCCCGTGCCTGGCGGTGGACGGGATGCGGGCGGAGTACCAGCAGTTCATGAGCCAGAACCCGTCGCCCGAGTCGATGGAGATGTACACCTGCGGCATGATGCTGAAGGCGTCTCACTTCGGGCTCGGCAGCTACAAGGGTCTGATCGACAAGGCCATGCTCATGGGCGAGAACCAGTGCGCCCAGCTCCTGCAGACCAACCTGGTCATCAACGAGGAGAGCACCGGCCGGACGGAGCGGATCGGCCACGAGATGAGCCGGCGCGTGATGGCGACCGCCTGACCCGCGTCAGCCTGGAGATCGTAGAGCCGTCGGTGCCGGACCACGAATGGGCCGGTACCGACGGCCGCTGCGTGTACCTGTCCCCTGTGTACCTGACACGCGACTACGAAGGCGTACCCGGCCGAGCTCGCGGGGCGGCTCCTCGGGTGCGCCTTCGTAGTCGACGAGCTGGCCCGGGCGGTGCACGAGGAGGCGTACGCGCGGGTCGACACGGTGCTCGAGTACCCGACTGCACCGTACCGGGCGCCGCTCGGTACGTTCTCCAGGCATCTGATGCTGCCGGCGTGGTGCTGGCCCGCCGGCCGCGGTGGCCGCCGGAGTGTCGGAGCCTGCTGCTAGAACATATGTACAGACGTACAGGTGTGCCGGGGAAAGGGTCCAACATGGCCGTGCGCGGGTTGTCCACCGCGGAGCTGGAGCAGATCCGTGATGCTCTCACCGCCGGGCGTCGGCCGAAGGTGGTCTTCACCGAGTCCGCCGGGCAGATCGTCGGCCAGCACGGGCAGGTCGTGGAGTTGGCCGACCCGGCGGTGAGCGACGAGTGGGTGGTGGTCCGGTTCGGCCGCGACGAGTTGCCGTTCTCCCCCGCCGACCTGGCGATCGCTCCCAAGGGCGCCCCGCCCCGGCGGCAGCCCAAGGCGGGGCCCGCCGACGCACCCGCCGAGCCGCCCGGCCCGCCGCTGCTTCCCCCCGACCCGCCGGCCGCCACCCGTACCGCCGTGCCCGCACCCCGCGAGGAGAGTCCCGTGAGCGACGTCCCGACCCCCGACGAGGCCGCGTCCGGCAACGGCGGGCAGCCGACCCGCCCGGCGAAGGCACCGGCCCGCAAGGCCGCGCGTGTCAAGCCGCCGGCGACGTTGACGGTCACCCTGTCGTACGCCGACGGCGAGTGGATGGTCGCCGCGCAGCAGGGCAGCAAGAGCCTCGCCAAGCCCTACGTCATCAAGGCGACGGAGGCACTGAAGATGGTGGGGATGCTCGACGTTCCCGGGGTGCACGAGGCGGTCGAGGAGATCGTGTCGGCGGCGCGGGCCGAAGCGGAGGCCGAGGCGGAGCGGCTACGGTCCGAGCTGGCCGAGATCGAGGCGCGCCTGGCGGAGCTGCGCGACGCGCATTGACGAGACGGGGTCACCGACCATCGCCGCTGGTGCGCCGGTAACGCAGCACCGCCTCGCGGGTGGTGGGCGCGTCCAGGGTCTGGCGGGCCTGCGCGATGCGCCGGTGGGCCGTGCGCAGCGACAGGAACTCGGCCTGCGCGGCAGCCGCGATCGTCTGGCCCTTCGCCAACCGCTCCAGCAGCGCGCGTTGCTCGGGCGCCAGGTCGGCGCCCGGGGTGTGGTCGGGTCGGTCACCGTCCCCGGCCGCCGCGGCGGCCTGCGGATCGATGCTCACCCGACCGGCTCGTTCGCTGTCACACCAATCGCCTCCATGGCATGAGACCGCCGCTTCGGTACGTGTGCGCGGGTGAGCATACGCACTCCGGCGCCGCGCGGGGGGCCCGCGCCGACCGGTGGAACGGACTGACCGGGATCGATCTCGCACCGTCATGTCCTCGGTACGGGAACCGGCCGCCGCCACGGCGCGACTCGACCGTGCCGGGCGGCCCGGGCCGGTCACCGCCGGTTCACCGGAGCCTGCACAATGGCAGACCATGGCCGGCCACCCGTACCCGTACCTGGACGCACCGACCCCGCTGGCGTTCGCCCACCGCGGCGGCGCGTCGGCCGGCGACGAGAACACCGCCGCCGCGTTCGCCCGCTGCGTCGAACTGGGGTACCGCTACGTCGAGACCGACGTGCACGCCACCAGCGACGGGGTCGCGGTCGTCTTCCACGACGAGACCCTGGGCCGGATGACCGGTGACCCGCGCCGGGTCCGTGACGTGCGCTGGGCCGACCTGGCGGCGATGCGGGTCGGCGGCGAGGCGGCCGTACCCCGCCTCGACGACGTGCTCGGCGCGTGGCCGCAGGTCCGGTTCAACATCGACCTCAAGTCCGACCAGGCCCTCGTACCCGGTGTGGAGGCGGTCCGCCGGGTCGGGGCGCTCGACCGGGTACTGCTGGCCTCCTTCTCCGACGCCCGGCTGCGCCGGGTGCGCCGCGAGCTCGGGCCGGGGGTGGCGACGTCGATGGGTACCCGCGAGGTGGCGCGGCTGTGGACCGGTGCCCGGCTGGGGCGCGCCCAGCGGGTACCGCCGGGGGTGGTCGCCGCCCAGGTGCCGGTCCGGCAGGGCCGCATCCGGGTGGTCACGCCTCGGTTCCTCGCGCACGCCCACCGGATCGGGCTCCAGGTCCATGTCTGGACGATCGACGACCCCACCCAGATGCACGAGTTACTCGACCTCGGGGTGGATGGCATCATGACCGATCGCATCGAGGTGCTGCGCGACGTGTACCGCAGCCGTGGCCTGTGGGCCGCCTGAACGAGATGGGGACGCCGATGGTCACCGACGCCGGGGTACGCCAGGAGCCCAGCACCCGACGCGAACGCGTCGGCTGGTACTTCTACGACTGGGCCAACTCCGCCTTCTACACCACGGTCGTCACGGTCTTCCTCGGCCCGTACCTCGGGTCGGTCGCGCAGGCGGCGGCCGACGAGCGCGGCCTGGTGTACCCGCTGGGCATCCCGGTCGCGGCGGGCGCGCTGTTCGCGTACACGGTCTCGTTGTCGGTGCTGCTGCAGGTCTTCGTGCTGCCCACGGTGGGCGCCATCGCCGACCGGACCGCCCGCAAGAAGGAGCTGCTGGCGGTGTTCGCGTACATCGGCGCCGCCGCAACCGTCGGCCTGGTGTTGTGTACCGGCGAGCGGTACCTCCTCGGGGCGCTGCTGTTCCTGGTCGCCAACCTCGGCTACGGGGCCAGCATCGTCGTCTACTACTCGTTCCTGCCGCAGCTCGCCGGCCCGGACGACCGCGACCGGGTCTCCAGCGTCGGTTGGGCGGTCGGCTACCTCGGCGGCGGTCTGCTGCTGGCGCTCAACCTGGCCGCGGTCACGATCGAGCCGGCCGGCATGAGCCGGGGCGAGATCGCGCGGTGGAGCATCGTGTCGGCCGGCGTGTGGTGGGCGGCGTTCACCACGATCCCCCTCGTGCGGCTGCGCAACCGCCCGGCGGTGGCCGGTCCGGCCCGCGGCCCGGTGCTCCTCGACGGGTTCCGGCAGCTCGGCCGTACCCTGCGCAACCTCCGGCGGTATCCGCTGACCCTGTTCTTCCTGGCCGCGTACCTGATCTACAACGACGGCATCCAGACGGTCATCGCGATGGCCAGCGTCTACGCCGACAAGGAACTGGGCCTGGACCCGTCGGTACAGATCCAGACGATCCTGATGGTGCAGTTCCTGGCGTTCGCCGGCGCGATGGGCATGGGTCGGTTGGCCCGCCGCTTCGGCGCGTGGAAGACGATCCTGGCCAGCCTCGTGCTGTGGACGGGGGTGCTGGCGGCCGCGTACGTCCTGCCGGCCCACCGGCCGATGGCGTTCGTGTCCCTCGGGATGCTGCTGGGCATCGTGCTCGGCGGCACCCAGGCGCTGAGCCGGTCGCTGTTCAGCCAGCTCATCCCGCACGGCGAGGAGGCCGAGTACTTCGGCATCTACGAGATCTCCGACAAGGGTACGAGCTGGCTCGGCCCGCTGCTGTTCGGGCTGGCGTACCAGTTCACCGGCAGCTACCGGGTCGCGATCATCTCGCTGGTCGGGTTCTTCGTCGTCGGGTTCGTGGCCCTCGCGGCGGTGCCGATGCGCCGGGCCATCGTCGCCGCCGGCAACACCCCGCCGCGGGTGCTCTGATCCCTGCCTAGTGGGCCTCGGCCCGGTGGGCCGCGAGCACGTCGCCGCCGAAGTCGCTGTCCGGGCGGCGCAGCACGGTGTGCGCGTGGTTGGCGTCGTTCTGGGTGTTGTCGTACTCGATGAGCAGGTCCGGTCCCTGGATGCGGTAGTAGTGCCCGGCGCCGGGGCGCACCGGCCCCTCCCACGCGAAGTGCAGCTCGCGCCGGTCGATGCGGGTCGCCTCGGCGCGGGCCAGCTCCGGCGGCAGCCGGTCGAGGTATCCGGCGACGAGGCGGTCGAGCAGCTCCCGCGCGGCCGGGCCGAGCCGGTGCGCCGGGATCCCCAGCGGGATCACCGGTGCGGCCACCCGGGCGGACTGCCCGCTGGTGATGTCGGCGGGCGCGGTGTCGGCGGTGACGGCGAGGGCCCGCCCCGGTACGCCCATCTCGTCGAGCAGCAGCCGGGCGAGGTCCTCCTCCAGGGCGAGGGGGCGGACCACCGGCTGACCGGCGTAGCTGACGGTCGCCGGGTTGGCGCCGAGGAACACCGGGGTCGGGTACACCCGGTCGCCGTCGACGGTCATCGTCACCGAGATGTGGTGGCCCTCGAACCGCCAGCCCCACGGCCCGGCGCCGGTCGGGTCGCCGAACACATTGATCCAGTAGTCGTTGCTGTGCCGGCCGCGTACCCACCCCTCGGACCGGTCGAGCACCTCTTCGAGCGCGACGATCGTCATGGCCTGCGCGTACGCGTGCGGGCTCAGCCCGGTGGCGAGCAGCCGGTGCGTGGCCTTGCGGGCCGGCCCGGCCAGGTCGGCCAGGCTGATCCCGGGCCGGGGCTGCGGCCGGTACTCGATCCAGCGGCGCATCCCGTCGTCGGAGAACGGGTGGCAGCCCTGCGCCCGGTGCGCCTCGTCGAGCCGGTCGACGAGGGCCGCCGCGGCCGTGCGCATCGCCGCCGCCGTGGACTGCGTCATGGGGTCCTCCTTCAGCTGCGCTTCGCCCGTGCCGCCGCGATCCGGTACGCCGGGTCGCGGTCCAGGTTGTGCCGGTCGCGGTCGTAGCGGCGGGTGGTACGCGGGTCGGCGTGGCCCATCGCGTCCTGCACGTCTTCGAGCGGTACGCCCTCGGCCCGGGCCGTGGTGGCGAAGGCGTGCCGTAGCGAGTGCGGTGACAGGCTGGCCCACGCCGGGATGCCGGCGGCCCGGGCCACCCGGCGCACCAGCCGGAACACGGCCGCCCGGTCGACACGGGCGCCGGTCGCGGTGACGAACAGCGGGCCGTCGACGGTGTCGGGCGAGCGCTCCGCCAGGTAGGCGTCGAGCGTCGCGGCGGTCGACGGGGCGAGGGCGCGGCGGCGCGGCTTGCCGCCCTTGCCGACGAAGCGGACGGTCCGGTGGCCGCGCTCGTGGCCCAGGTCCGCGAGGTCCAGGCCGACCAGTTCCCCGACGCGCAGCCCCAGGTCGGCCAGGAGGGTGAGCATCGCCCGGTTGCGCAGCGCCTGCGGGCCGTCGTCGGCGTCGGCGGCGGCGAGCAGCGCGGCCACCTCGTCGGCGGTCAGCCCCACCGTGGCCGAGTGGTCGCGGTCCACCCGGGGCCGGTCGGCACCGGCGACCGGGTTGACCGTCACCACCCGCAGCCGGGTCAGGAACTCGTACCAGCTCGCCAGCCCGGACAGCCGACGGGCCACGGTGGCCGGCGCGACCGCCCGGCCCCGGCGACCGTCCACCGTGGACTCAAGCTCGCGGGCGTACTCGTTGACGTGCCAGAACGATGCCGTGAGCGGGTCCACGCCGTGGCGGGAACACCACTGTAGCCAGGCATTGACGTCCCGCTGGTACGCCAGGCGGGTGTGCGGGGACAGCCGACGGTTGCGCAGCCACGCGGTGGTGACATCGGCGAGGTCGCCGGGGTGCGCGACGGCGCCGGTGGGCGGCTGGGAGCGGATCGGGAGGTTCATGGGCGGCTACAGGATATCCGTCGCCGTCGCTCCGCTGCGGTAGGCCATCCCGTCGGGCGTCCGGGAATGGGCGCCCGACGGGATGGCCCGGGCTCACCGGTGACGCAGGATGCGTCGGGCAAGGGTGGCGAGCCGTCCGGCCCGCTGCGGGCGGAACCGGTCACAGCGGGGTGAGACGCACAGGGCGCAGTCGCTGCCGGACCGGTAGTGCTCGTGTGCCTGTCGATCGTGCCCGCATACGCACGGGCCGGCCAGGGAGCGGGACATGTCGGGGTAGCTGCCTTCCGGGCCCTGGGTCACATCACGACGGGGCTGCGACGTTCGACGAGAACGACGTCGCGCCATCGACCGTGGTGGCGGGCGACCCGTTCGCGGGTACCCACGACCCGGAACCCGAGCGTGCCGTGCATGGCCAGGCTGGCGGCGTTCTCCGGGAAGATGCCCGACTGGATCGTCCAGATCCCGGCCGCCTCGGTCGAATCGATCAACGCGCGCAGCAGGGCCCGGCCCACCCCGGCGCCGCGGGCCTCGGGGTGCACGTACACGGAATGCTCCACCACCCCGGCGTACGTGCTCCGCGTCGACGTCGGGGAGCAGGCGACCCAGCCGAGCACGCGGCCGTCCGCGTCGACGGCGACGAACCGGTGGCCGGGCAGCCGGCTCGCGGCGAACCGCTGCCAGTCGGGCGGTTCGGTCTCGAACGTCGCGTCGCCGCCTTCGATACCGATCCGGTAGATGTCCAGGACCGCGTCGGCGTGCCCGTCGCGCATCGGCATGATCCGTATGTGTTGCTGGCTGTGCACGGCCACCACTCTATGTCCGGCGCCGGCCGCCGCCGACGCGTTGCCACGCCACGCGGCACAGGTCACGCGGCGGCGGTCCTTCGCGTCAACGGTTGGTAGCCGGCCAGTCCGGCCATGGTCGTCGCCCTCCCCCCGACGGAGCACCTCCTGCCGGCGTCCGCGTACATCAGGCCGACAGCCGCTCCGCCTGATGCCCGTACCGCTGGCTGATCATCCGGCCGGCGGCGGTGTCGGCCGGCGGCGTGGTCCGGGCCAGTTGCAGCAGCATGTCGACGTTGGTCACCACCCCGCCCTGGACCGTGGCCCGGTCCATGATTCCGGCGCAGGCCGCCTCCCGGTAGCCGGGGTCGGCGTGGCCGGCCCGCTCCAGCGTCGCCACGACCTCGACGCGGGCGTCCGCCGCGCTCGGCGTCTGGCCGCTCTGGCGCAACGACCGCGGTCCGGGCTGCGACGGGGCCGCCGACACCGGCCGGATGGCCGCGACCGGGCTCTCCTCGCCCGCGTCGTCGGCCACCCCCAGGTCGACGATGTGCTTGGCGCACCGGTACTTCTTGTTCGGGTCGGCGCGGGTCTCCATGTGCTTGTAGATCGCCACCCGGTGCCCGATCAGGGTCCTGGCGGTCTCCCACAGCGCCCGGCCGGCCGGCCCGTCGGTCCGGTCGGTGCGGATCATCTCCTCGACGGACTCCCGGTCCCTGGTGACGCTGAGGGTCAGCATGGCGCGGGTGCTGGACTGCTCGATCTCCACCGCGGTGAGGACGCCGACGAACACTTGCGAGTCCATCAGCTCGGTGAGCCGACGCGTAAGCTCGGCGCGGGGACCGCTTTCGATCCACAGGTCGACCGCGAGGCCGCGGACCCGCTCCATGTACTGAGCCTGCGTCTCGTTGTCGCGCATCGGCCCCACCGCCTGAACGGCGACGGGCAGCAGACGCATGGCCAGGTCGGCCGCGTCCCGCGCGATCTGCTCCGGTGACATGTGCACTCCCATCGTTAGTACATCTGTACGATTGAAGTACACCGCGGGGGTCTGACATTTTGCGCGGCGGTCGGCGAATCAGGTCAACATGCCCGTCGCGGGCGGCCACTCCGCCAGCGTCTCGCGGCCCTGCGCCAACGAGGTGTGCGGCCCCGCCGGGTTGTACGCGCTGGTCGCGGGATCGGCGTGGATCTCATGCGCCGCCGGCAGGTCGGCCATGGCCGACCGCGGGACCAGTCGTGCCGTACGCCCCTCGAGTAAGGCTCACGTCGGCCATCGGTGCCTTACCTCGGTCGCCGGGAGGCTGCGGTACCGTCGGCGTGTGCTCGCCGACATCAAGGGCCTTTCGAAGCACTTCACCGAGGACAGCCTCCGGGCCTACCTGGCGGAGCGCTCGACCCGCGGTGACGGCGGCTGCCTGATCATCCGGGGGTACGGCTCGCGGAGCGGCGTCCACCAGAAGGTGGCCGGCCGCGCCTGGGCCCACATCGCGGCGTACGTCGTCTTCGTCGGCGGCTACGACCCGGACCTGGACGTCGCGCAGAGCTGCGGCGTGAAGGACTGCATCGAGCCCACGCACCTGCGCCAGGCGACCCGTACCGAGACCTCCCGGGCGCGGCGGCAGCGACCGGTGTGCCGCCAGGGCCACCCTCGCGAGCTCGACGACGCGACGGGTCGTTACCGGCGCGGGTGCCGGGTGTGCAACCGGGATGCCCAACGGCGGTGGCGCGAGCGGCAGGCCGAGGAGGTCGCGCGCGCCCGTACCGGACTCCGCCCGAGCGGCACCTGAGGGCGCCGTCCCCGGGGAACCGGCGGGCCCGCGGAGCGACCGGCGCTGACACCGTGCGGTCAGGGGACGGCTGCGGGCGTTCACTGGAGATGTGGTTCACCGGCCCGAGAACCAGGCGGGAAAGCGGCGGACGCCGGCGCGGTCGGACGACTCGTGGAGCCGGGCGATATCGAAGTGCGCGTTGTGGCACACCAGCACCGCGGTGAGGAACGTGTCGAACGCTGCGACGACGGTGGCCTCGTTGTCGGCGTCGCTGTTCCCTGGTCACACCACTCTCAAGCATTACGCACAATAACCGGCATTATGATGACTCCAATTATTGGATTACCAGTAACGGTAATTCGCTGAGATCAAGTTAGCGAAGTCGGCAAGCGTCTCCGCCGTTGCGCGGACCAGTGCGGTCGGGCCGCCCTCCTCGTTCGCGTGCTTTGCTCTGCTCCCGGATAGGCATCGTGCGTAGCGCCGCTACCCGTGTTGCCGGCCCGGGAGCAGAGCAAAGGCGGGGAGCACGGTGAGGTGCGGGTCGGGCGGCGCGGTGAGGTAACTCGTCGCGCCCCCGAAGGCGACCGGGGATGACCTCCGCGCGCCGTCGGGTGCCGGCAGGCCGCACCGGGGGCCGTATGAGAAACGCCACTGTCTTGCAACCCTGGAAAACTTGCAAAATTGGCAAGATTATCCGACGGTAGACACGTGACCTCTGACATGGGCCTGCGGGAGCGCAAGAAGGCCGCGACGCGGGCGGCGTTGAGCCGGGCGGCGTGGTCCCTGCTGCTCACGCAGGGGCTGGACGCGGCGACGCCGGAGGCGATCGCGGAGGCGGCCGACGTGTCGCCGCGCACCTTCCGCAACTACTTCTCCAGCCGGGAAGAGGCGATCGTCGACGAACTGGCGCAGCGGTACCTGAGCCTCGCCGACACGATCCGCACCCGGCCCGCCGACGAGCCGGTGTGGGACTCCCTGGCCGCGGTGCTGCCCTCGGTGGTCGTCGAGATGGCGGGTGACCGCGACCGGCTCGCCGTGCTGATGCGGGTGGTCCGGGAGAGCCCGGCGCTGAGGGCTCAGATCCTGCTGGTGACGGAGCACGTCAGCGAGGTCATGACCAAGATCATCGCTGACCGTACCGGTACCGACGCGCAGCGGGATCTCGCGCCTCGCCTGCTGGCCGGCACGGTCGGTACCGCGCTCGCCACGTCGGTCGACTTCTGGGCCCGTAGCGGTACCGACATCCCGCTGCCCGACCTGGTCCGTGACTGCCTGACGCAGCTGCGCGCCGGCCTTCCCGTGGGCGCCGCCGCACCGGCCGCCTGACCCCATCCGACCGCTTCGCACCGGCCGCCCCCACCGGGTGGTCGGGCGCTCTCGCACACCCTTTGAACAGGAGAATGTTGATGGCCTCGTTGCTGTACCGGCTGGGCCGGTTCGCGTTCCGCCGGCGCTGGCTGGTCACGCTCGCGTGGCTCGCCGTACTCGCGGCGACCCTGGTCGGCGCGGCGACGCTGTCCAAGCCGACCTCGGGCGCGTTCAGCATCCCCGGCACGCCGGCACAGCAGGCCATCGACCTGCTCCGCGAGCGGTTCCCCCAGGCGTCGGCCGGCGGGGCGACCGCCCGGATCGTCTTCGCCGCGCCCGACGGGCAGACGCTCACCGCGGAGCGGAGGGCGGCCATCGAGCGTGTCGTGGCCGACCTGCGCAACAGCCCGCAGGTCGCCTCGGTCACCGACCCCTTCCAGACCCGGGCGGTCAACCCCGCCGGCACGGTCGGCTACGCCCAGGCCACGTACAAGGTCCCGGCGATCGGACTGACCGACTCCGACCGCGCCGCCCTGGACACCGCCGTCGGCACCGCCCGCAAGGCCGGGCTGACCGTCGAGACCGGCGGTGACGCGGTACAGGTACGCCCGCACGCCGGTGCCGCCGAGGTCATCGGCCTGGCCGTCGCCGCGGTGGTACTGGTGATCACGTTCGGCTCGCTGGTCGCGGCCGGCCTGCCGCTGCTGACCGGCGTCCTCGGCATCGGTATCGGGGTCAGCGCCATCTCCCTGGCGACCCACTTCACCGACCTGTCGGCGACCACGTCGACCCTGGCGATGATGCTCGGCCTGGCGGTCGCCATCGACTACGCCCTGTTCATCGTCTCCCGGTACCGGCACGAGATCGCCCTGGGCCGCGACCCGCAGGAGGCCGCCGGCCGCGCCGTCGGTACCGCCGGCTCAGCCGTCGTCTTCGCCGGCCTCACCGTCGTGATCGCACTGGCCGGCCTGGCCGTCGTCGGCATCCCGTTCCTGACCCAGATGGGCGTGGCCGCCGCCGGTACCGTCGCCCTCGCGGTCCTCATCGCCCTGACCCTGCTGCCGGCCCTGCTCGGCTTCGCGGGCGCCCGCGTCATCCCCGGCCGACACGAGCGTGACCCCGAGGGGGCCGGCGCCAGGCCCACCCTCGGTACCCGCTGGGTACGCGCGATCGTGCGCCGCCCGGTCACCGCGCTGCTCGCCGCCGTGATCGGCCTCGGCGTCGTCGCCGTCCCCGCCCTGGACCTGCGGCTGGGCATGCCCAACGACGGCACCGCCGCGCCGGACAGCACCCAGCGCAAGGCGTACGACCTACTCGCCGCCGGCTTCGGCCCCGGCTTCAACGCCCCCCTGACCGTCGTCGTCGACGCACCCGCCGGTACCGCGAAGGCCACCGCCGACCAGGTCGGTCAGCGGATCCGCGGGCTGGCCGGCGTTGCCGTGGTCGCCCCGGCGGTGACCAACCCCGCCGGCGACACCGCCATCCTCACCGTCATCCCCGCCGCCGGCCCGGCCGCCGCGGCGACCGAGAACCTGGTGCACACCATCCGCGCCCTCGACACCCCGGCCGGGGTCGGGATCGGCGCCACCGGTCCCACCGCCGTCAACCTCGACATCTCCTCCAAGCTCGCCGACGCGCTGCTGCCGTACCTCACGCTCGTGGTCGGTCTGGCTTTCGTCCTGCTCACCCTGGTGTTCCGGTCGCTGCTGGTACCGCTGAAGGCCACCGTCGGCTTCCTGCTCAGCGTCGCCGCCACCTTCGGCGCCGTCGTCGCCGTGTTCCAGTGGGGCTGGCTGGCCGACCTGCTCGGCGTGCAGCAGACCGGACCGGTCATCAGCTTCCTGCCGATCTTCCTGATCGGGATCGTGTTCGGCCTCGCCATGGACTACCAGGTCTTCCTGGTCACCCGCATGCGCGAGGAGCACGTCCACGGCGCGGCGTCCCGGCCGGCCATCATCAGCGGCTTCGGCCACGGCGCCCGGGTCGTCACCGCCGCAGCCCTGATCATGATGAGCGTCTTCTTCGGCTTCATCCTCGCCGACGAGGCCATCATCAAGTCGATCGGCTTCGGCCTCGGGGTGGCTGTCCTCTTCGACGCCATCGTCGTCCGCATGGTGCTCGTACCGGCCGTCATGACCCTGCTCGGCCGCGCGGCCTGGTGGCTGCCCCGCTGGCTCGACCGGGCGCTGCCCGACGTCGACGTCGAGGGTGAGAAGCTGCTGCACCGGCTCAGCCAGGACGCGGCCGCCGAGTCGGGCGCCCGTACCCCGGAGCCCGCGCTGCGTTGACCTGTCCGGCTACCGGCCGCCACCGTCCTGGTCGGACGGTGGCGGCCGGTAACCGTCGCCGGGCGGGCCGCGCGGCGCGGGTTCGTCGGGATGCCGGGGTAGCGCGGTAGCGTCCAGCGGTGTGACGACGGGTGACGATCTGCCCGGGACCGCTGCGGACCGGCGGTCACCCGGTCGGGTGGTCCGGATCGCGGACCGGCGCGCCCGCCTCCGGCCGGTGGGACACTTCCGCGTTGAGCGCGGCGATTGTTGTCCCTCCCGTGCGCCGCTCCCCGGTACGCCCCCTTGGAGATCCGCATGACGGTCGTCGCCTCCGAGCCGCCGGCCCGGGACCCGGAGAAACTCCGCCCGCCGGCCCCGCCCGGACGGCGATGGGGACGCCTGCCCGCGGTGTTCGAGACGGCGCTGATCGTGGCCGGGCTCGCCGCGTTCGTGTTCGTGCTTCGGCACTCCGCGCTCGGGGACGCCGTCCTGCGCTACGACACGCTCCGGCAGCTGCTCGACGACGGGACCCTCACCGACAACCGGTACACGATCGTGGGCCACCTCTTCGCCGTACCGCTGCTGCTGGCGGCCCGGCTCCTCGGCCAGGACCAGCAGCAGTGGGCGACCATGTACAACAGCCTGCTGTTCGCCGTCGCGATCGGCGTGCTGTACCTACTACTGCGCCGGCGGCTACCCGCGGCGCTGCTGCGGCGGTTCTTCCTGGTCCTCATCGCCGCGTCGATGTTCGCCGCGCACGTGGTGCAGTTCAACGCCGAGCCGTTCACCGCCCTCGCCGTGGCGGTCGGGCTCGTCGCCATCGCGGTGCGCGGACGGTCGCTGGCCGGTTGGGCCGCCGTGGCGCTCGGCGTGGCCAACACGGCCGCGACGCTGGTCCCGCTCGCGTTCGTGGTCGCCAGACGGATGTGGGAGGACCGGCGGCTGCGGTACGCGCTGGCCGGCGTCGCGGCCGTGGCGGTCCTGGTGGCCGACAACTGGGTGCGCCGCGGCTCTCCGCTGGAGACCGGCTACAGCGGCACCTCCGGCTACCGCACGGTCATGCCCTACAGCGGCCGGTTGGACTTCTCGTACCCGATCTTCTTCGGGCTGCTGTCGGTGTGCCTGTCGTTCGGCAAGGGCCTGCTGTTCTTCACCCCCGGCCTGATGCTGCCGGTACGCGCGAGCATGCGCCGGCTGCCACTGCGCGACGGCACCACCCTGTACCGGCTCTACGGGTGGTGGCTGCTGTTCACCGTGGGGCTGGTCGTCGTGTACGCGCCCTGGTGGTCCTGGTACGGCGGCCTGACCTGGGGGCCGCGGTTCATGCTCTTCGTCTCGGTACCGGCGTCGCTGGCGCTCGCGGTGCGGCTGTGGGAGCCCGCCGAGGCGCTGTGGTCGCGGGCGCTGACCCTGGCCGTGCTCACCCTGTCGGCCTGGGTCGGGCTGTGCGCCGCCGTGTTCGCGGCGGAGACCCCACCGGCGTGCGTGGTCGACCACTTCGCCAACGAGGCGCTGTGCCACTACACGCCGGAGTTCAGCGCGCTGTGGTATCCCTTCGTCGCCGACCTGCCGGTCACCCGCCGCGACATCGTCATGATCATCTACTGCGGGCTGGTGTACTGCTACCTGGCCGCGCCGCTGGTGCGGTCCCTCGGCGCCGACGTCGCCCGCCGGTCCCGCCGGCCGCTGGCGGAGGGGCTGCGGGGCTGGCGCTGGTAGGCGCGGTCCCGGCCGCCGCCGCAGAGCCGGCCCCGGCGTGCGCTACGACCCGGCCGCGTACGACCCGGCCGCTCCGGCGGCGGCCGCGCCCGCGGCGGCGAGCTCGGCGAGGAACGCCGCGACGGCGGGGCGTTGCGGCCCGCCCCCGGCCGTCCGCACCACCGCGGAGATCGTTCGCTTCAGCGGCGGGTCCCAGGTCGGTCCGGTGCGCACCCCCGCCGGTACGCCGTGGCGCAGGACCAGCGCCGGGACGAGCGCCACCCCGAGGCCGGCGGCGACGAGGTCGAGGACCAGCGCGACGTCGATCGCGGTGTGCCGGATCTCCGGCTCGAAGCCGGCGTCGCGGCAGGCCTGCCGGGTGACCCGCCCGCCCGGCGTGGCGGGGGCGGGCGCGATCCAGGGCGCGTCGCGCAGGTCGCGCAGGCGTACCCGGCCGGACAGCGGGCCGGTCGCCGGTGTGACCACGTAGAGCGGGTCGTCGGCGACCGGGCGGGCGGTCAGACCGGACGGCAGGGTCACCGGTACGTGGTCGTACTCCTGCATGACCACCACGTCGAGGAGGGTCAGCCGCAGGTCGAGCAGGGTCGACTCGTCCTCGCCCTCGGTGACGCGCAGGTCCAGCGCCGGGTGGCGGCGCCGGGCCCGGGCGACCGCCGGCGCGACGAACGCGCCGGCGGTGGCGAAGGTGCCCACCCGTACCGTGCCGGCGACGCCCGTACGGGCGGCCGCGACGGCCGCCCCGGCCCGGTCGAGGGCGTGCAGGACCTGTTCGGCGTGGACGGCGAGGGCCTGCCCGGCGGGCGTCAGGCAGATTCCCCGGCCGACCCGTTCGACCAGGTCGCACCCTGCCTCACGCTCGAGTTGGGCGAGCTGCTGGCTGACGGCGGACGGGCTGACGTGGAGGCTCGCGGCCGCGGCGGTGACGCCGCCACGCAGCGCGACGGTGTGCAGCACCCGCAGCCGGCGCGCGTCCAGGTCGGTCACAAAGCAACGCTACGCCGCCCCGATCCCGCAGCCGGGTGTCCGCGCGGCGCACCCAGTAGATTCGCGCGGGTGAGTGATCAGTCTGAGTCCACCCGGCCATGCGCGCACTGCGGGCGTCCGGTGCCGCAGCGCGGCAGCGCGGGGCGCCCGTTCCGGTACTGCCGCGACAACGACGGCGCCTGCCAGTCTTCCGCGCGCGCCGCGCGGATGCGCCAGCGCAACTCCCCCGGCCTGACCGGCCAGGTGGCGCGGGCGTTCGAGGTGGTGGATCGGCTCGAGCAGGTCAGCGAGACGCTCGCCGCGGCGCTGCACGCCGAAATGTCGCCGGCCGGGGTGGAGCGGCAGGTCGCCGCGGTACGGGCGGAGGCGGCAACCGCCGTCGCGGCCGCCCACGCCGAGCGCGACGAGGCCCGCGAGGACGCGCAGACCGCCCGGCGGCAGGCCCGCACCGCCCGGGACGCCGCCGACGCGGCCCTCGCCGCCGCGGAACGAACCCGGGAGCAGGCCGAGGAGTCCGTCGCTGCCGCCCACGCCGCTGCCGAGGAGACGGTGCAGCGCGCCCGCACCGACGCCGAGGACCTGGTGAAGGCCGCCCACGCGGAGGCGGACAAGCAGGTGGCAGCCGCCCGGGCGCAGGCCGAGGAGTCGGCCCGGGACGCGGCGGCCGCCCGGACCACCGCCGAGCAGGCCACCGCGGCGGCCACCCGGGCGGTCGCGGAGCGCGACGAGGCCCGCGACCGGGCCGCGGCGGCCGAGGCGCTGCGCCTGAACGCCGAGCACGACCTGCGGGCGGCCCGCCGCCAGGCCGCCGACGCCGAGACCGCCCGGGCCCAGGCGCAGCGGGATGCCGAGGCGTCCGCCCGCGACCGCGACGAGGCGGCCCGTGGACGCGACGACGCCCGTACCCGGGCCGAGCGCGCCGGCCGGGACCGCGACCAGGCACTGGCCCGGGTGGACGCCGCCCGCGCCGAGGTCGACCGGCTGCGCGACGAGGCGGCGGAGGCCGGACGACGGGTGGCCGCGCTGACCGCCGAACTGGTCGCCGCGCAGGCCCGTGAGGACGATCTGCGGGGCCGGCTGCGGGCCGCGGACAGCGAACGGGACACGGTACGCGCGGAGCTGTCGGCGGCTCACGCGCAGATCGGCCGGCTGAGCGAGCAGGTGGCCAACCTGGCGGCCGCGCTCACCCCGTGACGTTGCCTATGGTGCCCATAAGGCGTACGATTCGCCGCCACCGGTGAATCATGGGTAAAATGGCGTACCCGGCTCTGCCCGGTGTCAGCGCCGCCGCCAACCGTCACCGGGAATGATCCGGTCGACCTGCGTCGTTGTAGCACGTGAAGACCGCACACTACCCGAAGGGGAAGATCCGATCATGGGCGAGCGCATGCTGCGCGGAAGCCGTCTCGGAGCCGTCAGCTACGAGTCCGACCGCAACACCGAGCTGGCGCCACGACAGACCCGCGAGTACCTGTGCGCCAAGGGCCACCAGTTCGAGGTGCCCTTCGCTGTCGACGCCGAGGTCCCGATGACCTGGGAGTGCAAGTTCGACGGTAGCGTCGCGCGACTGGTCGACGGCAGCGAACCGGAGCAGAAGCGCGCGAAGCCGCCGCGCACCCACTGGGACATGCTGCTGGAGCGGCGTTCGATCGCCGAGCTGGAGGACATCCTGGCCGAACGGCTGCAGGAGGTCCGTACCCGCCGCGGTCGCTGACACCGGCACCAGGCCCCGGCACTGAAAACAGCCGCCCCGACATCATGTCGGGGCGGCTGTTTCGTTGTCAGTCCTTGTCGACGATCTCGCCCTCGATCGCGGGCGGTGGCGGACCCTGGGGTGGTGGCGGGGGCTGGCTGGATGATGTGCCCGGCGGCGCGGTCGTGGGCCGGCCGCGCCGCACCCGTACCCGTCGCGGCCCGAACAGGTCGCCGGCCAGCGCAGGCGAGGTGCGCCGCTCAACGAGGCGTTCGACCCGGTCCCGGGCGTACCAGCGCAGCGGCGGCACCAGCAGCGCCGCGCCCAGTAGTCCGGTGACGAACCCCGGCACGGCCAGCAGCAGCGCGCCGACGAGCCCGACCAGGCCCTCGGTGGCCTGCCGGCCCGGCGGCCGGCCCTCGCTCGCGGCCGTCCGGAAGCGCCGCCAGGCCCGCACCCCCTGCCGGGGTACCAGCCAGCCGCCGAGCAGCGAGATCGCCAGCAGCGCGGCGACCGCCCAGACCAGCCCCACCAGCCTTGCCACCGCGACGAACACGGCGATCTCCACCACGACCGTCGCGATCGCAGCCAGACCGATCAGCGGGGCGCGACGCATCCCGTTACACCCTGGTCGGCTTCTTCGCGCCGCCCAGCGCCCGCTTCAGCGACGCCAGCCGCGCCTCGGCGCCCCAGACGGTGACCCGCACCAGCGCCTCGCGGACGATGTTGGAGCTCATCTTGCTGGCGCCGCGCTCCCGCTCGGCGAACGTGATCGGCACCTCGACGATGCGGAACCCGCTGCGGTACGAGCGCCAGCCCAGGTCGATCTGGAAGCAATACCCCTGGGAGGCGACCTGGGAGAGTTCGAGCTTGTCGAGCACGGGCATCCGGTACACCCGGTAGCCGGCGGTGGCGTCGCGCACCGGGTAGCCCATGGCGATCCTGGTGTACAGCGACGCGCCCCGCGACAGCAGCAGCCGGCGCGCCGGCCAGTTGACGACCTTCCCGCCCCGTACCCACCGGGAGCCGATCACCACGTCGGCGTCGCGGGCGGCGTCGAGCAGCCGGGGCAGGTCCTCGGGCGCGTGTGAGCCGTCGGCGTCCATCTCCACGACCGCGTCGTAGCCGCGGTCGCGGGCCCAGCCGAAGCCGGCGATGTACGCCGCTCCCAGGCCCTGCTTGCCGGGGCGGTGCAGGACGTGGATCTGCGGGTCGGCGGCCAGTTCGTCGGCGATGGCGCCGGTACCGTCCGGGCTGTTGTCATCGGCGATCAGGATGTCGACGGTCGGGGTCGCCCGCCGTACCCGGTCGACGATGATGCGGATGTTGTCCGACTCGTTGTAGGTGGGGATCACGACGAGCACCCGGCCGACGCCGGGGTAGCCCTCCGCCGAGCCATCCGGTGTGTTGGTGCTGTCGATCACTGTTCCCCCTTGCTCTCGCCGGCCGTCGCGGAAGCGACCGTCCGTGGTTTCCTTCCCAGCAGAGCCGCGCCGACGAGCGCGGCAGCCGCGGCCGCCAGCAGCACGTACTCCGGCCATGCGCCGAGTCCGGTAGCAAGCGTACGGGTATCGCGCAGCCGCAGTACGCGCGCCTCGACGGCTGGGGTGTTGAAGCCGGTGACCTCGTGCACCCGCCCGTCGGCGGTGACGAACGCCGATATGCCGACCGTGGAGACCATCGTCGCGTCCCGGCCGTGCTCCACCGCCCGCAGCCGGACCATGGCCAGCTGCTGGGCCGCCTCGTCGGCGTCGAAGGTGGCGTTGTTGGTCTGCGTGACGATCAGCTCGGCGCCGCCGGTGACGGTGTCGCGGACCACGCCGTCGTAGGCGACCTCGAAGCAGATGACGTCGCCGACGGTGGCGGGGCCCACCCGCAGCACCCCGGGGCGGTCACCGGCCAGGAAATCGGAGCGCACCAGGTCGACCTTGGTGGTGACCTTGCGGGCCAGCGGGCGCAGCGGCACATACTCGGCGAACGGCACCGGGTGCCGCTTGACGTACGTGGCGACCGGACCGCCGGTCGGCAGCCACACCAGGCCGACGTTGCGTGTCCGGTCGCCGGGCCCCTCCAGCAGGGCGCCGACCAGGATCGGCGCGTCGATCGCGCGGGCCGCCCGGGTGATCAGGTCACCGGCGACCACGTCCTCGACCGGGTCGACGTCGCTGGCGTTCTCCGGCCAGATCACCAGGTCGGGCTTGGCGACCTGCCCGGCGGCCACCCGGCGGGCCAGCTCCTCGGTGCCGGCGACGTGGTTGCGCAGCACCTGCTGGCGCTGGGCGTTGAAGTCCAGCCCGAGGCGGGGCACGTTGCCCTGCACGTACGCGACGGTGACCGGCCGGCCGCCGGTACCGGCCGTCGGGACCACCGCGGCGAGTCCGACCAGGGCGAGCGCGGCGGCGGCGGGGACGGCAGCCGCCCGCCGGGGCGCCTTTCGTGCCGCGGCGAGGGCCGCCGCGGCGAGCAGGCCGCCGGCCAGGGCCACCGCGAAGGTGACGGTGGGGGCGCCGCCGAGGGCGGCCAGCCGCAGCAGCGGCGAGTCCGCCTGGCTGAACGCGAGCCGGGCCCACGGGAACCCGCCGAACGGGGTACGGTCGCGCAGCGCCTCCTGCGCCACCCACAGCACGGCGGTCACCGGCGCCAGCAGGGCCGGCCAGCGGCGTACCAGCGGCCGGACCGCGGCCAGCCCGGCACCCAGCGCGGCGATGTAGAGCGTCTGCAGCGCGCACAGCAGCAGCCACGGCGCCGCGCCGACCTGGGTGTTGGTCCAGTGCAGCAGCGGGGTGAAGAACACCGCGCCGGTCACCGCGCCCAGCCCCAGCCCGGCGGTCACCCGCCGGCCGTGGACCGCGACGGTCAGCAGCGCCACGCCGATCGGGGCGAGCCACCACAGCCCGTACGGGGGGAAGGCGACCAGCAGCGCCAGCCCGGCGGCGACCGCGGCCGCCGCCGCACCGACGGCCCGGCGCAGCCGTGGTACCGGTCCGGCCGGGGCGACGGCACCGGGGCCTGCCGGGGTCGCAGCGTCCATGCCTACCGCCGTCACGTGGGCCTCTCTCGATCGTGCTGGGTTGCCCATTGTGCCCGCAGCGGCTGAGAGGTAGCTCGGAGGGGGCGCAAAAGGAATCGGGGCGCGGCAGTAGCCGCGCCCCGTGCTCCCAGGCCCTCCCGGCCGGTGGGCCAGACGGTCCGAATACGACCTTCGTTCCGACCAGAAGCGGACCGGCTGCCCGCGCCTCATCGTTGTCTACTGGCCGTTCGTAACCCCCTGTCCACCGGAGCGCGAGCTAGTTCGCGCCGCCCCGCCGACCCCCGCCCACTGGACCTGGCCCACGTGATGCCAGATGGCTCAACGTACGGCCAGCGAACGAAGGGGCAAAGCGAACAACACTCGCTTTCCGAAGTAGGACTCAAAGACGGTACGTGAAATACCCCCGGCGCTGTCAACCGGTCAAGCGGGTATCCCTCCATCGGGACGGCGTGTCGCGATGGGCGTGTCTACGGGGCTGACTGACCGTGCAGCTCCCGTCGCCCAACAGCGACGGCGGCCGCCGGAAAGTCGGTGGCGAGCAACCCGATCGCGGCCAGGACGTAGGACCGATCGACCCGCGGAACCGCCGCCGTCGGCAGCCGCCAGCCCCCCTCGTGGTCGGCGAGCACCGCCCCCAACACCGCCCCGGACACGGCCGGCGGCGCGTACCGCAGCACCCCGCCCGACCCGATCAGCACCCGCACCCGGCTGAGGTCCTTGCCGCCGCGGCGCGGCGCCCCCGGCGCCCCCGGCTCGCCCCGGGCGTGCCGGCGGACCGCGATCGTCGCCGCCAACCCGGCCAGGCGGAGATCGACGGCGGGATCGTCGGCGACCATGCCCGGCTCGGCCGCCCGCGCGTCGGCGGCCGCCGCCAGCGTCTCCGCCTCGGCGTCGGCGATGAGCTTCTCGGCCCGCGCCGCGGCCACCACCCCCGGCGCGCTCCAGCGCACCCCGAGGTCGCCCTCGACGGTACGGCTGCGCCAGAGCACCCCGGCCACCTCGCGGGCCGGCCCGCTGGTCCGCTCGGCGTCCGGCGTGATCACCGAGTACACGTCGGTGGTGGCGCCGCCGACGTCGACGACGGCGAAGTCGCCGGCACCGGCACCGGAGTCCGCGCCGGCACCGGCGCCGGCCAGCAGCTCCACGCCGGCGAGCACCGCGTCCGGGGTGGCCGCGCGGACCAGCCCGGCGAACCGGCGGCCCCGGGAGAGCCCCTTGCCGCCGATGACGTGACGCAGGAACACCTCCCGGATCGCGGCGCGGGCCGGGCCGGGGGCCAGTACCCCGATCCGGGGCAGCACGTTGCCGGTGGCGACGACCGGCACGCCCTTCGCGGCCAGCGCCGCGGTCACGTCGTCGCGGGCGTCCGCGTTGCCGGCGACGACCACCGGTACCCGCAGCCGCGCGGCCGCCAGTCGCGCCCCGTTGTGCCGTACCGTCTCCGCGTCCCCGCCGTCGGTGCCGCCCACCAGCAGCACCACGTCGGGTGTCGCCGCGCGCAGCGCCGCGGTGGCGGCCGCGTCGAGGCGGCCGGCGGCCACGTGCACCACCCGCGCCCCGGCGCTGGTCGCCACCCGGTGCGCCGCCTCGGCGCTGACGAGGGCCTCGTACCCGACGACCGCCAGCCGCAGCCCACCGCCGGCGCTGGAGCACACGTACCGGTTCGACAGGTCGTGGCCGGGCAGCCGCTCCGCGAGCGCCTCGACGGCCGCGTCGAGGCCGTGCAGGACATCGGTGCCGACAGTGGTCGGGTGCGCGGCGGTCGCGACGAGCGCCCCGGCGGCCAGGTCGACCACGGCCACCTTGGTGTAGGTCGACCCGACGTCGGCGCAGACGGCCAGCGGCGTGCCCGGCGCGGGCTGGTTGCGGACCGCGACGGCGCCGGTCACGGCGTGGCGGGCACGACCACGGTGCCGGTAGCGGTCACCGCGACGATCGGCGGGTCGCACACCTCGGCCGCGGACTCGGACTGCGTCGGCTGCGCCGACCCGGCCGGCTGCGTGGGCCGCCCCCGGCACACGACCACGCAGGAGAAGTCGATGGTGCGGCTGCGGGTACCCATCCGGGTCACGGTCGCCGACACCTCCAGCACGTCCCCGGCCCGGATCGGGGCGCGGAACTGCACGTCCGAGTACGAGGCGAACAGCCCCTCGTCGCCGTCGGTGCGGATGCACACCTCGGTGGCGACATCGCCGAACAGGCCGAGGGCGTACGCCCCGTCGACGAGGTTGCCGGCGTAGTGGGCGTGCGAGAACGGCACGTAACGCCGGTGGGTGACGGTCAGACCAACGCTCACGCGGCTCTCCTCGCCTGCGGTCGGTTCGTGATCAATGCGTGTACGAGGTAGCTGGCCACCTCTGCCGGCGTGGTACCCCGGCCGAAGATCCGGTCGACGCCCAGCTCGCCGGCCATCCGCTCGTCGAAGCGCGGCCCGCCGACGACCAGCAGCGGCCGCCGGTCGGCCGGCATCGCCTCCCGGAACGCCGCCGACATCTCCCGGGTGTTGTGCAGATGCGCGTCGCGCTGGGTCACCACCTGGCTGACCAGCACCGCGTCGGCCTTCTCCGCCCGCGCCGCCTCGACCAGGTCGGGCACCGCCACCTGGGCGCCCAGGTTGACCACCCGCAGCTCCCGGTAGTACTCCAGGCCCTTCTCCCCGGCGATTCCCTTGACGTTGAGGATCGCGTCGATGCCGACGGTGTGCGCGTCGGTACCGATACAGGCCCCGACGACCACGAGCTTGCGCCGCAGCCGCCGCTTGACCAGCGCGTTGACCTCCTTGGCCGACAGCAGCGGGAAGTCGCGCTCGGCCACGACGACCTGCGAGAGGTCCACGAGGTGGTTGACCCGCCCGTACACGACGAAGAACGTGAAGCCCTCGCCCATCTGCTTGGCGTGCACCACCATCGCCGGGTCCAGACCCATCTTCGCCGCCAGCTGCAGCGCCGCGCCCTCGCCCCGCTTGTCGCACGGTACCGGCAGGGTGAACGACACCTGCACCATGCCGTCGCCGGTGGTGTCCCCGTAGGGACGGATGATGCCGCCGCTCACTGGCCGGCCTCCAGGATCTCGGTGGCCGGGTTGTAGTAGCCGGGCTCGTGGCGGGCCACCCCGTCCAGGCCCTTGCCCCGGTCCGCCGGGCGTTTCATGATCCCGAACGTGCCGTCGGCGATCGCGTTCAGCAGCCCACCGCCGGGAGCGTGCGGGTCGGCGGCATGGACGTCGTCGACGATGCGCTCCAGCAGCTCGACGGCCTCACGAAGCACCAGCGAGGCGCGGGACCGGATGAACCCGCCCGGCGCCGGCACGAAGTCCTCGTGCAGCCCACCCGCGGCGTTCAGCACGTACCGCACGTTCTGAAGCGCGATGTCGCGGTCGGACAGCCACGGCGTCACCACCGCCTCGGTCATCATGCCCACGAGCAGGATGCCCTGCCCGGTCATGGCCCCGACCAGGTTGAAGAACCCGTCCAGCAGGTTGCCCCGGAACACGTCGCCGGTCATGTGCCGGGTCGGCGGCATCCACTTCAGCGGCGCGTCCGGGAACAGCTCGCGGGCCAGCAGCGCGTGCGCCAGTTCGAGCCGGAACGACTCCGGCAGGTCCGGGTTGATCTCGAACGCGTGCCCCAGCCCCAGCTGCGAGTCCGCCAGCCCCGCCTCGTGCGCGAAGTACTCGTTGAGCAGCTGCGACACGGTCACCGTGTGCGCGGCCTCGACCGCGTCGGCGGTGGTCAGGTAGTTGTCCTCGCCGGTGTTGATGATGATCCCGGCGCGAGCGTGGATCTGGCGGGAGAACCGCTGGTCGACGAAGGTGCGGATCGGGTTGATGTCGCGGAACAGGATGCCGTACATCGAGTCGTTGAGCATCATGTCCAGCCGCTCCAGGCCGGCCAGGGTGGCGATCTCCGGCATGCACAGCCCGGAGGCGTAGTTGGTCAGCCGGATGTAGCGGCCCAGCTCCCGCGAGGACTCGTCGAGGGCGGCCCGCATCAGCCGGAAGTTCTCCTGGGTGGCGTACGTGCCGGCGAACCCCTCCCGGGTGGCGCCCTCGGGTACGTAGTCCAGCAGCGACTGGCCGGTCGACCGGATCACCGCGATCACGTCGGCGCCGGCCCGCGCCGCCGCCTGCGCCTGCGGAATGTCCTCGTAGATGTCGCCGGTCGCGACGATCAGGTAGATCCAGGGCCGCTGCTTCGGGTCGCCGTGGCGCTTGACCAGCCGGTCGCGTTCGGCGCGCCGCCGGTCGATCCGCTTGACGCCGGCGCCGACCGCCCGGCGGGAAGCGCGCCGGGCCGCCGTGGCGTCACGACCCGACGGCACCCGGAACCGTACCGACCCGGCGGCCGCCTTCTGCGCCAGCAGGCTCACGTCGTCGATGCCCTCGCGGGCGAGCGCGTCGAACACGGGCAGCGCCGCCCCGTGCCCCAGGCCGACGTCGGCCACCACCGCGTCGAGCAGGCGGTTGACCCACGGGATGCCGTCGGCGTCGGCGCCGCTCACCCCGGCCAGCCGCAGCATCGCCCGCTCCACCGAGACGGTGGTGTGGCCGCGGGCCAGCTCCACGACCGGCCCGCCGGCGCGTCGCGCCAGCTCACGCGCCCGGCGTACCAGTACCGGGTCGAGGTCGAGCTTTCCCGTCACGCGTCCTCCACGTCGTAGATCACCTCGCCGCGCAGCACCGTGCGCCGGCACATCGGCAGCGGATCGCCGTCCCCGAGCGCCGGCAGCCCACCGGCGAGCGGCGCGGCCGCGTCCCACACCGCGAACGTCGCCGACGTCCCCGGTGCCAGTCGTCCGTCGGCGTCCCGGCCCGCCGCCCGCCAGCCGCCCCGGGTGTGCGCGGCGAACGCGGTCCGGGCGCTGATCCGGTACACCGGATTGTGGTGGTTGATCGCGGCGCGCAGCGTGCCCCACGGGTCCAGCGGCGTCACCGGCGAGTCGGAGCCGAACGCGAGCGACACCCCGACGCCGGCGAGCGCGCCGAGCGGGTTCGACGCGAGCGACCGCTCCACCCCGAGGCGCTGGGCGTACATGCCGTGCTCGCCGCCCCACAGCCGGTCGAACGCCGGCTGCACGCTGGCCACCACCCCGTACTCGACCAGGCCCCGGATCAGCTCCCGGTCGAGCAGCTCCAGGTGCTCGATGCGGTGCCGGCCCGCGCGCACCGCCTCGACCCCGACGACGACGGCGGCCTTCCCGAAGCCCTCCAGGACCGTCCCGATCGCCGCGTCGCCGATCGCGTGGAACCCGCCCTGTACACCCTGGTTGACGCAGTCCACGAGGTGGTCGGCGACCTGCTGCGCGGTGACGTACCCGTGCCCGGACGTGTCCGCGTCCAGGTACGGCGAGCGCAGGTGCGCGGTGTGCGAGCCGAGCGCACCGTCGGCGTACAGGTCACCACCGGCCCCGACCGCGCCCAGTTCCCGGGCCTTGGCCGCCGCGCCCAGCTCACCCCAGTACCCGTACACCTCCGGCAGGCCGCCCTCGCCCGGCAGGGCCAGCAGCGCCTGGAAGCCCTCCTCATCGCTGGTACCCGGCCCGCCGCACTCGTGCACCGCCGCGATGCCGAGGCTCGCCGCGTGCCGCAGCGCGGCCTCCTGCGCCCGTCGCCGCTGTGTCCGGCCGAGCGAGCCGTGGGCGATCCCACGCGCGACGTGGTGGGCGTCGCGGCGCAGCCAGCCGTCGGCCGCGTACCCGGGCTCGTCCGGCGACACCCGCGCCAGCAACGGTGACGACACCAGCGCCGAGTGGACCGACGCCTGCGACAGGTACACCGACCGGCCGCCGCCGGCCCGGTCCAGCTCCGCGACCGTCGGGGGCCGCTGGTCGGCCCAGCCCGACTCGTCCCAGCCGTGCCCGAGCACGACCGCGTCACCGGGCTGGCCCGCCGCGTGCCGCGCCACCCCGTCCAGGACATCCTCGCGGGAACGGGCGCCGGACAGGTCCAGGCCCAGCAGCGTGATCCCGGTGTCGGTGCAGTGCACGTGGGCGTCGACGAACGCCGGGGTGACCAGCGCACCGCCCACGTCGACGACCCGGTCGGCGGGCGGCGTGTCGTCGTCGGACCCCAGCCAGGCGATCCGGCCGTCGGTGACGAGCAGGGCGGTCGCGGTCGGGACCGAGGCGCTGTACACCCGGCCGTTGCGGTAGAGCGTCGAGGGGGTCATGAGCTCAGTCTGCCGCCAACCGCGCCGTGAACACGTTGCGCACGGCCGGCTCGGCGCGCAGCAGGTCCAGTGCGAACTCGGCGTGCCCCGGCAGGTACCCGTTGCCGATCAGCATGGTCACGTCCGCGGCCAGGCCCTCCGCGCCCAGCGCCGCCGCGGAGAACGACGTCGCCATCGAGAAGAAGATCACGGTACCGCCGTCGGCGGTCGACAGGATCGCGCCGTGCTCGCAGCCGGGCACGTCCACGCAGACCACGGTCACGTCGGCCGGCCCGCCGAGCGCCTGTTTCACGGCCTCGCTGAGCGCCACCGGGTCCCGGGCGTCGGCCAGGGCCACCGCGTCGGCCAGCCCGGCCCGGGTCAGCAGGTCGCGCTCCCGGTCGTTCGGAACGACCCCGACGGTACGGGCGCCGGCGCGCCGTGCGGCGGCGAGTGACAGGGAGCCGCTCTTACCAGCGCCGCCGATCACCGCGACGGCTGCCCGGTCGTAACGACGCACGACCCGGTCGGTGAGCGCCGGCGCGCCGCAAACGTCCAGGACGGCGAGAGCGAGTTCGCCCGCCAGGTCGTCGGGCAGGACCGCCGCGATCGACCGTCCGAACAGGATCGCGTACCCGTCGCAGGGCACCTGCTCGCCCGTACCGTCCCAGCGGCACAGCCCGTCGGTGACCTTGAGCGGGGTGAGGGTCAGGGAGACCAGGGTGGCGATCCGGTCGCCCACCTTGAGACCCAGCGGCGAGTCCGGCCCGACCTCCTCGACGGTGCCGATCAGCATCCCGCCCGACCCGGTCACCGGGTTGTGCATCTTGCCGCGCGCCTCGACGATCGCCAGCACCTCGGCCCGTACCGCCGCGCCGTCGCCGCCGTGCTTGGTCGCCAGTTGCCGGAAGCTCGCCGCGTCCAGGTTGAGCCGCTCCACCCGTACCCGCACCTCGTCGGAGGCGATCCGCTCGGCGTTGTCCAGCCGCTGCGCCGCCTGTGGCAGGACCCCGCCGGGCGCCAGCACCCGGTGCAGACCGACGGGTGAGGTCATGAGGAACTCCTACGTTCAATTCGGGTGATGACGAGAAATCCTATGGCAGGTTAATCTATTGACCGCAGATTCTCCATGACCCCGTGAGGAGCCGCCGTGAGTGAGACCGGCCAGCCCTACCTGTACCAGCGACGCGAGTTGGTGGAACCGGACTGGACCCGACTGCCCGGCTGGCGCCACGTCACCCGCGAGCAGTGGGAGTCCGCCCAGTGGCAGCGGACCAACTGTGTCAAGAACATCAAGCAACTGCGGGCGGTCCTCGGCGACCTCGTAGGCGAGTCGTTCTACGCCGACCTCGCCGACGACCAGCAGCGCCTCGCCACCATGTCGATGCTCGTCACGCCGCAGATGCTCAACACCATGGTGCCGTCGAAGGCGCCGGACACCGACAGCTTCTACGCCGACCCGGTACGCCGGTACATGATTCCCGTCGCGTCCGACCGCAACCCCGACTGGCCGTCCCACCCGTACGCCACCCGCGACTCGCTGCACGAGCACGACATGTGGGTCGCCGAGGGGCTCACCCACCGCTACCCCACGAAGGTCCTGGCCGAGCTGCTGCCGACCTGCCCCCAGTACTGCGGGCACTGCACCCGCATGGACCTCGTCGGCAACTCCACGCCGACCGTCGACAAGCTCAAGCTCACCCTCAAGCCCGTCGACCGGTACGACGCGATGGTCGCCTACCTGCGCGCCCACCCGGGCGTCCGCGACGTGGTCGTCTCCGGCGGCGACGTCGCCAACGTGCCCTGGCGCAACCTCGAGTCGTTCCTGATGCGGCTGCTCGACATCGAGACCATCCGGGACGTCCGGCTGGCCACCAAGGCCCTGATGGGACTCCCCCAGCACTGGCTGCAGCCCGACGTCGTCGAGGGCATGGAGCGGCTCGCCCGTACCGCCGCCCGCCGCGGCGTCAACCTCGCGATCCACACCCACGTCAACCACGCCAACTCGCTGACCCCGCTGGTCGCGAGGGCCGCGCAGACCGCCCTGGAGGTCGGCGTCCGCGACGTCCGCAACCAGGGCGTCCTGATGCGCGGCGTGAACGCCACCTCCGCCGACCTGCTCGACCTGTGCTTCGCGCTCCAGGGCGAGGCCGGCATCCTGCCGTACTACTTCTACATGTGCGACATGATCCCCAACGCGGAGCACTGGCGCGTCTCCGTCTGGCAGGCCCAGCAGCTCCAGCACGACATCATGGGGTACCTGCCCGGCTACGCCACCCCGCGGATCGTGTGCGACGTGCCGTTCGTGGGCAAGCGCTGGGTCCACATGCTCACCGAGTACGACCGTGAGCACGGCATCTCGTACTGGACCAAGAACTACCGAACCTCCATCGAGGCCGACGACGCGGACGCTCTCGCGCGCAGGTACCCGTACTACGACCCGATCGACACCCTCTCGGAGTCGGGCCGGAAATGGTGGCGCAAGCAGGAGGCGGCGGTGGCCGTCCCCGGCTGACGCCGGCGTTGTGACAGTGCCGCAGCCCCTCGTCGGGCTGCGGCACTTTTCGTATGCGGGAGACGTAACCGGCGGGCGGCGCGGAACTCGAAAATGCGCCGCGTAGCGGCGTGGAGATGGGATGTGGCGATAGCCACATCCTCTTGGGCATCCTAGGACGCTAGGTTGAGTGATGCCAGCGGGGTCGCGCTGCCCACCTGGGAGAATGGAACCCGCTGAGCAGACCCTGCTGCTCAGCGTGAGGCAGAGAGGAGGTCCGGTGTCCCGCACCCGCGAAACCCCCTCCACCGACGCGGAACGCTCCGACCTGCGGGCCGACTGCGCACGCTGCTTCGGGCTGTGCTGTGTCGCGCTGCCCTTCGCCGCGTCGACGGACTTCGCGATCGACAAGGCCGCCGGTCAGCCCTGCCCCAACCTGCAGCCGGACTCCCGCTGCGGCATCCACTCCCAGCTCCGGCAGCGGGGCTTCTCGGGCTGTACGGTCTTCGACTGCCTCGGCGCCGGCCAGAAGGTCTCCCAGGTCACCTACCGCGGCCGGGACTGGCGGCGCGACCCGGACACCGCCCGGCAGATGTTCGCGGTCTTCCCCGTCATGCGCCAGCTCCACGAGCTCCTCTGGTATTTGACCGAGGCGCTGGCGATGCCGCCGGCCCGGTCCGTCCACCGCGACCTGCGCCGGGCCCTGGAGCGGACCGAACGTCTCAGCCGCGGCAGTGCCCTCGAGCTCCTGGACCTGGACGTGGCGGCGCTCCGGGGCGAGGTCAACGTGCTGCTGCTGCGTGCGAGCGAGCTCGTGCGGGCCGGGATCGCGGGCCGGAAGGCCAACCACAGGGGCGCCGATCTCATCGGGGCCGGCCTCGAAGGCGCCGATCTGCGGGGCGCAAACCTGCGCGGGGCCTACCTCATCGCGGCCGACCTCCGGCGTGCCGACCTGAGGTCGGCCGACCTGACCGGGGCCGACCTTCGTGACGCCGACCTTCGCGGTGCCGACCTGAGTGACAGCCTCTTCCTCACCCAGTCCCAGCTCACCGCCGCCAACGGCGACGGTGCCACCAAGCTGCCGCCGACGCTGGTGCGGCCCGCCCACTGGTAGGCGACTCCCCCATCCGTCGGGCTCAACGGCCCTTCCCGGACCCGGTCCGCTTCGCCGGCTCGTCCGTGACTGCGATGCGAAGGATCACTGTGCGTAGAGCATCCTAGGATACTGGGTATGTGACGGGAAAACCCGGCCGTGCGTTCCATCGCATCACCACAGATCGCGTGCTTTGCTCTGCTCCCGGATAGGCATCGCCGTGGCGTGGCTACCCCTGTTGCCCGTTCGGCAGCAGAGCAAAGCACGATAGCGGCGTCTTCCACTCGGCGTCGTCACGGAAACCCGGCGGCGCTACGGTTAGCGCGCGGAGCCCACGGCTAGCGCGCGGAGCCCGCCGCCACCTCGATCGCCGCCAGCACCGCGCCGGTGTCGGTGAGGTCGGGCAGCACCGTGTGCGCTCCCGCCGTCCGTAGGTCGTCGAGGCCGTACCGGCCGGTCGCCACGCCCACCACCCCGGCGCCGCTCGCCAGGGCAGCCTCCACGTCGAGGGGCGTGTCCCCCACCAGCACGGTGGCCCGGCCTGCGAACTCACGGTCGTGCCGGTCGCGGGCCGCCGTCCGGGCCAGGTCGACCAGGCGGGCGCGTACGGCGTGCGCCCACCCGTACGCGCCGATGTCGAGATCGAGATGCCGGGCCAGGTCATACACCCGCATCTTCGTCTCGGCAAAGGCACGGATGTTGCCGGTGAGCAGGGTCTGCACCGCCGCCGTCCGGCTCAGGGCGGTGAGCGCGGCGGCCGCACCGGGCAGCGCCCGGCCGTGGGCGCGCAGGTCGCCCTCCAACTCCAGCAGAGCAAGCTCGGCCGCGGTCCGGAACTCCTCCAGGTGGCGGTCGGGCTCGGCGATCCCGTTGGCGCGCAGGAGGTCGATGGCGATCGCCCGGTCGGTACGTCCCGCCATCGGCGGCAGGTTCGTCGCCTCGTCGTCCCGGCCGAACACCTGCCGGAAGGCGGCCTGGAACGCCCGGACTCCGACACCACCCGCGTCGACCAGCGTGTGGTCGACGTCCCACAGGACGAGCACTCCCCCGGTCATGGTCGCCACCCTACCGGCGCCCGCCGCGGTACGGTGTAAACCAGCAGTTGTCGTAAACCACAGGTTGTCAGGAGACGCGATGGAACCGTACGCCGACGTCCTGTCCGACGCCGAGCGCACCGAGCTGCGCAAGCTTGCCCGGGACCTGATGGAACGCATGACCCAGCGGCTGGCGGCGCAGCCCGGCCTGGCCGCCGCCGAGCCCCTCGCCCGCTCCGGTGACGCCGACGACGAGTACCGGCTGCGGCGCGACCGGCTGCGACGGGTACGCGCCGCCCAGGTGGCCGCCGCGCTGATCGGGGACGCCGCCGCCGACTTCACCGCCGCCGAGGCCGCCGACGCCGTGTGGCTGGGCGCCAGCCTCGCCGACCTGGGCACGACCAGCGGCAGCACCCGCCAGGCGGCCCGCAAGCGCTGGCCCGACCTCGGCCGGATCTACCGGCTGCGGCGGTGGCTCGGCGGCCACGCCGACGACCTGACCCACGTCATCGGCCGGATCCTCGCCCACGCCGGCGAGATGCGGGGCGTCGGCCTGGACCGGCTGCAGGCGTTACGGGACGCGCTGGACACCGACGAGCCGCAGCCGACCCGCTGGCGGCGGCTGGCCGACGCGGTGGACCGGCACCTGCGGCACGTGGCCGAGGTGGCGGTACCGACGACGGACGAGGCCGCCACCGCGGTCGATGGGGCCCGCGGGGTCGTCGCCCACTTCGACGCCGCCACCGCGGGGCAACCCCGCTAGCCGCTCAGCACAGGTGCCCGACCTGCCGGCCCAGGTAGGCCGCCAACCGGTCGGCGACCGCCGCGTCGGGCGGGCACGGCTGCTCCGGGCCGAAGACGGTACCCAGCTCGCGGACCTCCGGCGGAACCCGGCCGTACCACGAGTCGTAGGCGGCCCGGGTCACCTCCGGATCGCGGTCGCGGTCCTGACCGGTGGCTGCGGCCAGGTCCCAGCCGTGCAGGACCTGCTCCATCAGGTACATGTCGACGACCCGCGGGCCGGTTCCACCCGACGGCAGCGGCGCCGCCCGGTCGGTGGCACCCGGCGTGGCGAAGGCGTCCAGCGCGGCGCGGGTCGCCGCCTCGTACGCCTTGGCGGGCTCGCCGCCGGCGAGGTGGTCGACGCCGAACACGCCCATGTCGGGCTGCTCGCCGGCGGCCCAGGCGCTGAACAGGTGGTTGGCCGCGACCAGGTGGTTGAGCAGGGCCCGGACGTTCCACTCCGTGCACGGCGTGGGCAGGTCGTACTGGTCGGGGCGGATCCCCCGGATCGTGGCCGTCGTCGCGGCCACCGCTCTCTCCATCAGATCGACAGTCATGCGCGGAAGGTAACAACCGGCACCGACAACTACCGGCCCCTCGACCGCAGCGCCTCGGCGAACGTGTCCAGCCCCAGCGGTCCGAGCCCGATCGCCTCGGTGTGCCAGCGCCTGAGGTCGAAGGCGGCACCCTGCCGGGCCCGGGCCTCGTCACGGGCGGCCAGCCAGGCCCGTTCGCCCAGCTTGTACGAGGTGGCCTGGGCCGGCCAGCCGCAGTACCGGGTGACCTCGCTGTGTACCCGGTGCTCGGCGCACCGGCCACGCTCGCGCAGCACGGCCGTGGCCACGTCGAACGTCCACCGCGGACCGTGGCGGCGCGCCTCCTCGGCAGGCAGCGGCAGGTCCAGGTGCAGCCCGATGTCGATGACGACCCGCGCCGCCCGCAGTGCCGAGTCCATCAGCATGCCCAGCCGGGTGCCCGGCCGGTCGAACCAGCCCAGCTCGTCGGCGAGGCGCTCGGCATACAGCGCCCAGCCCTCGCTGTGGCCGCTGACGCCGGACAGGCGACTGAAGCGCGACAGCCGGTCGCCGGCCGCGCGGATCGCGCCGATCTGCAGGTGGTGGCCTGGTACGCCCTCGTGGAAGACGGTGGTCAGCTCCTCCCACACGCTGAACCGCTCCCGGCCCGCGACCGACCACCAGGTACGACCCGGGCGGACCAGGTCCTCGCTCGGCCCGGTGTAGTACACCGACGCCACGTTGGACGCCGGTGCGAGGACCACCTCGACGCGGCGCAGGCCCGGGTGGATGTCGAAGTGGACGCCGTCGAGGCGCTCGATCGCGGCGTCGTGCTCGTCCTGCAGCCAGGCGCGGTAGGCGTCCGCGCCGTCGACGAACTGCGTGGCGTCCAACTCCGCCCGGACCTCGTCGAGCGGGCGGCCGCCGGCCTCGGCGGCCAGCTCGGCCTCGATGCGGTGCAGCTCGGCCCAGCCCCACTCGTACGCCTCGAGCGGATCGATCTCGGCGCCGAGCGAGAGCCGTCGGAACACCCGGTGCCGGTCGGCCCCGACGCCGTCGCGCTCGGCGGCCGCCGGGGCGTACTCGCGGCGCAGGTACTCGGCGGTCTGCGCGTACGCGGTATGGGCGGCGGTCGCCGCGGCCGCGAGGTCGTACCGCAGCGGCCCGTCGCCGTACCCGGCCACCAGCGCATCGTGGGTGCCCGCGGCGTACACGTCGGCGGCGGTCGCCGTCTCCAGAGCCTGGCGGCGGGCGGCCGGCGCCCCTTCGGCCAGCCCGAGTGCGAGGCTGTCGCGCCAGCTCGCGAGCATCGCCGGGATTGCGGCGAGCCGCGTGACCACCGGGCGCCAACCGCCCTCGCCGTCGCGGCGGACCAGGTCCACGGACTCGCGGATGTTCTGCAGCCGGCCGAACGCGGCGGCCAGGTCGCGCATCCACTCGCCGCTGTCGTGCCAGGCGAGCTGCGCCTCGAGGCGCTCGCGCAGGTGGGCGGCGGCGAGCCGGTCGCCGCCGTCGGCCGACGCCAGCCGGCGCAGGGTGTCACGGACGAGGTCGGCGCGGGCCTCGACGCCCTCGGGGCCGTAGTCGGTCGCGGCGCCGTCGTGGCCGGCGATGCCGCGGAAGGTCGCGCTGACCGGGTCCAGGGCCGCTGACGCGGTCACGTACTCGTCGGCGAGCGCGAAGATCGGATCAGCCATCCGCACACCCTACGTCGCAGCCCTCGCGGTCCCGGCCCGTGCCGCCGGGATCACGGGCGCCCGCGAGGGCATGATGGGCGGATGGGAGAGATCGTCCTGATCCGCCACGGCGAGACCGAGTGGAGCAAGACGCACCGGCACACCTCGTACACGGATCTGCCGCTCACGGGCCAGGGTGAGCAGGACGCGAAGGCCCTGGCCCAGGCGTTGGCCGGCCGGCGGTTCGTGGCCGTGCTGGCCAGCCCCCGGCAGCGGGCCCTGCGCACCGCCGAGCTGGCCGGGCTCACCGTCACCGCCGTGGACGACGACCTGGCCGAGTGGAACTACGGCGAGTACGAGGGCGTGACCACGGAAGAGATCCGCCGCTCGCGCCCGGGCTGGACGGTGTGGACCGGCGGCGGTCCCGGTGGGGAGTCGCCCGAGCAGGTCGGCGCCCGCCTCGACCGGGTGATCGAGCGGGTGCTGCCGCTGCTGGAACAGGGCGATGTGGCGATCGTCGGGCACGGCCACGCGCTGCGGGTGCTGGGCGCGCGCTGGATCGGGCTGCCACCGTCGGCCGGCGCGCTGCTGCGGCTGGACACCGCGACGCTGTCTGCCCTCGGCTTCGAGCGGGAACAGCACGTCATCGACCGGTGGAACAACCCGGTCACCTGATCTGTGGCGGGCGCCCCTCGTACGGGGTGGACAGCACCACCGTGGTCCGGGTGGCCACGTTGGCGGCCTTGCGGATCTCCTGCAGCAGCCGCTCCAGGTCGGCGGGGCTCGCGCACCGCACCAGCAGCAGGTAGAAGTCGTCGCCGGCCACCGAGTAGCAGGCCTCGATCTCGGGCAGGTCGGCGAGCCGGTCCGGCGCGTCGTCGGGCTGCGACGGGTCGATGGGGCGGATCGCCACGAACGCGGTCAGCGGCAGCCCCAGCGCCTCGTGGTCCAGCCGGGCGGCGTACCCGCGGATCACCCCGCGCTGCTCGAGCCGGCGTACCCGCTGGTGAACCGCTGACACCGAGAGGCCGACCTTGTCGGCGAGGTCGGTGTACGACTGCCGGCCGTCGTCGGCGAGCGCCCCGAGGATGGCCCGATCGGTCTCTTCCACGCCGGGAAAACTACACCGTCGTCCCACCCGCGGGGCGCGCTCCCGGCATCAGCCGCGGGTCAGCGCCCGGGAGATGACCAGCCGCTGGATCTGGTTGGTGCCCTCCACGATCTGGAGCACCTTCGCCTCCCGCATGTACCGCTCGACCGGGTGGTCGGCGACGTAGCCGTACCCGCCGAGCACCTGCACCGCGTCGGTGGTCACCCGCATCGCCGCGTCGGTGGCGAACAGCTTGGCCTTGGCCGCCTCCGCACCGTACGGGCGGCCGGCGTCGCGCAGCCGGGCGGCGGCGAGCACCAGCGCCCGGGCCGCCGAGACCTGGGTGGCCATGTCGGCCAGCATGAAGCCGATGCCCTGGAACTGCGCGATCGGCCGGCCGAACTGTTCGCGCTCGCCCGCGTAGGCCACCGCGTAGTCCACCGCGGCCTGCGCCAGCCCTACCGCGCACGCGGCGATGCCCAGCCGCCCGCCGTCGAGGGCGCTCATGGCGATGCGGAAGCCCTTGTTCTCCTCGCTGAGCAGCCGGTCGGCCGGTACCCGCGCGCCGTCGAACGCGATCTGGGCCACCGGCGAGGAGCGCAGGCCCATGGTGCGCTCTCTGGCCTGCGGCTCGATCCCGGGGGTGGCGGCGTCGGCGAGCAGGCACGACACCCCGCCGGCGCCGGGCCCGCCGGTACGGCAGAAGACGTTGTAGAAGTCGGCCTGCCCGGCGTGCGTGATCCACGCCTTCGTGCCGGTCACGACGTACTCGTCGCCGTCGCGCACCGCCTTGGTGGTCATGGCCGCCGCGTCGGAGCCGCCGGCCGGCTCCGACAGGCAGTACGCGCCGAGCAGTTCGCCGCCGAGCATGTCCGGCAGGAACCGTTTGCGCTGCGCGTCCGAGCCGTACCCGGCGACCGGGTAACACGCGAGGGTGTGCACCGACACGGCCTCCGCGACGGCGAGCCAGCGGCGGGCCAACTCCTCGAGAACCTGGAGGTAGACCTCGTACGGCTGGGCCCCGCCGCCGTACTCCTCGGGGTACGGCAGGCCGAGGAGGCCGACGCGGCCGAGGGTGCGCAGCAGTTCGCGGGGGAACTCGCCGCGCGCCTCGAAGTCGTCGACCCGAGGCGCCAGTTCGGCGTCGGCGATCTCGCGGACCAGCTCGAGCAGCGCGTACGCCTCGTCGGTCGGGAGGATGCGCTCGACGTGGGAGTGCACGTTCACTGAGGTCACCAGATCCGCGGGGAGAGTGTTGAGCCGTTGCACGCCGTCCGTGGTGATGACGACGATGTCCTCGATGCGCGCGCCGTACCGGCCGGGTCGTTGACCATGCCGTCAGCTTAACGGTCGTTTGGTTTTCCGTGGGCCACGGCACCCGGTCGGCGTACCGGGGCACCGCGCTGGCCGCGGGTCGACGAGGCCACGCCGTGGATGATCGCCGCAGACAAAACGTACAGATACCGCAAGACCCTTTATCGCCATGTGAGAAATCGACAACAAGGAAGCGCGACCCTCTCGGCGTGTCACGCTTTCGTCACTCAGAATTCGGCGTCACTATCGGGCATGTCCGTCACGTCTGGTGGGCCCACCCGGACGTTCTAGGTAAGCCGCCCCCGGATGACCGGATTATTTTGAGTAACGGATACCGGGCCGGCTAGGCAATCGCGGTCGGTTGTGCCCTCCGACTCCCCACGGACCCCGCCGCCGTCACGGCCCGGGCGGACGACGCTCGATCTCCGTCACTCTCCGCCATCGTCGATCGGCATTTTAGCCCTACAAAGCCGGCTATTTGATGGCGGTTCGGCTTCGACGAATACCACCCGTAGTCCGGCGTCTATACCGAAATATGAGATGACGCGGCGCCGCTCCGGCAGTACAGAAGCCTCGGCCTTCCCCACTGCGGATTCACGCCGGGCAACGGACGTTTAAGCGGAAGCAGCCGGGCAAGAAACGCCGCCCGAGAACACCGAGTGCCCGTATCTTGACCATGGGTATGTGGTGAACCAGTTCCATTGGGGGAGGTGGGGGCCGATATCCGCGACACGAGTCGGAATGGGTCCGGAGGGCCGTTCCACGAATCACGTCCCAGAACCAGCACAGCGTCGCCTCGGGGCGACCAGGGTGGGCCGGGTTCACCGCGACACGGGCGCACCGGCCAACCGGCGCCGGACCGCTGCGCCCCGCAGGGGCGAACCGGAGCCGAACGGCGGGCCGCAGTGGCCCAGTACGGCCTCGCGCTTCCTGCCGCCGGCGCTGCCCGGCACGCACGTACGCCGCACCCGCCTGCTCGACCGGCTCGACCTCGCGCTGCGCCACCCGCTCACGCTGGTCGCGGCGCCGGCCGGGTGGGGCAAGAGCGTCCTGCTCAGCTCCTGGATCCGCGCCGACCGGGCGGCCGGGCCGGTCGTGTGGGTGGGGTTCGACGCCGCCGACGGGGATCGCGCCTGGCAGCACATCGCGGAGGCACTGAACCGTGCCGGGGTGCCCGTACCGGGTGACGCACCGGCGGACGGCGCGACGGGCGGCAGCGTCTGCGGCCGGCCGGCGGAGCTCTCCGGTCCCCCGACGATCCTCATCCTCGACGACTTCCATCTGGTCACCGACGGCACCGCGCTGGCCAACGTCGAGCACCTGCTGCACTCCGGCGACGCCAACCTCCGCGTGGTGATGCTCGCCCGCAGCGAACCGGACCTGCCGCTGTACCGCTGGCGCCTGACCGGGCAGCTCGCCGAGCTGCGCACCGAGCACCTGTCGTTCACCCCCGAGGAGGCCACCGCGCTGCTGCACCGCCACGAGCTCGACGTGCCCCGCGCCACCGTCCGCAAGCTGTTGAGCGTCACCGAGGGCTGGGCGGCCGGCCTGACTCTCGCGGCGCGGGCGATGTCGTGGCACGGCGAGCCGGACCGGGTCGTCGACGAGCTGGGCCTCGGGGACCGGGCCTTCCTCGACTACCTCGACCGCGAGGTGCTGCACCGGCTGGACGACGGCCGGCGGGAGATGCTGCTGTGCACGTCGGTACTGGACTACGTCTGCCCCGGCCTGGTGGAGTCGCTGACCGGACGGCACGACGGCGCCCGGGTGCTGGGCGAACTGGAGCAGGCCAACGCGTTCGTCGTGTACTGCGGCGGGGCGCACGGCTGGTACCGGTACCGCCGCCTGCTGCGCCGGGCGATGTACGCGGAGCTGTGCCGGTCGGCGCCGGATCGGATACCGGCCCTGCACACCGCCGCCTCGGTCTGGTACGCCCGCAACGGCCTGCCCGCCGAGGCGCTGCGGCACGCCCTCGCCGCCGGTGACTGGGACGGCGCGACCGTGCTGCTGGTACGGCACTGGCGCGAGCTGCTGACCGGGTACGGGCAGGGCGGCCCGGTCATGTCCACGCCCGCACCCCCCGACACGGTCGCCACGGACCCGAGGCTCGCCCTCGCGTTCGCGGTCTCCCACCACGACGCCGGCGACATCGACGGCATGCGCGCGTTCCTGCGCCGGGTCGAGGAGAGCCCGCACCTGGACGAGTCCGTGACGCCCATCCTGAACGCCGCGCTGCTGGCCGAGGCGCGCACCTCCTGGGACGCCGACCGCACGCTGACCGCCGCCGCCCGGCTGCTGGGCAGCGCGCGGGAGGCGCCGGCGGCCGTCCTCGACGAGGTACGGGCGATGGCGCTCACCGCGACGGCGGACGCCTCGTTCGCCCTGGGCCAGCTCGAGCCGGCCGAGGTCGCGCTCCGGGAGGCGCTGCCGCTGGCCCGCCGCAGCGGGTCCGGCCGGGGGTACGTGGCCGCGCTGCGACAGCAGGCCCTCGTCGACCTGGCCCGCGGCCGCCTCGGCGCGGCCGTCCACGGCTGCCAGCTCGTGCTCGGGGCCGTGTCCCGCGCCGGGTTCACGCAGGCGACCGAGATCAGTTGGGCCCGGGTCGTCCTGGGCTGGGCCTGCCTGGCCCGCGGCCGGTTCGACGAGGCCGCGTACCACATCGACCAGGGCATGGCCGGCATCGAGCAGCCGGAGCCGGGCGTCTGGACGACCGCGGCGATCGCCCGGGCCCGGCTGTACCAGCTGCGCGGAGAGCCGGCGCGGGGGCTGGACGCGCTCGCCGCCGTCGGCGTCGACATCGGGTCGGACAGCCTGCCACCGGTGTTCGGGACCGCGCTGGCGCTGACCGAGGCCGAGCTGCGGTTGGCGCTCGGGGACGGGCGGGCGGCCGGCCGGCTCGTCGCCGTCGCCACGAAGTCGGGGGTGCTCCCCGACTGGACGGCGGTCGTCACCGCCCGGCTGCACCTGGCCGGCGGGGATGCGGCGGCGGCTGCGGCGGCGGTCGGCCCGTACGCGACCGCCTGCGAGGCGTCACTGCGTACCGCCGAGGCCTGCCTGCTGCACGCGTACGCACTGCGCCGGCTGGGCAACCGGGCCGCCGGCGAACGGTCCCTCGAGCGGTCGCTGACGCTGGCCAACGCCGAGGGTCTGCGCGAGCCCTTCCTGGCCAACGCCGCGCTGGTACACGACGCGCTGGTGGCCCAGCTCTCCACCGGCACCGACTACGCCAACATCATCACCGAACTCACCGGCGCCACCGCCGACGACCGGGCCGCCGCCCCGGCGGTGCGCCCCGTCGGGGTCGACCCGCTCACCGAACGGGAGCTGATCGTGCTGCGCCACCTGCGCAGCATGCTGTCGACGCCGGAGATCGCATCGATGCTGAGCGTGACGCCCAACACCGTGAAGACCCATGTCAAGAACGTCTACCGCAAGCTCGGCGTGGGGCGGCGCCGCGACGCCGTCCGCCGGGCCCAGGAGGTGGGGCTGATCTGACCCGTCGCCCGACGAGCCGATCCTCGGCCATATTCGGGCAGGCCGCGCTCACCCGATCCGGGTGGATCGGCGCGCGGACAGAGACCACAACTGAACATCACCCGGTTCGGGGGAGCCGGCCTCACCACACCGCGCCAACCATGGTGTGTCAGCGGACGCAGCACGGGAGGTGCGATGGAGAAAATCCGCGCTGGTGCGCGCGGCGCAGTGGCGACCGACCCCGGACCGGTGACGGCCGGCCAGGGACTCGGCTGGGGGGCCTGGTACCTGGGAACCGACCGGATCGAATGGTCCGAGCGGCTGTACCGGCTGACCGGACGGCGTCGCGTCGACGGAGCGCTGGCACTGCCGGTCTTTCTCAACCTCGCCGCACCCGACGACCGGGGACGCCTCGAGGCCGCCGTCGACCGGCTCCTCGACGACGGCGCGCCGGTCGATGTCGAGTACCTGATGCGCGCCGCGGACCGGGCCCGGCCGGTCCGCGCCACCTTCGAGCTGTACCCCGAGCAGCAGGCCCTGTACGCGGTCGTCAACGACCTCACCGAGCTGAACCGGGTCCGCGACCGGCTGCTCGTCAGCCACCGTACGGTTGTGGCGCAGCAACGGGCCCTGGCACAGCAGCGGGAGATCAACGGCCAGTTGCAGCAGATGATCCTGCCGGTGCCGACCTCCGTCACCACCGTCAACGGGGTACGGGTCGCCGTCCGCTACCTCGCCGCCGACGACTCGGCCGACGTCGGCGGCGACTGGTACCTCGCGGTGCCGCTCGCCGACGGCGGTGTGGTCTTCGCCGTCGGCGACGTCGTCGGACACGGCCTCGCCGCGGCCCCGCCGATGATGGCGATGCGCCACGCCGCCGCCGCATACGCGGTCGCCGGTCAGCAGCCGGGCGAGCTGCTGGCCGACCTCAACATGCTGCTGTGCCGGCAGGGCGGGTGGGCGACGGCGACCGCGGTGGTCGCCCGCTACCAGCCCGGTACCGGGGAACTGACCTGGGCTCGGGCCGGTCATCCGCCGATCATGGTGGCGGGGCGCGACGGGGTGGACACCCGGTACGAGCCGGCCGGGATGCTGCTGGGCGTCGACCCGGCCGCGACGTACGCGCACGCCTCGATCCGACTGGACCCCGGCGACGTGGTGCTGATGTACACCGACGGCCTGATCGAGCAGCGCGGCCACGGGATCGACGAGGGAGTCCGGGACCTGGCCAGACAGGTCGGCGAGGGGCTGCGCGCTCCGGACGGCGACCGGCTGACGTCCATCCTCGACCGGCTGTACCGGCGCAACCCCGGCGACGACGCGTGCATGCTGGCGGCCCAACCGACGGCACCTCGGTAACGGCAAATTTCACCCGCGCAGGGTGATGGTTACTCACCCGGCCCCGGCGTTCTATATGGACAAGGCACGACGGAGTGCCGGGGGTGGAGGCGTTCATGGCGGCAGTGGAGACCCGGACATCGGTTCGCGGTGGGCGCGAGCGCGCGGGCCACCCTGCTCCGGTATCCGCACAGCACCGACCCTTGCCGATGGCGGCCGGTGTTGTCGCACTCGCCGCAGGGTCCACGCCGCCTGACGGGCCTCCGATGGTGTGCCGGCCGCGATCGCCGCGCGGCCGGCACACCGCTTGACCTAGACCTTACTGTCCGGGGGGTACGAACGCGCCGGTCCGGTTGCAACCGGGCCGGCGCGTTCGCGGTGCTCCCCTACAACCGTGTGGGAGAGGTACCAGCCATGCCCATGAGTGACAGCGGGTGGGCGGAGTGGAGGAGGTTCAGCGCCGCGATGCTCGCCCTCGTCGGGGCGTTCAACGTGGTCGAAGGTCTCATCGCGATCTACGCCCGGAAGCTGGTGCGGCTCGACCCGGACCGGCTGCTGCTGGACCTGGCCGGTTGGGCGCAGGTCACGCTGGCCCTCGGTGCGCTGCTGCTGGCGCTGGGGATCTGGTTGTCGGTGGTGACGGTACGGGTGCGGCTCATCGCTTTGTCCGTCGTGGTGGTGCACGCGCTCATCCAGCTCGGCGTGCTGGCCGCGTTCCCCGCCTGGGCGTTGCTCATGATCTCCTTCGACGTCGTCATCATCTTCGCGCTGACCGCCACTCCGGCCGGCACCGCCGCCAGTGCGGCCCGCGGCGGGGACACCCGCGACACCGCGGCCGGCGCGAGCGGTAACAGCCCGGCCCGGCGCGTCCGCGGGGTGGCTTCCCTCGGCCGGGTGGGCGGCCGGGACCGTCGCGCTCCGGCCGAGCGGATCGGGTACCGGCCGCGCCACCAGATGGCGGCGGCCGTCGTCGTGGGCGCACCCGGCACCGAGCTGCCGGGTACCGAGCTGGCGGGCAGCTCCGACGAGCCGACCACGCCCCGGGCCCTGCCGCCGGGTCCACCGGCCGGCCCCGCCCGCGCGGCGATGAAGCCCGGTACCACCGCGCCGGCGACCGCCACGATGGTCGGCGCGGTCGCCCGTACCGACGGCGGTGTCCCCCCCAGCAACGGCGGCCGGGCCGGGCCCGTCCCGCCCGCGACGGCGCGGGGCGTCGCCACACCGATCATCGGAGCCATCTCCGGCCGGTGGCCGGAGATGAACGGGCGGTAGAACGCTTCGCAACGGGGAGGGCTCCGGCGACGGGGCCCTCCCCGTCTCACAGCAGGTTCAGCTCGCGCGCCCGCTGGATGACCTCGCGCCGCCGGCCCGCGCCGAGCTTGCGGTAGATGCTCTTCATGTGCGTCTTCACGGTGTTCACCGACACGCACAGCATCGAGGCGATCTCGGCCGCCGAGAGCATGCTCTGCAGGTACCGCAGGACGGTCAGCTCGCGCTCGGTCAGCGGCTCGGGCAGCCGGCTCACCGCGACGTTCTGCCGCGCCGCCCCCTGCGCCAGGTCACCGGCCAGGTCGTCGGCGAGCCCCCGGTAGCTGCTGCCGGCCGGCACGTACGTGGTGAGCAGCTCGCGAACCGCGTGCCCGCCCTCCAGGAACGGCCGCCGGATGGCCTCCTCGTCGGCCAGGCGCAGCGCCTGCTCCACCGAGCGGCCGGCCTTCGTCCGGTCACCGAGCGCGCGCATGGCGCGGGCGTACGTCAGGTTGGCCTCGATCGTCCACAGCAGAGACCCACCGCCCGGCTCGAGGTGCGCCACGACCGCGGACGCCGCCGGCGACGGCCGCCGCTCGGCCAGGTGGACCTTCGCCTGGACCAGCGTGTACCACACCGACAGCAGGTCCGGCGGGGGTACGCCGAGCAGCCGCTTGGCTGCCGCCGGCTCACCGGCCTGTACGTGCAGCTCCGCTTCGGCCAGGGTCAGCGAGTGCCACAGCAGGCCCGGGATCTGGCAGTCCACCAGCTGGCGGCGTACCACCGACAGCTCGGCCGCCGCGCCCGTCACATCGCCGGCCGCCGCCTGCAGCCGGGCCCGCATGATCGCGGCCGCGGCGACCATGCCGGGGTCGACCAGCCCGCCGCTGTTGACCGCCCGCTCCAGGTAGTACATCGCCGGACGGATCCGGTTCTGCTGGTGGCAGACGTCGGCCAGGGTCAGCAGCGTCCACACCAGATCGCTGCCCTGGGTCAGGCCGTGCTGGTCGGCCAGGCTGACCGCCTCCTTGGCGAACCGCACCGCGGCGTTGAGCTGGCCCCGGGTGGTGTGCAGCGCGGCGAGCTGGCGCAGCGAGGCGATCTGCGCCTGCGCCCCCCCGGACCGCCGGGCGTGCACCAGCCCCTCCTCCAGCGGGCCCTCGGCCGCCTGCAGGTCGCCCTGGTGCAGCCGCGCGCCGCCCATCGCCACCAGGGCCAGCGCCCGTACCTGGTGACCGTCCCCTTCGGACACCGGTACGTCGTCGCCCAGCAGGGCGGGCGCCGTCGCCAGTACCAGGTCGGGATCGCCGGACAGGTGCGCCTCCGCCACCCGGAACGCCGCCAGGATCGGGCGTAGCCGGTCGCGGACGGCGGCGTCGGCGCACGCGTGCTGGGAGCGGTCCACCAGGTGCAGGAACGTCTCGGTGGCGCGCGGGTCGCTCGCGTCCAGGCGCTCCGCGGCGAAGGCGAGCGCCAGCCGCGGATCGTGCTGGACCTGCTGCGGCGGCGTGGGGACGACCTCCTTGAGGGTACGCAGACGGGCACCGGGGACCAGTTCGTGCCAGCTGGAGTCGACGACGGCGACGGCCTGCGCCCACTCGCCGGCGGCGAGCGCGTGCCGGATCGCGTCGGCGGGCATGTCGTGGGCGAAGTACCACTCGGCGGCCCGCCGGTGCAGGTCCGGAAGCTGCTCCGGCCGGTGCTGGCGCAGCTCGTTGTAGAGCATCAGCCCGAACAGCGGGTGGCAGCGGTACCAGCCGCGGCTGCCGGCGCCGTGCATCTCCACCAGGTTGGCCAGCTCCAGCTCGGCCAGGATCCGCTCGCCGTCGGTACGCCCGGTCAGCGCCTGTACCAGCTCGGGGCGCACCTGGTCCAGGACCGAGGTGGCGAGCAGCACCTCCCGCATCTCCTCGGGCAGCTTGCCCAGTACCTCGCCGACCAGGTACTCGCCCAGGGCCCGGTCGTGGACCGCGAAGTCGGGCACGAGGCTGTCGGGGTCCGGGTGGTCGGCGATGGCCAGGGCGGCCAGCCGCAGGCCGGCGGCCCACCCCTCGGTCATCGCGTGCAGCCCCACCAGCGCCGGTTCGGCGAGCCGCACGTCGTGGGCCGCGAGCAACTGGCTGGTCTCGGCGAGCGAGAAGGCGAGCTGGGCGCTGCGGACCTCGGTCACCCCGCCGCTCATCCGCCAGCGGTACAGCGGCAGCGCCGGGTCGGCGCGGCAGCCGAGAACCAGCCGCAGCCGGGCGGCGGCCCGGCCGAGCAGCACCTCCACCTCGGTCCACACCTGCGCGTCGGTCACCTCGTGCGCGTCGTCCACGACGACGATGACGAGCGGGCCCGGGACCTCGAGCGCCGCGGCGATCTCGTCGAGGGTGCCGGGCCGGTCGGCGGCCCGGTGCGCGAAGGGCTCGACGCCGCCGAGTGTGGCGGCGAAGCGGTCCCAGAAGTCGGCGGACCGGCCGGCCTCCGCGGTGAACCAGGTGACCGGGCCGGGGGCGCGTCCGGACCGCACCCACGCCGCGAGCAGGGTCGTCTTGCCCCAGCCCGCGGGGGCGGAGACGATGGACAGCGGCCGGGTGACGGCCTGGTCCAGCAGCTCGAACAGGCGCGTGCGCTCGACGAGGTTCGGGGGCGGCTGCGGGATCACCGGCTGCGGCATCCGCGGCGGCTCGACGGCGGGCGGAGCGTAGCCGTCGATCACGGCGACGGTCGGTTCCGGCCGGCTCTCGGAGATCATGCCGCCTCCTGCCGGGCCGCGCCGTACCCCGGCCGCTCACCCACGAGGGCAGGCCCGTGGGACCGCCCCACGCCGAAAATGCGATGCCTGCCGTTCACCCGGTGGTCCCCCCGCCCGTTGCTGTGTGACACGCCGGGAATTCTTTAGGGGGCGGAGGTGATCCGTCGTCACCCCGGGAAGGTGAAGCATGCCGGGCCGGGCGGGCGCTGTCCCCGGTACGGTCGGCGTTCGGTCCCTGGGGTCCATCATGCGCTCCCGGCGGCGCCCCCGCCCGCGCCGCGGCCGGACTACGCGTGGCGCGGGCACGATGACGCGCCGCGACCACCCCGCACAGGTGAGGTGTGGTCACCCCGGCCCCCACCAGGATCGACGGCGTCATGGTTGGCACCGACACGGTGAGGAGGTGGCCGCTGAGGAAGGCTCGCCAGGCGGGCCGCGACAGGTAGCACACTCACCCGCCGGGCGGCTCACCGGCCGACAACGCCGCCCGCTCCTGCCGCACGCGACGCGCCATGGCCCGCCGGCGAGTCCGGCCGTGTCATCCGGGCAACCGGTATCCGGCGATCCTTGAAGGAGGGGTCAGCGGATGACCCAACGCACGAGCGTGTGGTCCGGCTGGATCAGCTTCGCGACCGTCATGCTGACGATGATCGGCGCGTTCAACATCGTGGAGGGCCTGGCCGCCCTCATGACGGGCACGATCAGCTTCATCGACGAGGGCCTCCTCGTCGTGGTCAACCTCACCGTGTGGGGCGTGCTGACGCTGGTCTCCGGTGCGCTGCTCATCGCCGTCGGCCTCGGTCTGATCTCGCGCAGCGAGGTGGCGCGCGTCGCCGCGGTGGTCCTCATCGCGCTGCACGCGCTGGTCCAACTCTCCGCGCTGGCGGCTTTCCCGGTCTGGTCGCTGCTCATGATCGCGCTGGATGTGGTGGTGCTGTTCGCGTTGACCGTCCACTGGCCGGACAGGGTCGCCGAGGCCCAGCCCGCCGGCCCCGCGGTCGCCGCCGCACCGTCCACACCGGCCAGTGCCGGTACGCCCCGGCCGGCGGCCTGACGGCCGCCACGCCGACTCGGCTACGGCGCCCGGGGGCTGGACCCGGGCGCCGTTCCGGTACCCGCTGTGGGTCACCACCACTGCTCGTGGCGCAGTACCCGCGCCTTCGCAGCGGCGAACTCCTGTGGCGTCAACACGCCCCGTTCGGCCAGGTCGACGAGCTGGCTGAGCTGGGCCACCACGTCGTCCCCGGCGCCCGCGACGGAGGGCGGGGTGGAGATCTGGCTCGGCGGTACCGGCTGCGGGCGGGTGCGCGTCAGCCAGCCCGCCGACAGTGCCGCGACGGCCTCCTCCGCCCGGCGGTGCGCCAGGCCGATGCTCAGCGCGCCGCGCAGCAGCGGCGCTCCGTGTCGGCGGGTCGACATGGGACTCCTCTCCTCGGTGGTCTACATCGGACTCCCGTACCGGTGTACCCGTCGTCAGCCGGCCGGGCGGCCGGACCCCTCACGGCGGCGGAGCGCCTCGCTCGCGCACGTGTCGGGGATGCGCACCGCCGCGACCAGCTCCCCGCCCAGCTCCCGCACCGCGTCACCGGCGCCGCGGGCCCAGCCGTGCTCGACGAGCAGGGCGAGCGCGGCGGTCCCGGCGTCAAGCGCCTGCCCGACCTCGTCGATGTCGGCGGCGTCGATGAGGCCGGCCTCGTCGAACCCGTACCCGGCGGCCAGCTCGGCGAGCACCGCCACCGCCGCGAGCTCCTCGCCGCGCACGTGGCCGTCGCGGTCCTTCGTCACCACCAGAGCGTCGACGATCCGCACGTCACCGCCGATTTCGACCGCCCGCAGCACGGAACCGACCCGGTTCGGGAGCTCCTCGCCCGGAAACGCCACGACCAGGAACTCGAGTGGACCGATCCCCGCCATCTACCGCTCCCTGTTCTCCTGCGGCCACCGGCCGTGGACGTCCGCGCGCCCACCGGCCGTCGGCCGGGGCGTTGCCAAGCATCGTGGGCCTCGATCGGGTGAGGATGCGTCACCCGTTCGACCACCTGGCGGCCCGGACCGCCCTCACCCTGACCGGCGTCGCCGGGCCTGGCCCGGTTCATCCGCGGCGGGTGAGACGGGGGTGTGCCGGCCGCGTCTTCCGGCGGTCGGGCCCGCCGGGCTCTGCGCCGGTCACTAGGCTGGCGGCCGTGAGCCGACCTCTGCTGCTCGTCGACACGGCCAGCCTCTACTTCCGCGCCTACTTCGGCATCCCGGAGTCGGCGGTCACCGCGCCCGACGGTACGCCCGTCAACGCCGTACGGGGCTTCCTGGACATGCTGGCCACCCTGGTGCGTACCCGGCAGCCCGGGCGCGTGGTGTGCGCCCTGGACACCGACTGGCGGCCGGCGTGGCGGGTGGCGCTGCTGGCCAGCTACAAGGCGCACCGGCTGGCCGCCGACGGCGGTGAGCAGACCCCCGACGGGCTGTCGGCGCAGGTACCGATCATCCTGGACGTCCTCGACGCGCTCGGCGTACCCGCGGTCGGGCTGGCCGGCTACGAGGCCGACGACGTGATCGGTACGCTCGCCACCCGCGAGCCCGGCCCGATCGAGGTGGCCTCCGGCGACCGGGACCTGTTCCAGCTGGTCGACGACGACCGCGCGGTGAGCGTGCTGTACTGCGGCCGGGGCGTGTCCAAGCTCGAGGTCTACGACGACGCGGTGGTCCGCGGGAAGTACGGGGTGCCGGCGGCGGCGTACGCGGACTTCGCGGCGATGCGCGGCGACCCGAGCGACGGTCTGCCCGGGGTGGCCGGCGTCGGCGAGAAGACCGCGGCCCGGCTGATCGAACGGTACGGGAGTCTTGACGGCGTCCTCGCCGCGCTCGACGACCCGGCGTCGGGCTTCGCGCCGGGGCTGCGCACGAAGCTGATCGCCGCCCGCGACTACCTGGCCGTCGCGCCCGAGGTGGTAGGCGTGGCCCGGGAGGCCGCGGTGCCGCCGGTCGACGGCCGGCTGCCGGTGGCCGCCGAGGGCGAGCGGTTGCTCGCCCTCGCTGAGAAGTGGAACATCGCTGGAGCCCTGCGCCGCGCGGTCGACGCGCTGACCGCGCAGCCACCGGCCGACCGCTGACGTCGCGCGCTCGGCCGGCGACCGGTCAGCCGCGATGCGCTCCCCCGATCCGCGGGTTGACCGGCGCCCAGGTGCGGTTGAGGGCCGCGGCGTCGGGCGGCGGCGCCGGCGGCAACGCGCCGGCGGGCGCTGGAGGCAGCATGCCCGGTAGGACGGCGTTGCCGGACGGTGCGGGCGGCGCGCCACGGCCGGGCGGGGCCGGCAGAGCGGGGCCACCGGGCGGGGCCGGCAGAGCGGGGCCACCGGGCGGAGCCGGCAGAGCGGGGCCACCGGGCGAAGCCGGCACCGCGACACCGCCGCCCGGCAGAGCCGGCAGAGCGGGGCCGCCGGGCGAAGCCGGCACCGCGACACCGCCGCTCGGCGGTGGCGGCACAGCCGCGACGCCCGTCGGTGGTGGCAACAGCACACCACCACCCGGCGGTGTCGGCACGACGCCGTCCGGCGCGACGGGCTCGGGTGCGGCGTGTGCGCCGCGACGGGCCGGGGGCTCGGCAGGTGCGCCGTGCGCTCCGCGCGGGGCAGGCTCGGCGGGTGCCGCGTGCACTCGGGGTTGAGCGGGTACGGGGGTGTCCGGCTCGTCGGCCGGCCGGGCCGCGTGGGCCCCGCCGCGACTGCGCCCCTCCCGCCGGTCGGCCGCCGGCGGCTCGTCCGCCATGGCCGCCGCGGTCGGCACCCGTACGACCGCGCGTACCGGCTGGTTGGCACCGTCGCGACTGACGTCGGGGGCAGGAAAGTCCTCTTTGGGCAGGCGCGTGAGGTTCTCGCCGGGCACCGCCGCGGCCGCTTCCAGCGAGGGCAGTCCGTCGATGCGGCGCTGTACGCCGCCGAGCTGCTCGGAGAGCGCGTCCCGGTGAGCGCCGAGCGCGTCGACCAGCCAACGGGCCGAGGCGATCACCTGACCGCTGACGGCCGCCGCGCGTTCGATCACCCGACGGGCGGTCTCGCGCGCCTCGCTGACGTGCCGTTCGGCCCACTTCTCGATGGCCGCGCGGCGTTCGGCCACCGCGGCCTCCTCGGCGGCCCGCCGGTGCGCCAGCATGGCCTCGAGCGCCGACGTGGCCTGCTCCGCCTGCTGGCGGGCGTCCCGCAGATAGGCCTCGGCCTCCTCGCGCATCGCCCGGGTCTCGGTCTCCGTGCGGGTCCGCAGGTCGTCCGCCTCCGTGGTGGCGATCTCGATGATCTGCCGCAGCCGGGCACCGACCACGGCAGACTCCGGCTTGTTGGGGTCGCACGTGCACATCGCGCTCGCCTTGCCCAACTCGTCGACGCGGGTGGCGAGGACCTGCTGGCTGCGGCGCGTGGTCGTCAGCTCCGAGGTCAGCTCCTCGATGCGCCGCTGGGTGCGGGTCACGTACTTGTTGACCTGCCGCCGGTCGTACCCGCGCAGCGCTCCGTCGAATGTGGTGTATGTCTGCAGGTCGGCCTCGTCGCCCGTGGAGTGGGCGTGATCGCCGCTGGTCTCCGGTGCGGCTGCCGGGACGGCAGCCCGCGCGGGTGAGTGGTCCATCAACGCTCCTTCATTGCCGGTACGGGGTGGGATACGTCTGCGGGAAACGGTCCGGCGCAGCCTGCCGCGCGTCGGCCACCGACCCCGACGCGACCAGCGGCCGCAGGTCCTCGCGCGCGGTCGATTCAGCTGGCGAACCAGCTCGCTTCGTGGTCAGAGAGCGCTCACCCATGGGGAGGTACCCCTTCCCGCGCCCGTGGACTGCCGCACCTGGGCGCCGGCGACATATCGCCGGTTCGCCCGCAACGCCCAGAACGGTAGGAGCGGGGCGGGTTCGTCTTCATCACCCTGGCGGGGTGAACCTCCCCCGGCGCCGGGTCCAGCCGGCCGCCGTCATCGACGGCGACCGTCAGGCCATCGCGGCGGCGGCGGGCACGCCGTCATCGACGGCCGTGATTCCTACCGTCAGGCCATCGCGGTGTACGCGAGCACGCCGTGGTTGACGGCGACCATCGCCTGCCTCGCGGTCTTGCGGATCTCCGCCGAGGCGCCGGCGGCCTCGGCGACCTGGCCGAGCAGGTCGACCACCTGACGGGCCCACCGCACGAAGTCGCCGGCCGGCATGTCGCCCTCGATGCCGTGGACGCTGGCGAGCACCTTCGACAGCGGCTCGCCGCGCGCCCACCGGTACATCGGCCAGACGAAGCCGAGGTCGGGCTCGCGGGTGAGCTGCAGCCCGAGGGCGGACTCGGCGGCCTCCAGCTCCGCCCACAGCTTCAGCGTGTCGTCGACCGCCTCGGCCAGTGCGCCGCGGGGCACCGAGGCCCGGTCCTCGGTCTCCCGACGGGACTCGTACAGCACCACCGAGACCGCCGCGGCCAGCTCGGCCGGGTCCAGTCGCGCCCACACGCCCTGGCGCAGGCACTCCGCGACGAGCAGGTCGGCCTCGGTCCAGATCCGCGCCAGCATGCGACCGTTCGGGCTCACCTCGCCGCCCGGCACCAGGTAGCCGCGCTCGGTGAGCACGGTGCAGACGCGGTCGAAGGTACGGGTCAGCGAACCGGTACGGCTGCTCACCTTGTCCTGCAGCGCCTCGTTCTCCCGCGCCAGCCGCCAGCGGCGCTCCGCCCAGCGGGCGTGCTCCTCCCGCTCCGGGCAGGCATGGCAGGGGTGGTGGCGCATCCGGTCCCGCAGCCGGGCCAGTTCCGCGTCGTCGCCGACCTGGCTCCGCGACCGGCGGGACCGGCGGTGGCCGTCGAACTCGCCGGCCTCCGAGCGCAGCAGCGAGGCGAGGTCACGCCGCGCCTGCGGGGAGCGGTGGTTGAAGTGCTTGGGTACACGTACCCGGGTCAGCGGCTCGACCGGCTCGCCGAAGTCACCCGAGGAGATCCGGCCCGCCCAGCGGTCCTCGGTGAGCACGAGCGGCCGCGGTTCGCCGAACCCGGCGCTGCCGTTGTCGAGGACGACCGCGAGGCCGGCGCGACGGCCGTGCGGTACCCGGATCACGTCGCCGATGCGCAGCCGCTCGATCGACTCGACCGCGGCGGCGCGCTTCTGTGCCTTGCCCTGGCGGGCCAGCTGGCGCTCACGGTCGGCGATCGCCACCCGCAACGCGAAGTACTCGTCGAAGTTGCCCAGGTGGCAGGCCATCTCCTCGAGGTACGTGTGCATCGCCTCGGTGTTGCGCTGCACCTGGCGGGCGAAGCCCACCACCGACCGGTCGGCCTGGAACTGGGCGAACGACGACTCCAGCAGCTCGTGGGCGGCCGTCATGCCGACGCTGCCCACGAGGTTGACGGCCATGTTGTACGAGGGCCGGAAGCTGGACTTGAGCGGGTAGGTACGGGTGGAGGCCAGCCCGGCCACGTGTCGGGGATCGACCTCGGGCGCCCACACCACCACGGCGTGCCCCTCGACGTCGATGCCGCGCCGGCCGGCCCGGCCGGTCAGCTGGGTGTACTCCCCCGGTGTCAGGTCGACGTGCGCCTCGCCGTTGTACTTGACCAGCCGTTCGAGCACCACGCAGCGGGCCGGCATGTTGATGCCGAGGGCCAGGGTCTCGGTGGCGAAGACGGCCTTGACCAGGCCGCGTACGAACAGCTCCTCGACGACCTCCTTGAACGCCGGGAGCATGCCGGCGTGGTGGGCGGCCAGCCCGCGCTCCAGCCCGTCGAGCCACTCCCAGTACCCGAGCACCTGGAGGTCCTCGCTGGGGATGTGCCTGGTGCGCTCCTCGACCAGCTGGCGGATCTCGATGCGCTCGTCCGGCCCGGTCAGCCGCAGCCCCGCCTGCAGGCACTGCTGCACCGCGGCGGCGCAGCCGGCCCGGCTGAAGATGAACTGGATCGCCGGCAGCAGGCCTTCCCGGTCGAGGCGGTCGATGATGTCCGCACGGGCCGGCGGCAGCCAGCGACGGCCGCGACCGGGTCGGCCCCGGCCGTCGTACTCGCCCAGCCGGCGCACCATCTCCCGGGAGTAGCGCAACAGCTCCGGGTGCACCTCGTGCTTCTCGGCCGCCTCCGGGTCGTGGAAGAGGTCGAACATCCGCTTGCCGACGAGCATGTGCTGCCACAGCGGGACCGGCCGGTGCTCGCTGACCACCACGTCGGTGTGGCCGCGCACCGTGACCAGCCAGTCGGCGAACTCCTCCGCGTTGGAGACGGTGGCCGACAGCGAGACCAGGGTGACCGACTCGGGCAGGTGGATGATCACCTCTTCCCAGACCGGGCCACGGAACCGGTCGGCGAGGTAGTGCACCTCGTCCATCACCACGTACGCCAGGCCGTGCAGCGCGCCGGAGCCGGCGTACAGCATGTTGCGCAGCACCTCGGTCGTCATCACGATGACCGGGGCGTCCCCGTTGATCGCGTTGTCACCGGTGAGCAGGCCGACCTGCTCCTCGCCGTAGCGCTCCACCAGGTCGTGGTACTTCTGGTTGGACAGCGCCTTGATCGGCGTCGTGTAGAAGCACTTGCGAATCAGCCCACGGCCGTCCCCACCGGGTTCGGTGGGCGGTTCGGTGGGCAGGATCGCGGTGCCCACAGCCGCCGCGCCCACCGTGTTGCCGCGCAGGGCGAGGTGGACGGCGAACTCGCCGACGACGGTCTTGCCGGCGCCCGTCGGCGCGCACACCAGGACGCCGCTGCCGCGCTCCAGCGCCTCGCACGCCTCGCGCTGGAAGTCGTCCAGCGCGAACCCGAGGCCCTCGGCGAACTCGTGGAGTGCCGGGAAGCGGGCCACCTCGGCGGCCCGCCGCCGGGCTGCGGCATAGCGCTCGGCGGGGCTGGTGGTCATAACCTAAGGCTAGGGGACGAAGATGACGGGCTGTCGGGCGGAGGCGATGGTTCACTGAAGCGGGTCCCCGCCGGGTCGGTATGGTGCACGGCGTGCCGGACCGTCCCGAAGCGCCTCAGGATCATCCCGAGTCGCACTCCGATCACGCGCTCCCGCCTGGCCCCGGCCGGCTCCGCGCCGACCCGCTCCAGGCCGTGCTGTTCGACTTCCACGGCACCCTCGCGCAGGTCGAGGACCCGGTGGCGTGGGTGGTCCAGGCCGCCCGTGCCTGCGGCGTCGACCTCGAGCGGCCACGCGCGACCGTCCTCGCGGACCGGCTCGTCACCGCCGGCCGGGCCGGTGGTCCGCCGCCGTACCGGGTGCCGCCGCAGCTGGCGGAGGTGTACGCCGACCGCGACCTGTACGAGCACGCGCACCGGGCGGCCTACACCGGCCTCGCCGCCACCGTGGACTGCGGCATCGAGGGCCTCGCCGAGGCGCTGTACGAGCGGCTGCTCGACCCCGTCGGGTGGGTCGCCTACACCGACACGGTGCCGACCCTCAAGACGCTGCGGGCCGCGGGGTTCCCGGTGGCGGTGGTCAGCAACATCGGCTTCGACATCCGGCCGATCTGCGAGCGGCTCGGCTTCGCCGACCTCGTCGACGCGTTCGTCCTCTCCTACGAGATCGGGTACTGCAAGCCCGACCCGGCCATCTTCCAGCGCGCCTGCGGCCTGCTGCGCGCCGACCCGGAGCTCACGCTGATGGTGGGCGACACCCCGGCCGACGCCGGGGCGGTGCGGGCCGGCTGCCGGGCGCTGATCATCCCGGCCGCCCCGCCGGGCGCGGCGGGCGGCGCCGCCGCGGTGCTCGACCTCGCCGGCATCTGATCCTCTGATCTCCCCGTTGCCGATCTCCAAGATCGGCAACGAACCCCTACCCGAGCAGGGTCAGCGCGCCCGGTACGGAGTCGATCGTGACCGGGAGCGGGAAGGCCCGCTCGCCGTCGGCGTATCCGACGATCCCCTCGCCCTCCAGCTCGACCGTGCGGGCCCGGAACGTGGTCACCATCGGGTGCCCGACGTGGGTGCCGGCGTAGACCCTCGGCTTGATCCGCATCAGCGTCAGCCGGCCGACCGCGCCCGCCACGACCACGTCCAGCAGCCCGTCGGTCGGGTCCGCGGCGGGACAGATCCGCATGCCGCCGCCGTAGCTGGCGGTGTTGCCCACCGCCACCAGGACGGCGTCGACGGTGTGCGCCACCCCGTCCAGGCGCAGGGTGTACCGGCGGGGCCGCAGCCGGGCCAGCTCACCCACGATGGCCACGTCGTACCGGCGGGGGCCGCGCGGGAAGCGCATCGCGTTGGCCCGCTCGTTGACGATCGCGTCGAACCCGGCCGCCAGCACCGCCCCGTACCAGCGGGTCCGGCCGTCGGCGGCGCGCATGTGGGCCAGGTCGACGGTGCGGGTACGGCCGGCGGCGAACGCGTCGGCGACCGCCTCGGCCGCGTCGAGGGGCCGTACCGGCAGCCCGACCTCGGCGGCGAAGTCGTTGCCGGTACCGGCCGCGACGATGCCCAGTGGTACCGGCGTACCGGCCACCGCCTGCAGCGCGGTGTGCACCGTGCCGTCGCCGCCGACCGCCACCAGCGCGGCGGCGCCGCCCGCGACCGCCTCCCGGCAGGCGCCCTCGGCGGCCACCGCGTCCGGGGCCTCCAGCAGCCGCACCCGTGCGCCACCGGCGGCCAGCCGCGCCATGACGTCCGGTAGCAGCCGGCCGAGGCGTCCACGGCCGGCTGCCGGGTTGGCCAGCACGGCGAGTTCGCCGGTACGGCCGGGGTCGTTCACGTCACGGACGGGCGCTGGGCTGTCGGTCATGGCCGGCAGCGTACGGCGGCGTCCCCGCCTAGGTGAAGTCGTCGTACCGGGTGTCGAGCGGTTTCGGCCGGGAGACCGGCGTGGGCGCGTCGATCGGGGACGCTCCGGCGACCGGCTCACCGCGCTCGACCGGCTCCAGGTCCTGCTCCAGCGGCGAGATCTCGTCGTCGCCGACGTTGCCGAACTCCACCACGCGGCGGCGGTTGCGGCGGGCGTCGTTGGCGAAGGCGAACCCGACCGCGGCGAAGTACAGCGCCGTGAGCACCAGCGCCAGTGCCGTCATCCCGAACGGGTCGGGCGTGGGCGTGGCGATCGCGGAGAACGCGAAGAACAGGAACACCGCGATTCGCCACCAGCTCAGCAGCCGCTTGGCGCTGGCCAGGCCGGTGACGTTGAACAACACCACGACCAGCGGGAACTCCAGCGCCGCCCCGAACAGGAGCATCAGGTTGGTGACGAAGTCGACGTACCTGGTGATCTCAAGGGTGGTGGTGACGTTCGCCGGTGTGAACTGGAGCAGGAACTCCAGACCCGTCGCCACGATGTAGTAGGCGAGCACGGCGCCGCCGGCGAACAGCGGCGCGGCCAGACCCACGAACACGTACGCCCAGCGGCGCTCGTTGCGGTGCAGGCCGGGGGCGATGAACGCCCAGAGCTGGTAGAGCCAGATCGGAGCCGCCACGATCAGCCCCACCCACAGCGCGATCTTCATCTGGAGGACGAAGACGTCGGTCGGGCCGAGTTGCACGAACGGACACTGCGGTACCGGCTTGCCCGGGTGGTCGCGGATGAAGCTACGCGCCATCAGCTCGCAGTACGGCTCCTGGATGGTGCGCAGGGCCCAGCCGGCGAGCAGGAACCAGCCGACGGCGAACCCGGCGAGCACGCCGAGCGACGCCTTGAACAGCCGGCCGCGCAGCTCCTGCAGGTGCTCCATGAGCGTCATGGAGCCGTCGGCGGCCCGGCCGAACTGGGCCTTGCTTCGACGTCGGAGGGTGATCGCCACGACGTACGGGTTACTTGTCGCGAACCCGCTCGACCGGGTCCACGTGGCTCGGCCGGTCGTCGTCCGACTGGGTCAGGGGCTGGCGGCCGCTCTGCGCCTCGGACTTCGCGTTGACGTCGTCGTCTGCCAGGCCCTTGGTCTCGGCCTTGAGGATGCGCAGCGAACGGCCGAGCCCGCGGGCGGCGTCAGGCAGGCGCTTCGCCCCGAAGAGCAGAATCAGGACCACCACCAGAATGGCGATGTGCCACGGTCGTAGTGCACCCATTGGAAAGCCACCTCGCAGTTGTCGTCACCGTCGCGCTCATCGTACGTGCGTTTGCGCGCTCACCCCAGGCCGGTTCCCGGAGGCCGGCGATGAAGTTTCGATCAAGAAGCCCGCATCGTCAAGCGGTGGGCGGTGTGTTCACCGGCCCGTCGACTGCCGATCCTTCCGCGCTCCGGCTGCCTTGTCCTGGACGGCCGCCAGGTCGCGCTGCATCTGCTCCGCGCGCTGCTGCAGGGCGGTCACCGCCGGCACCAGCCGCTGCGCCTCGGCCACCCGCAGGCCCAGCCGACGCACCGCGATCCCCGCCTCACCGAGCCGGCGCACCAGCGGGACGGCCGTCACCGCCAGGGCGAGCAGCGGGCCGGCCACGAGGATGACGACGAGAAACCAGATCACGTGCCGACTCTAGTACGTCGATGGGCCGGATCGCACGGCACGCGCGCCGGTCAGCACCCGACCGGCTCCTCGTACCCTGCCAGCGCGGTACGGGCCTCGGCGCCGACGGTCTCGATCAGCTCCGGCGGCCCGACCACCGTGACGTCGGGGCCCAGTCCGAGCACCAGCCGGCGGGCCCACCCCAGGTCCGAGGCGCGCAGCGAGACCAACCAGTGCTCACCGGGCTCGTCACGGACCTCCTCACACGGGTAGTACTCCGTGATCCACCGCGCGCCGCGGCTGACCCGCAGCGTGATCAGCGGCTGGTCGGGCGTGGCGTGGAAGACCCCGTCGCGCACGTCGGTCGGGCGCGCCCGCGATGGCGGCGCCGCCACCTCGGCCAGCTCGGCGAAGGCGTCGATGCGGTCCACCCGGAACAGCCGTACCGCCTCGGCCCGGCGGCACCACGCCTCCAGGTAGGCCCGGTCGCCCACGACGAGTACCCGCATCGGGTCGACGACCCGGTCGGTGGTCACGTCCCGCGCGGCCGTGTAGTACGTGATACGCAGCGCGCACCGACGCTCGACCGCGCCGCGCAGCGCGCCGAGCCGGTCAGGGTCGCCCGGCAGCCGCACCGTGACCGGCGGGCCGGCCTCGTCCCCGGCCGCGCTCTCGATCTTGGCAAGGGCCCGCTCGATGGCGTCCCGGTGCCCCACCCCGGGCGTCTCGGCGAGCAGCCGCAGGGCCACCACCAGGGCGAGCGCCTCGTCGCGGGTCAGCCGCAGCGGCCGGTCGATGCCGGCGTCGTAGGTGATCGTGACCCGGTCCCCGTCGAGCGCCATGTCGATGAGGTCACCCGGCCCGTACCCAGGCAGGCCACACACCCAGAGCAGCTCGAGATCGTCGCGGAGCTGGCGCTCGGTGACCCCGAGGTCGCCGGCCGCCTCGGCGACCGCGATGCCGGGCCGGGACAGCAGGTACGGCACCAGGTTGAGCAGCCGGGACAGCCGGTCCGCCGACCCGCTCACGACGCCTCGCTCCGCTCGGCGCCGCGAGCGCCGACACTGAGCCTCCGGATGACCTCGCTCCGCTCGGCCACAGACGCCTCGCTCCGCCCGGTCATGCCCTCACCTCCTGCTGCGCCACCGGGTGCACCGCGGCGATCTCGTGCAGCCGTTTCACCACGAAGTCGCGCACCTCCGGCGGGTCCAGCACCACGACGTCCGCACCGTAGCCGACCAGCCACGCGGCCAGCCCCTCGGCGTCGGCGTACTTGAGCACCACCCGGTCACCGTCCTCGCCCGGGACCACCTGTTCGGCGTACCGGCGGATGCCGGCGCCCCGCCCCTCGGCGACCAGCACGGTCGCCCGGCAGGTGCGCTCCCGGGGGCCGGACCAGCGCGCCACGTAGCTGATCAGGTCGACGTCGGGCGGCTCGTACGCAGCGGGCGCGCCGACGCGCCGCACGTCGCCGACCACCCGGGAGAGCCGGAAGCAGCGGGGCGCGTCCCGCCCCAGGTCGTGCCCGACCACGTACCACCGGCCACGCCAGCACACCACCCCCCACGGCTGGAGCCGCCGGGTGGTGGGCTGGTCGTCCGACGGCGTCCGGTAGTCGAAGGTGACCGCCTGCCGGTCGCGCACCGCGCCGGTCAGCGGCTCGAACGCCGGGTCCACCCGGACCACCGGCTCTACGCCGAGGGTGGCCTGCCGGTCGACGTCGATTCCGGCGGCACGAAGCTTGGCCAGCGCGGACGACGCGGCGGCGGCGAGGCCGGCGTGCTGCCAGGTGCGCGCCGCGATACCCACGGCGGCCGCCTCGTCGGGTTCGAGGTGGATGTCGGGCAGGGCGTACTCACCCGGGGCGATGCGGTAGCCCGGTTCGGTGTCGAAGACGCTGGCGGTGCCCGTCTCCAGCGGTACCCCGAGATCACGCAGCTCGGCCTTGTCCCGCTCGAACTTGCGCTGGAACGCCTCGTGATCGCGCGGATCGTCCGGATCGTGCTCGTAGCCGGGCACGGTCGCGGCGATCTGCGCCGCGGTCAGGAAGCGGCGGGTGGACAGCAGGCAGATGACCAGGTTGACGAGGCGTTCGGTGCGGCTGCGCGACACGCTAGCGACGCTAGCAGCGTCAGCGGCTCAATGCCGGTCCCCTTCGGGTCGAATCCGAACATCAGTGCGAGCAACCGGTGCGTTAGCGTGGCACGGTGATCCGATGGCGGCGTGGCACCGTGACCGGGCTGCGTCGACGCTGGCGGGGGGCGGTCGAGCTCGACGTGGCGGTGGAGCCGCGCCGACCCGGCGACCCGGCGGGGGTACGGGCACTGGCCTACCCGGTGCTGGTCGGCGAGCCGGAGGTCGGCGACCGCGTCCTGCTCAACCTCAACGCGCTCGCGCTGGGCCTCGGTACCGGTGGGTACGCCCTGGTCGTCGCGCTGCCCGACCGGCTGCCCGCGGACGCCGACCGGCCCGGGCACGTCGTGAAGGCCCGCTACACGCCGCTGCAGGCGGTCGTACTGGCCGCGGACGAGGACGACTCGCCGCACCGCGCCGTCCTCGCGTCGGCGGACTCGGTCGACGGGATGCCGGTGGTGATCGCCGACCTGCACTCCGCGCTGCCCGCCGTGATCGCCGGCGTGCACGCCGACCGGCCGGACGCGCGCATCGGGTACGTCATGACCGACGGCGGCGCGCTGCCCGCCTGGTTCTCCCGCACCCTGGACGCCCTCGCCGACCGGCTCGCCGGCGTGGTCACGGCCGGGCAGGCCTTCGGCGGCGATCTGGAGGCGAGCAACGTGCACACCGGCCTGCTCGCGGCCCGCCACGTCCTGCGCGCCGACGTCGCGGTCGTCGCGCAGGGCCCGGGCAACCTCGGTACCGGCACCCCCTGGGGCTTCTCCGGCGTCGCCGTGGGCGAGGCGGTCAACGCCGTGGCCGCGCTGTCGGGCCGGCCGGTCGGATCGCTGCGGATCTCCGCCGCGGACCCTCGCGCCCGCCACTACGGGGTGTCGCACCACAGCCTGACCGCGTACGGCCGGGTCGCCCTGGCACCGGCCGACCTGGTGGTACCGGCCGGCGTCGACCCCGCCCTCGGCGTCGACACGGCCCTCGAACCGCTGCGGCACCGCCATCGGGTGGTGACGGTGCCGCTGGACGGGCTCGACGATGCGCTGCGGGCCCTGCCGGTGAAGCTGTCGACGATGGGCCGCGACCTGGACGCCGACCACACGTACTTCCTCGCCGCCGCCGCGGCCGGTCGGCACGCCGCGTCGCTGCTCCGAGCGGCCGGGCCCAGTACCTGAACCGACCGGCCAGCTGCGGTGGCCGCACCGACATGCGGGCGAGCGCGGACGCGGCGACCTGTGACCGGGTGACACCGCTTGACCTGGTGACACGGCTGCTGGTGTGCCGCGCCGCCGTCGCGCGCTACTTGGGCGCCACCGTCTCCCGGCGCGCCGGGTCACGGTACGCGCGGCCGGCGACGGTCAGGAACGCGAGCCCCCCACCGACCGCCGACACCGTCATCGCCAGCGCCATCGGGGTCGCGCTGCCCGCACCGGCCAGGCCGACCAGCGGCGCGATGATCGCGCCGCACAGCGACTGCCCGGCACCCAGCAGGGCCGAGGCCGCACCGGCCCGCTCGGGGTGGAGGTCGAGCGCCAGCGCGGTGGTGTTGGGGAACACCAGGCCGAAGACGGACATGAACACGAACAGCGGTACCGCCGCGGCAGCCAGCTGGTGCCAGCGCGTCACCAGCAGGAACGCGACCGCGGCGCCGACCAGGACGGCCAACCCGATCGCGAGCAGGCGGCGGGGCGGCACCCGGCGCACCAGCCGGCCGTTGAGCTGGCCGACGAACACGAACCCGAGCGCGTTCAGCCCGAACAACAGGCCGTAGAGCTGCGGTGAGGCGCCGTAGACCCGCTGTAGCGCGTACGACGAGCCGGCGATGTACGCGAACAGCCCGGCGCCGCCCAGGCCCAGCGCGAGCACGTACCCGACGTACCCGCGGTCGCGCAGCAGCGCCCGCATGCCGCGCAGCGTCTGCGCCAGCCCACCGGCGTACCGGCGCTCCGGCGGCAGCGTCTCCGGCAGCCCGACGACGGCGGCGGCGAGGACCAGCGCGCCGATCGCGGCGAGGATGACGAAGATCCCCCGCCAGCCCGTGACCCGCAGGGCCAGTCCGCCCAGGCTCGGCGCGACGACCGGCGCGACACCGAAGATCAGCATGAGGCGTGAGAAGTACGCCGCCGCGGCGGCGCCGCTGTACAGGTCGCGTACCACGGCGCGGACGATCACGAGGGCCGCGCCGCCGGCCACGCCCTGGCCCAGCCGGGCCGCGGTCAGCGCGCCGACCGACGGGGCCACGGCGCACAGCAGCGAGGTCACCGCGTACAGGCCGAGGCCGGCCAGGACCGGGCGGCGCCGGCCCCACCGGTCGCTCAGCGGGCCGATCAGGAGCTGGCCGACCGCCAGCCCGACCAGGCAGGCGGTGAGGGTGAGCTGGACCCCGGACGGACCGGCGTGGAACTCGTCTCCGATGTGGGGCAACGCCGGCAGGTACATGTCCATCGAGAACGGCCCGATGCCGGTCACGGTCCCGAGGAGGACCAGCAGCACCCCCGGCCGCCGTACCCGCGTCTGCGTCGTCTCCGTCGTCATGGGGCCCGGGCCCGCTCAGGCCTTGCCGAGGGCGGCCAGCGCGAGCGCCCGCAGCGCCCCGCTGTGGTCGCCGCGCGGGTCGGCCGGCCGGACCAGGTAGACCAGCACCAGGCTGCGCCCCCGCCGGGCCAGCAACGTCTGCGCCCCGTCGCTGGTCGCCGCGTCCCCGACGCCCGTGACCGGTTTCGCCGCGACCTGTCCGGCGCCGGTACCGGCGTACATCCGCTCGGCCTGTGCGGTGTTGGGGAACGTCATCGTCATGACGTACACCTGGTCGCCGCCGGCGCCCGAGAACGGGCACAGCTGGACGGTGGCATCCAGCCCCTGCCCGCGTGCCGCCTGGGCGTAGACCCGGACGGCCGCCGCGGCGTCACCGCCGGCCGCGGTCACCGGGAAGCCGGCCGCCTTCGACGCCTGCGCCGCGGTGACGGCGCCGTGACAGCCGTCGGTGGTAGGCGCCGGGCCCGGCGTCAGCACCGCCACCGGGTCGGGCGGCTCCGCGGCCGCGCTGAAGGCCGGGCGTGCCGTGGCGTCGCCGGGCGCGCCCGCCTCGCAGGAGACGAAGCCGACCAGCGCGAGCAGCGCGAGGGCCCCGCCGCCGAGACCGAGGCGGACCCGCTGGGAGCGGGTGGCGGTCAGCGCCCGGGCCCGCGCGAGCACCCGGTCGACCGGATCGGCAGCCTCGTTCGCCACCCGCGACTCGGCCACCGCAGGCGGCACCGGAGGTGGCTGCGACGCCTGCGGGGACACGGAGGACGCGTGCGCGGACGCCGGCGGCGCGGGCGTCAGCTCGGCGGCTGGTTCGTCGGGTGCCATCGCGCCGCCGAGCCTACCGGCCGGTCACATGCTGGCGATCAGGCGGTCGACCCGTTCGTCGTAGGCCCGGAACGGGTCCTTGCAGAGCACCGTTCGTTGTGCCTGGTCATTGAGCTTGAGGTGTACCCAGTCGACGGTGAAGTCGCGGCGCCGCTCCTGCGCGTGCCGGATGAACTCACCGCGCAGCCTGGCCCGCGTGGTCTGCGGCGGGGTCTCCTTGGCCTGGAAGATCTCCACGTCCGTAGCCACCCGGTCGACCGCACCCCGCTTCTCCAACAGGGCGTACAGCCCACGACCGCGACGCAGGTCGTGGTACGCGAGGTCCATCTGGGCCACCCGGGGGTGCGACAGCGGCAGGTCGTGCTTGCGCTGGTACCCCTCGATCATCCGCAGCTTGGTCACCCAGTCGATCTCGCGGTCCACGCCGGACAGGTCACCGCTCTCGACCGCCTGCAGCACCCGGCCCCACAGGTCCACCACCCGCTTGGTGGCGGCGTCCGAGCCGCGCCGCTCGACGAACTCGGTCGCCCGCGCGAAGTACTCCTGCTGGATGTCGAGCGCGCTGCACTCCTTGCCGTTGGCGAGCCGTACCTTGCGCCGCCCGGTGATGTCGTGGCTGACCTCCCGGATAGCCCGGATCGGGTTCTCCAGGGTGAGGTCGCGTACCGGCACGCCGGCCTCGATCATCCGCAGCACGATGTCGGCGCTGCCCACCTTGAGCAGCGTCGTCACCTCGTTCATGTTCGAGTCACCCACGATGACGTGCAGCCGCCGGTACCGCTCGGCGTCCGCGTGCGGCTCGTCCCGGGTGTTGATGATCGGCCGGCTCCGGGTGGTCGCCGACGAGACGCCCTCCCAGATGTGCTCGGCGCGTTGGGACAGGCAGTACACGGCTCCCCGCGGCGTCTGCAGCACCTTGCCGGCGCCGCAGATGAGCTGACGGGTGACCAGGAAGGGAATCAGTACGTCGGCCAGCCGCCCGAACTCCCCGTGCCGGCTGACGAGAAAGTTCTCGTGGCAGCCGTACGAGTTGCCGGCCGAGTCGGTGTTGTTCTTGAAGAGGTAGATCTCCCCCGCGATGCCCTCGTCGTGCAGGCGCTTCTCCGCGTCGACGAGCAGCCCCTCGAGGATGCGCTCGCCGGCACGGTCGTGCATGACAAGGTCGGGAACTGAGTCGCACTCCGGAGTCGCGTACTCCGGATGCGAGCCGACGTCCAGGTAAAGCCGCGCGCCGTTGCGCAGGAACACGTTGCTGGAACGTCCCCACGACACGACCCGACGGAAAAGGTAACGCGCCACCTCGTCCGGGGACAGCCGCCGCTGCCCGCGGTAGGTACAGGTGACCCCGTACTCGGTCTCCAGTCCGAAGATGCGCCGGTCCATGGAAAGACATTAGCCGCCGAGGGCGCGTTCATGCCGTAGCGAGGCGGGTCGGATCAAGGCCGATTTTTCTCATCTCGTCGCCGGCGGGTTGCGACGCGGCGTCCGGGACGCGTGTCGGCTTTGCTACCGTCGCGGAGAGCGTGATCCGATAGACTCCCGGCCTCGTGGGGATCCTCGTGACCGGCTGTGCCGGCGACGCCGGTTCCGCCGCCGTCACCGGCGGCGCCGGGATCATCGGCTGGAAAGCACGAGCCGGACGGTGACGCGCTGGTTGGTGACCGGTGCGGCGGGCATGCTCGGCCGGGACGTCGTCGAGGTGCTCGGCCGCCACGGCCTGCCCGTCACCGCCCTCACCCACGCCGACCTGGACCTGTGCGACGCGGCGGCGGTCGCAGCCGCGGTACCCGGTCACGACGTCGTGGTCAACGCGGCCGCCTGGACGGACGTGGACGGCGCCGAGACCGCGTACGAGCGGGCGCTCGCCGTCAACGGCACCGCGGTCGGCGTCCTCGCCGCGGCCAGCCGGGCCGCCGGCGCGCGGCTGCTGCACCTGTCCACCGACTACGTCTTCCGCGGTGACGCGGTCCGGCCGTACCCCGAGGACGCCCCGGCCGATCCGGTCAACGCGTACGGGCGGAGCAAGCTCGCCGGCGAGCAGGCTGCGCTGGCCGAGGGCGCCCTGGTCGTGCGCACCGGGTGGATGTACGGCGCGCACGGGACCAACTTCGTGGCCACGATGCTTCGCCTGGCCGCCGACCGCGACCACGTCGACGTGGTCAACGATCAGTGGGGCCAGCCGACCTGGTCGTACGCCCTCGCCGAGCGCCTGGTGGAGATCGGCTCGGCCGACGACGTACCGGCCGGGGTCTACCACGGCACCGCGGCCGGCGAGACCACCTGGTACGAGCTGGCGCGCGCCGTCTTCGCCGGGGCCGGGCTGGATCCCGCCCGGGTCCGCCCGACGACGAGCGAGAAGTTCGTACGCCGGGCGCGCCGGCCGGCGTACAGCGTGCTCGGGCACGACCGCTGGGCGGTCGCCGGCCTGCCGCCGCTGCCGCACTGGCGGGACATGCTCGAGGTCGCCCTGCCACACCTGCTCGCCGCCCGCCGCTGACCGCCGCTGACCGCCGCTGACCGCGGGCCCGGCCGCTCAGGCCTTCCGGTCGACCTCGGGGTGGCCCAGCGCCGCGTGCACCAGGTCCAGCGCCTGGGCCGGGCTCAGGCCCAGGTGCCGGGTCTGTTCGGCGTACCGGGCCGCGAGCCGCTCGGCCTCGGCGGGCACGCCGCTGGCCCGGTGGGTGACGAACGTGCCGTGCCGGCCCCGGGTCTGGACCAGCCCGGCCGCCTCCAGTTCGCGGTAGGCCCTGGCCACGGTGTTGACCGCGAGACCGAGATCACCGGCGAGCTGACGGACCGTGGGCAGCCGGGTACCCGCCGCCAGCTGGCCCTCCCCGGCAAGCGCCGCGATGCGGGCGCGCACCTGCTCGTACGGAGGAACCGGCGACGCCGGATCGACCTCGATCATCATCGGCCTCCCCCTCCCGCGCGGCAACCGGTCCGGCCGCCCGTGATTTGTGTTAACGCTTGTCTTAATGTAGCAATACACGTTGTCGGTGTCGTGGATACCGCTACCCTGGCCGTGCGCCGGGCACGGACGACCGACGGACCACGCACGGATCGCCGACGGACGGCGCACGGATGACCGACGGGAGGCCGAGGATGACCGCGGACCGGGAGGCGGTTCTGCCACGGGTGAGCGCCGTCGTCCTCGCCTGGAAGGCCGAGCCGTGGCTGCGCCGCTGCGTGGAGGCCCTGCTCGCCTCCGAGAAGGTGGCCTGCGACGTGGTGCTGGTCGACAACGGGTGTACCACCGACGACGTCGAGGTCCTCGAGCGGCTGCCCGGCGTGAGCGTGGTGCGCCCCGGGGAGAACCTGGGCTTCGCGGGCGGCTGCAACGCCGGCGCCTCGGTCGCGACGGGCGAGTACCTCGCGCTGGTCAACGGCGATGCGGTCGTCGAGCCGACCACCCTGGCCCGGCTGGCCGCCGAGGCCGCCCGCCCGGAGATCGGCATCGCGGGCGGCAGTGTCCGGCTGCCCGACGACCCCCGGCTCATCAACTCCGCCGGCAACCCGGTCCACATCCTCGGCCTGACCTGGGCCGGACGGATGGGCGAGCCGGAGGAGGGCACCGAACCGGTCGACGTCGCCGTCGCCAGCGGCGCCTGCCTGCTGATGCGGCGGGCGCTGTGGGAGGAGCTCGGCGGCTTCGACCCGGAGTACTTCGCCTACCACGAGGACACCGAGCTGTCGATGCGGGTGTGGCGGCGCGGCCGGCGGGTGGTGTACGTCCCCGACGCGGTGGCGGTGCACCGGTACGAGTTCTCCCGCAACGAGTTCAAGTTCTACCTCATCGAGCGCAACCGGCTGATGTTCCTGGCCACGCTGTGGGGCTGGCGTGCCCTGCTGCTGCTCGCGCCCGCCCTGCTCGGCCTGGAGCTCGCCATGGTGGCCCTGGCGGCCAGGCAGGGGTGGCTGGGGGCCAAGCTGCGGAGCTGGCGGTGGCTGCTCGGGCGCGCCGGCCACATCCGGCGCCGCCGGCGGCTGCTGCAGGGCGAGCGTACGCTCACCGACCGGCAGTGGATGGGCCTGCTGACCGACCAGGTGTCCACCAGCGCGATCGACCTGCCGGCCGTGGTCGGACCGCTGAACGCGGTCATGCGCGCGTACTGGCGGCTCGTGCGTCCGCTGGTGTGACCACCGGCCTATCATGAGCCGGCGTACGGCTGAGGGGTGAGCGTGTGATCCGGAGCAATGCGGACGTGTGGGTCGTCATCCCCGTGTACAACGAGGAGAAGGTGATCGCCGGCGTCGTGGAGCAGGTGCTCACGACGTTCCCCAACGTCGTGTGCGTCGACGACGGCAGCACCGACGCCTCCGCGCAGGAGATCCTCGGTACCCGGGCCCACCTGGTCCGCCACCCGATCAACATGGGGCAGGGCGCGGCGCTGCAGACCGGGGTGAGCTACGCGCTCGCCCGTACCGGCGGCCGGTACTTCGTCACCTTCGACGCCGACGGGCAGCACCGCGTCGAGGACGTCGTCGGGATGCTGGAGCTGGCCCGGTCGGGCGAGGCCGACGTCGTGCTCGGCTCCCGCTTCCTCCAGAACGCGGCGTCCGTCCCGTGGATCAAGCGGGTGGTGCTGCGCACCGTCGTCGCCCTCAGCCCCACCGCGCGCCGCCTGAAGCTCACCGACGCGCACAACGGGCTGCGGGTGTTCGGCCGCGGGGCGGCCGAGCGGCTGCGCATCACGCACAACGGAATGGCCCACGCCTCCGAGATCGCCTCGGTCCTCGCCCGCTCCGACTGGCGCGTCGTGGAGTACCCGGTGACGATCCTCTACACCGACTACTCACGGGCCAAGGGCCAGTCCCTGATCAACGGCGTCAACATCCTGTTCGACGTCTCGATGTCACGGCGCGGGAAGTGACGACATGAAGCTCATGATCTTTCAGGCCGTCCTGCTGACGGCGGTCGTCGGCTTCCTCATCATGTTCGTACGGGGCCAGCACGGGGTACGCATGCAGGCCGGCAAGCGCCTGGCGTTCATCGCGTTCCTTCTGCTCAACGCCGTCGCGGTGGTGTACCCCGAGGCCACCACCTGGGTGGCACACCTCTTCGGCGTCGGCCGCGGCGCGGACCTGCTGCTGTACGCGTTGATCGTGACGTTCGTGTTCGCGGTCATCAACTTCTACCTGCGGCTACGCGAGAGCGAGCAGCGGGTCACCGAGCTGGCGCGGGCGGTCGCGATCCGCGACGCCGAGGTACTCAACCGCGACCGCGGGCTGCTGCCGCCGCGCCCGCCGGTCGCGGCGGACCCGCCGGCCTGACCCCTACCGGGCCTGACCCGCCGCTCGCGGCGGGTCAGGCGCCGGGTTGTCCGACTCCGGGGCAGGCCGGTCAGCCCTCGCCGTTGGCGAGCGGGTCGACCCCGCCCGGGGACTTGTCCGCCGGCGACGTGCCCGGCTCCGCGACCGTCGGCTCGTCTCCGGCGGCCTTGTCGGCGTCCCCGACGCCACCGTCCTCGGCAGGGGCCAGCAGCGGGGCGAGCGCGGCGCCGGTGATCCGCCGGAAGGTACGCCCCGGCCGGCGCCGGTCGAGCACGGCGACCTCGAGCTGGCCGGCGTCGATCTGGCGCGGCTGGCCGCCCTCGCCGCCGACGCTGCCCAGCGCCTCCACCGCCAGCCGCGCGGCGTCGTGCAGCGTCATGTCAGAGCGGTGGCGGGCCCCCAGTACCTGGAGGATCGAGTCCGCCTGCCCGCCCATCGCGATCGTGCCGGAGCCCGACTCGTCGTACACCGACCCGTCGTAGGTGAGCCGGTACAGTTCGTCGCGCTCCGGCCGGCTGCCGACCTCGGCGACGCAGATCTCCACCTCGAACGGCTTGGACTGCTCGGTGAAGATGGCGCCCAGCGTCTGGGCGTACGCGTTGGCCAGGGATCGCGCGGTCACGTCCCGCCGGTCGTACGAGTAGCCGCGCAGGTCGGCGTGGCGGATCCCGGCGGCGCGCAGGTTCTCGAACTCGTTGAACCGCCCGACCGCGGCGAACCCGATCCGATCGTAGATCTCGCTGACCTTGTGCAGGGCGGTCGACACGTTCTCGGCGACGAACAGCACCCCGCCCTCGTAGGTGAGCACGACCACGCTGCGACCACGGGCGATGCCCTTGCGGGCGTACTCCGAGCGGTCCCGCATGATCTGCTCGGGTGAGGCGTAGAACTGCATGGCCACGGCGGCTCGTGTCTCCTTCTACGGCGATCGTCGACTTGCGGACTGCGTGGGCGGGCGTCAGCCGCCCGGGTTCTCCATCCGGGCGCGGACCACTTCCTCTGCCACCGCGGCCGCCTCCTCGTCGGTCAGCCGCCGCGAACCGTCCGCGGTCGCGGTCATCACGACCGGGAAGATGCGCCGGGTCAGGTCGGGGCCGCCGGTGGCGGTGTCGTCGTCGGCGGCGTCGTACAGCGCCTCCATCGCCAGGCGGACCCCGTCGTCGAGGCTGACGCCGGCACGGTACCGCTTCTTGAGCGCCGACTTCGCGAAGATCGAGCCCGAGCCGATGGCGTCGTAGCCCTTCTCCTCGTAGACCCCACCGGCGATGTCGAAGCTGAAGATGCGCCCGGCGTGGGCGGGGTCCTCGGCGTCCACGTCGAAGCCGGCGAACAGCGGGACGACGGCCAGGCCCTGCAGGGCCGCCCCGAGGTTGTTGCGGATCATCGTCGCCAGCCGGTTGGCCTTGCCGTGCAGCGAGAGCATCGCGCCCTCGATCTTCTCGTAGTGCTCGAGTTCGACCTGGAACAGCCGCATCAACTCGATGCCGACGCCGGCCGTACCCGCGATGCCGACGAGCGAGTACGCGTCCGCGGCAAAGACCTTCTCGATGTCGCGGCTCGCGATGAGGTTGCCCATGGTGGCCCGGCGGTCACCGGCCATCACTACGCCCTCTGCACAGATGATCGCGACGATCGTGGTCGCGTGCGGCGAGACGTCGGCGGAGTGGCCGGCGGGCAGCGGGCGCCGGCCGGGCAGCAGGTCCGGCGCGGCGGTGCTCAGGAACTCGCTGAACGACGACGATCCCGGCCTGGTGAACACGGCCGGGAAGCGCCCGGAAGGATCGAAGCCCGCTGCCACGTGGTTCCTTTCAGTATCTGATCGCCGTGCTCGGGTGCTGGAGGTCGTCACCGACCTGACCCAGACCGTCGTCACGGCTGAAGCAGAGAATGCCACGTACGTTACCGAACAGATGATCGTGGTCAACATGATCGGGGTAGAGCGTGCCGCGGATCGCACAGACGCCGCCCTACTCGCCCAGAAGCACCTCAAACTTCTGGCCGAGGCGTAGCGACGTCTGACGGTGGTACCCGCGGGCGCCGCGGCAGCCGGTCGGCTGCCGCGTCACCGCACTGGTCATGGCACTGCCCGCGGTGACGGGGGGCTCACCGCTGACCGGCGCCGGGTCCGCCCGGCCCCCTCGGACCGGACGGGCGGATTACTCTCCGCCCTTTTGGACGTAGCCCCGGACGAACTCCTCCGCGTTCTCCTCGAGGACCGAGTCGATCTCGTCGAGCAGGTCGTCGACGTCCTCGCTCAGCTTCTCGTGGCGCTCCGTCACCTCGGCATTGGCCTCGGGGGCAGGCGCCTGGTCTATGTCTTCTTCACGGCGGGAACGGCCGGACTGCGACTGTCCGCCGGGTTCACGAGTTGCCATGCGGGCCCTCCTCCGCACACTGCCGGTGCGTGCTCTCTTGTGCGTGCCAACGTACCGCGATCCTCCGACGTTACCCGGAAGTGATCGCCTCGAGCAGATCCTTGGCGCTGGCGCAGCGGTCGAACAGAGCGCCCACGTGCTTGCGGGTCCCCCGCTCGGGCTCCATCATCGGTACCCGCACCAGCGACTCCCGTCCCACATCGAAGATGACCGAGTCCCAGCTGGCCGCGACCACCTCGGACGCGTACTGGGCCAGGCAGCGGCCACGGAAGTAGGCGCGGGTGTCGCCTGGCGGTTCGACCATCGCCCGGCGTACCTCGTCCTCGCCGAACAGGGTCTTCATCGACCCGCGCGCGACCAGGCGGTGGTAGAGCCCCTTCTCCAGCCGCACGTCGGAGTACTGCAGGTCGACCAGTTGCAGCTTGTGCGATGCCCAGCCGAGCGACTCCCGCTCCCGGTACCCGTCCAGCAGGCGCAGCTTGGCCACCCAGTCCAGCTCATCGGCGCACAGCCCGGGATCGCGGCCGAGCCGGTCCAGGATGCTCTCCCAGCGGTCCAGCACGTCGAAGGTCATCTCTTCGGTCTCGTCCTCGCCTCGGCGGGCCTCGGCGAACGCCCGGGCCCGCTCGTAGAACGCCCACTGGATGTCCAGCGCGGTCAGCCGGCGTCCGTCGCGCATGCGGACCAGGTGCTTCAACGACGGGTCGTGACTGACCGCCTTGAGCTCACTGACCGGGTCGGCGATCCCCAGATCGCCGGGGAGCGCCTTCTCCTCGATCATCGACAGCACCAGCGAGGTGGTGCCGACCTTCAGGTACGTGGAGATCTCGGACAGGTTGGCGTCGCCGATGATGACGTGCAGCCGGCGGTACTTGTCGGCGTCGGCATGCGGCTCGTCGCGGGTGTTGATGATGGGCCGCTTGAGGGTGGTCTCCAGGCCGACCTCGACCTCGAAGAAGTCGGCGCGCTGGGAGATCTGGAAGCCGGGCGTGTTGCCGTCCTGGCCGATGCCGACCCGTCCCGCGCCGCACACGATCTGGCGGGTGACGAAGAAGGGGGTCAGGTGCATCACGATGTCGGCGAACGGCGTCGACCGGCGCATCAGGTAGTTCTCGTGCGCGCCGTAGCTGGCGCCCTTGTTGTCGGTGTTGTTCTTGTACAGGTGGATCGGGTGCGCGCCGGGGATGGTGGCCGCCCGGCGGGACGCCTCGGCCATCACCCGCTCCCCCGCCTTGTCCCACAGCACCGCGTCACGCGGGTTGGTGACCTCCGGGGTCGAGTACTCCGGGTGGGCGTGGTCGACGTACAGGCGGGCGCCGTTGGTCAGTATCACGTTGGCCAGGCCCAGGTCCTCGTCGGCGAGGGCCTCGGCCGGGTCGTACAGGGCACCGGAGTAGCTGAAGCCACGGGCGTCCCGCAGCGGTGACTCCTCCTCGTAGTCCCAGCGGGCCCGGCCGCCCCGGGTCAACTCGGGCCGCGCGCCGTAGGCGTTGACCACCTGCGACGACGTGACCATCGGGTTGGCGCCGGGCTGCCCCGGTACCGACACGCCGTACTCGATCTCGGTGCCCATGACCCGCCGCACGCTCATCGCGTCGCCTCGCTACGCTCGCTCATGCCGCTCCCTCGCATTGCCCGGGGCGTACGCCCCGGTCGTCGCCCGCTCCCCTGCAACGAGCCTACGGCGCCCTGTCCCGAATCGGTGACCGGACGTGCTGCGCATCAGCCTGACCGACCGGCGCCGCGGCACCCCGGGGAGGCACCGACGACCCCGGCCCTCCAACGCCAACGGGGCGCCCGCCGGTCGCGGACGCCCCGTACGCCTCGGCGCTACAGGTACTGACCGGTGTTGGTAGCGGTCTCTATCGACCGCCCCGATTCCGCGCCCTTGCCGCCGGAGACGAGCGTGCGGATGTACACGATCCGCTCGCCCTTCTTGCCGGAGATCCGAGCCCAGTCATCGGGGTTGGTCGTGTTGGGCAGATCCTCGTTCTCACGGAACTCGTCGACGCAGGCGTCCAGTAGGTGCTGCAGGCGCAGTCCCTTCTGTCCGTTGGACAGGAAGTCCTTGATGGCCATCTTCTTGCCGCGGTCGACGATGTTCTGAATCATGGCGCCCGAGTTGAAGTCCTTGAAGTACAGGACCTCCTTGTCACCGTTGGCGTAGGTGACCTCGAGGAACCGGTTCTCTTCGGTCTCGGAGTACATCCGCATGACCACGGCGTCGATCATCGCCGCCACCGTCGCCTCGGTGGACCCGCCGTGCTCGGCCAGGTCGTCGGAGTGCAACGGCAGGCCGGTGAGGATGTACTTGCTGAAGATGTCCTTGGCCGCCTCGGCGTCCGGGCGCTCAATCTTGATCTTGACGTCGAGCCGACCCGGCCGCAGGATCGCCGGGTCGATCATGTCTTCCCGGTTGGAGGCGCCGATGACGATGACGTTCTCCAGCCCCTCGACGCCGTCGATCTCGCTGAGCAGCTGCGGGACGATCGTATTCTCCACATCGGAGGAGACCCCGGAGCCGCGGGTGCGGAAGACGGAGTCCATCTCGTCGAAGAACACGATCACCGGGGTACCCTCGCCGGCCTTCTCCCGGGCTCGCTGGAAGATCAGCCGGATGTGCCGCTCGGTCTCGCCGACGTACTTGTTGAGCAGCTCCGGGCCCTTGATGTTGAGGAAGTAGCTGGCCCGCTTCTCCTCGCCACGCTTCTCGGCGATCTTCTTGGCCAGCGAGTTGGCCACCGCCTTGGCGATGAGGGTCTTGCCGCAGCCGGGCGGGCCGTACAGCAGGACGCCCTTCGGCGGGCGCAGCTGGTGCTCGCGGAACAGGTCGGCGTGCAGGAACGGCAGCTCCACCGCGTCACGGATCTGCTCGATCTGCCGGGACAGGCCGCCGATGTCGGTGTAGTCGACATCCGGGACCTCCTCCAGCACGAGCTCCTCGACCTCGCTCTTGGGGATCCGCTCGTACGCGTACGCCGACCGGGGCTCGATCATGAGCGAGTCGCCGGCGCGCAGCGGCTCATCGACGAGCGTGTCGGCGAGCAGCACGATGCGCTCCTCGTCAGCGTGGGAGATCACCAGGGCGCGGTCGCCCCCCTCGAGAACCTCCTTCAGCATGACGACCTCGCCGCTGCGCTCGAAGCCGAACGCGTCGACCACGTTGAGGGCGTCGTTGAGCAGGACCTCCTGGCCCCGCCGCAACTCATCCAGTTCGATCGTCGGGGACACGGCCACCCGCAGCTTCCGCCCGCCGGTGAACACGTCCACGGTGCCGTCGTCATGCCTGGTCAGGAATACGCCGTACCCGCTCGGCGGCTGCGCCAGGCGGTCGACCTCCTCCTTGAGCGTGATGATCTGCGCACGCGCTTCCTTGAGCGTGGCGACCATGCGCTCGTTGTTCTCCGTGATCCGCGCGATCTGAGCCTGAGCCGCCGCCAGCCGCTCCTCGAGCTGGCGGACGTGTCGCGGACTCTCGGTCAGCTTGCGCCGCAGCAGGGCGATCTCTTCCTGCAGGAACGCGACCTGGTTGGAGAGATCGTGGGCATCCTTCTCCCACCGTGCGGCGCGCGTCTCCGCGTCGTCGCTGCGTGCCACGTCCCACCTCCCCGGGGCTTTGAACGTCGTGCTCTAACACTAACTGCTGATCGCCCACAAAGCCTCGTACCAAACGCCACGGCGTGATGTGTTACCAATCCGGGCGACGCGCTGTAGGCGCCCGGTGGTTGATCCGGTAGCGTCGACATCCAGGCGTGCCTTGAGGAACAAGAGGGACAACATGACTGTCGATACCGATGAACTGCAGGTCTGGGTGGACCAGAACCTCTGTACCGGTGACGGGCTGTGCGTCCAGTACGCGCCGGAGGTCTTCGAGTTCGATGTCGACGGCCTCGCCTACGTCAAGGACGAGTCGGGCGACCTTCAACTCGCCGAGGGCAGCCGCGTCGGTGTTCCGGCCCACCTGCGCCTCGAGGTGATCGACGCGGCCAAGGAGTGCCCCGGCGACTGCATCCACGTACAGCGCGCCAGTGACGGCGCGCCGGTGGCCGGCCCCTCCGCGGAGGACTGACCGCTTCAGATCATCGGGCGGCCGACCAGCGAGGAGACCAGCCGGGCGAACTCCTCGAGCCGGCTGATCTGCCCGGCGCCGCCGTCGTCAAGCGTCTTGCCGAAGCGCAGGGCGTCGTGGCGCATCGTCGTCGGCGTGGTGGCCTCCTCGGTCGCCGGCCCGCCGGCCTCGTCCAGCGACGTGAGCAGCAGGTAGACGTCGATGCTGTCGACCCGGACGGCCCCGGTCGCGGTACGGGTCAGACGCTGGCGGCAGCCCACCTCGGTCACCGCCGACAGCGCCACCACGCGTACCGACGACGTCATCGAGCCCGGCGGCCCGTCGCCGGGCGGCACGTCCTCACCGTGCCACAGCACCAGCCGGGTCCCGTCGCAGACGACGACCTCCTGCCACACCCCGTTGACCTCGTTGACGAAGCGCTCCAGGGTGAAGCCCAGCACGCTGGCACCGCGCAGCACGCCGGACAGCGCCTCCAGGGCGATTTCGGGGTCGCGCAGGTAGGCCCGGGCCGCCGACTCCAGGTCCTGGTAGGGCGACCAGTCCGGGAAGACGGCGGGGATCTCGCCACCGAAGCTGGGCCGGGTCATGTCACCTCCGGATCGTCCTGCCCTCGACCGCTCCCGGCCCGGTCGGCGTCGGCGGCCGCTCCGTTGGCCGAGCCACCGGCGGCGGCCGCGCCCCGGCGCAGCGCGTACGCCTCGGCGCCCTTGCTCGGCTTACGCCGCCGGGGCGGCGCGACCACCCCGGGGGCGAGGCGCCGGCTGCTCACCAGGAACGCGGTGTGGGCGATCATACGATGGTCCGGGCGTACCGCGAGCCCCTCGGCGTGCCAGTCGCGTACCAGGCTCTCCCAGGCCCGCGGCTCGGTCCACCCGCCCCGCTCGCGCAGCGCCTCGACCAGCTCGGACAGTTGCGGGGTGGTCGCCACGTAGCCGATCAGCACGCCGCCCGGCAGGAGACCGCGCTCGACCATGTCGAGCACCTCCCACGGGGTCAGCATGTCAAGGATTATGCGGTCGAACCCGGCCTCGTCACAGTCCGCCACGTCGCCTATGCGAAGAGTCCAATTTTGCGGAATGACGCCGAAGAACGCCTCGACGTTGCGGCGGGCGATCTCGGCGAACTCGGGGCGCAGCTCGTACGAGACCACCTGCCCGGTCGACCCCACCGCCCGCAGCAGCGAGCAGGTCAACGCCCCCGAGCCGGCACCGGCCTCGAGCACCTTGGCACCGGGGAAGACGTCACCCATCGCGACGATCTGGGCGGCGTCCTTGGGGTAGATCACCTGTGCGCCGCGCGGCATGGACAGGACGTAGTCGGCCAGCAGCGGGCGCAGGGCCAGGTACGCGGTACCGCCGGCGGACGTCACCACGCTGCCGTCGGGGCGGCCGATGAGGTCGTCGTGCTCGAGGCCGCCGCGGTGGGTGTGAAACGTCTTGCCCGGCTCCAGGACGATGGTGTGCATCCGCCCCTTCGGGTCGGTGAGCTGCACCCGGTCCCCGACCTGGAACGGCCCCCGCCGCGCCGGCGGCAGGTTGCCGGCGTTGCCGCCGGCGGCGTTCTCATCGCCGGGCGTGGTCGACGTGGCGGGGTACGGAACGGTCACCGTGGGGTCTCCTCGAGGGGTGAGCGGATTTCGCGGCGCCGGCGCCGCCTGGGACTCCCACCACATCCTCACCCGGAGCCGGGAGGCGGTCTCCGGGAGGGTCGGCCGGTAGGGCGTCCGGTAGCGGTACCCGCCGGCGCGGGTGCCCGACGCCACGGTCCGCGCCGACGACGCGGGCCGGGTTTCGTCACAGGGCTGCCCTAGCCTGTCACACATGACGGTCGAGAAGCTGCGGGACCCCTCCGAGTCGACGTCGTCGACCCCCATTCACACGGAGGCGACGACGGCGGGAACGGAGCAGAGTACGGCGGCGCCCGAGGCGCCGCCCCGGCTGCCGTCGCTGTCGCCGTCGCGGGCGGCCGACTTCAAGACCTGCCCGCTGCTGTTCCGGTTCCGTACCATCGACCGGCTGCCCGAGCAGCCCTCCGCCGACCAGGTGCGCGGCACGCTCGTGCACGCCGTCCTCGAACGGCTGTTCGACCTGCCCGCGTCCGAGCGCACCCCCGAACGCGCCGCTGAGCTGGTCGCACCGCAGTGGCAGCGGCTGCTGGCTGAGCAGGAGGACCTGGCCGGCCTGTTCGCACCGGCACCCGGGGACGGCGCGGCGGCCGGCGACGCGACGGCGGCGACAGCCGGCGACGCGACCGTGCCACCGACCCTGACCCCGGAGGAGTTCCTCGCCTCCGCCACCGACCTGCTGTCCGGCTACTTCACGATGGAGGATCCGCGCCGCCTGGAGCCCGCCCAGCGCGAGACGCTCATCGAGGCGGTCGTCGACGACCGGCTGCTCATCCGGGGCTACGTGGACCGGCTGGACATCTCCCCCGCCGGCGACCTGCGGGTGGTCGACTACAAGACCGGCGGGGCGCCGCGCGAGGCGTTCGAGGCGCGCGCCCTGTTCCAGCTCAAGTTCTACGCCCTGGTGCTCTGGCGCATCCACGGCGTCGTGCCGCGGGTCCTGCGCCTGCTGTACCTGCGCGACGCCGAGGTCTGCGACTACAGCCCCGACCTCGACGAGCTGCTGCGCTTCGAGCGCAACCTGCTGGCGCTGTGGCAGGCGATCGAGCGGGCGAGGCAGACCGGTGACTTCCGCCCCAAGCCGAGCCGCCTCTGCGGCTGGTGCTCCCACCAGGCCCACTGCCCCGCGTTCGGCGGCAACCCACCGCCGTACCCGGTGGCGGTGGCCGCGCCCGGCGCGCCGTTGCCCACCGGGGAGGACGCTCCGGGTGCGGAGTGAGCCGCCCGTCCTCCCAGCGGAGGAGGAGCCCTCGGCGCCGGCGACGATCCCAGCGGACCGGAAGCCGGCTAGCGTTTGACGCCATGACCGCCCGGCAGGCGCCCCGCACGTACCTGCGCCGACATCCGTTGCTCGCCGACGCCCTGCTCGCCGCGCTGCTGTACGCCGGCGTCGCGGCGCTGTGGTTGTTGCGCCCGGGTAACTCCTGGCCGGCCCCGCTGCCGGCCGGGCTACTGTGGAGCGCGCTCGCGATGGCGACGATCACGCTGCGGCGGCGGGCCACCATGCTCGCCGTCGGCCTGCTGACGGCGCACACGCTGGTGTCACTGCTGGTCCCCCGCCTGCTGCAGGTCGAGGCGGTGGGCATCGTCGTGCTCACCTACACCGCCGCCGCGTGGCTGCCACTGCGGCGAGCGGTGCTCGCGGCCGGGTTGCTGTGGACACCGCCCCTGGTCTTCGGCCTGTTCCTGCTGGACACCCGGCTACCGCCGATGCAGTTGGCGCCGCCCTACTTCATCGTGTTCGCCACGATGGCCGTCCTGCTCTGCGTCACCGCGGGCCGGACCGTCCACCATCGCCGCGCGTACGTCGCCGCCCTGACCGAACGGGCCCGCGACGCCGAACGCAACCAGCAGGCCCTCACCGCGCAGGCGGTCGCCGACGAGCGGCGGCGCATCGCCCGCGAACTGCACGACATGGTCGCCCACCACGTCAGCGTCATGGGGGTACTGGCGACCGGGTCCCGTCGCGCCCTGCACCGCGACCCGGCGGCCGCCGACGAGGCGCTCGCGACGATCGAGGAGACCGGGCGGACGGCGCTGCGCGAGATGCGGCGGCTGCTCGACGTGCTGCGCACCGACCAGGAGCCGGCCGGCGAACTGGCCCCGCAGCCCGGCATGGCGCACCTGGCCGGGCTGGTGGAGCAGGTCAGCGAGGCGGGGCTGCCGGTCACGCTGACGATGACCGGCGACGCCCGGACGCTGGACCCCGGCGTCGCGCTCACGATCTACCGGATCGTGCAGGAGGCGCTGACCAACGCGCTCAAGCACGCCGGCTCCGCCACCGCGGAGGTACGGCTGGACGTCGGCACGTACTGGCTGACCCTGGAGATCTGTGACACCGGGCGCGGCCCCCGGCCGGGCGGTGAACGGGTCGGCCACGGCCTGCTCGGGATGCGGGAGCGGGTCACGCTCTACGGCGGTACTCTGCGCACCGGGCCCCGCCCGGGCGGTGGCTTCCGGGTGTCGGCGAGGATTCCCGTGGATGCGCTGGACGGAGCGGCACAGTGACCGAAGCGAGGCCCGTACGTGTGCTGCTCGTCGACGACCAGCCGCTGCTGCGGACCGGGTTCCGGATGGTGCTCGGCGGCGAACCCGACCTCGACGTGGTCGGCGAGGCCGGCGACGGCGTCGAAGCGGTCGACCTGGCGCGCCGACTGCTGCCCGACGTGGTGCTCATGGACATCCGCATGCCCCGCATGGACGGCGTCGCGGCCACCCGGACGATCGTCGCGGCGCGGCTGCCGGTACGGGTGCTGATCCTGACCACGTTCGACCTGGACGAGTACGTGGTGGGCGCGCTGCGCGCGGGCGCCAGCGGGTTCCTGGCCAAGGACGTGCCGGCCGAGGATCTCGTCACCGCCATCCGTACCGTGGCCGCCGGCGAGGCCGTCGTCGCGCCGCGCATCCTCAGGCGACTGCTCGACCGCTTCGCCGAGGCGCTGCCCGATCCCGATGCCGCCCCGCCGCCCAACCTCGGGCTGCTCACCGAGCGGGAGCGGGAGGTGCTGGTCCAGGTCGCGCGGGGACTGTCCAACGCGGAGATAGCGCGCGAGCTCCAGGTCAGCGAGGCGACGGTGAAGACCCACGTCGGCCACGTGCTGACCAAGCTGGGGCTGCGCGACCGGGTCCAGGCCGTCGTCCTCGCGTACGAGAGCGGCCTCGTCCGACCCCGCGCGTGACCGCCCGCGCGGCGGAGCCGTCCTCATCCGTGAGACGGACTTGACTTCTAGCCCCGGGAATGACTCACGACTCGCTCCCACCCTTTACCGTCGGTGGGGAACGAAACGGGGATCTCTCAAGGGGGAAAATGTGACCGCGACTCTGGCGACGGCTGCGGCCCGAGCGGTGGACGTGTGGAAGGTGTACGGCAGCGGCGAGGCCGAGGTGGCCGCGCTGCGCGGGGTGAGCGTGGGCCTCGAACGCGGCCGCTACACCGCCATCATGGGACCGTCCGGGTCGGGCAAGTCCACCCTGATGCACTGCCTGGCCGGCCTGGACTCGGTCACCCGCGGCGAGGTCTACGTCGGCGACACCCTCATCACCGGCCTCGGCGACCGCGGCCTGACCGACCTGCGCCGCGACAAGGTCGGCTTCATCTTCCAACAGTTCAACCTGCTACCCACGTTGACGGCCGAGGAGAACATCCTGCTGCCCCTGTCGATCGCCGGCCGCAAGCCCGACCGCCAGTGGTACGACACCGTCATCGACACCGTCGGCCTGCGCGACCGACTGCGCCACCGACCCACCCAACTGTCAGGCGGCCAACAACAGCGCGTCGCCTGCGCCCGCGCCCTGGTCTCCCGACCCGACGTCGTCTTCGCCGACGAACCCACCGGCAACCTCGACTCCCGCTCCGGCGCCGAGGTCCTGGGCTTCCTACGCAACTCCGTGCGCCAGTTCGGACAGACCATCGTCATGGTCACCCACGACGCCAACGCCGCCTCCTACGCCGACCGCGTCATCTTCCTCGCCGACGGACAAATCGTCGACGAACTCCACGAGCCCACCGCCGAGGCGGTCCTCGACCGGCTCAAACGGCTCGACGTGACCGCGGCCGCCGTCGCCGACCGCGCCACCGGGGTCCTGTGATGCTGCGCGCGACCTTCAAGAGCCTGCTCTCCCGCAAGCTGCGGCTGCTGCTCAGCGGCTTGGCGGTGGTGCTCGCGGTGATGTTCGTGTCGGGGGCGTTCATACTGTCGGACACGCTCGGCCGCACCTTCGACTCGCTGTTCACCAACGCGTACGACTACACCGACATCCAGGTGCAGGCCAAGCCGAAGGTGGACGGCGGCGGGGACGGCGGCGCCGTACCGGCCAACATCCAGTCCACGGTGGTCGGCAAGGTGGCCGCGGTTCCCGGGGTGGCGAAGGCCACCGGCACCGTGGCCGCCGAAGGCGCCCGGGTGGTCGGGCGCAACGGCAAGGTCGTAGGGGGCGCCGGCGGCGCTCCCCGCTTCGGGATCAACTGGACCGGCGAGGACCAACTGATCTCGCTGCGCGAAGGCCGGGGTCCGCAGGCGAGCGGTGAGGTGGCCCTCAACGCCGGCCTGGCCAAGATCGGAAACTTCAAGGTCGGCGAGCAGGTCGGCGTGCTCACCCTCGAGCCGAAGAAGACGTTCACGGTGGTGGGCATCTTCGGGTACGCCGGAGGCCGCGACTCCATCGGCGGCGAGCAGACCGTCGCCTTCACCGAGCCGGTGGCGCAGCAACTCATGCTCGGCGCGACCGGCGTCTACAACGTCATCGACGTCAAGGTCGCCGACAAGCGGGACCTGACGAAGGTACGCGACGCCCTGCGCGCCGAGGTGGGCCCGTCCTACCAGGTCGACACCGGTGCCGACCTGGCCAAGAAGCAGTCCGACCAGATCAAGAAGGCGCTGTCGTTCGTCACGTACATCCTGCTCGGCTTCGCCGCCGTGGCCCTGCTGGTCGGGGTGTTCCTCATCCTCAACACCTTCTCGATCATCGTCGCGCAGCGCACCCAGGAACTGGCGCTGCTGCGCGCGATGGGCGCGAGCCGGCGTCAGATGATCGGCTCGGTACTGCTGGAGGCCTCGCTCATCGGCGTCGTGTCCTGGCTGGTCGGTCTCGGCCTCGGCGTCGGTATCGGCTCGGGCGGCGCGTTCGCGCTGGCGAAGCTCACCGGTATCGACGACGTCGCCGGCGTCGGGGTACCGCCGGCGGCGTGGATCGTGTCATTCGTCGTCGGGGTCGGAGTGACGATCCTGGCCGCCCTGCTGCCCGCGTTCCAGGCGTCCCGGGTGCCGCCGGTGGCGGCGATGCGCCAGGCGGGTACCGCCGACCGGCCGCTGACCAAGCTGACGGCCGCGGGCGGTGTACTGGCGGCGGGCGGGGGCGGCGCGCTCGCCTTCGGCCTGTCGGGCAAGGCGCACGACAACACGATCTGGTGGGTGGTCGGCGGCGTCTTCGTCACGTTCATCGCGGTCGCGCTGCTGACCCCGCTGCTGGGCCGACCCGTGGTGTCGGTACTCGGGCGGCTGTTCGCCTGGTCGGTGGCGGGCAAGCTGGGCCGGCGCAACTCGGCGCGCAACCCGCGCCGCACGGCGATCACCGCGGCGGCGATGATGATCAGCATCGCGCTGGTCACCGGCATCAGCACGATCTTCACGTCGGTCAGCAGCAGCGTCAGCAAGATCGTCGACCAGCAGGTCCAGGCCGACCTGATCATCTCCGGCCAGCAGACGTCGGCGATCCCGCCAGCGATCGACCCGGTCGCGCTGGCCCGGGTACGGGCGCTGTCCACGGTGGATGCGGTGGCCGGCCAGGCGTACGGCGCCGCGATGATCGGCGGCAAATCGCAGTTCGTGGCGGCCTTCGACGATCAGGCCGCGGCGGCCCGGATCCTCAAGCTCAAGCCCAAGATCGGACGGGTCGACAGGCTGGGTGCCGGGGAGATGGTCGTCGACGAGGCGACGGCGAAGGGTCGCGGGTGGACCATCGGCGACCAGGTCACGATCCAGCTGCCCCGCGGCGAGCCGCGCCAGCTGCGGGTTGTCGGTACCTACCCCTCCGGCCCGGGCGCGGGCGGCATCCTGCTGTCCTGGCCCGACGCGACCGCCGGCTTCCGGACGTCGACCGCCGTCCAGGCGTACGTCAAGCTGCGGCCCGGCGCCGTCACGACGGCGGCCAAGGGCGAGGTCGACCGGATCCTCGCCGACAGCCCCGAGGTCAACGTGGCGACCCGCGAGGAGTGGCTGGGCAACCAGACCCAGATATTCGACATCGTCCTGACGATCGTGCAGGTCCTACTCGGCGTCGCGATGCTCATCGCGGTCCTCGGCATCGTCAACACGCTGGTGCTGTCGGTGCTGGAACGCACCCGCGAGCTGGGCATGCTGCGGGCGATCGGGCTGCGCCGGGGCCAGGTGATGCGCATGGTGACGGTCGAGTCGGTCGTGATCTCGCTGTTCGGCTCGCTGCTCGGCATCGCGGTCGGCGCCGGGCTGGGGGCGGCGGTGGTACGTGCCCTCAAGGACAAGGGCATCACCGAGCTGTCCCTGCCGTGGGGGCTGATGGTCGGGTACGTCGTGGCCGGCGCCTTCGTCGGCGTGGTTGCCGCGATCATCCCGGCGATCCGGGCCGCCCGGCTCGACGTGCTGAAGGCGATCGCGTACGAGTGAGGGCAGACGTCAGGGGAGCCTCGTCTCGGGGCTCCCCTGACCCGTTCCGCCACTGGTAGACGGCTCCCGCGCCGGCCGCAGCGGTCCCCGGGTCCGGGAATTTCCCGGATGACCCGTGCGGGCGGACCCCGACCCGGAAACCGGTGTCCGCCTCCCCCGTCGGGCGGACGTAACCGGAGTTGGGAGCACCGACGATGGTCTTCGACAACGACACGACGAAGGCCATGGAGGAGCGGTGACACTCACGATGGGTGGGGCACACAGACCGGGCGCCACGCGGCAGAGCGGCGCGGCGGATACGAGCGGTGCGGCGGCCCGAGCGGTGGACGTGTGGAAGGTGTACGGCAGCGGCGAGGCCGAGGTGGCCGCGCTGCGCGGGGTGAGCGTGGGCCTCGAACGCGGCCGCTACACCGCCATCATGGGACCGTCCGGGTCGGGCAAGTCCACCCTGATGCACTGCCTGGCCGGCCTGGACTCGGTCACCCGCGGCGAGGTCTACGTCGGCGACACCCTCATCACCGGCCTCGGCGACCGCGGCCTGACCGACCTGCGCCGCGACAAGGTCGGCTTCATCTTCCAACAGTTCAACCTGCTACCCACACTGACGGCCGAGGAGAACATCCTGCTACCCCTGTCGATCGCCGGCCGCAAACCCGACCGCCAGTGGTACGACACCGTCATCGACACCGTCGGCCTACGCGACCGACTGCGCCACCGACCCACCCAACTGTCAGGCGGCCAACAACAACGCGTCGCCTGCGCCCGCGCCCTGGTCTCCCGACCCGACGTCATCTTCGCCGACGAACCCACCGGCAACCTCGACTCCCGCTCCGGCGCCGAGGTCCTGGGCTTCCTACGCAACTCCGTGCGCCAGTTCGGACAGACCATCGTCATGGTCACCCACGACGCCAACGCCGCCTCCTACGCCGACCGCGTCATCTTCCTCGCCGACGGCCAAATCGTCGACGAACTCCGCGAGCCCACCGCCGAGGCGGTCCTCGACACGATGAAGAACCTCGACACCATGGCGGCGGTGGCCTGACATGCTCCGCGCCACGCTCAAAAGCGTCCTGTCCCGCAAGCTGCGGCTGGTCCTGTCGGGGCTGGCGGTGGTCCTCGGGGTGATGTTCGTGTCGGGGGCGTTCGTGCTCACCGACACGCTGGGGCGCTCGTTCGACAGCCTGTTCGCCGGCGTCTACGCCGGCACGGACGTGGCTGTGACGGCGAAGCCGGCGGTCGCCGGCGTCGACAGCGGTGAACGCCCCACCAACCTGCCCGCCGACCTGGTGGCGAAGGTACGGTCGGTGCCCGGCGTCGCCACCGCGACCGGGGTCGCGCAGGCCGACGGCGCCCGGGTCATCGGCGGCAACGGCAAGGTCGTCACGACGATGGGCGCCCCCCGGCTCGGTACGAACTGGACCGGGACGTCCGACCTGGTACAGCTGCGCGAGGGGCGTGGCCCGCAGGCCGCCGACGAGATCGCCGTCAACGCCGCACTCGCGAAGGCCGCCGGTATCAAGGTCGGCGACCGGGTCGGCGTGCTCACGCTGCAGCCGAAGAAGACCTTCACCCTGGTGGGCATCTTCGGATACAGCGGTGACCGGGACTCCATCGGCGGCTCGATGTTCGTCGCCTTCACCGAGCCGGTCGCGCAGGAGCTGATGCTCGGCGCCAAGGGCACGTACTCCAGCATCGACGTCACCGCCGCGCCCGGGCAGAGCCCGGAGAAGGTACGCGACGCGGTGCGCGCCGAGGTCGGCGGCGGGTACGAGGTCAAGACCGGCAAGGAGCTCCAGGCCGCCACGGTGGACAGCTTCCGCCAGGGCTTGAGCTTCTTCAACAACATCCTGCTCGGCTTCGCCGGGGTGGCGCTGTTCGTCGGCGTCTTCCTGATCCTCAACACCTTCTCGATCATCGTCGCGCAGCGCACCAGGGAGCTGGCGCTGATGCGCGCGGTCGGCGCCAGCCGTCGCCAGATGATCGGGGCCGTCCTGGTCGAGGCGGCCGCCATCGGCCTGGTCGCGTCCGTCGTCGGCCTCGCGGCGGGCATCGGCGTCGGCGCCGGCCTCGCGTACGTGTTCGGCCACGTCGGCGGTACCGACCTGCCGCTGGCGAGCATCGGGGTGCCGGCGGCCGCCGTCATCGGCGCGTTCGGCGTGGGCCTGGTCGTGACGCTCGTCGCCGCGCTGCTGCCGGCGCTGCGCGCCTCGCGGATCCCGCCGGTCGCCGCGCTGCAGGAGGCGGCCACCCCGGACCGGCCGCTGACGAAGATCACCGTCGCCGGCGGCCTGATGTCGGCCGCAGGGGCCACCGTCGGAGGGTACGGGCTGTCAGGCAAGGCCGGCGACAGCACAATGTGGCTGATCATGGCTGGGGTGCTGGTGAGCTTCATCGGGGTGGCTCTGCTGACCCCGGTGCTCGCGCGCCCGGTGGTGTCCGTGCTGGGCCGGCTGTTCTCCTGGTCGGTGCCGGGCAAGCTGGGCCGGCTCAACTCCGGCCGCAACCCCCGGCGCACCGCGATCACCGCGGCCGCCCTCATGGTCGGCCTGGCGCTGATCACCGGTGTCAACGTCATCCTCAGCTCGGTGACCGCGACGCTGCACAAGCAGGGCGACACCCTGGTCAAGGCGGACCTGATCGTGTCCGGCGAGCAGATGGCCGAGATGCCACCGACGTTCGACCCGGCGGTACTGGACAAGATGCGCGGCATCCCCGGCGTGCGCGACGTCGCCGGCGAATACTACGACCGGGCGACCCTCAACGGCCAGGGCTGGGGCGTCGACGTCGTCACGGACCTGCCGGCGATGGCCCGCATGTTCCCGCTGAACGCCAAGGAGGGCAGCATCGGGCCGCTTGGCCCCGACCAGCTCGCCATCGACGAGGCCCACGCCAAGATCCTCAACCTGCACGCCGGTTCGACGGTCACGGTGCAGTTGTCGCGGGGCGCCCCGCACACCATGACGGTCGCCGCCGTGCTGGCCAAGAACGACGTGTTCAACAGCATCATGCTGTCCCCGTCGGTCGTCGGCGACCTGCGGGTACCGCAGCCGTCGTGGGCGTACGTGCGGGTCGTGCCGGGCGCCGACGTCGCGGCGGTCCGCGCCCAGATCGACAGGCTGCTGGCCGACAGCCCCGAGGTCAACGTCACCGACCGCAGCGGCTACATCCAGCAACAGACCAAGCAGTTCGACGCGGTCCTGATGATGATCCAGGTCCTGCTGGCGCTGGCGATCCTCATCGCCGTGCTGGGCATCGTCAACACCCTCGCCCTGTCGGTCCTGGAGCGTACCCGCGAACTGGGGCTACTGCGGGCGATCGGGCTGCGCCGGGGCCAGGTGATGCGCATGGTGACGGTCGAGTCGGTCGTGATCTCGGTGTTCGGGGCGCTGCTCGGCCTAGCGGTCGGCTGCGGGCTGGGTGCCGCGGTGGTACGGGCGCTGCGCTCCGAAGGCATCACCAGCCTGGCACTGCCGTGGTCGCAGATGGGCGTGTACCTGGTCCTGGCCGGCGTGGTCGGTGTCGTCGCCGCGGTGCTGCCGGCGGTACGGGCCGCGCGGATCAACGTACTCGGGGCGATCGCCCACGAGTGAGGGCTCTGCTCAACCGGGGTACGGGGGGACGGCGGCGCGCGGAGGGACACCTCGCGCGCCGCCGTCGTGCTCTCGACCGGTTGCTGAAACGGCGTGCGACCGCCGCCTGACGGTGGCCCGCGCGACCGCAGTCAGGCGGCGGCGCGCCCCGCGACGAGCTTTCGCATCGTCGCCACGTCCATCCGCTCGAGGCTGTCGATCTCGACGACACCGTCCGGCGGAGTCAGCGCCACCTCGCACGGCACCGCCACGACCACACAGCCGGCGGCGTGCGCGCTCGCCACGCCGGTCGGCGAATCCTCGACCGCCACACACCGGCGCGGGTCGGCACCCAGCTTGGCGGCGGCCGTCAGGTACGGCTCGGGGTCCGGCTTGGTGCGGCCCACCTCGTCGCCGCAGACCACGACGTCGAAGTTGTGCGCACCGATGGTGCCCAGCGCCACCTCGACGAGGTTGCGGCGGGTCGCGGTGACCAGCGCGGTCGCCAGCCCGGCCGCCCGTACCTCGGCGAGCAGCTCGCGGGCGCCCGGCCGCCAGAGCAGCCCCGCGGCGAACAGCTCACCGACCCGGTTCTCCAGCCACCGGACGCTCTCCTCCGGGTCCCGCCACGGCTGTGCGATGTCGATGTGGAGGATGTCCATCGACTCGGCCATGCTGGTGCCGATCATCCGGGTGCGGGCCGGGGTGGAGAGCTCTCCCCCGTACCGTCGCGCCAGCTCCTTCAGGCCGACGTCCCACACCTTCTCACTGTCGACCAGGGTGCCGTCCATGTCGAACAGCACCGCGTCAAGTCGCGCCACAGTCACCTCATGATCTCGCCGGAGGTATCAAACTTACGGTGGTGAGCGGCGCCACAGCGGGTCAAGGGGGGGCGGGGCCTGCCCGATTTGCGACGCCGGGCGGATGGATCGACGATCCTGGCCTACGGTGACGCCATGAGCGGCACGCAGTTGTTCCTCACCCTGCTGAGCTGGATCTTGGGTGTCTTCGTGCTGTACTGGGTGATCCGCCTGGCGGTCAAGCACGGCATTGCCGACGCGGAGGGGGAACGCGCCCGCATCCGTCGTTGGGCCCGGGAGATGTCCGACGAGGAGTAGCCGGGCTCATTCCGTCGCGGCGCTCGGCGGCTGAGCGGGTCGACCTCCGCGGCGGTCGGCGCGGCTCGCCGCCGGTGCCATCGTCCGGGTAGCGGCCGCGGCGCGCTACCGGCCGCCGATGTTGCCGAGCATCAGGGCCGCCGCTACCGCCAGCAGGAATCCCAGCACTACCAGCTCGGCGGAGCGGGACCACGCTATCCGACCCGCCGCGGCGGTCGCCTTCTTCTCCTTCGCCAGGTCACGCCACGCGCGCTGGAACACCGCGTACAGCCAGCCGACTCCGAAGCCGATGACCAGGCCGGCATAGAGTCCGCCGACGGTGACGTGCAGCGACTGGTCCATCGACAGAGGCACATCCACCGGGACATGGTGAATGACCAGCGCCCCGCCGCGTCACCAGCCTTTCGGACGCCATCGCCATTTGAGAATTCACCTAACCGGGGTGGCGCATTTCATCAATGAATCAGCCATTTTCAGGGGCTTGTTCGACGCGGCAGATCTGCCGGCGTGACCTGCTCCCGCACCCACGCCCCGGTCATCATGATGGACATGCGTTGCTCGTGTGAATGGTGATGTCCATAGCCGTCACGCTACGTGCGGCTCGGCTACCCGCGCTTCTCGATTCCTGACCGGTCTGGTCACCTGCTTCGCCACACACGGCGGCACCCCCACCGTCGCGCGCGCCGCCCGACCCCGATAGACACTGGGCGACACACCGACCAGCTCGGTGAAGCGAGTGCTGAAGGTGCCCAGCGACGCACAGCCGACCGCGAAACAGACCTCGGTGACGCTGAGGTCGCCACGACGCAGCAGCGCCATCGCGCGCTCGATGCGCCGGGTCATCAGATAGGCGTACGGCGACTCGCCGTAGGCGAGCCGGAATTCGCGGCTGAGGTGTCCGGCCGACATGTGCGCGCCGCGGGCGAGCGCCTCGACGTCCAGCGGCTGCGCGTACTCCCGGTCGATCCGGTCGCGAACACGGCGCAGCCGCGCGAGGTCGCGCAGGCGCTGCGCCGAGGCGGGTCTGCTGGTCACACACAAGATCGTACGTCGCGCCGGAGTCGCGTCATGACGTCGCCGCACCCTCCTGCGCGTCACCGGTGAAGAGACGCGATTCGGGGAACAGCCCCCACCCGGGACCCGCTCCCGGCTGATCAACTCCCATTCCTGCCGGTTGATCGGGACAAGTCGAAACAGATGAGGGAACTCGTCCCACGGTGTCGGCGAGGGCCCGGTCACGTGCCTACGTAGGCAGCGAGGTGCTCGCCGGTGAGGGTGGAGCGGGCGGCGACGAGGTCGGCGGGTGTGCCCTCGAAGACGATCCGACCGCCGTCGTGGCCGGCGCCGGGGCCGAGGTCGACGATCCAGTCGGCGTGCGCCATGACCGCCTGGTGGTGCTCGATCACGATGACCGACTTGCCGGAGTCGACGAGCCGGTCGAGCAGGCCGAGCAGCTGCTCGACGTCGGCGAGGTGGAGGCCGGTGGTCGGCTCGTCGAGGACGTAGACGCCACCCTTCTCGGCCATCCGGGTGGCCAGCTTGAGCCGCTGCCGCTCGCCGCCGGACAGCGTGGTGAGCGGCTGGCCGAGGCTGAGGTAGCCGAGCCCGACGTCGGCGAGCCGGTCGAGGATGGCGGCTGCTGCCGGCGTGCGCGCGTCGCCGGCGCCGAAGAACTCCTTCGCCTCGGTCACCGACATCGCGAGTACCTCGCTGATGTCGCGGCCACCGAGGTGGTATTCCAGCACCGAGGCCTCGAACCGCTTCCCCTCGCACTCCTCGCACGTGGTGGCGACGCCGGCCATCATCGCCAGGTCGGTGTAGATGACGCCGGCGCCGTTGCACACGGGGCAGGCGCCCTCGGAGTTGGCGCTGAACAGCGCCGCCTTCACGTCGTTGGCCTTCGCGAACGCCTTGCGGATCGGGTCGAGCAGTCCGGTGTACGTCGCCGGGTTGCTCCGTCGCGAGCCACGGATCGCGCCCTGGTCGATCGACACCACGCCCGCGCCGGCGGGGATCGACCCGTGCACGAGAGAGCTCTTGCCGGAGCCGGCGACGCCGGTGACGACGACCAGCACCCCGAGCGGGATGTCGACGTCGACGTCGCGCAGGTTGTTCGCCGTCGCGCCGCGGATCTCGAGCGTGCCGGTGGGCGTACGCACCGTCTCCTTGAGGGCGGCCCGGTCGTCGAAATGGCGGCCGGTGACGGTGCCGCTGGCGCGCAGCCCCTCGACGGTGCCCTCGAAGCAGACGGTGCCACCCGCCGTACCGGCACCGGGGCCGAGATCGACGACGTGATCGGCGATCGCGATCATCTCCGGCTTGTGCTCGACGACCAGCACGGTGTTGCCCTTGTCCCGCAGCTGCCGCAGCAGGTCGTTCATCCGCTGGATGTCGTGGGGGTGCAGCCCGATCGTCGGCTCGTCGAAGACGTAGGTGACGTCGGTGAGCGACGACCCGAGGTGGCGGATCATCTTGGTGCGCTGCGCCTCGCCGCCCGACAGCGTGCCCGACGGCCGGTCGAGCGAGAGGTAGCCCAGCCCGATCTTCACGAACGAGTCGAGGGTGTGCGCCAGCTTGGCGAGCAGCGGCGCCACGGACGGCTCGTCGAGGCCGCGGACCCATTCGGCCAGGTCGCTGATCTGCATCGCGCACGCCTCGGCGATGTTGATCCCCTTGATCTTGGAGGACCGGGCCGCCTCGCTGAGCCGGGTGCCGCTGCAGTCGGGGCAGGCGGTGAAGGTCACCACCCGCTCCACGAAGGCGCGGATGTGGGGCTGCATCGCGTCGACGTCCTTGGACAGCATCGACTTCTGGATCTTCGGGATCAGACCCTCGTACGTCAGGTTGATGTTGTCGACCTTGATCTTGGTCGGTTCTTTGTAGAGCAGGTCGTGGAGCTCGCGTTTGGTGTACTTACGGATCGGCTTGTCCGGGTCGAGGAAGCCGGAGCCGCCGAAGATGCGGCCGAACCAGCCGTCGACGCTGTAGCCGGGGATCGTGAGCGCACCCTCGTTGAGCGACTTGCTGTCGTCGTACAACTGAGACAGGTCGAAGTCGGTGACCGAGCCCCGGCCTTCGCAGCGCGGACACATGCCGCCAGTGATGTTGAAGCTGCGCCGCTCCTTCACGGTCTTCCCGCCGCGCTCGATCGTGACCGCGCCCGCTCCGCTGATCGAAGCTACGTTGAAGGAGAACGCCTGGGGCGAGCCGATGTGCGGGTTCCCGAGGCGGCTGAAGAGGATGCGCAGCATCGCGTTGGCGTCGGTGGCGGTGCCGACCGTGGAGCGCGGGTCGGCACCCATCCGCTGCTGGTCGACGATGATCGCGGTCGTCAGCCCTTCGAGGACGTCGACCTCGGGCCGCGCCAGCGTCGGCATGAAGCCCTGCACGAAGGCGCTGTAGGTCTCGTTGATCATCCGTTGCGACTCCGCGGCGATCGTGCTGAACACCAGCGAGCTCTTGCCCGAGCCGGAGACACCGGTGAACACCGTCAGCCGGCGCTTCGGGATCTCGATGCTGACGTCCCTGAGGTTGTTCACACGCGCGCCGTACACGCGGATCAGGTCGTGACTGTCGGCAACGTGCAGCGCAGACGACTGCGTGTCCGTCCTCGTGGCCGTGCTCATCGTGTCTCCATCTGTCGGGCGGGGCCGCCTTCGCGGTCTCCATCGGCGTCGCGTGGCTCGATCTGACCGGCTTCGAGCAGTATGTCTGATTCTCCCTCGTCGGCGCAGTCAGACCAGGACGTCGCATCAGCTCACGGTCAGGCATCTCGTTCACCTCGCGCCGAGCCTGGATGCGGCGCGGGGAGATGCGGAACCAGCGGTACGGCGTGGCGAGCGCAGCCGGTGTGCGCGGCGAACCGGTCACCCCGCTGCTGCGGCGGAGCGTCGATCTCGAGGACTTCGGCTTCGCCCTCGATCATGACATGTCGCGGGGGTGGCCCAGCCGTCTGTGCAGGCTGCGATAGCCGGACGGCTCAGCGCAGCTGCTGGATGCGGATGAGGTTGCCGGCGGGATCGCGGACGGCGCAGTCGCGAACCCCGTACGGCTGCTCGATCGGCTCCTGGACGACCTCGGCGTCGCTGGCCTGCAACTTCTCGAAGGTGCCGTCGAGGTCAGGGGTAGCCAGCATGATCCAGCCGTAGGTGCCCTTGGCCATCATCTCCACGATGGTGCGGCGCTCCTCGTCGGTGACACCGGGATCGGCGGCCGGCGGCGCCAGGAGGATGGACGTGCCGGGCTGGCCGGCGGGCCCGACCGTGATCCAGCGCATCTTGCCCTTTCCGACGTCGTTGCGGACCTCGAAGCCGAGGACGTCTCGGTAGAAGGCCAGGCAGGCCTCCGGGTCGTCGTGCGGGAGAACGCTCGTGTGAATGGTGATGTCCATGGCAGTCACGCTACGTGCGGCTCGGCTACCCGCGCTTCTCGATTCCTGACCTGTCTGGTCACCTGCTTCGCCACACACGGCGGCATCCCACCGTCGCGCGCGCCGCCCGACCCCGATAGACGCTGGGCGACACACCGACCAGCTCGGTGAAGCACGCCGCAGCAGGTCAGGACCGGTTAACCCTTCACTTGGCGTTGAACTGATCAGCCCTCTGCACCACACCGGGCGAGGGGCACCAAGCAGCCCCCTGAGCAGCGGCAACGGCGGTGATTGATGGTTGTCCTTGTGGTCCTTGGTTGTCGTCTCACGGCCTGGCGACGGCCTGATCATGGTCCTGCCGTGACCCGTTCGTCGACGGCCTCACGGTGGTTGACCTCTGCCGTGTCAAGGAACCTTGGCGGGCACGTGACCTGCCATACCAACCGTTGTCAGCTGCGGAAACAGTCGTCGCTGTTCGTGGACGTCCGTCGTAGTGCACTCCGGTTGTCACTCACTTCGTCACCCGGTAGATCTCGCTATAGCCATGTAGCTGCTGGCCTCAGTCGCCGCTGTGACCGACGAAGAAGATCACCTCGGGCGTAACGTCTCGGTGGCCGACGTGGTCGCCGAAGCCGCTCGCACCACAATCAAGCCCATCGCCCGATTCAAGGTCCACAAACTCGAACCGCCGCGACGGAAATCGTCTACCGCCTCAAGGCCCGGTAGCGTCTGAGAAGGGCGGTAATCCTCTCGTAGTTGGCTTCGCCGTTCAGCTCGGCGAGCAGGTCGTCCGGGCACAGCTCATAGAGATCGCCCCACCATCGGCGCGCTTTGTTGTCCCAGATCCGGTACCCGCCCGGTACCCCTCTGGCGACGTACCGCCTCCTGCTCACAGCCCCTCCAGCGCATTCACTGGACGGCAGCCTACGAGCGCCAAGCGGGCACCGCGACCGGTAATCGGAGCACCAGACGTTCTCCCGCTACGCCAACTCAACGCGTAACCTGTCGACCGACCTCGATCGCCTAGCCGGAGCTGTCACGCCTCGTCGGACCGCGATCGGTAACGCATCAAGGGGAGCCCGACATTGCGTCCCCCGGTGGTGTCGTACTCCGCTCGATGCGTTACCTGGTCGCCGGCAGCACCAGCGAGTCAGCTGACACGGCGATAGCGGATGTGGGTGGCCAGCGGTGAGTGAAGCACCTCGGCGGGTTCGAAGCCGAAGGATTCAACACCGTCGAAGATGCGCTCGCCCGAACCGAGCAGGACCGGTGCGATGTCGAGGGTGAGCTCGTCGATCACGCCGGCGATCAGTGCCTGTCGGACGGTCGAGGCCCCACCGGCGATGTCCACGCCGTTATCCCCGGCGGCCTGGCACGCTGCGAAGTAGGCCGCGTCGAAGCCCTCGGTGACGAAGTGGAAGATCGTCCCGCCGTCCATCTCGATCGGGTCATGTCCGTGATGGGTCAACACGAACACCGGCGCGTGATACGGCGGTTCGGGGCCCCACCACCCGGTCCATTCCTCATCCCAGTCCCCGCGGATCGGGCCGAACATGTTCCGACCCATCACATACGCACCCCGCGGGCGCATGAGCCACTCGTTCGCGACCTTGTCGGCATCGTTGGCTCGCGGGTCGCCGATGTGCCAGCCGTGCAGCTCCCGCCCCCGCTTGCCCAGGGGGTCCTCGCGGCTCTGGTCCGGCCCGGCGACGAAGCCGTCCAGCGAGATCGACATGTGGCAAGTGGTGTCCGGCACCGCGAACCTCCTGAGTGATTGCGACTTGCAAGCGCCGTGCGGACCGTAGCAAGTAATGGCGCAGGGGAACGAGGACACAGCTCGACCAACCTGGCGGTGGGGCCAGTTACCTACGCTTGACTTCTAGTGGTCGTCGTCTGACCCCTTGACGCCGGGCGGGCGCCGTGGAGAGTCGAGCACCGGGGGACGGCCGCCAGCAGGGAGAGGAACCGGGAACCCGCAACGCCCTGGCTAAGTCGTCGTGTGTACCGCGCAGCGGCCTTGCCGCCGTCCATACCATGAAACCTCTGGGCATCGTGCCGGTACTGAAGGAGATTATCGTGGATGACGTTGCGTTAGTGATAGCAATTATCTCGACCGCTATCTCTTCCGTCGCCGTAGTAGGCGTAGCGATAGGTCTTGTAATTCAGTCTCGCCAACTGAGAATAAGCTCGCTTCAAACGTACCGATCAACGCATGCTGACCTAGTGCGAATGGTACTCGACTACCCGGACCTCGCCGACGCGCTTGTCGATGCATCGCTTGACCAACAGGCTATCCGCAAGCGGCTACATCTGAACTGGACTATGATGCATCTTCGATTCGGTTATCTGATCGGCGAGTTGCCTGAAACGGCAATCCGCACCCAGGTGTCCATTCTCTTTGCGCAGAACGTAGCTGTTGAGTGGTGGGCCGCCGCGCGGGGGCTCTATGAGCGAGAGGCTCGGAATCGGCGACAACGGCGTTTCTTGGAACTCGTTGACAGCACTTATGAAGCAGCGATCACACGAGCGAGAAGCGCTTCGGCTGAACACGCTGAACAGAAAACATAGAAAGGCCTGCTTCCCGGTCGCTCATGCACTGTCCAGCCCGACGACGGATCGACCGGATTCAGATGGACATCGAACCAGAGTTCAGCGTCTGCCGACCGGCGGTGAACCCTGGGATTCGGCGTGTCCGGCGGGTGTCGCCATGCCAGCCGTCGGCGCGCCGTGGACGTAGTCCTTAGGCGCGCGGCGGCCGACGGTGCTGACCTGGCGCCTTGAAGACGTACAGAAACTTCTCACCGGGACTCTGGCTGCGGCTGTGTCGTACTCCGCTTGATGCGTTACAGGTCGGCTTCACTTGATGCGTAACACTCCGCCGAGTGCTGGTGGAGTTGAGCGTGATGGAACACCGCTATCGCGCCGTGTTGGGGGTCCAGGTCGGCGAGTTCTCGAAGCTGCCCTGTCACCATACGTGGCCCGAAAACCTGGATGCGTTCAGCGAATTGGTGTAGTAACCGGGGATACGAGTGAGAGCGCGGTCTCAACTGACAGCAGGCGCGTTTCCGTTTAGCGCGGGCGGGTGTCAGGTTGAACGCATCGAGCTAATGTTCGCCTCAGGTGTCGATATCCGTGCCTAGCTGTCGCAAACCACTTCAGGTGAGGATCGCGCGGTAAAAGTCGGACTGCTACCGCCTCAGTTACGGAGTCGCAGACTCCTCGTCCAGGTCAGACTCTGATCGCGACATATCGGACTCCACCTCGGCTACGAAGGGCTCGCTGCCGTCCTGGGCATGAAAGAGCAGGAAGGACTCCACCGGGTCAGTACCGATTATCGCTCTGGGTATGCGCCGCTCAAGTTCTTCTAGCTCCAGTTCTGTTCGACTAATCAGTTGTCCGGTGGCGACAGGGAGCCCTCGCAGGTCGACCGTCACTTGGACCCCTTCTGTCATATCTATGGGATCATAATAGGGGTCGATCATGACCCATGTCTCCTGAACTTGGGTTACTCGATCTCGTAGATACCAGTAGCGAACTACGCCTTGGCGCTCCGAGATGGTACCGGCGTACTCCATTACTCGACCACGACCGTCCAAGCTCTCGGAGGTGATTCTCACTAGGAGCGTATTTCTGACGAACGAATATCGAATTTCGATCTGCTCGTGACCAATTATGCCGATTCCAGTGGTGCTTCGCCAGTAGGAATGCCAGCGACCCAAATACCGACGTTTTCCTGGCGATCTGCTGAACCGGTAGTAGAAGTAGAGTTGGCGTATGAGAACTGGCGTTACACCAAGGATGAAGCCGGCCACTACCTCAAGCCAGTTGATGTCCAAACGGATCACTCCTAGCACTCACTGGCGCACGAGAGCAATCTATAACAGCTCTGCCAATCGGGCCACCATCGATGATCCGATCGACATCCGCTCATCGCCAGATCCGTGCGTTCAGGCTCCGCCGACCTGCCCCAAGTTCTAGACGACCCGTCGCACATCGCGCCCACAGGTCGTTGTCTGCCCGGCGCTGAAGGATCAGCCGTCCGGCCTGGTCGATCACGACCGCCGACGCTGCGGGAACCAGAGAGTTCGCCTGCGGTGCATCGGGATCCCGGTAGTAGTCGACCCGCCCCATTACGCTTCCCGTCTAGCTCCTCGCCCGCGTGCTCTTCTTCGGTCGATCATCCCTCACCGGCGTGGTCGTCGCCCAGACGCCGTCGAAGTGGGTGGCGAAGCGGACGAACATCCCGTTCGGGCCGAGCCGGCGAAGGTGCAGCATCGCTGCTGACTCCCCCGGCGTGGCGTACAGGTGCGGCGTGACCAGCATTTCGTCATCAAAGCGGAAGACCGAGTTGTACAGCGGCACGTCTTGCTGGCGCATCTCGAAGTTCTCGCATCCCATCAATGGCGCGAAGCACTTCAGCGATGTGTGAATCCGAACGACCAGCGTTCAGGGCCAGGTCCTCTTCGTCGTCACGGTCTGCGACGTGCTTCGATTCCGGGTCCGCGATCACGACCCGTACCTTGCAACCATTGGCGCATTTCTCTTGAATCGTCTCCACTAGCCGTGGGTGATCCATCGGCAGGAAGTACAGCGTGTAGCCGAGGAGGTCGATCTGGCGCTCGGCACGCTCGATCAGCTCCCACCATCCCGAGTGCGGCATGTCGCTTGGGTACGGGTACGCCGCAACGATTTCGGCGTTTGCGCTCGCCGCGTCGGCCGACCTGCGCTGGACTCCGGCCACAGGAATTCCTCGTCTTCATTGAGGAATTTCGCCACCCCCCAGCGATGCCGAGGATGAGGCCTACGCCTCCGTGCTGCTGGACGCCGGTGAGGGCAGCAAGGCCCTCGCCGCCTACCTCTGCCACGCCGACCCCGGCTTCACCCTGCGGACCTACACCCATCTGCTACCCAGCAGCTAGAACCGCACCCGACAGGCGAGACCGGGCCCTCGCCGACGGGCCGGAGCCGCTGGACGGCCTGGAGACGGCCTAGAGGCTACACCGAGACGTATTTCCGCAGGTCAGGACGGGTCAAACGCTCACTTGGCGTTGAAGTAGTTGGCCTCGGGGTGGTGCACGATGATCGCGTCCGTGGCCTGCTCCGGTACGAGTTGGAACTCCTCGCTGAGGCTCACACCGATCCGGTCCGGCCGCAGCAGCTCCACGATCTTGGCGCGGTCCTCCAGGTCCGGGCAGGCCGGGTACCCGAACGCGTACCGGCAGCCGCGGTAGTCGGTACGCAGCAGCCCATCGAGGTCGGCCGGGTCGTCGTCGGCGACGCGCCGCCCGTCGGGCAGGACCAGCTCCTCGCGCATCCGCCTGTGCCAGTACTCCGCGAGCGCCTCGGTCAGCTGCACGGACAAGCCGTGCACCTCGAGGTAGTCGCGGTACGAGTGCTCAGCGAACAGCTTCGAGGTGTACTCGCTGATCGGCTCGCCGACGGTGACCAGCTGGAAGCCGACCACATCGAGCTGGCCGGAGTCGCGGCCGCGGAAGAAGTCGGCCAGGCACAGGCGACGGTCCCGGCGCTGCCGGGGGAACGTGAACCGGGCGACCTCACGCTGCGCGTTCTCGTCGAGTACGACGAGGTCGTTGCCCTCCGAGTAGCCGGGGAAGTACCCGTACACCACGGCCGCTTCGAGGACCTTGTCGGCGGCGAGCCGGTCCAGCCAGTACCGCAGCCGGGGCCGGCCCTCGGTCTCGACGAGCTCCTCGTAGGACGGTCCGGTGCCGCCGCGGGCACCGCGCAGTCCCCACTGGCCCATGAAGGTGGCGCGCTCGTCGAGCAGCGCGGCGTAGTCGGCGAGCGGGATGCCGCGCACCACCCGGGTGCCGAGGAACGGCGCCGCGGGTACGGGCGCGTCGGCGCCGACGTCGGAGCGGACCGACGAATCCGACAGCGAGGGCAGGTCCTCGCGTACCAGCGCGGTCTTCTCGCGCCGGGCGCGGCGGGCGGCGAGTGCGGCCTCGCGGTCGGCGTCGACGACGGCCGTGCCGCCGCGCTTGGCGGTCATGACCCGGTCCATCAGGGACAGTCCCTCGAACGCGTCCCGGGCGTAGTGGACGTCGCCGGTGTACAGGGCGCGCAGGTCGTCCTCGACGTACGCGCGGGTCAGCGCGGCCCCGCCGAGCAGGACCGGCCACCGCTCCGCGACGCCGCGGGTGTTCATCTCCTCCAGGTTCTCTTTCATGATCACCGTGGACTTGACGAGCAGGCCGGACATGCCGATCGCGTCGGCGCGATGGGTCTCGGCGGCCTCGAGGATGGCGCTGATCGGCTGCTTGATGCCGAGGTTGACCACCTCGTACCCGTTGTTGGACAGGATGATGTCGACCAGGTTCTTGCCGATGTCGTGCACGTCGCCCTTGACGGTGGCGAGCACGATGCGGCCCTTGCCGCCGTCGTCGGCCTTCTCCATGTGCGGTTCGAGGTACGCGACGGCGGCCTTCATGACCTCGGCCGACTGCAGGACGAACGGCAGCTGCATCTGGCCGGAGCCGAACAGCTCCCCCACGACCTTCATGCCTTCGAGCAGGATGTCGTTGATGATCGACAGCGCCGGGCGGTCTTCGAGCGCGGCGTCGAGGTCGGCCTCCAGCCCGTTGCGCTCGCCGTCGATGATGCGCCGCTTGAGGCGCTCGTCGAGCGGCAGGCCGGCCAGTTCCTGGGCACGGGAGGCGCGGGCGCTGGTGACGTCCACGCCCTCGAACAACTCGATGAACTTCTGTACCGGGTCGTAGCCCTCGCGGCGCCGGTCGTACACCAGGTCGAGGGCGACCTCGCGGTGCTCCTCGGGGATCCGGGCGATCGGCAGGATCTTGGAGGCGTGCACGATCGCGCTGGTCAGCCCCGCCCGTACGCACTCGTGCAGGAACACCGAGTTGAGCACCTGGCGGGCGGCCGGGTTGAGCCCGAACGACACGTTCGAGATGCCCAGGGTGAAGTTGACTCCGGGGTACCGGCGGGTGATCTCCCGGATCGCGTCGAGGGTCTCGATGCCGTCGCGACGGGTCTCCTCCTGGCCGGTGGCGATCGGGAACGTCAGGCAGTCGACGAAGATGTCGGGCAGGTTCAGCCCCCACCGGCCGGTGAGGTCGTCGATGAGCCGGGAGGCGACCCGCACCTTCCACTCGGCGGTACGCGCCTGCCCCTCCTCGTCGATGGTGAGGGCGACCACCGCGGCGCCGTGCTCACGGACGATCGGCATGACCCTGGCGTACCGCGACTCGGGGCCGTCGCCGTCCTCGAAGTTGACCGAGTTGATCACGCAGCGGCCGCCGAGCATCTCCAGGCCGGCCTCGATCACGGCCGGCTCGGTCGAGTCCAGCATGATCGGCAGGGTCGAGGCGGTGGCGAACCGCCCGGCGACCTCGCGCATGTCGACCGCGCCGTCCCGGCCGACGTAGTCCACGCACAGGTCCAGCAGGTGTGAGCCGTCCCTGGCCTGGCCGCGGGCGATCTCGACGCAGGACTGCCAGTCGGCGGCCAGCATCGCCTCCCGGAACGCCTTCGACCCGTTGGCGTTGGTGCGCTCGCCCACCATCAGCACGCTGGCGTCCTGGGCGAACGGTACGTGGTGGTACAGGCTGGCCACGCCGGCCTCGGGCTGCGGCTCGCGGGCCGCCGGGCGCCGGCCGCCCAGCCGCGCCACCACCGCCTCCACGTGTGCCGGGGTGGTACCGCAGCAGCCACCCACCAGCGACACCCCGTACTCGGTGACGAACCGGTCGAGGGCTTCGGCCAGCTCCTGCGGGGCCAGCGGGTAGACCGCCCCGTCGGAGGTCAGCTCCGGCAGCCCGGCGTTGGGCATCACCGACAGCGGCACCCGGGCGGTCCGCGACAGGTACCGCAGGTGCTCGCTCATCTCGGCCGGGCCGGTCGCGCAGTTGAGCCCGATCAGGTCGATCCCGAGCGGCTCCAGGGCCGTGAGCGCCGCCCCGATCTCGCTGCCCAGCAGCATCGTGCCGGTGGTCTCCACGGTGACGTGGCAGATCACCGGCACGGTCGTACCGGCCGCCGCCATCGCCCGCTTGGCGCCGATGATCGCCGCCTTGGCCTGCAGCAGGTCCTGGGAGGTCTCCACCAGGATCGCGTCGACGCCACCGGCGATCAGGCCGGCCGCGTTCTCCTGGTACGCGTCGCGCAGCCGCGCGTACGGCGCGTGCCCCAGCGTCGGCAGCTTGGTACCCGGACCGACCGAGCCGAGCACGAACCGTGGCCGCGCCGGCGTCGACCACGCGTCGGCCGCCTCCCGGGCCAGTCGCGCCCCGGCCTCGGAGTACTCCCAGATGCGATCTTCGATCCCGTACTCGCCCAGATTGGCCAGATTCGCACCGAAAGTGTTTGTTTCGACGCAGTCCGCCCCGGCGGCGAGGTAGGCCTCGTGCACGCTGCGGACGACATCCGGACGGGTTACATTGAGGACCTCGTTACAGCCCTCATGCCCGTCGAAGTCGTCGAGCGAGAGGTCCGCCGCCTGGAGCATGGTGCCCATCGCTCCGTCGGCCACCAGTACCCGTTCCGACAACGCGCTGAGCAGTGAGATCGACACGACCTAGAGGCTAGCCGGAAAAGAGGGACAACTCCCACTCGACTCCCGTAATGCGGTCCCCCTAACACCCCGTGCCGGGCCCCTTCCGACACGGCCGGCGGCGCGGCCAAGGCGCCGTTTGCCACACGGACACGTACGCTTGGCTGCGTGACCGAGTTCGACGGACTCCCAGTTCTGCGTTCCCCTGTCGCCATCGCCGCGTTCGAGGGATGGAACGACGCTGCCGACGCATCCACCGCCGCGGTGGAGCATCTCGAGCAGATGTGGGACGCCCGCCCGGTGACGGAGATGGATCCCGAGGAGTTTTACGACTTCCAGGTCAACCGGCCGATCGTGTCGATGGCCGAGGGTGAAACCCGCCGCATCGAGTGGCCGACCACGCGCTTCTCCGTAGCCACCCCACCGGGCGCCGACCGCGACGTCGTGCTGATCCGGGGCATCGAGCCCAGCATGCGCTGGCGGACGTTCAGCGATTCACTGCTGGAGATTTGTCACAGCCTCGAGGTGACCCAGGTCGTGCTGCTCGGCGCCCTGCTGGCCGACGTGCCCTACACCCGCCCGCTGCCGGTCACCGGCAGCGCGTCCGACCGGGCCACGATCGAGAAGTACAACCTGACCCCCAACCGGTACGAGGGGCCCACCGGCATCGTCGGCATCCTCCAGGACGCCTGCACCCGGGCCGACATTCAGGCGATCTCGTTCTGGGTGCACGTTCCGCATTACGCCAACAACCCTCCGTGCCCGAAGGCGACGCTGTCGCTGCTGCACCGTGTCGAGGACGTGCTGGACCTGCCGGTGCCGGTGGCCGACCTGGGCGAGGAGGCGGCCGAGTGGGAGGAGCGGCTGCGGGCCGCCGCCGAGCAGGACGCCGAACTGGCCGAGTACGTGCGTGAACTGGAGGAGCGCTCCGGCGACGCCGGGCTCCAGCCGCTGAGCGGCGACGAGATCGCCCAGGAGTTCGAGAAGTACCTGCGCCGTCGCGGCGGCCAGGCCGGCCCGTCGGCCACCGGCCCCGCCTGGTAACAGGCCACCGCCCGGCTTGCCTTGTCACAAGGGGCCGCCGCCCGGCCCGGGCGGCGGCCCCTTGTCCATGGCGGCAGCCCCGCTACGGGCGGTACGTGCTCAGGAAGCGGGCGATTCGTCCGATGGCGTCCTCGAGGTCGACCACCCGGGGCAGCGTCACGATCCGGAAGTGGTCGGTGCTGGCCCAGTTGAAGCCGGTCCCCTGCACCACGAGTACCCGCTCGCTCACGAGCAGGTCCATAACGAACTTCTCGTCGTCGGCGATCGGGTACACCTTCGGGTCCAGCCGCGGGAACGCGTACAGCGCGCCGGTCGGCTTCACGCAGCTCACGCCGGGGATCTCGTTGAGCAGCTTCCACGCCACGTCGCGCTGTTCGACCAGCCGCCCGCCGGGCAGCACCAGGTCGTTGATGCTCTGGTAGCCCCCGAGCGCCGTCTGCACGGCGTACTGGCTGGGCATGTTCGGGCACAGCCGCATGTTGGCGAGCACGTCCAGGCCCTCGATGTAACTCTCGGCATGCTGCTTGGCGCCGGAGATGACCATCCAGCCGGTACGGAAACCGGCCACCCGGTACGCCTTGGACAGCCCGTTGAACGTCACGCAGACCAGGTCCGGCGCCAGCTTCGCCGTCGAGGTGTGTACCGCGTCGTCGTACAGGATCTTGTCGTAGATCTCGTCCGAGAAGATGACCAGGTTGTGCCGGCGGGCGATCTCGACCAGGCTCTCGAGCACCTCGGTCGAGTACACCGCGCCGGTCGGGTTGTTCGGGTTGATGATGATCATGGCTCGGGTACGGTCAGTGATCTTGGCCTCGACGTCGGCCGGGTCCGGCAACCAGCCCGCCTGCTCGTCGCAGACGTAGTGCACCGGCCGCCCGCCGGACAGGCTGACCGCCGCGGTCCACAGTGGGTAGTCCGGCGCCGGGATCAGGACCTCGTCCCCGTTGTCGAGCAGGCCCTGCATCGCCATCACGATCAGCTCGGACACCCCGTTGCCGAGGTACACGTCCTCGATGTCGACGCCGCCGACACCCTTCTGCTGGTAGTACTGCACCACCGCGCGCCGGGCCGACAGCAGCCCCTTGGAGTCGCCGTAGCCGTGCGCGTTGGGCAGGTTGAGGATGACGTCCTGCAGGACCTCCTCCGGCGCCTCGAAGCCGAACGGCGCGGGGTTGCCGATGTTGAGCTTGAGGATCCGCTGACCCTCGGCCTCCATCCGCTTTGCCTGCCGCAGGACCGGACCCCGGATCTCGTAACAGACGTTTGCGAGCTTGGCCGACTGAGTCACCTGCATGCCGACACCTTAGAGAGTCACCGTCGCGCTACGCGCGGGTATCTCGCCTCGTGAGCGGTTGTGTGGGCGGTATTACGCCATGTAGGGGCGGCTCTGGTAGGTGACCTGGTGGGGTTTATGGAGCGCGCCACTCCCCGTAAGCCGTCCTAGGATGCTAGGTTGTGCGAATGAGCATCAATCCCGGTGCCGCGGAGTTCCCGCACCGCCAGATCGCCGCTCAGCTACGCGCCCGCATCCATCGCGGCGAGTGGGCGCCCGGCGAACGGCTGCCCTCGATCCCCGCGATCGCGGAGATGTACGGCGTCGCCAAGCAGACCGTGCAGCGCACGATCGACCAGCTGCGGGTCGAGGGGCTGCTGATCACCAAGCCCGGCTCCGGCACCTACGTGCGCGGTACCAAGCGCCGGCTCAACCGGCTGTCCCGGGGCCGCTACGGCGGCCAGCGCGGGTACCACGCGGACCTCGCGGCCCGGTACCGCCAGCATCTGATCTCCGTCGGACCCGCGGCCCCACCCGCCGAGGTCGCCGAGGCGTTCGGCCTCTCCCCCGGCGGCGAGCTGCTCGCCCGCCGGCACCTGGTCCGTACCGGCGACGCCCCGGTCGAGGTCGGCGTGTCCTGGCTGCGCCCCGCCGACGCCGCGGGCAACGCCCTGGAGCGCCACGAGACGTTCGGCCGGCCGCTGTACCAGGAGGTCGAGGAGATCACCGGCCGCCGGTACACCACGGCGACCGACCATCTCAGCGCCCGGCTGCCGACCCGGGAGGAGGCGGAGCTGCTCCAGATCCGGCCCGACACGCCGGTACTCGTCCTGCTGCACGTGGCCTACGACAGCGATCACCGCCCGATCGAGGTCGCGCAGGCGACCTGGCCGGGGCCGATGACGACGCTGACCGAGGAGTACCGGGTACCGGGCGAGCGCCCCGGCCTGCCCGACGACGAGCCGGGCCTGGCGCTGGCCTGAGCACGATCGTCACAACGTCGGCGACGTCGTGGCCGTAGGACGGTGCCGGGGCCGCGACGTCGTCGACGTCGTGCGGATCAGAGCGCGACGCCGAGGAGGGCGTCAACGGCCGTGCGCACCAGCGCCGGCGCGCCCGGGTCGGTGCGCTCACCAGCCAGCACCGCGTCGGCCCAGGCGTCCACGACGGCGAGCGCGCCCGGCGCGTCCAGGTCGTCGGCGAGCCGCTCGCGTACCCCGGCCAGGACGGCCGCACCGGACGGTCCGCCGTCCGCCGCGACCGCCTCACGCCAGCGGGACAGCCGCTGCTCGGCGGCCTTGAGCACGTCGTCGGTCCACTGCCGGTCGGCGCGGTAGTGGTCGACGAGCAGGCCGATGCGTACCGCCATCGGGTCGACGTGGTCGCCCCGCAGCCGGGAGACGAAGACGAGGTTGCCGCGGCTCTTGGACATCTTCTCGCCGTCCAGGCCGATCATCCCGGCGTGGACGTAGTGCCGCGCGAACGGGGCCGCGCCGGTGAGCACCTCGGCGTGCGCCGCCGAGCACTCGTGGTGCGGGAAGAGCAGGTCGTTGCCGCCGCCCTGGACGTCGAGGGTGTCGCCGAGGATGTCCAGGGCGATGACCGCGCACTCGATGTGCCAGCCGGGGCGGCCGGGGCCCAGCTCGCCACCGGGCCAGGACGGCTCGCCGTCCCGGCTGCCCCGCCACAGCAGCGGGTCGAGCGGGTCGCGCTTGCCCGGACGCTCCGGGTCGCCCCCCCGCTCGGCGGCCAGGCGCACCATCTCCGGCCGGGACAGGTTCGACTCGTACCCGAACCGGGGCGCGGCGCTGATGTCGAAGTACACGTCGCCGGTGCCGTCGTCGAGCCGGTACGCGGCCCCCCGGTCGAGCAGCTCGACGACCTTGGTCGCGATCAGCGGGATCGACTCGACCGCCCCCACGTACCGCTCCGGCGGCAGGATGCGCAGCGCCTCCATGTCCTCACGGAACAGGGCGGTCTCCCGCATCGCCAGGACCACCCAGTCCTCCCGGTCGCGGGCGGCGCGCTCCAGCAGCGGGTCGTCGATGTCGGTGACGTTCTGCACGTACCGCACGGGCAGGCCGCCGTCCCGCCAGACCCGGTTGGCCAGGTCGAACGTGATCATGGTGGCGGCGTGGCCGAGGTGGGTGGCGTCGTACGGCGTGATGCCGCACACGTACATCGTGGCCGGCCGACCCTCGTCCGCGGTCACCGTCGGCGCGACCTCGCGCCGGGCCGAGTCGAACAGGGCAAGCGTGTCGCCGGTGCCGGGCAGCGGCGGGACGTCGGGTGCCGACCAAGACTCCATGGCGCTCAAGGGTAGTGCCGTCCGGTTGCCGCCACGATCACGAGGCCGGACGTTTCGATCACATTGTCAGATGGGCGGCCAGGGAATAGCCGGCCAGTCCTCGTTCGGCTGCGGAAAGCAACGGGTGGCGAGCAGTCGGTCCACCCGCATCGCGAGCGTGCCGACCTCCATCTCGGTCAGGTGCTCGCCCAGGCTGGCGCCGAGCCGGCCGTCGAGCTCCACCCGCAACTTCTCCAGCAGTTCGACGGTGTCGGGCGCCAGTGGCTCACCGACCCACCCCCACAGCACCGTGCGCAGCTTGTCCTCGGTGTGGAAGGTCACGCCGTGGTCGACGCCGTACACCCGGCCGTCGACGGTCACGATCACGTGGCCGCCCTTGCGATCGGCGTTGTTGACCACCGCGTCGAAGATCGCCATGCGGGCCAGCCGCGGGTCGTCGGCGTGCGCCAGCGCGTACGGGCGGCCCCGCTCGTCCCGGGCGGCGGCCACCCGGCGCCAGCCGGCCGGCACGTCGCGGTTGGGTACGAACCCGAGCAGCGGCTCGTCCTGGCGCTCCTCGTCGATCCAGAGTTGGCACATGCCCGGCCCGAGCGGGCCGTCGCGCAGCACCGTCGGCGGTACGACGTCGAAGCCGGCCTGCGTCGACAGCCGGTACGCCGCGACCTCCCGGTCGGCGAGGGTGCCGTCGGGGAAGTCCCACAGCGGCCGCTCGCCGTGTACCGGCTTGTACACGCAGCGGGCGGTCACGCCGTCGGCGGTGATGACCGCCCGGAGGGTGGCGTTCGACGCGTCGACCAGACGGCCCTCGAGCTCCAGGTCACCCTGTCGAAGCAGGGTGAGCGCGTCGGCGTCGGAGAGCGGGGCAGGGACGGCCGGGGTCTGGCCGGCCGACGGGTCGGCCGGGCCGGTGGGTTCTGCCGTCACGCCAACTACCGCCGGTAGCCGTTGTGCCGGGGGCAGAGGTGGCCGCGGGCGTCGAGGGGCTGGCCGCACAGCGGGCACGGCGGGCGCCCGGAGGCGACCACCCTGCGGGCCCGGTCGATGAACGCGCGGGCGGCCTGCGGAGTGAGCCGGACCCGGAGCCGGTCCCGGTCGGCGGTCAGCTCCTCGTCGTCGTCGTCCTCCTCGTCCTCCTCGTCGGCCTCACCCTCGCCCACTGCGATCGCCTCGATCACGACGGTCGCGGTGTCGACGTCGAAGGCCAGACCCAGCGTGCCGACCCGGAACTCCTCGTCGAGCGGGGTCTCGAGGGGCTCGTTGTCGGTGGGCGACGGCTCTACGGACGGCAGCTCCACGCCGAAGCGCCGGTGGGCCTCTACGAGCAGCTCGTCGAGTTTCTCGGCCAGCAGGGCCACCTGCACCTTCTCCAGCGCAACGGTGACCAGCCTGCCGCCCCCGCGGGCCTGCAGGAAGAATGTCCGCTCTCCCGGCGCACCGACGGTCCCGGCCACGAACCGCTCCGGCGGTTCGAACGCGTACACCTGGTGGCTCATATCCAAGACCCTATCCGCCCGCACGCCGCGTGTCGCGCTGGTACGTACTCACCTCAGGCTACGTCCCGGGGGTACCGGCACCGCCGCCGACAGCCGCGTCCGAGTCGCGCGTGGAGCGCCGTCGCCGCTTGCGACCCCGGGGCACCAGCGCGCTCAGCGGCGCACCGGTGTCGTTGAGACGTACCACGAACGGCCGCAGCGGAGTGTAGTTGATCACAGTCAACGAGGCGGGCTCGACCATGATGCGCTGAAAGAGGTCCAGGTGCACCCCGAGCGCGTCGGCGACGATGGCCTTGATCACATCGCCGTGACTGCAGGCCAGCCACAGCGCGTCCGGCCCGTGCTGGGCGCCGATGCGGGCGTCCCACTCGCGTACCGCCTCCACGGCCCGGGCGGACATGGCGGCCAGGCGCTCCCCGCCTGGGAAGGTGGCGGCGGAGGGGTGCTGCTGCACCACCTTCCACAGCGGGTCCTTGGAGAGCTTGGCCAACTGCTGGCCCTCCCAGTCGCCGTACCCGCACTCCACCAGGCGCGGGTCGACCTGCGGCTCGACGTCGGGGAGCGCCAGGGCCAGGGTCTCGCGGCAGCGCGCCAGTGGGCTGGTCACCACCGCGGCGATCGGTACCCCGGCCAGGCGCTCCCCGGCGGCCTTGGCCTGCAACTGTCCGGTGTCGTCGAGCCCCACCGGCTGATGGCCCGCGAGGGAGCCGTCGGCGTTGGCGGTGGTCCGGCCGTGCCGGACGAGGATGACGGTGGTCACGACCGGAGCCTACGTGCCCGTACGCCGTTCGTGGGAGCTCAGCTCGCGCTGATCACGCCGGCCGCCAGCAGGCCGATGACGGCGAGGCCGGCGAGCACCCGGTACCAGACGAACGACACCAGGGAGTGGTTGGCGACGAACTTCAGCAGCCAGGCGATCGACGCGTACCCGACCAGGAAACTGACGGCGATGCCGACGCCGGTGGCGGTCCAGCCGATGGTGGCCGAGATGTGGTCGGCCTGGCTGACCGCCTCGAGCAGACCGGCCGCGGTCAGTGCCGGGATGCCGAGGAAGAACGACAGCCGGGTCGCGGTCACCCGGTCGATGCCCAGCAGCAGGCCGGCGCTGATCGTCGCCCCCGACCGGGACACGCCCGGGACCAGCGCGATGCTCTGCGCCGCCCCGATGATCACCGCGTCCTTCAACGTGACGTCGCCCTCGGCACGCTTCTGGGTGGCCCGGTACTCGGCGAAGACCATGACCAGACACCAGGCGATCAGCATGTTGGCCACCACCCACATGCTGCGCAGCGGCCCCTCGATCAGCGGCTTGGCGACCAGGCCGGCCACGCCGATCGGGATCGAGCCGACGATCACGTTCAGCGCCATCCGCCAGTCGGCCGACTGCCGGCCCTCGGCGCTGGCGACTCCGCGGACGAAGCCCATGACGAAGCGGACGATGTCCCGCCGGAAGTAGATGATCGCGGCGGCGATCGCGCCGATCTGGATGACCGCCGTGTACGCCGTGACGCCCGGATCGTCGATCCGCAGCCCCAGCAGCTTCTCGGTGATGGTCAGGTGGCCGGTCGAGGAGACCGGGAGGAACTCGGTGAGCCCCTCGACGATGCCGAGGAGAACCGCCTGCCAGATGTCCACGGTCCTTACTCCCCCACCCCGGACTTGGCGTACGCCTCGCTGAGCTGGCGCAGCGTCTGGATGCCGGACTCGGCGTCGCCGACGAACAGTACCGTCGACAGCGTGGTCACGCCGGCTTCGGCGTACGCGCGCATCCGCTCGGCGATGCGGTCGACCGGCCCGAGCAGCGAGGTGCGGTCGATGAACTCCATCGGTACCGCGGCCGCCGCGTCCCGGTGGCGCTTGGCCAGGTACAGGTCCTGCACCTCGCGGGCGGCGTCGCCGTACCCCATCCGGGTGGCGAGCTGGTTGTAGAAGTTCTTCTCCCGGCTGCCCATGCCGCCGATGTAGAGGGCGGCGTAGGCGCGCACCAGCTCGGCGCACATGTCCACGTCGTCGCCGATGACGACCGGCACGTTGGCCACGACGTCGAAGCCGGTCAGGTCCTTGCCGACCTTCGCCCGGCCGGCGGCGATGTGGGCGTGCTGCTCGGCGGCGAACTCCGGGGCGTAGAAGATCGCCAGCCACCCGTCGGCGATCTCGCCGGCCAGCTCCAGGTTCTTCGGGCCGACCGCGGCGAGGTAGATCGGGATCTGGTCGCGCACCGGGTGCAGCGTCAGCCGCAGCGCCTTGCCGGGGCCGTCGGGCAACGGCAGCGTGTAGTGCTTGCCGGAGTACTCGACGTTCTTGCGGCTCAACGCCTGCTTGACGATGTCGACGTACTCGCGGGTGCGCTCCAGGGGCCTGCCGAAGCGCACCCCGTGCCAGCCCTCGGAGACCTGCGGGCCGGACACGCCCAGGCCCAGCCGGAACCGGCCGCCCGAGATCGTGTCGAGGGTCGCGGCCGTCATCGCGGTCATGGCGGGGGTACGGGCCGGGATCTGCAGGATCGCGCTGCCCAGCTCGATCCGGCTGGTCTGGCCGGCGAACCAGGCGAGCATCGTCGGCGCGTCTGAGCCGTACGCCTCGGCGACCCAGACCGTCGAGTACCCCAAGCGGTCTGCCTCCTGGGTGAGAACCAGGTGGTCGGCCGCGCTGGACCAGGCGGTCTGATAGCCAAGATTGAGTGCCAGGCGCATAGGGTCTCCCCATCGAAAGCGGGCTGCGGAAGCATCGTCAGGGTAACGGGGCGTCGGAGCGCACCCGTGCGCGCCCGCGCCGTATCGTTTCCCACCATGCAGCAGCGACCGCTCGGCCGTAGCGGGCTGGCGGTCTCCCGACTGGCCCTCGGCACGATGACGTGGGGTCGGGACACCGACGTCGACGACGCCGCTGCCCAGCTCAAGACGTTCCGGGACGCCGACGGCAACCTGCTGGACACCGCCGACGTGTACGGCGACGGCGAGGCCGAAGCGGTCATCGGTAGCCTGCTCGACACGCTCATCCCCCGCGAGGAGTTGGTCATCGCGTCCAAGGCCGGGCTGCGGCCGGGCCTGACGCGCCGCCGTGACGGCTCGCGGGCCCACCTGCTGCGGGCGCTGGACACCACCCTCGGCCGGCTCGGCACGGACTATCTCGACCTGTGGCAGGTCCACGGGTACGACCCGGACACGCCCCTCGAGGAGACGCTCGCCGCGCTGGACACGGCGGTGTCCACCGGCCGGGCCAGGTACGCCGGGATCTCCAACTTCTCCGGCTGGCAAACCGCCCGCGCCGCCACCTGGCAGCAGGCCTGGCCGGGCCGGGCGCCACTGGTCAGCGCGCAGGTGGAGTACTCGCTGCTGGAGCGGGGCGTGGAGCGGGAGCTGCTGCCGGCCTGCGAAGCACTCGGCCTCGGGGTGCTGCCGTGGTCGCCGCTGGGGCGCGGGGTGCTGACCGGCAAGTACCGCACCGGCGTGCCCGCCGACTCCCGGGCGGCGTCCCCGCACTTCGAACGGTTCGTCGCGCCGTACCTCGACGTGCGCTGCGCCGGCATCGTCGAGGCGGTGGTCACCGCCGCCGACGGCCTGGGCGCCTCGCCGCTGGAAGTGGCCCTCGCCTGGGTACGGGACCGGCCCGGCGTGGTCGCCCCGATCCTCGGCGCCCGTACCGTCGGGCAGCTGCTCGGCGCGCTGCAGGCGGAGGAGGTCGAGCTGCCGCCGGAGATCCGCGCCGCGCTCGACGACGTGTCCGCGGTCACCTGTGGCTACCCGGAGCGCCAAACCTGACCTCAGCGCTGGTCAAAGCGGCCGGGTCGGGGGCAGGATCGGAAACCATGGACTACGAATACGCGCCGCTGCGGTTGCCAGCAAATGTCGACCGGTTGACCGCAACGGCGCAGTTGACGATCCAGGCCGAGTACGGCGGCTGGGAGCTGGCCCGGGTACGGCTGTACGCCGACGGCACCAGGCAGGTCATGCTCCGCCGCCGGGTGACCGGGAACTCCCAGCCCGGCCTGTCGTACTGACCGAGCCGTTCGGTCGGCCGTGGCGTGGTGGCGCCCGGTCCCGGCTGGGTCCGGGCGCCACGCACACGCGCCTACTCCCGGCGACCGCCGTCGCCGGACTCGTCCTCGAGGTCGACGTACGTGTGCTCGTCGAGCCGGTCGACGACCCGGTCATCCGCGTCGAGCTGGAACGGCCCGGTGCCGTCCGTGTCGTCGAACTCCTCGGGATCCAGGCCGGCGGTGACCTCGGCGACCACCACCACCCCGTTGAGCGACTCCAGCTCCGGGATGTCCAAGGCTCCTAGCGAGCCGTCGCCGGCCTGCATGAGCTCCAGCAGCGCCTCCCCCACCGACTCGACCGGCGCGACCGACTCGCCGTCGGCCTGGGGTGCCGCCTGCCGCGCGGACTCCGCGATCCGCAGCAGGGCGCTGACGCTGGGTACCCGGTAGTCGCGCCGCTGCCGCACCGACACCACCCGCGGGTGCGGGTCGTCGGCCCCCTCGGTCAGCATGGCGAGCTGCCGGTCGGCCTCGTCCGGGTCGATCGCGTCGACATCCCACGGCGTCACCTCGCCGAACGCGTCGAGCAGCAGCTCGTCGTACTCGAACGAGGCGTTGTTGAGTTCGACGTAGGCGCGCCACACCTGATCGTCGTCGGTGCGCCCATCGGCCGCCTTGACGGCGGTCAGATGGGCCCGGGCGGCGGAGATCACCCGCTCCAGTGCGGTGTCCAGCTCCGCGTGCCGGTCGGTCATGGTTTTCGCTCCCCTTCAGGCGTGATGGATTTCGGGGCGTCAGCTCGGATCTTGCGAGTAGGTCGGATCAGGTGGATCAGCTCGGAACCGGCGGCTCAGCTGGCGGCGAGGAACCGGTCGAGGACGCGCACGCCGAACTTTAGTCCCTCCACCGGTACCCGCTCGTCGATGCCGTGGAACAGCGCGCCGAAGTTGAGGTCGGCGGGCAGCCGCAGCGGCGCGAAGCCGAAGCAGCGGATGCCCAGCTTCTGGAACGCCTTCGCGTCGGTGCCGCCGGAGAGCATGTACGGGACGGCCCTGGCCGCCGGATCCTCGGCCAGCAGCGCGGCGCTCATCGCCTCGACGAGCGGGCCGTCGAATGCCGTCTCCAGGGGCGGCTGGCGCTCGATGTACTCGATGTCGATGTCCGGGCCGATCACGTCGCGCAACTGCTTCTCGAAGACCTCGGCGTGGCCGGGCAGGGTACGGCAGTCGACGGTCGCTACCGCCCGGCTGGGGATGACGTTCTCCTTGTACCCGGCCTCCAGCCTGGTCGGGTTCGCGGTGTTGCGCACGGTCGCGCCGATGATCGTGGCGATCGGACCCAGCTTGGCGATGGCCAGCTCGGGGTCGTCGAGGTCGACCTCGATGCCGAGCGCCTCGGATACCTGTGCCAGGAACGCCCGTACCGTGTCGGTCATCGCGATCGGGAACTTGTGCCGGCCCAGCCGCGCCACGGCCTCGCTCAGGGCGGTGATCGCGTTGTCGTCGTTGACCATCGAGCCGTGGCCGGGGCGGCCTCGGGCGATCAGCCGCAGCCACTCGATGCCCTTCTCGGCCGTCTCCACCAGGTACAGCCGGAGGTTCTCGTCGACGGTGTAGGAGAAGCCGCCGACCTCGCCGATCGCCTCGGTACAGCCCTCGAACAGCTCCGGGTGGTTGTCGACCATGAAGTGCGCGCCGTACCGACCGCCGGCCTCCTCGTCGGCCAGGAACGCCAGCACCAGGTCGCGCGGGGGGACCCGGCCCTCCCGCCGCCACTGCCGGACGACCGCGAGGGCCATGGCGTCGAAGTCCTTCATGTCGATGGCGCCGCGGCCCCACAGGTACCCGTCCTTGATCTCGCCGCCGAACGGGTCGACCGACCACTCGCTGGCGTCGGCCGGTACGACGTCGAGGTGGCCGTGTACGAGCAACGCCCCGCGGTCGCGGTCGGCGCCCTCGTAGCGGGCGACCACACTGGTCCGCCCCGGGGCGCTCTCCCGGATCTCCGGCTCCAGGCCCACCTCGGCCAGCTTGGCCGCCACGTACTCGGCGGCGGCGCGCTCCCCAGCGCTCGTGGTGGTGTCGCCGGTGTTGGTGGTGTCGATGCGCAGCAGGTCGCGGCAGATCTCCACCACCTCGTCAACGGCGCTGACAGGGCGGCCGGTCGCCGCCGGAGCGTCTTGTGAGGTCATACCCCTCTTCTTACCAGTCGGGGTCGGCACCTCGGACGCGACCGGCGGCGGCGGGTCGGCGCGTTGTCGCCAGTTTCAGCGTGTTGTCACGAGTGTCAGTGTGTCGTTACCAATTGAAGCCGGCGGCGTAGGAGATCTGGGCCAGGACGGCCTGACCGCTGGCGTTGGGGTGGAAGTAGTCCCAGGTGGACACCTGTGACAGCGCGAACGGGTAGTTGAAGACCGCGTTGTCGTCGAAGTCGCAGTTCGGCCCGTAGGCGGCGCAGGCCTGCGCGAGCTGCGCGTTGAAGTCGACGACGCGCTGGCGTACCCGGTCGCGGCGGGCGTTGTCGGCGGCGGCGGTGGACGTCGGGTTGGCCAGCATCGACTGGCAGATGCCGAACAGCGACCAGGCGCTGAGGGCGCCGGCGTTGCCCCTGCCGGCCGACCACAGGCGCTTGATGTCGGGGATGCTGATCACCGCCACCCGCGCGTTCGGCAGGCCGGTCCTGAGCTTGCCCAGGGCGGAGTCGATCGAGGCGCGGAACGCGCCGACCGGGGTCATCGTGGACTCCGAGCTGGTGCACGCGTCGTTCGCACCGATGAGGACCGTGACGTACTGGACGCCCTGGGAGACCGCGGTGTCGGCCTGTCCGGGCATGTCGGCCGCCTTGGCACCGCTGCGGGCATCGTTGTAGTTACGGCCGTTGATCGCGCTGTTCTTGGCGCGGATGCGGAGGTAGTGGCTGTTGACGCCACTGTCGTCGCCGGTACTGAACGACCGGGAGGTGCAGTCGACGTACCAGCCGCAGGCGTTGAACCCACGGGTGATCGAGTCGCCCATGCTCGCCATCGAGCTGGGCGGGGGGCCGGGGGCGGCGGCGGCTGGCACGGTGGGCAGGAGGAGGGCGGTGGCCATACCCGTCGTGAGGGCGACCAGGCCGGTACGCACGAGTCTCATTGATGGACCTCGCTTCGTACGATGGGGGTTACCGCTAGGTAACTTTCTTTATCGCACGGAAACGTTGATCCATCGACATAGCTGATTTAGCGATTAGTGAATGCGTAAGCACTCTGCGTTATCGAAACGCCGACGGTTTGCGGCCCGAGGGGGCAGGGTACCGATCGGGCACCATCACTACCCACCGAGGAGATCGCCCGTGTCAGCGCCCCTGCCTCCGCTACCGCCGGCCCCCGCGGTGGACGACAACGACGTGATCCCGGGCGGTCGCAACATGGTCGACATCCTGGTCGACGACCATCACCAGATCTCGGCCCTGTGCGACCGGCTCCGCGAGTCCCTGGCCGACGCCTCGGCGGCGTCGGCCATCGCCGAGGTACTGGTGGCGATGCTGTCCCGGCACCTGTCGGTGGAGGAGCAGTACCTGTACCCGACCGCGCGGTCGGTGCTCCGCGACGGCGAGCACCTCGCCGCGCAGGAACTGGCCGAGGACGCCGAGATGCTGCTCACCCTCAAGCAGTTGCACGGTTCAGCGCCGGACGACCCGGCGTACGCCACCCTGGTCGCCACCGTCAGCCGACAGCACCGCCGCCACGCGATGCGGGCCTCGGAGGAGATCTTTCCCCGGCTGCGCGCCCGGTGCAGCGAGAACGAGCTGATCCGGCTGGGCAACCGGGTCGAGATCGCCCACGAGGCGGCGCCGACCCGGCCGCACCCGGCGACCCCCGTCACTCCCCCGGTCAACAAGGTGCTCGACCCGGCGGTCGGCGTGGTGGACAAGGTCCGGGACATCATCGCGGGGCGTACCACCTGGCCCGAGGACCTGTAGATATCGTGGTTCCCCGCTGTTGGTCGTCGGAGCCGGGCGGCTCGATTCGATCGGCCCCCGGCTCACCGGGGCCGCGCCCCCACAAGATCACGAGCCCACCGGCGATCCGTTTCGCATGATCGACGGCTGGGGTGTACAGTCATTGTCCGTGCCGCTGAGCGGTCGGCGGGGCTTCTGCGCCCTGTCGCCGACGCGGCGCATGGCAGGTCCGAGTGGCGGAATGGCAGACGCGCTAGCTTGAGGTGCTAGTGCCCTTTATCGGGCGTGGGGGTTCAAGTCCCCCCTCGGACACCAGCTCGTAGCATATTTGCGACATCTGACGTACGCGTGGTCGAACGCCTTCGGACACACCAACGGCGCATTCTCGACCCCTTCCACACGACCGCACCGGCGCGCCCGGGGTGATCGACGTGACTAACGTCGCCGTCTCCCCCGTGATCCCGCCGATCGCTCCCGCGGCCGGCTCCCACCACCCCTCCACGCCGGGGAACGTTCGTCCGTCGTTGCCGCTGCCTCGCCTCGCCGACACCCGGATCCGGACCCGGGCCACCGTGTACGGGTTGGCCACGCTCGACTGCCATGGCCGGGCCTCCGACCTCACGGTCATCCGGGCGCTGGGCTGGGCAGCGGGCACCCGCCTGAACGTGCGCGAACGCGGCGGGCTGGTACTCGTCACCGCCGACCGGCAGGGCGTGTTCGGCCTGACCACTCAGGGACACCTGCAACTGCCGGCCACCGTCCGCCGCTGGTGCGGCCTGGCGACCGGCGACCGGGTGCTACTGGCGGCCGACCCCGCCGACGGCCTGCTCGTGGTGTACCCGCCGGCCATCCTGGACTCGATGATCACCCAGTTTCACGCCCGCGTGCTGGGTGGTGATGCCGGATGACCGCACAGCCCACGTCGGGCCCCGGGCCGGCCGAACTCGACGCCGCCCGGCTGCTGCTGGCCAAACTGGGCGTGTCCCCCAACGACCTGCTGGGCGCGGCAGCGCCCCGCCCGCCGGCACCGACGTTTGCCGCCTACATCCCCATCGTGTCCGCCGCGGTCGGCGCCGGCACCCGCCGGGTGTACAGCAGCTACTGGAACCGCATCGCCGACCACTGGGGGCAGCGGCACCTCGACCAGGTCACCGCCTCGGACATCCAGCGGCTCGCTGAGCACGTGCGCACCCATGTGGTCGCCCGCCGCAACGCCCGCGGCGGTCGTAGCGCGGTCGAACACCTCATCGCCGCGCTGCGCTGCCTCTACCACCACGCGGTCGCCGACGGCCTGATCGACGAGGCCGACAACCCCGCCCGCAAGGTCGCCAAGCCGCGACGGCTACCCAGCACCCGCCGCGCGGTGCCCGACCCCCGCCTCTCCGAGATCAATCAGGTCGCGGCCACCACCGGCAACGACCCCGCGCTGGACAGCCTGCTGCTTAGGCTGCACACCGAGACCGCCTGCCGCCGCGGCGGCGCCCTGGCCCTGCGACCGGCCGACCTCGACCCCGACCAGTGCCTGATCCTGTTGCGGGAGAAGGGCGACACGGTGCGCTGGCAACCGGTCTCACCCACCTTGATGGCCCACCTGCAGCAGCACGCCACCGACCGGCACGCTCCCCCGACAGGGTCGTTGCTGCGTTACCGCAACGGTGACCCGATCACCTACCGGCGCTACGACCACCTGTGGCAGCGCATCGGCGGCTATCTGCCGTGGGTGGCCACCCAGCAGATCAGCACCCACTGGCTGCGGCACACGACGCTGACCTGGGTGGAACGCAACTTCGGCTACGCGGTGGCCCGGGCCTACGCCGGGCACACCGACAGCGGCAGCGACGCGGGCACCACCACGACCTACATCCGCGCGAGCATCCAGGAGGTCGCATCCGCGCTCGCCGCCCTCACCGGGGAGCCCCATCCCCTCGAGTAACGACGGTCGCCGAGTCCGTGCGACTACCGATGCATCCAGGAATCCATGCGTGCGGGTTCGACGACCCCGATGACGGTTCGGGTGCTGCCGGGGTTGCAACCGTTTCCCGACTGGGCCGCTGTGGCTGTGTGCCAGCGCTGGCGCACAGCCACAGCGCGCGTCACCGGGAGTCGACAGCAAGGGGGTGCGGTTCGCCCGTCAGCGCCGCCAAAGCGGCCGCGACCTCGTAGAGGTCCGCACGGACGTAGGTGGATGTCGTACCTGCGTCGTTCTTTCCGCTGTGTCCGGCGTAGGCCCGGGCGACCGCGTAGCCGAAGTTGCGTTCCACCCAGGTCAGGGTGGTGTGCCGCAGCCAGTGGGTGCTGATCTGCTGGATGGCCACCCACGGCAGGTGCTTGCCCAGCCGCTGCCAGAGGTAGTCGTACCGGCGTGCCGTGATCGGTTTGCCGTTTCCGTAGCGCAACAGCTGGCCACTTGGGTCGCCGGTGCCGCGCTCCTCGTTATGGAGCAGCAAATAGCGCGTCAGGGTCGGCGAGATCGGCTGCCAGCGCACCGTCTCACCCTTCTCCCGCAGCCGGACCAGGCACTGCTCGCTGTCGATATCACAGAGGCGCAGGCCGAGCGCGCCCGCTCGGCGACAAGCGGTCTCCGTGTGCAGCCTAAGCAGCAGCCTGTCCAGCTCCGGGTCGTTGCCGGTACTGGCGGCCACCGCATTGATCTGAGCCAGGTGGGTGGCGGAGATCGCGCGGCGCGTGCTCGGCAGACGACGCGGCTTGGCCACCCGGGCAGCAGGGCTGTCGGCCTCGGCTATCAGGCCATCCATGACGGCGTACCGATAGAGGCACCGCAGCGCGGCGATCACATGTTCGGCGGACGCACGGCCACCGCGAGAATTCCGTCGGGTGACACTCTGCCGCTTCGCCCACTCGGCGAGCTCGTGGATTTCCAGCGGCGTCGGCTCGTCCAGGCGCCGAGCGCCCCACACTTGTCGCACCTTCGCCCAGTAGGTTTCGTACACGCTACGGGTTGCATCGGTAACCACGTGCGACACGCGACCGATGTACTCGTCGAAGGTGGGCATGGGGCGGCGGGGTCCCGCACCGCGCATGACCTGTTCCGGCGACACCCCCAAACGGTCGAGCAGCAGACGCGCCGCCTCGATGTCGGCACCGGACACTGCAGCGGAGCGTGTTTCCATCAGCACGCCTCGCCTCTGCGCGTGGCGTGGTACGCCAACACCATCGCGTCCAGCTCTGCCATGGGGTAGGCCACCAGGATGCCAGGGTCCGGGCACGCTGCCACCAGCAGCCGGTCACCATCGTGCAGCCGGCACACCCGCCGCACGGCGACGGGCAACCGCAGGTGGCCCTGCGCAGTGATCGCCACCGCGCCGTCCGCGCGTGCAACGACAACGACGACGCTGGACACGACGGTGACAGCGACACGTAACCCTGCGCGCCAACCCAAGGTCCGCAGCGGCGACCGGGCCGCAACGCGCCCGCGCCGGTCAATGGTAGTCACGACGTAGAACGTCGAACTGCGTGACGGGGACGGCGCCAATGGCGCAAGAGGCAGTCCAGGAGGGGACGGCTGCGCCGCGTGCGTTCCGAGACCCAGGGCCGACCACAGCCTGTCTCCGAAGCCACCCACCGCGACTGGCGCGGCGGTGGCACGGTCTGTTACCGGGGACACCATCGCCGCCGAGTCCGCACACGTCGGACCGGCTCGAACACTGTCTGCGCTAGACAGCCATGGCGGCCAACGGCGTGTACAACCAGAACCGGGCGGGTGCGCTGCGGGATTGGATCGCCAGCTGTATCCGCGACATCGGCCGCGTTGTGGAGATCGCGGCCGAGCTGCGCGCCGGCCAGCAGGCCGTCGTAACGGATGGTCATGGGACAGTTTCCGGCCGCAGCAATCGGTTCCCGTCCCGCCGGCACCCCAACGATTCGGGCGCAACCCCCTGCAGCACGTTGATCACGTCCACCACGCACCCCCGACACCGCTCGTACTGGTCGCTCGAGACCGATCGAAATGCAAAATTCGATCGTGCCAAGCATCACGGGACCACGGTGTCAGCCAACAGTTGACGGAGGTTGACGGGCGCCGTTGCGTTGTGGGATCGATGGACGCGTTGAACCCGCCTCGGTCTGGGGTCAGATCGCGTAGGCGAGTTCGGTGAACGCGGCGGCGACCCGCGTTCTCGGCGGGGCGTTGACGGCGAGTTCGTAGTGGCCACGGCGGAGGTTCTGCATGAAGGCGTGCCCGGCGATGATCACTCGCGCTGTCTTGTCCGTGCGTAGCCCGCGCATCGCTCTCAGCTGATGCTTGAGTCGACCGTGGTCACCCTCTATCGCATTGTTGGCGTACTGCTCGACGTGGTGCCACGCCTGCGGCATCAGTTCGTCGAGGACGGCGGGGTAGACCGCGGCAGCGTCGGTGACGACCTCACAGGGCGGCCCCTTCAACATCGACAGCGCCCGGCGGAAGAACCTCCGCGCCGCGTCAGCGTCCCGGCGCGCCGACACCAGCACGTCGCTGACCTGCCCGTACTGGTCTATGGCGCGGTAGACGTAGCGCCAGACTCCGTTGACTTTGACGTAGGTCTCGTCGGCGTGCCACCGGTCACCCGGTGAGTGGCGGCTGAATCGGGCGGCGTCGGCCAGCAGTGGGGTGAACCGCTGCACCCACCGGTACACGGTGACGTGGTCGGCCTCGATGCCGCGTTCGACGAGCAGTTCCTCGACGTCTCGGTAGGAGAGGCTGTAACGCAGGTACCAGCGGACCGCGACGATGATCACCTCGGCCGGGAACCGGAACCCGGTGAACGCCGGCTTCGGTGGCGGCCAGGGGGGGGGAACGGGGACTGTCCGATAAAAGGTGTAACTGATCTGGCCTGACACGCCGAGCTTCGAGGGCTCGGCGGGAAGGACAGGCAGTGAGCGACATCATTGATTCCGTGCCGAAGCCGATGGATGCGCAGCAGTTGGCTGCCGAGCTGGTGGACAAGGCCCGCGCGGAAGGGATCGACCTGGTCGGCCCGCGTGGACTGTTGACCGGGCTGACCAAGACGGTGCTGGAGACCGCCCTGGAGGCGGAGATGACCGAGCACCTGGGCTATGACAAGCACGACCCGGCCGGGCGCACCGGCGGCAACTCCCGCAACGGCACCCGGATCAAGACGGTGCTCACCGAGGTCGGTCCGGTCGAGCTCGATGTGCCCCGCGACCGGGACGGCAGCTTCGAGCCGGTCATCGTGCGCAAGCGTCAGCGCCGGCTGAATGGCGTCGACCAGATCGTGCTGTCGCTGACCGCGCGCGGGTTGACCACCGGCGAGATCGCCGCCCACTTCGACGAGGTCTACGGCGCGAAGGTCAGCAAGGACACCATCTCGAGGATCACCGACAAGGTGCTCGAAGAGATGACCGAGTGGCAAAACCGGCCCCTCGACAAGGTGTATCCGGTGCTGTTCATCGACGCCATCATGGTCAAGGTCCGCGACGGGCAGGTGACCAACCGGCCCGTCTATGTGGCCATCGGGGTGACCGTCAACGGCGAACGCGACATCCTCGGGCTGTGGGCCGGCGACGGCGGCGAGGGCGCCAAGTTCTGGCTGTCGGTGCTGACCGAGATCAAAAACCGGGGCGTGCAGGACGTGTGCATCGCCGTCTGCGACGGCCTCAAAGGTCTACCCGAGTCAATCACCACCGCCTGGCCGCTGGCGACGGTGCAGGCGTGCATCATCCACCTGATCCGCAACACCTTCCGCTACGCCTCCCGCCGCGACTGGGACGCCCTGTCGAAGGACCTGCGGCCGGTCTACACCGCCGCGACCGAGGCCGCCGCCGCGGCCCGGTTCGACGAGTTCGCCGACACCTGGGGCGGCCAGTATCCGGCGATCGTCAAGCTGTGGCGGGCGACCTGGACGGAGTTCGTGCCGTTCCTGGACTACGACGTCGAGATCCGCCGCATCATCTGCAGCACGAACGCGATCGAGTCGCTCAACGCCCGCTACCGCCGCGCGGTGCGCGCCCGCGGGCACTTCCCGACCGAACAGGCTGCCCTGAAGTGTCTCTACCTGGCCACCCGCGCCCTCGACCCGACCGGACGCGGCCGGGCCCGATGGGCGATCCGCTGGAAGCCCGCCCTCAACGCCTTCGCGATCACCTTCGAGGGCCGTATCGTTCCGAGCACCACCAATTGAGAGCGCTGGATTAGTTACACCGAAGATCGGACAGTTCCCGCCCGTACTCATGGCCTGATCGACGGCGGGGTCATGACGTCGGGAGCAATAGTCAAGACCTGTGGATAGGCGAAGTTATCGCCGGAGGCTCCGGCGCCATCGGATCTCGCCTTCGTGCAATTCGTCGGTGGGTGTGAGCCCGGCAGCGACGGCGACGGCAGCGGATTGCGGGGTGGATGTGGGCGATGACGGTTTGCATCGGCTGCTGGCTGAGCCAGTCGACGAGTCCTTGAGCTGCTTCGGTGGCGATGCCTCGTCCCTGCCATGCAGTCCCGACTACCCAGGCGATCTCGGCGATGGGGCCGTGACCGGAGGGACTGATCGTCGCCTGGACTGTGCCGGTCAGGCAGGCCTCGTCACGGAGGCGGATCATCCAGTTCAGCCAGGAGACGGCCGGATCGGGAGAGCCTGAGGTCAGGCGCTGGTAGCGCGAGCGCAGCGCTTGCGGGGTGTCCGGAGTGCGGCCGGTGAACGTGTGCAGAGCTGGATCGGACAGCACGGTGGCCATCGCCGCGGCGTGCTCGACGAGAAGCGGCAGCAGGTCCAGCCGCCGTGTGGTGACGGCCTGGGCCGCGATGGTGCTCACGCCGCGACCGCCTCGGGGCGTTCGACCAGGAGGCCGCGTTCGAAGCGGGCGCCGGCGCGCACGAGGGCGACGAGGTGGGGTGCGTTGACCGCGCGCCAGCGGTGCTGGGCGTGCACGGTGCCAATGCTCGCCGCATGGCCTCTGACCTGCGGCTCGGGCGATCGGTCAGGCGGCTCGTGAGTACTGGTTGACCATGCCGCCGAGGACTCGTCTTCGCCGTACCGGTGCGTCGATCGCGACCACCACGTCTGGGTCGTGGTTTGGTGGGTGCTGGTCGAGGCTCTGGTGTGGACGGTGGTCGTTGAAATGGCGCTCGTAGGCGCCGATCACGGCACGGGCATGGCGCTCGTGGTAGATCAGCATCCGGTCGGTGCACTCGGCGCAGACGCTTCGAACGAACCGCTCTGCATCACAGTTCGCGCGGGGTGTGCGGGGCGGAGTCCTGACCACGTCGACGCCTTCGGCGGTAAACACCGCGTCGAACGGTGCGGTGAACTTCGAGTCCCGGTCCCGGATCAGAACCGAAAGCTGGTGATTCGATCACCAAGATCGATGACCAGGTTGCGGGCTTGCTGGGTGGTCCACTCGGCCGTCGGATGGGCGGTGACGCCCATGATGTGTACCCGTCGGGTGGCGATCTCCATCACGACCAACACGTACAGCCGCCGCAGCGTGATGGTGTCGATGTGGAAGAAGTCCGTCGCCAGCAGCCCGGACGCCTGCGTTCGCAGGAAGGTCCGCCAGTTGGTGTCAACGTCGCGCCGGGCCGATCCTGGCGGTGGCGAGGATCCGGCGGATGGTGCCGGCGCCGACGCGGTGGCCGAGGCCGACGAGTTCGCCTTGGATGCGGCGATGCCCCCAACCGGGATTCTCGCGGGCCAGTCGGAGGACAAGGCCACGTAGCTCAGCGCTGATCCGTGGCCGTCCCGGCCGGTTCGGGTAGGTCCAGTGCCGGCTGACCAGGCGACGGTGCCAGGACAACAGCGTGGCCGGCGTGACGATCCGGTGCTTCCATAGCTCGCGCGGAAGAGCGCGGACCAAGGCGGAGAGCACGGCTCGGTCCGGCCATGACAGGCGCGGCCTGCCGACCTGGCGCCGCAGCACGGCGACTTCGTGGCGCAGCACCAACAGCTCGGCGATCATCGCGGACTCGCCGCGCCTCACCTGCGGCAACCAGCCGAACATCCGAACCGCGGTCAGGTACAGCAGGCGAACAACCATGCATCCGATCCTGCGCGACCGTCACAAACACCAGCTCACACCGTGTGCGAGCAGTTCTGGCACGGTACACCCGCTCCCCGAACCTTTCACCGCACCGGGCACACTCGACCACCTCGACATCCGCCGACGCGATCGACTCGGCGGCATCCTCCACGAATACCGACACGCCGCTTGAGCTGCCCGAACGGCATTTTCGGCACCTACAGGCGTAGGGCAAGGATTTCCATATCCTTGTCTCGATTGCTCATCGGCAGCAGGCGCAGCATGGCGAACGCGTTCGTCACGCCCAGGTACGCCAGTCGCAGCAGCACGGCAGCCCATCATGCCGCATCGATCACGAGCTACGCCCAGGCCCAGCAACCGGACCAACATCTCCGACACCCGCATGCCGGCCCTCACCAGTGCGGATGGGGTTTTCGGCAGGGGCAACCTCGAAGACGCCCGCCGATGAAGTTGGAAAAGGCTCGATGCAACGGCGCCGCCGAAGAAGGCTGCGGCCACGCCGTGATCCGCATCGGCGCCAGTTGGCTCAGCTTTGCGGCAGCCCGACGTCTGCGGGAAGGCCGTAATGCTGCGACAGGAACGCCAACCAGAAGGTTCCGCTGGAGGCACGGCCCGCGGTGAGCGCGACGACAACCTTACGTTGCTGCGGGGACAGCGCTGCGAAGGTAGTGCCCTCCGGAAGACGCCCGTGCGGGAACACGACGTCGAGGATCGACCTGCCCACCAGGAGCGCCGAAGGCCCGGGCTGCAGCGTCATCAGCCGGTCCATCAGCACGTCGAGACGCTCCGGCGCGGCGGCGTCGGACAGGCGGAGGAGGCTCAGCACCGCCAGATTCGCCATATTGCCCTCGAGGTAGGGCACCTCGTCCGGCCACCGGTCAGCGTGGCGGACGCAGTCGTACAGTTCCCGCACCACGACCGGGCCAGGCTCGCCGGACAGGTGAGCCAGCGCGATGGCCGCGGCCCACCGTTCCGGAAAGTGCGGGCCGCCCAACCGCTGGGTCAGCGCCACCATCAGCCCGACGTGCCCGCCGTCGCCGAGAAGCCCGGCTGCGATCGAGGCGACCGCCACCGTCGTCACGTCACGCTCCCGGTCCAGCAGGTGCACCAGGTGCGGCACGATCACCGCCGCGTCCTCCGGGAACCACCCAAGCAGATACGCCGCGCTCATGGCCACTACCGGATCTTGAGACGCCAAGGCGTCGAGATATACCGCAAGTCCAGCACGAACGGCGTCGTAGGCCGCCAACTCCCACCGCTGGAAATCGCGTCGCTCCAGGGCGGTTGTCCACTCCGCACTGATCTGGCGTTCCATCCGGACGCGCTCGGTCGCGCCGGCGGCGACCCACTCCGCGAGTTCCTTTTCGAGCTCGTCATCGGTCATGGCCGCTTTACGGGCCACCTCACGCCGCAGCCGATCCAGCGGCTGTGAAGCGTACAGCCAGCTGAATTCGTCGCCGATCGCGATGGAGGCCAGCAGGAAACAGGCCATGGGCCGCGCTGGCGCCTTCCGATCGGCAACCACCTCGATGATGAACGGAACCGCTTTGACGCTCTCCTCGGTGCGCATACCTTCATCAGATAGATGATCGCGCAGGCGATGGAAAGCCGAGAGACGGATTTCCCCATTATCCGAGTACAGCGCCCGCAGCGCGGCTCGCGACTCGTCGGACAGGCCGCTACCGGGCTCTTTCACCAGTCCCCCTAACTGACCTGCTGGACGAATCGCCTTCACCTGACACGATCCGGCATCCTAGCATCCGCTCCGCTGAAACCAGGATCGACGCCACCATCCCACCGACATCGAGCAGAAACCCCAACGCCCCCAATGACTATGCGTCCAATAGCGGGTTATGCGGCTGACAGGAAGCCTCCATGCCAGGAAAACCGCACGGCCCGTATTTCGCGAAGTGGATGATGTCAGCGATGAAACCGATCGGCCCCAGAACCTCACCAACCGCGCCGGCAGCGCGGCCCACCCCTCCTGGACCGGCCCTTTCCCCGCCGACCTCGCCGATGCCGCTGGGCCGCGGGACCTCCGGAGCCGCTTTCGGCAACATGTCAAATAAGGTAGGGCGCGTCGGAAATACTTCTTCGGGCCTAAGTCCGCCACCTTCGAGATCCGCGTGGGAGTTTTCCGCGCCGTAGGAACGATTAGTAGGATTACCTACTGAATCCTTTCCGTTCGGCGTACGATAGATGACACGCACACCATTTTCCCTGGCTATCTTCGCAAGTTTGGTATCGCAGTTGCTCCCACATGGAGGAAGATCATCATCAACAACGATGACGATCGTGTATCCCTCGCGAAGGTACCCATTCATCCCTAGTAGCCGGCGAACCCGAGCTTCAACGTGTGTTTCCCTTGTGCCGGACTCATCGGGAAGCTTGAAGCCGCTGAAGAATGTGTCGTCATAGAATACCCTTTTCCCATTTTGGTCGTATACTGCAGCCGCACCATGGAGCGTCGCCTTTCCTCTTAGCTCACGCACCCAATTCCGCATGGTCGCGTCGCTCGGTGACGAGGATTTCGCACCGCCGGATGCGGCGGATACTCCCTGATTCAGAACGTCTCCTACCGTCCCGGACGGGCAGGCGCATGCACCACTGGACCCGTTCCCAGTCAGCGAGTTGATGTAGTAGTCCATGAAGCTCGTCCCTGACGACCCGCCGTCGGTGGGGTACATCAACCCGCTGGGATCGCTGGTGGTGACGGGTGAGTTGTTGGCGTAGGCGTAGCCGTTCCAGCTTTGTGGGTTGCTGGAGTCCAGAACTGGGTCCGGGCTGATGAAGCGGCCGGTGGTGGGATCGTAGTTGCGGGCACCGACCACGGTCAGGCCGGTCGCGGTGTCGACGGGTTTGTCGAGGAAGCCGTGGTTGTCCGGCCAGGTGGTGGTGGCACCGCGGGTGTCGCCGTAGGGGGTGTACTGCCGCCAGGTGGGGGTTTGGGCGGTGGAGTCGAGGTAGACGGTGGGAGTGCCGTGCTGGTCGGCGAGCGCGAACCTGTAGTTGCTGCCGGAGCCGGTGCGGATGACGGTGCCGCCGCCCGGCAGCGCGTAGTAGCGGGTGCCGGTGACGGTGCCGCTGGCGGTGTCGAGACTGAGTTGCTGACCGGGCAGGTAGAGGATCGTCTTGCCCGGGTCGTTCTGGGCGAGCAGGTTGCCGTCGGGGTCGTACTTGAACGAGCTGTTGCCGGCGGTGCCGCCGGTGACCGCGGTCAGCTTGCTGGCCTCGTTCCAGGTCAGGGTCTGGCTACCCTGGCTGGGGGTGGTGCGGGCGGTCATGTTGCCGGCGACGTCGTAGCCGTACGACGTCGAGGCGGTGCTGGCGCCGGTGCTGTTCGTAGCGGTTAGCGTGTGGGGCTGGTTGGTGTTGTTGCCGTTGTAGGTGTAGCTGGTGGTGGTGTCCGTACCGCCGGTGAGGTTGTGCTGGGTCTGGTCCTTGCGGTTGCCGAGCGCGTCGAAGCTCCAGGTGGTCCAGTAGGCGCTGGCGGCACCGAGGCTGTCACCGACGGTCGAGTGGTCGGTGGGGGTGGGGGTGGCGGCGCAGTTGTCGGTGGCGGTCCAGGCCTGGGTCAGCCGGGCCAGGCCGTCGTAGCTGTAGCACTGGGTCTCGGTCGGGCTGGCCGCGCCCAGGCGGGTGGAGACCTGTTTGGTGACGTTGCCGGCTAGGTCGTAGCTGTAGGTCTGGTCGTCAACGTTGGTCGGCGTGGCCACCGCCCGCGTGACCAGTTGGCGGGTGAGCCGGCTGGTGTGGTCGTCGTAGGTGTTGGTCAGGTAGGCCAGGTTCGGTGAGGCGCCGATGGTTTCCTGGTTGACCCGGCCGTAGGCGTCGTAGGTGACGCCCTGGGCGTAGCCGGTGGCACCGCCGAGGGTGTCGGGCAGGTCGAGCACGCCGGCGTAGCCATGATTGACCGTTTCGGCTGGTAGGCCGCCGGCTGCGGGGTAGACATCTTTGAGTAGGAGGCCGGTGGTGGTGCTGTAGGCGTGCTGGTAGGTGTAGGTGCCGGCCAGGGCGAGGCTTTCGGTGGCCGACGGGATGGTGACCTTCTCCCCCAGCGACTCACCGAAGACGTTGAAGTTGCTGTACTGGGTGGTGTAGGCAGCGCCGCCCCAGTACGCGGTCGCTGTGGTCAGGTGCCCCAAGGGGTATTTCATGCCGGTGACGGCGTTGTTGGTGTTGTCGTACACCCACGAGGCAAGCCGGTTGGCGGCCGTCTGCCCCGATACGGGGGCGGCGTACTTGCCGGTTTTGCGGTTGAGCGCGTCGTAGGTGTAGGAAACGGTCTTGCCGCGCGCGTCGGTGGTCTCGGTGAGGTTGCCATTGCCGTCGTAGTTCATGCTGGAGGCGCCGACGTCCGGGTCGGTTTTGGCCGTAACGCGTCCGAGCAGGTTGAACGTCGACGTCCAGGTGTTGTTTTTCCCGTCGGTGAGGGTGCTCTGGTTACCCTGGCCGTCGTAGCCGTACCGGCTGGCGACGGTGGTACCGCCGGTCACCGACCAAACGCCGCTGAACGTGTCCGCCGGGGCTGCCACGGTGGGCGCGCTGGTGTACTCGTCGAGCTCGGTGGTGCGCCCGAGCGGGTCGACGACGGTAGTCTTGGTGACGCCGCCGGTCGGCGGGGTGACGGTGGTGCGGTCGCCGCCATAGACGGTGGTGGTGGTGGAGACGATCTGGCCGTTTTTGGTCTTGGCGTCCTGTACCACGCGACCGAGGCCGTTGTAGGTGTAGACGTCGGCGTTGGGCACCTGGGCCTTGAGGTTGGCCGCCGACACCAGGGTGGTGTTTGGGGTGGTCGACGAGTCCCACCAGCCGCTGTACTTGGTGGCCACCCAACCGCGGGTGTCGTAGAACGTGTCGGTGACCATCCGCCCGGCCTGGGGCGTCATCGTCTGCGCTTGACGCTCACGTAGGAGCGCGTCATATATGAGCGTCGACGTCTGGTAGCCGGAGGAGTCGTTGAGCTTCCGGGTGGTGACGGCGGTGATGCCGGTGTTGGACACCTGGTAGGCGTAGGTGTAGTTGGCCGGCGTGGTGGTAGCCCGGGAAGCTAACCACACCGACGTGATCCGCCCTAGGGGGTCGTACTGCTGGGTGGTAACCACACCGTTGGTATCGGTGGTGGTCAGCGGCACGCCCCGCTGCGCGTCGACAGTGGTTGAGGTGGCCTGACCCAGCGGGTTGGTCACGGTCGAGCCGATGATCAGCCCGACCGCGTCCGTCGTGTAGGACCTGCTGGTCTTGTTGCCGTTGCCGTCCCACGTCGCGGTGACGCGGCCGTAGGAGTCGTAGCTGGTCTGCTTGGTGGTCTGGTAGACGAACGCCCCGGAGGTGTAGGTCGACGCCGACTGGACCATCGTGGCGTCGCCCTTGGACGGCGCCGCACTCTGCGGGAACGCGGTGGAGAACGTGGGGTCTTCGTAGAAGGTGCGCATGGCCGACACGACCTGCGCCGGCCGGTCGACAGTCGTCGGGGCGGTGAGGGTGTTGAGCGCGGCGGGTACCGAGGCCGGAGAGCCCTGGGTGAACCCGCCGCAGGCCACCGAGTCGGTCTCCGTCTCGGCGACCAGGCCGACCAGGTTGGCGGCAGTGTTGGCCGCCGCGTAGCCAGTGGTGGCGCACCGGTCGTAGGTCGGATCGGCCGGAACCGTGTGGGAGTAGCTGCGCCGTAGCAGGCCGAACGTGGCGCTGGCGGTGTCGGCGTCGTAGCTGTTATCGGTCTCGGTGTAGCGCCACGTGGTCGACCCGCCGCTGGTGACTGCCTGTCGGGTGTAGGTCTCGATGGGCGCCACCCAATTCGCCGTCAGTGCCGGCAGACCCGAGCGGTTGCGGGTCGCGGTGGCCGCCGATACCCAGTACGAGGTGATGATCGAGTGGTCGATCGGGCCGCCGTCACCGAGGTAGGCGGTGGTTTCCAGGGGCTTTCCGGCCAGTTGGTTGGTGTCGTCGTGATTACCACCGGCTGAGTCCGTCACCGTGACCGCGGTCGAGTTGTTGTTATTCGACATTCCGCGGTAATAGGTGGTCTCCGACAATGTCTGCTTGTCGTTGACCCCGTCGCCGCCGCGGGTCTGCACCCGGCCGTAGCCGCGGAACTGGCCGTAGGTGCGGTACTTGGCCTGCACCACCTCGTTGTCGTCGAAGTGCCAGGCAGCCCCGCCCAGGTAGCTGTAGCTGGTCGCCGTGGCCGCGGCTCCGCCGGTCGGGTCGGTCTGGGTGACCTTGGTGACGACGTACTTGTTGAACCAGTCCAGGAACGGCTTGGTGTAGCCGGCCGGGGTCCAATAGACCGGGTAGCACGAGGAGGTATTCGACGCCGGGGTCAGGGTGACCGGCCCGGCGCAGGAATCGATCAACTGGTAGGTGGCGCTGATCACCGAGCCGGACTCGGTGGTGATGGTGGCGATGCGGTGGCGGTAGAACGCGGGCAGGCCGTCGGTGACGGTGTCGACCCGGTTCTGCAGCTTGACGCTGGTGAACGACACCGGCGGCAGCGTGATCGGCGTGGTCGACCCGCCGCCAGTGGTGGCCGAGCCGGTGTGGGTGATCGAGGCCAGCCACAGCGTCGGCGAGGTGCCGTCGCCAGTCTCTGGCATGGTCTGCGTCAGGGCGTACGAGTCGACGGTGACGTAGCTGGAACTGGCGGTCGAGTACTGCTGCATCACGATCGAGGTCAGCCGCACGGTCGAGAAGAACGACGGTCCGTAGGCGGTGCAGGTGGCACCGGAGGCGCAGACCAGATCGAAGGGGACGTCGGGCCAGTTGGCCTTGTTCGTGGCGTTGAGCGGCTGGCAGGTGCCAGACAGGCACCGGTCGCCCGTGGTGAACACGACCTTGTCCGGGACGGTGCCGTAGGCGTTGCCGTCGGTGAAGCCGTAGTCGATGTGGTCGAGGCGACTGTCACGGATGTACTGGGTGTTCTTGGCGCCCTTGTTCTGCCCGTAGAAGTTGGTGTCCTGCTGGTAGTAGTAGGACATCGCGTTGCCGTGGACGTCGGTGACGTAGTCGAGATTCCACCGGTAGGCCATGGTGCACACCGACGGGGCGAACCCGGCCGAGCTGTAGCACGGATCGCCCTGGTGGGCCGAGTACACCGGCACCGAGTCCACCGAATTGGTGGTCGGCTTACCCGACGCCCAGCCCGGCAGCTGGTTGCGGCCGAACGAGAACACCATGCCGTCGCGGGCGGTGACCTTCCAGTAGTCGGTGTTGTCGGTGCCGGTGCCGTTACCCGAGTTGGTCACGTGGGTGATGACCATGCCGGTGTCGTTGTCGGCCTTCCAAACCTGCTTACCCGCGTCCCACACCAGCGACGTCGACGAGCCATTGAGCGACATGGTCAGGACCGGGCCGTTGTAGCACAGGTCCGACGTCGACACCGGGGAGGCGATGCCTTCCGGATTGTCCGCACACGACATGAACGACTGCTCGATGAACGAGTGCGGGGTTGTCCAGCCATCCCCAACCCACGATGCTTGGACCTGGGTGGAGGCGGTCTTCCCGTCCACATCGCCCGAGTCGTATCCCAAGCCGACCTTCGGTATCAGCGGCGAGGCGGCCGGTGGCGTCGTGATCGGGTAGGTGTAGGTGAACGACCCGGTACTTCCCCCACCCGTCCACGATCCGGAGGGAGCCAGGGTGGTCGCGGCGTACGTACCGGCCGCACCGCCCTCGGCACCCGGGTCGGTGCTGGTGGTGGCGGCCATAACCATCGGCGTCGAACTCGACGCCGCGGTCGCCGACGAGCCGCCCACCGGAACCTTCGCCGACACGCTCTTGGCGGCACGGTCGTTGACGCTGTCGAGCGGTGTTACCCGGCGGCAGTCGACGGTTTTCGGGGCGGTCAGTACACACGCCGGCAGCGCCACCAGGCGCAGCCGCTGACCGTAGTTGCCGCCGTAGGCCTGCGCGAACGCGGCGTAGTCGATACCGACCCGCACGTCGCCGGCCCCCGGACCGGAGGGTTTGACGGTCAGCAGTACCCCGTCGATGCCGGCCGCGGTCGCCGCGGCGTGGTCGAGCACCCGCACGTCGACCTTGGCCGGTCCGGTGTAACGACCTGTAGCGTCGGCGACGGCCTGCACCCATGCCGGGGTCTTCGCGCCGCGGGCTTTCGCCCCCTCCTTCACCCCGGCCGCCGGCGCGGTGACCGTGATGGACGCCGCCCCGGCGGCCGGCCACGTCGTCGCGGTCGGGGTGAACTTCCGCTTGGCGGGATCGTTGCCGGGCTTGGCGAAGTGCAACGGCAGCGGCGTGACACCGGTGACCGCTCGTCCCTTTGACACCGGGGGTGGCGGCGCGGGCTTGCGCGGCGCGGCGGCGGCGGGGACCGGGCCCAGCATCGCCCCGACCACCGATACCGCCGCAATGGCCGCCGTGATCGGCGTCCACCCTGTCCGACGCTGACCTACCCGATATGCCATTCGGGACCCCGCATTCGCGCGCTGCACGGATCGATGGGCGGGCAGGCCGACCGGGCGTGATCCCGCAGTCGCGACTCTCCCATGATCCGCGTAGCCACTTGATCACAGAGCGATAACAAATTTAGCTATGTAAATTAATTAATCCCATGACTCAGGGGCGAACCGGACAGCCTTTGTCGACCGGCGGTCTCGTGACATCCGCTCACGGCTGGTTATCTGATCACCACGACGGGTGTGTCACGCCCCTGACGCGAAAGAGGCCGTTACATGCGTTCCGTTCCCCGCCGCCGACCGGCACTCCGCACGGTCAGCGCGGCGACCGCAGCCGCGGTTGTGCTGGCCGTCGCCGCCCCCGCCTACGCCACCCCCGCCACACCAGCCTCGCCAACACCCACGCCGCCGAGTGCAGCGGTGACGCTGACCGCCGGGCAGGCCCTCGCGCAGGCGAGATCGACTGGCAAGGCGGTCGCGGTGGACGGGGCGACCACCCCCACCGACACGCTCACGGCCAACCCCAACGGCACCCTGACACTGACCCGATCGGTGTTGCCGACGCGCAAGCGGACCGCCAGCGGAGCATGGGCCACTTTGGACGCGACGCTCAACCGCAACAGTGATGGCTCCATCACGCCTGCGGTCACGACCAGTGCGCTGACGCTGTCCGGCGGCGGCGCCGGCCCGCTGGCCACGATGCAAAACAGGGGCAAGTCCCTGGCCATCTCGCTGCCGATGACCTTGCCCACCCCGACACTGGCCGGCGCGACCGCCACCTACGCCCAGGTACTGCCCGGGGTGGATCTGCAGGTCACCGCCGACACCCAGGGCGGGTTCTCCGAAGTCCTCGCCGTGCACGACGCCACCGCCGCCACCAACCCGGCGCTCAAGACCCTGTCGCTGGCCACCAAGGCCACCGGCGTCAGCGTGTCCGCCGACACGGCCGGCAACATCACCGCCGACGACCACGGCCGCGCAATCTTCACCGCCCCGACGCCGAGGATGTGGGACTCCGCCACGACCACATCACCCACCACCACCCAGCAGGCAGCGACGTCCAGTGCCGCCGGTCCCGGCGGGACCGCCCACACCGCCCCGATCGGCGTCGCCACCACCAGCGGCGCGATCAACCTCACCCCCGACCAGGCCTTCCTGACCGCACCCAACACCGTCTACCCGGTCTACATCGACCCGTCCTGGACCCCGGTCGGCGCGACCAACAACGGCTGGGCCAGCGTGGCACGCAGAGACGGCTACCCCAGCTACGCCGCCACCAAATACTGGGGCCTCACCCCCGCCCCGGACGGCCGCATGCAGGTCGGCTACGAAACCGACGACAACATCACGGCCCGCACGCTGGTCAACTTCCCGATCCCGCTGAACACCCTGTACGGGGCGACCATCAACTCGGCGGTCTTCAACATCACCGAGACCCACTCCTGGTCGTGCACCGCCAGCAGGCTCAACCTGTACGCCCCCGCCGACGTCCTGACCCCCGGCAACGCCACCTGGAACTACTGGGCCAACAGCCTCGGCGGCGTCATCAGCTGGGGCGACCTCGCCTACGGCTACAGCACGTCCTGCCCCGCCCACGGCATCGGTTTCGACGTCACCGGCACCATCAGGAACGCGGTGAACATCTGGAAATCCACCCAGACGTTCGCCCTGGCCGCCGGCAACGAGTCCGACAGCAACGGCTGGAAGAAATTCCTGGCCACCAGCCCCACCCTGTCCATCACTTACAACCACGCCCCCAACACGCCAACCGGGATGACCACCTCCCCGGCCACCGAATGCGGCGCCAATCCACCCTCCCCTGTCGGCGACGGCCAGGTCTCCCTCTACACCCCCGTCTCCGACCCCGACGGCGGCAGCCTCGACGTCACCTACCAGCTGTGGAAGACCTCCGACACCACCAAGGCCAACCTGATCCCGGCCGGCCCGCTCACCTCCTCCTCCGGCACCACCGCCGTGCGCAACGTGCCTGAGGCGACGCTGATGACCAACGCCGACAAGGACGCCAACGGCAAAGCCGTCATCACCGCGTTCTCCTGGCAGGCTGGCGTCAACGATGGCATCGCCCCTCAGGCGTGGTCGGCCACCTGCACCTTCAACTTCGACCCCACCCGCACCGGCGCACCCACCGTTACGCCGCCCGGCAGCACCACGATCGGCACAGCGTTCCTCTACACCATCAAGCCGCCGGCCACCGGCACCCTCCCCGACAGCTACATCTACCAGCTCAACGCCGCGCCACCGCAAACCGTCAACGCCAAGGCCGACGGCAGCGTCGATGTCACCATCACCCCGACCCGGTTCACCAACACGCTGGCCGTCACCAGCCGTTCGGTCGGTAAGAACCTTGGCGACACCGCCACTGTCATCTTCAACTCCAACCCGGCAGCGACCGCCGCCGATCAGGACATGACCGGCGACGGCCACGCCGACCTGCTCACCGTCGGCGCCCAGAACGGCCTGCCCGCCGGCCTGTGGCTCGGCGCCAAGAACACTCCTGGCGTCGGCACTACCGGCGTCAACATCGGCGCCAACGGCAACGGTGTCGCCGGGGACAACTCCCCCGCAGACTTCACCGGCGCCCAGGCCATCACCGGCCACTTCACCGGCAGCGGCCTGCAGGACGTCCTCGTCTACTACCCCACCGGCACCAACGCCGGCGGTGGCATGGTCCTCAACGGCAACGGCGACGGCTCCGTGATCCAGGCCCAGCTCAGCGGCAACGAACACACCCTCAGCGCCGGAGCCCTACTCGACATCAACAACGCCAACCCGCTACAGGTCGCCAACGCCGGCAACGCCGCCGGCCAGAACCTCGCCTACCCCGACCTCATCACCGTCAACGGCGACCCCACCAACGGCTACTACCTCGCCTACTACCCCAACCAAAACGGCACCAACAACTACCAGTTCCCCGTCGCCCTCGACCCAACGACCTACCCCACACCCACCGGCGGCACCGACTGGAACACCTGGACCATCACCACCTGCCAGCACACCGACGGCAGCACCGCCATGTTCCTGTGGAACAAGACCACCGGGGCCCTGTTCCTGTGGAACAAACTCGCCTTCAACCTCAACACCTGGGCCCTGACCTACACCCAGTACAGCCTGTCCAGCACCTGGAACCAGGGTGCCAACCTCGCCCTGCAGGCCGCCGACATCAACGGTGACGGCACTCCCGACCTGTGGACCGTCGGCGCCAACGGCGCCACCACCGCCCACCTGGTCAGCGGCCTGACCGGCACCACCGCCACCATCACCGCCCATACCCCGCAGACACTCATCACCTCCGACCACACCTGGCCGCTGTCCGGCGCCTACGACAGCACCACCAACAAGGTCATCACCTCCGGCCCCATCACCACCGCCACCGACACCACCGGCGGCAGCAACCTCGCCCGCCCGAGCAACTCCGGCAACGCCAACTGGCACACCGGCGACCTCTACAGCCCCGACGCCCAGCTCAACATCGACTCCACCGGCGCTATCGACGCCGCCCCCACCGGCATGCTCGTCGGATCCGGCCCCAACGGGAAAGCAATCATCGACACCAACAACTCGTTTACCGTCTCGGCATGGGTCAAACCCATCAACGAGGCCGGCGTCATCGCCTCCGAAGACGGCGCCCACTCCGCCCGCTTCATCCTCTGGGGTAACAACCCCGACAAGACCTGGCGCTTTGCCCTGGCCACCTCCGACACCACCAGCTGGGCCTACAACGGGATCGCCGCCTCGGCCGGAAGCATCCAACTCGGTGTGTGGACCCACCTGCAGGCTGTCTACGACGCCCCCGCTGGCGTCATGTACCTGTACGTCAACGACACCCTGGCGGCCACCGGCAAACACACCACCACCGTCACCTGGCCTGCCACCGGCAACATCGTCCTCGGCAGCTACCTCTACAACGACACCCACCAGCAGTACTACGCCGGCCAGATCAGCAACGTCCAAACCTGGAACAGCGCTCTCAAACCCGACGTACTCACCACGGTCAGCCTGCTCGCCAACGCCAACAGCAAGTACGTCACCGCCGACGGCGCCGGCGACTACCCACTCATCGCCAACCGCACCACCAGCGGCCCCTGGGAACAGTTCGACGAGGTCGACACCGGAGACGGCTACATCGCGCTGCGCGCCCACGCCAACGGCAAGTACGTCACCGCCGACAACGCCGGAACCCAGCCACTCATCGCCAACCGCACCGCCATCGGCGCCTGGGAAAAGTTCAAAATCATCAACAACAGCGACGGCAGTATCAGTCTGCTGGCCAATGCCAACGGCCAGTACGTCACCGCCGAAAGCGGTGGCGGCTCCCCACTGATCGCCAACCGAACCACCATCGGCCCCTGGGAAAAGTTCTTCATCAGGTAACTGACCCACCACCAACGCATCGGCGCCCGTCGAGTCACTGACCTTCTGACGGCAACGGCTCGACGGGCACCGGTGTGCGGTAAGGACTCAGCCGCAGCGTCCTGCCCACCGTTCAGCAGGTAGCAGGTAGTTTGTGCGACCGGCCCTCAGAACCGGACGTGCACATCTCCGTACATGGGGCGGCATAGTCACGCGGAAAGCTGATGGACGTCCCGCCGGGCTAATGCCCAGCGCCACGTGAACTGCACGGCCAGAGTCGCCGAGAGTGCACCACCGAACGCAGTGGCGACGCCAACGGATTCAACGAGAACGGCCACGAGGAAGCAGAACACGGAGAAGCCGAGCAGACCACGGGGAACTCCCCGCAATGTTCGCACCGCGCCTGCGGTCCCCTGCTGCGCCAAGGCGAATGCTGCAACCACACTTATCGCCGTCGGGAAGGGCGCCAGCACGCCGGTCAAGTTCGGGCCGAGAGCGCCGGCCGCTCCGGTTACCACCGCCACGAGCGCCGCCGTCGCAACGGCCCGGCCAGGCAGATCCCACCAAGGCCAGGCCAGTTGCCCGCCAGATGTTGCAGGCAGCACCTCCTCGTGCCGCTGCGGTGCAGGCAAAGCCGCCATCGCAGCCCATGCCGCCATCAGCACCACTACAAGGCCCCACGCTGCGGACAGCGTGAATCGAGATAGGGCGACATCAGCGCCAAGGGTCACGCCCCACGAGACCAACAGCGAGCCAACCCAGCCATACACTCGCGAGCACCAGGCGAATGTCACGACGAACGCCGCGAGTGACACCAGCCCGAGTAGGGCGGCCGACGCAGCCCGCGCCCCGAAACGCGCGCCATGCTCCAAGCATGTGATCAGCAGAATCGGTCCTGCCACAACGGGCAGCGCCACCAACATTCCGGTCACATGCGCGCCCCATCGCCTGCCCGCAAGCGACGAGCCAACGACCAGTATCGGAGCCAGCAGCAGCTTCAATAGCAGCAGCATCACCGACGTAGCCTAGTTCTGCCGCATTTGGCCTGTAAATCGAACGGTGTAACTCCCGATCAAGTATTAGCACCTGACGGCTGACATAAAATATGACGAGGGTCGACCTTAACCGACGACCAAATTGTTGCGCAGCTGGTCTGCAGGGGCCGCAGGGCGCCCGCTCACCGACCTACTCGCACGCCGACCGGGCGTCAGCCCGGGGACTATCTCGCGAACGGCTCTGGCACATATCCCGTGGTCACGCGGCGTCGCCTATGCAAGCAGGATGCGCTGGCGGAGGAGTGCGAAGCCCGCACAGCCGTACATCTGCCTTTTCAGCAGCTTGACCTTCGTGTTCGCGCGCCCTCGATCGGCCCGTTGCTGTAGGGCAGGGGCAGGCCGGCGATCACGGCGGGTAGATCCTTGCGCAGGCCGCGGGCGAAGCTGTGCAGGGCGGGCAGGTCGTCGGCGTCAACGGCGGCAAGCCAGGCGTCGAGATCCTGTCCGCGACGCTCCGTCAGCAGTCTGGCGAAGTCGCGGACCGGTCGGACAGCACCGCTAGGTGGGAGCATGCGGCGAGCAGTTCGTGCAGGTGGTTACGGTGCGGGGCGGGTAGCCGGTCGGGCCGGGTCATGATCCACGAGGTGAGCCGGCGTGGCGCGGGTGGTGTGCGCGGGGCGTCCGCGCGACCCTGGTTGAGGTAGCGCACGAGCAGGTTGGCGCTGCCGGTGTAGCCGAGGCCGCGGATCTCGTCCAGCAGGCGGGTCACCGGCACGTCGGGTTGTTCGGCGCGGCGGCGGCGCAGATGCTTACGATAGGGATCGACCAGCGTGACCCGGTACTTCGGCGGCTGCAGCAGTTGCGCTCATGCCGGTGCGCGCGCTGCACCCGACCGTCGACGCAGCGGTAAGGACGCAACCCGCCAAATTCGAGCACAAACGCTGTAAACGCTGGGCCGACCCGCAGGTAGGCGCCTGCGGACGAGGCCGCGATACAGTGAATTGATCTTCAGGCTCGTACGCATAGGGACTGCAGCAGTGACGACCGACGTGACGACCGAACTGGCCGAGGCGATCCAGCGCGGCTACGACCAACGCGACCGGGCGAACATGGCGCCGACGATCGCTTACTTCCAGGCGCTGCTCGCCGAACACCCTGACCACCCCGTCCTCGTGTACGAGGTGGGTGGCGCCTACGACACCGCAGGCCAGGAGGAGACCGCCCGCGGCTACTACGAGCGAGCGCTCGCCCTCGGCCTCGACGGCGACGTCCTGCGTCGGTGCCTGTGCCAGTACGCCAGCACCCTGCGGTGGCTGGGCGAGCTGGACGAGTCGCTGGCGGTGCTCGACCGCGCAAGCAGGGAGTTCCCCGACTCCGACTCCGTACGCGTCTTCCGCGCCCTGACTCTCAACGACGCCCAGCGGCCAGACGAGGCGGTGGCCGAGTTGCTCACCGTCGTCACCGGGCACGCGGAGGTCACCGACCTCGGGCGGTGGGCGGTCGGGCTGCGCGGCCACGCCCAGTGGCTCGCCGACGGCCGGCCCGAATAGGAAGCATCGGGCGAGACGTTGTTCGCCGGCCCCGCTGCTCTCATTCCGCTCCCGTGATGTCTACCCATTCGGGTGCGGCACATCGCGACGCGGACGGCGCCGAGCTGCTGCGCGACGCCGAGCGCCGCCGGATCTCCGCCGCCATACGGCGGCCCCGCGCTTTCAGGCTCGCCGACGTTCTCCGTGGACGGGCAACGGGGCGCCCCACGAAAACGGTCGGGGCACCCCCTCAGCCATCAGCCCTCGATGTCGCGTGGATCGCGGCTGCGTGGGTAGGTGTTCTTCTCCCCGATCGTGCCGTCCTCTTTCTTGATCACATGCTCGACGCCGCGGTCGATGGCCATCTCGCGACCTCGACCCTGCGCGTCGGCCTTGGTGTCGTGGGTGCTGCTCGCGCGCTGATTGCCTTCCGGGCGGTTCTTCCACTGCCCGTCCTCGTGATACGTCTCGACGTCTCCCGCCGGCATCTTCCGACTCCTCTGCTAGACGCTGTTCGCTACATCGATAACTGCCCCAGTCGCAACCGTTGTCAAACATCACCGCTCGAGCGGAAACCCCATCCGTCCGCTGTGGACGAAGACCGGCTGGTGCGCCTCCCCCGCTTCGCGCTACGAGACGGACGACCACCCGTAAAGCTTCCAAGGATATTGATGTAGAGAGTCGGCGGCACGCGTCTCAGGTCGGTGTCCGCACCGAGGACGCCCGCTACCACCCGAGGCTCCGGCGATCTCGGTGCGCATGTCGTACGTCAGCCCGACAGAGAGGCATTCCCGCTACAGGAGACGGTGCTTGTCTGCTACCGCACGCTTCCGGACCTCGCGGCAGAATGCCTCGTCGATCAGCTCCTCCAGGCCGTCATCGTCGCCGGCATCGTCGAGATCCGCGTATTCGCCGTAGAGCAGCCGACAGCCCTGGACGCCAGTGAGCAGGTCTTCCAGGAGGTCCCGCGCGGGACGGCGTGGGTCGAGTGGGGTGAGCCTGACCGTGGCAACGTACTCGGCCGCATCCAGACCGTCAGCCGCATGCTCCCCAACGAGCCGGTCAACTTTGTCGATGGCATCGCGGAGACGGCCCAGGTCCGGCACTTCACCCTCCGCCACCAGCATCGCCTCACGGATGAGCAAGCTCACCGCGTCATACGGACGGACGCCGCTGTCCAGCAGCTCGAGGACGACGGTCGGGGTCTCGTGTGGCAGGGCCTCGATATTGTCCGCTTCGGTCAGAACCTCCGTCACGGCGATCCCGGAGGCCTCCGACACCACGCCGGCGGCGGCTCGCAGCCAGTGGGCGGCCGCCACCGCGGCAGCCGCCGGGTCGAAGTCGAGGAACAATCGGTCCCAGGCCAGAGGGTTCTCGGACAGGACCCCATCGGCTTCGGCGACCTGCGTGGGAGAGGGGGCGGCCCGCGTCAGCTCGACGGCTTGCCGCGCCCGGTCAGACAGGTCTCCCCGTTCGGCCTGCCCGACCGCCGCGATCTCAGCCTCGAGGTCGGCCGCCACCGCCGCGGTCAGCGTTTCGTCGGTCATCACGTGCAGTGCGCGGCCCACCCGGTGCGCGCACTCCTCTACCGGGTCGTAGGAAACAGTCAGCGTGCCGTGCTCGTCGGGCAGGTTCGGCCTACGCACGCTATTCACCACGGCGGCGAACGAATCACGCTGCTGCTGCCTGCGCCACCCGTCGCTGTTGATCTCCAAGGTCGGCGAGGCTGACGCCGGATGCGTGTAGCAGCGCCACAGCTGCCCCGACAGAGCCGTCAACGCCGCTGCCAAGACCAACCGCTGTTGACTGGTCGACGCTACCGGCAATGCCGCCACGGTGGTCGAGACGTCGCCGTACCCAGTGCTCCAACTGGCGGCCAGTTCGCCGCGTGCCTCGTCGATCGCGTAGCGCGTCACGCTTCACTCCCGTGCTCTCATCTCACACGGTACCGAAGCCAACTTCTCGGGAACGCGGCACGATCGCCAACGGCCGACGCACTCACACGCCAGATCTACTTGCTCCCCGTGACCGGCACGCCTGAATGGAACGGTCGGCGACCTGAACTCATGCCCTCGTCAGGCACGCCGAGGCCGGGTTGCAGACCATCGGCGGCGCTGCTGCGCCGTTGACGCTGCCGGGCTCTGTCCCACGATCGCCGTCGACGTCATATTCGGTCGGCGACGCAGCCGTCTGGGCTTCGACGGGCAGGCGAGTGGCGCCGCCACTTCGTCCAGCCGGCCACCTGGAGGTCGGTCCGGCCGCGGATGGGGCTCAGGCGTCAGGCGGCACCAGCCCGCCCCCGCGCGCCTGCTCGTGGACGCTGGTCTGGACCTCGCTCATGTGCTGGTCATACGCCGCGAAGATCGCGCCGGTGTCCCAGCTGGGGGTGACCCACTCCCCGCATGAGCAGACCCCGAACTGCAGCCGACGCCCAGTGCTGGCGGACGCGTCGGGATCGTGGTGAAGCGCGAGCCGGTGCGAGCGCCGGTCCACGAGCGGATCGTCCATGTAGCAGGGCAGCTCGTCGGCGGATTCCTCCTCAGGAATCTGCCGCAGAGCGCGCAGCCGCGCCCGGACCGCGGCCAGGTTCGCCGTGCGGACACGATCGACGGCAGCGGCGCGTTGCGGGTCGGCAAGCGTAGCCGGGCCACGCTGGTGCAGCTCGCAACCGGGGCAGACCACCTCGTCGGCGGCCGCCGGCACGGCGAGGCTCAACCGGCAGCGGGCACAGACGCGGGCGGCCTCCCGGGCAACGATCGCGGCGGCAGTCGTGACGGAGTCCGCACCGCAGACGCCGCACGTCATCTCGACCACGTGGTCGGGGCTGATGCCGCCGACGTCGCCGGGGGCGTACACCAGACCGAGCGGGACGGCGAGCACCGCACAGCACGGGCACCTCAGGTAGACGGTCGTGGTGTCGGGAAGCCCGCCATCGCCGATCGCGTACGGTGCCCGGTTCGCCGCGCCCATCCCTGTTCCCTCCGAGTCTCACCAGACCAGGAGCATCTGGCTGGCGGCCGAACCTACTCCGCGGGTGCGACAAGAACCGCGGTCAGTCCGTACGCGCTTCAGGCCCGCGACCCCCTGAACTAGCAGGTCCTCGGTTCACGTCTACGCACGTCGCGCTACTGCTGGCCGAATGGCTCATCGCTCCAGTGAAACCATGCCTCGCCCCCGCCGATATGCACGTAGGAACCCGGCAACCCGACCGGACGGGCCACCAACGCCATCGTCTCGGCGATGCGGTCGTCCGCCGTCTCCCACGCCTCGGCGTCGCCCGTGCCGTCGTCGTCCGCGATCATCTCCGAGAGCGCGAGCTCGTCGGCGAACAACGACTCGACCTCGGCAACCCGGCCCGCGCAGCGAAGTCCCCGCTCAACCACGGGAAATCCGCGCCGGTGACCGTGATCTCACCCAGCACCTCGTCGCCCCGACACAGCTGCCACATCTCGCCAGTCCTGCCCACGCCCCGTTCACCACCCTCACGATCACAACGCCGCCTGCTCACCTGTGGGTGCCAGATAGTCGGTCACATCAGGCGGACTGCGAGTATTCACCGATCAGGCCGCCAAGACGATCTCGCCGTACTAGCCGCCCACCGCTAGTGGCCACTGGAACTGAAGCGGGTCCAAGCGGCGGACTTTGCCCCAGCAAGCGGTGTGGACGGTGCGCTTGTGATGATCGACGTACTCGATCAGCACCGACTGCAGATGGCGACGCCCAACGACGGGCATCCGGTCGAGCAGCTCACCACGTACGATCCCGACCCAGCGCAACTCGATGTCCTCGGCGGCCGAATCTCGGGCCAGCAACACCGCCCACTTCATCAACCGCGAGAACGCCAGGTAGATCAGTCGGAGCGCCACCCGCCGATCATCTCGTCCGGGACCAAGCCACGAAACCACAGCTCAACCACAACGGACGGCTTCCTGGCACTCACAGGCTCCCTACTCCTCAGGTACCTGTCTTGATGGCCGACAGTAGGTCGGTCGTCCACGTGATGTCCGCATCGCTGCCGACGGGAAAACGTCCGTTACCACGACACTCTGTACGAAGGGGCCACCTTGATGGCAGCGTCACTAGCGTCCAGCCACGACCACGGTCCCGCCCGCAAGCCGGGCAGTCGCTGGTTTGGTGGTCGGGGCTCCGATGCCAAGGACGCCGCGGACGCCGCTCTCGCGGAGTCGCGAGCCAACACATCCGCGGTGACGGCTGTGGTCCGGGCGCTCGGCACGGCCACCTCCTCCGAGCAGGTGGTGCAGGCGGGGTTGGATGCCGTGCGGGACTGCTTCGGCTGGGTGTACGGCTCGTACTGGCGCGTCGATCCGGAGGTCAACGTCCTGCGGTTCGCGGTGGAGTCCGGCGACGCGGGCCGGGAGTTCCGGCAGGTCACCCTGAGCGCGACGTTCGGCGAGGGTGTGGGCCTGTCCGGGCGCGCATGGCGCAATCGGGACCTGGTTTACGTACGTGATCTCGGTGAGCTGACCGACTGCGTACGAGCGCCGGTTGCGCGTAAGACCGGCGTGCAGAGCGGAGTGTGCTTCCCGCTGCTGGAGGCCGGCAAGGTGGTCGCCACGATGGACTTCTTCGCCACCGAGACCCGGGAGCTATCCGAGCAGCGGATGGAGACGCTGCGCAGCATTGGACTGGTCGTGTCACAGGCCCTAGAAAGGGTGAAGCAGGCCGAGCGGCAGCAGGCCGTCGCTGCGGACATCGCCGCGGTCAACAGCGTGCTGCGTGGCCTGTTCACGGCGACCACGCGGGAGGACGCGATCCGGCAGGCGCTGGAGACCATCCGGCGGGAGTTCGGCTGGGAGTACGGCTCATTCTGGGCGGTCGACCCTGCCGCAGGCGTGCTGAGCTTCGTGTTGGAATCCGGTAGCGCCGGCGAGGAGTTCCGCCGAGTCACCCACTCGGCCACGTTCGCCGAGGGCGTCGGGCTCGCTGGCCGGACCTGGAAGGCCCGCGACATGGTCTTCGTCGCCGACCTGGGCGAGGTGACCGACTGCGTCCGCGCCCCGGCTGCCCGGCGGGCCGGTGTCCGGTCCGGGGTCTGCCTGCCGCTGATTCTGCACGATCAGGTCGTCGGCACCATGGACTTCTTCGCCACCGAAACGCTGACGCTGTCCGACAGCCGCACCGACGCGCTGCGCAACACCGACTTCCTGGTCTCTCAGGCGCTGCAACGCACCGATGAGAGCAACCGGCTCGTCTCCGCCGGTACCGAACTGGTCGCCTCCATCGAGGAGGTCGAGCGCAATGTGGCACAGGCGACCACCGTCGCCGGCCAGGCGAATGCGCTGGCCGGCGAGGCCAACCAGGTCGTCGCCCGACTCTCGGAGTCCAGCGCCAAGATCGGTGACGTGGTGAAGGTCATCACCGGTATCGCCGAACAGACCAATCTGTTGGCGCTCAACGCGACCATCGAGGCCGCCCGTGCTGGTGAGGCCGGCAAGGGATTCGCCGTGGTGGCTAGCGAGGTCAAGGAACTCGCCCAAGGCACGGCACGTGCGACCGGCGACGTCGCTGAACTGATCACCGTTATCCAGAACGACGCCGGTAACGTGGTGCAGGCGCTCGCCTCGATCAGCGAGATCGTCGAACGCATCAACGAGACCCAGACCATGATCAGTGGCGTGCTGACCGAACAGTCCGCCGTCACCCGTGACATTGTCGGCACCCGTTAGGAAACCGGGCTACCGACGATCTCCACTGTGGTCTCGTCAGCCCAGCTCCGGGGCCGTCCGTCGCCATCCGAGTAGCCACGTTGCCGCTTCTCACGATCGCAACGCCGCCTGCTCACCACTGCCCTACTCGCGCGCCGATCCGCACGCCGGCCTCGTCGGCCGCATCGGCAACAGCGGCCGACTGGCCAGTTTTCCTTCCTGGCTAGGGCTTCTTCAATCTCGGCTATCCACCTCGGTGACAAGGGCCGCACCGCGTAAAGCATCCTAGGATGAAGGGGCCATCCACTTCCGACGTCTCCGTCGACCTTGGGTGTCCGTCTTGCTAATCTCGCGTCGGCGCGAAGCCGGTCACCTTTAGCAGGGCCGAGACGGGCACCAGGTAGCGCCTCCCCACATGCAATACCTCGACCGAAAACTGCCCGGTTCGTGCCAACTCGTACGCCTTGCTGCGTCCGATACACAGCACCGAAGCGGCAGTCACGAGGTCGGTGACGGTACCCAATTCCCTCACCGCCTCCACGGTCCAAACACGCCTCGCCGTACGGCGTCCACTAGACAACCTGACGGCGCAGCCGGACCAGCTCGGCTCGTTCGTCACTGCTCAACCCGGCCGCCGCCGGGCCGCCGGTACGTTCGGCGCGTAGCTCGTCGACCCAGTTGCGCAGCGTCTCGTGGTTGACGCCCAGCTCGCGCCCCACGTCACGGATCGTGCGACCGGAGTCCAGCACCAGCGCCGCGGCCTGGCGCCGGGACTCCTCGGGGTACTTGCCCTGTCGAGCCAACTCGATTCCTCCTCCTCGGCAGAATGCCAAGTCAGGAGGCGTCCGATCTCAGGGGGTCACTTCAGTCCACCCGGAAGATTGCACCCAAGGCTCCAGGCCCGCCGCGACGCGCCGACACCCGTCGGCCTACGCACGACAGGGGCCACCGCACCGGTTCGCAGGCACGGTGGTGTCCACATTGGTCAGATCCCGGTCTCAAGCATTGCCCGCCGCCCATGTCAAGCCTCGCCGGTCACGTGAATCGATCGTCTCGGATGTCGGACGGAGAGCAAGAAGTACCACTCGCTCTAGGTGATCGGATCCCTCCAATCCCGTAACGACGACGGTGGGCCGGCACCACACCCTCCGCACGTCACAGGAGCGCCCTACGGCTCCCTCCATTCATCAGCATTCATCTATGTAACCAAATGGAATCAATCGACGTCTGTCTGTGATTCTTGTCTCACTCGACATCTGTCTGGCCCGTTATTCAAACTGCGACAAGTGATCGAGATCGCCGGCGAATCGACCGAGCCAGGACAAAGCCGTTGTGCGGCCTGCGCAACGGGCTCCGCAGCTCATTCGGGCGACCGCCGCGACCAGCAGGACCCGACCAGGGACGACATCTCCGACTCCGATGCAGGTAAGGAGCACGGCGCGAATGGAGGTACGACCGGTTGGGCCAGCGAAGAGAGGGCAGAGTTATGAGTGACTTGTCCCTTGCCGACCTTTTGAGTGGCCAATTGGCGCGCTTGTGCGACGTCGCCCGGATTGATCCGCGCGCCCCCCTGGACCTACTGGGAGACCTTCTCGGATCCGCTGGCTCGCGTCCGTTGTCGGAACCGCCGGCGTGGCCGTCCGACATCGCAGACGATCACACTCCCGTGGAGTTCTCGATCGCCTTCAACGAGAACGAGCCTCCCACGCTGCGGATCCTGGCTGAGTCGTTGGGGTCACCACCGGGCGCCTTGACGAACCTGGCCGCCGCCCACCGGTTCCTCGACGCGCAAGCCCACCGGTACGGCCTGTCGGCCTCCCGGCTGGAGCAGATACAAGATCTGTTCGCCACCGAAGACCCGCGGGGCAGGTTCGCGCTCTGGCATTCGCTGGTGTTCCGCAACGGCCGGCGGCCCGAGTTCAAAATCTATTTCAACCCTGAGCTCAAGGGAGTCGAGCGAGCGCCGGATCTGGTGGCCGAAGCGCTGCACCGGCTCGGGCTGGGCGCGTCGTACCAGAGGATGCTGGACCACGGCGTCCGTCCCGGTGAGCTGGGCCGGGCAGATCGGCTGTCGTTCTTCGCGCTGGACCTGCATGACGGACCGCACGCTCGCATCAAGCTTTACCTGAGCCATCACGGTGCCGGAGTACGAGACCTGGTCCGGGCAGCCGGAGTGGTCGACGGCGTCGACGTGGCGGAACTCGCCGAGTTCTGTGAGACGGCCGGTGGCGGTCCAGGTCCCTTCCAAGGCCGGCCCCTCGTGAGCAGCTACACCTTCACGGGCGGAGCTGACAGACCCGTCGGGTACAGCGCTTACGTGCCGATCCGCAGCTACGTCAGCGATGACGAGGAGGCCCGTGACCGGGTGGTGTCGTTGTTGAACCGGTACGGATTCGACAGCGCGGAGCTCGATCGTGCGATCACCGCGGTGTCACCACGGTCGCTCCGTGACGGCGTCGGGCTCATCGCGCACGTCTCACTACGACTAGGCCCACCCCGGCCGGGTGTGACGGTGTACCTGTCCGCTGAGGCGTACCGGGTTAATGCGCCGGGTCCACGGCAGGTGCCGGTACTTCGTAATCTTGCGAAGCGCCCCGCCGGTCGCTCCGCGGCCTGACACCTCAGAGTTTCCCGACGGTTCGGAATTCAAGGAGCGAGCTGTGCAGATGGACCCGCGCACGATACTGCCGCCGTATCGGATCAAGGTCGTCGAACCGATCCCCTTTCTCAGCGCCGAGGAACGTCAGCGCGCCCTTGCAGAAGCTGGATACAACCCGTTCAACCTGCGCGCGGACCAGATCACCATCGACCTGCTGTCCGACTCGGGTACCGGTGCCACGTCGGCTGCACAGGAAGCCGCCGCCGCGCTTGGCGACGAGTCCTACGCGGGCGCGCGATCGTGGTTCCGGTTCCGCGACGAGGTTGTCGACCTCACCGGCTATCCGCACATCCTGCCCGTCCACCAGGGCCGGGCAGGCGAGCGCATCCTCTTCACCAGCCTCCTGAAGCCGGGCCAGATCTGCATCAGCAACACCCATTTTGACACCACCCATGCCAACGTCGAACTGGCTGGCGCCGAGCCGCGGGACCTTCCGTGCCCCGAGGCGGCTGACCTCGACAGCGTGGAACCGTTCAAGGGCAATATCGACCTGGATGCGCTGGAGCGCACCCTGACCGGGCCCGAGGGTCACCGGGTCGGGCTGGTCCTGATGACCATTACCAACAACGGGCTCGGTGCGCAGCCGGTGTCCATGGCCAACCTCGAGGCTGTCCGGGAGCTGTGCCGGCGACACCACGTGCCGTTCTTCCTGGACGCGGCGCGTTTCGCCGAGAATGCCTGGCTGGTCAGCCAACGGGAGTCCGCCTATAGCGACTGGACGCCTCGGCAGATCGCCACCCGCGCGTTCCAGCTGGCCGACGGGTGCCTGGTGAGTCTCAAGAAAGACGGTCTGTCGGCCATCGGAGGATTCATCGGGCTGCGCGACGACGACCTCCACGCCGTGTGCGAGGCGAATCTCATTGCGAGTGAAGGGTTCTCCACCTACGGCGGGCTGGCCGGCCACGACCTCGAACGACTCGCTCAAGGGATCCGCGAGGTGGTCGATCCCGCATACCTGAGGGCCCGTGCCGCATCGACGGCCCGACTGGCCCGGCTGATCAACGACGCCGGCGTGGCCACCGTCCAGCCTGCCGGCATCCACGGCCTATATCTCAATGCCGCCAGGCTGCTGCCCCACCTCTCCCCGCGTGACTTCCCGGGGCACTCCCTGGGCTGTCAGCTGTATCTCGACGGTGGCATCCGCTGTGCGGAAGTAGGCTCGCTCTACCTGGGTACCGTGGACGACCAGCACCAGCTGGTGACCCCCGCTCCCTTCGAACTCGTCCGGTTGGCGATCCCGCGCCGGGTATACACCGACACCCACCTGGAGTACGTGGCCGCGGTTCTCGCCGACATCGCCAAGGACCCCGAGCGGGTCCGCGGCTACCGGATCGTCTCAGCGCCGCGCCTGCTTCGCCCCTTCAAAGTCATCCTGGAGCCGGTGACGGCGACGGAGGGAGCCGCGGCCACCGACGCATAGACGTTCCGTCTCCGCAGTCACTCGACTGAGCCGTTCCGCACAACTGCCGGCGACACTGCGCGGTGCGGTCATGACCTGTGACCAGTGATCGTCGCCGGCCTCCCGGCGCCGACTCCAACGTCGACGCCCGGGCGGCCTGGCGCCTCACGCGCACCCTGTCAACTCCCGACAGGCAGGCGTGTCAACGCGTGCCGGACCAGGCCGATCAGAGCCTGTTTGCTCGACGACCGGTCCCGGGCATCGCACCACACGAGCGGAACCGACGGACCCAACTCCAAGGCTGAACGGATCTCTTCTTCGCTGTACGGGCAATCGCCGAAGAACCGGTTGACGGCAGCGACGAACGGGATGCCCCGCCGCTCGAAATAGTCGACTGCTGGGAAGCTGGCCTCCAGCCGTCGGGTGTCGATGAGCACGATAGCACCGACAGCCCCTCGGGCGAGCTCGTCCCAGATGAACCAAAATCGGTCCTGCCCCGGAGTTCCGAAGAGATAAAGCACGGTGTCGGGAGTAATAGTGATCCGCCCGAAGTCCAGAGCGACCGTCGTGCTCGTCTTGCTTTCCACGCCCGTGACGTCGTCCACCCCGACGCTGGCCCGCGTCAGGACTTCTTCCGTGGTCAATGGCGGAATTTCGCTGACCGAGCCGACCAAGGTGGTCTTGCCGGCGCCGAACCCGCCCGCCACAACGACCTTGACCGATTTACGATCCACCTTTATCAGTCCCTCTTTGTTAAAGTCTTTCGAGTGCAGCGAGAACCGTCTCGAGTACCGCACGATCCGGGATCGATTGCTGTGCAGGAGCTCCGATTCCCAGAAATCCCTGCTCGAGGAGCACATCGACCATTACTTTGGTGATGCCGAGCGGACGATGCAGATATGCGCCCAGCTCGGCTATGGACATCCAGCGATCGCACCGCTCGACGATTCTCTGATACTCCGGCTCCAACCGCGACTTGTCAACCGGCAGGGCAATAACCTGGGTTGCTAGGTCGAGGTCGGTGTTCCTGGGACTGGTACGCCCATTAACAAGGATGTACAGCGGCACGAGCCGCCCAGCCTCGGCATCGTCGTCGCCATCCCACACGTCATACGTCATGGCCTGTACCAGATTGGCCATGGGGCATCAGCGCAGCCGGCCGTGCCTCGGTACCGAGGTATTCGCCGATTCGCCTCACCAGGCGGCTTATCTCGTAGGCGACCGTTCCCATGTTGACGGCCTGGTCGCAGACGACGGCCAAGCGGGCGTTCTGGCCGGCCGCCGCGACGAACATGGTTTGACCGCGGTATTCGATGACGACTTGTTGTACCGGTCCACCCTCGAAGTGCCTGCCCATTCCTGCGGCGACGCTGTGCAACGAGGACGCGCCAGCAGCCAGTAGCTCCGCGGCTTCCTGAGGCAACGACGTGGACTTCTGAATGATCAGTCCGTCGGCGGAAAGGACGGCGGCATACTCAACATCGGGAACCCCCACGAGATCGTCCAGCATCCAGGTCAGGTCATTCTGGGATGTCGAGTTGGTCATGCCTTCCTGCCTTGCCCATCTGTGGTTACGGTGTCGTTGTCATGCGATGTCTGACCGGCGGCCCAGGACTGTTGATACTGCGCAAACCGGTCCCGAGCCTCCTCGGGTGATCTCGCGGACTCCGCTTGCTGCAAGTCGGCGCCCGGCGGGTCGTCGTTGCGCAGCGCGGGCGCGAGGTGCTGCTGGGGCTGCCGGTGAGGCAGGGGCCTAGGCACAGGGGCACGTGATCGGGACGAATCAGCGCTGACCGCAGACGCAACGGAAGATCCTGCGCGGCTGGAGCCGCTCGCGCTGACGTTCGTTTGATGATCCTTCGTCGTGCCGCCCGCGCGGTGAGGAAGTCTGACCTGTCCGGCGTCGGGTTTGGATGACGCCTGAGCCGATCCGTTCGAGACGGTCACCACCGGCGTGGCAGGGGGCACGGCAGCTGGACGCTGATCGTAGTGACTGATGCCGTTCGGCGACGATACCGAAAGGCCGGCGCCGGGCAGCTGAGCGTCTGCATCCGAACCGTCAGGCGCGGCGTCGGTGGCGATGACGTGGTGGGGCAGAAGCACGACCGCCAGCAACCCACCGTACGCCGAACGGCGAAGGCTGACCTGGATACCGTCACGCTTGGCCAGTTCCGCTACGACGTGCAACCCGACCTGTGCGCCGTCCTTCAGCGCCGTTACGTCGGGCGTGGGCGAGGTGGCCAGCAGTTCGTTCGCGGCTTCCAGTGCGTCCGGCCTCATTCCTACGCCGGCGTCTTCGATTTCCACCACGACGCCGCGCGTGACCTCGTTGCACGCGACCCGCACCGTTGTCTCCGGAGGCGAGAACGCAAGCGCGTTGTCCAACAGTTCGGCCAGAAGATGGACGGTTCCAGCGACCGCCTGCCCCACCAACGCCACTTCGGGCGCACTGAGAAGCGTGATCCGTTGGTAATGCTGTGTCTCCGCGAATGCAGCCAGCAGCAGCCGACGAATAGGTACCGGATTTTGGAAGCGTCGGCCGATCTGTCCACCAGCCAGGATGACCAGGTTCTCCAGGAACCGTCGGGTCTGCGTAAGCTGATGGTTGATGTCGAACAGTTCGGTCAGCAGTTCTTCGTCACCGATTCGGTTCTGCAGGTCCTCGATGACCTTAAGTCCGCGCTGGAGGGGACGCTGGGGACGGCGCGCGACACCCATCAGCATCGTCATGCCGGCAGCCCGGGTCTTCGCCTCGTCGATCGCCGCTCCCGCCGCCACCCGTAGTGACTTGTTGATGGCGTCCGCGACCTGGCCGATTTCGTCGCTTCCGTAATCCTTGGTCGGCAGTTCGACCGCGAGGTTGATCTTTTCGCGTCGGCGTAGCCGCTCCATCATGGCCGGCAGCTGCTGGTCCACGATTCCGGCGGCCTCCTCGCCGAGTTGTGCCAGGCGGACGGACAGGGCCTGGTCTACCAGCACCTGCGACTGGCGGATTGCCCACAAAATCGCGGCGATCGCGACGGACAACGCCAGCAGACTCCCTAGCAGCGCGCCCAGCAACTGGTTGTTGCCGGTGTCGAGCGCCTGGACCGAAACCTGATCGGCCTGCGCAACGGTGAGGCTGACCAACTCGTCGGAGACCTGGCGGTTGAGCGCCTCCCAGCGCCCGCTGTTGACGGACAGGGTGCGAGGTACACCGTTGACCCACGCGCCGCCGGTGATGAGCGCGTTCTCGGCGGCGACAAGCTCCTTCCAGGCGGAGCCCTCGGCGAGGCTCTGATAACGCTCGCGTACATCCGGCTGCAAGTTGGGAGCGACATTGGTCAGCGCGGAGTGGTAAGCGCCTACCAGGCCCACGAACGCGAGATAGTCGTTCTGGGCGAACGCGCGGGACCCGAATGCGCCGTCGATGATGGATCCGGCGCGGGACATTTCGTCGGTGGCGCGGAAGACTTCCATGCCCGCTATGGCGCCCTGGGTGGCCGTGGCATCGGGCACTATCCGAGCCTGAGTATCGAAGAGGTCGGTCGCCGCGTCGAGCAGTTGGTTGTAGAACTCGTAGACCCGCTGCGGCGGGGCCGTCCGGGAATCGACGGTACTTCGTACGCTCGGGAGCTGATCTAGGTAACCGGTCAGCTTCTTCCACCGGGTCACGATGGAGTCCGGAGCGCCAGCCAACGCCGACTCGGCCACGTTGTTGAGCTTGGCAAGCGGCCGGTCGGTCTGCCGCCGTTGATCGAGAAGCCGCTGCAGGTCGCTCGACGTCTGCGCCAGGTACGCGACGCTCAATCGCCGCTCTTGCTGGATCGAGGCCAACGCGGAGACCGCGGGAATCGAAACCTCTCGGACGCTGGCAGCGACCGTCCGGTTGTAGAAACCTTGGAAGACGAGGTATCCGGAGGCCACGAGCCACAGGACCACGGCCACCACACTAGGGACGAGCACCAGCCTGATGACACGCCGTCTAATAGACTGCTGTCGACCGCGGCGCCGGTCCGGCACCGTTGGCTGATCTCCGTTGTGCGAACTGGTCCGCTTGTTCGCATGGTCGCCCTGTTGATGCGCCAACTTCGATCCAATCATGGGCAGCTTGAAAGAGTCAGTAGGCAGGTACAGCCAACCGACGTCGATGCGTACGCAACCCTAGCGGTGCGCCCGTTCTCGTACCAGCCCGCCTGGCAACGGCGACTCAGCTGGCCCGCCTAACTCGCGGCAGCACGAAATCTGTTGCCAGTAAAGGATTATCGGCAGACGATACCTCATCGCGTCGTCCGTAGCGATAGGACAGTGTGTTATGGACAGTTCAGCGCGGACGCCCAGCGACACCTCGCGCGGCTGAGCCGGACCGAGACCGGCGGACGTGCGACCCGGTTGTGGCTCATCGGCATGCCGCCAGTTCTACGCGGCCGCCATCACCGGCGCGCCGGCGCTCGAGGTCGGCGGTGACACGTGGACGTCACGCGCTGAAAGCCGGGCAGCCCGGAGCGGGTCGTCGGCAACGCTGAGGGGATGCCATGGGTAGCAGGAGGTCAGGCAGACGGCGGGCCAGCGTCGTACCGTCCCCGATGGCCCGGTGAAGCACTTGTCCAGACGACGGCGAGGTGGGGTGCACCACCACACCGGTTCGCAACGGCCACTAGATCAGTTCGGCCCCGGCAATAGACAATCGGTGATGTCGCCGACCGCCACGGACGGAACGTGGTACTTCGGCGACCCGATCGGATCGACCGGCAGGAGGGCATCATGACCAACACCCGACTCCATGAGGCGAAAGTTCGGCGGTTCTACGACGACAGCGACGGTGGAGAGGGTGCAGGCCAGGCCTACACGGCATTGATGGGCACCATCTGGCATCACGGTGCCCGCGACGCCGAAGCGGCCGGCAAGTCCGTGGCGGAGGCGGCGGAGATCATGGAACGTCGCCTGATGGACCTCGCCGGACTCGAACCCGGCCAGCGCGCTCTCGATTTCGGCTCCGGGCCCGGCGGCGCGACCACACAGATGGCAGAGATGACAGGAGCCACCTTCGTCGGGCTGTCCAATACCGAAACGCTCGGCCAGCGCGCCCGCCAACTGGCCGCCGACAAGGGGCTGGACGATCAGGTCTTCTTCCTGACCGTCGGCGACCGCGACTATCGCACCCTGGGTGCCTGGCCCGACGGCAGCTTCGACGCGGTCACGTTCTTCGAGTCGGTGTGCCACCTTCCCGACAAGCAGGCATTCTTCCAGGCTGCCTTCCGGGTACTGAAGCCAGGTGGTCGGCTGGTCGGACTGGACTGGCTACAGCGCCCGTTCGGCGACTACCAGACCGACGAGCAGATCCAGTCCATCATCAGGCCGGTCTGTGAGCACATTCGGCTGTCCGGCCTGGGCACGCTCGACAGCTATGCCGCCATGATGCGCACGGCGGGATTCGACGTCACCCACGCCGTGGACGAGTTCGAGGGAGAGCCGTGCTGGGGCAGCACCCCGCCCGAAGACCGGAAGAAGTGGTTGACCTACAGCGGCCAGTCCGGTGAGCTGTTCCAGGACGGCAAACGGGCGCTGGACGCCGCGCGAGGCGCAGGGGTGTTCACCGTAGGCTGGTTCGCCGCAACCCGGCCCTCAAGCCTGTAGCAGCCTGGGTGGCGCCCAGTCCGACGACGGCGCGCCCGTCGGTCAGTCCCTCTCCGCCCTCACAGGTGACGGGGACCGGGTTGGGCGGCACCCCGGTGGCGTCGACACGCACGGTACCGAGGCCGGATGTCACCAATCCAAGCCACTCCTCTCGGGGCCCGATCAGACGACCGGTAGGGCATGGCTCACGATCGAATACATGATCGTCCGGTGGCGAGTGAGAGCCTGATCACAAAGGCGACTCGGATGGTTACCGAACGTCACGACGCCCGGATCGACGCCAACCGGCATCGTTGATCACACCCCTTCCGCACGCGGGAACGCGATACGGGGCCCGACCGTTGCGACAACCCATTCGGCGACGGCGCTCACGCAGCTCGAGTGGCGCCGCCGCCTATGGACAGTCGATGGTCGACAGCCGGGCGGGAGGCAGCGACGAGCCGGGCCCGGGTGCCCCTCCAACCGGCATGATCGGATTGGGCGGGGTGGGGGCTCACTCGCTGTTCTCCCTACGCCCGGCCCCCTTGAGCTCGCCGCATCAAGCTAGACGGATCACTCTCTTGATAGGGCGTCGCTGGCGTGGCAGCATCAGCCAATGACGGCAGATCAAGTCATACTTCTCGATGAAGAAGGCAACCGGATCGGCGTCCACGCTAAGGCACATGTGCACCACCGGAACACTCCGCTGCACCTCGCATTCTCCTGCTACGTCTTCGACACGAACGCGAGGTTGTTGCTGACTCGACGCGCATTGACAAAACAAACGTGGCCGGGCGTGTGGACAAACTCCTGCTGTGGCCATCCGCTCGCAGATGAACCAATCGATGACGCCGTCGTCCGCCGCCTGAAGGACGAACTAGGCCTTGCCGCGGTTGGGCCGCTCGAGCTGAGGCTTCCTCGGTTCCGCTACCGGGCAACCATGGCTGACGGCGTGGTAGAAAACGAGATCTGTCCTGTCTTCAGCGCGACAGTCGATACGCAGCCAACGCCAAATCCAGCTGAGGTCGGCGAATTCCTATGGCTCCCATGGCAAGATTTCGCCGGATCCGTCCTCGATGGAACCCGCGATGTCTCCCCATGGTGCCGGCTACAGGTCACCGAGCTCGACGGACTCGGCCCTGATCCGTTGTCGTGGCCGCGAGGCCATACCGCGGACCTCCCGCCCGCGGCTCGCTTGACCCTGTAGGTGCCGAATATCGCATCCACGCGACTCAGAAGGCTTGGCGAAGTCATCGAAGAGCACCGAGCCAGGGCAGATCCTGCGCCTGGAGGTCCATCGACAAGGAGGAACTCGTCGATCGCGAAGGCTCGCTCGCCGCTATCCACCTCGGTGACAAGGGCTGCACCACGTAAAGCATCTTAGGATGGAGGTCCCATCCGATTCCGACGTCTTCGTCGACCTTGGGTGTCCGTCTTACTAATCTCGCGTCGGCGCGAAGCCGGTCACCTTTAGCAGGGCCGAGACGGGCACCAGGTAGCGCCTCCCCACATGCAATACCTCGACCGAAAACTGCCCGGTTCGTGCCAACTCGTACGCCTTGCTGCGTCCGATACACAGCACCGAAGCGGCAGTCACGAGATCGGTGACGGTACCCAATTCCCTCACCGCCTCCACGGTCCAAACACGCCTCGCCGCACGGCGTCCACTAGACCTGGTTGGCGCCTCCTCCTCTGGCAACGTCACCACCTCCCCCTTGTTGGCAGTTCTTTCGGACGCAGCGCACGCCACCGGTCGCACATCAGCCTCGCTGCAGGTCTCTAGCCATTGTTCCGCGTACCAGGAAACAGCACGCCGTCGTGGTCAGTAGATGACGGCGGTTGACGTCTTGGTGTACTCATTCGTCCCTGTCCTGCTGACAGCCCCTACGGCCCATGATGGGTGCGACCGGATCAACAGGGTCGTCCTCGGCGCAGCCGCCGCGTCGATTTAGGCTTGCGGGACTGTCCTACGCGTGGGGCACACTGGCGCCATGGTCGCGAAGACTCCCATGCGTCGCGCCGTACAGGCCACCGTCACGCCGTGCGGGAGCTGCGGGCAAAGTGAGCAGATGGTCAGCGTTGCAGCAGTTGTCCTCGAAGAATCCCCGACCGTGTTGGTACGGGCGGGCAACATGGGTGCGAACGGCTATGCCGGCTATCTGACGGGACGCGTGCAGACGAAGACGCGTCTCGCTGCGATGCTCGCGCCTCCGGCACGATTGCAGACAGTCACAGCCCCGGCGGTGTGCTTAGGCGTGGCGGTCTTCTTGGAGTTCGTGATGCTGTCCAACCTCGACCCGGCACGGTCGGACTTTGGCGCGGTGGCTGGTTTCGCCTCTCTGCTCGGGCTCGTCATCGCGGCCTTGACCTGCGTGATCCTGGTACGCAAGCGGAAGCTCAGTGCCAGTGGACCGATAGCAGAGAGGGCCCGCGCTCTGTGGCGGCGATGTTGGTACTGCCGCCGGTGTGGGGTCGTCACGCTGGCAATGACGGGCGGGTCGAACCAGACGTTGCCAGCACACGGCCTCGCTCGGACCTTGGTGGCGATTGCCAGGACGAAGCTGCACTGATCAGACCATCCGCGATAGCAGCACGGCCGCTGACCCGGTCTGGTTATCCAGCCCGTGGAGCCGGGCTCAGTCCTCGGTCTGGCCGGTTAATTCGGCTACGGCCAGTCGGGCGGTGGCACCGACGGCCTGGGTGACCGCAGACGGCCACCACCAGGGCTCGTCGTCAACGTACAGACAAGGTGCGGCCACGGTCAGGTCATCGCGGACGCGCTGCAGGTCGACGCCAGGCATGAGCACCCGTACGGTCGAGCCGCTCGTGACCGGCAGCAGGTAGCCGAACCGGCCGTCCCGGTCGGCCTCTGGGTCGCGGACCGGGTCACCGGCAAGCTGACCGCCTTGCTCCAGCACCGCTGTGATGAAGACGGTCATGTTCTGCGCTGCGGCGGCTTCGGTGGCGCCGTCAACCGGGAGAGTGCCGGGATTGATCACTGCGCCACGGTAAGGCCGCATACCGACGATCCATGCTGTCGGCACGGATGGGAGCGCGCCAGTCACTCGCAGGAGGGACGAGTACCGCGTGGATGGTTGATCGTCTGCAGGCTCACGCGGCGGCAGCGGGGTCGCCCTGTACATGCCCCGACACTGCGGCCTTGCGGATACCGCCGCGCCGCTTCCCGTCCTCGGCGCTGGTGCGCCTGCGGTCCGGGTCGGCTTGCCACCGCCCGCCAGAGGCAGGCCCTGCCGGACGGTTCCCCACCGTAGAGGCTCAGCCCGGGCGGCACTCCTTCACCGCCGGCCCCACCCGTGGCCACGACGCTGTATTCAACGTCGGATCCTGCCGCACAGTTCCGGGCCTGTAAAAGGTCACGTCAACCGCATCAAGATACTCAAGCGACAGATATTCGGCGCCGCGAAGCTCGATCTCCTCCGCACACGTGCTCCTCGCGACATGACCACGTCGCGGGACAACCTCGATCGCGAAGAGTGGACCAGAACCGCAGTGGGACCCGCGTTGACACCACGGTAACGGGGCCGAGTGTGCGACTCGGCGACCCGTCCCCTACCCGCCGCCTATGGTTACTGTCCGTTCGGACCCGCCGGGATCGGACGCACGTCGCAGCCGTCGTGGCCACGGATCGTCTGAAGGTCTACTGCCGGATCACCGTCGTGCGGGTTACGCTCCGAGTCCGGCCGACAGCCGACCGTGAAGCGCACGGGTAGCGTCACCGATTGTGAGGAAGTAGCTGTGGTGAAGACGGGCGAGCGGTTGTGACTCTGGCATACGTGGTTAGTCACGCCGATGACCACATCACGATCGTCCTCGCCGGCGAAGCCGACGTCCGGGCCCGCGACGAACTGCGTGAGGTGTTGTTTGACGCGCTAGCCGCACGGCCGACTCATCTCACCGTCGATGTTCGCGGTGTGGTCTTCATCGACTCGACGAGCATCGGGACCCTCCTCGCGGTGCGCCGTGCCGCCCGTCAGCGCGGCTGCGCCTTCGTGGTGACCAATGCCCGCGGCCAGGTACGCCGGGTGCTCAACGTCGCCGGTGTGCTGGCCGCCCTGACCAGAACCGGCCCGGTCGGGGAGGCGGCGAACGTAGCGAGCTGACCGTCCGCGCAACGGGCCGCGTCGCCGTCTCATGAGCGTGTGGTGAGCGCCGGTCGCGGATCCGTCCCCTCCGACGGAGGTCGTGGACGGCATACCGCGCCACACGCCAGATACTTGCTGCGCTTTTGCCCGGTATCATCCTCGGACCATTCCATCGACTCGGAGGATGCCTTGGCCCGTGTGGTGATTGTTGATGATGACCCTGACCTCCTCGCCGCGTACGCGCGTGTCCTCACCCGCGCCGGCCATGACACGGTGGCGTGCCCGGACGGCGAGTCGGCCCTGGCTCAGGTCCGCAAGGACCCGCCGGATCTGCTGCTGACCGATGTCGCGATGCCGCCGGGTATGAGCGGGCTGGAACTCGTGACCGAGATCGCCGCCGATCCCGCCGTCGCGGACATCCCGGTCATCCTGGTGACCGGCGGCTGGGTCGACCTCGACGGCGCCGAGCCGCCCCGGGTCGCGCGGCTGCTGCGCAAGCCCGTCGCACCGCCGGACCTGGTGACCACCGTCGAGACCGTTCTCGCCGATCGCCTGCGCCATCATGTCCGGTTACCTACCGGGTAAAGGGCCGTTTTGGCGGGCGGACCGGGGCGGTACGGGCCGGGGTACTTACCCGTTGCCGCCGGCCACCGCGTCGTGCAGGCCGGTCTGGCGGAGCTGGGCGGCGACCATGCCGGTGGCGTTGCGGACAGCGAAACCCAGGCCGCGCCGCTGGGCGGCGTTGTGGCCGGCTGCAAGAGCCCCGATGCCGGTGGAGTCGATGAACGTCACGTGCAGCAGATCCACCGTGACCTTGGCCGGCATCACACGGGTGGCGGTGTCGACGAGGATGTCGCGCAGCCGGGTGGAGGACTGGATGTCGACGTCACCACGGACTTCGACCAGCACGCTGCCGTCGGGAGCACGTCGGGTACTGATCAACGCGCTTGCCATGTCAGCTGTCCGGCTTCCTGCCTGAGCGGTGGTCCGGCATCCACCGTACGCCACGGGTCCACAACTCCGCCGAACGGGCGGCAGCCGATGGTGTGGGCCGGCGTATCGACGCCTGCGGCCGGACGCGCCGGGTGCGGGCCGCGGCTGGTGCCCGGGGTGACCGGGTCGCCCTGCACCTTGCGAGCGCGGGCGATTGTGCTGCCGGTGCTCGCTCCCTCGGCGCCGCCGGCGATACCACGATCGGCCGCTACCGTCGGTTTGCTCGACCGCCGATCTTGGTGCGGCCGCTACCGCCCCATGGTTGGCGGTCGAGCAAGGCCCTAAATGCGGTCACCCGATGGGGGGGATCGCCCGCGGCGACGTTTGGCGATCTCGATCGCGGGTTACCACCCCAGGCGCCCAACGCGCAGCTTGGAGGATGATGTGGATCGCGCGGACACGCGGCTGAGCCGCCGCCACGACGGCACGGTGATCATCCACGCCCGCGGCGACATCGACGTGGTCAGCGCGCCCCGGCTGCGGGCGGTTATCGCCGACGCGGTCGAACAGGCGGGTGAAGCCGGCATCGCGGTGGACCTGTCGGGGGTGGTGTTCATCGACTCGGTCGGCGTGGCCGCCCTGGTCACCGCGTTCAAGACCGCCCGTGCCGCCGGCCTGCCGTTCACCGTGGCCGCCGCCAGCCCGCCGGCGACCCGACTGCTGCGCATGACCGGCCTGGCCCGGCTGTGGGGCCTGGCCGACGACCCGCCCGCGGCGCCGACCGGCCCTCGCACCGCATTGACCCCGGTCGGCTAGCCGGCGCTCGCCGCAGCCCACGCCGGTCACGCGCGTGGCTGGTTCGCCGCGGTCGGCGCCCGGACGCGTTCGTCACCAGTGGCTCGGCTTGCCGTCCATCACGGCGGTCGAAACCGCCACACCCCGGGGCACAGCCCCACGCAGCCCTGCAGACGGATGCCGGGCTTGCCATCGTTCGACCGTCGCGGCCTGGATTTCATCGACTCCGCCGGCATCGGCGCCCTCGTCACCGCCCGGAGCATCAGCGCCCAGGTCGGCGTACCGCGGCGGCTGACCGCGGTCAGCGTCGTCACCGCACGGGTCCTCGGGGTGCTCGGTGTGGACCTCATGCGCGGCCCGCCGCCGGCCCGTATCGGCACCGCCGCCCCGGTGGACGCCGCCTGGCCCCCGTCGACGGTCGCCAGCACCATCCGCCCCCGCCCGATGTGGAAACCCGCGGAGGCGGCCGCAGGGCGCACCCGACGGTGTGACATATGCAAGATTCTCGGCGCCTTTATCGACGACGAGCGTTCAGTGAACCGACCGGGTTGACCGTGGTCGGGTCGCGCACCTCCCCTTCGACGCGTGGCCCGCGTACACGACCGTCACCCGGCGTCGGCTCGCTGGCCTCGTCCCCGCGGTCGCGGCCGTCCTCGGCATCTCGCCCCCACTCGACGGGGATTGCCGCGACACGTCGGCGGCGTGGAGCCGGGCGGAGACATCTGCCTGCCTTGCCCGGCTCCGCGCCGTCCCCCGGGACAGCGCGGCGCGCGATATCCCGGCGACGACCCGCGCCGCCTCGCCCGCCGGGATGCGCCTGCGGCGACGAGGCCTGTGTCCGACTCCCGCACCGGCCGGCACGACAGCGACCTTCCACCGCGCATCGAGCGTGGACGAGCCCGCTCCACCCGCCCGGGGCCGGCTCGTTCCGCGCCGCCCATCTGCCCCGTGCGCAGATCAGGACCGATGTCGGTCACGGTCGCCGCCCGAGACCGCCGACGTTCACCTCTCACCGCCCTCATCGGCGACACGTCGGCCGGCGTGGCGCTGGCCGACGATTGCGACGGCGGCGGTGGCCGCGGCCGCCGGCGCCACGCGTACCTGTCGCCCCTGGCTGACGGGCCCGAAGCCGCCCTCGGCGTGGCGGTGGGCACAGTCACGGCCCCTGCCGGGCCTGTCCGATCGAACTAACCCGAGAGTGACTGTCCGTGGTGACGATAACCGGGGCACTGACGCCGAATCAGACAGGAGGTGGGACATATGATCAAAACACCCACACTGTTGGCGGACGTGGCACAGCTTCGCGGGGTGCTGCGTGCCATGGACGCGTGGGAGACCGCCGGCGGTGACCTCACCAGCGTCGACGACCGCCGGCGTTTCGTCGCCAGCCTCGACAACGACACGGCCGACGAACTGGATGGTCTGGCCCTGACCCGGCTGGCGAGGCTGGTACGTGCGGCAAAGGCCGAGACGCACACGACTGCCGGCGTGCCCCGGGGCGCTCCAGGCCCGGCCGGCCTGCCACGGCAGGGGGCGACCGGCCGGGCAGCCGTGCCGCACGTCGTAACCGGCCAGGTGTCACCGCACCTGGGACTACCACGTCCGCCGTCACGTGACGTGCGGCCGTGGTGGCATCCAGCGGACGCGATGAAGACCCGGACCGCAGGCCGGCCACCAGTCGGATCGCAGCCAGCCGGATGCCAGCGCTTCGCCTGACCGCACAAGTGGCGGGGTATACCCCCGCCGCTACCGGACCGCTACCGGCTTCGTGCCGCCGGTGCCCGGTTGCCCGGCTACGGTCGCAGGAGCGAGACAGGACTTGAAGGAAAGCTCATGGCCACGGTGGTAATCGCCGAAGACGACGCGGCCCTGCGAGGGCTGTTCACCCGCGTGCTGACCCGTGCCGGGCATCACGTGGACGCATGCCCGGACGGTGGTTCGGCGCTGGCCCGGGTCCGCGACCACCGGCCGGAACTGGTCCTCACCGACGTCGACATGCCGCCCGGGATGTCCGGACTGGACCTGCTCGCGATGATCCGAGCCACCCCCGACCTGGCGCCCATCCCCGTCATCGTGACCACCGGCGGGCACCTGGACTCCGACACGGCCGCCGCGCTGGGGGCCACGCTGCTGCTGCGCAAGCCGGTATCGCCGCACGACCTAACCGCCCACGTGGATGCGATTCTCGCCGTCGAGCCGACTACCTGCTCGTGACCGGCCACGGAGCCGCCCGCGGTTGAGACGACCGAGGGCACGGTGGCCGTGACGCACGCGTGGGGTGTCAAGGCTGCGACACTCCCCCGCGATGTCGTCGCCCACCGCCGCGGTCTCCTCGGCGCCCGGCGGCAGGGCTGTCTAAGAACGTGTTTGAGAAGGTCGGCAGCCCATTGGTCCGGTCACGTCCACCGTTTCTGCTGTGGTTCCTGCTCACCTGGCCTGGCAGGGCCGTCACGAGATCCGCGCTGGTTGTTGGCAGACTGTCGGGTGTGATCGTCGCGGTAACCGGCCCGAGCGCGGCCGGGAAGACGACGTGGTGCCGACGCCACCACGTCGAGGATCTGGTCGGCGAGTACGTGCCGACCGGCGCGGAACCGGATGACACTGACCTGCCGGCGCAGGCTGCCTTCTGGTGCGCGGTGAACTGCCAACGGTGGCAGGCGGCAATACACCGCGAGCGAGTCTCCGGCCTGGCCGTGTGCGACGACGACCCGTTGAAACTGCACTACTCCTGGTCCCTGGTCCGTATCGGTGCGGCCAGTCGAAAACTGTGGACGTTTGAGGTGGCCGCGAACCGTGCCGCAATCGCGGACGGCCGACTCGGCTTCGCGGACGTGGTGCTGGTCTCCCTTCCTTCCGTTGAGGAGCTGCACCGGCGCCGGGATGCCGACCCGGTCCGTCGACGCCGCAACTTCGCCTTGCATGTTCAGCTCGCGCAACCGCTACGGGAGTGGTACGAGGCTCTGGACATGGTGGCGCCCGGTCGGGTGCGCTGGGAGCTGCCGTCGGACGGCCTTCCCGCGGTGCTGCCTGCGGCACGGCCGGACCGGTGTGACCCCGCTGTGCTCGACGCGCTGATCGAGGCGCTACCCGGTGTCGGCTGACCGGCGCATTGCCGTCTCTTTCGGTGCGGTCGTCGATTCGTTGGGGTGACTAATTTCCTGCAGGCCAGTGCCAACGGGGTTGACGGGTGGCCGGGCGGCCACGCGCCAGGCGTCGGGTAATGGTGTTGATGGCGGCCCATCGGATCATTGCCTCGGAGATCGCGGGATCGCGTTCGTAGTCGCGGGCCAGCCGGCGGTGCCCGGTCAGCCAGCCCAGCGTTCGCTCCACCGCCCAACGGCGGGGAATGACCGCGAACCCTCGTTGGCCGTCGGGCTTGCGCACGATGTGCAGCGTGGTGCGCAGAATCTGGGCGGCCCAGTCGACGAGCCGGCCGGCGAAGCCGGCGTCGGCGAACACGAACCGGACCGGCACGGTCAGGTACATGCCCAGCAGAGTGGTCTTGGCGCCGTCGCGGTCCTGGACATTGGCGGCCATCACCGCGACCACGATGAGCAGGCCCAACGTGTCGGTGACGATGAACCGCTTCCGGCCGTTGATCCGTTTCGCCGCGTCATAGCCGCGCGAGTCCCGGCCGACGGTGTCGGCGCCTTTGACCGCCTGGGAGTCGATAATCCCGGCGCTGGGCTGCGCGTTGCGGCCCTGCTGGACACGCAGCTGCTCGCGCAACGCCGCCAGCATCACCTCGGTGACCTTCCGCTGCTCCCACCGCGTGAAATACCAGTACACCGTCTGCCAGGGCGGGAAGTCTGCGGGCAACTGCCGCCACGAGCAGCCGGTACGCACCACATACAGGATCGCGTCCACGATCGCGCGCCGCGGATGCTTCTCCGGCCGGCCACCCGTGTTGGCTGTGGGCAACAACGGCTCGACCAGGTTCCACTGCCGATTGGTCAGGTCCGAGGGATAGCGCCGCTCGCGTGCCATTCGTCCACCATGGATGTATTGACATCTTCAATCACGCTGACACGCCGGCATCGTTCAACTTCTCAAACACGTTCTTAGGCAACCTCACGTCCCAGCCCTTTCGGGAGAGCCGGCCCATGATCATCAGCAGTCTGCCCGGTCGGGCCCGGCCGAAAGCTGGCCGTGCCGGTCGCGGTCGTACCGCTCGCCGTCCGCAGCTTCGCCATCGTCGCCCGGCACACGTTTGCCAACAGCGTCGTGATGTCGGCCGGCGTCCCTTCCGGGCCGTGTGAGGACCAGACGATGGTCATGTACAGGTTGCCGTCGAGCACAACCACCTTTGGGCCAAGACCCTCGTCGACAAAGACGTAAGCGCGCTGACCGAGATTCTGAATGTCGGTGAGCTTGCCGTCCTTTGCTGTCCGCTGGTGGGAGGGCCGGATGCCTTGGAACTGTGCTGCGGCAGTGCTAGGTGTCGGCGTCAAGTTGACCAACATCTGTACCAATCCGCGTGCCGAATCGGATGCTTCCAGCATCGCGGAGCATCGCATGTCCGATGAGTACGGGGAGTTGTACGAGTCGTGCCGTGTCTGGGTCTGCTTGGGGAACCGTGACGACAGCGCGGACAGGTCCACCGTGGCGCACAGGTCGTCGACGGGTGTGTAGACAAACGGGGATTGGCTTGTCTCGGGCGACGCGCTGGCGCTCGGCCTGGGGCTCCGGTTGCCTCCGCTCCTACCGTGACCGGTCCCGCCACAGGCGCCGGCAAGCATGCCGGCCAGCACGATAACGATGACACCGTGACGCGTTTTCACAATGACCTCCCGTGAGCAGTGATGTGACTTCCCTCGACGTGACCAGTGGCGGTCAGCGTTGGGCCTGTTCGTTCATGTGTTGGTCTCGCCTGTTCTCCTCGGCCGCGCCGCTCGCTTCCCGACCTGGTCAGGCCACGGCCTCGACACGGTGACGCCACGACGCGGTCCGGGCCGCCGGGTGAACGCGATGTGGGCGGCGCCGTCGCCGCTGTCCGCGGGGCGCGACGAGGTTGCCGCCCTGGGTCAGGTGCGCGTGCGCACCCGCGTTCGTCGGCGTGCCGCCGAACGTTGTTCTGCCGAGTCCGGGCCCGGCGGCTGGACGGTGGCGAGGTGACGAGCGCGGTGGGCCAGCGCTTGCAGCATGTCGGCGAACTGTTGGCTGACCGGTGGTTCAGTGCGGCCCAGCAGGCGGGCTTCCTCGGCCTGTACCCGCTGGTGGAGCCGGCCCACGAGCGCGAGCCCGGTGTCGGTGGGTTGCAGGTGGACGCGGCGCTTGTCCGTGGCGTGCCGGTGGCGGCGGACCAGACCGCGACCTACCAGACCGGCCAGCACCTCAGTCAGCGTGGCTTTGGCGATGCCGACCTCTGCGGCGACCGCGCGGGTCTCGATCCCCCGGCGTCGGCAGATGAGCACGAGCACGTCCCATGCTGTCCAGCGCATGCCCTCGGGCAGCAGAACGGCCCGTTCCACGTAGCTGCGGAGCGCGTTGCTGGTGTGGTTGAGCTGTGCAACCAGACCAATTCCGTAGCCTGCGGTGTTCGGTGCCCTGTCCGGCTCGGCGCCCAGGTTCGGCGGTGTGGCGCCGGGATTGGTGGCGGGTGGCTCGGTCATGTCCGCCGCCCTCGACGAGCTCGTCTCGCCTGCGGCAGACTGCAGCACTGGTCCGGTGATCGGTGTGCGCCGCGATGGCCGACGCGTGTACCGGTCGCGGAGTGGTTGGGATACGCCGCTGTGGTGGTGGCGCTCATCGGCTCCTCCTGTGGCTGCTGCGGTGGATGTGGTCGAGTAACCGGCGACGGGGGCCCGCGCTGGTCGCCGTGGCCACGGGCGATGGTCCCGTCGTGGTTGCTTGCGACAGCGGTGCTCAGGTTCCGAGCGGCACGCCGGCCTGTGTCATCCATGGCACCGGGTCGATGGCGTTGGCGTGCGTGAGGGCGCACCTGCTGGCGGTGCAGGACACGCCGATGTGCACCTCGAAGTGCAGGTGCGGGCCGGACGAGTTACCGGACGTGCCGACGACACCGATCGGATCGCCCGCCTGTACGGTCTGGCCGACGGTGACCTGGGGTTTGGTGACCATGTGGCAGTAGCGGGTGGCGACCCCTCCGCTGTGCTGGATCTCGACGTACCAGCCGCAGCCGACTGTCTGCGCGCTGCCGTCGATGTCGCAGTTTCCGGTGGAGCGGTCGCAGCCGGCCCACACCACCCGCCCGGCCGAGGCCGCCCGGATGATGGTGTAGCGGGGCGCACCGAGGTCGACGCCGTAGTGGCCGGGCCGTTGCGGGGTGCGGAAGCCGGAGACGATGGCGGCCTTGACCGGCTGGGTCCAGCCTCCGGAGGACACCATTGGCGGTGCGCCGCAGCTGACAAGGCTGGCCCCGGGCAAGTCGGTGATCGCGGCGACGCCGGAGAGGGCCGCGACGACAACGCCGGCGTCGTTTTCCCACCGGGCGTACGCGTCCGGAGTGGCCGAACGTTGGACCGCCTGCGCGGCCTCCGTCAGCGGCAAGGTTTGCCAGTTCGGGACAGTCAGCAGCTTCTCGTAGAACTTGCGTGACGCATAGACGGGATCGGTCAGCTGTACGACGGTCCCCCAGCCTTGGCTGGGGCGTTGCTGGAACAGACCCACCGAGTCGTGGTCGGTGGCCACCGACAGGTTGGTCAGGCTGGATTCCTGCATGGCCGTGGCCACCGCGATTACCCAGCCGCGCGGTGGCACGGTCATACCTTTACCGACGCCAACGACGGTCGCGGCGTTGCCGACCTGCGTGCTGTTCCACCGTCCGACAGGGCCCGTCCGACCCGGCCCGGCGGCCGCCGGTGTTCCCGCGCCGCCGAGCCCGTTGCCGACGCAGGCATTGGCCTGCGGCTCACTGCTGATGACGGCGACGATCGGCAGGCCACACAGCAGTGCCACCGCGGCGACCACAGCGATGACCAGTCCGCTGGCGCGTCTCATCGCGGCGTCCTGGTAAAGCCGACGCCATTGACCAGCCACTGTCCCGACACCGTCACGCAGGTCAGCCGCAGCGTGCCGGCGTCGGTGGGCACCTCGACGACGACCACGTCGGTGTTGGACGACACCACCACGAGCGGTCCGGTGATGCGGCGGGCGGGCACGTTGGCCGGATTGACGGTGTCCAGCAGCTGGAAATAGCTCGGGTGGGTGTAGGGCCGCACGCCGGCCAGCCATGCGCCGGCCGGCAGGTCCGGTCGGGCCCAGGCGCGGGCGAACGCCTGCGCGCTGGACAGGGCCGCAGGTGGTGCGGGCATGCTCGGCGCGGCGCCGACCACACCATCGTCGTCGATGGTCCGCGACGCGCTGGGTTCCGGGCGCGGGGAGGCAGAGTCAGCACCTGCCGGCGGACGCGCGGAGTGCGTCACGGCGCCCGTCGGCGGGCGCGCTCGCCCGGCCGGGTTGTCGCCGGCGCCCTTACAGCTGGTCAGAGCGACCAGCACGGTTACGGCAACGGCGGTGACCGCAGTGCGGCGTCCGGCGGTCATCGCGTGTGCTGCTTGGTCGGCTCGGGCCAGTTGCCGAGGGCGTCGTTGAGCACGTTGCACACCGACCGGCAGGTGCTGTAGAGCGCGACGAGCGCTGCTACGCGCCGTGATGGCGTCGCGCCCTGGGCGTAGGCGAGCATGGCGCGCAGGTCGAGCAGGCCCTGGTCGACCCGGGTCAGCGTCTGCGCGTAGCGGTCAGCGGGCGCGGCGGGCGCAGACTCGACCGTGGCCGCTGTCTGCGTGGCGTGACCGGCGTCGGTTGCCGACATCACTCCTCCTCCAGGTCCGGGCCGCCGTCGTCGCCGCCGTGTGCGTCGAGGTCGTCGGCCGGTGTCGGGTCGTAGTCGCCGTCAAGGTCGAAGTCGGTCTCGTAGTCCAGGCGCCGCCGGCGCTCGTCTTCCAGCTCGGCTTCGAGGTCGGGGTCGGTCATGTCGTGGTCCTTCTGGTTGATGCGACCGGTGATGGCGTCATAGAGCCCGGCGACGGCCAGCACGGTTTCTCGCAGCCCGCCGAGCAGGTCCTCCCAGGACTGGCGATCCGACACCAATGCGGGCTGCGTCACGGCTGGTCACCCCCGTCGGTATCGGTCCCGGGATCGACGGCCGGTCGGCGGCCGGCGAGGTCGTCCTCGGCGGTTTCCAGAGCGTCCAGCCGCCAGGTGGACGGCCAGTTCAGCTCGATGCGCCGGTCGCTGTGGGTACCGTTGCGGCAGCGGGTTGCGTCATCCCAGTCGTGCAGCCGGATCCGGGCCCGGGCCAGCCGCTCGTGCCATAGCAGCGGTGCGTCCGCCGACGCGTCGTCGCCGTAGGCGGCGTACCAGGCCGCGCACAGCGCGGTCAGCTCCTCGACCAGCGGCGGGTGCTTCGGCCAGCACCGCGGTAGCTCCTCGGCGAGCTGGTAACGGGCCACCACCCAGCCGACCCAGTTGATCAGCCAGACCCAGGTATTGCTCGCCTGGACCCGGTCAAGGTCCTGCCAACGCAGCGGAACGGGCACCGTCGCGGGTTGGCGGCGCCCGGGCTGCTGGGAGTCGACGCGGCCGCGAAGGTCGTCGTAGCCGGCGGCCAGCTCGGCCACCGCAGCACGCAGTGTGTCCAGGCCCTCGCCGAGCAGGGCAATGGCCTGCATGTCCGGCGGGGCGTTGTCCGGCAGCTGGAAGGCGAACGGCTTGGGCGTGTCGGCTGCCATGTCAGGCCGCCTTGGCCAGTCGGGACCGAAACGCTTGCTGCGCCGCGCGTAGCCGGTCGGCGTCGCGGCGTTCCCACCACGCCGGTACCCGCAGCTCCACCGGCGGCAGGTTGCCGATCAGCGCGATGGCCCGCCCTTCGGGCAGGGTGCGCAGCTCGGCGAGGTCGAACAGGTGCTCGCGGCGGATGCTTTCGCTGATGCTGGCCCGCCCGCTGCCCCATGACGCGCCGCTGGAGACCTCGTTGACCTGTCCGGCGAGGGCCTGGGCGTCGCGTAGCCCGGCGACGTCGCTGGTGCCGCCGATGAGCAGCCGGCAGTTGGCGGAGTCGATGATGGCGTGGCCGCCCTTGTCGCCCCAGCGTTCGCGTAGCTGGTGGGTGTTCTGGGCGAAGATGCTCACGGCGATGCCGCTGCCGCCACCTTCGGTCATCAGGCTCGGCAGCGACCCGAGCGGAGCGACGTTGGCGATCTCGTCGCCGACGAAGTACAGGCACGGCTCGACGCGGCCGCCGGGCGAGACCAGCGCGGCGCGCTTGGCCCGATAGATGAGGTCCTCGGTGAGCGCGGCCAGCAGGGGTGCGACCAGTGCTTGGGCGTCGCGGGTTCCGACCAGGTACAAGGTGCCGGACTCGCGCAGCCATTGGGCCGGTTGGAACTGTGTTCCGCGCGGCGGCGAGCAGGCCGTCAACACGCGCGGGTCGTTGAAGGCGTCCAGCGCTCCGGACACCACCGATTGGATCGTGTCGCGTGCCCGGCCGGTGGTCTCGCGGTGGCGGGCCAGCCGATCGGCCCAACTGTCGACCCCGTGGTGGCGCAGGATCTTCTCGGGCCGACTGTTGGACGGTGCCTGCGACCAGGCCAGGACGTCGGTCATGGTGGCCTGCTCGTCGAGCGCCGCCGCGTGCAGTAGGCCCCGAATGATCGTGGCGGCCTGGTCGCGGAACCACTTGCCGTTCTCCACCGACTCGTCGCCGATTCCCGACCCGGCGGCGAAGCCGTTGGCGCGCAGCATCGCCACGATCTGGTCCTCGGCACCGTCGATGGGCGACCAGCGCAGCCGTGGCACGCCGGGCACCTCGCCCTGCGGCTCGAACACCAGCGTCGGACCCAGTGCGGCCCGCAGGTCGTAGGTGACCTCGGCGACGTCCAGGCGGGTCGAGGTCGAGATGACCGCGCCGCGGGCATCGAGCACCTGCGGGATGACGTAGCGGGTGGTCTTGTTGCCCCACCGTGCCGCCGCCGCGGCCAACAGGGTGTACTCGTTGGCCAGGTACAGCGGTTGGCCGGTCAGCACCTCGTCGCCCAGGTACCGGCCGACCTCCAGCGGGTCGGCACGCCGGGCCTGCTTCGCCGCGCGGGTCTCCTGATCGTCGGCGTCGCTGATGGAAAGCCCCGGCCGCACGATGTCCACCCGTGCCGTCACCGCGTCCGCGGTGAGCACCCGCGCCACCTGCCAGCGGGGCGCGAACCCGTGACGGCGCACCAGCCGACGCGCCACCAGCAGCCCCGGCGTGCCGGCTCCGGTGAGTCCCGCGGCGAACATCAGCAACGCCGCCGGGTACACCAGCCACGGTCCCGGCACCTGCGCGCGGGCCGGTGCGGGCCAAGCGGCTGACGGCCGCCCGGGGTCGGCTGCCAGCCGCAGCGCAATGCCCGGCGCGTCGGCCGGCGACGAGTCCGGCCAGGCAAGATGGGTCAGCCAACCGGCGAGTTGGCCGCCCAGCCACAGCGACCACACCGCGGCGGGCAGCACCACCGCGACCACGCCGAGCAGGATCACGCGGGTGACGATGTCGGCGCGGGTCACGCCCCGTCGCGGCAGGCGGTGCGCGGGCGAGGACAGCGGCGGGCGCATCACGCCGCCCCGATGCGGTCTGCCGGCGCGGCCTCAAGCCGGGCGGCGTGCTCGGCGTCGGGCAGGTCATCGACGCCTGCCACGGCCTCCATGCGGCTGTCGGTGTGCACCATGTCGGCCTCCATCGACGACAGTTGGTGTTTGACCACGTACGAGCGGGTGCCGATCTTCCACAGGCCGACGCCTTGGCGCAGGTAGCGCAGTAGTTCGGTTTCGGTGTCGGTGGTGCCGAGGAATTCGCGGGCCTGATCGAGCGATCCGGTGGCCTGCCGGTAGGAGATCCGTACGCCGGTGTCCTCGATCAGGCCGCGCGCGATACGCACCTGCTCCGAGTCGGCCGCACCAGACGCCGACAGATCGGAAAACCGGTGGAACGCCAGCACGTTGCCGATACCGAGCGCACGGGCGATCTTGAGCTGTTCGCGCATCCGCCGAATCAACGACAGGTGCCGGGCGATCAACGCGAACTCGTCGTAGAAACACACCCGATGGGGGGCGTCGGGCTGGGACAGTTCCGCTTCCAGCCAGGACTGCGCACAGGCCACGGCCATCGCGGTCATCTGGTCCGACGACCGGATGGCGCGAAGGTCCAGGATCGCGCCGGGCTGGTCGAAGTCCAGCGCTGCGGCCGTTGACGAGGGCCCGTCGAAGACGCCGCCCAGCGCCCCAGAGATCAGCCGTTCCAGGGCCAGGCGCACCCGCCGGGAGTCGGCGACGAAGGCCGTCATCGGATAGTTCAGCGCGGCCAGCCGGCGCCGCCACCGGTCCGGCTGCCCCATCGCCTCCAGCACCGCGCTCAGCGTCGGTGTCGGCATCCGCTCAGGACTCGTGCCGTCATCCGACCGGCTGGCCACGTCGACGGCATATTCGATCAGCGACCGTTCGGCCTCGGTCAGCGGCCCGCCGACCTGGATCTCCAGCAGGCCCTCCAGCAGCAGCAGCCGGCGCGCCCGCTGCATCTGCAGCCACTGCTGCACCGTCGAGCCCGGGTCGCGGCGCAGACCGGCCAGCGGGTTCATGCTCACGCCAAGGCCGGGACCGACGCGTAGCGGCCGGATGCCGGCCAGCGCAGCGAGCGCGTCGTACTCGCCCTTGTAGTCGGTGACGTAGAACCGCACCCCGAACGGCACACCCCGAAACGCCAGGCATTTGAGCAGCGAGGATTTGGCCGAGCCGATCTCGCCGGTCACCACCATGTTCGGCGACGAGATGACCTTCGCCCGGTACAGCTCGTGCAGGCTGAACGTGAACGCCGACCGGGAATACACCTCGACGCCGACCAGCGGGCCGTCCACCGGCAGACCGGGGTCGGTCACGAACGGGTACACGCTGGACAGCTGCGCCGACGTGGTCACCAGTGGCGGCAGCTGCAACCGCCAGAACACCCGGCCGGCGCCACGACCGAATCCGCCCCGCCGGTCTGCCCGCGGCGGGCCCAGGTAGCGCCGTGCCAGCCGCTCGAGGTCACGGCGCTCCCGGGCCAGGGCGGCGTCGGCGCGGGCGGCGTCGCGGGCCGCGGCCTGCAGCCTGATCCGCTCGGTCAGCGACCCCTCCCGGGACAGCCGCACGGTTGGCTTGTTGCCGGCGCTCACGCCAGCCACCCCCGCATCGGTTTGAGTCCACGGGCCAGCGGCAGCGCGCCGGCGGCGAACGCCTGGTCCTGCTCGCCGTAGAGGGTCACGGTTTCGCAGCCGGCCCGGCCCAGAATCCGCTTGGCCGCCCGTACGTCTCGCTTGAGCGCCGCCACGTCCTCGGCGGTCACGGTGACCAGGACCGCGTAGCGGTAGCGCACATGCCCGGCCGCCTGCTCGCGGTCGATCTGCTCCACCGCGCGGGCCTCGGCGGTCTCCCGCGCCGTACGGACCAGCCGCAGCTTGCGTTTGGTCACCTCGTCACCGGCGCGGGCGACCTTGTCTCGCCGTACGGCCAGCTGGGCCAGGGCCGCCGGGACCGGTTCGGCGACCAGCGTCACCGTGCGCCGGCTCGTGGTCGTGGCGTACAGCGGGGTCAGCCACGTCGCCCCGACCCGTTGGCGTGGCATGTCCGTCACCCACAGCGTCTGGCTGACCCCGCTGTCATGCCGGTAGATCGACCAGCCCGTTTTCTCGGCCGCCGCTGGGCCGGCCAGGCCGGGCGACACCCCTTCGGGCACACCCGTGCTGGCGCCGTTGCCGGTGCTGCGCAGGTCGACCAGCTCCTGGTCGTCCGGGTCGAACTGGGTCCGCAGCACGGCGGCGTAGCCGCGCGGCGACAGCCACCCATGGCTGGTCAGTCCTGCTTCGACGACGGTGGCTTCGATCCCGGCGAGCTTGTCGACGACCACGGCGGCGATCGCCGCGTCGCCGCCGCCCGCCTCGGAGATCTCACCCGACAGCCGCGCGACGTCGAAACAGACCGCCAGGTACACGTCGTGGCGCTGGGCGGTCGGCGTTGCGGCCGCGGTCAGTTCCGCCAGCGACTGGTACGCCGCCGAGGTGGTGTCAACCGCCCGGTTGGCCAGGTAGCGCCGGGCCCGGTTGCTGGTGTCTGGCACGGCCCGTTCCGTCAGTGCCCACCGCGCCAGCCCGTACTCGCCGTACTCGGTGCCGAGAATGTTGAGCGCGTTGGCCCAATCCGCCAGCCGCCGGTTCTGCACGTCGGTGTCGGCCAGGACCAGGTGTTGGCCGGAGCAGCGCAGCGCCGCCGTGACGGTGCGCTCGGCGCGGTGATGCAGCAACCCGATCTCGGTGGTGCCGTCAGCGGCCACCCCGGTCAGCCACCGGTACCCGGCAGCAGCGCCGGGTAGATCCGGGTGCCCGGCGTGAGCCGCGGGCGCGAACACCGCGCCGCGGTAGCTGTCCTGCCCGGCCGCCGATTGCAGCAGTGCGCCGGCGGCGATGGGCAGCCAGTCGGTCAGCCGCCGCCCGCGGATACGTACCAATGCCAGCACGACCAGCAGCACCGCGACGGCGACCAAGCCAGCAGCCGGCCACCGGTTCTGGGCGACGAGGAGGTTCGCGGCGACGACGAACGCAATCACCGCCGCGACGACGCAGGCGACCTGCCCCCAGGTGAACCCCAGCACGGAGCCACGGGTTGACCGGGGCGGAAACTCGAACTGGCTCATGGTGTCTGCTCCCCCTCTCAGACCGGCGGCACCGGCGGGATGCCAGCCCCAGCACCGCTGCTCGCCGCCTCGCCGGTCGCTCCTGCACCGCCGTCGGCAGGGCCGGAGCTCTGCTGGTCGCCGGCCATCTGCGCCGCTGAGTGCTGCGGCGTGCCACTCGTGCCAGCAGCGCCCGGCCCGCCGCCGGAACCCGCGCCGCTTGGCACACCAGGTGCACCCGTGGCGCCCGGCGTTGACGCCTCGCCGCCGGCCCCCGCGTCGGCATCGGCTCCCGGCGGGATGACATGTGCGCCCTCGACGCCGGCCCGGGAGGCGTCCGCCCCCGCCCCGATGGCTTCTGCTTCGTCGGCGTTCGGCCGACCACCGTCGTCGGTCGCGGCCTCGGTCTGCTCGTCGCCACTCGCCTGCGCACTGCCGCCAGGGCCCCGCGGCGGCTGCCCGACCCGCTCACCGCCAGCGCCCGCGCGCACCGCTTCCGCCATGTCACGGCCGGTCCCCTGCGACAGGCCCGCCGCTGCGAGCAGCGGTTCACCGGGAACGGCGGCCAGATCGGCCATGTTTGCGTTCATCAGCAAGGCGGCCGGGCCGCCGCCGCTACCGCCGAAACCGCCGCCGACCGCACCGGTACCGATGGCATGCCCTGCCGCGGCGAGCACCCGGCCCGCGTGGATGTCGGACAGGTAGCCGTCCCACAGGGTCGTCAGGCGCAGCAACACCACCGGCGCCGCGACCATCAGCCAGATGATCAACAGGGCTTGCAGGCAGGTCATGAGGTTGTCGGACTCATACACCGCCCGCGACCCATAGATCCACAACGCGGCGACGAAGAACTTCGAGCTCGCCAGGGCGTTCACGGTCCAGAACCACCGTCTGCCCCAGGCCCGGGTCTCCGGCATGACTTGCCCGCTCATCGCCATCACGCCGAATAGCGCCGCACCGACCGCGAGCAGGGACCGAAACAGCAGCGTGATGAACAAAAGCACCAGCCCGATCACCGCCAGACCAGCGACCATCAGCGCCACGACCGCTGTCCCCGCACCACCCGACAGCGCGGTGATCGCCTTCACCCACCGGCCTGGATCCCAGTTCGAGCCAGGATTCGCCTCGATGAGCGCGACCGCGGCTTCGTCCCAGGCACGGGTGATGGTCCAGGCGATACCGCCGGCCAGACCGATGCCCAGGATCGCGCGCACCAGTCCGCCGACTGTCGACATCGGACCCGGGCCGTTCAGTCGCAGGCCGTTGATGATCGCCGACACGAGGAAGAAGACCAGGACCAGGAACACCATCACGCCGGCCAACTGGTTGTAGACGGTGTAGAACGGCGCGTCCGGGGTGGGCACGGTCGCCGTCGTGAACACGAGCTTCGCGAGCTGGTCGAGCATCCAGACCATCGCCTGTACGACCATGTCGACCAGGCCCTGAATACCGGAGCGGATGCCAGCGGCAAGGGCGTCTTGGGCCGCTTGACTGACCTGGCACGAGACGTTCGCCGCGCCGCAGTCGCTACCGCCGGGCTGGCTCGGTACATACGCCTTGGACAGCAAGAAGCTCTGCAGCGCTACGCAGCGATCGCGTTTGGCGTTCCAGGCCCACCCGTTCGTGGGGTCGTGCTGCGCCCGCTGCGCGAACGTGTCGCAGTGCACAACAGGGCCGTCCGGCTTGCCCGCGTGCAGGACCGACGGCGTGTTGTCCGGCGGCGGGCTGGACAACGTCAACGACGCCGCGTCGCAGCCGGTCCTGTCTTCAGAGCTCTCAGCCCGGCTGCACACCGTCAGCCACTGCGGCGTCCCACTGCTAGCGGCGCCGCTGTAGACCGCCCAGGCGAAACACCAGCCCACCTGATCGGGCGCAGGGGCCTGCGTGCAGCTACTGCTAGGGGCAGGGCTTGCCGACGGGGCAGGTCCCGACGGTGGTGGCCCAGGGGCAGGCGTCGGATCGGCCCACGCCGCGCTCGCGGCCGCCATCACAAGCACCAACGCGCACAGGGCAGCAACGACCGCCCGCATGAGGGTCGTTTTTGCAGCTGGCCCGCCCACTAGCCGGATGGGCTGCGGGGCCGGCCATGTGCTGATCGCCTCTGTCACAGGCGTCCGTCCCCGCCGGCCCGCCCCGCCGACCGCGTCATGTGGCGCTGCCGACACCCGCATGTCGGTGCGAACGGTCAACGACTCGCCGCGCGTTCTCATCGCCATCACTGCCTCAGCAGGAAACTGACGATCGTCGTCGCCGAGCCGACGATGAGCGCGACCAGACCGGCCTTCCACATCATCGACTTCCCGCGATCGGAGATGATGTGCGCGCCGAAAATCGGGCCCACGCCGAACGCAATGGCGCCGCTGACCAGACCGGCGATGGCGGCCACAACGCCCAAAAACATGCAGGCGTTGACGATCGTGTAAAACAGTCCGGACTTCGGCACCGCGCTCGGGTCGGGCTTGATCTTTTCCCAGTCGAACCCGCCACCAGGGGTTGGGGCTGGCGTCGGATCGGCCACCGGACGCACAACGCGCGCCGTCAGCACAGCCGCGAGCCACGCCCCCGTGTAGGCCGTCATCACGCCGTTCCCTCCTCCAGGGTCAGGTCACGCACCGCCTGCTCCCATCGCTGCGGTGGGTCGACGACCGTCGCCGCCGCCACCGGATCGCACGGGCAACGGCGCAGCACCGCGTCGGCGAGCTCAACCAGCGCCCGCCGGCTCGCCCGGCCCAGCGACCGCACATCGATCGGGTCCGGCTGGGCCAGCGCCCGGTCATAAGGCAGGCTCAACACCTCACCCGCCGTGTCACCGGCCTGCCGCATCGCGGCCCGGACGTCGCACCCGGGACGTGGTGATGTCGCCACGACCGCGAGAACACTGCGGTCCGCTGCCTCAGCAAGGCCGACACCGCGCAGTCGAGCCAGCAGCCGCATGCTGTGCTGCAGGGAGTCACGGCTGGCCCGCGCCACCAGCACCGGTACGGCCGACGCGCCGAGCACCTGCCAAACCTGGCGGGTATCGGCCGTCGGCAGATCCAGCAGCAACAGCGGGTACAGCGTCCGTACGTGATCAACGAACGGCACCGTCTCGCCGACCGTCGGCGGATGCCGAACTGCGCTCAATTCGACCTCGCCGACCAGAGTCCACAGCCCGGTCGGGCCGAGTTGCGCCAGCCGTTGCACCTGTAGGCGGTCGGTCAGCAGCGCCATGTCACGGACCGCGTCCCAGACCGTGGCCGCGTTGCGGCGTCCCACCCGATGCACCAGACCACCCCAGGCTCGCGCGGACACGTCCACCGCAAGGACCGGCTGCGGGCAGGCCAACGCCAGAAGGCCACCGAGCGCGGCGACTACCGTCGAGCGGCCCACACCGCCGTCAGCCGACGACACGGCAAGCACCGGACAACCGGGTCGCACGGACGCCGCGCGCAGCCACACCCGCTCAACCCGCGACCCGCGAAAACCCCGCGGCAGCGTCCTCGGCGCCCGCACATGGGCAGGAAACTGGCTGGTCCAAATCTGGTTGTCATCGGCGGGTGTAGCGGGATGCGCTTCGTGCCAGGAGGGCTCCATGGACCCCTGCGGGTCGACGGTCGGGACCAGGAGGCCGTGACCATTACGAAGCATTGCCGTCGCCGGCGATGTGATCGGGCCGCCCGTGCCGGATGCCAGGGAAGGTTCGACCTCCGGCACGGACGACCCCGCCGCGGGCGCGGCCATCACCACGCCGCCCCACCCCGTGCCCCCCACTGCGGTGTAGCCAGGCGGCGTGGTGGATCTGCGCCCGCCCGTTCCCCGCCGCCACGATCCCCCCGGCCGGCTCACAGCCGGGCTTCGCGTGTCGAGGAACGATTCATTCACCTGCCCGACGATGCCGCCCACGGAAAGGCGCAGGAAGTTGACGGGGGTTAACGCGCTCGCTGCGGCGCTGCATACCCGCAGGTGCAGGGGACAGTGAGTAGTTGATCACTGCGGCCGATATTGCCGGGCCCGGACGGTGGACCTGGTGGTGTAAGACGTTGGGTCAGGAGTTTGACCTTGCCACTCTGCCAGGGACGCCAACCTCGGACCCGCGGCCTGGACTACTTGGGCGTCGCGACAGAGCTCTCCTTAGGCCCGCGCGGTTCAGTTTCGCGTCAGGTGGTCGGGCTGGACTCGCCATCTACTCGCCTGGTGAGCGTTGGCCGCATCGGACTGTGGTTAGTCGTCCACATGGGTCGGATCGAGCGCGGCATATCGGGCAGGAACCGTCTTGCAACCGATTAACACCCTCTGAGCTGCTGTTTCTTCATTTGTCATGCAAGGGGGAAGGTCTCTAAGGTGGCCGCTCACCGGCCTCCCTGTCTGGCGTGGCCGATTGTTCGTGCCATTCGTTACGGGGGATTGGCCTTTGTCTGCTCAATGGCGTACGCGCCTGTCACTTCGAACCATGTCGCGGTTGTGGTCCGTGGCGTGGCTCATCGCGATCGCTCTGGTCGCTTCACTGCTCGAGGCACCGGCCCTGCCGACGCCGGCCGCGGCAGCACCGAAGCCGAGCAAGACCAGGGACGAATGCCGCAGTCTTCAGCGTCCGGACCGGGCGTCGGCGGCAATGGCGGCGCGGCTGTGCGGCAAGCGCGTCGAGGTCACCGGTTTGGTTTCGGAAACCGACCAGGTGTTCGCCAACGCCAACGGCACGTTCACCGTTGAACACCGGTACCGGCCGGTGCGGGTGAACCGTGCCGGCAAGTGGTTTCCGGTCGACACCACCCTGCAGCGGGACAATGCCGGCCGGATTGTGCCGGCAGCGGCGAGTGCGGACATGAGCTTCTCCAGCGGCGGCGCGGGCCCGCTGGTCACCCTGCGCCGTGACGGCGCGGAAGTATCGCTGTCGTCCCCGTTCGGCGGACTGCCCGTACCGACGCTGGCTGCCAACACGGCCACCTACAGCGAGGTTCTGCCGGGCGTGGATCTGGTGCTGTCGGCAGACGTGGATGGCTACACCGAGCGGCTGGTGATCAAGAACCGGCAGGCGGGTGCACAGAAGGCGCTCGCAAAGTTGGACTTCCCCGTTGCGGGTAAGGGTGCCAGCGTCAAGACCGACGCCCACGGCAACCTGTCCGTGGTGGATGCCAAGGGGCAAGCGCTGTTCGTCGGCTCGACTCCGCTGATGTGGGACGCCACCGCGGGCCAGGCGGGCAAATCAAAAGCCGGCAACAAGGGCAAGTCTGGCCCGCGCCACAAGACGATGAAGACGTCCGCGACCGCCGGGGCGGTGTCGGTGCTGCCCGACCAGGGCATGCTGGCCGACCCGGCCACCGTCTACCCGGTGACCATCGACCCGGAGCTGACCGCCAACCGTGGCGGCTGGGGGCTGGTGGACTCGGCCACCCCGGACACTCACTATTGGAACGTCACCAACGACATCGAGGCCGGCACCTGGAATGACGGAGTCGACCGGGTCCGGTCCTACCTCACGATGAACGCCGGCTCGGCGCTGGCCGGAGCCCATGTGCTGTCGGCGACGCTCAACCTGTACGAGAAGTGGGCGCCGTCGTGCGACCCGCGGGCGGTCGAGGTCCACGAGTCCAACGGTGCGGTCGACGCGAACCTGACCTGGAACACCCAGCCCGGGGTAGGCGCACTTCAGCAGTCGGTGTCCACGGCCAAGGGCTTCTCGCCCGACGGCATCGGCGGTGCCTCGTCCTGCCCCGCCGGTACCGTCGGCTTCGACGTCACCGCAGCGACGCAGAAGGCCGCCAACCAGGGTTCGTCGGCGGTGACACTGGTGGTGACCGCGGCTGACGAGACCGACACCAACTCGTGGAAGCAGTTCGACAACAACCCCACCCTGACCATCACCACCAACTCGATTCCGCAGCAGCCGACCACCGCGTCAACGACCCCGGCGGTCGCCTGCGCCACCGGCGACGCCCGGCCCTACATCGGCTCGACCACCCCCCAGCTCCAGGTCACCACCGGTGACGCCGAGGGCAGCCCGCTGACCACCACGTTCGAGTGGTTCGTCGCCGGCGGCTCGAAGATCGGCCAGGCCTCGGCCAGCCGGATGGCGGGTTCACCGGTCCTGGTCACCGTGCCAGCCGGCGCATTCGCCGACGGCGGCACCTACGCGTGGCGGGCGGCCAGCAACGACGGCATGGACACCGGCCCGTGGTCGCCGTGGTGCGAATTCGCCGTCGACGTCACTGCACCGACCACCGCGCCCGACGTGTCGTCGAACACGTACCGCAAGGACACATGGAGCGGCGCCGCGGACACCGCTGGAACGTTCGACCTGGGCGGCGCCGGCATTACCGACGTCACCTCCTACCTGTACGGACTTGACACCAACCCGCCCACCACCAGCGTCAACGCCACCGGACTCGGCGGGACCGCCAGCGTGTCGATCACCCCGCCGTCCGACGGCCCGCACGTTCTGTACGTGCAGTCGGTCGACCGTGCCGGCAACGCCTCCCCGACCACCGCCTACCACTTCAACGTCGGCGTCGGCGCCCCCATCGCACCGGCCGACGGCGACACCGTCGCTGGCAAGATCAAGCTCAGTGGCGTCGCGCAGCCCGGCACCACCAGCATCACCTACCAGTGGCGGCGCGCCGAAACGGACGCCTGGACCGCCATCCCCGCCTCCGATGTCACCGTCGCATCCGGCGGCGCGGCCGTCAGCTGGCCGCTGAGCACGACCGGCAATGGCGCCTTCCCGGACCTGATCTGGAACATCGAATCCACCCTGGCCGCCGCCGATGCCCAGCGGATCCCTCGTGACGGGCCGCTGCAGATCCGCGCCACATTCGCCAACCCGGCTGGCGCCGCGAGCAGCCCGGTAAAGATCACGTTTGACCGCAACCAGGCCAGCGCTGCTGTGACCCAGGTCGGGCCGGGAAGCGTCAACGCAGTCACCGGTAACTACACCGTCTCCAGTTCGGACGTCTCCGCGGGGTCCGGCCTCGGCGTGGGCCGCACGTTCAACACCCGCCGCGCCACCGCCACGGACACCGCCAACATGTTCGGCCCCGGCTGGGTGTCCAGCGTGTCGGTCGCCGGTAGCAGCGCGCCCTACACCGAACTGACCGTGGTCGGTAGCCTCGTGCAGGTCGGCCTGCCCGACGGCACCACCCTCGGCTTCACCGCCAAGGCGACCACCGCCACCGGCACGACCTTCACTTCCCCGACCGGCCAGGACGACCTCCAGCTCACCTATGCGAGCGCCAACGACACCTACACCCTGAGCAAGACTGGCGACGCAACCGTCATCTTCACCCACCTGGCCACCGTCGACGTCGGCAGTTACCAGCCGACCGCCGTCACCCCCGCCGGATCCAGCACGTCCGCGACCTACGCGTGGGAGAAGGCCACCGTCGACGGCACGGACGTGGTGCGCCCCACCCGGGTGCTCGCCTCGGTCCCCGCCGGCGTCGACTGCACCGCTGCGCTGGTACGCGGCTGCCAGGCACTCACCTTCACCTACGCCGCCACCACCACGGCGACCGGCAGCGACGCCGGCCAGTGGGGTGACTACACCGGTCGGCTGGCATCGGTGGACTACACCGCCTACGCCCCCGACACCGTCGCCATGCGCACCATCACCATGGCCCGCTACGCCTACGACAGCACCGGCCGGCTACGCCAGCAGTGGGACCCGCGCCGCGACTACACCACCAGCAGCGGCGCCACCGTGCACGTCGGCATCACCTATAGCTACGACAGCGACGGCCTGCTCACGACGCTGACCCCACCCGCGCAGGAGCCGTGGCAGCTCGGCTACACCACGCTGCCGTCCGATTCGGGCAAGGGGCGCCTCACCACCGTTACCCGTAGCGCCCTGTCTGCCGGGACCGCGACCACCACCGTCGTCTACAACGTGCCTATCAGCGGCAGCGGAGCGCCGTACGATCTGTCCCCACTAGCTACGATGAGCTGGGGCCAGAACGAGGCACCGGTCACGGGCACCGCCGTGTTCAGCCCCGGCCACAAGCCGACCGGCAACCAGGCCGCCGGGCAGTTGCCGTCGTCGTACGAGGGCGCCACCATCACCTATTTCGACACCAACGGCCACCCGGTCAACGTCGCCCGGCCGGGCGGGTTCATCGACACCACCTGGTACGACGCCTATGGCGCCACCGTGCGCACCTTGACCGCCGGTAACCGACAGACCGCGCTCAACTCCAGCACCAGTGTCGCCGGCCAGGCCGCCACCGCCGCGCGCCTGTCCACCATTACCACCTACAGTGCCGACGGCCAGCGCCAACTGGAGGTCCTCGGCTCCGAGCACGACGTCACCCTGTCCGACGGGTCCATCGTGCGCGGCCGCACCCACACCGTGAACCGCTACGACGAAGGCGCACCGGCCTATGGCGGTCCGTACAACCTGGTGACCACCTCCACGGAGAGCGTCCGGTACATCAACGCCACCGGGCTGCAGGTCGACGCCGATGCCCGCACGACCGTCACCAGCTACGACTGGACGTTGCGCCAGCCGACCGCGGTGACCACCGATCCCGGCGGCCTGAGCCTGACCAAGCGCACCAGCTACGACCCAGGCACCGGACAGGTCACCGCGACCACCAACCCGGCCGGCGGCACCAGCAACACAACCCCGGCCACCCAGCTCACCACCTACTACCGTTCCGGGACCGGCTCCGGCCATCCCGAATGCGACAACCACCCCGAGTGGACCGGCCTGGTCTGCACGACCGGCCCCGGCGGGCAAGCCCGCTCCGGCCCCGAACTGCCGGTCACTGTTACCACCTATGACCTCTACGGACAGCCGCGGGTCAAGACCGAAAAGTCCTCGGCCGGAACGCTGCGCACCACCACCACGACCTACGACAACGCCGGCCGGGCCAGCGCGGTCACCGTGACCACGGCGGACAGCCTCGGCACCGCGCTACCGATCACCCGCAACGTCTACGACCCGGCCAGCGGTCAACTCACCGCCACCGAGTCGCTGGACGCCAGCGGATCCGTCACCGCCCGGATCACCCGCGCCTACGACACGCTCGGGCGGATCACGTCCTACACCGACGCGGACGGCAACACCACCACCACGACCTACGACCTGGCCTCCCGGCCCACCACCATCACCGACCCAAAGGGCACCCAAACGTTCACCTATGACAGCGGCTGGGAACGACGCGGCCTGCTGACCCAGGTCCAGGACAGCCAGGGCGGCACCTTCACCGCCGAGTACGACGCCGAGGGCAACGCCTTCCGGGAGAACTGGCCCAACAACATCGTGGTGACCCGCGGATACAACGAGGCAGGCACCCAGACCGGCGTCGTCTACGCCCAAACCGGCTGCGGCCAGGCCGACTGCACCCTGTACTCCGCCTACAGCGGAGCCGACGCCCACAACCGGCAGCGGTGGCAGAACTCGACCCTGTCAGCGGAGTGGGACGGCTACGACGCCGCCGGCCGACTGAACATCACCAGCACCACCGTCGCCGGGCAGTGCACCAGCCGCGCCTACGGCTTCGACACCAACTCCAACCGCACCGTCCTCAACACCTTCAACCCGGCGTCCGACGGCACCTGCCAAATGAGCACGCAGGCGAACTCGCGCAGTTGGCGCTACGACAACGCCGACCGCCTCACCGGTGCTTACACCTACGACGCGCTCGGCCGCACCGTCACGCTGCCCGCCGCCGACACGGCCACCGGCAGCAGCGACACCCAAATGACGTACTACGCCAACGACATGGCCCGCACCAGCACCCAGAACGGTCGCAGCGCCACCTACGACCTCGACGTGATCGCCAACCGCATCCGTAGTTGGACCGACGGCAGCGTCAGCAAGCGCAACCACTACGACAACGACACCGACGTCCCGGCCTGGACCGATGAAGGTAACGGCAACACTTCGCGACAGATCCCTGGCATTACCGGGATCGCCGCGACCTTCACCAACACCACCGGCAACGTGTACCTCATCAGCGACCTCCGGGGGAACTTTGTCGGTGGCGTGGTCGCCGGCAGCGCAGGCTTGGCCTCCACCAGCCAGTACGACCCCTTCGGAACGCCTACCCAGGCCGGCGATGTCGGGAACCGCCGATACGGCTGGCTGGGCCAAACGCAACGTGCCGCCGACAACCCTGCCGGCCTCGTCGCGATGGGTGCACGCACCTACAACCCCGCCACCGGACGGTTCCTCAGCGTCGACTCCGTCTACGGCGGCAATGCCAACGCCTACGACTACTGCTCCGGCGACGGTGTCAACTGCACCGACACCAGCGGCATGTGGGGCACTTGGTACTTGAACTGCGGCGGTTCATGGCGCTCGAATTACTCTGGGTTTTGGACCAGTGGCTACAACTTCAACATCAGATGTGCCGTGGGACACGGCTACGTGAACACCTTCGCTTATGCCTGGCCAGTTCTCGGCGCAGTTGTCGGCGCGTATATCGGCATGGCTGGGATCAACCCCGGAACCATCTTAGGTGGCGCTTTCGCGGGAGCCATCCTCGGCGCCATCGTTCCCTGGTACTACTCCACGTTCTGCCGTCGGCAGGATGGTGTTTATTTCAACGGAACAATCTATGAACGCTGGCCCAACGCCTATGGGCGTAAATGGTGGAGTACCTCGACGTATCCCGGATGGTTCTGGGAGACCTGTCACTGATTTGTTGGGATAGCCGCGCCGGCGTCGGAGCACGCTCCTATGTGGAGGAATTGCTCCGGCGCCGGCGATTCAGAGGGAAGGCTTGCAATGATCGCGCGGGGACTATTCAATGCTGCAGTCTTGGTGGTTGAGTGTGCGGGGACGGCCTTGTTCGTCTATGCTGTCTTCGCCGTCGGACTGAAGGGATATTCCCCCACTCGGCGAAGCATCTGGGGACGTGCTGTCACGTGGCCGCGTGCCGCCTTCGCTACCTACTTCGGAGTCATGGGGCTGGCTTTGTCGCTGTCGGCGCATCTATTTCTCTTCGACCGCCACGATCGAACTTTCCTGCCGCTTATCATCGCCCTCGTGATCATTTTCCTGCTTCTGGCAACGGGATGGGCCATCGTCCGAAAACGGTAAGCGATCGTGGCGGTGCCGTCCGTGCGAACCCGGGGTTCCTAGATCACACGACGCAGATCTATTGAATTAACAACGAACATGCACCGCAGCGCCGGTGCATCCGACAATCAAGGGTCCCAGACAGCTTCCCACTCCCTCGCTCTTCATCGGCATCGACACCGCGTGTCGGACCATCAACGACCTGGCACCGCTCAAGTGCCCGTCTCGTTTTCACAACCGCGCCGTGGCGAAGGCCCGGTTGTTCGCAACCGGCCTGCCCGGCGCTCGAGGGGCCAGCGTGGCAGCCCTTGTCGCCGTTCGCCGCCGACAACCGCGATATCTGCGCCTGGCAACGAGTCCTCGCGATGGCCAGCGCCACTCTGACCACGCGGCGGACCTTACGCACGATCAGCCAAATGGAGCAGCATTCGCGTGTTGCCCAGTAGGTTCGGTTCGACGCGCTCCAGGTCCAGGAACTCGGCCACGCCCTCGTCGTACGAGCGCAGCAGCTCCTCGTACACCGCCGGTGACACCGGTGTGCCGTCGATCGGCTGGAAGCCGAACGACCCGAAGAACTCCGTCTGGAACGTCAGCACGAACACCCGCGCCACGCCCAGCTCCCGCGCGATCGCGAGCAGCTCCGACACGATCCGGTGACCGATCTTCTGTCCGCGGCACTCCGGGTCGACGGCGATCGTGCGCAGTTCGGCGAGGTCGTCCCACATCACGTGCACCGCGCCGCAGCCGACCACCGCCCCGTCCGACGTACGCTCGGCCACCCAGAACTCGGGTACGTCCTCGTACAGCGCGACGGGCGCCTTGGACAGAAGGATCCGGTCGTCGGCGTACGCGTCGACCAAGCGCTGGATTCCCTGTACGTCACGGGTACGGGCCGGCCGGATGATGACGTCCATCTGCCGGTCACTAGCTCTCGGCACGGGACGGGCTTTCGATCCTGATCAGCGTCGCCGCCCATCCGGCCAGCGCTACGAAGTCTTCGTCCGGTATCAGGTCGGCGGCGAGGATGGCGGCCACGAGGTCGTCGCCACCGTTGACCAGGTCCCCTGCCTCGGCGATGGCCTCCCACTCCTGGCCTGTGCCTTCAGCTACTCGACCTTTGACCACGAGGGCCTGGTAGGCGGCCGCGACGATGCGATCCATGCGGGTGTAGTCGGCGAGGTACGCCTGGTCGTAGCGCGCCGAAAGTGCCTGCCGTGTGTCGACATCGAGGCTGCGAAGGAGGTCGGCGCAACGGTCATCGGCAGTAGAGATCGAGTGTTGTGCCATGTGTCGTCCGTCCTCGGTGACGTGGGAGCGCAGTTGTGGCTGGTCGGGGTAGCGACGAGTCGCGCGCGGCCGCTGCCGTTACGGCCATGACGCGTGTGGCGGTCAGCGAGCCGGCGTGGTCTACGCCGGCCCGCTGACCGGCCGTGTCGGGTCGGTGCTGCGCCGGCGGCGGTTAGCCGGTGACGGGTACGTGGCCGGCGTTGGGCCGTGGTGCGGGCGCGGCCGGGAGCCCGCCGCTCGGCGGGAGCGGCCGGCCGCCCGTGGGGTGCCCGGTCGGCGGTTGGGGCACTCGGCGGGTAGGGGTCGGCTGCGGCTTGCTGCCGGTCGGGCCGCAGGTCGCCGATCCGACGTTGATGACACCGGCCGGGCTGCCGGCGCCGGCGTGAACAGTCACCTGCATACCGATGACCGTTGTGGAGCCGTCGGCGTTGCGGGAGCTGACGCGGTAGGCGACAGTGGCTTTCTTGCCCACCGGTCCCGCGGGCGTGCCAGAGACGCTGGCCGCCGCCGTACCGCCGGTACATGTCGCGGACACGCTCGAGGCTCGTACGAGGCCCCCGAGGGCGGAGAACCCGTTGACCTGGGCACTGGCCTGGCCGCCTCCGGCGCGGACCGTGGCCGAGCTGATCGATACGGTGCCGTCGGAGGATCGCGCCGATCCGGAGTTGGTGCGGACCTGGCCGTCGGTGCTGGACACCGCGGGCGTGGCGCCGATCGGAGACGCGCCGGTGGCCGAGATGCCGTAGGCCGCGTCGTGGTAGGCGGCGGCTGCGGCGGGCTCAGCGGTGCTCGCCAGGGCTGCTCCGGTGGCACCGGTGGCGATGGCGGCTACGGCTACCGTGACTGCTCTGTTTCGCCTCACTGGGGATACGTCCTTCCTCGTGGCTGTGGTTGGTGCTCGTGAATGACCACCGGTGTGCCGAGCGGGACCGTCATGAGTGCCCGCATCGCGTCGGGCGGCACCCGGATGCAGCCGTGGCTGGTGGGTGTCCCGTACACGTCGGGCGTCGGCCAGGTGTGCAGGCCGACGGTGCCCGGGCCGCCGGCGAAGGTGGACAAGGCGTTGCTGTGAACCCCCAGCGGCAGGATCACCGGCGAGTAGGTCTGCGTGGGGTCGGTGACGGACGCGAGCACGAAGGTGCGTCCGGCCGGCGTCGGGGTAACGGGCGTGCCCACGCCGATCGTCCAGCGGCCTACCTCGTCGCCGTCGCGCAGCAGCCGCAGCGACCTGGCGGCGAGGTCCACCTCGATGTCGAACGGTGTTCGGGCCGCCTGCAGTTGGTCACTGTCGGCGAGCCAGCCGGTCGCGCCGTTGGGCCGGGTCGGCAGCAGCACGCGAACCCAGCCGGGCCGACGGTCGATGACCGGCAACCAGGTTGGGCTGCCGACCTGTGTGGTCGGCAGCCGCGCGAATGCCGTATCGCCGGGTTCGGTGAAGACCGCGACCGCCGCGGTGGGGTGGACTACGGTCCCGTCGATCGCGCTGCGGTCGGAAGTAATCGGCGCCGCCGGCAGGGTGGTCCAGGTGCTGGCCTCCGGCAAGGCGTCCAGCTGCGCCGCGCTCACCAGCGGCACCGCGGTGTGCAGTGAGTGCGATGGCGCTGGTGTGCTCGCCGTGCTCGCCGAGGGCCGCGGGGTGGCCGGCCGGTGGTCGCCGCCCGAAACCAGGTCCACGACCACGGCCGCGACCAGCAGGATCCCGGCGCCGGCCAGGCTGAGCCACAGCCACATCGGGATGCGGCTCAGCCCGACCGACGCGCGGCGTGCATGGCGTGCCATGGTCAGGACACGATCCCGGTCAGGAAGCCCGGACCGGGGGTACCGAGGCCGGTGACCGGGTCCCATCCGGAGCCGGTCTTGAGGGTCTGGACGCCGGCGTCGAGGTCGACGAGGTAGTCCCCGCGCGGATTGCCCGCGCCGACCGACGGGGCCCAGACCCCGGCCGCGACGTGCTGGACGTCGGCGACGACCCCGCTGCCCGATCCGGCCTTGGCGTACAGCACCGGCGCGAGCAGCCCCACATCGCTGTCGGCACCCGCCCGGCCCTGCGCCACCGCGACCAGCGATGCCACGATCGGCGATGCCAGCGACGTGCCGCCCAGTGGCGTGCCGATGTACTGGCCGCCGGATGTGGTGTAGCCGACGAAGAAGCCGGTGTACGGGTCAGCCAACGCAGCGATATCCGGCACCATCCGCTTGCTGCCGGCGAGGTTCGACTGCCAGGTCGGCTTGTCGAACCGCTGCGAGGCGCCACCACCCGCGCCCGCCAGCAGCGGCGGGTTCAGCCGGGTCCACGAACCACCCGACAGGGTGTTGCCGGCGTCCTCCCAACCGGTCTGCCACAACACGCGGTTCCCTACGCCGACGGCGCTGGAGGTGCCGCCGACCGCGGTCGTCCACGGCGATGATGACGGGAACGTCACGCTCGGGCCCTGCGCGCCGGGCAGGGTGCTGTTGTCGCCGCTGTCACCGGAGCCGAAGTAGGTGCCGATGCCCAGAACGGCGGCGCGGGCCAGGACGTTGTTGGTGGCGGTCAGGTACTGCGTGTCGGCCGGTTCCGCCCCGAGGATGCCCCACGAGTTGGACACCACCGTCGCGCCCAGGCTGCTGTCGTCGACGGCCGCGGCCAGGGCATCTTCCAGCCGGGTGCAGTCGGGCGCTGCGACGTAGACCAGCCGGGCGTCCGGCGCGGTCGTGTGCGCCGCCTGCACGTCGAGGGCCTCCTCGGCGTGCCAGGTGTCCTGGTCGCAGCCGGAGCCGTCACCGGCCGGGATCGGGTACTGCTTGACCACCAGCTGGTCCGGGCGCAGCGGTGGCACGCCGTTGCGGACGGCCGCCGTGTTGGCGTCGGTCAGGGTTGTGGCGCTGTGGTAGGCGCCTACGATGGCGATCGTCTGACCCTGGCCGCGGTCGGCGGCGCTCAGCCCGTAGAGGGCGCGAAGCTGGGCACCGTTGTAGCCGCACAGCTCGTTGCTCTGGTAGCCGGCCGGGTACTTCTGCGGCACCGACTGCTTGTTCCACTCGCCCCAGTAGGTCGCGCAGTACGGTCCGTCGCCGGCCGCGGTCGTCGATGGGCCCGCCACCGCCGGTGCGCCCGGTTTGACGCGCAGCGGCGTCGCGACGTGCTCGGACAGCCCGGACACCGCGCGGATGTCGGCCGCCACGGCCGCCGGTGGACGAGGCGTACCGGTCGCAACGCGTACCTGCACGCCACCGATCCGCTGCATCACCAGCCCCACACCGAACGCCACCCGCGCTGTTCGCGCGGTCGCGGTCAGCGTCAGGCGGCTGCCGGTGGAGTCCAGGCCGTTGACGGTGAATCCGGCGCTGCGGGCCCACGCCGACACCCGCGACACGGTCTGCGACCCGGCACCGAACCGGTCCCGCAGCTGTTGGCGGGTCAGGTACTGGCGATACACCGTGTCCCCGGTGTGGCGACAGCCGTCGCATAGTCGGCGACAGCCTTGTCGTCGGCCGTAAGCGTCAGCGTGACCGTGACCGGCGTGCCGTCAGCGACCGTGCCGCGGACCGCTGACCCGCCGGCACGATGGTCGGCGGCGGTCGGTACCGCCGCCGCTTGGCCGGCTGCCAGCAGCATGGCGGTGGCTGCGGCCAGGCCACCGACAACGGCAGCCAGATGACGTGTGTGCATGGGCGCTCGTTTCCTCCCTCGGCGGCTACGCGCCGATGTGGACCGACGGTTGCCCGGTGCTAACCGCGCGCGCCCGCTGCGGCTAACGACTGGTCAAGAGCGGGGGCCGCTGGTGCGGCCCGCCTCGGCCAAACGGCAGCAGACAATGAGCACACGACGGCGGATCTGCCAGCACCGCTGCGGAGTGAGCGCGGCGATGTAGCGGCCGTACGACTCACCGAGACGCGCGGCGCTTGCGCACCGGGTGTCGAGCCGCTGCCAGGCACGGTCGGGTTGCGGGTTCGACCGATCTGGCGTGTTGCGGTAGCCCTGAGGCTGATCCGGCTCGATCACGCCCCTGACGATCCGTGCCGGGGTGGGGGCCCGGAAGTTGACGGGGGTTAACGCAGCTAGCGCGGTGTGGGATAGCTGCGGGCTGCCGGCGCATACATAATGTCAAGCGTGGCCAGCAAGAAACCGCCGAGTGAATCGCCGTTGCGGCGGCCACGCACGGCACCCGTCATGAGCGGCAGCGAGGATTTGCTTCCGTTGGATTCCCATTTGGACCTGCCCCAGCCGGTCAAGGCCGCGCTGCTGGATATGGGACTCGCATGCGTTGCCGCGGAACTCGCCCTGGCCCAGGCTCGTCTCTTGGAACGACAGGCCACCGCCGCCGCCGAACGGGCCGATGTGAGCGGGCCGGAAGCGTTCTACCAGCGTCAGTACGCCGGGGACCTGGTCGACTCGGCTATCGGCTACGCCGACCGCCTGACCGTCGCCTACACCATGGCCAGCGCGACATATGCCAGCTACGCCGCGACAGTAGGCGCCGAGGCAGGCGCGGGCCGGCGCCTCGGCGCAGCCGATCCGGTTTCGGTCCTGCCGTCGCAGATCCTCGGACAGCCGCAGCGGTATGTGCCGCTGATACAGCTCGCGCCACACAACGACGTCGAAACCGAGCTGATCGACGACCACAATCAACAGCTGGCCGAAGACCACCGCAGCCTGCACGACGTGATGGCGGGTGTACTGGAGGCCGGACCCGCCACCGTCTATGACGACCCCTCACAGTCGGCTCACCGGCCGGCCGGGTCGGTCTCGCTCATCACGCAGTTACCCGAGGCATTGCACAGGTACGCAACCACCTGCGTATCGGCAATCGGCCTGGCGACTCGACAGCGGCGCGACGGTCAAGCGTAGCGCCCCCCCGGGCAGCTTCGCCGCACGACTGCGACCGGCGCTGGCCAGCCACGAGGCTCGCTAATCCGACGGCATGTCGAACGTCGACTCCGGGATCCTGAGACCCGCGGCGAGCAGGCGCCTGTTGTACGCATCCGGTACCTGATGGCCATTCTCCCACCGGCTGAGCATGGCCTTCAGGCTCTCCGGGGCGGGCACAGTCATTCCCAGGCGCGGCGCGACCCGCTGCATTTCGAAGATGAGGCGCTGCTGTGACCATCCCCGCTGTCGGCGTACCCGCCTGATCACCGAACCTGGCGTGTGGTTTCGACCGTTCGGGGTCCCCTCGGACATGTTCGGCGGACTCATACGCAACTCGCGCCTCCCCCGGTTAGCTCGTCGCACACGGTTCCGCGGTGGCGATGTCTCACCGCCCGCACCTGCAGCTCCACCGACGCTGACCACGCCAGGTCACTTCGAAATCAGCCGCCCGCTGGCGACGTCGTCTCGCTCCGACCGCAGGTACATCGGTTCGCACGGATTGCTGACGATGTCGCGCCTGGACCTGAGGTTTGCGATAGCCAACGTGCTCATCGCTTCCGGACTCGCTCTGCGCACCGGTCCGGGGGTGACCAACTTTCCCCCTGGACTCATGGGCGATGACCGTTGCGAACCGTTTGCACGACTTCACATCTGGCGCGACGCCAGCCGCGGCTGTACGCATCTGGTACACCTCCCACGCCGAACGCAACCATCGCCCCACGATGGTTGACTTCGAGGACAGACGTTCCACAATATTTAGGCGGGCCGGACGGAGCATAAGCGTCAACCAGCCCGGCGTGTCAATCCACAAACAGGTAGTAGTCAACCTTTATCCAGACCGGCCGGGCCAACGTCAGAAGGCGAGACATGACCGAGCCTCCCCCGCCACCGCACACGTCCCTGGCAGAAAAGATCAACTTCCTGTTCGACTGGCTCGGCCGCAAGACCGGCAGGACCTACACCAACAGCGAGGTCGCGGCCGCGACGGGGATGTCCGACACCTACGTCGGCTACCTGCGCCGAGGATCAGCCGACAACCCAACGCTCAAGACCATCCAGGACCTGGCCAGATTCTTCGGCGTCAAGCCCAGCTTCTTCACCGACGATGCCGACGACGAGGCCATCGACAGGCTCGACGCACAGCTCGACCTGTTCAGGGCGATCAACGACCCCAACATTCAAGCCCTCGCGCTGCGGGCCACCAAGGCGAACCTTTCACCCGCCGGCCTCGAAGCCATCACCGCGATGATCGATCACGTGCAACGCCTGGAAGCCGGCACCAAGAACGACACGAGCATCGAGCCCGGCTCCAGCAGGCCACCTCGCGCACGTCCCGCCCGCAAGCCCCACAAACCTGACTAACTCGCACACCGGCCCTCGTGTGACGAGCCGGCCGTTGCTGTACCGGGTCTTGCCCTCCGTCAGAACAGAGGCGCCTCCTCCACCGTCGACATATCGATACCATCCGCCCGAGCGGGCGGGGGAAGCTGACGAACCGGGAACCGGGGACGTCTGCTGGCCACTCCCCGGTACAAGGGATCGAAGCCCAGATACTCAATCCTGGCTGCGGTCTGCATGTCGCGTCCCACCCGCTCCGGCTTGGCGTACCTCAGCCGCAGGTATGCGGCCGGTGGGTCATTGAGGTAATCGGCCCACGGACAGCCGGACACGTGAACGCACTTGTCGACGTGGCTGTTGCAGTGCTCGCACAGCAACCCGCGGACAAGTCCGGTGAAGTGGTCGTGGTCGACATCCGTGCCGGGACGCAGCCGGCAGGCGTGGCAGCGCGGGCCGAGCGCTGCCGCCAACTGAGCCCGCTGCCGACCTAATGGAGTGTCGGATCCCTGATAGCCGGGCCAATGCCCGCGTGCGGTGGTGTCGACGCAGCGCCGCCGGACAGGGACCAGCGCCGGGTCGGCGACGGCGTCAGTCAGCGTGACCAACCAGCTGACGTCAAGGTGGCCTTGCTCTCCACAGATCAGCCCATCCGGGCCCCAGCTACCAGGCGGAGCCTGCACCCGGTACCGCGCACCGTCGGTCCACCAGTAGCACCACTGGCCGTGGCGGACAGCACCCGCCGGATCGCCGCGCTCGCGCTCCACGGCGCACTGCGGTTCGCCGTTCACCACCAGGTGGTAACGACCGTCGTCACCCACCACGGCGACGCACTCCTCCGCAATGGCGTCGGGCCCCCAGTCCCACCGACACGGAATGTCCGCGGCCTCACGGACCAGGTCGTCGACGCCGTCGTAATCGAGGTCGAGTGCGTAGCGCCACAACAACGCCTCGCGCCGGTGTACCGGCAGGTCCTCAATCCCCACCCGTAGGAGCCTGCCCACCGGGTACGACGTTTTCACCCACGGCGCGGCTACCTGCCCATCGGCTCGGTAGGCGCGGGAGCCGGCGCGCACCGCCGTGGGAGTTGTCGGACAGGCAGCGAATCGGTCCGCAGGCACAACGCGTACCGGGGGGTGACGGGTGGCGGATATTCCCCCTAGGCCCAGGCATTGACGCCACGCGGGCGGATCATGCACGCGCGTACGCGCGCGTAACGCTGTCAACCGGAAACGGTCGGCGATCTGTCACCCCGTCACCCACCGCGCGGCCGACACGCGCTCGGCTGCCGCGCCTCCGGACGGGCTCCGTGCCGACGTGCGCGGCCGGTTACCCGCGCTCACCGTTCGCCTGCCTCATCGAAGCCACCTTCGCTGTCCGCCGCGAGCAGGCAGATCCCCGTGTATATCCTGCGGCCCTTCGCGCCACGGGCATCACCGACGCGAAACCGGTCCCGCAGCTCCTGGGTCAGCCGCTTGGCCGACACCGGCGTCTCCCCCACCTCGTCACACCACCGCTCGTACGCCTCCCGCAGCACCGTGGTGCCAACCTGGACCAGCTCCTGACCCGCAGCCAGATGACACTGATCGTCGATGAATCGGCCGACGGTGTCCTCATCGCGGGCGTACTCCTGCGTGGCTGACGTAACGATCGCCGGCTCCCGAAGCCCATCGGCGTGGTAGGCCACCGCGCCGCGAACGATCCATGCCAGCACCGCGGCCGCGTCCTCGGCGAGACGCTCACCGATCCGCTGCTCCTGTCGCTCCGGCGGAATCGTATGACCGAACGGAATCAGCCGTACCCGGCGCCAGAACGCCGGCCCGCCGGTCTTGGCCACCGGCTTGTGGTTGCCCAGCAGCCACAACGTGTGGCTGGGCGCGAAGGTGAACGGATTGCCCCGCATGAACCGGGCGTTGATCGAATCCCGGCCGGTCAGCTGCTTGATCCGCGACTCAGCGAACCGCGCGCCGTCCTCCAGCTCCGCGCAGACCACCAGGCGAGCGCCCGTCAGTTGGGCGAGCTCCGCCGGGTGCTCGGCGTGCGTGCGGACCATCAGCATCTCCGCCGGCGCGGCGATCGCGTAGCCGCCCTCGCCGCGGCCAAGCGCGTGCATGGCCGCCTCCAGCAGCGTCGACTTGCCGTTGGACCCCGGCCCGAACGCGAACGGCAGCACCTGCTCGGACACCGCACCGACCGCAGACACCCCGAGCAGCCGCTGCACGTAACCGGCGACCTCCCGGTCGTCACCGAAGATGTCCCGCAGGAACCCGTCCCACACCGCCGAACGGCGCTCAAAGTCGGGACCGACCGGCGTGCACCGAGTATGCAGCCGCTGCGGTCTCGGCGGGTGAAGCTCACCGGTACGCAGGTCGACGACCCCATCCGGGGTGTTCAGCGCGTACGGCTCGGCATCCAGATCCGCGACGTGCACCATCACCGCCGGGTCCGACTGCGCCAGCCGCGCAATCCCGGCCACGCCGGCGGCCGACAACGCGCGGGCCTTGAACCGCCGCCACCGGCCAGCCGTGGGCAGCTGGCGGGCCAGCCGCCGGATCAACTCCCGGTGGTACTCCGCCTCATCCCACAGCCACCGGTAGCCCGTCCAACGCAGCCACATCCCACGCTGCGGGCAATACCGCAGCTCATGCCCATGATGGGTCACCAGCGCCCGGGCCAGTCCGTCCTCGGTCGGCCCCCACCCCGCCACATGCGGCAACGGCTCGCCACCGACCTGAGCCGACGCGGCCGCAGGGCCGCCGGCCGGCAGCCCATCAGCATCGGCCCCGGCCGCTGAGCCGCCATCGCCAGGGGCACAGTGAGTCTCCGGCGCGGACGCGACGGTCACCGCTACGCCGAAACCGGCCCTGCGCAGCGCCGCGGCCGCAGCCGCATGATCGCCGCGGTGGTGGAGCACCGCGTACGCATGAAACTTCGTGATCGGCGTCTCCGACTCGAACTCGGAGCTGGTGGTGAACACGTACAACCGGTCCCGGTCGTCGGCGCGCCCCGTCGTGGCGGACACCCCTGTCCGTTTACCCGGACGCCGCCAGTACCGGGTACGACCCACGGCGGACACCAGCCTCCAGCCGGCCGGCTCCAGAATGTCAGCCCAGTCGGTACGCCGCTCGTAGTCCTCCCCCGGCGCCGTCCCCGCCGAACCGTCCCGTCGCGGCGACCGTGGCGGCTCGACCGGTGGCGGTGGCATCGCGTCCAGGCACCGCACCACCGCAACGAGCGCATCCCGCTCCTGGCCAGTGATCGTCGGGATACGCGCCGGCGTCGCGCCACGGAGCGCAACCCAGGCCCGCCCGGTCTGATGCACGGCGCCGTGCGAGGGCGCCACCACGGTGTAGCCACCCTCGCCACGGGTCTCCGCCAACGTCTTGATCTTGTCGCTGGGATCATCGGCCAGTTCCGCCTCCGTCGCCGGCCGCCGGGCCAGCTTCGCGTTCCGGCCCACTGGTACGTCCGCGACCCGGTAGAGCAGGTGAAGACCACCCGACGGCGTCCGCTCGACGTACCCCTCCACCGCGACACGCCGCCACAGCTGGCCCAGCCCGGCCGCGCGCACCAACTCGACCAGCCGGGAATCCAGCCCCTCCTCGATCGCCCGGCCCTCAAGCTCGAGCATCTCCAGGCCGCCGGAGACCGCGCCGCACACCACCCCGATACCGGGCGGGTTGCCGGCGAACCAGGCCGCGACCCGGGCCCGATCCGCGCGCCGGCGCTGATACGAACGCCACGACACCAGCGGTGCCTTACTACCGTCGGCGCGAATCGCAACCACCGAGCAACCGGCGTCGTACCAGGCCAGCGCCGCCGTCAGCGTGTCTAAACCCTGCCGTCGACCTTCCCTGCCCGACATCGCCCTCCCAGCTCACGGGCTGCCGGTCAACGACACAGCCGACCGCTACCCGGCAGCACAGCGGCGCAACCGACGCAGGCCGGCACTCTTGCGGTTGCGCACGCCGGCTAGGGGCCTTGCGAGCGTGCTCGCGGAAGGAGTACGGGGGTACGCACGGTCACGTTCGTCACCGCACGACAATTCACCGATCATCGCCAGACGAGTAGATGACGGGGGTTGACACCCGATACCCGGGGCGCTGCCCGATGGCTGTGACAGTGTTCAACGGCCCCACCGGGACAGGGCGGATTCTGGGGATCGCCGCAACATGCCCCGGTCAACGACTACTGAAGGCAGCCTAACGAAAGCCGGCTGGAGACTCTTCCTCGCATGATGAGCGCCCCCGCGCCCGGATCGCGGCAGATCCGCGCCCGCGGAGGACGCCTACCGTCACATCACTCACGCGGCTGGGCGATCTCGAGGTGCGTCGTGGCGTCCGACTGGAGTACGGAGGACCGGGCGAAACGTGCTACTCGGCCGGCCTGCGATTTTCGCGGCGAATGACCAGCCGCAAGCCCGACCAGATCTCGTCGATCGCACACACCTTGTTGTCGACCAACCCGCTCGGCAGCGCGACTTCACGGACCACGTCATCGGTGATGTCCGTGGGAACCTTCGATGCTCGTTTCGGCCAGGCGACCCAGAAGCCGCCGTCCTGGGCCATGCCGCGTCTGACCTCGTCCAGGCGCGCCTGCAACCCATGACGTTCGGTCACGAACAGCACGATCACGTCGGTCGGCGCGTTGGCGGGGTGTCAATGACGCATGTTGGCCCGAATGCCGCCGCCGAATCTCGCTTGGCTGAACGAACTGACCCGGTCGCGGCGCTGTAGCTCCTTGAGCAGCTCTTCGGTCCCCTCCCGACCCTTCAGCCTCGGACGGTGGTAACCGACCCTGGTGAGCGGTTCGTACTCGTCGCCGAGCGCCAGAAGAATCTGGTCCAACACCGGTAGCTCGATGTCAGGGAGGTGGGGTACCAGCAGACTCAGGATGTGCTCGGCGGGCGCTCCTGCTTCGCTGAGCTTGACCAGCAGCTCCACCGAGACGGTATTGCCCTTGGCCGCCCACTCGCAGATCGCGATGGCACCCGGCCTGGACAACCGGCCGTGTACGTACTCCGCGTCATCGGCGATTGCCCGCTTGACGGCCGGTGCCACATGTGGACTCCGCATCATCTTGGGCAGGTCGTCGCTCGATAGCGGTAGCTCGCACACGTAGGACGCCAGGCCTTTCGACGCCGCGAAGTAGTCCTCGCGGAACGCGAACGGGCAACCGCCCACGCGCGCATATGTCTCGGCAGCATCGGGCACCAGTTCGGCGGCCAGCAGCGCCGGGAGCAGCTTGAGCCCGGCGTCGGTCAGGCGTTCGGGATTCAAACCGCCGGGGAGCTCGAGCTGCTTCACCAGCCGGACCCTTGCCGTCGGGGCTAGGTCCTCGGCATGAGCCAGCGCATACCCGAGGTCGTACCTGGACTCCTCCTCCACCTTCTCGACCTCGGTGAGGTCGAGGATGCTCAGGGTCTTCACCAGCTCCTCGCTGACGCCGAACTTCCCTACAAACCGGCTCACGTTCCAGACTGTCGGCGCAAACCGGCTCGCCGACACCACCGCGGTCCATGCCGTGTCGTCGAGTTCTTCCAGGTCGGCCACCTCGCACAACTCCGACGCGCCCTTGGCAACCGGCAGCACCGCCGATTTGACGACAGCGGCGACGTCATCCAGCACCACCGCCGATTCGGCGGCAGCGGCGACGTCATTCAGCACCGCGGCGAACTTCTCCGGGGCATCGACGGTCACTTCGTCCTTCTCGCGGGCATTAAGGTAGCTGTCCAGCTTCTTGAGGATGTGCTGGTAGACGGCCGTGTTGGTCACCTTCACCACGTCAAGGGCCAGCGGGGTGCCTTCACCGAGTGCCGCGGACAGGTTCGCCCTCGTGACCGGGTACAGGCCATCCGTGACCACCGCCTTGCGCTGTGCGTCCCCCAGCACCGCGAGGTCGCTGATCTCGGCGCGGAGACGACGAACCAGAGCCGCCACGTCAGCGGCCTTCGACGTCTCCACGGTCCCGACAAACGCCTGCATCTGGGCGTAGTGCTCCGAGAGGAACTCTGCGACCCGGCGCGAGGTGTCGTAGTCGACGTCTCGATCAGCGCTCCGGACAGCGGCATCAACGAGCGCGACGGCCGCCGCGAGGTCGATCGAGGCGTTCTCGACCAGATGGACGAACGCACCCTTCCAGCGAGGAACCAGTTGGCTTACGAAGAGTTCCCTGGACGCGCCGTCCGTAAGGTACGCATCGATGAAGGACGAGTCGGTGCCGGCGCGCATGACGAGCTTGTCGAGTGCCTTGTCGAGCAGCTCGGGGCGCGTGGGCAGGTAGTGGTCGAAGACCTCGAGGTTGAAGACGCTCTCGCCGTCGAGGAAGCGGGCACCCATCTCCTTCTCGACCGCGTCGATGGAGGCAGCCTCGTCGAACCGGAAGCGGTGGTCTGCGCGGTCGGCCTGGACGCAGTGGAGGATAAAGTTCATCGCGCTGACGCTGATGGCGATGCCGTGGTAATCCGAGCAGTACAGGGTGAAGTTCTCGTCGATGTGACCTTTGGCGAGGAGGTCGTGGGCTAAGGGAGACACGAGGTCGGTGACGATGGCATCCAGGTTGCGTTCGACGCCGCTGTCGGTGGGCATGACCAGGTCCGTCCTGGCCATGAGCTGCGCCATCGTGGCTTTCGCGACGAAGTCCTTGGTCTCCAGCGCGTCCTGGGAGGCGCGCTGGAGACGTACGACATCGGCTTCGACGGCGTCATCCAGCGCAGCGGCTCCATCCCCGACCAGCGCGATCACGTCATCGAACGACAGGGTCACGCCACCGTATCCGGGTCGGCTAAGGTGCGCCCCTTGACGGGTCTCATGCAACGACCTCCAAAAGTCGCCGGACGTAAGGTCCGAGAGCGCGTAGTGCTCCGACTGGTACTGAAGGACCGGCTCGCCACCAACCCGCGTCGCTCGGTAAACAATGGGCAGCACCTCCTGGAGCCGTTCGCCGGCGGCCTTCGCGGCCTGGTCCCACCGGGCGTTCGACGCGATCCGGTCTAGTGCCTCCTTGCTGACCGCTGCCAGGTGGCCCGTCTGATACGTGACCATGTCGCGGAAGGCCCGGTGGGCCTCGTCGATCTTGCTCGTGCCAAGCCGGATGGCCTCGAAGTCCTCCAGGTGGAGGTTCTTGTAGACCATCATCGCGAACAGTCGGTCTGCGGTGAGTCCCTTGAGGCCCTTCTCTCCCAGGACCGAGGCGCGGTAGATCTCGAACTCATTCCGGATGTTGCGAATCAGGCGCATGTCGGTCAGATGCGCGCCGACCAGATCCACTAGCGCAGTCGAAGGTTGCTCATCCGATTCGGCGAACTCCGCCGCCAGCAGGTCCCGCGCCGAACGGTGCGTGATGAACGGAACCATCGGGACGACCAGGTCGAAGAACTTCGTCCTGTTCGCCGACGGGGCGGATTCCAGAGCTGACGCACGACGCGCTGCAGCATCGGTATCGGCGTCCGCGTCGCCGTCCGGGGCGGCATTGACTTTGAGTTGCTCGAAGATACTGTCGCGGACCGCATACACAAACCGAACGGGCCGCGACTTGATCTGTTCGGAGTTGTTCAAGACGGTGTTCAGCTCGCGTAGCGTCTCGAAGATGTGGGGGTCCCTGAACCGGTCCAGGTCCTCAAAGATCGCGACCTGGGTCTTCGTCCTTTGGAAGAAATAGACGATCTCGTCGAGGTACTCATCGAAGTACGAGTTCTCCTTCGCGCTTAGCTTGACGGCCGCTCCGCCCGCAGAGACGCTCTCCACCCGCACCCGGCTCTGCACAGCACGCGCACCCAGGAACCAGATCACGCCCAGGAACACGCCGAACCCAACGACGATGACCCACGGTACCCAGTCGTGACTGGTGACCAGGTCCTGGGGACCCATCTTCTTCACGCGATTCACCAGCCCGAGCAGGACCGCGATCACGAAGAACCCAACCGCTACTGCGGCGCCCCAGATCGCAGCCGGCCAGGGTCTGAACGAGTCGATGCGGAAGTACCTCGACCCCGGCATGTCCGCGGGCGCCTTCCGGTAGAGCAGCTGCTTGACGATCTCCTTCTGAATGAGGTTCGTCAGTGGCGCGAGCGTCCCGTCCGACTGGATGCGCGCCCGCTTCGTGTCGTCGATGCCCAGGCTCGACAGCGACAGGTTGACCCAGTTGATCTTCCGCTCGTCCAGACCCGCCTGGACGCCGAGGATGACACTGCTTTTCCCGCTGCCGTAGTGCCCCGCGAGCGCGATGTTCTTCGCGCCGCTCGTGGACCCGTCGGCCAGGACCTTGAGGAGGACCTCTGCGTGCCGCCCGTGCAGGTTCTTTTCGTACGTGGGTCCGAGACTCCGAAGGACCGGCACGTCGGGCTGTGGTGCGGACTGTCGGGCCTGGCTTACTCGTGACATAGACGAGATCTTACGAACGTGGTCCGACTTGTCCGCGGCATGACCGTGCGTTCGCCCGTGAGAGGGTTGCTGTCATGGCAGGTGGAGCGACTCCGGGCCGCGAGGTTGTGCTCGAGGCGGGTCGCCTGCTGCTCAGACCTTGGCGGGTAGCCGAGGCCGTCGTCCAGCGTGAACTGTGGACCGAACGTGACCCACGAGTGCCGCCGCACCGCCGAATCGGCGCGGATGGACACCCCACGGTCGCCGAGCTCGAGGATTCCATCCGCGCCAACCAGCCATCGTCGATCGGGTTGCTGGCGATCGAGCGGAAGGTCGCTGGTGACGTCATCGGCTACTGCGGGCTGATCGACGGTGGACGAAAACCGGAAGGGGAACCGGAACTGGTGTTCGAGCTGCTACGCCGATTCTGGCGTCAGGGATACGCGACCGAGGCCTCGTTGGCGGTCCTGGACTGGGCAAGATCGTCCGGGTACGAACGTCTGTGGGCCGCGGTCTGGGATTGGAACACCGCTTCTCGCCGTGTGCTGGCCAAGGTCGGGTTCACCGAGACCGAGCGGAAGGAAGTGGACCCGGTCTACGGGACTACCCTGTTCCTCACGAGACGGCTCTGACACACCCGATGTTCGGCTTTGAGGGCGGCCCCGAGCAGCGACGCCAGGCGTCAGCTGTCCCACTCCGAGTTCGTGCGGTGTCTGCGCTGTGCCGGTCTGGCCGACCCAAAAACAGCGAGGTCACGCGGGCCCCAGCCAAGGCCGGCTTTCGTTGACAGTTGAGGACGTCCCACCCCACCGGGTAGGCAAGCGCTTTCGGCAGCAGGCCCTTGCTGTGGCACTCCCACGGCTCGTTGGGCACGAACGAAGCATCGTCGTGACCGGGTTGCCGTACTCGACGGTGCGCGACTACGTGCGCTGGTCGCGGCCGGAGCTGGCCGCGTAGGCCGGCCGGGTTCGGATCCAGGAAAGTCTGACGGCGAGTGGTTCGGGATGGCACGTCGGCGCATGAACCCGCTTGACCACTATGGAGGCCACGGCTAACCTCCTCCGCATGCACACCTCTTTGGTGCAGGTGTGCTACGTACAGGTGTTCGAGTCCCCCCTCGGACACTGACCCGTTACCTACGTCGTCCGGGCTGAGTTCTGACTCAGCCCGGACGATCTGTCTTCCAGGGTCGTAGGTGAGCCTGATCCGCAGCCGTTGGTACAGCTCAGCTTTAGCGGCCGCTGCGTCCGCCCGCCGCAGGGCTGTTCTGAGGTCGCCGACCGCCCCGATCAGGCCATGGATCTGCTCCTTGGTCAGCCTGACCCGGTCTGGTCGGCGTGGCCGCTGGTTCTCCGCCGCCGTGCGGACAGCGGTGACCTCGGCGATCCACCCGGCCACGAGGGCGGGGTCGGTTCCCGAGTCGAGCAGAGCCCTGTAGTTTGCGATCTTGCGGTCGCATTCGGCCAGGATCTGGCCTGTCGCGTCGGGGATCGGCTCTGCGGGGATGGGTTGCGCGGCCTCCATCGCGGTGATGGTGGCCTCGAGGTTATGCGGGGCCAGCGCGGTCAGCAACCACTCGTCGAGGGGGTCGCCGAGGTGGTCTTGGCGGAGGTACACGTTGCGCGGATGGGCCAGCTAGTTGGCAAGGGCATACTCCTCCGGGAACCGGCAGCGGTAGTACGCCATCCCGTGTAGCCATTGACCCTGCATCCGCCGACCGCACACGCCGCAGAACAGCAGACCACGGAAGATGTAGGGCCGCGGGGTGCGTCGGGGCTTGACCTTTGTAGTGGTGGCTCCTCGGGTGGCCAGCTTGGCCTGGACCTGATCGAAGCTGTCCAGGTTGATGATCGCCGGGTGGGCTGGCTTATCGGACCGAACCCACTTGTCGCCGGTGTTCCACCGCAGGCGGGTGGTGTGACCTAGCGCGACGTCCCTGACGTTGACGAGGACCTCGTCTTTGCGCTGGCGGTTCCAGCATTGGTAGCCGGTGTAGCGGGGGTTGGTCAGGATCGTGCGGATGGCCATCTTCGACCAGGCGACCCCGGAGCGGTGCCGGTTACGGTCCTGGTCATGTGCAGACGGGCATGGGATGCCTGCTGGCCGGCTTCACCGCCAGGACCGGGCTGGACTTCAACCGACCCTAACTCCAGCGTTTTATGGTAAAGCTCTCTAGCCGGGTCCAGTTCGCCGGGAGATGACCGCAGCGAACGTCAGAACGACACCAGCGACGCCAACTCGGCCGGCGCCGGGTCGAGGATGAGGTTGCCCCGGGCCGCCAGTACCCGCAGCACCGCCACCTTCTCCCGGCTGCCCAGCAGGGCTCTGGCCCCATCAAGACCCGTGAACAGCCCGATCGAGCAGGGACCGTAGGTACGGTCGGCCCAGGCGATGACGTCGCGGACCACGTCCCGTCTGCTGCCATGCAGGGTGAGGTCGAACGTGTCCACAGTGGTCACCACGTGGGCCCGGCGGTCGGCGTCGAAGCCGAGCACGAGCGAGGCCCACAGTTCGTCTCCGTCGAAGACACCGAAGACCACCGCCGTGTCGGCCGGGACGTACCGTTCGACGGCGGCCTTCACCTCGGCGTAGCTGGCGCCGACCCGCCATTGCAGGCCGAGCGTGCTGCGCGCCGGGCCTGGGTACGTAACCAGGCCGTCGGCATACTCGTCGAGAGTCGCGTAGGTCCGGTGGGCGAACTCGTCGAGGTCCTCGTCGGCCCGCCAGGTGCCCTGCCAGTGGCCGAAGTAGCGGTCGAATGCCTCGCGCTCGAAGACCGCGACGAAGTCGACCAGGTGGCGATTGGCCCGGTACACGTGCTCGGCGGCGGCGTGCGGGTCGTCGACCCGGTCGATGCTCTTGACGATGGGAAGGCGCTGGGAGTGTACGAACTTGACGATCTCACCGTCTTCGTGGATGACGATGATCCGGCGCTTCTCCTTGGCCGACTCGAGCACCAGGTTCTGCAGGTTCCTCCAGTGATTGACGTCCATGTCCAGCATCTGGACGTTCTCATGCAGCATCGCGGACACCCTCCGTGTCTAGAGCCGGCACTCGTAGATGTTGATCGCGTACGGCAGCAGCGGCTCCCGGAGCGCGCTGCCCTGTGTCTGCGCCGGCCGTGAGTCCCAGATCTCGCGGGCCGACCCGATCGGCACGTGCAGGTCCACTTCCGCGTCGATCGGGTCGGCGGTCGGGTTCGCCACGAAGACGACCAGGCGCTTGCCGCCCTCGGCGGGCGCGTGGATCGCGACGTCCAGTCGCGGGTCGTTACGCGTGAACCGGATCAGGTCCAGGCCGGCCAGGGCGGCCTCGAGCGCTCGGGTGGGCGCGCCGAATTCGGTCAGGTGCACGATCCGCCCCTCCCCCACGCGGTACGTGGTGCCGACGGTCGCCCCGTCCACGGTTACCGGCTCACCGGGCGCGTCCCGTACCGCTGTGCGCAGCGTCTCGTCCGGGCGCATCAGTTCATCCAGTTCGGGCAGCCGGGGCCCGACGACGGCGGTTCCGCCGGCGGTCGCGAAGTCGACGATTCGACGTTGGACGTCGGCGGCCATGAACTCGAACGAACTCACCACGACCGCTTTGAACCGCCACCAGCGCTGCGACGCCAGCGCCGTGTCGGACAGCAGGAACGGGTACCCCGCTCCGGTCAGGCCCTGGTAGGCGCCACTGAACCAGTCCGCCTTGGCCAGCTGGATCGGCTCGGCGAAGCCAAGGGGCCGCTCGGAGACAGTCATGAACGTCGGGTACTCGGAGAATCCGCTGGGGGTCTCCAGGAAGTCACCCGGGAAGCTGACCAGGACGCTCGCCGCCTCCAGCCGGTCGTAGTCGCGGTTGGCCAGCAGCAGCACGTCCGCGCGCCGCCGCAGGCCGACGAAGTCGTGCTCGGTGGCCATCGCGTTGGCCCGGCCGAACATGGCGGCGTGGTCTTCGCGGACCCGGCCGTCCCGGCGCACCGGCGAGTCGAGCCACCTGTTGCGCTCGACCAGCATGTACCGGCTGAAGCCCTTGATGCCCTGCATCAGACCGGCCTTGGTGACGAACTCCTCGTCGCGCAGGTCGCCGGGGTGCAGGTACCAGGGCCAGACACCGGCGATGAACTCCGGAATGTACGGGAACCGGCTCGTTCCGGCCACATAGGACATGACCGTTTTGACGTGGTCGTAGAGCTCCTTGCGTGAGTACAGATCGAAGCCGACGAAGTCGAGCTTCTCCTCGAGCCCCATCAGGTTGAACGGCGTGGTGAACCCGGAGACGGCGCCGCCTGGGCCGAGCGGGTGCGGGTAGTTGTGGAACAACGGGATGCCGGCGAGGCCGCGCGCTCGCATCATGTCGGCGAGGCGGCCGAGGGCGTCGACGAGGTAGCGCTCCCGGTAGGCCGCCCAGTCGGTGTGGTACGGGATGTCGGCCTTGTCGGTCGCCGTGAACCGCCGGGGCGGCTCGACCTCGTCGAACGACGCGTACCCGCCGCCGTAGGCGGCGTTGAGCGCCTCCACCGTGCCGTACTTCTCGGCCAGCTGGGTGCGGTAGCGCGCTACCGATGCCGGGTGGAAGTCCGCGGCGTAGGCGTTGACGTGGAAGAAGAACGCCAGTTCGTTGTCGACCTGCGCGGCGACGATGCCGCCGGCGGGGTGGGCGTGCCTGGCCAGGATCGGGCAGATCGCGTCGAACCACAGCGCCGTCTCGTCGTAGAACCTGTCGACCGCATAGCTCACCGCGGGGATCGGCCGCGGCACCTGGATGAGCACCGCCGGGGCGCCCTGGCCGTTGAGCGCCTGCAACTCGGGGTCGTCGAGGATGCGGCGCGGGTAACCGAACCAGGTCAGCTCCGCGTTGATCTGCGGCCCGGGGCGCACGACGGCCTTCAGCCCCTTCTCCTCGATCACAGCGAGGAAGACGTCGACGTCCTTCCGGGGATCGATCTGGCCGAAATCGAACACGCCCCGCTCGACCTCGTGCACCTCCCACGGTATGTAGATGGAGATCATGGTGAACCCCATCCCCTTGACCGTGTCGAGAATGCCGCTCCACTTGTCCCGTTCGAGCCGCCAGTAGTGCACCGCACCGCCGTACAGTGCCGTCAGCCGCCCCTCGACCCGGAACTGGTGATCATCTGCCACTACCCCACGGATGGGCTCGCCACTTCCGCTGGTCATATCGGCCACCTCTTCCGCGCTTGGCGAAACTGGTCCGATCCGCCCCTACCCACTCTGGGGCGAGATGGTGCACCGGCCCTCGCGGCGACGCCCACACCATCACGGCGGCCGGGTCACCAGGTCGATTGCGTCCGGGCGGTGGCTCAGCGCTTACGGCCGAGCGCGGCGGCGAGGTGGTCGAGGCCGTCGTCGCAGGCTCACGGTCACCAGCAGCGCCAATGCGCACATCCCGCCGAGGGTCAGGAAACCCACCCGGAAGGAGCCGGTGGCGTCCTTGACCGCACCGAGCGCGCAACTAAAGGCGAAACCGCCAAGGTTGGCGCAGAAGTTACCGAACCCACTGGTGATTCCAGCCGCCCGGGCGCCCAGGTGCTGGATCGGGAACGCGAACAGCGGCCCGACATATGCCTGGACGAACACGGAGCCGACCGCAACGACGACCACCAACGACACGGGCCCGGGAATGAGGGTGAGCAGGGACAGCGTCCTTTGCGGGGAGACCTCTTCCGTACGGGAGAAGAGGTCACGTCTCCGCATCTGCCCTGGTCAGTTCCTTGATCGATTCGAGCCGGAACGCGTCACTTTCGAATCGAAGGCGATAGAGATCGTTCAGCCGCTTGCTCCCATCCTGCTCCCACCACTAAGTGCGAACACGCCCGCCGGCCGTTACGCCGAGGACCTGCAAAGAGCCGTTGAGCTGGGGCGATACGACGCCGTTCAGCGCGGTTCAAATCCGTTGAGCGCAGTTGTGGCAACAAACGGTCCACACCGCGGTGACCAGCACAAACACGAGGGACCGCAGGTCACGCCGAGACGATGCGAGTAGTTCAACCCCGTCCGGCGCGGTGCAGCGCCCTTGACCGCGCCCCGCTGCTCCCATCCTGTTCCCCTACGGTTGGCCGTTCCCGCCCATGTGGCGTGCCGCAAGCCCGCCCGTGGCCCAGCGTCAGCGGCGCCACGGCAGCCAGGATCGCTTTCCTGCATGGCGGTCCGTAGTGGCGACGACGGGCAGGGAGGCGACCAAGAACATGGTCCCACCGATGACATTGCCAGGTCGTGGCAACTCCCGAACGTCGTCTGCCGAAAGGCACACGTCGACCTCGAACCCCGCGGTGCGCACCCGCGCGACGACGAACTCCTGCCCGGTGACGGCGACCGCCTTGCGCTGCGCGCGCAGCACCGTGCCGTTGAGCCGCGCGTACGCCTGCACCTGCTCGGGGTCGCCGAACACCCCGTAGGAGATGAAAGACTCGGCGGCCATCCGCGGCGGCCACGACAAGCCCTGCTCCACCACGTGCGCCGGCGCCTCACCGGGGTCGTCGCCGTCGCCGAGCAGACTTGCGTCCGACGCCGCGAACGCGTCTTCATCCGCCCACACCGTGACGTCGACGCCGAGCGCAACCACACAGGCCAGTCCACCCACCGTGCCCGCCGCCGGCAACAGCCGCCGCTGCTCCAACTCGGCCGCCAGCATGGTGACCTGCTGACCATCCTCATCGACGACGTCGGCGACCACGACATCCTCATTGACGGCACGGACGCTGGCCAGGCGAGCACCGGGCTCACCCGCGTACGACGGCAGCAGGTCGGCCACCTCGTCGCCCCGCACTCCCACAATCAACCGGGCACCGCTGGAATCCTGCCAGCGCAGCACCGACACGCCCCCGGCCTGGCCCAGGCTCTCGGCGCTCTCCAGCGCGATGCCGATCAGGCGGTCCATGCCGGCGTGGTCGTCCACGCCAAGCCCGACACAGTCCAGGTTTGATGTCACGCCGGTGACCGTAGCCGTCCCGGCGGTAGCCGTCTGTCCATATTCGATCTCCCACTGGCGGAAATCGGCTGACACGCACCAACGAGGCGGCGATCATGAACGAATGACCATCACCGCGCCCACCGTGACCCTCTGGCGGCCGACCGGCCCCGAGGAGCTGGCCCTGGTGAGGGCCTCGGGATGGCGCGCCTGGCCACCACGGCTGCCGGAGCAACCGATCTTCTACCCGGTACTCAACGAGGCGTACGCGACGATGATCGCCCGGGACTGGAACGTGAAGCACTCCGGCGTCGGGTACGTGACCCGCTTCCAGGTCCGGCGGGCGTTTCTCGACCGGTACGACGTTCACCAGGTCGGCGGCGACACGATTCTGGAGTACTGGATCCCCGCCGAGGATCTCGACGAGCTCAACGCCAACCTCGTCGGCACTATCGAGGTGGTCGCCGAGTACCGCTGACCGGTCGGGCCGCCGCTCGTGCCGGCCCTGCGGCGGCGGAATTCGTGTGTGGCCTGCACGGTTGATCGGGCACACTGGCGGCCGTGTCCACACCCGCCCGTACGGCCACCGACGTGGCCCGCGCCCTGCAGGAGGGGCGGCGGGTGAAGTTCCTGTACTTCTGGGGACACCAGCCACAGCCGGACGGCAGCGTCGGGGCCGGCTGCCTGAGCCAGTGGTGGCCCGCACCGTTCAGCCTGGACGGCACGACCTTTCTCACCGCCGAGCACTACATGATGTGGCGCAAGGCAACGCTGTTCGGCGACGCCCCGACTGCCGAGCGGATCCTGGCCGCGCCGCACCCGCACGCCGCGAAGACCCTCGGCGCTCAGGTGGCGGGGTTCGACCAACAGGTGTGGGACGCCCACCGCTACGACATCGTGGTGGCCGGCAACCTGGCGAAATTCGACCAACACCCCGAACTGGGCGCGTTCCTGCTCGGTACCGGCGAGCGGGTGCTCGTCGAGGCCAGCCCCGTCGACCGGATCTGGGGCATCGGCCTGGCTGCCGACGACTCGCGCGCCGGCGACCCGGCGCGGTGGCGCGGGCTCAACCTGCTGGGCTTCGCGTTGATGGATGTCCGGTCGATCCTGAGAGACGGACGCTCGTACGGTGAGTGAGTTCCAGTTCCTGCCGTGCCGCGGACTACCTGCAACACGGAGGTGTCGAGCGCGAGTCCGCGCCCCCGGCCGACGGCCACGATGGGCCGGCGTTGCGCGACCGCGGCGCTCGCCCCGGTGTGCGCTGACCGGACCGCGAGGTGAGCGCGACAACGGCGGGCACAGGTGACGACGACGTAATCCGTACGTCCGGGTTCGGTAGTTACCGTGGGAGCAAAATTGCTCACAGAAATAAATGATCGCCGATCAGTAAGATCGGCGATCATTTCCTGACCTGCAGCTTTGGTGGGCGATGCTGGGTTTGAACCAGTGACCTCTTCCGTGTCAAAAGGAATGACTGTGGACGCACGACCTGCCCACCCAGCTATTGCTACCTGCGAAAACTGTCCACCGACGGCCGCTGACGTCCGCCGTCGTACGTACCGGTTGTCACTCAGTTCGTCACCCACTCGTGGTTAGCTGCCTGCCGTCGACAACCGGCCGTTGGCCTCAACGAGAATCGCTGATGTCGAGCAGCGCCGAGTCGAACCAGATGTCCTCATAACCGGGTGCCAGCAGCACACGCCACCCGGGAGGCAGGCCGAGGTATGGCGCGACCTCCGGCCATTCGGAGATCACATGTTCGACGTGGTTCGGAACAAAGAAGTCAACTGCCTCGGAAAGGTCACCGGTCCACAAGTACCAGCCGTCGCCCTGTCCCTCGGGCGGGTGCCTTAAGCCATGAAGCGGCCAAGACACCGCTGCTGGGCGTTGAAGGATGCTTCGCGACACTCCGACCATGGATCCTTGGCCAGGCTGGACGTGTTCGGCATGGAAGCGGTTGCACACCTGCTTCTGGAGCAACTCAAGTCGCTCACCCGGCCACTTCGCATCAGTCACCGGCCGATGTTCGCACAGCTGATGCCTGGCGGTGACCACTTGAGTGTGAACTACGGGCAGCCCGGTCGCATGAAGTGTCGTAGGAGGTCAGCAGGGCTGCTGGGGTCTGTTGTGGTCCGGTTCGGTCCGCTAGGTTGCTGTACTTCGCTGCTGTACGGCGGACGGGCGATCTTTTTGTCCCAAGC
>NZ_BOON01000019.1 GCF_016863255.1 Planosporangium mesophilum
CGGCCACCGGCGGACCCACCACGCCGCCCACCACCGCGCCACCGACGACCACACCGCCCACGACCACACCGCCGACCTCGCCGCCGCCCGCGGGCGGTGGATGCTCCGCGTCGGTGTCGCTCAACTCGTGGAACGGCGGCTTCGTGGCCACTGTGACGGTGACGGCCGGCTCGTCCGGTACCAACGGCTGGACGGTGAGCATGACCCTGCCCTCCGGTGCCACGATCACCAACACCTGGAACGCCCAGGCCAGCGGTACCAGCGGCGCGGTCCGGTTCACCAACGTCAGCTACAACGGCCGGATCGCCGCCGGGCAGTCGACCCAGTTCGGCTTCCAGGGCACCGGCAGCGCGACGGGCATGACCCCGTCCTGCACCGCCAGCTGATCCCCGGCGGTACCCGGTGCGGAGGGCTGAGCCCTCCGCACCGGGCTCATTTCAGGACGAGCAGGTGTTGAGCATGCTCTGCAGCGCGCTCTTCTCCGACGACTGGAGCTTGAGCCCCCAGTGGTACTTCGACCGGATCCACATCTTGGCGTAGGTGCACCGGTACGACGACAGCGGCGGCTGCCAGGTGGACGGGTCCTGGTCGCCCTTGGCCTGGTTGACGTTGTCGGTCACCGCGATCAGCTGCGGGTAGCTCAGGTCGTTGGCGAAGCTCTGCCGCTTGCTGGTGGTCCACGAACTGGCCCCCGACCGCCACGCCTCGGCGAGCGGCACGACATGGTCGATGTCCACGTCGGCGGGGCTGGTCCAGGTGGCGCCGTCGTAGGGGCTGTACCAGCGCCCCGAGGTCGGGTAGCAGTTGCTGTCCACGGTCACCGAGCTGCCGTCGCGCTTGAGGACCGTCTCGCGGGTGTCGCAGTTTCCGGAGATGGTGATCCAGTGCGGGAACAGGCTCCGCGAGTACCCGCTCATCGAGCCCTCGGAGGCCACGGTCAGCGCGTTCAACTCGCTCTGCGCGGTGGCCTTGCTCGGGATGTTGGGCGGGGTGGCGACCGCTGGTGACACCAGGGTCGTTGACAGTACGGTGCCGACGACGGCGGCGCCGATCAGGCCGAGTCGGATACGGCGGGGTCGAGTGGGCGAACCGGGCACGGGAGCCTCCAAAGTGTCCATGGCGTGGCGTCCCTGACCATCGCGGGCCCCGGTGGCCATGCCTTGATCACGATGTTGCCGTACCGCAACGACCGATCAAAATATTCACGTACGTGAGATCGTCGATTCACCCGACGGCGGGACGGGGCCCGGGGCGACAGGTCACCCGCTCGCCACGTCGAAGGCCCGCGCGACCCACGCGCGGGCGCGGCCACTGGTGATCATGGCTGTAGTTGGGCGTCGAGTGTCGTGTATGGTGCGCATGTCGGGCTCGGCCTGGTGACGGATGCGCCGGTGGAAGTGGCACAGCCGACGAACCTGGCGGAGCCAGGCGGTACGCGGGCCCACGGTCTGGCCGATCACGGAGCGATTGCTGCGGCTGCATTCGGCATGCTCTATGCTCGCCTGGCTGAGATCTGCGACGCCGAATCCCGCCACGCCGCTCACCCGCCCGGGCGGCGCACGTTCAGATCGGAGCGACATGGGCTGCCTACACGCCAGAGAATGCCCGCTCTTCCCACTGCTCAACGCAAGCTTGCGCGACTGGCGCGACTACTACTGTGACAGTGTGGACCGTTGGCGGGACTGTGCCCGATACAAGCTGTCGACGACGGGCCGGCTCGTACCGATCACGCTTCTGCCGAACGGGGCCGACGCGCTGCACCTGAGAGACTGGTCCGGCACGGCCAACCCGAACCAGGTAGCGCCGTCGCAGCCCGATCCGAGGTTCCAGCGGATACCGGCGGCCCGGTTCGAGCACGCACCGACACCGGGCCGGGAGTTCGACCCGGCGCCACACGCGCAGGTTCCGCACCACTCCGGAATCCCATCACGCCGACCCACAAGGCGCCGGTGGTGGACCCGACTCGCCGATTGGATCACAGGTCCCGCATGATTGATTACTGGCCCTGGTGGGCGGGCGCTGCCGGCCTGGCCCTCGTCACCATCAACTACACCGTCACGACCGACCGGTCGCTCGGAGTGTCCTCGGCGTGGGACCGCGTCCTGCACTGGCGCTCCGAACGCCGCGTCGAGCGGATCAACGCCCGGGTCACTGACGACCGGGTACTCGTCGAGGCGCTCGCCGCGGCCACCGCCGAGCAGTTCGGAGGTCGTCCGCCGGCACCCGCCCCGCGCCACGCCGCGCCCGCCGACCCGCAGGCACTGGGCCTGGACACCTCGCCGACTGCGGATACGAACAACCCGTTCGCGAACCTGCTACCGGCGCCCCTGGTCAGCCAGGCCGCCCTCCTCTTGTCGATCTTCGTCGGCGGCTGGATCGCGGCGGTGACAGCCGGCCGATTCCACCTCCGCCTGGACATGGGTGACGGCTTCCGCCAGATCGTGACCGACAAGCCGATCCACATGGTCGCCACGTTGTTCGTCGGCGGGATCCTCGTCGGCTTCGGCACCCGGCTCGCGGGAGGGTGCAGCAGCGGTCACGGGCTCAGCGGCTGTGGCCGCCTGCAACCGGTCAGCCTCCTCGCGACCGCCGTCTTCTTCGGTACCGCCGTCGTCGTGTCGTTCCTGCTGTGGAAGGTGTTCTGATGCGTACCCGAGGCGGGGTTCTTGTCGCCAACATCATCGCCGGGCTGGCCCTCGGCTTCACCGTCGCGAACATCGGGTTCGGCGACTACGCCGAGCTGAACCGCATGTTCACCTTCCAGGACCTTCGCATGCTCCTGGCCTTCGCCGGCGCCGTCGGGATCATCGTCATGTTCTTCGCCCTGTTGCGCGTCCGTCGCAACCTGGGGCGCATCCATGCCGGCGTGGTACCCGGCGCGGTGCTGTTCGGCACGGGCTGGGCGATCTCGGGCGGCTGCCCGGCGATCCCGATCATCCAGGTCGCCAGCGGGTACCTCCCCGCGCTCGTCACGATCGCCGGCGTCATCGTCGGCATCCGGCTCTGCCGCTGGGCCAACACCCGGTACTTCCACCTCGACACCGGATCCTGCGGGCAGTAGCCGTCCTTGCGGCAGCGCCGCTGCGGCCGGGGTGAACCAGACCGCGGCGGCGCCGACCAGCAGCGGTACTCCGCGGGTCAGCCGGGCAGGGGAAGCAGGCCCAGGACAGGCCCTCCGAGCGCCCCCAGCCAGCCGGCGAGGGTGTGGAGCGGACCTATCAGCGCCCCACCCGCCGCCGCCAGCGACCCCGCGGCGGCGAGCAGTCGCGTGAGCTGCTCGAGAGCGCGCGCGACCCGCGCCCGGTCCGGCCGTCGCGCGTTCACCCCAGTCTCGATCTCCTCGGCCCGGGCCCGCGCCTCGGTCGCCGTGGTCCGGTCGAGGCCCGTCGCCGCCACCGCCTGACGCAGGTCGCGGGCCGCTCGCCGCGCCACCTCGGTGGTGACCGTGCCCTGCTGACCACCGGTGATGTACTGGTCGCCGTCGACGTTGTTGATGACGCCGCCGGCTGCTCACCGCGTACTACGGCGCCCTCTTCGCGGACGTGCGCCTCGCCGCGCCGATCCCCCTGTACGGGCCGCCGGGCATCGCCGACCGTCTGGCCCATTTCCTCACGAACACCTCGACCCGCAGCCCGATCGAATCCGCCTTCGCCGTCCACGACCTGCACGACGGGCACCGGGCACGGGTCGGCCCGCTCACCCTGACCAGCCGGGCGGTCGCGCACGGCATGCCGGCCTTCGCGGTACGGGTCGAGGCCGCGGGCGCGTCGCTGGTCTACTCCGGGGACACGGCGCCATGCGCGAACCTGACCACCCTGGCCGACGGGTGCGACGCGCTGCTGTGCGAGGCCGAGAGCGCACACGCGCCGGCCGGGGGTGAGCCGCCGGTACACCACACGCCCGAGGAGGCCGGCGACACGGCCACCGCGGCCCGGGCGAGGCGATTGATCATTACCCACGTCGGCCGTTTCCTCTCCCCGGAGCAGGCGATGGCACGCGCGGCCACCCGGTTCAGCGGGCGCATCGACTACGCCGCCGCCGGCAGCAGCTTCTCGATCGGCTAGAGCTCGGCGACCATCGTGTCCGCGTCCTCCAACGACTCGACCGGCCGGAACCCCTTCGGCGGCGTACAGCCTCGCGGCGAAGTTCGCCCGCTCCACGCTGAGCGACACGGTCGGCACCCCGCGCTCACGGGCGGCGTCCAGAGCGGCGCGCACCAGCGCCCGGCCCACACCCCGGCCGCGCCACGTCTCCACCACGCCGACGGTCAACTCCGGCACGTCGTCACCGACGTACCCGTAGCCCGGATCGGCAGCGGTCAGGTACCGCAACCAGGCCGCGCCGACCGGCTGACCGGCCGCGTCCACCGCGACGACGCCGAAGTCGTCCGGACGCATCCAGCCGGTGACGTAGTGAGCGATCGACGGGTCCGCCATGATCTGCTCGCGGGACCAGTTGCGCTCGGGCAGCCAGTTGATGGCCTCCACGAGCATGTCGACCAGGAAGTCCTCGTCGGCCGGGGCGGCTGGACGAATGCTGAAGTCGGTCACCGCCGGAGCCTCGCACACAAGATCAAGGCTCCCGCGCGACGACCTCGATCGTCTTGACCCATCGCACGACCGTATGGAAGTCGCCGCGCACCGAGTTGACCAGACCCTTCTGGCGGCTGCGCCCGGCCAGGAGCGCCAGGGCCGAACGGAAGCCACGGAGAAATGCGGCCTTCACCGCGAGGTAGATGACCACCCCCTGAACCAGGGCGGACAGGAAGAGTACGAGGAGCAGTTCCGATAGGGCCATGCCGATTCTCCTGTTCGTCCGGTCGGAGCGTCCGGGGATCACCAGAGCTGCTTGAGGTTATTACCGTCCCGCTGTCGGTGGGTGGGTCTACCGTGAGCGGACACCAGAACCCGTCATGCGTAAGGGGAGATCGTGACCACACTGGAGAACCGGCCGAACACCGCGCTTCTCGTCGTCGACGTGCAGAACGGCGTCGTCGCCGGGGCACACGAGCGCGACACGGTCGTCGCGAACATCGGCAGCCTGGTCGAGCGGGCGCGGGAGGAGCGCATCCCCGTGGTCTGGGTCCAGCACTCCGACGAGGACCTTGCGAAGGGCAGCGACGACTGGCGGATCGTCCCCGAGCTGACCCCGGGCGACGCCGAGCCGCTCGTCGAGAAGCTCTACGGCGACTCCTTCGAGGACACCACCCTCGAAACCGTGCTGTCGGGCCTCGGGGTCGGACGGCTCGTCGTCGTCGGCGCACAGACCGATGCGTGCATCCGCTCGACGCTCCACGGCGCGTTGGTCAGGGGATACGACGCGACGCTCGTCAGCGACGCCCACACCACGGAGGATCAGACGGCGTGGGGGGCGCCGCCGCCGGACCAGGTCATCGCGCACACGAACCTGTACTGGACCTATCAGACCGCGCCGGGGCGGAAGGCCGGGACGGCCGAGACCAAGGACGTCGACTTCAGCGCATCCTGAGACCTACGCGCTGCCCGGCCACCACAGCGTGACCAGGTCCCGCTCCGGCGGCATCTCGTTGGGCCCGCACCGCACGATCGAGCGGGGTGCGATCGCGACGCCTACGGGTGTGGCGAACCGCGTCCACTGTGGCTTCGCCAAGATCCAGCCGTCGTCCTCCCTCGAGGGGTAGCTCAACGAAGCAGCACCGCCCGCAGGAACCCGCTGACCGCGCCCAGGCTGGCGGGCGAGTCGAACGCCGGGTCCTCGTGGTTGGCGCCCGCCAGCAGCATCAGGGAGGCGTCGACCCCCTCCGCCCGCAGTGCGTCGGCGAGGCCCCGGCTGTGGACGGACGGCAGAAGCCCGTCCCGGTCGCCGTGCATGAGCAGGAACGGCGGCGCGTCCGGGCGGACGTGCGCGATCGGGCTGGCCGCCCGCGCCTCGGCCTTCGCCTGGTCCACCGATTCCACCCCGAGCAGCCGCGCCTCGAACGAGGGTGACGGCGGCGGAGAGGAGAGGAAGCCGGGGCGGGGACCCTCCGGCACCTCGGCCCCGACGAGCAGCAGGTCCGTCGGCGGGAACCAGGTGACGGCGGCCTGCACCGAGCTGTCGCCCAGCTCGGCGTCCCGGCCGTCCGGGCACAGCGCGAGCAGGGCCGCGAGGTGACCACCGGCCGATGCTCCCCACACGCCGATCCGGGACGCGTCCAGATCCAGCTCCGCCGCGTGGGCACGCAGCCAGCGTACGGCCGCCCGTACGTCGTCCAGGGGCGCCGGGAACGTCGCCTGACCACTGAGCCGGTACTGCACCGCCGCCACCGCCACGCCGCTCCGCGCCACCGGCAGCAGCCGCTGCTCGGCCCGGTCCGTCCGCGAACCGCGCATCCAGCCTCCGCCGTGAAGCCACACGCACAGCGGAGCGGGCCGGACCTCCGGCAGGTACAGGTCCAGGCACAGGTCCAGCCCTCCGACCGTGGCGTAGACCAGATCGCGGTGCACCGTCACAGCAGACTCCGCCATGTCAGTGCTCCACCCGGCGTACGGCGGGGATGACCTCGTCCCGGAACAGCCGGAGCGACCGCAGGGACGCCTCGGTGTCCAGCGAGCCCCACGCGAACGCGCCCGCGACGTAATTGACCTCGGTACCGGCGATCGCCTCAGCCACCTGCCGGGCGACCGTCTGCGGGGATCCGACGAACAGCCTGCCCTCGGCGACGAGCTGGTCGAAGTCGACGGGTGCGGAGAACCGCTCATTGCCGTGCAGCCGCCACAGGTGCGTGAAGCTGGTGTGGTGGTCGGCGAAGGCCGGCCGGGCCAGCTCCACCGCCTCCTCGTCCGTCGGCGCCACGAAGACGTGCCGCATGATGCCGAACCGCGGGGTCGTACCCGCAAGGCCGTAGCGGGCCTCGCCGCGCTCGGCCGAGGCACGGTACCGCTCGAAGAAGGTCTTGCTCTGCTCCCGGAGGACGTCCAGCGGCGGGGAGACGAAGCCGAAGCCGAACAGGGCGTTGTAGCCCTGCTCCCCCAGTCTGGGGATGGAGGCGGGGTTCGAGGACGGGTACCACAGCGGTGGATGCGGGCGCTGGTACACCGGAACGTGAAGCGGGACGGGATCGCCGTCGGGCCGCCGGAACGTCCCGGTCTCCAGCCCCTCCAGGATGGCCGGGAGGTACCGCTCGAACCGCTCCGCCGCGTCCGCCGGAGTGAGCCCGTACATGGCGGCCTCGTGCGGTGAAGAGCCCCGGCCCACGCCGATCTCGAGCCGCCCGCGGCTGAGCTGGTCGAGCATGGCGATCTCCTGCGTCAGCCGCAGCGGGTCGTACAGCGGCACGATGAACGTCGTCGGCGCCAACCGGATGCGGGTGGTGACCCGGGCCGCGGCCGCGACGAAGACGCCGGGTGAGGGAGCCATCCCCAGCGGGGTGCCGTGGTGCTCGGCGAGGTGGTAGACGGCGAACCCGCCCCGGTCGGCCTCGGCGAGCAGCCGCAGCCGCCCCTCGTACACGTCGCTGACGCCTGCGCCGGGAGCGGCGTCGATCCAGTCGAAGAGACCGAATTCGACGCCCGGCTGTGCTGTCGACACTGTTGCTGCCTCTCTCGATTGGATCAAATGCCCCGTCCAGTTATACCGATTGACGGATCATCGTGTCTTCGCTGCGATGTTCCGGAGGTCGGAGGGTGGAGCATGTCGACGGTGGCTGACCCGGGCTTGGTCAGAGGCTTGCAGGAGCGGGCCGCCCACGCACTTCCTCCGGTCGTCCTCGACCGCCTCGACGGCTGGTGGCTGCGGTACGCAGACAGCGGCGCCTGGTGGGCCAGTTCGGTACTGCCCCACGACGACGCCGCGCCGGTGGACCTGCCGGGCCGGATCCGGTCGGTCGAGGAGTTCTACGCCGGGCACGGTACGCGTGCCCGGTTCCAGATCAGCCCGGCCCCGAGTGGAACCTGCTCCGCCGGGTGGACCGGCCGGGCGCCTACGTCTCGGTGCTCACCACTGCCGGGGTCGTCGCGGTCGGCCGCGCGGTCGCCGAGACCGGCTGGGCGGGCGTGTTCGGCATGGCCACACTTCCGGATGCCCGCGGCAGAGGCGCCGCCAGGGGCGTGCTCGCCGCCCTCGCCCGGTGGGCCGCCGAGAACGGGGCCGGGCGCATGTACCTCCAGGTCGAGGACGACAACGCCGCGGCGCGGCGGCTGTACGAACGCGCCGGCTTCGCCGAGCTGTGTCGGTACCACTACCGAACGGAGCACCCCGACTCCCGAGATCATCTACAGTCACTATTAAGTGACTGATAGTTACCGACCCGCCATCCAACCGGTCACCCCCTGGATACACCTAACGGATCTTCCGGAGTCCGTTGCATTGCCTAGCGCTCTGGTGGGGCATAGCGTTTGTCTCCACGACGCCGACGTCCTGCTGCCTGGTGGCGAGCCGCCGCCGACCTGCTCGCCGCCGGACTCCGGTTGCGGCTCCCCGAGCGGCCGGTAGATCCGGAGCACAGACCGATCCGGCGACCCCATCCATGTGCACAAGGAGCAACAGTGACGTCCGGACAGCCGAGCATTGACGCCCCAGCGCCGATCAGCCGACCGACCCTCAGCGACGGTTCGCTGTTCATCGGCGGGGCCCGGCAGGACGCCCTCTCCGGGCGGCGACGCGAGGTCATCGACCCCTCCACCGGCAAACAGATCGGTACCGTCGCCGACGGCGACGCGCAGGACATCGACGTCGCCGTCCGGGCCGCCCGCACCGCCTTCGACGACGGCCCCTGGCGGCGCACTCCGCCGCGGGAGCGGGCCCGGGTCCTGATGAGGGCCGCCGAGCTGCTCAGGCAGCGGACCGACGAGCTGATCGCGCTGGAGAGCGTCGACGCGGGCAAGCCGGTGAGCCTGTGCCGCATCATCGACGTGGCCAACACGATCTCGCACTTCGAGTACTACGGCGGCCTGGCGCAGGGCCTCGGCGGCGCGACCCGCCAGACCGCCTTCCCGTCGATGGCGTACACGGTTCCGGAGCCGATCGGTGTGATCGGCGCGATCACGCCGTTCAACTTCCCGATGATCCTGTCGACCAGCAAGATCGCTCCGGCCCTCGCGGCGGGCAACACGATGGTGCACAAGCCGGCGGAGGACACCCCGCTCACCGCGCTGGTGATCGCGGAGGTCCTGAGCGAGGCCGGCCTGCCCGACGGCGTACTGAACGTCGTCACCGGTGGCGTCGAGGCGGGTGACGCCGTGGTCCGGCACCCCGGCGTCGACAAGATCGCCTTCACCGGCTCCACCCTCGTCGGCCGGAAGATCGCCAGTACCGCGGGCGACAGCCTCAAGCCGGTCACCCTCGAACTCGGCGGCAAGTCCGCGCAGATCATCTTCGAGGACGCCGACCTGGACATCGCGATCGGCAAGGCGATCGAGGCGTTCGTCTTCAACACCGGCCAGTTCTGCATGGGCGGCACCCGCCTCCTGGTCGCGCGTCCGCTGTTCGACGCGGTCAGCAAGGCCGTCGCCGGCGCCGCCGGCGGCGTACCGCTCGGTGACCCGTTCGACCCGGCGACCGTGATCGGCCCGATCGCGGGAGCGCGGCACCTGGAGAAGATCGAACGGTACGTGGAGCTGGCGCGCTCCGAGCCCGGCGCGGAGATCCTCACCGGTGGTCACCGCATCGACCTGGACGGCGGTTACTACTACGCCCCCACGGTCGTCGTCGGCATGGCCAACGACTCCCGGCTGGTACAGGAGGAGGTGTTCGGCCCGGTCCTCACCATCCAGCCCTTCGACACCGAGGACGAGGCCGTCGCGCTCGCCAACAGCACCCGGTACGGCCTGGCCGCGGGCCTGCACACCCGCGACCTGAACCGCGCACACCGGGTCGCCTCGCGGCTGCAGGCCGGCATCGTCTGGGTCAACACCTGGGGCCTGATGGACCCGGCGGTGCCGTTCGGCGGGGTAAAGCAGTCCGGGTACGGCCGCGAGTACGGCCCCGAAGGCCTGGCCGAGTACCTCGACACCAAGTCGGTCGTCATCGCGATGTGACCGCGGTCCGTAGCCGCAGCAGCCGCCGGGTCACCCGGCGGCTGCTGCGTTGTCGGGACCGGCCACGTCGACGGTGTCGACGTGGCCGGCAGTGATGGTTGGGTCGTCAGCCGAGCGGGTTGAGCTTTTCGGCCTTGCCCTCGAAGGCGAACAGCAACAGGTCGACCATTCGGAAGGTGCCGTTGTCGGGGCCCAGGGTCGGTCGCCACGACGGGTCGCGCAGGATCGAGGTCCGGCTCGCCTCCATGGCCCGGTGGAACACCTCGGCGACGATCCGGCCGCCGACGCCGTTGAGACGGCCCTGGTTGAACTCGGCCTCGCGCAGCACGTAGAACCACAGGGGCGTGTTGGCGGTGAGGGCGTCTTTCTGCTGCTGGCTCAGGTCGTCCAGGACGGCGCCGTCGTTGCCGCCGAGGATCTGGTCGGGCTTGAGCGGCTCCATGTCGAACAGGTCTGCCATCTGCTGGCCGCTGGCGAGCCGGACCATGAACGCCCGGGTGAGGTTGCGGAAGGCGAGGTTGCGTTGGATCGGCGGCGGCGTGGCGTCGCGGGTGCCGAACGAGCCCAGCGGCAGGTTCTGCAGCGGGTCGACCAGCCGGGTGTCGATGCGCTGGGTGACGTTGAGCCCGGGGCCGTCCGTGACGACGAGGTCCTCGCGTCCGGCCTCCCTGAAGTCGTACAGCCGGCGGAAGTCGACGATCCAGTTGGTGGGCAGCCGTTCGAACGCCCCCGACTCGGGATTGTCGAGTTCCCCGTCCGGGGAGAGGTTGCCGCTGGTACCGGAGAACCGGAACAGCAGGTCGAGCGTGGCGATCCCGAAGGCCGACTGGCTGTTGAAGATGCGGTTCCACTGGTAGGCACCGCGGATCATGCTGTGGCCGAGCCGGTAGCCGGCCACCGAGAACTCGATCGGCATGGTGGGCCGGTCGCCGGGCTTGACCCAGCGGTACCGGCGCCGCTCCTGGTTGCCGGGTGACACCTCGAAGAACTTCCGACCGTTGGTGAACACGTCGTCGACGATCTCCGGGGAGACGATGCGCGGCAGGAAGTCGGTGCGCAGCATCCACTGGTAGTGCTTGACCACCAGCGCGCGGGCGGCGTGGAACAGCAGCAGGCCGGTCAGTCCCGCGGTCGCCAACTGGTCGACCACGCGGTTGTGGAAACGCAGGAACGCCGCGTGGGTCTGGGCCACGGCGAGGTTCTCGTCGTTGCGCGGGTCGGGAATGACCGCGGCCTGCCGGGCGGCCTTCGTGGAGCCGTGTCCGGCGCGCGGCAGGTCGAACCCTTCGAGATCCTGGTTGGTGACCGGGTCGATCGGTACCGCGGCGGTCTTACCGACCTTCAGGTGCACCGAGTCAGCGGCGTAGAACCTGCTGTCGTCCTTGTCGTGGGGGCCCCGACCGTACAGCGAGTCCAGGTCGAGCGCCGGCGAACGGCCCTGCAGCAGTTCGTCGACGGACACGTCCGAGCCGAAGGCCACGGCGGTGGCGTCCATGGTCAGGTCGTGGTCGACGAACTGGCCGAGGTAGGTGAACCCGGCGGGGATGGCCGGGTTCGCCGAGTCGCTCGAGGGACCGGTCACCATGGCCTGCGCCACGGCCGCCCGGATGCTCTCCTCCAGCGGGACACCCTCCGGGCCCAGCCGGGAGAATCGGAACTTACGCAGTTCGGCGGTGGTCGAAGGGCGCTCGGCCACCGGCTGGCCCTGGTCGTCGAAGGACAACAGTCCCTCCCCGACCACGAAGTAGTCGTCCCGCATGTGCCGTTTCATCAGTCGTTCCTCCCTCGTGATGACCGGCACCCCAGGAAGGACCGCCGGCGACGGAGCCGGCAGGCACGCACCGTGAAAGCACATGCAGACGTATTCAGCCGTTGCCCCGCGTGCGGTCCGTCCACTCTGGACCGCGAGCCGGCCGGTCCGGCACAGCGTTGCGAATGCCGGTCACGGCGACTTGATTCGACGGTCGCACACCACCACCGTTGATTCGAACGAGTGTCCTCTATGCGACCCGAGTCGGCGTTCGATACGACAGTCCCGGTCAGTGCCGCCCGAGGAGATTGTCGGCGACGTTCTCCAGATGACGGCGCATGGCGGCCTGCGCGCCGTCGGGATCGCGGTCGCGGAGCGCGTCCACAATGGTCGTGTGCTCGGCGTGGTAGCAGCGGCGCCGCTCGGTACTTGAGGTACGCCGCTTGAGGCTGCCCCAGACGGGCAACTGGCGGGCCGTGTTCATGACGTCGAACATGTTCATGAGCAGGCCGTTGTGCGCGGCCTCGGCGATGGCGCGGTGGAGTTTGCCGTCCCACCGCTCGAAGGCTTCGAACTCGTCACTGTCCCCGCCGCGCTCCAGGCACTGCGAGATGCGCTCGAGGTCGGCCTGGGTGGCGACCCGGGCGGCGAGCGCGGCGACCGGCGGTTCGAGGACGAGTCGGACCTGCATGATCTCCGCGGGGCTGGTGTCGGCCGGCGCGGCGCGTGCGGCCTCAACGGCGGCCTCGGTGAGAAACGTGCCGCGCCCGACGTGGCGGACGACCACCCCGTCGCGTTCGAGGATCTCGAGGGCGCGCCGGATCGCGCTCCGCGGCGCGGCGAGCCGCTCGACGAGAGCGCGCTCCGTGGGCAGCTTGGACCCGGGCCCGAAGCTGCCGTCCTGAGCACCCTCGGCCAGCAGGGACCGCAGCGACTGCTCCACCGACATCACGCCGGCAGCCTACCGTCTCGAACCAATCAGGACCAATCTCAACTATCAATAATTGCGGAACTTCCCCCTCGACAGGCGCTTTCAAAGAGGCGTAGCGTGACCGCAACACATTGGTATCAATTGGTTCAGATTGGTTGCGCAATGAAGCTGGTGACGCTGTCCACGGAATCGGGCCGCCGGGTCGGCGTCGTGGATGCCTCGGCGCGCACGGTCCGCGACGTGAGCGACCTGCTGCCGGCCGGCTCCGGGATGCTCGAGGTGATCGAGGGCTGGGCCGAGTTCGGCCCGCTGCTCGCGGAGCGCGCTGACTCCCTGCCCGCACAGCCGCTCGAGTCGGTACAGCTACTGGCTCCCCTGCCCTCACCGCGGCGCAACATCTTCTGCGTGGGCAAGAACTACCAGGAGCACGTGGTCGAATTCGGCCGCAGCGGCTACGACAGCCCGGACCGCTCCGAGGCCATGCCGGAACACCCCGTGCTGTTCAGCAAGGCCACGACCGCGGTCAACGGCCCGTACTCCGACATCGATCCGCACCACGGCGTCACGGCCGAACTGGACTACGAGGCCGAACTCGCGGTGATCGTCGGCCGCGGTGGCCGCCGCATCCCCCGCGACGAGGCGTTCGACCACGTCTGGGGGTACACGATCATCAACGACGTCACCGCCCGGGACCTGCAGCGGGCCCACAAGCAGTGGCTGCTCGGCAAGTCGCTCGACACGCACTGCCCGATGGGTCCGTACGCGGTGACCGTCGACGAGGTCCCGGACGTGACCGCGCTGCTGGTCGAGAGCTTCGTCAACGGGGAGCGCCGCCAGTCGGCGCCGGTCAAGGACCTGATCTTCGACATCCCCGACCTGATCGCCACCCTGTCGGCCGGCATCACCCTGCTGCCCGGCGACATCATCGCCACCGGCACGCCGGCCGGGGTCGGCATCGGCTTCGACCCACCCCGCTTCCTGTCCAGCGGCGACGTCGTCGAGGTCGCGATCACCGGCCTGGGCGCTCAGCGCAACCGCGTCGCCTGAACCCGTACGAGAGAACGAGGAGAGTTGTGGAGATCAACGGCAAGGAGCTCGCGGTCGAGGTCGACGGGGCGGGCCCCGCTGTCCTGATGGTGCACGGCCTGGGCGGAACGTCGAACTTCTACCAGGTGCAGGCCGACGCCCTGGCTGAGCGATTCCGGGTGATCCGGGTCGACTCCGCCGGCGCCGGCCGGTCCGAACTCGGCGACGACATCAGCATCTCCGGGCACGCGGACGACCTCGCGGCCGTCCTGGACGCGCTCGACGTCAGCAGCGCCACGGTCGTCGGGCACTCCATGGGTACGCTCGTGGTCCGCGACCTCGCCGCCCGGTACCCGGACAAGGTGGACGGCCTGGTGCTGCTGGGCGCGGTACGCGAGCCCACCGACGCCGCCCGTCAGGCCCAGCGCGACCGCGCCGCGACCCTGCGGGCGAAGGGCAGCGCCGCCGTCGCCCCGGGGGTGGTCGCCAACGCGCTGTCCGAGACCACCCGGCGGGACAGGCCGGAGGTCGCCGCGTTCGTCCGCGAACTCGTCATGCGCCAGGACGCCGAGGGCTACGCCCGCAACTGCGAGGCGCTGGCCGGCGCCGTCGATCCCGGTCCCGTCGGCTCCGAACTGCCGCTGCTGCTCATCACCGGCAGCGACGACAAGGTCGGTCCGCCGGAGGCGAGCCGGGAGATCGCCGATGCCCACGGCTCGGCAACCGTCGAGGTCCTGCCCGGCGTCGGGCACTGGACCGCCCTCGAAGCCGCCGGTCCGGTCGCGGACCTGCTGCTCAAGTTCCTGTAACTCCCTCGCACCGCCCCTGCAGAGGAGACACCACGATGCCCATCCCGACCAGCAAGGTCCTGTTCCGCAACGTCAGCATCCTCGACTCCACCGGCGCCGATCCGTACCCCGGTGACGTCCTCGTCGAGAACAACCGCATCGCCTCCGTCGGCACCGTCGACCCCGACGCCGCCGCCGGGGCGCGGGTCATCGAGGGCCGCGGCCGCACCCTGATGTCCGGCCTGTGCGACGCGCACACGCACTTCTCCTGGAACAACTCCGCCGACCTCGACGGCCTGGGCACCATGCCGGTCGAGGAGCACCTGCTCTTCTGCCTCGAGTCGGCCCGCACCTACATCGACTCCGGGTACACGATGTGCCTCGGGGCGGCCTCGGCCAAGCCGCGGCTCGACGTCGTCTGCCGGGACGCGATCAACGCCGGCCGCATCCCCGGCCCGCGGTACCTGGCCAACGGGCCGGAGATCGCCGTGACCGGTGGGGCGCTGATCCCGTCGATCACGAAGTTCGCCGACGGCCCCGAGGGCATGCGCAAGGCGGTCCGCGAGCTCATCGGGATCGGCGTGGACCAGATCAAGCTGTCGATGACCGGCGAGGAGATCACCGGCACGCTTCGTGCCGAGGACACCTACTTCTCCGATGAGGAAACCGCCGCCGCTGTCGCCGAGGCCCACCGCCGCGGCAAGCGCGTCTGCGCCCACGCGCGCAGCGCGGAGAGCGTGAAGATGTGCGTCCGCAACAAGGTCGACATCATCTACCACGCCAGCTTCACGGACGCCGAGGGCATGGACATGCTCGAGGCCAACAAGGACTGGGTGTTCGTCGCCCCCGGCCTCAACTGGCTCGTCGCCACGCTCTACGAGGCCGAGTCGTTCGGCTTCCCGCAGGAGGCCGCCGAAGCCGTCGGGTACAAGAAGGAACTCGAGGTGGCGATCGAGGGCCTGCGCGAGATGCACCGGCGCGGCATCAGGGTGCTGCCCGGCGGTGACTACGGCTTCGCGTGGACCCCGCACGGCACGTACGCCCGCGACCTCCAGCACTTCGTCGAACTGCTCGGTTTCACCCCGATGGAGGCGATCATCTCCGCCACCGCGTGGGGCGGCGAGATCATGCTGCAGCCCGACGAGCTCGGCAAGGTCCAGCCCGGCTACCTCGCCGACCTGCTGCTCGTCGACGGCGACCCGCTCGCCGACATCACGATCCTGCAGGACCACGACCGGCTGAACTACATCATGAAGGACGGCAAGTTCCACAAGGAGCCGAGTACCGACGAAGCGCCCGCACCCGACCCGGCGAACATGCCCAGTACCGGTACGGAGCGCCTGGTTCAGCAGCGCGCCTGACGATTCGGCGCGCCTGACGATTCAGCGCGCCTGACCGACAAGCCGGAGCGCCGGCGGTCTACCCCCTGGGCCGCCGGCGCTCCCCTACCCGTCGGAGGTCGGACCGTGACCCTGCTGATCTGCCGCACCTGCCCCCGCTACGACACCCGTACCAGCGGCGAGTTCGGCCGTCGGCTGACCGCCGCCATCGCTGACATCGAACCCGAGACCGCCGTGATGATCCGCAATGTGCAGTGCCTCGGCGGCTGCCCCGACGACGGCGTCGTCGCCGTCGACGGGCCCGGCAAGGCCCGGGTCCGCTTCACCGGGCTCACCGAGACCGCCGCCGCGGCCGTCCTCGCCGCCGCGGCGGCCCACCATGCCAGTACGAGCGGGGCACCCGCCGAGTGGGAGGTCCCCGCCGAACTGGTCGACCACCTCAGCTCGGTCACCGTCAAGCGGCTGCCGCGCGGGTAGCCGCCGTCAGACATCAGCGCGCCGTACGCGCAGCTCAGCGCACCGTTCGCGGTCGGCGACGGGCGAAGTCGTCGGCGATCTCGTCGAACGTCACCCAGCGGACTCCGTCGTGACCGCCGATGTACTCGATCAACCGCTCGTGCATCAGCAGTACCTGCGGACGTCCCGACACGTCGGGGTGGATCGTCATCGTGAAGACCGCGTAGTCGCATTCCCGGTACACCCAGTCGAACTGGTCACGCCACATCTGCTCGATGTCGCGGGGGTTGACGAAGCCGTGGCTGTTCGGGCTCGCCTTGATGAACATCATCGGCGGGAGGTCGTCGAGGTACCAGTTGGCGGGGATTTCGATCAGGTCCGTCTCCTCGCCCCGGACCAGGGGCTTCATCCACTCGTCCGCGTTCTTGTCGAGGTCGATCTTCGTCCAGTTGTCGCCGACCCGGACGTAGTACGGCTCGAAGTCGCGGTGCATCAGCGAGTGGTCGTACTTGATGCCCCGGTCGAGCAGCAGTTCGTTGGTGATCGGGCTGAACTCCCACCAGGGCGCGACGTAGCCGGTCGGCGCCTTCGCCCGCTGGGTGATCAGCTCGATGCAGCGGTCGAGGACGGCGATCTCCTGCTCGCGGCTCATCGCGATCGGGTTCTCGTGGCTGTACCCGTGCACCCCGATCTCGTGCCCGGCCGCTACGCAGGCGTCGAACTGTTCGGGAAAGGTCTCGATGGAGTGGCCCGGCCAGAAGAACGTCTGGGTGAGCTGGTAGCGGCGGAACAGTTCGAGCAGCCTCGGCACCCCGACCTCGCCGGCGAACATGCCGCGCGAGATGTCGTCCGGGGAGTTCTCTCCCCCGTACGATCCGAGCCAGCCGCCGACCGCGTCGATGTCGACGCCGTAGGACACCAGGATCTCCTTGGCCATCCGGTCATCCTCCTTCGCTCGCCGGGCGCTACCCCGGGATGTGCGTGCCCAGGTACTCCCGCACGACCCGGAGCGGGTCGTGCGGGTCGACCACCAGCGCGGTCGACAGCAGCAGGCGGGCCTGCCACGGACTGAGGTCGGCGGCGAACAGCGCGCCGGCGCGGGCCAGGTCGGCACCGCCGCCACCGGTGTACAGCGGTACGACCGGGCCGCTCTGGACGCGCGAGCACACCAGTACCGGTATCCCGGCCCGACCGAGTTCGGCGACGGCATCGACGACGGCGGGGTTGGCGTTGCCCACGCCGAAGGCCGCCAGGACGACGCCTGCCGCGCCTGCTGCCATAGCCGCGCGTAGCAGTGCGCCGTCGGCTCCGACGTAGAGGCTGACCACGTCGACCCGGGGCAGCGCGACGCCGCGACGTACACCGGCCAGCGGGCCGACCCGGTGCGGCGCGGCGAGGGGCAGCACCCTGCCGGCGGCGACCCGCAGTACCGGTCCGCGTCCCGGGGCGTCGAAGGCGTGCGAGCCCAGCGTGTCGACCTTGCGCACACCGCGGGCCGCGAACACCTGCCCGTCGAAGCACAACAACGGTCCGTGGCCCCGGGCCAGCGAGCTGGCGGCCACGGTGATCGCGTCGCGCAGGTTGGCCGGACCGTCCGGGGCGGGGTCGTCGAACGGCCGCTGCGCGCCGGTGAAGACCACCGGCCGATCGCCTTCGAGCAGCAGCGAGGCGAGGAAGACCGACTCCTCCATGGTGTCCGTGCCGTGCGTGACCACCACGCCGTCGGCGTCGGCCAGCGCTTTGCCGATCATGTCGACGACACCGACCGCGTCGCCCAGGGACCAGGCGAAACTACCGCGGGTGGCGACATCCTGCGGGGTGACCGTCACCCCCTCCGGCACCGGAACCCGCGCGAGCAGCTCGCGCGCCGGCGCGGCGGCCCTCAGGCCGTCTGGAGTCGAACGGCTGGCGATGGTTCCGCCGGTCGCGATCAGTTGGAGGGTGACCACCACGGTACGTCCTCTCACAGCGATGTGACCGACCGTATGTAACTACGTAGGAAGGCGTCAACACGCTGAAAGGTGACGTTCAGGACACCGGTCCGGCGTCGCCCGCGTCATACCCGATCGTCGGCGTGGTCGCCGCGTTCCGGGCCCAGTCGCGTACCAGTACCGCGTGACCGGCCCGCGGACCGCCGTCGCCCGCCCCACCCGAGTACGGGTGGGGCGGGCGACGGCCGGCGGACCGGTACGCCTCAGCCGGCGAAGTCCGCCTTGCGGATCGTGCCGTGCACCCCGACGGTCCGGTCGACGACCTGGGACACCTCGAAGTTGCCGGCGGCAGACAGGTACGCGTACGCCACCGCGCGGTCCATGCCGAGGTCGTGCTGGAGGAAGTCCAACGCGTTGACCACGGCGCGGCGCATGGCGACGTTCAGGTCGCTGCTCTGCCCGCCCTTCGAGCCGTCCGGGTCGGACAGGCCGACCGGGATCCAGACGTCGGGCGTCTCCGCGAACGGGTAGTGGTACGCGACCGACGGCGCGTCCTTGGAGCCTGCCTTACACACGGTCAGCCGGAACGTACCGCGTACCGAACCTTCCATCGCGGTGAGCGCGACCTCGCCGTTGCCCATGGCGTGGTGCGGGTCGCCGACGAAGAACAGTGCCCCCTCGGAGAAGACCGGCAGGTAGAACGTGGACCTGACGCCGAGCAGGTTGATGTCGATGTTGCCGCCACCGAGGGTCGGCGGGATCGAGTTCAGGGTCGGGTCGGTGAGGCTGTCCGCCTGTGCGGAGGCCACGCCCATCATGCCCATGAACGGGTTCAGCGGGAAGACCACCTCACCGGACGTGCCGCGGGGCATCGCGCCGCTCAGGACGCCCTTGCGGTTCGTCTTGATCTGGGTGAAGACGGAGATGTTGCCGTAGTGGGTCGGGTCCCCGGTGGCCCGGCCGTCCGTCGACACCGGCGGCATGACCTCCTCCAGGGAGATGCCGGCGGGCGCGGGGCCTCCGGCGGCCCGGGCCAGCGCACCCTTTCCGTGCCGGCTGGACACCACGCCGTACGGGACACGAGGCAGGATCGACAGCACCTCGATCTTCAGTGCGTCGCCCGGTGCGGCACCGTCCACATAGATCGGACCGGTGACGACGTGGGGCCCGTCGAGGTCGAAGTTGCGCGTGGTGCGCCGGTACTCCCGGGCGATCACGACGGCGTCGTCGAGCACCCTGGCCCGGTCCACGCCGTGCCGACCGAAGTACCCGACCGGGTCGCGGCCCTGGTCCTCGAGCAGGCCCTCGTGGGACACCGTGTCGATGGTGACCGTCTCTCCCGAGCGCATCCGCAGCGCGGGCTCACTGCCGATCGACGGGACGTACCCCCATCGAACCTGGTCGGGCAGGGACTTGAGGTAGTGCTGTCCGTCGATCGGGCCCACACCGGGCTGGAGGATCTGCTTGGGAAAGCGCACCGGCTGTACGGCGGGCTCGGACTTCTTCGCGGCGGCCGCCGCGCCGGAAGCGCCGAGCACGGACCCGGCGGCGCCGGCCACGCCGATCGCCGCGGCCGCGCGGATGAGCCCCCGGCGGCCGATCGCGCCGACCAGAGCGTCCCGTACGCCTTCCACGTTGTCTTGCACCTGTGGATCCCGTCCTTTTCAGTTGGTTCTGCGTCGCGCGTTGACCACCGCGGCACGGTGTGATCATCACCGGTGTGTGTTTCGCATCCGTCACGAGCGAGTTTCGCGACGACATGCGTACCGATCCGGTCTCCCATGGTGGGAGAGTCAACGCCAGCCACGACAATGTCAGGCACGGGAGACGGGCTTTCGATACGAGGAGGCAGCCGAGATCATGGAGAACCGTTCGGCCTGGCTCGACGTCTCCGCGGGCGTGGCGGGCGACATGCTGCTGGCCGCCCTGCTCGACGCCGGCGCCGACCTGGCACGGGTCCAGCGGGCGGTCGACGCCGTCATCCCCGGCGCGGTACGGACGTCCACGACCACGGTCAGCCGGGCGGGTCTGCGCGCGACCAAGGTCGACGTGGTGGCCACCGCCGACGACGCTCCCGACCGGCGGTGGCCCGCCATCCGCGCGCTGCTGGCGGCGGCCGCGCTGCCCGGCGCCGTGCGCGACAACGCCCTTGCCGTGTTCGCCAGGCTGGCCGGGGCCGAGGCGCGGGTACACGGGATCCCGGCCGAGGAGGTGCACTTCCACGAGGTGGGGGCGTGGGACTCCATCGCCGATGTCGTCGGGGTGTGCGCCGCCGTCCACGATCTCGGCATCACCTCCATCACCGCCGGCCGCGTCGCCGTGGGCTCCGGCCGGGTACGGGGGGCCCACGGCGACCTGGCGGTCCCCGTACCGGCGGTGCTGGAACTGTCGCGCGGCTGGCGGGTCGTCGGCGGCGGCGAGGGCGAGCTGGCGACCCCGACCGGCATGGCGCTCGTCACCACGCTGGCGACCGGGTGCACGGACCTGCCGGACCTGCGGGTGGCGTCGGTCGGGGTCGGCGCGGGCACGAGGGACGTACCCGGTCGGGCCAACGTCGTCCGGGTGGTGGTCGGCGAACCGGAGAGCGGGTGGCCACCCGAGGACGCGGCGGAGGACGCGGTGGTGCTGCGGGCCAATGTGGACGACCTCGACCCCCGGGTATGGCCGGGCGTGCTGGCGACCCTCCTCGACGCGGGCGCGTCGGACGCCTGGCTCGTACCGATCCTGATGAAAAAGGGCCGGCCCGCGCACACCCTGCACGTGCTCGCCCCGCCGGAGCGGACGGACCGGTTGCGCGACCTGATGTTCACGCACACGACCACGCTCGGGGTACGGGAGTCGCCCGTGCGCAAGACCGCCCTCGACCGGTGCGTGCTCGAGGTGGCGGTGGGCGACGGTCACCTGCCCGTCAAGGTGGGCCATCGCGACGACGTGATCGTGTCGGCCACCCCCGAGTACGAGGACGCGGCCGCGATGGCGGCGCGGACCGGTACTCCCCTGCGTGAGGTGCTGCGCCAGGCCGACGCGGCCGCCCGCCGGGCGGGCCTGGTGCAGGGTGCGTCGCTTCCCCGGCCGGGCAGCGCGGGTGACCTGACCACCTGAGCCGGCCTACGGGGCGACCTGACCCAGCCTACGCGGCAGCGGGCGCCGCGATCTGCGCGGCGAGGTGACCGGCGCCGTAGCCGTTGTCGATGTTGACCACGGCCACGCCCGGCGCGCAGGCGTTCAGCATGGCCAGCAGGGCGGCCAGCCCCTCGAACGCCGCCCCGTACCCGACCGAGGTCGGCACCGCGACCACGGGCGCCGGGACCAGGCCGGCGACCACAGTGGGCAGCGCGCCGTCCATGCCGGCGACCACGACGACGACCCGTGCGCGGCGCAGCAGGTCCAGCCGCCCCAGGATCCGGTGCAGGCCCGCCACGCCCACGTCGACGACGAGTTCGTACGGGCGGCCGAGGTAGGCCGCGGTCAACGCCGCCTCGCGGGCGACGGCCAGGTCGGAGGTGCCCGCGGCGACGACAGCCACCAGCCCGCCGGTCGGCTCGGGCGGCCGGGGTGGCCAGGCCAGCAGCCGGGCGTCCGCGTCGTACCGGGCGTCGGGCAGCACCCCGAGCACGGCCTTCGCGTGGGGCGGCGCGGCGCGGGTGAACAGCGTGGCCCCGTCCGGGTCGGCGCGGGAGCCGATGGCAGCGGCGATGCCGGCCACCTGCTCGGGGGTCTTGCCCTCGCAGTACACGGCCTCGGGGTAGCCGCGCCGAACAGAACGCTCGTGATCCAGTTCGGCGAAGGCCGACACGGCGTCGTCAGCCATGGTCGGCCGACACCAACGGCAGCGTGAACGCGCCGGACTGGACGCCGGCCAGGTCGACGGCGACGAACCGGAAGCCGGCGTCCGCCACCGCCTTGTGTACCGCTGCCCGAAGCTGCCCCGTGACGGCGCGGGTGAGGTCCTCGACGGGAAGTTCGACGCGCGCCACCTCGCCGTGGTGGCGCACCCGGCAGTCGCGGAAACCCAGCCGCCGCAGGCCCTGCTCGGCGCGTTCCACCTGAGCCAGCTTGGCCGGGGACACCTCCTCGAAGTGCGGGATCCGCGACGCGAGGCAGGGCGCGGCCGGCTTGGCTGCGTTGGGCAGGCCCAGGGCTGCGGCGACGCGGCGTACCCCGGCCTTGTCCAGCCCGGCGTCGGCGAGCGGGCGGAGGACCCGGTGCTTGCCGGCCGCCCGCGCGCCGGGGCGGTCCGGGCGGCGTACGTCGTCGGCGTTCTCGCCGTAGGCCACGGCCGCCAGGCCGTGCGCGGCGACGATCTCGTCGGTGATGCGCGTGAACAGTTCGTCCTTGCAGTGGAAGCAGCGGTCCGGCCCGTTGGCGCGGTACTCCGGGCGGTCGCCCTCGTGGGTGGCCACCTCGACGACCCGTACGCCGATGAACCGGGCCACCTCGTGGGCCGCGGTCCGCTCGTCGGCGGCGAGGCTGGGTGACACGCCGAGGATCGCGACGACCCGGTCGGCGCCGAGCGTACGGGCGGCCAGCGCGACCAGGACCGACGAGTCGACCCCGCCCGAGAACGCGACCCCCAGCGGCGCGGCATCGGCGATGAGTGCCGCCACCCCGGCGGTCGCGTCTTCCAGTGTGGATAGCGAGCCCATCAGTACACCGCCCGGCCACCGGACATGTCGAACGTGAAGCCGGTCGTGAAGCTGCAGGCGGGTGAGACGACCCAGCAGATCAGCTCGGCGGCCTCGGCCAGGGTTCCGGTGCGTTTCATCGGGATCCGGTCGGTCATGTACCTCACCTGCGCCTCGGGCATCGCGTCCACCATGGCGGTACGGATCACGGCCGGCGCGAGCGCGTTGACGGTGACACCGGTCCCGGCGTACTCCTTGCCCTGCGCCTTCACCATGCCGATCAGCCCGGCCTTGGTGGCCGAGTAGGCGACCATGCCGGCGTTGCCTTCCTTGCCGGCGATCGAGGCGACGTGCAGGACCCGGCCGTACCCGTGCGCGACCATCCGCGGCAGGACGGCCCGTGACAGCAGGAACGCCCCGCGCAGGTTGACCCGGTACACGAGGTCGAAGTCGTCGACGTCCACGTCCTCGCTGAGCCGGTTGGTCGCGCCGGTGATGCCGGCGCAGTTGACGAGCACCGAGATCGGTCCCAGGTCCCGCTCGGCGCTGGCGAGAGCCTCAGCCACCGAGGCGTCGTCGGTCACGTCCATCTCCACCGCGACCGCCTTCGATCCCTGGTCGCCCAGTGATGCGGCGAGCCGCCGCGCGCCGTCGACGTCGCGGTCCAGGCACGCGACGCGGGCGCCGCGGTGGGCCAGCAGCGTCGCGGTCGCCTTTCCGATACCCGCGGCCGCGCCCACGACCACCGCCGGCTGGTCGGCGAAACAACCGGTACTCATCAGTGGAGCCTCCTCACATGACCGCCCCGAGCTGCCACGGGACGAACTCCTCCTGGCCGAAGCCCAGCTCTTCGCTCTTGGTACGGCGGCCGGAGGCGGTGTCGAGGATCAGCTCGAAGATGCGCTGCCCCAGCTCCGGTACGGTCGCCTCGCCGTCCATGATCACGCCGCAGTTGACGTCCATGTCGCCGGACATCCGGTGGTACATCGGGGAGTTCGTCGCGAGCTTGAGACTCGGCGTCGGCTTGCAGCCCAGCACCGAACCCCGGCCCGTGGTGAAACACATGACGTTCGCGCCGCCGGCCACGATGCCGGTGACCGACACCGGGTCATAGCCGGGGGTGTCCATGAACACCAGGCCCTTGGCGGTGACCCGGTCGGCGTACCGGTACACGGCGGTCAGGTTCGTCGTACCGCCCTTGGCCACCGCGCCGAGCGACTTCTCCAGGATGGTCGTCAGCCCACCCTCCTTGTTACCGGGCGAGGGGTTGTTGTCCATCGACCCGCCGTTGTCGGCGGTGTACTTCTCCCACCACCGGATCAGGGCCACGAGGTCGCCGCCGACCTTCCGGCTGACGGCCCGGCGGGTCAGCAGGTGCTCGGCGCCGTAGATCTCGGGGGTCTCACCGAGGACGGCGGTACCGCCGTGCGCCACGACCAGGTCGACCGCCGCGCCCAGCGCCGGGTTCGCGGTGAGCCCCGAGTACGCGTCGGAGCCGCCACAGTTCAGGCCGACGATCAGCTCGCTCGCGGGTACCGCCGTGCGGGTCACGCGGTCGGCTACCGGCAGCATCTCGCGGATGACCTCGACGCCCCGGCGGACGGTCGCGGCCGTACCGCCCTGCTCCTGGATCGTCATCGAGTGCACCGGCTTCGACCCGTCCAGCGACAGGCCGGAGATCTGGTTCACCTCGCAGCCCAGGCCGAGCAGCAGGAATCCGGCGAAGTTGGGGTGCGCGGCGTACCCGTTGAGCGTGCGTTGCAGGATCTCGAAGCCGCCGCCGCTGCCCGCCATGCCGCAGCCCAGGCTGTGCCCGAGCGCGACGACGCCGTCCACATTGGGGTACTCGTCGAGGCTGCGGAACGCGTCGGCGATGAACTTGGCCGTCGTCGCCGAACAGTTCACCGAGGTCAGGATGCCGATGTAGTTGCGGGTGGCGACCCGCCCGTCGGCTCGCACGATCCCCTGGAACGTCGCCCGCCGGCCAGCGGGGACCATCGCGGTGTCGGTGACGTCCGCGCCGAAGGCGTATTCGCGTTCGAACGCCCGGAACTCGGTGTTGTGGGTGTGGACGTGGTCGCCCGGCCGGATGGGCGCCGTCGCGAAGCCGATGATCTGGTTGTACTTGCGGACCGGGTCGCCGGCCGCGAGGGCGGCGGTGGCCACCTTGTGGCCGCGCGGGACCGGGCCGGTGGCCGTCACCTCTCCGACCGATACTCCCCCGGCCAGGTCGGCGGTCGCGACGACGACGTTGTCGTCGGGGTGCAGGCGTACACAGCTCATCGGATCTCCCCTGCCGGATAGAGCACGACGTGCACCTGTCCGGGACCGTGCACGCCTTTGACCAGGTTCATCTCGATGTCGCCCGACCGGCTGGGGCCGGTGACGAACTGTGCGCCGGTGGGCGGCGGGTCCAGCGCCGCCAGCGCGTCGATCGCGTCGGCGTACGTGGCCACCAGCCGGGACAGCGGGACGACGGCGACGTGGACGGGCGGGACCAGCGGGGTGCTGCGGCGGCGGCCCGGCCCCCAGGACAGGGCGAGGGTCCCGGTCTCGGCGACCGCCACGTCCACCCCGGTCACCCCGACGTCGGCGTCCCACGGGTCGTCGACGAGCCGCAGCCGGTCGGACAGGCCCGCGGTGTCCGGGTGCCCCTCGTCCAGCGTGACCGTACCGTCGGCGCACAGCGCGACGACGCTGTCGTGGGCCTCGGCCCGGTCGGCGCAGATATAGGCCACCCCGTCGCTGGCCGCCAGGGCGGCACAAAACCGCGCGAGCAGATCGATGCGGGTCATCGGGGCCTCCTGTCGGTGAACCAGGCCCGGAAGGCGCCGGCGTCGCGGGTCGCGGGGAGCGCCCGTCCGGCCGCCCAGCCCCGACCCGGTCCGGGCAGACGACGGAGCACTGCGCGGGGCAGCAGCGGGCCGGCCAGCCGCGCCGCCGTCATCGTCAGCCGGTACCCGCGGGGGCTGTCCCAGGCCTTCGCCCACAGCCGCCACAGCCAGCGGCGGGGGCGGCCCCGCGTTGCGGCCTCGTAGTCAGCCCGCAGGTCCACGAGCATGTCCGGCAGCGGGATCTTCACCGGGCAGGCGTCGAAGCACGCCCCGCACAGCGACGACAGGAACGGCAGGTCCCTACCCTGCTTCGTGTTCGCCAGCAGCGGGGTGAGCACGGCCCCGATCGGTCCACCGTAGACGGAGCCGTACGCGTGGCCGCCGACGGTGCGGTAGACCGGGCAGGCGATCTGGCAGTTGCCGCAGCGGATGCAGGCGAGCACCTCGCGGTACCGACCCTCGACGATCGAGCTGCGTCCGTTGTCCAGGATGACCAGGTGGAGCTGCTCGGGGCCGTCCGGTTCGCCGTCCCGGCGCGGCCCGTTGAGCATGGTCTGGTAGACGGTCACCTTCTGTTTGGTGGCCGCGTAGCACAGCAGCGGCACCAGGACGGCGAGGTCGCGGAGCCGGGGTATCACCTTCTCCATCGGCATCACCGCGACGTGGATGCGCGGCTGGGAGGTGACCATGTCCGCGTTGCCCTCGTTGGTGACGAGCGTCAGCGTCCCGGTGTCGGCGGCGGCGAAGTTGACCCCGCTGATGCCCATGTCGGCGTGGTGGAAGTCCGCGCGCAGCCGGGTACGGGCGAACGCGGCGAGGTCCTCGGCCTCCTGCGGCAGCCGCTCGGCGGCCAGCTCCTCGAACAGCGCGCCGACCTCGGCTTTGGACTTGTGCAGCGCGGGCCCGACGATGTGGCTGGGCCGCTCGTCCGCGACCTGGACGATGTACTCGCCCAGGTCGGTCTCCACCACCTCGATGCCGTTCTCCTCGAGGTGTGCGTTGAGGTGCATCTCCTCGGTGGCCATCGACTTGGACTTGACGACGAGCCGGACGTCGTTGGCGCGCGCTATCCCGGTGATGATGCCGACCGCGTCGTCCGGGGTGGCCGCCCGGTGCACGACGACGCCGTTCGCCTCGGCCTTCGCCGTCAACGCCGCCAGGTGGCCCTCCAGGTCGCGCAGCGTCTCGCGGCGGATCTCGGCGCCGCGCTCCCGCAGCGCGGCAATCTCCGGCGGCCAGCCGCCGTCGTTCTGTTCCCGGTTCTTGCCCGACAGCCGGGTATGGGTCGCGGCGGTGCCAGGCTGGTCGAGGGCCGCCCGGGTGATGATCGGCAACGGCTTGCGGTGGGCGGGGATCGTCGCGGCGGCCCAGTCGGGGCGGGTCACGACGACGCGTTCGCGCCCGAGCAGCGCGGTCGAGCGCCGGCGGGGCGGCGTCGGCGGCGACGACTCCGGCGTCGGTACCTCCGCCGCGTCGGGCATGGGCTCTACTCGCCCTGGCTTCACGCCCTCACCTCCGTCCGGACGAGCGCGTCTGAAACGAGCTCGGCGATGTGGCGGGTGCGGATCCCCGCCCGCGTCACGTCGGCGCGCCCCTGCAGGTGCATCAGGCAGGCCGGATCGGCCGAGACGAGGTAGCGCGCCCCCGTGCGCCCCGCCTGCGCCAGCTTGTGGTCGGCCATCGCCACCGAGACGTCGGGCAGCTTGACGGCGAACGTGCCGCCGAACCCGCAGCACACCCCGGAGTCGGTCATCTCGACCAGGGTCAGGCCGTCGATGCGGCTCAGCAGTTCGCGGGGGGACGAGCGCTCGCCGAGGGTACGCAGCATGTGGCACGAGTCGTGGTAGGTGACCTCGGCGTCCAGCCGCAGCGTCAGGCCCTGGCCGAAGTCGGTGACGAACTGTGTGAACTCCCAGCTCCGCGCCGCCAGCGCCACGGCCTGCTCGCGCTCGGCCCCGTGCAGGAGCCGGGGGTACGCGTGGTGCACGGTCGACAGGCACGAGCCGGACGTGGTCACCACGGCGTCGTACCGGGCGAAGGTTGCGAGCCACCGGCGGGCCAGGGTGGTGGCCTGTCGCGGGTACCCGGAGTTCAACGCCGGCTGGCCGCAGCAGGTCTGGCCCGCGGGCAGCTCGACCGAGACGCCCATCGCCTCCAGTACCTCCACGCAGGCGCGCGGCGGGCCGGGGTACGCGAGGTCGGCGACACACGCGACGAACAGGGCGACGGTACCGGGCATGGTTTCCGAACGTCCGTTGTCCACTGTGCTCACTCCCATGGTCCGATTCGCCCCTCCTCGTCGAACGACATCGCCGTCGGGCCGCCCACGATCGAAAGCCCTGGGTCGGCGTCGACCTCGTCGGCCAGCGACTCCGAGACGAGCAGCTCCTCCACGTCGAGGGTGTCACGCAGGCGGACCAGGCGGATCCGGTCGAGGTCGGCGCGGCCGCAGGTCAGGATCGCCGCGGCGACGGCGTCACGGTCGGTCGGCAGCGCGATCGGCAGCTGCGCGCGCTGCGGTCCGCCCAGGCCCGAGGTCATCGCGTTGATGTACGTGCTGAGCAGGTCGAGCTTGCCGAGTACCCGGAACGGGATGAAGTCGGCCAGCCCGACGCCGACGCCGTTGCCGTGGGAGGACTCGGTGAGGTCGAGGACGGCGATGTTGGCGATCCGCGGTCGCTCGAACTCCGCGCTGCCCCGGATCATCATGCGACCGATGACGTTGGTGTCCAGGCCGGAGCCGGACTTGTCCTTGCCCATGGCGTCGACCACGGCGACGTCGAGGCGATCGAACGGCAGGGTTCCCATCAGGTCCTTGGCCCGTCCCAGCAGCCGCGTCTCGCCGGCGCCGCCGATGTCGCCGGGCTCGACGAACTCGATCGCGGCGGCCCGGTGACGGGCGTTCTCGACGACGGCGAGCCCACCGAGGACCTTGCCGGTGTCGATGATGCGCCGGGCCACCAGGGGGATCCAGGTCCCGAGGTTCGCCGGCCCGTACCGGTGGATGCCCTCCGCGCCGCGCTGCTTGCCCAGGCCGATTGCGGTGATCTTGGCGAGGCCGCTCTCCACCTCGCCGGTGAAGTCGGTGTGCGCCTTGACGCGGTTGACGACCAGGATCGCATCCGCCCCGGCGGCGTTGCGGTCCAGGTACGCGGTGGGCCCGTCGGGTACCCGGCCCAGGTCGACGGTGTCCATCGTGGCCAGGATCGGCATGCCCAGGCTGTCGGGGGTCGTGTCCAGGTCGGCGAGCACGCTCAGTTGCCCCTCGGCGGTGGCGCCGCCGTGTGAGCCCATGGCGGGTACCACGAACGGCTCCGCCCCGACCGACCGCAGCCACTCCCCGGCGGCGCGTACGACGGCCGGCTTGTCGTGGATGCCCCGGCTGCCGGCCGTGATGGCGACCGTCATGCCCGGCCGGATCCGCGACCGCAACGCCTCCAGCGCCACCGCGGTGGCCGAGGCGACGTCGGGCACCTGGGGTGCGTCGACGTTCTGGCGTACCCGCAGCAGCCGGGGAAACGGTACCGTGTAGGCGAGTTCGCGAACAGCCTCGAACGGGCCGAGGTTCCCCGTCATGAGGCACCATCGACGTCACGTGGCGGCACCGCGGCCGTCACCGAGGACCCGCCGGCGGCGGTCCGGCCCAGGTACGCGCTGCGCATCTGGTCGTCGTCGAGCAGGTCCCGCGCGTCGCCCGACACCACGACCGTGCCCGTCTCGACCACGTACCCCCGGTCGGCGACCGTGAGCGCCTGGTACGCGTTCTGCTCGACCAGCAGCACGGTCAGGCCCGCCTCGTGCAGCTCGCCGATGATGCGGAAGACCTCCCGTACCACGATCGGCGCCAGCCCCAGCGACGGCTCGTCCAGCATGAGCAGCCGGGGGTTGGCCATCATCGCGCGTCCGATGACGAGCATCTGCTGCTCGCCCCCGGACAGGCTCCAGCCCAGCCGGGGCCGCAGGTCGTACAGGCGGGGAAAGACCGCGAAGACGCGCTCGAGCCCGGCCGGCACGTCCTTGCGGCTCATCCGACCGTTCGAGGTACCCATCCGCAGGTTGTCCAGGACGCTCAGGCCGGGGATCACCTGCCGGCCCTCGGGCACGTGGACGATGCCCATCCGGGCGATCTCCTCCGGCCGCCGGCCGACGATCGACTCGCCCTCGAAGGTGATGTCGCCGCCGGTCGGGGCCAGCAGGCCGCTGATGGCGCGGAGCGTGGTGGACTTGCCGGCGCCGTTGCCGCCCAGCAGGGTGACGACCTCGCCCTGCGCCACCTCCATACAGACGCCGCGCAGGGCGCGGATCTCGCCGTACCGGACATCAAGGTCTCTAACGCTGAGCATCGGCTCCCCTCGCGTCCCCGGTTCCCAGGTAGGCCTCGATCACGCCCGGGTCGGCCTGCACCTGCTCGGGCGTGCCCGCCGAGATCTTCCTGCCGAAGTTCAGAACGGTGATGTGGTCGCTGACCCCCATCACGAGGTTCATGTCGTGCTCGACGAGCAGGACGGTGATCCCGCGGCCCACGATCTGCCGCAGGGTCCGGTCCAGCGCCTCGGTCTCGTGCGGGTTCAGCCCGGCGGCCGGCTCGTCCAGCAGCAGTAACGTCGGGTCGCTGGCGAGGGCCCGCGCGATCTCGACCAGCCGCTGCCGCCCGTACGCGAGGCTCCCGGCTGGCGCCGCGGCGACGTCGGGCAGGCCGACGAACTCCAGCTCCCGCAGTGCCCGCTTCCGCGTCGCCGCCTCCTCGCGCCGGGAGGCGGGGTGCAGCAGCGCCCGGAACAGCCCCGACGACGTGCGGCAGTGCTGCCCCGTCATCACGTTTTCCAGTACCGACAAGCCCTTGAACAGCCGGATGTTCTGGAACGTGCGGGCCAGGCCGAGCCGGACGCGCTCGTCGGGCCGGCGCCGGGTGATGTCCTGACCGAGCAGGCTGATGCTGCCCCGGGTCGCGCCGTACAGTCCACTCAGGACGTTGATCAGGGTCGACTTGCCGGAGCCGTTCGGCCCGATCAGCGAGCAGATCCGTCCGGGCGCGATCTCGAGGCTGACGTCGTCGACGGCCTTGACCCCGCCGAAGTGCTTGCTCAGGCCGTCGACCGCGAGCAGGACGTCACCGGTCACGCTCACCGCCCTTCCAATCTCCGGGGCCGGCGCGCAACCGCCGACTCCAGCCAGCCCCAGAGCCCCTGGGGCAGGAACACGACGAGGAGCACCACCGCGACGCCGTACACCGCCAGGTAGTACCGGTCCAGGAAGCGCAGCACCTCCGGCAGCGCGGTCACGAGCATCGCGCCCACGATCGCTCCCGGTACCGTCGCCTGCCCGCCCAGCAGCAGCATCACCAGCATGGTCACGGACAGTTCGAAGGCGAAGTTGTCGGGGCTGATGTAGTGGGTCAGCCCGTGCGCGTACAGGCCGCCGGCGACCGCACCGTAGACCGTCGACAGCGTGAAGGCGAGCACCTTGACGTTGAGGACGTTGATCCCGGTGGTCGAGGCGGCCAACTGGTCCTCCCGGATCGCCAGGAAGGCCAGCCCGATCCGGCTGCGCTTGAGCCGCCACCCGACCAGCGCGCCGACGGCGAGAAAGGCCAGCGCCACGTAGTAGTAGAAGAAGTTCTGGTCCAGGATGAACCCGCCGACCACCGGCGGCTTGACCCCCGCGATGCCGTCCGCGCCGTTGGTCACCGGTTTCCAGTGCAGGAACACGATGTTGGCGATGACCGCGAACCCGATCGTCGCGAGCGCCAGGTAGTGGCCGGTCAGCCGCAGCGTCGTGTATCCCAGCGCGACCCCGACGAGGACACCCGCCGCGACCGTGGCGCCCATCGTCGCCGGAAACGGCCAGTCGAACCTGGTGGAAAGGATCGCCGCGGTATAGGCACCCACCCCGAAGAACGCGCCCTGCGCCAGCGACAGCTGGCCGGCCAGCCCCATGACGAAGTACAGACCGAGCACCGCCAGGGCGTAGATGACGCCGAGCACGACGACCCCGAGATAGAACGGGTTCACCAGGAACGGCAGGCTCGCCAGCAGCACGAGCAGGGCCGCCAGCGTGTGCGGCCGCTCCAACAGGCGACTCGACACGGACACGGATCTCACCTCCTGCCTCGGCCTAGGCCTTCTGGCCGACCTTCTCGCCGAAGAAGCCCTGCGGGCGCAGCAGGAGTACGGCGATGAGAATGACGAACGCGAAGGCGTCCTTGTAGTCCGAGCTCACGTAGGCCGCGCCGAAGATCTCGGTGAGCCCGAGGAACACGGCCCCCAGCACGGCGCCGGGTACCGAACCGAAGCCGCCGATGACGGTGGCCGCGAACGCCTTGAGCGCGATGAGTGTGCCCAGCTCGGGCGTGACCCCGAACAGCGGCGCGACGAGGATGCCCGCGACCGCGCCGAGCAGTGCGCTGTACGCGAAGGTGACGGCGATCATCCGGTCGGTCCGGATGCCCAGCAGGGCCGCCATCTCCCGGTTCTGCGCCGTCGTCTGCAGCTGCTTGCCGATCATCGTCCGGTCGAACACCAGGTACTGCGCGACCAGCAGCACCACGGTGACACCGATGATGACCAGGTACTGCGCGTTGACGGTCGTACCGAAGATCCGCACGACCCCGTGGATCAGCGGGTCGATCCGGCGGGGGTCGGCGCCGAACAGCACCAGCGCGATGTTCTTGAGGAAGACCGAGACGCCGATCGTCGCGATGATCACCGGTACGAAGGAGCGGTTGCGCAGCGGGTGGTAGACCAGCCGGTTGAAGACCAGTCCGAACACCACTGCGAACAGCAGCGTCCCGACGATCGCCACCGGCAGCGGCAGCCTCGACGAGGTGAGCAGGAACGCCAGCACGAAGGCCGGGAACATGGCCAGGTCGCCCTGGGCGAAGTTCACCACGTTCACCGCGTTGAAGATGAGCACGAATCCCAGCGCCACCAACGCGTAGATCATGCCGATCGCGAGGCCGGCCACCCCGAGCTGGACGACGACGTCCACCGACGCACCACCTCCCTTCCGTCACGCCGCCGGCAGCAGCTTCGTCGCGTCCTCCACGACCTCGGCGCCGCCGCCCCTCACCTGTACGACGAGCAGGTTGGCGTTGACGTCGCCCTGCTTGTTGGACGTGAGATGGCCCTGCACCCCGTCGGTCTCCACGGTGTGCAGCGCCGCGAGGAAGGCCTGCCGGTCACAGCCGGACTTCTCCAGCGCGGCCTTCATGAAGTACATGGCGTCGCGCTGCCAGGCGCCGAACAGGTCCGGCTTGGAGCCGTACCGCTGCTGGTACTCGGCCGCCCACGCCTTGTTCACGTCGCCTGCGTTGAGCTGGAAGTCGACGATCGCGCGCCAGCCCTGGAGGTACTGCTGGCCCAGGTCGAAGCTCACCTGTGAGGTGATCGACGGACCCCCGACGACCGGCGTGGTGATGCCGAGCTCCTGGAGCTGGCGGGCGAAGATCACGACGTCCTCGGAGTTGGTGGCGTACGTGGTGAAGACGTCGGGGCCGAAGCTCCGCAGCGACGACAGCTGCGCCGTGTAGTCCTTGTCGCCGGTCGTGTACGAGGCCTTCTGCACCGAGATGCCGGCGTCCTTGGCCGCCTTCTCGATCACGGCGGCGCCACCGGAGCCGAACGCGTCCGAGTCGTGCAGGATCGCGATCTTCTTGGGCGAGAACTGTTTGCGGGCGTACGCGACGATCGCCTGCCCGGTGAGCGAGTCCGGCGGCCGGAACCGGAAGATGTACCCGCCGCCCTGCTCGGTGAGGCTCGCGTTGGTCGCGCCGATCATCGTCGGCAGCCGCTGCGACTTGATGATCTCGGTCATCGCCTGGACCTGGGTGGACCGGATCGGGCCGATGAGGGCGAAGACGTTGTCGCCGGAGACCGACTTGTTCAGTGCGTTGACCGCGCCCGGGTTGGTCGACTGGTTGTCGTTGTAGACGACCGTGACGTGCTTGCCGAGGATGCCGCCGGTCTTGTTGATGTCGTCGACGGCCATGTCGAGCGACCGTTTGGCGTTGGCGCCCGACAGGGCCGCCTTGCCGGTCAGCTCGGCGTCGACGCCGATGCGGAGCTCCTTGGCCGTGACCCCGGGCGAACCGTCCCGGCAGACGACCTTGCCGGCCGAGTCCACCTGCGGGTGGCCGCCGCCACCGGCGTCGCCGGCCTTCGTGGGCGTCGGTACCCGCCCGCACCCGGCCGTGATGAGCAGCGGCACCGCCAGCAGGCCGAGTGCCAGCCTTCCCGGTCTCGTCTGGACGCGCATGTCACTCCTCGCCTCGTTGCCGATACGGACTACGCGGGCACCGGCGTCCCGACCACCTCGACCGGGTTGACCAGGGTCCCGATCCCCGCGATGGAGATCGTGACGACATCGCCGGCGGCCAGGGTGAACTCCGGCGGCGGGACGATGGACGTACCGGTCAGCAGCACCGCCCCGACCGGGAAGTCCAGCGCCCGGAACAGCCAGCCGAGCAGCTCCTCCGGCGTACGGCGAAGGTCTGCCAGGCTGACCGAGTCGGCGAAGAGCGGCGCCCCGTCCCGCCGGATCTCGAGTTCGACGGTCAAGGTGGACAGCGGGCCGACCTGCGCCGCCGGTACCAGCGCCGGGCCCAGCGCGCAGCTTCCGGTGTAGACCTTGGCCTGCGGCAGGTACAGCGGGTTCTCGCCCTCGATGCTGCGACTGGAGACGTCGTTGCCGACCGTGTACGCGACCAGCCGGCCGGAGGTGTCGGCGACCAACCCCAGCTCGGGTTCGGGCACGTTCCAGCCGGAGTCGGCCCGGATGCCGACCGGCTGCTCCGGGCCACGCACGCGCCAGGGTGCGGCCTTGGCGAACAGCTCCGGCCGGTGTGCGGAGTACACCCGGTCGTAGATGTCGACCGGGCCTGCCTCCTCGTTGCGCGCGACGCGACTGCGCTCGAACGTGACGCCGCTGGCCCAGACCTCCTGACCCTGTACCGGTGCGAGCAGGGTGGCGTCGTCCGGCACCGCGCCGGCGCTCGGGCTCTCCAGCGCGTTGCCGAGCGCGTCGCCGCCGGCCGCCAGGAGCTCGTCGAGGTCGATCGTCGCCGGCAGCAGATGCGTGGGGCCGTCGGCCAGCGGGCCGCGGGCCAGCCGGGGAACGCCATCCACGAGTACGCGAAACAGGACATCCATGGTGGACAGTGGCCTCCCCTGGGGAGTCGACCCGTCGCAGGCAGCCGTTCAATATACTGAACGGCGTTCCGTGCTCTAAACCGTAGGGCGGCGGTCGGCACGGGTCAAGAGATCGAGATCGATTCATACGGAGGGGTTCGACCATGGCGTCGGAGTCTGCGCACGTCGAGCTCGACGGCTTCCGCCCGGTGAAGTCGGCCGACCGGACGCTCGACGTCCTGGAGGCGTTGGCCGGCGGGCCCTGCACGCTGTCGGAGCTGTCCCGCCGCCTGAACGTACCCAAGAGCAGCCTGCACGGGCTGCTCCGCACGTTGACCACGCGCGGGTGGCTGCAGACGGCCGGCGGCGACACCCGGTTCCGACTGGGCCTGCGCGCGGTGCGGGTGGCGACCGCCTTCGTGGACTCCGACGAGGTCGTGGCGCGGGCCGCACCCGTCCTGGACCGGCTCGCCGGGCAGACGGGCGAGACCGTCCAGCAGGGCCGCCTCGACGGCGACGACGTGATCTACCTGGCCAAGCGGGACTCCCCGCACCCCGTACGCCTCATCTCGACGATCGGGTCACGGCTGCCCGCCCACGCCACCGCCCTGGGCAAGGCGCTGCTGGCCGCCCGGGACGACGAGACGGTACGGGCATTGCTGCGGTTCCCGCTGGCCGGACTGACGGCGCAGACCCACACCGAGTGGGCCTCCCTGGCGGCCGACCTGGCGGTCGTCCGCCGGCGCGGGTACGCGATCGACGACTGCGAAGCCACCGACGGGCTGCGCTGCTTCGCCGTGACGATCCCCGGCGGCGAGACGACCGACGCGGTGAGCATCTCGGTACCGACCTTCCGGCTGTCCGAGTCCCGGGAGACGGAGCTCGTCGCCGCCCTGCTGGACGCGCAGGCCGAGCTCGGCAGGTCCCCGCTGCACCGCACGCGCTGACCCGTCGCCCCGCCGCGGTTTCGGCTAACTGCGCGAATCGCGCCCTTGCCAGGATCCAGGTTCATCGATAATTATCGGTCCGCCAACCCCTCGAGGCAGGGAGCAGCACATGACGGTGGCGGCACACGAACCTCAGGTCCGCCAGGCGGTGGCCTATCTGGTCGGGCGGTACAGCCCCAAGGGCAACCGGGTCGGCTGGCTGATGATCGCGTCGATCTTCATCGAGTCATGGGACCTGTACTCGATCGCCTTCGTGCTCGTCTTCCTGAAGGAGCAGTTCAACCCCAGCGCACTCATGCTCGGGCTCACCGCGGGCGCGACCCAGGCGGGCGCGGTGATCGGGGCGCTGGCCGGTGGGTGGCTGTCGGACAAGATCGGCAGGCGGGCCGTCTTCCTCGGTACCATGGTGATCTTCATCGTGGCCGGGGCGGCACAGGGCTTCGCGCCCAGCATGCTCGTCCTCGCCCTGATCCGCCTGATCCTCGGTATCCCGCTCGGCATGGACATCGCCAACGGCTACACGTACATCATGGAGTTTCTGCCCCGGGACCGGCGCGAGGTGATGGGCAACCGGTGGCAGTTCATGTTCGCGGTCGGCGAGATCGCCGCGATCGGCCTGGTCACCGTCGGCCTGGCCGCGCACATGGACCACGAACTGCTCTGGCGGCTGATCCTGGGACTGTCGGCGGTACCCGCGCTGATCCTGTTCCTGTTCCGGTTCAACCTGCCCGAGACGGCGGCGTGGCTGATCGAACGGGGCCGGTTCCGGGAGGCCAAGCAGGTCACCAGCACGATGTACGGCGACCCGCTGGACATGCTGCCCGACCACGACGTGGACATCCCGAAGCCGAAGCTGAGCCGCTTCCTGGCCGACATCCGCACCGACCGCAGCCGCTGGCGCGCCACCCTCTTCGGCTGGACCTCCTGCTTCGCCCAGGGGTCGGAGTTCTCCACCTTCGCGTTCTACATGCCCACCCTGTTCGTGCTGGTCGGCGTGTCCAGTGTGCTCGGCACGAACCTGATCAGCCTCGCGGTGTACACCCTCGCCGCCATCTCCGGCTTCGTCGGGCCGCTGCTCGTACCGAAGATCGGGCAGCGCAACCTGAGCATCTACGGGTTCTCGATGGTGCTGGTGTCGCTGATCGTGGCCGGCGTGGGCCTCCTGACAGGCAACCTCGCCATCGTGCCGTTCGCCGCGGCCGTGATGCTGTGGGGCCACTACTGGGCGGCCGAGAACGGCATGACGATCTCGTCGGTGGTGGCCGCGCCGCGCTACCGCGGCACCGCGTCGGGCTTCGCCTACATCTTCGTGAAGATCCCGTCATTCATGTCCATCTTCCTGTTCCCCTCGCTGTTCGACGCGATCGGCAAGGGCGGCGCGACCCTGTTCACCGCGATCTTCCCGCTGATCGGGTTGCTGGCGGCCATCTTCGTCCTGCCGAAGGTGTACGCGCACGGCGAGGACGAGGCGGGGTTGGCGGAGATACGCTGACGGCCACGCTAACGTCCGTACATCCCCTGGGGCGGGATCTCGGTCTGCTCCTCACGGGTGTCGGTCAACTCGCTCGCGGGCACGACCACACGCCAGATCCGATAGTCCACCTCGACCAGCCCGAGAGCGGACGCGGTCTGGTAGTTCTCGCCGAGGAAGTTCACCACCACATGGTCGCCGCCGGCGTCGAGGACCTCGAACGGCGCGCCGCGCCAGGTGCACAACTGTCGCGTGTAGACGGCCCGGTCGCACCGCAGGTCGTCGACGACCTTCGTCCACGCGCCGTGCTGCTCCGCGAACCCTTCAGAAGGCGGCTGCCCGGCAACGGCGTGCAGCGTGTACTGGCCGGGGCGGGGACCGAAGTCGGCCTCGTACTCGACGCCCTGATGAGTGACGAACAGCCCCCGGCGCACCCTGGAGTACGCGGGTACCGGCGGCCTGAACCAGCGGGCCGGGCCGAAGGTGGGCCCCTCGCTGGGCACCCAGCCGACCCGGCGATGGACGTACTCGCCGACGAGCGTCTGCTCGCCGGTGGAGTCGATGCGGTACATCTCGCTGCCGGCGGGCAGGTCGGCGAGGAACATGAAGTACTCCGGCACCGCCGCCGGCCGGTACGGGGTGTATCCGGTGCCCAGGAACGGCGCAGGGTACACGGCCGGGCTGCCCATCCGCGCCGCGCCCTGCGGGGTCTGTCCACCGAACGAGGTGACGAACAGCTTCGGCCAGGCGGCCAGAAAGCGCAGCACGTAGAGGGGGCCGCCCCGGGGCCAGCCGTCGATCAGGTCGACGCCGTGGCTGGCGGCCACCTCGTCGGCGGTCCTGGCGGTGATGTCCTGCATCCGGGTCACGAATCCGCCGGTGCGGTGCGCGTCGAACCGTCCGGGTACGGACACGTTTCCCAGGTACAGGTCCGCGAGACTGGGCAGGAGCGGCTTCTCCACGGGCGTGGCCGGGCTGAGCCCGGCCGGCTTGCGGGGATCGTCGACCGGGGGCTGTCCGGCAGGGGTGCTCACTGGTTGCGCTCTCTCTTCAGTTCGGCTTGGGCGCGCTTGCTCTTCCACTCGGCCAGCAGATCCCGGCGCTCCTCGTGGAGGTCCTCGATTTCACTGAGCGGGAACTGCCCCACCGCCCAGTCACGGTCGAAGAGCGCGAGTCCGTTCGCCTTTGCCCAGTTGTAGTTGGAGCCCATCAGCTGACCGGCGACCTCGTCCTCGCTGCGGTGGGTCGCCCAGAACGGCGCACCACGCCAGGTGAACTGCCAGCTCGTGCTGTACCAGGCGTCGAGCTCGGACGGATCGATCGGGATACCACAGCTGCCCAGATCCTCGTCATATACGACTGCACCCTCGAGGTCGGGGTCATCCGGATGCAGTCGGATGAGGAAGTACCTCCGCTGCAGCCCTTTGCCGTCGCCTGTAATCCGATACTCTCGGCCGCGCCAGACCGCCCGCATTCCGCCGTCTTGCAAGGGTTCGAGCTTGCTCATGGTGCCAGCCTCGCCCACCGTCTCGTCGCTTGATCGAACACGCCGACCAGGCTCTCCCTGCCGGCAGGGGTGGTCACTGGTTGCGCTCTCTCTTCAACTCGGCCTGGTCTCGCTTTTTCTTCCACTCGGCCAGCAGATCCCGACGCTCCTCGTGGAAGTCCTCGACCTCGCTGAGCGGGAACTGTCCCACCGCCCAGTCACGGTCCCAAAGGGTGAGCCCGTTGGCCTTTGCCCAGTTGTAGTCGGCGCCCGCCAGTTGGCCGACGACCTCGTCCTCGCTGCGGTGGGTTGCGACGAACTCCTTGCCCCGCCAGGTGAACCGCCATCTCGAGCTGTACCAGGCGTCGAGGTCGGACGGATCGATCGGGATACCACGGCTGCCCAGATCCTCGTCATATACGACTGCACCCTCGAGATCGGGGTCATCCGGATGCAGTCGGATGAGGAAGTACCTCCGCTGCAGCCCTTTGCCGTCGCCTGTAATCCGATACTCTCGGCCGCGCCAGACCACCCGCGCCTCGCGGTTCGGTAAGGGCTCAAGCTCGCTCATGGTGCCACCCTCGTCCACCTTCTCGCCTCCTGATCGAACACGCCGACCAGGCTCTCACTACCGTCTCGGTTGACCTGCCAGATCTCCGCACGCTTATCGAATATCGACTCCCGCGACAAGAACTCGGGCACCCCGCTGTACGCCGTGTAACCGGTCCCAAGGAATGGGGCGTCCTTGTTGATAGGACCGCCGCTGTTACCGCTCAGGCTTTTCATGTTCTCGGCCACGTCGGCGTTCCGCCCGCCGAACGCGATCGGCGCGTCCACCTCGTCCGGCTGTGCGTATCGCAGATGGTAGGCATGGTCGGTGTCTTCCTTGATCGGCGTCCAGCCCGCCCCACCGTCGTCGAGGGCCAGGCCGTCCCGCAGATCGGACGGAGTGCGCAGGTCGGCCACGTCCTTGCCCCGAGCGACGAAGCCACCTACCTGGTCCGGATAGAATTCCCACCCGTTGAGTTCGGATGCGTTTTTCAGGTAGGCGTCCGCAACATCCGGGTGGAGCACCTTCGTCATGATCTGGCTAGTCTCCGCGGTCATCTCGCTGCGCACGTCGATGACCTCCTTCCGCTCCGCCTCCGTCAAGTGGTCGGCGGCGGACAGGCGCAGGCTGTCGTGCTCCGCCCGGTCCAGACCCTTACTCGCCAGGATCGACTCGTACTCCTCGTCGAAACTTGGTCCGTCACGTCGTAGTGCGGCGTTGTGGTAGATCCCCTTGGGGCCCTTGGGGTCCCCGCCCGGAACCCCATCCGGGCCTACCCCGCGCTCCCCGCCGCGGGTGAGCGGGTTGGCGCGGGCCAGCTTGTTGAGCAGGGTCTTCAGCTCGGTGAAGATCTGGCTCAGCTTGTGCAGCATCGGCGTCAGCCGGCGCAGGCTGTTGAGCAGCGCCCGCACGAAGCGCTGGATCTTGTTGACCCAGGTCGCGACGAGGGCGGCGACCTGCCCGATCACGACCGGGGTGGCGACGCCGAGGGTCAGCCCCTCCTCTGCCAGCCACTGGGGTAACCGGGCCGCGAGCGTACCCACGAACTGCGCGATGAGATCCCGGACGATCCCGCGAACCAGGCCCACCAGCAGGCCGGCGCCCTGGACCGCGTACGAGATGCCGTGCGCCGCGTGGGAGACGCCCTCCATCACCGCCAGGTGCACCCCGGCGTGCTCGCGGTAGGCGTCCCCGGAGGCCCCCAGCCAGTACGCGGTCGCCGACTTGACCGCGTCCTCGTACTGCTGCCGCGCCTCAGCCGTGTACTTCGCGACGTTCTCCCACGTCGCGGCGTGTGCGGCGACCTCGTCGGGGTTGCCGGCCAGCTGGTCCAACGCCTCCTTGAGCGGCTTGACGTGCTCCATCAACCACGACACGCCCCAGGACACCAGCGTGCCGAGCGGATCGATCACCAGGCCCAGCATGTCGAGGCTGGTGCCGACCCCGCCGAGCGTGCCGTCGACCCAGCTGTTGTTCTGGATGCCGCTGGAAACCTGTGCCGCGTCCTCGATCAGGCCCAGGCCGGTGTACCACGTCGTCGAGCTGTGCGCCTGGGCGACCAGCGGGTTGCTCACAGCGGCAGCTCCAGGCGCGGCCTACCCGACTCGCCGGCGGCGCCGATCCGCTGCGCGCTGCTCACGTCGGTACCGACGGTGTTCACCGCCGCGGTACGGAGGTCGGCCGCGGTCTCCCGCAACGCGTCGACGCTGCTGTGTAACGCCTCGGCCCCCAGCTCGAACACCGGGCTCAGCAGCGCCGGCAGGAACTGGCAGAGCAGGCCGTAAGCCTGGGTGTCCATGGTGACCTCGCGCACCGCGGACCGGGCCGTCTCCACCGCCTCGGACACCTGGTCGACGCTGCCCGCGTGCTGCCGGACCACGTCGACCGGAAACTGGACCAGCCCACCATCAGCGCTCACGCGCGGCATCGCGTTCGGTCTCGTCGTCGTCCTGCCGCGGGAACCGCGACTCGAAGGAGTTGATCACCGCTCGGCCGGTCTCGGTGTCAGCCCCGACCGTGGCCTGCACCTCACCGGCGACCTGGGCGGCGAGGTGTGCCTGCGCAGCGCGCATCACTGTCATGATCTGCCGGGCCAGTTCCGCACCGGGCAGCCGCTGCACCCGATCGTCAAGCTCGAGCCCCTCCACCTGCCCGGACGCGCCGACACTGACCTTTATCGACCGGTCCGTACTCGTCGCGCTCCCGGTCAGCGCGGCGACCCGACGCGACAGCGCGGCAGCCCGTTCCGCCTGCGCGCTCACCCCGGCGGTCCAGGACTCCAGCCAGGCTTCGGCGTCGTCGATGTCACGCACCATGCGATCGCCTCCCCTCCCACAAGCCCACACTCATGATCACTGAGCGTTAGCGGCGGCATAGCGCCCAAAACCCTCGGTGATCATAAGTGAAGACGCGGGTCGACGTGCACCTTCGGCCGCTGGCCGGCCTCGCCAACCGGGCGCCGCCCGGCGAGCACGCCGGCCACCTCGTCCAGGCCGACCGTGCGGGTTGCTGGCGGCCATCTTCGTCCTGCCGAAGGTGTACGCGCACGGCGAGGACAGCCACCACTCCCATGATCACCCAGAGGTCGTGTCACCGTAGCGCCCAGAACTCTGGGTGATCACGTGTGGGGCCCCGGTCGGCAGCGCCTCCGTACGGATGTGCAGGGTCGCGGTGCCGGGGTCGTACCACCAGCCGGGCATGGCACTGTCGGCGCTCGTCTGCGGCAACCGGTGGCCGTCCACGGTGACCCGGCCCGGCGCGGCGACGCCGACCAGGTCCACCGCGTAGGAACGGCCGGACGGGCGGCCGGGGTAGGTGCCGCGGTCCGCGCCGATGGTCACGGAGCCGGCCGAGCGGTAGCTGATCGGGGTCTGGCTGTACTCGCCCCTGGCGTAGCCCGTCCCCTCCCCCGCGTCGTTGTAGAGCGTGAAGTCGCCGTCGGCGCCGGCGTACACCGTGAGGGTCAGCGGGCCGGCCGGGTCGGCGTTCACCGAGGACCGGCCGGGCTGCTGCGGGATGATGCCGCCGGCCTTCACGAAGACCGGCATCCGGTCCAGCGGTACCCGCAGCGTTGTCGTGGCCGGGCCGGTGTACGTGGCGCCGGTGAAGTAGTCGGTCCAGCGGCCCGGCGGGAACCAGATCTCCCGGGCTGCGACGTCACCCGGCGTGGTCACCGGGGCGACGAGGACGTCGGGCCCGTAGAGGTATTCGCTGGGGTCGCGGTACGCCTCGTCGTACTCCGGATAGTCGAGGTAGAGCGGCCGGGTGATCGGCATCCCGGTCCGGTGTGCCTGCCAGGCCAGCGTGTACGTGTACGGCACGAGGGCCTCGCGCAGCCGCAGCGCGTTCGCCGCGGGATCCTGGGCCGCACCGTACTGCCAGGGCAGCCGGTCGCCGTGGTCGGAGTGCAGCCGCAGGATCGGCGAGAACACGCCGAGCTGCACCCAGCGGGCGTACAGGTCGTCGGGCAGGTGCCGGCCCTTGAAGCTGCCGATGTCGTTGCTGACGTAGGGCAGGCCGATGGCGGCCTCGGCCGGGTTCAGCTGCGCGGCGTACGCCAGCGCCTGCCAGGTCGGGTCGGTGTCGCCGGTGAAGTGCACGGTACTGCGGTGCTCACCCCACGGGCCCGCCGCCGGGGCGCCACGGTAGTCCTCGAACGAGGCGCCGATCCGGGCGAGGACGAACCCGCGCAGCGCCTGCGCGTCGGTGTTCTCGGCGTACAGCTCGTTGATCCAGCTGTCCGGGGTCAGGCCGGGCAGGTCGACGACGCTGTCGGTGCAGCACCAGTCGAGCCACCACTGCCGTACCCCCTGCTGCTGGAAGGGCTCGTGCAGGTCGAACCAGGCCTTGGCCTGCCGTGGGTCGGCCCAGTCGAAGCGGTAACAGGTGGGCGAGAAGCACTGGGCCGCGCGTTGCAGCGCGCCACCCGCGGTCTGCTGCGCCTGGGCGAACCTGGGGTCGCTGGCGTCGATGCCGGCGTGGACGTTCAGCGCGACGTTGAGTCGCTGCCCCTTGGCCCAGTCGAGGAAGGCCTGCGGGTCGGGGAAGAGAGCCGGGTTCCAGTTCCAGCCGTCCCACTGCTGCGGCGACTTCCAGTCGGTGTCGACGACGAGGTTGTCGAGCGGGACGTCGTGCGCCCGGAAGGCGGGGACGAGGCTGTTCTCGTACTCGCCGGCCGTGAACGCGTTGTACTCCGAGAACCAGACCCCGAAGGCCCACTTCGGCAGCATGACGGCCGGCCCAGTGAGCGTCCGCAGGTCCTTGAGCGCCTGCTGGTAGTCGTGGCCGTAGCCGAAGAAGTAGCCGTCCTGGTAGGCACCTCGGCGCTGCGGTCGCGCCGCCGCCCACCCGTCTGCCGTGCGCAGGGCGGTGTACGTGTCGTCGAGGAGCGACCAGCCCTGCCGGTTGAGGATGCCGGGGTGCAACCGGTACGCGCCGACGTCCGTGCCGGCCTGGTTGGGGTAGGCGTCCAGCCCCCGGGTCCAGCCGCCGAGCTGCCCCGGCTGGTCGGCCGGCGGGGCGGGCGTGGTGCTGGTCGTCGGGTAGCCGGCGCCGGCGGTGGTGACCGCGACGCTGTCGAGGTTGACGTTGCAGGTGTCGCCGGGCGCGCAGGTGGTGCCGATGGTGTTGGTACCGGCGTTGAGCCGCACCGGGATCGACGCCACGGCCCAGGTGTCCCAGTTCGTCGTCGGCGCGAAGGTGAGCCGGCCGGTGGAGACGCCGTTCGCCGAGGCGCTGAGGGTGCGAGCCTGTCCCCCGCCGTTGGCGTACCGGACCCGCAGCGTGTACTCGCCGTCTGCCGGTACCCCGGTCACGGTCCAACTGTCCGCGGCCGTCACCTGGCCGTGGTCGGCGGTGAACCCGCGGCCGGTGAAGCCGGTGTGGTCGTAGTTGACGCTTTCACCACCGGCGATGCGCCCGTCCTCGGCCTGGCAGGCGGTGGCGAAGTCACACTGGCCCGGCGGCGCGGGCCACGCCGGGTGAGCGGTCACGGAGCGTCCCGCCACCCGCAGGGTCACGGTGGTGTTCGCGGGGCTGAACGGCCCCGATCCCTCGCGGTACCGGAGGGTCAACCGATCGGTGGTGATCACCAGCCAGCCGTGGTCGGAGCGGGCGCGGAACTTCGGTACGGGCGCGTCTCGGCCGACGACGTTGAACGTGGCGCCGTCCTCGAAGTGGCCGTCCGCGGCGTACTCCAGCCGGATCAGCTCAGGCGTCAGCACCTGGAATCGGGCCGGCCCGGCGAGGACGGTGCGCGAACGCACCGTCGGCGGCCGGGCCGCCGCCGGAGCGACGGCCACGAACGGCAGGACGACGGCGCCGAGCGAGGTGAAGACGGTGAGCGCGGCACGCAGCCGCAATGTTCTTCCGGTGGCGGCACGCATACTCGGAAGTCTTGCCATCCAAGAGATGGTCGTCAATACCTTGTCGGGTGGCCGGCCGAGCAATATGCGCAGCTCGCCGGAGTCCGTTCGGCAGGGGTGCCGGGACTCATGGCAAGGGTCACAGACCCTCGAGGAACGCGTCGACCGCCTCCCGGAACGCTGCCGGCTGTTCGACCCACGGGTAATGACCGCACCGCTCGATCACCACCGCCCGGCCTGCGGGGAACAACTTCGCCAGCGCGAGCACCGGGGCCAGTCCGGTGAGGCAGTCCTCGGCTCCCGCGACGACCAGCACCGGAGCGGTCACGCCACCGAGCCGGGCGGCGAAGTCGCACGGTGGGTCGACGCTGAAGTACGCCTTGGCGGCGGCGAGGCTCCAGCGCCCGGTACCGGCGTGATCCTGTTCGGCCGCCCCCCACGCCGCGTAGCTCGCCGGAGCCGCCTGCTGGTGCCAGGCGTTGAACGCTTCCTCGTCGTCAGTGTCCGCCGGTCCGGCCTTCAGCGCCGCGAGGGCGGCCTCGAACACCGGCTCCCCACGTCGTCGGCCCGTCAGCTCGTCGGCGTCGGAGGGCTCATCGACCAGGTAACCGGCCGGCGGCGTGATCAGCGCCAGACGGGCGACACGGCCCGGGAACTGCGCCGCGTAGGCGAGCGCCAGCCTCGTACCGGCCGAATGCCCGAGAAGCGCCACGCGCTCGAGACCGAGGTGGATGCGGAGGCGCTCGACGTCCTCAGCCTGTCGCCAGTACGAGCCCGTCTCCGTCGAGGCCGGCATCGGAGAGTTCCCGACTCCTCGGAGCTGGGGAACGATCAGACGGTGCCGATCACCGAGCCCCGCCAGGTCCCCTAGATAGCCCGGATGCCGGGCCGCACCGCCGGCCAGCGCGATGACCGGCCACCACCCGCCGTCGCCCTCGCCGGGGAGCACGTCGTCGTAGTGGAGCCGGGTGTCGTCGGCACCAGCGAAGGTGGGCATCGCCCGACCGTACTCAAGGTTCCGGTACCGGTCGTGCCCAGCCCACAGGTGGCGGCCATCCGATCGCGCGTGATACCACCAGTGATCAAGGAAACGAGTATGGCCAACCTGGCAGGGAGTAAGCAGTGACGAGCGACGGTCCACGGCGGCTGGACGCAGGGCTGTGGGGAATTCTGGCCACCCCGTTCAACGGTCCCACCCACGACGTCGACGACCTGTCGCTACGGCGTGAGGTGGCGCTGTTTCGTGAACTCCCGGCGACCGGACTCGTGGCGCTCGGCGTCTTCGGAGAGGGCGCCGCGCTGAGCACCGCGGAACAGCGGCACGTGGTCGCGACAGTCGTGGCGGAGGCTCGGGGGCTGCCGGTGGTGGTGGGCCTCTCCGCCCGCCACACCGCGCCGGCCGTCGAACAGGCGACCACCGCGGTCGCCGCCGCGGGTAGCGCGCTGGCCGGAGTGATGGTGCAGGTCAATACGACGGCACCCGAGTCGCTGGCCCGGCACCTCACGGCCGTCCACGCCGCGACCGGCGCGGGGATCGTCCTGCAGGACTACCCCGTGGCCAGCGGAGTACGGATCAGCTCCGCGCAGATTCTGGCCACCCTGGCGCGGTGCACGTTCGTGGTGGCGGTGAAGTCGGAGGCGCCGCCCACGTCCGCGGCCATCGCGGAGTTGACCGCCGGCACCGACGTACCGATCTTCGGTGGCCTCGGCGGCGTGGGCCTGCTCGACGAACTGGCCGCCGGCGCCGCCGGCGCCATGACCGGTTTCTCCCGCCCGGAGGCGCTGCTCGCGGCGCTGCGCGCATGGCAGGCCGGCGGGATGGCCGCGGCTCACGAGTCGTACGCCCGCTGGCTGCCGCTGGTCAACTTCGAGGCGCAGCCGGGGATCGGCCTGGCCCTGCGGAAGGAGGCACTGCGCCGCCGGGGCATCTTCCGCGACGCCGCCGTACGGCCACCGGCGCCACCCATGCCGGAGGCGTTGCAGTCGATCCTGACCATGCACCTGGACGCCTACGACGCTGCCGGGCTCTTATGACGCCGGCAGGACGAGCTGGTGCCGCAGTCGATCTTTCAGAGGGCGCCGCGCAGAAGCTGGCTGACGAGTAGCCGCCCGAACAGGACCTTCTGTGCGGCGTCGGCCGAATTGACCAGGAAATGGTCGATCGGGTGGCCACGTTCCTGCCAGAAGACCTCCCACCAGCCCGGATTCTCGCTGCTCGGCCGGATGCACCAGGTGTGCCTGCCTGACGTTCTGCGCCGCCCCGGCAGTCTTCGCTCCTGGACCGGCCGCTCGGTTGACCTGTACCGCGTCAGCGCTGGTAGAACGGCTCGGTGTTGCCGAGCATCCATGCAGTGATCGGATCCGTCGGGTCGTCAAGAAAAGCCGTGTCGACGGTGAGCGGCATCGGCTCTGCGGACGCGGCGGCATCGACCGCGGCGAGGGCCGCCTGCCGCCAGCCGGCGACCCGTTGGTCGGCCCGGATACCGATGAGCAGACCCGGCGGCTGGTCGCCCATCTGCGCCAGGGCTCGCCGGGCTTCGACGACGGCGGGTACGCGTTCGAAGGCACTCGCCAGTGCGGCCAGCAGAGCTCTTGGCTCTTCGGCGGGCGCCCCGAGCCGGACGGGCTGTCCGGCGCGGACCGTCGTACGGCCGCCGCGCATGGTGCGAACGCCGTCGGGCCGCACCGGCAGGCCGACCTCACCGCCGGGGTTGACGGCCAAGCCGAGCCGCTCGTCCAGCATGCCCGCCAGCGCACAGCCGCCGACCACCATGTGGACCTGCTGCCCAGCACCCCGCGCGTACTGCTCGGCGGAGGTGTAGACGGCGACATACGGCTGCCCGTCGAGCATCATCACCGGCAGTTGGGCTTCACCGCCGTCACCGGTACCGCCGGGAAGTGGCACCCACAGCTCGTTGTCGGCCAGGGCTCGCAACAGCTGATCGGGCGAACCCATTCCGGAACCCAGGGCGGCAAGTGCCGATTCGAGTTCGTTCGCGGGGAACGCCATCATCTCTCCACGCTCGACGACATCGTTTCGCAGCCGGGCCGGATGCGCCTTCATCGGCACGCAGCAGTGTGCGCAACTCATCGACCAACGCTGACAGCTTTCGGTTCTCCGCACGTCGCAATTCGAAATCGGCGCGGTAGATGTGGAAGTCCGAGAAGTTCCGCCCGCCCTCATACATGGCGTCCAGCAGCTCCGCCGCTTCCCGGAGCCGGTCCTGCGCGGGCCGGTCGCTTTCGCTCAGGACCGCACCGATTCCCCGAAGCCTGTGGTACCAGGGAAGACCTTCGTAACCTTCACACACAACGATGTCGGCGAGCTGGGGAATCAACTCGAGAGCCGCGTGAACCCGTACGTGAGCGGCGGTTGAACTCATGCCGACAGCTCGCGCAGCTGTTGTCCGAGCTTCTCCACCTCAGATATCTCAGCCGTGGTCGTCGTCAGCCGGCCGGGTATCCGCAGGTTCGACGCCGCCCGGATGTTCGCCGCGTGCACGCCGGCGGATCATCTCGTTGTGGGCGGCCTCCTCCGGGGTCAGAGGTGGCTGCAGGTTCCCGTGCGCATCGAGGCCGAGGGATTCGGTGAACTTGCCGGGGCTGTGCACCGGCGGGCGGGGCCGCTTCGCCGCTTCCTCCAGGTCGCGTTCGAGCTGCTCCATGGCCTGCCGCGCGCGTTCCCGCTCCTCTTCGGTGACGGGCTCGAATCGGGGCGTCTCACTCACGTCACACCTCCTCTATGTGGATGACCCACTTGTCGATCCTAGGGTTCCACACCTTGCTGATGACCTTGAAGTTCGTGCCCTTGTCGTACAGAATCTCGGCCTCCGGATAGTTCGAGAACGGCGCGATGTCCCTGCCGTTCTTGCCGGTGATCGTCATGAGGGTGTTGCCGTTGAAGGCGCCCTGGGCGACGTTCGGATCCTGGGAGGTACTGGTGAACGCGCGCTCGGTCACCACCTGCCCGGGCTCGTACCTGGCGAGAATCTCATCGGAATACTGTACGCCCCGGTATGTCGTGCCCGGCTGCGGTGGAAGTTTGGCGAGCCCCTCCGAAACCCGGTCCGACCGCGCCTGAATGGCCGTCTTGTCCGCGTCCGAGTACCCGCTGGAGTCACGCAGGAACGGGTTCATCGTCGTGTACCCGTCGTTGGTGGTGTAGTCGTGGAGCGCGGCCCGGTCCGTATCGGTCAGTGGTTGGCCCACCAGGGTGTCGTGCGGGTCATTGACATGGCCACCGCCGTCCGGCGTGTCATGACGGCGGGGAGGACCGGGCTCGTCGCCGTGTTTGAGCGGGTTGGAGCGGGCGAGCTTGTTGAGCATCTGCTTCAACTCGGTGAAGATCTCACCGAGCCGGTGCAGCATCGGCATCAGCCGGCGCAGGCTGTTGATCAGCGCCCGCACAAATGTCTGGATCTTGTCGACCCACTTGGCGACCAGCGCGGCCACCTGCCCGATCACGATCGGGGTGGCCACGCCGAGGGTCAAGCCCTCCTCTGCCAGCCACTGCGGTAACCGCGCCGCGAGCGTACCCACGAACTGCGCGATGAGGTCCCGCACGATCCCGCGGACCATGCCGACGAGCAGGCCGGCGCCCTGCACCGCGTACGAGATGCCGTGCGCCGCGTGGGAGATGCCCTCCATGACCGACAGGTGCAGCCCGGCGTGCTCGCGGTAGGCGTCGCCGGAGGCTCCCTGCCAGTACGCGGTCGCGGAGTTGACCGAATCCGCGTACTGCTGCCGCGCCTCGGCCGTGAACGCGGCGACGTTTCCCCACGTGGCGGCATGCGCGGCAATCTCGTCGGGGTTGCCGGCGAGCCAGTCCAGCGCGTCCTTGAGCGGCTTGACGTGCTCCATCAACCACGCCACGCCCCAGGACACCAGCGACCCGAGCGGGTCGATCACCATGCCGAGCACGTCGAGGCTGCCCCCGACCGTACCGAGGGTGCCGTCGACCCAGCTGTCGTTCTGGATGCCTCTGGAGATCTGGAACGCGTCTTCGACCAGACCGAGGCCGGTGTACCAGGTCGTCGAGCTGTGCGCCTCCGCGACCAGCGGATTGCTCACAGCGGCAGCTCCAGTCGCGGCCTGCCCGATTCGCCGGCGGCGCCGATCCGCTGCGCGCTGCTCACGTCGGTACCGACGGTGTTCTCCGCCGCGGTCCGCAGCTTGGCCGCCGTCTCCCGCAACGCGTCGACGCTGCTGTGCAGCGCGTCGACGCCCAGGTCAAAGACCGGGGTCAACAGCGCCGGCAGGAACTGGCAGAGGACACCGTAGGCCTGGGTGTCCATGGTGACCTCGCGGACCGCGGACCGGGCCGTCTCCACGGCCTCGGACACCTGCTCGACGACGCCCGCATGGTGCTGGACCACTTCGGCCGGAAACCGGACCAGCCCTCCGTCACCGCTACCGACCATGCGGCAGCCCCCTCCCCCGTACCCAGCGAGTCAGGAGCCTATGGACGAAGATCGCCGGTCCACAAGCGTCGTGAGCTGTTAGATCGATAACGAAAGGGCAGGTCAGCCGACCCGGTACTCCTCGTCCCGGACATCGGTGACGAACATGTACCCGGGGGCGTGCGTGATCGCGAACGGCGGGCGCGACGCCATCAGGGCCGCCTGCGGGGTGACCCCGCACGCCCAGAAGACCGGGACGTCACCGGGCTCGCCGACCACCGGGTCGCCGAAGTCGGGCCGGTCCAGGTCGGCGATGCCCAGGGCCGCCGGGTCGCCGACGTGCACCGGGGCGCCGTGCACGGCCGGCATCCGCCCGCTCTCCCGTACGGCGGTGTCGACGAGGTCGGTCGGGACCATCCGCATGGAGACCACCATCGGGCCGTGCACCCGGCCGGCCGGGCGGCACTCCCTGTCGGTCAGGTACATCGCGACGTTGCGTCCCTGGTCGACGTGGCGCAGCGGTACCCCGGCCGCGAGCAGCGCCCACTCGAAGCTGAAGCTGCACCCGATGAGGAACGCGACCAGGTCGTCGCGCCACACGCCGGTCACGTCGGCCGGCTCGTCGACCAGTTCGCCGTCCCGCCAGACCCGGTAGCGGGGAATGTCGGTGCGCAGGTCGGCGCCTGGCGCGAGGACGGTCGCCGGGCTGCCCGGGTCGGTCACGTCCAGCACGGGGCACGGCTTCGGGTTGCGCTGGGCGAACAGCAGCACGTCGTACGCCCAGTCGGCGGGTACGGCGATCAGGTTGGCCTGGGTGTAGCCGCTCGCCCAACCGGCGGTCGGAACGGCGGTGCCCGCCCGGAACAGGCCGCGGGCGGCCGCCGGGTCCAGCGTGGCCGGATCGGAGATCGTGGTCATGGCAGGGGTCCTTTCAGGCCAGTTCCTGACCACGGGTCTCGGGCAGGCCGAGCAGGGCGAGCAGGGCGATGCCGTACCCGACCGCGCCGAACACCATCGCGCCGCCGACGCCCCAGCTGGTGGCCAGGAATCCCACCATAGTGGGGAAGAACGCGCCGACCGCACGGCCGAAGTTGTACGTGAAGCCCTGCCCGGTGCCGCGCAGCGCGGCGGGGTACAGCTCGGCGAGGAACGACCCGAAGCCGCTGAAGATGGCCGACGCGCAGAACCCGTGCGGGAAGCCGAGGACCAGGACCAGGGTGTTCGCCCCGGTCGGGATGTTCGTGTACGCCAGGATGAGCGCCGCCGACAGCACCGCGAACAGCGCGAACGTCTTCTTGCGGCCCAGCCAGTCGGTGACGAAGCCGCCGGTGACGTACCCGGCGAACGCGCCGGTGATGAGGAAGGCGAGGTAGCTGCCGGTGCCGACCACGGTCAGCGCGCGCTCGGTCTTCAGGTACGTGGGCACCCAGGTGGCCAGCGTGTAGTACCCGCCCTGCACGCCGGTCGCGAGCAGCGAGGCGAACACGGTCTTGCGGACCAGGCCCGAGGAGAAGATCGCCCGGAACGAGCCCCGGTGTCCACTTTCGGCTCGCTGCTCGGCTACCTGCGGCGCGTCGGTGACGTTGCGCCGCAGGTACAGGATCAGCAGCGCGGGCAGCGCGCCGGTCCAGAACAGCACCCGCCACGCCAGGTCCGGGCTGACCAGATTGAACACCAGGGTGTACGCGAGAACCGCAAGGGCCCAGCCGACCGCCCAGGAGCTCTGGATGAACGCCACCGCCCGGCCGCGGTAGCGCGGCTGCGCGTACTCGGCGACCAGGATCGCACCGGCTGCCCATTCACCGCCGAAGCCGAGGCCCTGCAGCGCGCGGAACACCAGCAACATCTCGTAGTTGGTGGCGAACCCGCACAGCACGGTGAACACCGCGTACGTGGCGACCGTGATGACCAGAGTGCGTACCCGGCCGATCCGGTCGGCGAGCACCCCGGCGACCGCGCCGCCGATCGCGGAGACCACCAGCGTGACCGTGCTCAGCAGCCCGGCCTCGCCCTTGCTGATGTGGAAGTACGCGGCGATCGCGGTCAGCCCCAGCGGCAGCACCTGGAAGTCGTAGGAGTCGAGCGCGTACCCGCCGAAGGCACCGACGAACGCGCGGCGGCCGCGGGCGCCGAGGGTGCGGAACCAGCCGGTCTCGGCCGGTGTGGTGGTCTCGGTCGTGCTCACGTGCACCTCCCAGGGGTGGGACCTGTCGGCACACCGTAGAGGACTGTTCAACAATCCTTCAAGGGGTCGATTCAGATACGGGGATCGACGTGGACCTTCGGCCGAGGGCCGGCCGGCCGCCGCCCGGCGAGCACGCCGGCCACCTCGTCCAGGCCGACCGTGGCGGCCACCAGCGGCTCGGGGTCCACCCCGCCGGAGGCGTACAGCTCGATCGTCGCCCGCAGGGCGGGTGACGCGCCGAGAATCCCGACCGCCGTCACGTCCCGCAGCGCCAGCTCGCGGGTGTCGACGAGGCTGGGGCTTCCGGCCAGGCCGATGTAGACCACCCGGCCGCCGGGCTCCACCAGGTCGAGCGCCACGGCGGGGACCTCGGCCGCGTTCGTGGCGTCGACGACCGCGTCGTAGGGCAGCGCGGGCAGCGTCGGCGGCGTCCAGGCCCCGGTCACCCCGAGTTCACGGGCCAGCCCCAGGTCCTGTCCCCGTTGGCCGACCACGTGTACCTCGGCACCGCGCGCCAGCGCGAACCGGGCCGCGAGCAGGCCGATCGTGCCCGGTCCCCAGATCAGGATCCGGCGTCCGGGCGCCGCGACGGCGGCCTCGACGGCGCGCAGCGCGTTGCCGCCGGGTTCGACCATCGCACCGGCCGTACGGCTGACGGTGGCGGGCAGGGCGTGCAGGGAGGTGACCGGCACGGCCAGCTGCTCCGCGAGCGCGCCGGGCCAGCCGCCCCGGACGCCGATCTCGTACCGGTCCGCGCACACGTGCTGGCGCCCGCTGCGGCAGCGGTGGCACCGTCCACATCCGAGCATCGTGTCGCCGGTGACCCGCCGCCCGAGCCAACCCGGGTCGACGCCGTCCCCGGCCGCGGACACCACACCGCACCACTCGTGCCCCGGTCGGAGCGGGTACGAGGCGTGGCCCTGATGCAGGTAGGCCATCTCACCGGTGAAGAGCTCCACGTCCGTGCCGCAGACGCCGACCCGCTCGACGTCGACCACGACCTGACCGGGGCCGGCGACCGGATCGGGCACCTCCGCCACGCCGGCGACGCCGGGCGCCGAGACGACGAAGGCCCTCATGCTCGCCACGGCGGTGTCGCCGTGTCCCCGGCCCACCGGGGTGTGGGTACGCCCATGGTCGGAACGTCGGCGAGGAAGAGCCGCCCCGACTCGGGGTGGGCGTCGAGGTCGGCCTCGCTCAGCCCGTCCCGGGCGGTGGTGATGAGCAGCCGGTCACGCCCCTCCCCCACGAAGGCGACGCTGGTGGTGTGCGGCGCCGGTACCGCGACGGTCGCGATCAGCTCACCCCGCGGCGTGTAGCGGCGCACCTCGCCGCCGCCCCAGATCGCGATCCAGAGGTTTCCCTCGACGTCCACGCACAGGCCGTCGGGCAGGCCGTCCGCGATCGACAGCAGTGTCCGCCGCTCGCCGACCTCCCCGGTCACGGGGTCGTACGCCGCCGACCACACGGTGCCGGGCACGCTGTCGACGTGGTACATCGTGCGGCCGTCGGGCGACCAGCCCAGACCGTTGGAGAGCGTCACGCGATCGGCGAGCACCCGTACCGAGCCGTCGGACTCCAGCCGGTAGAGCCGCTCGTCGGAGCGCCGGCCGTCGAGGGAGAGACTGCCGACCAGGAACCGGCCGGCGGGATCGCAGGCGCCGTCGTTGAACCGGCTGTCGGCGCCGCCCGGCAGCAGCCGCGGCCCGAGGTCGAGCCGGCCGTCGGGAGAGATCGTGGCGAGCCCGTCCCGGGCGGCCACCAACAGTCCACCGTCGCTCGCGGGTACGGCCGCGCCGACGGTACCGGGCAGGCTGTGGCCCCGGACCGGCTCGACGCCGTCCGAGCGCAGCGCACCCTCCAGCACGAGGCCCGCCTGGATGTCGACCCACACCACCCGGCCGGTCGGCCCGTCCCACACCGGACCCTCGCCGAGGATGTACGCCTCGCGGCTGGCGACCTGCGCCCGGTACGTCTTCTTCCTGCTTCCCACGCCGCCTAGCGTGCGGCACAATCCGCACATAAATCAATGTTTGTCGAAAGGCGGGCGGATGGCAGAGCTGCGCAGCGCAGAGTGGTACTCCGGCGACGTTCGCAACGCCTACATCCACCGGGCGTGGATGCGCCGGGGCCTGCCGGACTCCGCGTTCACCGATCGCCCGCACATCGCCATCGCCAACACCGCGTCCGACCTCACCCCCTGCAACTCGCACTTCGACGAGATCGCGACGAGCGTCAAGCAGGGCGTGTACGAGGCCGGCGGCATCCCGCTGAACCTGCCGGTCATGTCGCTGGGCGAGACCCTGGTCCGGCCGACCGCGATGCTGTGGCGCAACCTCGCGGCCATGTCCATCGAGGAGATGCTGCGCGCCAACCCGGTGGACGGGGTCGTGCTGCTCGGCGGCTGCGACAAGACCATCCCGGCGCTGCTGATGGCGGCGGCCTCGGTGGACATCCCCGCCGTCGTCGTACCCGGCGGGCCCATGCTGACCGGCCACTTCCGCGGCGCACCGCTCGGCTGCGGCACCGACGTGTGGCGCCTGAGCGAGGAGGTACGCGCGGGCACCCTGTCGGAGAAGCTGTTCCTGCAGTCCGAGTCGTCGATGATCCGCAGCCGCGGGCACTGCAACACCATGGGTACCGCGTCCACAATGGCCTGTATGGCCGAGGCGCTGGGGATGACGATCCCCGGCACCGCCGGTACGCCCGCCCCCGACAGCCGGCTGCTGGAGCGCTCGCACGCGACCGGCCGGCTCGCCGTCGACCTGGTACGCGAGGGCCGCCGGCCGAGCACCGTGCTGACCCGTGAATCGTTCCTCAACGCCATCGTCGCGCTCGCCGCGATCGGCGGGTCGACCAACGCCGTCGTGCACCTGCTCGCCATCGCCGGCCGCCTCGGCGTCGACCTGTCGCTGGACGACTTCGACCGGGTCGGCGCGAACGTCCCGCTGCTGGTGGACCTGCAGCCGGCCGGGCGGTACCTGATGGAGGACCTCCACCGGGCCGGTGGCCTGCTGGCGGTCCTGCGGGAGGTCCGCGACCTGCTCGATCCGCAGGCGTCGACGGTCACCGGTGCGCCGCTCGTCGAGCACCTGGACGACGCGCGGATCTGGGACGAGACCGTGATCCGCCCCCGCGGGAACCCGCTGCTCGACGGCGCCGGGATCGCGGTGCTGCGCGGCAACCTCGCCCCGGACGGCGCCGTCATCAAGCCGGCCGCCGCGTCCCCGGAGCTGCTGCGCCACCGAGGCCGCGCGGTTGTCTTCGACAGCATCGAGGACCTGCACGCCCGGCTCGACGACCCGGCGCTCGAGGTCGACGAGACCTCGGTACTGGTCCTGCGGGGCTGCGGCCCGAAGGGTTACCCGGGCATGCCGGAGGTGGGCAACATGCCGCTGCCCGAGAAGCTGCTCGCCAAGGGTGTACGCGACATGGTGCGCATCAGCGACGCGCGGATGAGCGGCACCGCGTACGGGACGGTCGTGCTGCACGTGGCGCCGGAGGCGGCCGCCGGCGGGGTACTGGGGCTGGTGCGCACCGGCGACCCGGTCGTCCTCGATGTGCCGGGGCGCCGGCTGGAGCTCGACGTCGATCCGGCCGAGCTGTCCCGGCGGAAGGGCTCACCGGAGGCGTCGGCCGCCTTCGCCGCGCCGGTCCGCGGCTGGGAACGGCTGTACGTCGAGCACGTGATGCAGGCCGACAAGGGCGCCGACCTGGACTTCCTGGTCGGGTCGAGCGGGGACCGGGTCAGCCGCGAGTCGCACTGACCTCGGTCCCCATCGCTGATCATCCGGCGGTGCAGGCGGTCCCGTTGAGGTTGAAGGCCGTCGGCGACGGGTTGGCGCCACCGTGGGTGCCCTGGAGCACGAACGACACGGTGCCGTTCGGCGCGATCGAGCCGTTGTAGGGGCTGTTGGCGGCGGTCACGGTCGTGCCGTTCTGCGACACGGTCGACGTCCACGCCTTGGCGACCTTCTGGTCCCCGGCGAACGGGAACGTCAGCTTCCAGCCGTGAATGGCGGTCGTGGACGTGTTGGTGATGGCGACGGTGGTGGTGAAGCCGTCGTTCCAGGACGTGGGCTTGTACGACACCCGGCAGCTCTGCGGAGCGGCCGGTTTCGCACCGCCACCGACACCGTTGACGCTGGCGCTGAACGAGTTGAGGCCGAGACCGGTACCGCCCTGCCACGGCTCGAACCCGGCCTGGATGCTGGTCAGGTACCACGAGTCGGTGACCTTGCTGTGCTTCTGGATGTCCTTGACGAAGTCCAGCACGCTGAAGTTCCAGCTCGTGATCGGTGACGTCGCGACGTACGAGACGACGTCGTTCATGCCGTTGTTGCCGGTCCAGACCTCCCAGGTACGGCCACCGACAGTCACGGTACCGGTCTTGGAGCCCACCGGCTGGGGCCCGCCCTGGTGGTTGAACCAGATCATGAGCTCCTGCTGGTTCACGCCGTCTTCCTTCGGCGCCGGGTCCAGCCAGATGTCGTACGCGGCGTCGTAGGCGCCCTTGGCGGTGGGGTACGAGTAGCTGATGCTGCTCGTCGCACTCTCGATCTTGCTGACCTGCATCGGCAGGTTGGTGCCGTTCGAGCAGTTGGTGTAGTGGCAGCCGTAGTAGATCGCCGGGTACGAGGCCGGCGCGCCGTCGGTGCGCTTGCTGTGGTCCGCCGCGACCGTGAACCCCTTGTCCGTCACGTTGATGCACTGCGAGCTGTCGGCGCCCCAGACGTTGTTCATGACAACGTACTGATCCTGAACGGTCGTGGTGTCGGTCTTGCCGCAGATCTTGGCGTCGGCGTACGCGGGGCCGCTGACGGCCACGGCCGAGGCCGAGGCTGCGAGCAGCAGACCGGCAGCCGTCAGGCCGCGAAGTAGACGTGCCACGGTGCTCCTTGATGCGTGGGGAGGTACAGCGATCTTGGGAGCGCTCCCAAACAGTCCGTGCACGCTAGCACGAGCAGTAACAGGGGTCCAGACAGAGGTGGTGTCGCCGGAGTTGCCGTACCGGCTGCCACCCTGACCAACCCGGGCGACACCCTCCACGGGAGCGGCGATCACCGGTACGCCCGGGAGGCCTGGCGGCACACCCTCTCCCTCCTCGACCAACTGCGCCACACAAACGCAGATCAGGTACGCGGAAGGCTCGACGACCCCGACTGCCCGACAGAGTGCACAGTGGACAGGCAGGTCGTGTGTCGGGCGTCCGGCGGCGGCGTCACCCCATGGACATCAATGCCGTGGTAAGAAGGCTTGGTGATCACCGACGCGAACCCGGACGAGCAACCTGCCGATCCCTTCTTCGACCTCGATGCCTACGCCGGCCTGCCGCGGGTCGGGGGACTGTGGCTGTCGCCGGACGGCCGCCGGCTCGTCGTCGGGGTGGCAAGGCCCGAGCGCAAGAAGAACCGCTACACCACGGCGTTGTGGGAGGTCGACCCGGACGGGGCGCGAACGGCCCGGCGACTGACCCGAAGCTCCCAGGGCGAGTCGGCAGCCGCCTTCACGCCGTCGGGTGATCTGCTGTTCGTGTCGGCACGGCCGGAGCCCGACGGCGACGCCGACGAGGAGCCGAAGGGGGCACTGTGGCTGCAGCCGGCCGCCGGCGGCGACGCCCGGGTGGCGGCCTGCCCGCCCGGGGGCGTGCGTGGCGTCGTCGTGAGCGAGGCCGGGACGATCGTGGTCGGCTCGGCGATGATGCCGTCGTCCACCGACACCGCCAGCGACAAAGAGATCCGCACGAAGCGGAAGGAGGCGGGGGTCTCGGCAATCCTGCACGAGGAGTACCCGGTCCGGTACTGGGATCACGACCTCGGGCCGGCACGTACCCGGCTGCTCGTCGCCGACCTCGCCGAGGACCTCGCATTCACCGACGCCCAACTCGATCTGCGGGACGTCACCGGCCACGCCGGCCGGGCACTGGACGACGAGGCGAGCTGGGACATCACCCCCGACGGTCGCACCGTGGTCGCCACCTGGATGGTGGCCGAGCCAGCCGGGTCGCAGCGGTCCACGGTGGTGGCGATCGACGTGGCCAGCGGTGAGCGCCGGGTCCTGGCCGACGACGTCGACCACGAGTACGAGTCGCCGCGGCTGTCCCCCGACGGCGCCCGCGTCGCGGTCGTCGTTCGCCGACGGTCGACCGCGCACGATCCCGGTGACTGCTGGCTGGGCGTCGTGCCGGTCACCGGTGGCCCGGTTCAGGCCCTGACCGAGGCCTGGGACCGCTGGCCGCACTCCGCCCGCTGGACGCCGGACGGCACCGCACTGATCGTGGCCGCCGATGACCAGGGCCACTCGCCGCTGTGGCGGGTGGACGCCACGACCGGACAGCCCACCAGACTGACCCACGATCACGGTGCCTACACCGACATCCGGGTCTCACCGGACGGGCGCTGGATCTACGCGCTGCGCTCCGCCGTGGACAGTCCGCCCGCCCCGGTCCGGGTCGCCCTGGACGGCGCGTCGGCGCCTGCGCCCCTGCTCGGCCCGGCCGACGCGCTCGGCGTCGGCGTCGGGGTACCGGGACGGCTGGAAGAGGTGACCGCGACCGCCGAAGACGGTACCCCGCTGCGCGCGTGGATCGCGCTGCCGCAACAGGCCGGCACGGACGCGCCGGTACCCCTGCTGCTGTGGATCCACGGCGGCCCGCTCGGTTCCTGGAACGCGTGGTCCTGGCGCTGGAACCCCTGGATCGCCGTGGCCCACGGGTACGCGGTCCTGCTGCCCGACCCCGCTCTGTCCACCGGCTACGGCATCGACTTCATCCGGCGCGGCTGGGGTGCGTGGGGTGACGCGCCGTACACCGACCTGATGGCGATCACCGACGCCGCGCAGGAGCACCCCGGCGTCGACGGGAACCGTACCGCCGCGATGGGCGGCTCCTTCGGCGGCTACATGGCCAACTGGGTAGCCGGACACACCGACCGGTTCGCGGCGATCGTCACGCACGCGTCGCTCTGGGCGCTCGACCAGATGAGCGGGACCACCGACGCCTCGTACTACTGGGCCCGCGAGATGACCCCGGAGATGACGGACTCCCATTCACCGCACCGTTCCGCCGATGCCATCACCACCCCGATGCTCGTCATCCACGGCGACAAGGACTACCGGGTGCCGATCGGTGAGGCCCTGCGCCTGTGGTGGGACCTCCTGTCGCGGTCGAAGGCGGAGGACGGGTCGAGCCCCCACAAGTTCCTGTACTTCCCCGACGAGAACCACTGGATCCTGACGCCCAACCACGCCAAGATCTGGTACTCGACGGTCCTCGCCTTCCTCGCCCACCACGTGGACGGCAAGGAGTGGGAACGGCCGGGCCTGCTCGGGTGACGTGACCCGAGGCTGGTGGCCGCGAGAGTGCGGCCACCAGCGGTACGGTGCGGGGATGGAACAACGCATCAGCCTGGTCACGCTCGGGGTCGCTGACCTGACGCGGTCCCGGACGTTCTACGAGCGGCTCGGCTGGCGCGGCCAGGAGGCCGAGGAGACGGTGTTCTTCCAGGCCGGAGGCGCCGTGGTCGTCCTGTGGGGGCGCGCCAAACTCGCCGCCGACGCGGGCGTCGAGGACAAGGGTACCGACGGCTTCGGCGGGATGGCCCTGGCGCACAACGTCCGGTCGCGGAGCGAGGTCGACGAGGTGCTGCGCGACGCCGCCGCTGCCGGGGCCGAGATGACGCGGGCCGCCGGAGAGACGTTCTACGGCGGTTACGCGGGCTGCTTCGCCGACCCGGACGGCCACGTCTGGGAGATCGCCTACAACCCCGGCTTCCCCCTCGGCCCGGATGGCGCCATCACCGTTCCGGACTTCGGTACGTCATAGGCGCGTAGCCGCGCAACGCCGTTCAGCGACTCCCTCCGGTCACCTTGATCACCTCGCCGGTGATGTAGCTGGACTCCTGGGACGCCAGGAAGACGTACGCCGGGGCGAGTTCGGCCGGCTGAGCCGCGCGCCCCATCGGCGACTCCTCCTTGCCGAACGACTCGACCTTCTCGGCCGGCATCGTCGCCGGGATCAACGGCGTCCAGACCGGCCCCGGCGCGACGGAGTTGACCCGGATGCCCTTGCCGATGACGTCGGCGGCGAGCCCCTTCGTGAAGTTGACGATCGCGCCCTTGGTGGTGGCGTAGTCGAGCAGGCCCGGCGAGGGGTCGAACGCCTGGATCGACGAAGTGTTGATGATGGCCGATCCGGGCCGCAGGTGCGGGACGGCCGCCTTGCACAGCCAGAACATCGCGTACAGATTGGTCTTCAGTACCCGGTCGAACTGCTCGGTGGTGATGTCGGCGATCCCGCCCGGCTGCATCATCTGGTACGCGGCGTTGTTGACCAGCACGTCGATCCGGCCGAACTCGGCCACCGCCCGGTCGATCACCCGGCGGCACTGCGCCTCCTCGCGGAGGTCACCGGGCACGGTCACCGCCGTGCGCCCTGCGTCGCGCACCAGCCGTACCGTCTCCTGGGCGTCCTGCTCCTCCTCCGGCAGGTAGGAGATGAGGACGTCGGCGCCCTCGCGGGCGAAGGCGAGCGCGACGGCGCGGCCGATCCCGGAGTCGCCGCCGGTGACGACCGCCTTGTACCCCTCCAGCCGACCGCAGCCGCGGTAACTCTCCTCGCCGTGATCCGGCCGGTCGGGCATCTCCCCCGTGCGGCCGGGGTGCTCGATCGTCACCCCTTCACCCTCCGCGGGCTGCCCGTACTGCTTGCGCGGATCCTGCCTGCCGTACTGGTCCTCCGCCATCGGCACCGTGTCCTCCTCGTCGGTGTGACGTCGTGACCTTCCATATGCCCGGCCGACGGGGCACCCAACCGGGACGCGATCCCGGTTGCTGTCCACCGGCCGCGGGTACTCCGGGGGCATGAGCAACAGTGACGGTCATGAACGGACCGAGCCCGGCGAGGCCCGGGTGGAGCGCTCCCTCGACCGGATCGTCGAGGAGGGCGAACCCCGGCTGCACCGCGGCTGGCCCGCCCTGGTCGCGACCGGTGCGCTCGGTGGGCTGGACGTCGCCACCGGCGTACTGGCGCTACTGGCCGTGCTCGCCGCCACCGGCGACCATCTCGTGGCCGGGCTGGCGTTCTCGATCGGGCTGATCGCACTGCTGCTCGGGCACAGCGAGCTGTTCACCGAGGGTTTCCTGGTACCGGTGACGGTGCTCGCCGCCGGCAAGTCCCGCATGCTCGACCTGCTGCGGCTGTGGGGCGGCACGCTGGTGGCCAACCTCGCCGGCGGCTGGGTCTTCACCTGGTTGATCATCACGGCGTTCCCCGAGCTGTCCGGGCAGGCCGTCGAGAGCGCGCGGCACTACATCGACCTCGGCATCAACCTGCGCTCGTTCTGCCTGGCCGTCCTCGGCGGCGGCGTGATCACGCTGATGACGCGCATGCAGCACGGGACCGAGTCGATCCCGGCCCGGATCGTCGCCGCGATCGGCGCCGGGTTCCTGCTGGCGGGGTTGCAGCTCAACCACTCGATCCTGGACTCGTTGCTGATCTTCAGCGGGTTCCACACCGGGCACGCGCCGTTCGGTTACCTGGACTGGCTGGGGTGGCTGGGCTGGGCGGTACTGGGCAACGTGGTCGGCGGCATCGGGCTGGTCACCCTGTTGCGGCTGGTCCGCACCAGGCATCAGTTGCAGGAGAAACGGGCCGAAAGCGATTGAAGGTACCGGTAGGTGATCGACATTATGATCGCGTCGTGAAGCTGCTCGTCGCCAACCGCGGTGAGGTCGCGCTGCGCATCCTGCGGGCGGCCCGGGAGCGTGGCGTACCGACCGTTGCCGTGTTCGCCGCCGACGAAGCGGACGCACCGCACGTCGCGCTGGCCGACGAGACGGTAGCGCTGCCCGCGAGCGGCCCGGCGGCGTACCTCGACGTCGAGGCGCTGGTACGCGCGGCGAGGGATACCGGCTGTACCCACCTGCACCCCGGGTACGGGTTCCTCAGCGAGGAGGCCCGGTTCGCCCGGGCCTGCGCCGACGCGGCTGTGGTCTTCGTCGGGCCACGCCCGGAGGTGCTCGAAGTCTTCGGCGACAAGGTGGCCGCCCGCACCGCCGCGGTCGCCGCCGGGGTGCCCGTCCTCGATGCGACCGACGGCGACGCCTCGCTCGACGACCTCCACGCCTTCTTCGACGGTCACCCCGGGGGCGTCGTGGTCAAGGCGCAGTCGGCCGGTGGTGGCCGCGGGCTGCGTGTCGTCACCGAGCGTACGGAGCTCGCCGCCGCCTACGAGCGTTGCGCGGCCGAAGCGACGGCGGTGTCGGGCCGGGCCTCGGTGTTCGCCGAGGAACTGTTCGCCGGCGCCCGGCACGTCGAGGTACAGGTCGTCGGCGCGATCGACGGCGACGGCGTACGGGTGCTGGCGCTCGGCGACCGCGACTGCAGCGTCCAGCGGAGCCTGCAGAAGGTCGTCGAGATCGCGCCCACGCAGGGGCTTCCCGACGACGTCCGGCTCCGGCTGCACGCCGCGGCCGCCAGGCTCTGCAGCGGCGTCGGACTGACCGGCCTGGGTACCGTCGAGTTCCTCGTTCGCGCCGACCGGTTCGTCTTCCTCGAAGTCAACCCGCGGCTGCAGGTCGAGCATCCGGTCACCGAGGAGGTGACCGGCGTCGACCTGGTCGAGGTCGCGCTCGCCGTCGCCGACGGCGCCCGCTACCACGACCTCGACCTGCCGGCGGGGGTCAGCGCGACCTCCGGGCAGCCCGCAGCGGGAGCGGTCGCGTCCGCCACCGGGATCGCGATCCAGTGCCGGCTCAACGCGGAGACCGTCGACGCCGCGGGCCGGGTCGCCCCCGCCGCGGGGCGGCTCGCGGGCTTCGTGGCGCCGACCGGTCGCGGTGTGCGGGTGGAGACCCACGCACGGCCCGGCCTGACGGTCAGCGGCCGCTACGACCCGCTCCTCGCGAAGATCATCACGCACGTACGGTCGTCGTCGTTCGACGCCGCTGCGGCCAAGGCGGCGACCGCCCTGCGCGAGACCCTCGTCGACGGGATCGCGGTCAACCGCGCACTCCTGCTGGCGATCCTCGACGACCCGGAGTTCCGCGGCGCACCGGTGACGACCGGTTGGCTGCCGGCGGCGTTGCCGCGGCTGGTCGCGCACGTCACCGACGACACCGCAGCCGGCGACGCCGCGACCGATGACTCCGCGACCGACGACGCCGCGACCATCGCCGCCGGCCACGATCCGGCAGCGGCCGCGCCGGCGCAACCGGCGCTCGGGCCGGACGAGTCGGCCGTCCGCGCCGAGCTGCTCGGCACGATCGTCCACCTCGCCGAGCCCGGCGAGGTCGTGCCGGCCGGCGGTGACCTCGCCGTCCTCGAGGCGATGAAGATGCAGCACCCGGTCGCCGCCCGGGAACCGGTCACCGTGGCCCGGGTGCTGCGGGCGGCCGGCGAGACGGTCACCGCCGGGACCGTGCTCATGGTGACCAGGCCGGTCGCGGCCCACTCCGCGATCGTCGAGGCCGCGGACGTGCCGCTGGACCACGTCCGCGCCGACCTCGCCGAGGTCCTGGAACGGCACCGCAGGACCACGGACGAGGCCCGGCCGGACGCCCTCGCGAGGCTGCGGGAACGCGGCCGGCGGACCGCGCGGGAGAACCTCGCCGACCTCGTCGACTCCGGCAGCTTCGTCGAGTACGGGTCGCTCGCGCTCGCCGCGCAGCGGCAGAGCCGGCCGGTCGACGAGCTCGTCGACGCCACCCCCGCCGACGGCCTCGTCGGCGGGACGGCCACCGTCAACGCGGACGTGTTCGACGCCCGTACCGATGTCGTTGTTCTGTCCTACGACTACAGCGTGCTCGCCGGCACGCAGGGGCTGGTCAACCACGACAAGACCGACCGGCTGCTCGACGTGGCGCGGCGGCGCGAGCTGCCCGTCGTCCTGTTCGCCGAGGGCGGCGGGGGCCGGCCCGGCGACACCGACCGGGTCACCACCGGGCTGACCGTGCGCACCTTCCGTACGTTCGCCGAACTGCGCGGGCGGGTCCCGCTCGTCGCCGTCGTGTCCGGTCGCTGTTTCGCCGGCAACGCCGCGTTCGCCGGCACCTGCGACGTCATCATCGCCACCCCCGACGCCAACCTCGGGATGGGCGGCCCGGCCATGATCGAGGGCGGTGGGCTGGGCCGGGTGCGCCCCGAGGAGATCGGCCCGGTCGAGGTGCAGACCCGCAACGGCGTCATCGACATCCTCACCGCCGACGAGGCCGAGGCCGTCGCGCTCGCCAAGAAGTACCTCGGGTACTTCCAGGGCCGCGGCCGGGACTGGAAAGCTCCGGATCCGCGGACCGCGCGGCACGTCGTCCCGGCCGACCGGCTCCGCGCCTACGACGTCCGAGCGGCCGTCGACGCGATCGCCGACGTCGATTCTGTCCTCGAGCTGCGGCCGGGCTTCGGGCAGGGCATCGTCACCGCACTCGTACGGGTGGAGGGGCACCCGCTGGCCGTGCTCGCCAACGACAGCCGGTACCTCGGTGGGGCGATCGACGCGACCTCCGCCCGTAAGGCGACGGAGTTCCTGCGGCTGTGCCGCGACTTCCGACTGCCCGTCCTGTCGCTGTGCGACACCCCCGGCTTCATGGTGGGGCCGGCCGCCGAGGAGGACGCCTCCGTGCGCCGCTTCGCGGAGCTGTTCGCCGCCGGCGCGCGGCTCACCGCCCCAACGGGCATGATCATCCTCCGCAAGGGGTACGGCCTCGGCGCGATGGCGATGGCAATGGGCCACCTGCAGGCCCCGCTGTTCACCGTCGCGTGGCCGACCGGCGAGCTCGGCCCTATGGGGCTGGAAGGCGCCGTCAAGCTCGGCTTCCGCAAGGCGCTCGAAGCCGAGACCGACCCGGCCGCCCGGCAGCAGATGTTCGACAGCCTGGTGGCCCTGGCGTACGAGCACGGCAAGGCGCTCAACGCGGCCACGCTCAACGAGATCGACGACGTCATCGACCCCGCCGACTCGCGGCGGTGGGCCCTTCAACTGTGCCGTTGAGCGTCGGAGAGGATGGGAAACCGTGACCGACGCCCGTACCGCCCTCGCCGCCGCGCTGCCGGACAGCGACCTGATCACCGATCCGGACGTACTGGCCGCGATCAGCCACGACGACGCCGAGTGGGCGGCGGTCGGTACCCCGGTGGCTGCGCTGCGGGCACGGTCGACCGCCGAGGTCAGCGCCGCGGTGGCCGCCTGCGCCGGGCTGCGCGTACCGATCGTCCCGCGCGGGGCAGGCACCGGCCTGTCCGGCGGCGCCAACGCGGTCGACGGCTGCCTCGTGCTCGACCTGTCCCGGATGAACAAGATCATCGACATCGACGCCGACAACCTGACCGTCGTCGTCCAGCCCGGCGTCGTCAACGACGACCTCAAGAAGGCCGTCGCCGCGCACGGGCTGTGGTACCCGCCGGACCCGGCCAGCGCACCGTGGTCGACCATCGGCGGCAACGTCTCCACCAACGCCGGGGGCCTGTGCTGCCTGAAGTACGGCGTCACCCGCGACTACGTGCTCGGCATGGAGGCGGTCGTCGGCGGGCCGGCCGGGCAGTACGGGACCACCGTCCGGCTGGGCCGGCGGACCACGAAGGGCGTGAGCGGATACGACCTGGCCGGCCTCTTCGTCGGCTCGGAAGGCACCCTGGGCGTGATCACCGAGGTGACGCTGCGGCTGCGCCCCGCCCGTACCCAGCCGCCCCGCACGGTCGTCGGCGCGTTCGACAGCGTCGTGACCGCCGGGCAGGCGGTGGCCGCGGCGACCCGGTCGGGGCTGGTGCCCGCCGCGCTCGAACTGCTCGACCGGGTCTGTCTGCAGGCCGTCGAGGAGTGGAAGCACCTCGGGCTGTCACCGTCGGCCGAGGCGCTGCTGCTCGCCCAGATCGACACCCCGGGCCCCTCCGGTCAGGAGGAGGCCGACACGATGGCCGCCGTGTTCCGCGACGCCGGGGCGCTGTGGGCGGAGCAGTCGACCGACGAGTTCGAGGCGGAGGCGCTCTTCGCCGCCCGCCGGCTCGCGTATCCCGCGCTGGAGCGGTTGAGCCCGGTGCTGACCGAGGACGTCTGCGTGCCACGGTCGGCCGTACCGGCGATACTGCGGTCCATCCTGGACATCGCCGGGCGGCACGGGGTACGCATCGCGACCATCGCGCACGCCGGCGACGGCAACCTGCACCCGCTGATCCTGACCCCGCCCGGCGACGACGCCGCCCGGGCTGCCGCCCAGGCCGCCTTCGAGGAGATGCTGACCGCGGCCATCGCGCTCGGCGGTACGGTGACCGCCGAGCACGGCGTCGGACTGCTCAAACGGCGCGGCATGCGCCAGGAGATGTCACCGGCGGCCCTTGCCATGCAGCGCGCCGTCAAGCAGACCTTCGACCCGCTCGACCTGTTCAACCCGGGCAAGGTCGTCGGCGACCCGACCGGCTGAGCGCCGGCTCAGCGCTCGACCAGGGCCAGCACGCGCGCGGGGCTGCCCGATCCACCGACGATCGCCAGCGGCCCGGCCACGAGGACCACGCCGGTCGGCGGCAATTGGGCGAGGTTCTGCAGCTGGGTCAGGCCGTACTTGCCCGCGCCGTGCATGAAGGTGTGGCAGGGGAACATCGGGTCGAAGCCCGCCGCCGCTCCCGCGTCCGTGCCTACGGTCTCCACCCCGAGCCCGATCACCGGCGACTCGTGGGCCAGCCACTTCGCGCACTCGATGGAGATCCCGGGGGTGTGGGGGCCGTCGGAGTCGGCGTTGAGGAACTCCTCCTGCGAGGAGGAGCGGGCGTCCCAGCCGGTGCGGTAGAGCAGCCAGCCGCCCTCGGGAAGCGGACCGTGCTCGCTCTCCCACTGCTTGATGTGGTCCACTTCGAGCAGGAAGTCGGGGTTGTTCGCCACTTGCGCGGAGAAGTCGAGCACCACCGCGGGGCCGATCAGCCGTCGCGCCGGCACCGACGCCACGTCCTCGCGGTCCCGTCCGGTCACCCAGTGGTTGGGCGCGTCGAAGTGGGTGCCCGTGTGCTCGCCGGTGCGGAAGTTGTTCCAGTACCAGCCCGGGCCGCGGTCGTCGTAACGGCTGATCTCCTCGAGCTCGAACGCTGCCGTCTGGCCGAACTCCGGAGGCAGCGCCAGCGTCGGGGTGTCGCCGGACAGCGGGGCGGTGAGGTCGACGACCTCGACCGAGCCGGAGGCGAGCGCGGCGACGAGGGTGGACAAGATCGACATATAGGGCCTCCTACCAGCCAAGATCGGCACGACTTCCGGGAAATTGTTGCCTCAGGTGCCTTCCGAGACCACTACTTCCCGAAACTTGTGACGATCATCAGTGGCCGCGGAACGCCTCCTCTAGCCACCACGCGCCACGAGCCGAGCTGATCTTGGCGTCGATGACCAAGGGTCGCTCCCGCGCACCGGCGAGCCAGTCGCCGACCGCCCCGAGGTCGTCGACGGTACGGACCGTCACCGCGTCGCAGCCGAAGCCCCGGGCCAGGGCGGCGAGGTCGGTGTCCGGGAACCGGACGGTGTCGAGCGGGTGCCCGTCCGGCCCGAAGTGGTGCACCTCCGCGCCGTAGGCGGCGTCGTTGTAGACGACGACCACCATGGGCAGGCCGAGGCGCACGACGGTCTCGAGTTCGGCGATGCCCATGAGGAAACCGCCGTCGCCACAGGCGGCCACGGGCAGCCGGTCGGGCCGCGCCAGCGCCGCGCCGATCGCGGTGGACAGGCCGAGGCCGATCGACTGGTACGCCTGGGTGAAACAGAAGCCGGCCTCGTCGGGTACGGACAGGAACATGCTGGGGTAGCCCATGAAGTTGCCCGAATCGACGGCGACGGTCCGCTCGGTGGGCAGCGCGTCGTCGAGCCCGATCGTCAGGGTGCGCGGATCGACGTGCGTACCGTCGGAGGCGTCCTGGTACGGGACGTCGCGCCAGCGGTGGCTGCGCCCGATGCGGTCGCGTACCTCGTCGGTGCGGTACCCGGTGGCGACGCCGCCGCGGGCGGCTAACTCGGCGGCGACGGCCTCCGCGGTCGCCCGTACGTCGCCGAGCACACCCAGGTCGATCGCGCGGTGCGCGCCGAGCGCGTCGACGTCGAGGTCGACCTGGACCACGGTGGCACCGGGGGCGATCAGCCGGCCGTGCCGCATCGTCCACATGTTCAGCGCGCAGCCCCAGCCGACGATGGCGTCCGCGCCGCGGATCAGGTCGGCCGCCAGGGGTGAGGCGAAGCCGCCGGAGACGTCAATGGCAAACGGGGCCCCGGTGAACAGCCCCTTCGCCACCGCGCTCGTGGCCAGCAGCGCCCCGCACCGCTCGCCCAGGTCTTCCAGCGCGGCGCGGGCCCCGGACAGCCTGGCCCCCCGTCCGGCCACGAACACCGGCCGACGGGCCGCGGCGAGCACGTCGGCGAGCGCTCCGACCGCCTGCCGGGCGGGGCCGGGCGGCGGCACGTCCAGGATGGCCGGTACCTCCAGGGCTTCCTCCGGGTACGGCGCGTGCTGGACCTCCAGCGGCAGGTTCAGCACGACGGTGCGCCGCTCGCTGAGGGCACGCTGGTAGGCGCGAGCCGCGTCCGCGACCGCGGTCTGCGGCGACCGTACCCGCTCGGAGACGGCGCCGACGGCGGTGGCGAGCGCAGCCTGGTCGACGTAGAAGTTCGAGCCGGGCTGCGTCGCCTCGGCGGTGAGCACCAGCAGCGGTGTACGGCTCTTGGCCGCCTCGGTGATGCCGGTCAGCGCGTTGGTCAGGCCGCAACCCTGATGTACCGACAGGGCCGTGACCCGGCCGGAGACGCGCGCGAAGGCGTCGGCCATGGTGGCCGCGCCGCCCTCGTGCCGGGCGGGCACGAACCGCGCGCCGGCCGCGACGAGCGCGTTGGTGACGTGGAAGTTGCCGCTGCCGACCACCCCGAACACGTGGTCGACGCCGAGCGCCGCAAGGGTACGGCCGACCGCCTCCGCAACGAGCATGGTTGTGCCTCCCGGTCCGGCCTGCGACAGTTCGACCATTCTGCACCCGGGCCCCGGCAGCCCGGTTCGGCGGCGGCCGGTTGGGCGGCGACCCGGTGACCCACGCCACTTCAGCGGATTTCCGTCACTGAATTCCGGGGTTCACGGCCCCGGCCCTGCCGAGCGGGGGACGATCAACGCGTGAGCCCCGACCACGCGACCAGCCTCGACGACCCGCCGGCCACGGCGGAGTCCGATCCGCCGAGGCAAGCCCGCCGCGCACGCCCCTCGGGCTGGCGGGTCGCCGGCGTCGCCGTGATCGCCGCGACGCTCGGCACGGAACTCGTCCTGGGCGGGCCGTCGCTGGCGCGTGCCGTCGCCCAGTTCCGCACTCCGCACCCGGGCTGGTTGAGCGCGGCGGTCCTCGTGGAGATGGCCTCGATGCGCGCGTACGCGCGGATGCAACGAGGCCTCCTCCGCTCCGCCGGGCTGCGCGTCTCCCTCGTCCGGCACATCGCGCTCGCCTACGCCGCGCACTCTCTCAGCGTCACCCTCCCCGGCGGGCCGGCGTTCTCCACCAGCTTCAACTACCAGCAGATGCGCCGCTTCGGCGCCACACCGGCCGTCGCCGCCTCGTGTATCGCGCTCAGCGGCATCATGTCCAGCACGGCCCTCGCCATCCTCGGCGTCCTCGGCGGTATCGCCGCGCACGGCCGGCCGAACTGGCCGTTCATGGTCGCCGAAATCGCGGCCTTCGCAGCGGTCGGGTACGCCGGGTACCGGCTCATCCGCCACCCGGGCGTCCTCGACCGGGCCGGTGGCCTCGCCGACACCGTCATCGCCCGGGTCCGCCGTCGCACCGCCGAACCGGGGCCCGGGCCGGTCACGGCGTTCCTGACACAGTTGCGCTCGGTGCGCATGCGGCCGAGACAGCTCACGGCCGCCGGTGGCTACGCCTTCGCGAACTGGCTCCTCGACGCACTGTGCCTCTGGATGAGCTGCGTGGCCGTCGGCGCCAGTCACCTCACCGCGACCGGCGTGCTCATCGCGTACTGCGCCGGCATGGCCGCCGGGAGCGCCCTTCCCGTCATCCCCGGCGGCCTCGGCGTCATCGACGGCGCACTCATCCTCGGCCTCATCGCCGGCGGGCTCGACGCCGGGCTCGCCATCGCGGGCGTCCTGCTCTACCGGGCGATCAGCCTCGGATTCATCATCGGCACCGGATGGGTCTTCTGGCTGATCATCCGCCGCCGCAGCCACGCCGAACCGGCGCGATCACGAGCCGACGAGCCTGCGGGTAACGGTTGATCGCGGCCTGAACCGCCGGTGCGGGACGGCGGCCATGTTGCCGCCGTCCCCGACCGGACGGTTCAGGCCGGCGTGCCCTTCACTTCCAGGTCACGAATCCGGCCCACGTTGTCGAACGAGCCGAAGCCGACCCGCCCCGAGCCGAACGTGGTGTCCTTCGCGGTCATCAACGGGTCCTTGCTGCCGTCGACGTACACCGCGATCTCTCCGGTGGCCGGCAGGTGCACGACCCGTACCTGGTGCCAGTCGGCATCGGTGATCGCGGGGTTCGCACCGCGGGACCGCCCGTTCCACTGGTACTCGATGCGTTCGCGGTCACCGTTGTTGACCTTGAAGATGCCGTTGTGCGGGTAGATCGTGTTGTCGGTCGACAGGTGGGCGTAGTAGAACTGCGTGTCCGACTGCCAGCCGAAGACGATGATGACGTCCCGGTTGGTGACCTCCACCGGCGTGTCGAGCCGCACCTGCGCCTCGATCTCGACCGACTTCCACTCCGGCCCGGCGTTCAGGATCGCGTACTCGAACGGGCGGCGCGGACCCGGACGGCTGGTGCCGGCCTCGGCTAGGATCACCTCGTCCTTGGTGAACTGCCACTTCGACGGCGTCACCGGCGCCCAGTTCGCAGCCCCCGTGGTGTTGCGAACCTTGGCGTGGCCGACGTTGCCGTCGGCGAAGGTCCTGGTACCGGTCACCTTCCAGACCTTCGCGTTGGCCTTGGCGAGGATGTACAGCTCCCCCGCGGCGTCGGTGCCGAAGCGCAGGTCGACCCGGTTGGGGTCGCCGGGCGCCCCTGGGCCGGAGAGGTCCTGCATCCGTACCGGCCGGCCGGCGGCGTCGAACAGGGAGAGGCGGTGGATCTGGGCGGGCGCCTGGCCTCGGCGCATCTCCTTGGCCTCCGTGTAGAGGACGCGCCCGTCGACGAGGTCACCGAAGATGTACTTGCCCTTCAACGCGGGCACGTCGTGTCCGCGGTAGACGTATCCGCCGGCGACCGCGACCCCGACGTCGGAGGTGCAGTTCCAGCCGGGCGCGGGGTCGTGGTCGTACGCGGCGACCGGGTAGACGTACCCGTTCTTCGCGTCGTCGGCCGGCAGCGGGTACAGACGGTCACAGGGGTTCGCCGGGTTCCGGTCGAAGACGAACGAACCCTCCCGCTCGCTCCAGCCCATGTTGTCGCCGGCCCGGACCTCGTAGATCGACTCGACGGCGTGCTCCCCGATGTGGCCGAGGTACAGCTTGCCGGTGGCGGTGTCCCAGCTGAAGCGGTGCGGGTCGCGGTAGCCGATGGAGTAGATCTCCCCGAGCGCGCCGGCGTGGGCGACGAACGGGTTCGAGGCGGGGATCCCGTACTTCCCGTTGGGAGAGTTGTGGCCACGCGGGTCGATCCGCAGCAGCTTGCCGTGCGGCATGCCGAGGTTCTGCGGGTCGGTGTTGCCCACGCCCTTGCCACCGTCGCCGACCGCGAGGTACAGCAGGCCGTAGTCGCCGTCGTGGCGCTTCGCGGTCGGGTTGAACTTGATCTCCTGGATGCCGTGGATCTGGCCGCCGAACCCGATGCGCAGGACTTCCCGGTGGGTGCCGGTGAAGGTACCGGCGGCCGGGTCGGTCGCCGTCCACTCGGTGATGACACCGTGGTAGATGGTGTTGGGCTGGGCGTAGTCCGGGACCACGGTCGTGGCCGACGCCTGCTCGGTGTGGAGGGTGTAGAACCGGCCGTTGGCGCGGAACTCGGGGTCGAACGCGACGTACCCGAAGCCCTGGCCGAGCCCCCGGCCCGAGAAGAACTGCGGTGCGAACGTGTTGGCCACGTCGAGGTAGACGTGCGGCACGCCGTTGGAGACGAGGTAGAGGTTGCCGTTGAGGTCCGGTACGGCGAGACGGCCGGACCCGTCGGGTACCTCGCTGATCGTGTTGATCCTGGCCTTCCGCACGAGCCGCTGATCGACCGGCGCCGGATTGGGCGACGACTGCGGGAAGCTGGCGTACTCCTGCAGGACCAGCCCGAGGCCGCTCTGGCTCGGCATCTCGGGGATGGGGTCGTAGGTCGCGGTGGCGGCCCGGGCGGGCGTCGCGGCCACAGTGGACAGAAGGACGGTGGCGGTCGTGAGACCCGCCGTCAGCATGGCTCTGCGGATCCTGGAGGTACTGGCGTCTCTTATGCGCACGCGTGTCTCCTTCTCGGGAATCGGGGGTCAGCGGGCCTGGTAGCGGTACTGCTTCTCGACGTCACCCGGCGACACCACGCTGTCGAGGAACATCAGGCTGTCCATGCGGCAATTGCACGGGTTGCGCTCCAGCGTGTTCTGCGGGAAGCTGCCGCCGATCTTGATGCCCCTGGGGTCGGACGCGGTGGTGACGTGCGGCCCGGGTCCCGACACGCCCCACGGGTCGTCGTTGCGGGTGTAGAAGCCGTCCAGCGGCTTGCCGTTGCGGTAGAGCGCCATGGTGCCGCTGGAGAAGTCGTACGTGGCGGCGAGGTGCACCCATTCGCCCCTCGGCAGCAGGGTCTGCCAGTCCTGGCTCGCGGCGAACGTCTGCGAGTTGCCGCCGTCGAGGCGCCGGCCGAGCGCGACCAGTCGCAGCGTGCCGTTGACGTCGATGAGTTCGAGCAGGGCCCGGACGTTGTGGCCTTCCGAGTCGCCGGTCAGCACGCCGGCCAGGCCGATGGCGTTGAACCGGTCGGTCGGGTTCGGGGTGGTGGAGTTGAGGGCCGGACCGTCCATGTCGGACTTGAACCAGCCCATCACCGTCGCGCTCTTGGCGCCGCTGAACGCGCGAAGAGTACGCACGCCGCTCGCCGACCAGGTGCCGGCCTTCCAGTCGTCGTTGCCCGTCACGTCGGGGTTGACCTGCCGGGTCTGGAGGGCGTTGCCGCTGCCCTTGTAGGCACGGTCCGGTACGCGCTGAGCGGCGCCACCGTTGACGAGTTCGATCTCGGTACCGGAGCGGCCCTGGTCGCGCTCGAGCGCGACGTCGCCCTCCACCGGGTGGTCGAAGTCGTAGAACGCGACGAGGTGCGATCGCAGCGCCGGATGGACGTCCTGCCTACCGTCCCGATCCGCCTGGGCGGGTGTCGGCGCGGCGCCCGCCGCCAGGCCGGCCACCAGCAGTGCGGCGGTGGCGACGACGGCGCGTCTGACCTTCGCCAAGGAGGTGCTCCTTTCGTCGACGCGGCACGTGCGTACTGGGTCGAAGCTCGCCGGTACCGCTGTTGCGGGGTGTGTCGTCGGGCGGGTTCGACCGCCGGGATGAAGCTCGCGGGCCATCGGTCAGCGAGCATGTAGCTGTACGTACGTAAGCGGTTACGTAAGCGCTTCCGCACTCTATGCTGTGCCTTGCGCCACAGGCAAGAGCGTGGTGCGGGTCAATACCTCGGAGGAGTTGCGCATGCCCAAGCGCGGTTCGACGCTGCGCCTCATCGACGTGGCCGAACGTGCCGGCGTCTCGCTCGCGACCGCGTCCCGCGCACTCTCCGGCCGAGACGGCGTGAGCGAAGAGGTCGCCAGCCGCGTCCGGAAGATCTCGCAGGAGCTCGGCTACGTCGCGAACCCGTACGCCCGCACCCTCGCTGGCGGCGCAAGCTCCACGGTGGGACTGATCGTCCACCAGATCGACGACCCGTACTTCTCCGAGATCGCCAGCGGCGTCGTCGAGGTGGCCGCCGAGAAGGGGCTGCTCGTCCAGATCTCGCACTCCGGCCGCGACCCCGACTACGAACTCCGCCAGCTCCGGCACCTCATCGCGCAGCGCGTGAGGATCATCCTGATCGCCGGATCGGGTTACAGCGACCCCGACGTGGAAGCCGAGGTGCGCGCCGAGCTGTCGGCGTTCCAGCGGCTCGGCGGCCGGGTCGCCGTCATCGGACGGCACGCGCTCGGCGTCGACGCGGTCCTGCCCGACAACGAAGCCGGCAGCCGGGCGCTCACCACGCACCTACTGGACCTCGGTCACCGGCGGATCGCGGTCGCCGCGGGCACCCCGCAGCTCACCACCGTCATCGACCGGCTCGCCGGGGTCTCGTCCGCACTGCGCGAACGCGGGCTCCCGCTCGACGACCTTCCCGTCGTCCACTCCGACTTCACTCGCGACGGTGGCCGGGCGGCCACCGAGGAGATCCTGCGCGACCACCCGGAGACCACCGCCATCATCGCGCTCAACGACGCGATGGCGATGGGAGTGCTGTCCACGCTACGAGCCCACGACATTCCCGTACCCGAACGGATGTCGGTCGTCGGCTTCAGCGACGTGTCCGTCGCCGCCGACCTCGCGCCCAGCCTCACGACCGTACGCCTGCCCATGACCGACATGGGCCGCATGGCGCTCACCCTTGCGCTCAAGCTCCGGTCGACGCGTCCCCGGCGTCGCCCGACGGGGTACACGCTGGTGGTACGCGACTCGACCGGCCCGTCTCATCGCTGAGCGGGCCGCCGGGCCACTCCCTCTCGGGCCTCGATTAAGTCAACTGATTGACTTACTCCGATGTCCTGGGCAGACTGTGGCGCGGGAACCCCGTCCATCCACGGACGGACACCGTCGAAGGAGATTCCGGTGGCTCAGGATGACGTGGAACAGCTGTTGCGGTATCCGATTCCCAACGAGTCCGCGCTGGAGCCGCCGGCGAACTGGGCACGGCTGCGGCAGCGGTGCCCGGTCGCGCGGGTGGCGCTGGCCAGCGGGGACGAGGCGACACTGCTGACACGGTACGACGACGTCAAGCGGGTGCTGTCCGATCCACGCTTCACCCGGCCGACCCCGGCGGATAACGCGGCCCGGGTCGCCGACGTGGAGTCGGGCGGGGTGTTCAACAGCGAGATGGCCACGGTGCTCCCCCAGCACGGCGAAGGGCACCTGCGGTGGCGGCGCATGATCGGCAAGTGGTTCACGGCCAAGCGGATGAACGCGCTGCGGCCGGGCATCGAGGCGATGGCCGAGCGGCTCATCGACGACATGGTCCAGCAGGGGCCGCCGGCGGACCTCAAGGCGAGCCTGGGTTTCCCACTGCCGGTGTGGGTGATCTGCGACATGCTGGGCGTCCCGGACTCCGACCGGGACAGGTTCGCCGCCTGGTCCGACATGATGTTGAGCATGACCCGCTTCACGCAGGCGGAGATCGAGACGGCGCAGGTCGAGTTCGGCAGGTACATGGCCGGCCACATCGCCGCCAAGCGGGCGGAGCCGGGCGAGGACCTGCTCAGCGCGCTCATCACCGACACCGACTCCGACGGCGAGCGGATGTCCGACGCGACGCTGGTGGCAACCGGCATGGGGCTGCTGATCGCCGGGCACGAAACCACCGCCAACATGATCGGCAAGATGGTCGCGATGCTGCTGGCCGACCGGCGGCGCTGGGAACAGTTGCTGGCCGACCGGTCCCTGGTACGCACCGCGGTGGAAGAGGCGCTGCGCATGGACGCCAACTCCGGGTTCGGCATGGTGCGCTACTTCACCGAGGACATCGAGATCGCCGGCACCGTGCTGCCACCCGGCACCACCGCCGTGTGCAGCATGGCCGCGGCCAACCGCGACGAGAGCGCGTTCGACGCCGCGGACGAGATGAACCTGGGCCGCAGCCCCAACCCCCACCTGGCCTTCGGCGCCGGAGCGCACTCGTGCATAGGTCAGCCGCTGGCCCGTACCGAACTGCAGACGGTGCTCGACGTGCTGCTGCGCAAGCTGCCGTCGCTGGAGCTCGCGGTTGACGTGTCGGACCTGCGCCGCGTCGAAGGGCTCGTCGTGGGGGGCTTGCGGGAACTACCGGTGCGGTGGTGACGAACAAGACCATCCGGGCTGAGCGTTCACACGCGACCCGGGAGCTGATCCTGGCGGCGGCGGAGCGGCTCTTCGCCGAGCACGGCGTGCTCGCGGTGTCCAACCGGCAGGTCAGCGAGGCCGCCGGGCAGGGCAACAACACCGCCGTCGGCTACCACTTCGGCACCAAGGCCGACCTGGTACGGGCGATCGCGCGCAGGCACTCCGCACCGATCGAGGAGATCCGCCGGCGGATGGTCGCCGAGCTCGGCGACAGCACGGACATCCGGGACTGGGTCACCTGCCTGGTGCGTCCCGTCACCGAGCACCTGGCCGCGTCAGGCAGCCCCACCTGGTTCGCCCGCTTCGGCGCACAGGTGATGACCGACCCCTCGCTCCGGCCGATCATCATCGAGGAGTCGCTGTCGTCACCGTCGCTGATGCGGGTCCTGGAGGGGCTGAGCCGCTGCCGTTCCGACCTGCCGGCCGAGGTCCGTGCCGAGCGCGGCGACATGGCCCGCCAGCTGATGGTGCACATGGTCGCCGAGCGCGAACGCGCCCTCGCCGAAGGTACCCCCACCCCGCGGTCCAGCTGGCACGACGCCGCGACCGGGCTGATCGACGCGCTCGTCGGGCTGGCGCTCGCGCCGGTCACCACCCCCTAGCGAGAAGAGGAAGAGCACCGTGAAGGTCTTCGTGGACCAGGACAAATGCTGTGGCGCCGGCACCTGCGTCATGCTCGCGCCGGACGTGTTCGACCAGCGCGACGAGGACGGGATCGTGGTCCTGCTCGACGGACAACCGTCCGAGGGGCTGCACCCGATCGTCCGGGAAGCCGCCAACGTGTGCCCGGCAGGGGCGATCACGGTGAGCGATAACGCGTGAGCGTACCGGACGAGGTGCTGGTGGTCGGCGCCTCGGCCGCCGGCCTGTCCGCCGTGGAAGCCTTGCGCCGCAAGGGATACCAGGGCCGACTGACCCTGCTGGGCGCCGAGCCGCACCCGCCGTACGATCGGCCACCGCTGTCGAAGCAGGTTCTCTCCGGCGACTGGTCGCCCGAGCGGGTCCGGTTGCGGCAGCCTGACGCGCTGTCCTTCTTGGACACGACGTTCATCCTCGGCGACCCGGCGGTCGGTCTGGACGCCGCGGCGCGCACCGTCCACACCGCCGCCGGGCGCGTGTTGACCGCGGACGCCGTCGTGGTGGCGACCGGGCTGCGGCCCAGGACCCTGCCCGGACAGGACGGTCTGGCCGGCGTCCACGTCCTGCGCACGCTCGACGACGCGATGGCGCTGCGGGCGGACCTGCGGTCCTGCTCGCGGCTCGTGGTGGTCGGGGACGGCGTGCTCGGCGCCGAGATCGCCGCCACCGCGCGCGGCATGGGCGTGGCGGTCACCATGGCCGGTCCGCAGCCCGCGCCGCTGGCCATGCAGTTCGGCCCGCTGGTCGCGGGACTGCTCGCCGAGCTCCACACCGAGCGCGGCGTCGAGCTGCGGCTCGGCGCCGCGGTCGTCGGCCTGGCAGGCGAGCACGGGCGGGTCACCGGGGTACGCCTGTCCAGCGGCGACGTGCTGCCGGCGGACGTCGTCGTGGTGGCGTTCGGCGCCGCGCCGGCGACCGAATGGCTCGCGGGCAGTGGGCTTCGAGTGGACAACGGGCTGGTGTGCGACTCCCGCTGCCGCGCGGCCGACGGGATCTACGCCGCTGGTGACGTGGCCCACTGGCATCATGAACAGCTCGATGCGTTGCTACGGCTGGAAAATCGCACCAACGCGACCGAGCAGGCGGTCGCCGTCGCCGGCGCCATCCTCGGCGACGACAGACCCTACACCCCGGCGCCCTACTTCTGGACCGACCAGTTCGACGCCAGACTCCACGTACACGGCACGCTGTTCCCGGACGCCGAGGTGTCGATTGTGGAGGGTGATGTCGCGGAGCGTCGGTTCGTCGCGATCTATCGCCGGGACGGCAAGGTCACCGGCGTGCTCGGCTGGAACATGCCCAAACAGGCGCGCCTGCGCCGGCAGGAACTCGTTGCGACTTCGATGCTCGTGGGAGGTAAGTCTTGACCAGCATGCTGGAGTTCCCGATGGCCAGGGCGGCGGGGTGCCCGTTCGATCCGCCGCCGGCCATGCAGACGTTGCGGGAGCAGACCCCGCTGACCCGGGTCCGGATATCGGACGGCAAGACGGCGTGGCTGGTGACCCGGTACGCGGAGCAGCGGGCGCTGCTGGCCGACCCGAGGGTCAGCTCGGACGTCACCCGGCCCGGCTACCCGAGCCCGATGCCCGTCGGCGAACGCGGCGCGCCCGTCAGCTTCATCCTGATGGACGATCCCGAGCATGCCCGGCTGCGCCGGATGGTGACCGCGCCGTTCACCATCAAGCGGATCGAGGCCATGCGGCCGGGCGTACAGAAGATCGTGGACGACCTGATCGACGACCTGCTGGCCGGACCGAAGCCGGTGGACCTCGTCGAGGCGTTCGCGCTGCCGGTGCCGTCCCTGGTGATCTGCCAGCTGCTCGGCGTGCCGTACGCCGACCACGACTTCTTCCAGGACAACAGCAAGGTCATCATCAACCGCGAGACGGCGCCCGAGGAGCGGCGGGCCGCCGGCGACCGGCTGTACGCGTACCTGGACCGACTGGTCGGCGAGAAGCTCGACAACCCCGGTGACGACCTGCTGTCCGGGCTGACCCAGCGGATCAGGGACGGGGAGCTGGCCCGTTCCGACGCGGCCCAGATGGGCGTGCTCATGCTGATCGCCGGACACGAGACCACCGCGAACATGATCGCGCTCGGCACGCTGGCCCTGCTCCAGCACCCGGACCAGCTCGCGCTGCTGCGCGAGTCGGGCGACCCGAAGCTGGTCGCGGGAGCGGTCGAGGAGCTGCTGCGCTACCTGAACATCACCCACAGCGGCCGGCGCCGGGTGGCGCTCCAGGACATCGAGATCGCCGGCCAGGTCATCCGCGCCGGTGAGGGCATCATCCTCGCCAACGACATCGCCAACCGGGACCCTTCGGTGTTCGAAGACCCCGACCGCCTGGACCTCCGGCGCGACGCCCGCCGCCACGTGGCGTTCGGGTTCGGGGTGCACCAGTGCCTCGGGCAGCCACTGGCCCGCATGGAGCTGCAGGTCGTCTACGACACGCTCTACCGGCGCATCCCCACCCTACGACTGGCGACGACGCTGGAGGAGATCCCGTTCAAGCACGACGGGGCGGTGTACGGGGTGTACGAGCTACCCGTGACCTGGTGACCGCGGCACCGGCCATTTCCGTAACGGAGTGAGGCGCCGCCTGGGAGCACCGGTCGCCGCCGTCAGGATCGTCTGACGGCGGCGACGGGCTGCCGTATGTCTTCCAGCCGCCACGCAGAACTCAGCCGCGTCAGCCGCGTCAGCGGCTCTGCAGCGCGTCCAGACCGACCGCCATCGCGATCACCAGCCGCCGGTCCAGGCGCGGGTCATGGACGTCGACGACGTACCTGTCGCGTAGGCCCCACTTCTTCACGACCGAGAACGCCGGCTGCCCGTCCACCGTGAAGTCGAAGTGGTAGGGCAGCCACGACAGGTAGTCCACGAAGCGCCGCAGCAGGGCCACGACGAGCTTGCGCTCCTGCCCGGTGGCGACGCCCAGGCCGGGCTGCTCGACATGCCACGTCGAGCGCAGCAACGACCTGGCGAAATCCTTACGGAACAGCCCGATCGGGGTACCGGCGGCGTCGGTCACGTCATACGTAGCACCGAGGTCGATGACCTGGCGCGCCCGGAACCCGAGGACCGGCTCGCGCTTGCTGTCGTCGGTGTACAGGGTCACCTGTTCCTTGAACGCGAGCCGCTTCTGCTGGGCGAAGGCCAGCAGCTCACCTTCGGACCCGTCCGGCCCGGCTGCGCGCACCTCGTACTGGTTGACCATCAGCCGTACCCGCTGGCGGACAATCAGCCGCTGCTGGGCCTGAAGTTGGTGTACTTCCATCTTTCCTCCCCATCAATTTGGCTCGGGGAGTGTCGCACACAACGGCAATAACGATCGTCCGCTCTCCGGGCAGCCCCGCGTCCTCCCAGCGTCCGAGAGGATTCGCCTTGCCCAGGTCGCTTTTACGGCGAAGGATCGAGTGGGATCGGTCAAACGTCGTCGGGCCTGCGGTGAACCGACGATTTCGACGGGCGTGGACCACCGCGACAGCCGACGGCAGCCGGCCGGCACGCCCCGGGTTCGTCCACCCCTTACCGGGGTCGCCGCAGGCCAGACTCGTTGACGGCGTGGAGACGTCACGTCGGTGACGCCTCCACGCCATGTCGTCGCCCACCTCCGCGGTCTCTTCGGCACACGGCAGCAGGGACCTGTTGTCCAACCGCCCGCTGGGCGCAGTTGCGGCTTTCCGCCTCGTACCCGTGAAACGTCCGCCAAAACAGCGGTCGATGACCCACAGGCTCATACCGCCCCGTATCTCCAGGACGACGAAACAGCTACGCGGCTGGTTGAGAGGGTTCCCTTCGCGCTGCGCCGACAGTCCGTAACCGCAGCAGGAACGTGCTCAATCGCCCTTCACGTTGACGATCTGCCGCAGCGTGTGCCGGACCTCGACGAGGTCGGCGGCGTCGCGCATCACCACGTCGATCGGCTTGTACGCCTGCGGGATCTCGTCGATGAACGCGTCCGTGTCCCGGTACTCGATGCCGGCCATCGCCTCGCGTAGCTGCTCGTGGGTGAACGTCCGGCGGGCGGCCGACCGGGAGTAGTTGCGGCCGGCGCCGTGCGGCGACGAGTCGAGCGCCAGCCGGTTGCCCTTGCCCACCACGACGTACGAGGCGTCGCCCATCGAGCCGGGAATCAGGCCCGGTACGCCCGCCGCGGCGTTGATGGCGCCCTTACGCGACAGCCACACGTCCTTGCCGAAGTGCTTCTCCCTCGTCGTGTAGTTGTGGTGGCACTGCACCCGCTCCAGCTCCTCGACCGGTCCGCCGTGCCACTCGGCGAAGCACGCCACCACCCGGTCCATCATCTCGTCCCGGTTGGCCAGCGCGAACTCCTGCGCCCAGCGCAGCTCGCGGATGTAGGTCCAGAACTCGTCGGTGCCCTCGACCAGGTACGCCAGGTCGTCGTCGGGCAGCCGGATCCACCAGCGCTTCATCGCCGCCTGGGCGACCCGGATGTGGTGCGACGCAATCTTGTTGCCCACGCCCCGGGACCCCGAGTGCAGGAACAGCCATACCTGGCCGTCCTCGTCCGCGGTCACCTCGATGAAGTGGTTGCCCGAACCCAGTGAGCCGAGCTGAAGCTCCCAGTTCCCCGCGTACCGCGCCGGGTCGAACCCGGCCTTCTCCGCCGCCTTCGTCAGCTGTTCCACCCGCTGCGTCGCGGTGGCGGTCAGCGCGGTGTTGTACGCCCCGGCCGATAACGGTACGGCCCGCTCGATCGCTTCGCGCAGCGCGGCCAGGTCGGTACCCAGTTCGTCGCGGTGGTACTGGGTTCGCACGGCGGCCATGCCGCAGCCGATGTCGACCCCCACCGCCGCCGGGATGATCGCACCCAGGGTGGGGATCACCGAGCCCACGGTGGCACCCTTGCCCAGGTGCGCGTCGGGCATCAGCGCGACGTGCGGGAAGATGAACGGCAGCGAGGCGGTCGCCTCGGCCTGCGCCATCGTCGCCGGTTCGACGATGCTCGCCCAGTTCATCAGCCGCTTGTTGATCTGCTGCATGGGTCACTCCCATCCGGCCGGATGACGGCACCCGGCATTTCCGCGTAAAAGACCGCAGGCACCTCCGCCCTGGCACAGAGGTGCGCAGAGGCCGCGGGAAGAAAGGTCGTCAGGTCCGAGTACGGGCAGCGCCGCCGGCGCTATCCGGGGCAGGACGCTAGCGGCGTCGCCCGGAGCCGGGTTCGGGTCGCAACGACGCCGAACCGCACCGGCGCCGCCGGGGTTCGAGTGGAACTCGCCGTTGCATCGTGGTCTCCCGAATCGTCGTACTGACGGGCCTCACCGTAGGCGGGGCGGTCCCGCCGGGCAAGGCTATTACCCGGCACGGACGGACGCTCCACGATGGAGATTGGCGCGCGAGCCGACTGGGTATTGAGGGCGGTGACACCCCCACCCCCTTGGAGGATCCCATGCTCGCCATGATCGCGGCCGTCGTCTTTGGCTTCGCCCTGCTGCTCGACCTCATCAACAGCAACCTGGGCGCCCCCGATCTTTTCAACTGGAACACCCTCGTCCTCATCGGCCTGTTCTGCCTCGCGCTCCACCTCGCCGGCATCGGCCGGGGCGGCGCCGGCACCGGCGGCCGGTGGTACCGCCGCCGCCGCTGATCCGCCACGGCCCCGCTCCCCTACCGCGGGTGTCCGCACGCGATGACAGCACCTCGTCACGGGCACAACCCCGGCCGGACGTCAACGGTCACGTGTTAGCTTCGGCCGGGTGCACGTGGCGAGGGAGAGGCGGGACGGAATGCGGTTCGGACTTTTCGGTACGGGTCCGTGGGCCCATCTGGCGCACGCGCCCGGCCTCGCCGCGCATTCCGGTGTCGAGTTCGTCGGCGTCTGGGGTCGCGACCCGGACAAGGCCGCCGCCCTGGCGGGTGAGTACGGGGTGCGGGCCTACCCGACGATCGACGGCCTGATCGCCTCCGTTGACGCGATCGCCGTGGCCCTGCCGCCCGACGTACAGGCACCGATCGCACTGGCGGCGGCGCGCGCGGGCAAGCACCTGCTGCTCGACAAGCCGGTCGCGTTCACCGTGGCAGCGGCCGACGAGATCGCCGCGGCCGTGGCCGAGCGCCACCTCTCCTCCGCGGTCTTCTTCACCCGGCGCTTCGTACCGCAGCTGCAGGAGTTCCTCGAGCAGGCCCGCAAGACCGGCGGCTGGGTCGAGGCCCGCGTCGACCACGTCGGTTCGATCTACGAGGAGGGCAACCCGTTCGGGGCGTCGCCGTGGCGCCGCGAGCGCGGCGGCCTCTGGGACGTCGGCCCGCACGCCCTCGCCCTGGTGCTCCCGGTGCTCGGCCCGGTCACCGAGGTGACCGCGATGGTAGGGCCACGTGACATGACCCACCTGCTGCTACGGCACGCGTCGGACGCGATCAGCAGGCTGACGCTCTCGGTCGACGTGCCGCCGGCCGCGGCCCGGCAGGAGGCCGTGTTCGCGGGTAAGTCGGGCGTCCTCGCGGTGCCGGCCCTGCAGTGGGAGCCGGTCATGGCGTTCGGGCGCATGCTCGACGAACTGCTCGCCGCCGCGAACGGCGGCCCGCAATCGCAGCTCGACGTGCGGTTCGGGGCCGGCGTCACCGCGATCCTGGCCGCTGCCGAGGAGGCGGCGACGACCGGGCGGACGATCCGGCTCGCCGCCTAGCCGGACGGGTCGTGCCGAGGCTCTGGGCGGGGCCGTCACTGCTGGTCGCAGTCTGGCCACTATTGACGGACTTGGCTGTACCGGTGGCCGCACCTCGGTGCATGATCCTAATGTGACGGGACCTGCGACCTTCACCCTCGACGACAACCGGTACCGGGGCCGCCGTACGGCACCTCGACAGCCGGGCCTGGTTGCCGGGGTCGGAGCCGCGACTCCTCGGCGCGCCGTTCTTGCCCCGGTACCAGTTCGTCTGGGTTCCTCCCCTGGCAGCCTGCCTGACGTGCGCTTACCCGGCCCGACGGCACACCGGTCGGGCCCCGCCACGATGGGCGCGGACGCCGCCCCGGCCGGTTCCCGAACATCACCGGCATCACGCCGACCACACCCCCACCGATGAACAGGAGCACCATGCGTACCCAGGAGCAAGAACCACCGGTGAGCCTCCCCACCGACCAACCACCCCCGTGGACCCCCAGACGCATCGCCGTCTGGGCCGGCATTGCGCTCCTCGGCGCCGTCGCATGGTCGATGCTGGCCCTGGGCCGTGGGGAGAAGGTCAACGCGGTCTGGTTCGTCTTCGCGGCCCTGTGCTCGTACGCGATCGCGTACCGGTTCTACGCCCGGTTCATCGTCAACCGGGTCCTGCGCGCGGACGACACCCGCGCCACCCCGGCCGAACGGCTCGAGAACGGAATCGACTTCCACCGGACCGACCGCCGGGTGACCTACGGCCACCACTTCGCCGCGATCGCCGGCGCCGGCCCGCTGGTCGGTCCCGTACTGGCCGCGCAGATGGGCTACCTTCCCGGAACCATCTGGATCATCGTCGGAGTCATCTTCGCCGGCGCCGTGCAGGACCTCATGGTCCTGTTCTTCTCGATGCGCCGCAACGGGCGCTCCCTGGGGCAGATGGCCCGCGAGGAGATCGGCCCGGTCGGCGGCATCGCCGCGCTCGTCGCGGTACTCGCGATCATGATCATCCTGCTGGCCGTCCTGGCCCTGGTCGTGGTCAACGCGCTCGCGGAGTCACCGTGGGGCGTGTTCTCCATCGCCATGACCATCCCCATCGCACTGTTCATGGGCGTCTACCTGCGGTACCTGCGCCCGGGCCGGATCACCGAGATCAGCCTCATCGGGTGCGCCCTGCTGCTGCTGTCGATCGTGGCCGGCGGCTGGGTCGCCAACTCGTCCCTGGCCGGGGTGTTCACCCTCGACAAGGTCACCCTGGTCTGGTGCCTGATCATTTACGGCTTCGCTGCGTCCGTCCTGCCGGTGTGGATGCTCCTGGCGCCGCGTGACTACCTGTCGACGTTCATGAAGGTCGGCACCATCGCCCTGCTGGCCATCGGCATCCTGGTGGCCGCGCCGGCCACGACCATGCCCGCGTTCACCGACTTCGCGTTCAACGGGAAGGGACCGGCGTTCTCCGGCTCGCTGTTCCCGTTCGTCTTCATCATCATCGCCTGTGGCGCGCTGTCCGGCTTCCACGCCCTGATCTCGTCCGGCACCACCCCGAAGCTGATCGAGAAGGAGCGGCAGGTCCGCCTCATCGGGTACGGCGGCATGCTGACCGAGTCGTTCGTGGCCATCATGGCCCTCGTCGCGGCGTGCAGCATCGACCAGGGCCTGTACTTCGCGATGAACTCCGCATCCGGCCTCACCGGCGGCACCGCGGCCGGCGCGGCGGACTTCATCAACAACAGGCTCGGCCTGGCCGGCGTCTCCATCGGCGCCGACCAGCTCAACGCCGCCGCGGCCGCCGTCGAGGAGAAGACGCTGGTCTCCCGTACCGGCGGCGCGCCGACCCTCGCCATCGGCCTCTCCACGATCCTCAGCGGAGTCTTCGGGGGCGCCGCGGCGAAGGCGTTCTGGTACCACTTCGCGATCATGTTCGAGGCCCTGTTCATCCTGACCACGGTCGACGCCGGTACCCGCGTCGGACGGTTCATGCTGCAGGACACGATCGGCAACGTCGTCTCCCGGTTCAAGGACACCTCCTGGAAGGTCGGCTCCATCCTCGCCAGCGCCGTCATCGTCGCCGCGTGGGGATCGATCCTGCTGATGGGCGTCACCGACCCGCTGGGCGGCATCAACACGCTGTTCCCGCTGTTCGGCATCGCCAACCAGCTCCTGGCCGCGGTTGCCCTGGCCGTCTGCGTCACCATCCTGTGCAAGTCGGGCCGCGTCCGGTACGCCTGGGTGCCCGGCATCCCGCTGGTGTGGGATGGCGTGGTCACCCTCACCGCGAGCTGGCAGAAGATCTTCAGCGAGAACCCCGCGATCGGCTACTGGGCGCAGCACCAGGCGTACAAGGACGCGATCGCGAACGGCAAGACCAAGCTCGGCCCGGCCGCCAACCTCGACCAGATGGAGCAGGTCGTCCGCAACACGTTCATCCAGGGAACGCTGTCCATCATCTTCGCCGTACTCATCATCATCATCCTGCTCGACGCCGCCCGCGTCTGCCTGTCCCACCTGCGCAGCGGGCGGGCGATCGACAGCGAGCACCCGCACGAGCAGTCGAGGGTGTTCGCCCCGGCGGGGCTGTTCGCCACCGCCGAGGAGAAGAGGATCGAGAAGATGTGGGCGGAGCGCGGCCCGGAACCTGCCGGTACGGCCGGAGTTGCGGCCGGCCGGGAGTGACCATGTCACCCAGCCAGCAGCTCCCGGTCCGGCGCCGTGCCACGTCCCTGTGGTCGGCGCTGGGCCGGGGCTGCCGGTTCGCCGTCTGGTACGTGAAGGAAGTCGTCGGTGAGAACGACTACGAGCACTACCTGAAACATTTGCAGCGGCATCACCCGGACGCTCGACCGGTCCCCAGAAAGGCGTTCGAGCGCGACAAGGTACAGCGGCTCGAGACCAATCCGAAAAGCCGTTGCTGTTAGCCGCCGCCTTCTCCCGTGATCACGGAGAGTTCGTGTCGCAGTAGCTACCTGAGCTCTCCGGGATCATGGGAAGGGCGCGTCACCGTCCCCGCCGCCGCGGGGGCGTACGCGGGTTCGTGCCGCCGCGACGCGCGCCTGGCCGCCCGGACGCGGGGGTACGGCGAGCTGCGCCGCCCTCGGTCGGTGTCCGCCTGGACGGTGGTGCGGACTCCGGCGCCTGGGCCCGGCCGCGGGTGCTGTTCGCGGTCCGGCCACGGACGATCCCGATCATCTCCTCGACCAGGTCGGTGTACCGGTCGCGGGCCCACACGAGCGCGACCGACGACGTCGGGGCGTCGGTGACCACACGGTAGGTGAGGTCGCGGCGGTGGTGCGCGCGGGCGAGGGACTGCGGAACGACGAGGACACCGACGCCCGCAGCCACGAGTTCGACAGCGGCAGCGGTCGTGGCGGGGCGGTCCACTGCCCCGGTCGCGGGCGCGACCGACGCGCCCGTCCAGTCGAGCACGTCGTCCAGGGGCTGCAACAGCGCCTCATCGGCAAGATCCGCGAGGGTCACCTCGTCGGCTGCGGCGAGCAGGTGATCGCGCGGAACCACGACGACCGTCACCTCGGTGTACAGCGGGATGGCGTGGAAGGTGTCCTGGTCGACCGGGAGCCGGACGAGGCCGGCGTCGCCCCCTTCGTCGCCCCCTTCGGAGAGGAGCGGGGCGGCCCGGGCGACCTCGACGGGTACCAGTTGCAGGTCCACCCCCGGCAACCGCTCCGACCATCTGCGGCCCCACGTGTCGACGATGACACCGGGGACGACCAGCAGGCGGAACGTCGCGTGAGGGCGATCCTCGGGGACGGGCACGTTACCTCCGAAACGTCGACCGGCCGCACACCGGAGCAGGGCCGACGCTGTGATGGCGCTGAACCCTGTCAGGGTACCGGGAGCCCGTACCCGGCAGGTGATGGCGGGCAGCCGTTCGGGCGATGGGCCCGGCTGGTTGCCGTGTCGCTACCCTGATCAGGTGAGCAAGCCGAAGAAGTCCCAGCTGATGAAGCCCTCCACCGCGGCGCAGAAGCTGGGCGTGTACCTGCCGGCCACGCCGCGGGAGTTCCAGGAAGGCTCGGTCTCCCGCGAGGAGTTCGACGAGCTCCAGCACAACCCCCCGCAGTGGCTCGTCGACCTGCGCCGGAACGGTCCCCACCCGCGGAGCGTCGTGGCCGCACGCCTGCGGGTGTCGAACAGCGGACTGGCCCGCGGCGGGATCACGGAGCCGCTCACGACCGCGCAGATCGCGGCCTTGGCTGCCGACCCGCCGCAGTGGCTCGCACGTGAGCGCGAGACGCACGCGGAGGCACGGCGCGAGCAGCGGCGACTGCAGGAACTGCAGAACGACACCGACTAGACCATCCAGGCGGGGCTGAGCGCGTCCGCGGTCAGGCCCCGCCGGACGGCGGTGGGCTACCCCCCGGCCATCGCCCCGAGAATGATGAAGGGCTCCTCGCCGGCGATGACCCGCTCGGGCAGTGGTGCGTCGGGCGAATCGTTGGACAGGTCCTCCTCACACGCGTAGAAGCGGATGAACGGCCGGCGCTTGCCGCTGTGACGGTCGCGGATGGTGCCGAGCAGCATCGGGTACTGCGCCTCGAGGGTGTCCAGCACCAGGCGCTGGGTAACCGGCGCGGCACCCTCGACCGGACCTGCCGCCTCGATACGCACCTCGCCACTGACGTGAGCCAGGTTCTTCAGGTGGGCGGGGAGGACGACCCGGATCACGGCAGTACCTGGACTTCCACGGAGAGCACGGCCGGCAGGTCCCGTACGATCGGCGCCCAGCTGTCGCCTCCGTCCGCGGAGTGGTAGACCTGGCCACCGGTGGTGCCGAAGTAGATGCCGCACGGGTCGAGCGTGTCGACCGCCATCGCGTCGCGGAGCACGTTGACGTAGCAGTCGGACTGGGGCAGGCCCTTGGTCAACGGCTCCCAATCGTCGCCACCGGTGCGACTGCGGTAGACGCGCAGCTTGCCCTCCGGCGGGAAGTGCTCGTAGTCGCTCTTGATCGGCACGACGTAGACGGTCTCCGGCTCGTGCGCGTGCACCGCGATCGGGAACCCGAAGTCCGACGGCAGGTTCCCGCTGATCTCGCGCCAGTTCGCACCGGCGTCGTCGCTGCGCATGACATCCCAGTGCTTCTGCATGAACAGGGTGTCGGGCCGGGACGGGTGCTGGGTGATGCGGTGGACGCAGTGGCCGACCTCGGCGTCCTGGTCAGGGATCTCCCCGGAGCGCAGGCCCTTGTTGATCGGAAGCCAGCTGGCGCCGGCGTCGTCGCTGCGGAACGCCCCCGCCGCCGAGATCGCGACGTAGATCCGGTCCTTGTTCGCCGGGTCCAGGATGATCGTGTGCAGGCACATCCCGCCGGCGCCCGGCTGCCACGTCGGCCCGGTCCTGTGTGTCCGGAGGGCGGACAACTCCGTCCACTTGCCACCGCCGTCGCTGGACACGTAGAGGGCGGCGTCCTCCGCACCCGCGTACACGGTATCGGGGTCCTCGTGTGACGGCTCCAGGTGCCAGATGCGCTTGAACTCCCACGGACGCGGGGTGCCGTCGTACCACAGGTGCTCGCCGACCTCGCCCGCGTAGGTGAAGTCGTTGCCGACCGGGGTCCAGCTCTTGCCGCCGTCGTCGGAGCGCTGGATCAGCTGCCCGAACCAGCCGCCGGACTGGGACGCGTAGAGCCGGTTCGGGTCGGCCGGCGATCCGCTGAGGTGGTAGATCTCCCAGCCGCCGAAGTGAGGTCCGTCGACCGTCCAGTCACCGCGCCCACCGTCCGACGCCAACGTGAACGCGCCCTTGCGTGTGCCTACCAGTACCCGTACGCCGCTCATGCCCTGATCCTTCCGTTCTGTCCGACGATGCACCTGGGTAAGGCTGTTCGCGGCGCCGAAACTCGTTGGTCTCAGCCCCGTCCGCCGCTTCGTTCTCGACCCTGGTGCCTCGGATCTCGAAGTGACGGCGGACACAGTCTTACTCTCCCAGTACGACGAATTCGTGCCTTCGGAATCGACAAGAACGCGGCAGTGCGTCGTGGCTATGACCGTCGATCAGGCGGGCCCCGTGGACGAGACGTAGACAAACCGGTTGTCGCGCACGGCGAGCAGCAGGAACGTGGGGGTGACCCGGGTACCGTCGGGGTTGAAGCGCGGGTCGCCGGAGAGCAGGGTGAGCTCGGTGGTGCCGGCGATGGCCCGGCGTACCGCGTCGCGGTCGAGACCGCCGGCGCGGCGGATCGCGTCGAGGGCGAGTTTGACCGCGTCGTAGGCCTCGGGCGCGCTCGGGCCGGGGGCGTGCCCGACCGCCTTGGTGAAGCGGCCCGACCAATCGGCGAGTGCGGGCATGAACTCCGGCACCATGAACGTGGTGCCCGAGACGCCCTTGCTCTGCTCGGGGCTCAGGTTCTCCAGCAGTGGGCCGTCGACCGCACCGTCGCCGACCATGATCTGCCCGGTGAAGCCTGCCGCGCGCAGGTCGATGATCAGCCGGTTGGCTTCGGCGTAGTACCCGGTGAAGTAGACGGTGTCGGCGCCGCTGTCGCGCACCTGCAGGGCGGTACGGGTGTAGCTCGGCGCTCCCTGACTCAGCTCGAACTCCCCGGTGAGCTCGACCCCGCCCGACGTACGGGCGGCGTCGACCGTTGCCCCGGCGAGCGACAGCGGGAAGCTGGTGCCGTCGTGCACCACCGCCAGCCGGTGGCTGCCGAGGCGCGCCATGGACTGCAGCGCGAAGCGGGCCTCCGCCTCCGCGGTGCCGCAGACGAGAAAGACGCTGTCGTACCGGGGCTGGAGCAGTTCGGCGGAGTTCGACAGCGGGATCACCATCGGGATCCCGGCGTTTCGGAAGGTCTTGAGGGTCGGCACGGTCGCGCTGCTGCAGTACCCGCCGACCGACACCGTGATGTCCCGGGCGATCAGCTTGTCCGCCGCGACCACAGCGGTACCCGGGTCGCACGCGTCGTCCTCGACCACCAGTTCGACGCGTCGGCCCAGTACGCCGCCGGCTTCGTTCGCCTCGCGTACCGCAAGCTGCTGCGCGTCGACCATCGCCTGGCCGGAGGGTGAGTTACGCCCTGACAGCGGCACCAGCGCTCCGAGCCGGACCGGTGCGGGCTGCGCCGGTTGCGGTGGCCGCTTCGCTGCGCAGCCGGCCAGAACAGCGGAGGCCAGTACCGCCGTGGCCACCGTCACGACCCCCAGGCGTACGCGCATCGGGCCTCCTCGTGTGTGGACTTCGGCCGCTCCATCGACCGGAACCCGACAGGGCTGAGCGGAAGGGTCAGATCCGATCCCGGCCTGCCGATGTTTCTTGTCGAGGGAATTTCACCCGGCGCGCGGCCCCGACCGCGGCACACGGTGGCGAGATGAGGGGGCCCGGCATGGTGCGTAGCCGCAACACGGCTGTCCCGACGCCGCCGCCCGGTACCAGTAGGGCGGACGCCGAGCCGACAGCTCGTCGCCGGCGCAGCCTCGCCACCACCGGAGCGCTCGCCAGCGTGCTGCTCGCCCTGTGCGCGTACACCATCATCGGTACGGCCTCCACGACGTCAGCGGCTCGCGCACACAGCCAGGCCCTGTCGGTGGACGGCTGGTTCGGTGAGGCGCGCAGCGCGATCGCCCTGGAGGAGGTGCACGCCCGCCACTACCAGGTGGAGCCGTCGGCGGCGGTACGACAGCGTTACGTCGAGGCGGCACACACCGCCGACCAGGCGCTCAGGCGGGTGACCACGGCTCGCACGGCGGCGGCGACGGACGCTCACCGGCTCCTCGCCGAGCAGGCCGCGTACCGCGGCCACACCGACCGGCTGCTGGACATGGTCGCCGACCGGGACCCCGACCGGGTCAGCTTCGACCGGCTCGAGGTCACGCCCGTCTACTACCGCCTCCAGCAGGACATCGATTCGGTGACACGCGCGTACCACGCCAGCGCACAGGTGCAGGCCGCCGCGCTGCAGCGCGCGCAGGTACGGATGCTGGTCGGCACGTCGGTCGGATTCGGGTTGGGATTCGCTCTCGTGGCCTTGATCTGGCGCGTCGTACTCGGTTACCAGCGCCGGCTGGCCGAGCATGCCGACGTCAATGAGCACCTGGCGATGCACGATCCGCTCACCGGCCTGCCCAACCGTGCGATGTTCCACCGCCGGCTGACCGGCGCCCTGCAACAGATGCGCTCCTCACCCGACGGTCACCTGGTCTTGATGGTCCTCGACCTCAACGGGTTCAAGGCGGTCAATGACACCCTCGGCCACCAGGCGGGCGACCAGTTACTCGCCGAGGCCGGACGCAGGCTGCGCGCCAGTACCCGGGAGGGCGACCTGGTGGCGCGGCTCGGCGGCGACGAGTTCGCGGTGCTGATCCCCCGGATCTCGCGCCTGCCCGAGGCGATGGCGGTAGCCCACCGGATCGTCGAGGTGCTGCGTGAGGACTTCCTGCTCGACGGCGGGCCGGCCGCGGTCAGTGGCAGCATCGGCGTCGCGATCAGCCCGCTCCACGGCGTGAGCGACGAACTGGTCCGCCATGCCGACGCGGCGATGTACCGGGCAAAGTCCGACGGTGGCGGGGTGGCCGTCTACGACCCGCAGGTCGACGCCGAAACTCCCGACCGGATGGTGCTCTTCGGTGAGCTGCGCGCGCTCCTCGACGCCGGCGACCCGGACCGACAGCTCGTACCGTTCTTCCAGCCTCAGGTCCGTATCGCCGACGCCACGGTCACCGCGGTGGAGGCGCTGGCTCGGTGGCGGCACCCGAGCCGGGGACTGCTCATGCCCGGCATGTTCCTGCCGATCGCCGAGGCCCGTGGCCTGGAGATCACGTTGACCTATCACATGATCGACGTTGCGGTGGCGGAGGCCGCTACGTGGCAGGAGGCCGGCACACCGCTTGTGGTGTCGGTCAACGTCTCCCCACGCTGCCTGCTCGACCCGCAGTTCGTGCCGCGGGTACGCGCCGCGCTGGCCACCTCGGGACTCGCGCCCGGGCTGCTGCAGGTGGAGCTCACGGAGACCAGTGTGATGACCGAACCGGAGCGCTCGCGGAAGACCCTGCGTGACCTTCGTGACCACGGCGTGAAGGTCTCCATCGACGACTTCGGCACCGGCTTCAGCTCCCTCGCGCAGCTCAAACAGCTACCAGCGGACGAGTTGAAGATCGACAGGACCTTCGTACGGGAACTGGTCGACGACCCCGAGGACATGGTTCTCGTGCGCAGCGCCATCGATCTGGCTCACAACCTGGGGCTGTCCGTGGTGGCCGAGGGGGTGGAGGGGCTCGACGCCCTCGTTCTGTTGGACGAGCTCGGCTGCGACCTCGCCCAAGGCTTCGCGCTCAGCCCTCCGGTCGCTGTCGAGGAGTTGCCGCAGGCGTGCGCACGGGCGCACCAACAGGCGAGCGGTGCCCGCCAGCCGGTACGCCAGGCTCCGGCCTGACCCGGCGTCCGAAGCCGGCCGTCGGGCGACCGTGGCCCGCGCTTCAACCGGCTCGGGTATACTGGATCTACGGCTCGCACCGTTCTGCCTCGAGCCGGTTTTCTATGTCGACCACCACGCGCCGCGACCACTGAGGTCTGCGCCGGGCAGGACGGCCCTTCCACGTTCGGAGATTTTATGGCGGCCCGCCGCCCTCAAAACACACCTTCATCGATCACGTTCACTGACCTCGGCGTGCCTGCCGCACTCACCGAAGTGCTCGCCGCCGACGGCATCACCACGCCGTTCCCGATCCAGACAGCGACGCTGCCCGACTCGCTGGCAGGGCGCGACGTGCTCGGCCGGGGCCGCACCGGCTCGGGAAAGACCTACGCGTTCCTGCTCCCCGTGCTGGCCCGGCTGGCCGCCAGCCCCTCGCCCCGGCGGCCCGGCCGTCCCCGGGCGCTGATTCTCGCGCCCACCCGCGAACTCGCCACCCAGATCGCGGCGTCGATGGCGCCGCTGGCCGAGGCGCTGTCGCTACGGACGCTGACCATCTTCGGCGGGGTCGGCGCCAACCCCCAGATCGCCGGCCTGCGTAAGGGCGTGGACGTTCTGGTGGCCTGCCCGGGACGGCTCGCCGACCACGTCAAGACCGGCCACGCGCAGCTCGACGCCGTCGAGATCACCGTGCTCGACGAGGCCGACCACATGGCCGACCTGGGCTTCCTCCCCGTCGTCCGGCGGCTGCTCGACCTGACCCCCCGCTCCGGGCAGCGGCTGCTGTTCTCGGCGACGCTGGACGCCGGGGTCGACGTCCTCGTGCGGCGGTTCCTCACCGATCCGGTCACCCACAGCGTCGACTCGACGCTGTCACCGGTCGCGGCGATGGCGCATCACGTGCTGCACGTACGCGACGACGACCGGTTCCCGGTGCTGGTCGACCTCACCGCCGCGCCAGGTCGCACGGTGGTGTTCACCCGTACCAAACGGGGCGCAAAGACGCTGACGCGTCGACTCATCGCCGCCGGGGTGCCGGCCGTCGAACTCCACGGCAACCTCGCCCAGAACGCGCGCAACCGCAACCTGCTCGCCTTCTCCGACGGCTCGGCGAACACGCTGGTGGCCACGGACATCGCCGCCCGTGGCATCCACGTCGACGATGTGAGCCTCGTCATCCATGCCGATCCCCCGGTCGAACACAAGGCGTACCTGCACCGCTCCGGTCGAACGGCCCGCGCCGGCGCCGAGGGCACGGTGATCACGCTCATGACCGACGAGCAGGTTCCCGACGTCCGCGACCTGACCCGGAGAGCGGGCATCGCGGCGACCACTACGCGCCTGCGGCCCGGCGACCCCCTGCTGGCCGAGCTCGCCCCAGGTGAGCGTTCGTTCGTCACGCCGCCGGTGGACGCTCCGGCCGCGACCGAAACCGCGGGGCGGGGCCGCTCGGCTCGCAACGCCGCGCGCCGCCCGTCGGCGACCCGCACCGCGTCCAGGTCGATCCCGCCGGTGTCGTCGTCGCGGTCGGGATCCGGGCGCGCCGGTGCCACGGCGGTGGCGACGCCCGCCCGTTCCTCGAGCGCGGCGGCCTTCTCCGCCCGCACCCGCGCCGGCACTCGGCATGGCGGTCGTTGATCAGCGGCCCAGCTCGGGGACGTGAAGGTACCCACCGCCGCGGTCGTGTTCTGCCGCACCGGTGACGAGGTCGACCCGCTGACCTCGGCAGTCCACGGCCGGGTGACGTTCGTCGGTACAAGGCCCTGACAGCATCGATCCCCGCACCGTCTGTCTCACAGACGGTGCGGGGATCGACACAGGCTGGTTTTCCGGGCCGATCGGCCCGGCGTTCATCGGTGTGCCGCCACGCGTGTCAGTGGCGGCACACGCCAGCTGCTATCAGATAGGGCGGACCTGCTCGGCCTGCGGGCCCTTCTGACCCTGCGTGATCTCGAACTCGACCCGCTGGTTCTCCTCCAGCGACCGGTAACCGCTGGACTGGATGGCCGAGAAGTGAACGAACACGTCGTCGCCACCGCCGTCCTGGCTGATGAAACCGAAGCCCTTGTCGGCGTTGAACCACTTCACGGTGCCCTGTGCCATTGCCAATCTCCCTTATCAGGCGAGGACCTGCGGGCGCAGATCCGGAAGCCCTTGGTCTTGAGGCCCCACATCGCCCAACCCGCTGACCACGCACTCGCGACTTGCCAGCCGGCTGGGATAAGGCGAACCACATACCCAAAAAGCTCGATCACTCTAGCAAGGATCCAGGGGATCGGCAGGGATGCGCCCCCCATAGTGCCCGTTCGAGCAACCGGCGGCTCGTCCGTCCAGGGCAGTCGGCCGGTCGACATGGAGCCCGTTTGTGGTGGCAAATGGACCGGTAGTCGCGTCTCCCGGCTCCTCAGCGAGACGGTTGAAGCACGTGGGCCTGCCTGATCTCCGCGTCCTCGGGAGCGCCCATCATCGACACCTGGTAGCTGGCCACGACCTCCAGTCGGTCGTGGGGAAGGTAGGCCCGTCCGGGATCACCCACCAGGACGCGGGCGCCCCTCGCCGCGGCGCGTTCCAGGAATCGCAGCATCCGCTCGGCCATGGACCGGCTGTAGAAGACGTCTCCGGCGAGCACCACCTCGGCCCCGTCACCGTCACCGTCGAGCAGATCGCCTGGCCTGACGCCGACGGCGACGCCGTTGGCCCCGGCGTTCAACCTGATCGCGGCGAGCGCGTACGGGTCGACGTCGTTGGCGGTGACCACGGCCGCACCGGCCACGGCGGCGGCGATCGCGACCAGACCAGAGCCCGAAGCCACGTCGAGCACCCGCCTGCCGGCGACCACCTCGGGGTGGTCCAGGACGTACCGCGCGACGGCCTGACCACCGATCCAGGCATCGGCCCAGAACGGCGACGGCAACGCCCCGCCCGCCTTCGCCTCCAGCCTCGCCCGTAAGACGATGGCGTCCTCGGCGAGGTGCAGACGAACCCCGGGCACGAAGGGCACCTCCGCAAGGCGCAGCCCGTCGGGGCCGGCTACGCCGGACTCCACGAAGGAGTCGAGTACGGCGCCTTCGACGCCGGCAGGAACACGTTCCGTTTGACTGATCACTCGCCCAGCATGAGGTACGAGCCACGAACTCGTCGGTAATTGGTTGAGGTCAACCCCCGGCGCTCAGGTCGGCGAGCGCCCCGTGCCCCATCCGGGTCGCGGTCAGGACGAGGGTCGCGGCCCGCCGGAGGCGTTACCAGGAAACGTGTAACATGGATGAAACAGTTTCTTGTTCGTGGTGCTTTCCCTGCTCGGCTACGGGCCGGACCTGTCCGTGCACCACACCGGGATCCAGGCCGACGGTTTCAGCGAGGCCGTCCGCTCGATCTGAGTCATGCTCCCGGGCCCGCTGTGGCCCGGGCGGCGCTGTACAGCGCCACGGTGCTCGGGCCCCGCAACGCTGCCCTGTGCTGCGGGGCCCGACCTCACCGCCCTCGCCCCCGGGTCGGCTCTGTCCTCGTACGCGATGGCGTCGTCGCAGGCAGTGGCCCCGGATGTCACGATGTTGCTCATGACGGTGGAACGGACGATTCGGCTGTGCCTGGGGCACGTGTCCCGCGCTGCGGTCATCAGCGCTGCTGGGGGTGTACGACGGCCTTGACCGCGGACGGGTCGGACGAACCGGCGGTGAGCGCCTCCTCGGTGTGGTCGAGGTCGTACCGCCCGGTCACCAGCGAGCGGAGTTGGATCCGACCGGCGGCGGCGAGCGCGATTGCCTTCGGGTAGGTATTGGCGTACCGGAACGTGCCGGTCAGCACGATCTCCCGATTCTGGATCAGTTGCAGCGGCACCACGGCGTCCGCGGCGGGCCCCATGCCCACGGCCACGGCGGTACCGGCCGCGGCGAGCGCCCTGATGCCGTCGACCAGCGCCTGCGGCGCGCCCGAGCATTCCAGCAGGATGTCCGCGCCGAGGTCGGCGGGGACGGACTCCCGGGTCAGGTCGATGACCGAGGTGGCGCCGAGGTCGGCGGCGAGCCCGAGCCGGCGGCGGTTCAGGTCGGTCACGATGACCTCGGCCGCACCGAGGGCGCGCGCCACCTGGACCGCGACCAGGCCGATCGGTCCGGCCCCGGTCACCAGGACCCGTTCACCGCCGCGTATCCCGGCCCGCCACGAGGCCCACAGGCCCACCGACAGCGGTTCGATCAGGGCGGCCTCGTCGTCGTCGAGCGTGTCCGGTACCGGGTACGCGAAGTCCTGGTTGATCGCCACGTACCGGGCGAACGCCCCGTCGATCGGCGGGGTGGCGAAGAAGCGGACGTCCGGGCAGAGGTTGTAGTGGCCGGTGCGGCACCGGGTGCAGCGTCCACAGGGGATGCCGGGCTCGATCGCCACTCGTTCGCCGACGCGGCTCGCGTCGGCTCCGGGTCCGGCCGCGACCACCACGCCCGACGCCTCGTGGCCGAGCACCAGCGGCTGCTCCACGACGTAGCGGCCGATGCGGCCGTGCTGGTAGTAGTGCACGTCGGAGCCACACACCCCGACGGAGCGGACCTCGACCAGTAGTTCGCCCGGCCCCGGCCGGGGCGTCGGTCGGGCCTCGATGCGCAGGTCGTTCACGCCGTGCAGGACGGCTGCGCGGTTGTCGTTCACGACATCTCCCTTCTCGCCGCCGACGGTGCGTGGGCGGCGCCTCAGTCGTCGGCGAGCAGCGCGGTGGCGAGCGTGGTGTGCGTGACCAACCCGCTGACGAGCCCGCTGCGCAACACCGCGCGGGCGGCCGGGGCTTTGGCCACGCCGTACGCGATGGCGATGACCTCGGGGATCGCCCGTAGCTCCGGGGCACTGATGCCGATCATGCGCTCCGAGAGCCCGGCGTGGACCGGCTGGCCCTCGGCGTTGATGGTGACGCCGGAGATTTCGGCACAGGTACCGAGGCGTCTCATCAGCTTCCGGTCCCGTTCCTCGGCGGCGTCGTAGATCGTCGACTGTCCGGCAGCCCACCGCCCGACCCCGACGACGGCCTTGGTCACCGAGCCGAACAGGCCGAAGGCCCGCGCGATCTCCGGCTGCTTGCGCATGGCGCGCGCGGTCGCGGCGTTCGGCACGACCAGGGGGGCGTGGAAGAAGTGCGCCGGGCCGCCGGACACCCGGGCCGCGGCGCGGACCAGGTCGATGGAGCTGTCGTCGGTCTCGGCGCGGGCCAGGGCGCCGGTGAGTTGGACGATCGGGACGGGAGCCAGCCGGGTGAGGGCGACGGTCATGGCGGCCACCGATCGGGCCCAGGCCAGCCCGAGCACGTCGTCCGGCGTGACGATCTCGGTCAGCAGGTCGGCCGCGGCCTCGCCCAGGTTCCGGTGGAGGGAGACGGCGTCTTCCTCGAGCGTGTCGACCACAACCGCGTGCCGGAGTCCGTACCTGGTCTGCAGGCGGCCGGAGAGCTCGACGTCGATCGTCCCCGGGTACCCGATCTCGATGCGCACGATGCCGGCCGTCAGCGCGGTCTGGATGAGCCGGGCCACCTTGAACCGGCTGAGACTGAACTCGTCAGCTATCTCCACTTTGGACTTGCCGTCCAGGTAGTACCGGCGGGCGACGGAGGCGGTGAGAACCAGCTCGGCCGGGCCGCCGGGAAATCCTGCCGACATCACCCCTCCCCCGCCGCTCATACGAGCATGTCAACCCACAACTGTCGCAGGGCCGTTGACTCCGATCCTTGGCGACTACCAGACTACAGATGAGTTCAAGCCCGCTCATTTGCGCATTCGGGCGGATGGATGGCTGCCCGACACCAGGAGGCAGTAATGGCTCGATGGCAGGCAGTAACTCCTCGATTGGCGGTCGCCGTCACGGTGATCGCGCTGTCGGCCACCGGCTGCGCCGGATGGGGCGGCGGGGTCGGCGGTGGCGGGAAGGGCAGCATCAACGTCCTGATGGTCAACAACCCGCAGATGGTCGACCTCCAGCGGTTGACCGCGGCCAACTTCACCAGACAGACCGGCATCACGGTCAACTTCACCGTGCTGCCGGAGAACGACGTCCGTGACAAGATCAGTCAGGAGTTCTCCAGCCAGGCGGGCCAGTACGACGTCGCGTCGCTGAGCAACTTCGAGATTCCGATCTACGCCCGCAGTAAATGGATCGCGCCACTGGACGCCTACATCAAGGCCGATCCCCAGTTCGACCAGGACGACATCCTCAAGCCGATGACGCAGTCGCTCACCGCCGACGACGGCAAGATCTACGGAGAGCCGTTCTACGGCGAGTCGTCATTCCTGATGTACCGCAAGGACGTGCTGGCGTCGAAGGGCATCACCATGCCGGACAGGCCGACCTGGCAGCAGGTCGCCGACATCGCCGCCCGCGTCGACAACGCGCAGCCCGGCATGCGCGGCATCTGCCTGCGCGGGCAGCCCGGCTGGGGCCAGGTCTTCGCTCCGCTCACCACCGTCGTGAACACCTTCGGCGGCACGTGGTTCTCCAAGGACTGGACCCCGAAGGTCAACGCCCGGGAGTTCAAGGAGGCCACCAGGTTCTACGTCGACCTGGTCCGCGCGCACGGCGAGGCCGGGGCGTCGCAGTCCGGCTTCACCGAGTGCCTCAACAACACCGTCCAGGGCAACACGGCGATGTGGTACGACGCGACGTCGGCCGCCGGCTCGCTGGAGGCGGCCGACTCCCCGGTCAAGGGCAAGATGGGCTACGTCGCGGCCCCGGTCGTCAAGACCCCGAGCTCCGGCTGGCTGTACGCGTGGTCCTGGAGCATCGAGCAGGCGAGCAGGAAGAAGGACGACGCCTGGAAGTTCATCTCCTGGGCGTCCAGCAAGCAGTACGAGGAACTGGTCGGCAGCCAGCTCGGCTGGTCGAAGGTCCCGGCGGGCAAACGCGCGTCGACCTACTCCAACCCCGAGTACCTGACGGAGGCGGGCGCGTTTGCCCAGCCCACTCGCCAGGCCATCGAGAGCGCCGATCCGCGTAATCCCGGCGTGCAACCGCGACCGGCGATCGGCATCCAGTTCGTCGACATTCCGGAGTTCACCGACCTGGCCACTCAGGTGTCGCTGGACGTGAGCTCCGCGATCGCGGGCCGGATGAGCGTGGACGCCGCGCTCGACCACGGGCAGGCCCTGGCCGGCGACGTCGCCGAGCGGTACCAGGCCCGTGAGAAGAAGAAGTAGAGGTCGACATGAGTGAGCCAACCGAGCCTCCGCGGGGTGCGGCCACGAGCGCCGCTGTCGATACCTCCCGCGACCGGAGCCGGGCCGCCCAGAGCGCGCGCGTGTCGGGCCCGCTGCGGCGAAGCGGCGACTGGGCCCGCCGGGCGCCGTTGCTGCCCGCGCTGATTTTCATGATCGTCGTGACCCAACTGCCGTTCGTGGCGACGTTGGTCATCTCGTTCATGGACTGGAACGCGTACTACCCCGATGAGCGCGGCTTCGCCGGCTTCGCCAACTTCCGCCGGGTCTTCACCGACATCAACCTGCGCAACGCCGTGATCACGACGATCATCCTCACCGCGGCCGTCGTGCTCATCAGCCTGCTGCTCGGCATGCTGATCGCGCTGCTGCTCGACCGGAAGTTCCGCGGCCGGGGCGCGGTGCGGACCATGTTGATCGCGCCGTTCCTCATCGTCCCGGTGGCCGCCGCGCTGGTGTGGAAGCACGCCCTCTACAACCCCGAGTACGGACTCCTCAACGGCGCCCTCACCTGGATCTGGCACCTGTTCGGCGCCGACCGGCCGCCGCAGCCGGACTGGATCAGCTCGATGCCGCTCGGCGCGGTCATCGCGGCCCTGATCTGGCAGTGGACCCCGTTCATGATGCTGATCCTGCTGGCCGGCCTGCAGAGCCGTCCCCTGGACGTCATCGAGGCCGCCCGGATCGACGGCGCGAGCGGCTGGGAGATCTTCCGCTACATGACCTTCCCGCACCTGCGCCGGTACCTCGAGCTGGGAGGCCTGCTCGGCTCGATCTACGTGGTGCAGAACTTCGACCACGTCTTCACCATCACCTCGGGCGGACTCGGCACGGCCAACCTGCCGTACACGATCTACCAGATCTTCTACAACGCCCACGACTACGGCCGGGCGTCGGCCGCGGCCGTCGTGGTCGTGATCGGCACGATCGTCATCGCGACCTTCGCGCTGCGCACCGTGTCGACGCTGTTCCGGGAGGAGAGTTCGCGATGACCTCGATCACCGATACCGCACCCGTCCCGGCGACCCGCACGGCGGCCGGGGCGCCGCGCGAGAAGCGGCGCAGCCCTTCCGGGCTCGTACTGACCCTGCTCGCCTGGGTCGTCGGCGTCCTCTTCGTCCTGCCGGTGCTGTGGATGGCGCTCACCTCCCTGCACAGCGAGCCCGCCGCGGCCACCAACCCGCCGTCGATCGCGGCTCCGCCGACCCTGCAGGGGTACCGTGACTTCTTCGGCGCGGGCGCCGGTACGACACCGTGGCCGTCGCTGGCCAACTCACTCACCGCCAGCGTCACCTCCACGATCCTGGTACTGCTGCTGTCGATCCCGGCCGCATACGCGCTGTCCATCAAACCGGTGCGCAAGTGGACCGACGTGCTGTTCTTCTTCCTGTCCACGAAGATGCTGCCGGTCGTCGCCGGCCTGCTGCCGATCTACCTGTTCGCCCAGAGCGTCGGACTGCTGGACAACATCTGGCTGCTCGTCCTCTTCTACACCTCGATGAACCTGCCGATCGCGGTGTGGATGATGCGTTCGTTCCTGGCCGAGGTACCGGTGGAGATGCTGGAGGCGGCGTCGATGGACGGCGCCGGCCTGACCCGTACGCTTCAGTCGGTCGTCGCGCCGGTCGTCATGCCCGGCATCGCCGCGACCTCGCTGATCTGCTTCATCTTCAGCTGGAACGAGCTGCTGTTCGCCCGGGTACTGACCGGCACGGTGGCGCAGACCGCCCCGGTGTACCTCACCGGCTTCGTCACCAGCCAAGGGCTGTTCCTCGCCAAGGTGTGCGCCGCGGCCGTGGCCGTGTCCCTGCCCGTACTGATCGCGGGATTCGCCGCGCAGGACAAGCTGGTGCAGGGTCTGTCCCTCGGTGCCGTCAAGTAACAGGAGGACGCCATGCCGACGCCGCTGAACACCGAAACCCTGCCTGCGCTGCGGGACCGCGTTCCGGTACCGGCCTATGACCGCGGCCGGCTCCGTACCGGGATCGTCCACTTCGGAGTCGGAGGGTTTCACCGCGCCCACCAGGCCATGTACCTCGACCGCCTGATGGACGAGGGCAAGGCCCTGGACTGGGCGATCTGCGGGGTCGGCGTGATGCCGGCCGACCGGCGCATGAAGGAGGTGCTCGACGCGCAGGACGGGCTGTACACCCTGGTGGTCAAGGCACCCGACGGCACGATGCAGGCCCGGGTGGTCGGTTCGATCCGCGAGTACCTGTTCGCGCCCGACGATCCGGAGGCGGTTGTCGAGAAGATGGCCGACGAACAGACCCGGATCGTGTCGTTGACGGTCACCGAGGGCGGCTACAACGTCAACGCCGTCACCGGGGAGTTCGACGCGACCAACCCGGACGTCGGGCACGACCTCCAGCCCGGCGCGTCCCCCCGGACCACCTTCGGGCTGATCACCGAGGCGCTCGCGCGCCGCCGTGACCGCGGCCTTCCACCGTTCACGATCATGTCGTGCGACAACATCCAGGGCAACGGCGACGCCGCGAAGCGCAGCTTCGTCACGTACGCCAAGCTGCGCGACCCCGAGCTCGGGGAATGGATCGCGCGGGAGGTGCGGTTCCCCAACAGCATGGTGGACCGCATCACCCCGGTGACCACCTCCGACGACATCGCCGAGGTCCGCCGGCAGTTCCAGATCGACGACCGGTGGCCCGTCGTGTGCGAGCCGTTCACCCAGTGGGTCCTGGAGGACCGCTTCAACGTCGGACGCCCGCCGCTGGAGGACGTGGGCGTACAGCTCGTCGCGGACGTCGAGCCGTACGAGCTGATGAAGCTTCGCCTACTCAACGCCAGCCACCAGGCCCTCTGCTACTTCGGCTACCTGGCCGGGTACCGGCTGGTGCACGAGGTGTGCCAGGACCGGCTGTTCGCGGAGTTCCTCCTGGACTACATGGACCGGGAGGCGACGCCGACGCTGGAGCCGGTGCCCGGCATCGACCTCGACGGGTACAAGCACAACCTGATCGCCCGCTTCTCCAACGCCGGGGTACGCGACACCGTCGCGCGGCTGTGCGCGGAGAGTTCCGACCGCATCCCGAAGTGGCTGCTGCCGGTGATCCGCCACAACCTCACAGGCGGCGGGGAGATCCACCGGTCGGCCGCCGTGGTCGCGAGCTGGGCCCGGTACGCCGAAGGAGTGGACGAGGAAGGCCGGCCCATCGAGGTGGTCGACCGGCTGAAGGACGTCCTGATGGCCAACGCGCGGCGCCAGTGGGAGGACCCGCTCGCCTTCGTCGCCAACCGGGAGGTGTTCGGGGATCTCGTCGACAACGAACGCTTCGTCACGGCGTACCGGTCGGCGCTCGGGTCGCTGCACGACAAGGGCGCTCGCGCGACCCTCGAGGAGCTCGTCACGAGGTGACCGTCGGACGTGCCCGGAACCGGGCTTGGCGCGACACCCCCGGCAGATGTCCAGGTCGGCCGGTAAGCGGCCGACCTGGACATCTCCGATCAGGCGAGGTCGAACCGATCGAGGTTCATGACCTTGTCCCACGCGGCCACGAAGTCACGTACAAACTTCTCCTTCGAGTCGCCGCACGCGTAGACCTCCGAGATGGCTCGGAGTTGGGAGTTCGAGCCGAAGACGAGGTCGACGGCGGTGGCCGTCCACTTGACCTCTCCGGTGACGCGATCCCGGCCCTCGTACACGTTCTCGGCCGAGGCGGATGCCGTCCACTCCACGCCCATGCCGAGCAGGTTCACGAAGAAGTCGTTGGTCAACGTCTCGGGCCGGTCGGTGAAGACGCCGTGCCGGGCTTGCCCGACGTTGGCGTTCAGGGCCCGCATGCCGCCCACCAGAACCGTCATCTCGGGGGCGCTCAGGTCCAGCATGTAGGCCCGGTCCACCAGCAGGGTCTCCGGTGACAGCTTCTCCCCGGCCCGCAGGTAGTTGCGGAACCCGTCCGCCCTGGGCTCGAGCACGGCGAACGAGTTCACGTCGGTCTGCTCCTGTGACGCGTCCGTACGCCCCGGCGCGAACGGGACCGTGATGTCGTACCCCGCGTTCTTCGCCGCCTGCTCGACCGCCGCGCAGCCGCCCAGGACGATCAGGTCGGCGAGCGAGATCTTTTTCCCGCCGGTCTGTGCGCCGTTGAAGTCCTGCTGGATCTGCTCGAGCTTCCCCAGCACGGTGGCCAGCTCGGCCGGGTTGTTGACCTCCCAGTCCTTCTGCGGCGTGAGGCGGATCCGCGCACCGTTGGCCCCGCCTCGCTTGTCGGTGCTGCGGAAGCTCGCCGCCGACGCCCAGGCCGTGGAGACCAGCTGGGAGATCGACAATCCGGACTGGAGGACCTTGGCCTTCAGCGCAGCCACGTCCTCGCCGGTGACCAGTTCGTGGTCTACCGCGGGCACCGGGTCCTGCCACAGCTGGGGCTCCGGAATCCACGGACCGAGGTACCGCGAGACGGGGCCCATGTCGCGGTGCAGCAGCTTGTACCACGCCTTGGCGAACGCCTCGGCGAGTTGGTCCGGGTTCTCGTAGAAGCGCTTCGCGATCGGCCCGTAGATCGGGTCCACCTTCAGCGCGAGGTCGGACGTGAGCATCATCGGCGCGTGCCGCTTCGACGGGTCGTGGGCGTCCGGCACCGTGCCCTGCGCCTCGGCATTCTTGGGCGTCCACTGCTTGGCGCCGGCGGGGCTCTCCGTCAGCTCCCAGTCGTACCTGAACAGGTTGTCCAGGAAGCCGTTGTCCCACTTGATCGGCTCGTTGGTCCAGGCGCCCTCCAGGCCGCTGGTGAGCGCGTCGGCGCCCTTGCCGCTGCCGTAGGTGTTCTTCCAGCCCAGGCCCTGCTGCTCGATCGGGGCGCCCTCGGGCTCCGCACCGAGGTACTCGGGCTTGACCGCACCGTGCGCCTTGCCGACCGTGTGGCCGCCGACGATGAGGGCAACCGTCTCCTCGTCGTTCATCGCCATGCGGCCGAAGGTCTCCCGGATGTCCCGGGCGGAGGCCAGCGCATCCGGGTGACCGGCCGGCCCCTCAGGGTTCACGTAGATGAGGCCCATCTGGACGGCGCCGAGCGGACCGGCGAGTTCCCGGTCGCCGCTGTAGCGCTCGTCGCCGAGCCAGGTGTCCTCGGGCCCCCAGAAGATCTCCTCGGGCTCCCAGATGTCCTCCCGCCCGAAGCCGAAGCCGAAGGTCTTGAAACCCATCGACTCGTACGCACAGTTGCCGGCGAAGACCAGCAGATCGGCCCAGGAGATCTTGCGGCCGTACTTCTGCTTGATCGGCCAGAGCAGCCGGCGCGCCTTGTCCAGGCTCGCGTTGTCCGGCCAGCTGTTGAGCGGCGCGAAGCGCTGCGAGCCGCTGCCGCCGCCGCCGCGACCGTCGGCGATGCGGTACGTGCCGGCCGCGTGCCAGCTCATCCGGATGAACAGCGGCCCGTAGTGGCCGTAGTCGGCCGGCCACCAGTCCTGCGACGTCGTCATCACCTCGAAGATGTCGCGCCTCAGCGCGTCGACGTCGAGGGTCTTGAACTCCTCCGCGTAGTCGAAGTCCTCGCCCATCGGGTTGGACCGGGGCGAGTGCTGATGCAGAACCGAGAAGTCCGGCTGGTTCGGCCACCAGTCCCGGTTCGTCCTGGGTCGCGTCGCCTTGGCAGTGGGCGCGGGGATTGCCGGGTTCTCGCTTTCGCTGACGCTCTCGGTGGCGTCCTTCTTGTCAGACACGTTGGTCCTTCTCTCGTCTTACCGTTCTTCTGATGGCTGGCTGATCAAAGCTGTGTTGCTCTGTCCGCGATCAACACAGCGGGCACCGACCCCAGTAGATGACCTCGGCTTCGTCGATCCGGTAGCCCGCGTCGTCGGCGGCCGTCAGGCAGGGTGCGGGTCCGACCGCACCGTCGACGTCGGCGATCGCGCCGCACGACCGGCAGACGACGTGGTGGTGGTTGTCCCCGACCCGCGCCTCGTAGCGCGCCACGGAGCCCGCCGGCTGGATACGCCGCACCAGACCCGCAGCGGTCAACGCGCGCAGCACGTCGTAGACGGCCTGGTGGGACACCTCACCGAGGTCCTCGCGCACGACGCTGATGATCGACTCCGTCTCGGCGTGCGGATGGTCGTGCACTGCGGACAGCACCGCGACCCGGGGACGCGTCACACGCAGAGCAGCCCCGCGCAACATCCCCTCAAAGTCCGAGGTCGTTGGCACACTCCGAAGTCTTCCCCATCTTCTGGAACCAATCAAGTATCAGGTGCGGCCGGTCAACCGGACGATACTGCTGTCGGGCGGCTGCCGATCATCCATTGCGCTCGGAGCGTCGTTCCTTGATGCTCACATCCCGACGCGAAACATCTCCACGTCAGGAGGCGGTCATGGTCGGTTCTCGGGACCGTCTCGCGCGCACCGGGGTGGCCGGCGTTTACTTCGTCCAGGGGATGTGCTTCGCAGCGCTCCTGACGCGGGTCCCCGCGCTGCAGGAGAAGTTCGGCTTCTCCGAGGGGCAACTCTCGCTGGTCCTGCTCGCTGTTCCGGTGGTGGCCGGTGTCGGCAGCGTCCTCGCGGGACTGCTGGCCACCCGTTTCGGAAGCGCGATCGTGCTCCGGGTCGGTGGTCTCGGCGTGTGCGCCTCGATCGTCGGCACCGGCCTGGTCGCCTCCCGGACCACGCTGTACCTCGATCTGGCCGCGGTCGGGCTGTTCCTCGGCCTGGTCGACGCCGCCATGAACATGCAAGGGGTCGCCGTCCAGCGCCGGTACGGCCGCCCGGTGCTCGCCTCGTTCCACGGCGTCTGGAGCGCAGGGGCAATCGCCGGCGCGCTCGCGACCGCCGTGACCGCCCACTGGCGCTGGGCGCTGGGGTCCGCCCTGGGCGCGGTCGCGCTCCTCGGGGCCGCGATCGCCCTGGCTGCCGGGCCCCGCCTGCTGCGCCCGGCCGAGGAGGTCAGCCCGGTCCGCGACAACGCCGTCACGCGGATCCCGTGGGCGCCGATCGTCGCCGTCGGCACCGCGATGATGCTCATGTACATCGCCGACTCGGCGACCTCCAACTGGAGCGCGGTGTACCTGCACACCGGTCTGCACAGCAGCCAGGGCGTCGCGGCGCTGGGGCTCGCCGCGTACCAGACCTGCATGGTCGTCGGACGAGCGTTCGCCGATCGCCTCGTCGCCCGCCACGGTCCCGTACGCGCGGTCTCCATCGGCGGCGCCGTCGGCGTGCTCGGCCTCCTGGTCGTGGTCGTGGCGAGGAGCCCGGCAGTGGGCATCGCGGGGTTCGCCGTGCTCGGTCTGGGCCTGTGCGTTGTCGTACCGCAGTCGTTCTCGGTGGCGGGTCAACTGGATCCGGGCGGGACCGGGATCGCGGTGGCCCGGGTCAACCTGTTCAACTACGTCGGCTTCGTGGTGGGGGCGGCCCTCATCGGCCTGGTGGCCCAGAGCCGGGGCTTGCGGGCGGCGTTCCTCGTGCCGGCCGTGCTCGCCGTCGGCATCGTCGTGCTGGCCCGCTCGTTCCGTCCCCGAGCCGTGGCTGCCGGGGACGCGCGTGGGGTTCGTCCCGTCGTCGGCGGGTAGTGCGCCGCCAGCCGACAACGGGGCCGAGACTGGCAGGCTTCATCAGGACCCGGTGGCTGAAAATTCCTGGTGGAGGTCAGACGATCGTGAGGGCGGCGGTCAGGGCCGGCAGGTCGTAGGGTACGACCACCGCCAGCGGCGTGTCGGTCTTACGGCCGAGCTGACTGATGATCAGCGCACCAACGGAAGACTCTGCTTGCCAGACCCCTCACCCCTGCAGCCCAGCGGTTATGGTCGATCACGCACAATCTGCGACATGATCAGCACCGCTTCCTCCCGCGTGCCCGAACCCCAGCCAGCACGCAAACTTGTGTACGGCCACGCCCAGGCCCACGACTGCCTTGCCTTCGCTGACGCCGAAACCGCCGCCGAGGAGGCGAACGAAATCGTCGCGATCGCCTCCGCGCGCACCTGGGGCGAAGCTCGTAGTGTTGCCGTCCGCCACACCTGGAACCCGGCCGGTCCCGAGTACGTGGAGCTGGACGAGCACGACGATGCCGAACCCTTCGACATCAATGAGCTCGGCGCTGTAGCCGACGGCAACTGGCCCAAGATGGTGACGAGCCGCGGACTCACCCTCCTGCCCAAGGACCTCCAAACCCGATTCGGCACGAACGCGGACACCGTCTTCAACGGCGACTACCTGGAGATTCCCCTCGCCGCCGAGGCTGAACTCGTCGCGGCGCTGCGGGAACGCGGCCTCGAGATGACCCGCGACGACGATCTGATCAACACTCTGGACGGCCGTACCTTCAACCCGGCGGACTGACGGCATAGCGCGATGTCGGCGCTCGTCGCCTTGCCGACCTCGGACGGCAGCAGGCGAGCCTGATTGAAGGGCTGGACCTGGACGTCCACGCGAACTTCGTGACGCTCCGGCGGCAGGTCCGCGCGGCCCTGGCCGCACATCCTGCCGCCATGGAGATCGACGCCATCGTGCGGGAAATGCTGAGCTAAGCCCATGCTCAGGGAAGGTTGAACTCGCCCTTGCTTACACCGTCGAGGAACGCGTCCCACTCGTGATTAGTAAAGACCAGAACCGGCCCGGTGCGGTCCTTGGTGTCGCGAACCGCGACGCCGTCGTCCAGGAAGGCGACCTCGACACATCCGCCGTTGTTACCGGACTTCGTGCTCTTGCGCCACGCGGCGCGGGACAGATCGGGTGTCACGGTGCTCTCCGGCGGCGTCGGCGTACTGGCGGGCGACGGCCGTGATCAACCGGGTCGACTCCTGCCTGCTGAACGCGGCCGCCGTCATGTGGTTGTAGGCCAGCGTACACCGGCGAAGATCGTCGTCTTTCTCCATGTACAGGTTGCCGGCCTGCCCCTCGACGTAGGCGACTGGCGAGTGCATGCGGTCGTCGAACTCGAAGATCGTCAGTGCACCGCGGACACCCGGGTAGCCGCCATGTGAGAGCGGCACAACCTGCAACGTCAGCCGTTTGGTCATTGCCGCCAAGTGCTTGAGCTGCGCTGCCATGACTGCCTTACCGCCGACCTCGCGACGCAGCACGGACTCGTCGAGTATCACCCACAGTTCCGGTGGCTCATCATCGAGCACCCTGCGCTGCCGTTCCAGCTTGATCTTTACCTGGCGCTCGACCTCTTCATCGGTCAGCAGGCCGCCGTCCCAGGTCTCGGCGATGGCTCGTGCGTAGTCCTCGGTTTGCAGGAGTCCATGCACGATCATCGGCTCGAAAATCCTGATACTCGTCGCCGCGCTCTCCAAGCCGAGGAACGTCGCGAACGGCGCCGGTACCTGGCCGAACGTCGACCACCAGCCGCGCTGCTTACCGAGTCGCTGCAGTTCCATGAACGACTCGCGCGTTTCCGCGTCGCTCACGCCGTACACGTCGAGCATGAGAAGCAACTCGGCGCGCACGATCCCGACGTCACCGGCTTCGATCTTCTGCACCTTGCTGACCGAGCAGCCGAGCCGGTCGGCGATCTCCGCCTGGGAGACGCCGGCCGCTTCACGCATGCGGGCGAGCTGCTCACCGAGCTGCCAGCGCGGAATCGTGGGCCCGATCGGCTTCGGCATCGCACCGCTCCCCTCAGATGCACCAAGTCTTATCGATGCCGATTGCAGAGACAAGCATGATGAGAAAACTTACGACATAAGATTGACGGCCGACGAACGCTGATGCAACGCTGACGCCGGGTTCACGACGGTCCAAAGAGGAGTCGACGGTGGACGACGACGACCACAGGCCCGATCATCAGCAGCGGCCGTTCACGGTGCCGTTCAGCGCAATGGCGTCCGAAGCAGACATGACGACGGCGCGCCGACTGCTCGCCGTTCACCGGCCACGTACCGTCGCCCGGCAGGTCTGCACCGGCTGCGGCAAGGCGTGGCCCTGCCTGGACATGCTCTACGCCTGGGCGATGATCAACGAGAAGCCCGGGCCGACGGATCCAGGCGTGACGGACGGGCACTGACCGGGATGGGCGTGTACGAGTCCCAGGTCGTCGCCTTCGCGCGCTACGCGGCGGCCCAGGTCGCGTACCACGAGCGGGTGGTCGCGCAGCACCAGATCGATGGCACCGGGTGCTGCCGGTCCTGCGGCCGGGTATGGCCCTGCGACCAGCTCCAGCACAGCCGGGGAATGGTTGACCACTTCAGCCAGTGGGCACTGGCGGAGAAACAAGCCATCCCGGATCCCGAACTGGTACGGCCGTACGTCGAGCCGGTCGGCGACGGATGATCCGGTGTTTACGGCTCGACACGTACCCGACCCGCAAGTTCGCGCAGCTCAGGCATGCTCCGCTGGCCGGGAGACGAAAGGAGCGACCGGACCAGACCACGCACCACCGGCCGGGCACGTACCTCTTCCGGCGCGAGCCGCTCAGCGGTGAGCAGTGCCCGGTAGCACTCCGCCGGCTTGTCCCACCGGCAGTACGCCCGGGCGACGTCCACCCAATAGCGTGCCTGCCGTTCCGGCAATCGGATCGAACCCGTGGGGACGCTCGCGGCGAGATCGATCGCGGTACCGAAGTCGCCCAGGGCGGACGCCGCACTGATCTGGAAGAGCGTGACGTTGGTGGGACCGAACGCGGTCCACCTGTCGTTGCGGTCCCGGCCCAACTGCCGGGCAATCGCACCGGCCTCAGCAAAGAGATCCCGTGCGGTCGTGCGATCCCCCGCTTTCGCAGCGGTATATCCGGCATTGGTCAACAGAATGCCGCGTACGGACAACGCCTCCGGCGCCGGCGTCGCGCCCTCGACATGCAGTCGATCAGCGAAGGTCACCGCCCTCGTCAGCGCCTGGGTGTGATGCCCCGCTCTGCGGGCGAGCATGGACAGTGTCCGTGTCGACTCCGCCTCGGCGAGGACGCTACCGCTGGCGCGCGCCGCCGCCATGGCGCGCTCCGCACTGATCCAGTCGATCCCCCCGGCGTCGAACTTCACGCAGGCATGGGCAACGACGTTGTACGTCTCCGCCAGCGCTTCCTGCACCGCGAGTCTGTCGTCGCCATCGACATGATCGGCCGTACTGGCGGCGGCGATCACCAGCCGCGGTAGCTGTGCCGCCAGCGACGAGTACCGGCAGGCTTGAAAATCGTCCTTGACCGCGCTGAGCGCGGCTTGCAGACGAGCGAGCGGAACCGGGTCGGCGGTCGGCATCCGATCGCGCAGGAGCAACTCGGCGAGCCGGGAGACCAGGAGATCAGCAGGCTCGCTCGGGCCGGCCGCCGAGGCCGGCTGCCATGGAATCGCGGACAGCGCGACGGCACCGCTCATACCGATCAGCAGGTCCCGCCGTCGCACCGAGCTTTCACCGCCTCCTTGGCTCACCTCAGCGCCCACCATAAAGCCCTGCCCGCCCAATTCGAAGTAATGCGGGCTGCCCGTCGCATAACGATCGGGCGCGAGACCGAACAGGTGCGGAGGTATCCCCAATACCCCGGCGAAGCGCCGGAGGACGTCCACATCGGTCAACGGTTGCCGGCCGCTCTCCAGCCGGGAGATCTGCGAGGCGGAGTACCCGCAGAGGGCTCCGAGCTCGGCCTGGGTGAGGCCACGCGCGACACGTACCTGGCGCAGTATCGCCCCTGCTCCAGGGCCACTGGCACGATCACGGGCGCGCACCCGCCCCGGCGTCGTGTGGTCGACACCCATCGTTGGCTCCGCGGGGATTAGGCCTACGCCCACGGTAAGGCCGGCGCACGTGAATTCCGCAATTCACGTGCAGAACCTGCATGTCGTGTGTGCGATCCACCGATCGCCTTCCGGCTGCCGTCACCGCACCCGTTCATGGGATCAGAGCCAACGGTCCACCGGAGGAGCAACGATGTGGCACGCATCAGGACCCGATCCGCTTTCCCTCGTCAGCCAGCTGATCGGTCTGTGTGTAGGCCTGGCCCAGGCTGTTACCGCAGTGGCGATTGCTCGGACCGCGCTGAGGCGCCGGTCGCCCCATCGTTCGCGGCGGAGGAAAGAACCGGGAGACTGAACGGGGAGCGCCCGCACAGCTACCCGATATCGAATCAGGGCTCAGCCTGATTCCACCGTCACGCTTGGTCGAAGCCGGGTCGGCTACCCCAGTACGGATCATCCGCCGGCAAGCCGGAGGCGGGCCAGCACATCAGCGACTTCCTGACTGTCCTCATGCTGCGGGCCGTAGACGACGCAGAGATCGTCGTACAGCGGCTGCAACTCGGCTACCGCCTCCGAGGCCTTGCCCTCGGAGAGCAGCAGCATGCCGATGTTGCGGCGCAGATCCAGGGCCGTGGGGCTGGCGTCCCCGTCGGCGGCGCGCACCTGGGCCAGCACCTGCTCGAACTGACGCAGGGCCGCCGTGGCCTGGCCGAGCTCGGCCCGACAGTAGGCCGCCTCCCGGAGGCAGTCCAGGGCATCCGGACTGGCCGGACCTGCCGTACGCGCGTAGGCCGCGGCGAGGGCGTCGAACTCCGGCAGGGCCCGGCGGAAGTCCCCGCCGAGGACGAGGATGGCCGCACGACGCGAACGCAGCCCCAGCACGCGGGGGCTCTCGGCGCCGAGCGCAGCGGCTGCCGGGTCGATCACCTTCTGGAGGACCTCCGCCGCCTGGGCGAAACGCTCGTCGTTCAGCAACTCGTCGGACTGCGACACCGCCGCCTTGATCGCGTCCCGTAGTTCGGCGTCAACGACCGCTGCCGGCCTGACGGTCGGGGCGACGGGCCTCGACACGGGCGGGGTCTCAGGCCGGGGACGCGGCGAGTTCGGCCGGCGGTACAGGAGCGTGGGGTCGGGCATCCCGACCGGTCCCCGCTCGGTCACCGCCGCGTCAGCCCCGGGCAGCGGCAGGAAGGGCAGCAGTCGCTCGTACACCTCGTAGGCATCGGCCGGCCGCTTCTCGGGCACCTTGGCGAGCAGCTCGAGTACCAGCTCTTCCAGCGCGGCGGGCACGTCGGAGCGCAGTTCACTCAGAGGACGCGGCGCTTCGTAGACGTGCTGGTGCATGAGCCGGAAATCATTACCGCCCTCGAACACGGGTTGCCCGCTGAGGAGTTCATGCAGCACGCAGCCCAGGGCGTACAGGTCGCTGCGGGGTGTGATCTGCACGCCCTGGATCTGCTCCGGCGGCATGTACCGACTGGTGCCCATGGGGCTGCCGGTGACGGTGAGCCGGGTGACGTCGGTGCGCAGGATGGAGGCGATGCCGAAGTCGAGGAGCTTGACCGCGCCACTCTCGGACACCAGGACGTTGTCGGGCTTGAGATCCCGGTGGACGACGGGGACCGCGTGGGCGTGGGAGAGGACGGTGCAGATCTGGGCGGCGACGGCGGCGGCCCACGTGACGGGCAACGGCTGTTCGGGGTTGATGAAGGCGCGCAGCGAGGTGCCCCGGACAAGCTCCATCACCAGGTACACCCGGTCGTACGAGCGGTCGAGCACGGCGTCGTAGACCTGCGGCACGCCGTGGTGCTGGATGCGGGCGAGGACGCGGGCCTCCCGGCGGAAGCGCTTGGCGAACTCCTCGGCCTGCTCGGGAGTGGAGACCACATCGGAGCGGATGAGCTTGACGGCGACCTCGCGGTCGAGCACCCCGTCGTACCCGCGCCAGACGCGTCCCATACCTCCCGAGTCGAGCTGCTCGACCAGCTCGTACCGGCCGGCGATCGGCCCTGCCTGCACTGTCCCCGCCTTCACGTGGGCTGCCCTGTCGATGGACCAGTGTCCCCGCCGAGGAGATCAATCGTCCAGAGCTGCCTGCCTCCATCTCAAGCGGCGTCGTCCACCACGCCTTCCTGGCGCCGGATCATCCGCCACGCGGCACTGCGGGCGCTGCGGTTGAGGGAACTGCGGAAGTTCTTCTCCGGGTCGAAGTACTTCTGCCCGAGGTCGGCGATGGTGTCGAAGTGGTCCATCATCTTGTCCTCGAACACGGGGTCGAAGACGTGACCGAAGTTCTCCTCGTCGTTGGCCACGGCCGCCAGACGCACCTTCGGGTCGGCGATCGCCTCCTCGAAGGGCTTGATGACGTCCTGCTCGGTGAAGTCCGTGCCGTACTTCTCGTTGAACTTCTCGATGAGCTCCGACAGCAGGGACTTCTCCGGCTCCTTGGCGCCACCCGAGCCGTCACCGAAGCCCTTCATCAACGTCGGCCCCTCGGCGACCAGGCTGACGTCATGCTCGCCGGTCTTCTCCACCCGCATGTGACTCAGGTCGATCTCACCGATGTCCACCCCACCATCCTGCCGTCGCGGCAGCCGGTTGAGCAGGTGCCGGCCGTAGAGGTACAGACGCTCCAGGTCGGAATCGGTGTAGGGGACGATCTGGGAGAGGAAGCTGTACTTGCGTACATAGTCGTTCAGGTCAGCGCGGAAGGCTTCGGCGGTTTCCTGGTCGTCCTCGTCGTCGCTGTCGAGCAGCGCGCTGAAGCGGGCGACCGCCGGACCGAGGTGCTGGTACAGCTCGGCGTGCAGCTTCTCCCACTTGGCCACATTGCCGGCGGCCTGCTCCTCGGCCGCCAGGTACGCCTCGACAAAGGCCTGCATCTCCGCCTCTACGAGCAGGGCCGGCGACATGACCTTGCTCTGTGCCGTGTAGAGCAGGTTGGGATCGGACGGGAGGGTGGCCGCCTCCTCGAAGTACGGCCGGAACGCGTCCTTGATGTCCTCCGCGTCGTTGACGAAGTCCAGCACGGCCAGGTCGGACTGGCTCTTGCGCTCCGCGGTGCGGTTGAGCCGGGACAGGGTCTGCACGGCGGAGATGCCGGCCAGCTTCTTGTTGACGTACATGGTGGTGAGCAGCGGCTGGTCGAAGCCGGTCTGGTACTTCTCCGCGACGACCAGGATCCGGTACTCCCTCTGGCCGGCGGCACCGGCCTGGGCCGCCTTGTCGTCCGCGCGGGTGTAGGCGAACGCCTTCGGCAGGGCGCTCTCCGGCAGGCCGCCGTTCTCCTTGGACTCGGTCGTCTCCTCGCCGTCGTAGGTGAGGGTGCCGGAGAAGGCCACCAGGACACCGGGGTCCGGATAGCCCAGGTCCTTGATGTACTTCTTGATCGAACGGGCCATCTGCACCGCGCTGTGCCGGGAGGCGGTGACCACCATGGCCTTGGCCCGGCCGCCGAGCCGGCCGGCGGTGTGGGCCCGGAAGTGCTCGACGACGATCTGCGCGTGCTGGGCGACCGTGGAGTCGTGGGTCAGCGCGTAGCGGGCGAGCAGGGAGTTCGCCTTCGAGGGATCGACCTCGCGCTCGTCCGGGTTCTCGTTGACCAGCTTCCAGTACGTGTTGTACGTGACGTAGTTGCGCAGCGGGTCGAGGATGAAGCCCTCTTCGATGGCCTGCCGCATCGAATAGGTGTGGAACGGCCGGTAGGTGCCGGTCTCGTCGAGTGTGCCGAACAGCTCCAGTGTCTTGTGCTTGGGCGTAGCAGTGAAGGCGAAGTAGGACAGGTTCGCGCTCCGCTGCCGCTTCTTGGCGTTGGCCGTCAGCTTCGCCTCGGTGTCCTTCGGCGCGGTGTCTTTCGGCGCGGCGGCGCTGGTGGCCCCCGGGTCGTCGGAGTCCGAGTCCAGGCCCAGATCCCGCAGCACGGCGCGGACGGAGGTGGCCGCGTCGCCGGACTGCGAGGAGTGGGCCTCGTCCACGATGATCGCGAATTTGCTGCCCTGGATCTCGGTGGGGTTGCGCTTGAGGTAGTCCACCAGGGCCGGGAAGGTGTGCAACGTGACGGTGACGATCTTCCCGGTCTCCTGGGAGAGCGCCTTCGCAAGCTGCTCGGACTTCGCCCCCTGCTTCTCGTCGATCTTCACGACCAGCCCGGCGGTCTGCTCGAAGCTGCCGACCGTGTCCCGCAACTGCGAGTCCAGGTTCCGCCGGTCGGTGATGATGATGACCTTGTCGAAGACCGGAGATCCCGACCTGAGACCGGCCTTGACCGCATCCGGGTCGAGCTCGGCCGGGTCGGTGGACGTGTGCAGTGACGACAGGCGATGGGCGAGCCAGGCGATGGTGTTCGACTTGCCGGAGCCGGCCGAGGCCATGATGAGGTAGTTGTGACCGGCGCCGTGCCGGGCCGCATGGGCGGTCAGCTTCTTCACGGCGTGCCACTGGTGGTAGCGCGGGAAGATCAGACTCTTGCGGGTACGCCCGTCGGCGCCCTTCTCCTTCTGGAGGTGGACGAACCGCTCCAGCAGATCCAGCCAGTTGTCCCACTGCCAGACCTCTTCCCACAGGTACGAGGTGGCATAGGCACCGAAAGCGCCGGCCGGCGGGTTTCCCTTGCCTCCCGGCTTACCCGGACCTTCCGAGCCGGTGTTGAACGGCAGGAACCGGGTCTTCGCGCCGCGAAGCTGGGTGGTGACGAAGACCAGGTCCGGATCGACCGCGAAGTTGGCGATGACCCGACGGGAGAAGATCAGCTCGGACGGGTCGCGGTCGGTGCGGTACTGCTCCTTGGCGTGCTCCACCCCCTGGCCGGTGAGCGGGTTCTTCAGCTCGGCCGTGGCGACCGGGATGCCGTTGAGGAACAAGGTGAGGTCGAGCCGGTTACCCCAGTCGGACTGCTTGGTGGCGTACGCCAACTCCTTGACGACCGTGAGGCGGTTCTTCCGGTATTCGGTGAGGATGTCGTCGGACTCCACAAAGGACGGCTTGAAGTACGCGACGCGGATGCGAACACCGTGGTCCTTGACGCCCTTGCGGAGCACGTCGAGCAGGCCGTCGGTCGTGATCGCCTGGTCGAGCCGCTTGGCGAAGCCGTGCTGCGCGGCGTCCCGGTCGCCACCGTAGAAGGTGACCAGCTCCTCCCACTCGTCGGCCTGAGTGGCACCGATGAAGGTGAATAGCTGCGCGGTGTCGATGCCGAGGTCGGCTCGGTAGTCGGTGTTGTTGCCGAGCTCCCACCCGTTGGCCAGGAGGGAGGCGACGATCGCGTCACCGAAGACGGACTCGTGGTGGATGGGGCTCATGTGGTCAGTCCTCGATTCCTCGGCCGCTGGCGGTAGAGACGTCGATCTGGCCGGTGACGGCCGCGGTGATCAGGGCTTGACGACGCTCTGCCAAGAGGTCGAGCTGGCGATCGCATGCATCAATCGCTGCCCGCATCTTCTCCCAGCCCTTGTAGGTCGCCCGCGCCACTGAACGTTGAACGCTCAGCGCCGGAATGGGCAAGACCGCCGATTTGACGATCTCGAGATTGATCATCGCCCGCGTGGAACCCCTACCCTCCATCGCCCCCGCCCCTAATGGCGATGACAGCAGTAACGCAACAAAGCCCGCATCCGCCACAGACGGTTCCAACCGAGCACGGAAGCATTTTCCCTTGACAATCGCTGGACCCAGATCCGGCGCCACACAGCACCGACCTGCATGGTTTCGCGCATCACCGAGGCCCGCGATAAGCAAATCTCCTTCACGAACTTCATACGGCCGAAATTTCGCAAACATGTCGAGTGAAATTTTGGCCTGATCCTGATGCCTATACTCTGCGAAACCAATGTTCCCTAGGCGGATCACCTTCGCCCCTTCCGCCCCTTCGTCGATATAGTCTGCACTCGAGAAGGCACTTCCGAAGGGACCATCAATAATGGAACGCAGTACCCGGCGCAATGGAATTTGCCCTGCAGGGACGTTATCGAGAGCGTCTTGAAAGTAGGACCAGCGACGTAGTTCAAGTAAGGCTCGCTGCGAACTACGAGCCCTTACCAGAAGGTCAACGTGAGCAGTCTCGGCGTCGAGGAAGTCGGCGATGCGGCGCTGCTCCTCCAGCGGTGGGACCGGAAGCTGAATCTCACGAGCCACCTCAAGGTTGATTCGGGCGCGCGTCGATCCACGAGTCAGCGTGGATACTTGGTCGGCAACCAATGATGAACTGAGCGCCCATGCAGCGAACCGGTGAGTAAGGCGGCGCTCATCTAGCCGCGCACGGAAGCAGTCTGCCTTAACAATTGCTGGGCCAATATCACTGGGAACAATACAGGCACGCCCCACTGGATGGCGTTCATCGCCGAGCCCCGCTATGACGAGATCGCCAGGCCTCGCTTGATGACGTCGCAACTCTTCGAAGTATTCCAAGGGAATATACGCAGCGTCGGCGCCTCGGAAATGCGCAGAACCGATATTGCCGAGCCGAATGACCCTCGCCCCGTCGTCAGAGTAATGACTGCTTGTTAAAGAGCTTCCAAAAGGTCCGTCGACAATTTCCTCTATAAAACGACGAAGCGGCAACCGAGGGTACTGAGAGGTCATCGTCATCCGGTCACCTCACCCAACAATGCCTGGATCTCGACCTCTAGTGTCTTGAGTTCCGCGTCGATCTCGGCGAGCGACCGTGGGGGTTGATACACGTAGAAGTATCGCGTGAGTGGAATCTCGTACCCGATCTTCGTCTTCTCGTAGTCAACCCAGGCATCCGAGACATGCGGCAGCACCTCACGCCGCAGGTACTCCTCCACATCCTCGTTCAGCGGCACGTTCTCGAGGTCGCGCAGCTCCGGGTCGGGTTCGGGAACACCCTTGACGAGCTGCACCTCGCCCTCGGGGTCCCGGACGCCGATGACGTCGCGCAGCGCCTTCTGGAACGGAGCACCGGATGGCCAGACCAGACCGGCCTCGGCCATCGCCGAACGCAGCGCGTCCCACGCCGCCCGCTTCGTCATCCACACCTGACCCAGCAGCGGCTTCAACGCAGCTTCCAGCGCGTCGACATCCAGCGCCTTCTGGATCGCCTTCGACTCGCGTACCTGCCCCAACGTCTCTTCGGTCACCTCGAAGCGGAGCTTCAGCGGCCGCTCCACGGTGATCCGGCGATACCCGAAGTCCTCGTTGGCGAAGACCTTCACCTTGCCGTGCAGCGGGTGCTCCGGGTCCTGGGCGACGTCCAGCGCCTCCCCGTACAGCCGGGTGATCTCGGAGATGTGTTCGGCGGTCAGATACTTGCGCTTGTCCCCCAGTGACTTGCGCATCTTGGCGAAGTAGTCGCGGGCGTCCAGCAGGACGACCTTGCCGTCGTGGTCGTTGTCCTTGCGGTTGGTCAGGATCCAGAAGTACGTGGAGATACCGGTGTTGTAGAAGAGCTGATCCGGCAGGGCGACGATGCCTTCCAGCAAGTTATTCTTGATGATCCACTGCCGGATCCGCGACTCTCCAGAGTCGGCCGCACCGGTGAACAGCGGCGAGCCGTTGAAGACGATCGCGATCCGGCTGCCACCCTTGCCGTCCGGGGCGACCGGCTTCATCTTCGAGATCATGTGCTGCAGGAACAGCAGCGACCCGTCGTTGATGCGGGGCAGGCCGGCGCCGAACCGGCCGCTGTCGCCAAGCGTCTCGTACTCGTGCTCGATCTCGTCCTTGACCTTCTTCCACTCCACACCGAAGGGCGGGTTGGCCAAGAGGTAGTCGAAGTGGGCGCCGCGGTGGCCGTCGTCGCTGAAGGAGTTGCCGAACTTGATGTTCTCCGGGTCCTGACCCTTGATCATCATGTCGGAACGACAGATCGCCCAGGACTCTGGGTTGAGCTCCTGACCGAAGACCTTGACCGTTGCGGCCGGGTTGAGGCGGGTGATGTGTTCCTCGGCGGCAGAGAGCATGCCGCCCGTGCCGCAGGCCGGGTCCATCACCGTACGGGACACACCCGGCACACTCAGCGCGTCGTCGTCCGGAGCGACGAGGAGGTTCACCATCAGCTCGATGACCTCGCGAGGGGTGAAGTGCTCACCCGCCGTCTCGTTGGACTGTTCCGCGAAGCGACGGATCAGCTCCTCGAAGACGTACCCCATCTGGTGGTTGGAGACCACCTCGGGTGCCAACGGGAGATCCGCGAAACGGCCGACCACCCGATACAGCAGGTTCGCGCCGTCGAGCCGCTTGACCTGCTGGGCGAAGTCGTACTTCTCCAGTACCTCGCGCGCGTTCTCGGAGAACGCGCCGATGTACGGGAGCAGGTGCTTCGCTGCCTGGCTGGGGTCACCCGCGATCGCCTTCAACGTGTACTTGCTGGTGTTGTAGAAGCTGTGGCCGGAGGCGCGCCGCAGGAACCGGGCAACGTCGATGTTCTGGCCAGCCAGTCGCTCGTACTCCGCCAGCACCTTGTCCTTGGTCGGCGCGAGCACGCACTCCAGGCGGCGCAGCACGGTGAACGGCAGGATCACCTTGCCGTAGTCGGCCTGCTTGTAGTCGCCACGCAGGAGGTCGGCTACCGACCAGGCGTGGTTCGCCAGTTCGGTGTGCTTGCTGTGGTTCAACGGGTTCCTTCCGCTGCACCGCCCGAAATGAGGGCGGGTTGGGACATGGGTGGCGGCTGCTGTTTGTCGTTCAGGTTCAGGATCCGGCCGGATCAACGTCGGGTGGGAGCAACGCGCCGCCGGTGAGACCGGATCCGAGCGCCCGGACCGTCTCCTCGGCTAGGCGGCTCGTGAGGTCGGCCGCCGCCCGAAGCGCCTGCAGCTGCCGGAACGCCGTGCCGTACCGCCGCTGCTCATGCAGCGGCAACAGCGGTACCCGTAGCCGGCGGACGTCCAGGCGCACGACCGACGTGCCGGTCGCCGCCGCGTTCAGGTTGTCCTCGGCCGCCAGGAATCCGGCGAGGAACCAGGGGTCGAGGCGCTCCGGATCCGGCCGGAGCAGGAACAGGTTCCGGCCGAGGAGCTGTCCGGCGTCACGCGCGTCCGCCACCCGGGCCGCGCGAGCCCCGCCGTGGAGCACCTCGGGGAGGATGACGTCCCCCTCCCGGATCTCGATCCCTTCGCCCGGGGCGCGCTCGTCGCCCGCCCCGGAGGCCGACCGGCTCGCCGCCACATCCTGCGCGGTCAGGGTACGGATAGGGGCCTCGTTCTCCGCCCGGTCGGACGTCGTGCCGCGACCGGCGGCGGCCACCCGCTGCAGGGTGAGCGCGCCACCCCGCAACAGGTCGGCGACGGTGGCGCTACGCCAGGACCGTGGTTCGGCACCCGCCGGTGGCCAGCTCTCGCCGTCGCTCAGGGCCGTCAGGTCGGCAACCGCCTGGCGCATTCGGCTGCGCAGTGCGCTTGCCGTCGCGACCTGCTGCTCAGGCTTGGCGGCCGCCGGTGCGGTGCGGACATGGCGGGCCGGGGAGAGGTCGACCTCTTCGTCCAGCAACTCGATGACCGGGACCGCGCGCGCGAAGCCCGGCTCCTCCGCCGGGGATTCCGGCGTCTCGGTGAACGCGCGGTAGGCCTTCAACACCCGCGCGCATACGGCACCGAGGTCCCCATCGGTTCCGTCGGCCAGCAGTACCTGAGCCGGCGGCGACGCGTCCGGCGCGGGGCGGCGCAGGACCCACAAGTGCAGGGGTACGCCGTGCGGCGCCGCCGCCCGAGCCGGCAGCGCGATAACCGCCCGCAGCGCACCACCTCGCAACAGTTCGGTTCGGATGCGCCGGCCCGCGCGGCGGCTGGCCGCTGACGGCGGCATGAGGATGACGGCGGTACCCCCCGGCCGCAGGTGCGCGAGGGAATGCTGGACCCAGGCCAGCTCCGGTTCGGTACGCGGTGGCGTCCCGTACTCCCAGCGCGGGTCGTAGCCGAGCTCCTCCTGGCCCCAGTTGGTGTCGCCGAACGGCGGGTTGGACACCACCGCGTCGACGGTCAGGTCCCCGAAGGCGTCGGCGCGCAGTGAGTCCCCGACGTGGATATCGCCGGGGACGTCGCGCATCGCGAGCCAGAGCGCGATCAGCCGCCCGGTGTGTTCGTCGATCTCCTGCCCGTACGCGGCGGAGCAGCCGGCGCGGACCGCAGCCCGAAGGACCCCGCCCGTGCCGCACGCCGGGTCCAGCACCGAGCCGCCGGCTACGTCGGCGAGCCCGACCATCAGGTCGGCCAGTTCGTCGGGCGTGGCACCGATCCGCCGCGCCTCCCGGTCGATGAACCGCCGCCACAGCTCGTCGAACGTCGCCTGCGGCCCCTGCCGGTCCACCAGGTCAGCGACCGCCTGGCGCACCGTGGCGTCGACGTCCGGCAGCGACGGTGACTCGCCGCGCTTGCGCGAGAGAAGGTACGCACCGACCTCTCCGACGGTCGCCGCCAGATGGTCGCTCGCTGCCGACAGGTGCGACCAGAGCCGGTCCTCCGTGGACACCTCCGGCAGTTTTCCCTGGTCGCGCAGCCAGCCCTCAACGTCGCCGAGGGCGAACTCCGGGCTCGCCGCCGTGCCGCCGACCGGCGCGGGAAAGTCCGCATGGCGTTTACGCCAGTTGCTGACCGCGGCGCGACCGACACCGGCCAACCGGGCGATGTCGGCGGCGGTAACCGTCGGAGTCTCTTGCACACGAGCAGCATACACGGCTGTCAAGAGATTCGTCTGTTGACAGAGTTGTTGGACGATGTTCTCATTGACGCCGACATCGAAACGAGGAGAAGCAATGCGTAAAGGGACTCTCATTGGACTGACCGTCGGAGCCGTCGTGGCGCTCGGCTGCGGGGCCGGCAGCACCACGGCGACGTCCGGCGGGTCTGGCAACAGCGGCGGGAAGACCGCCGCCAAGACCGCCAAGGTCGGCGAGGCGGCCCGGGACGGCAAGTTCGAGTTCACGGTGCAGCAGGTCAAGTGCGGCGTGCCGTCGCTCGGCAACGACATGCTCGGCAAGAAGGCGCAGGGCCAGTTCTGCCTTGTCACGGTCCAGGTCAAGAACATCGGCAAGGAGGCGCAGGCCTTCAGTGACAGTGGCCAGAAGGCGTTCGGGGCGGACAAGACGCAGTACTCCACGGACAGCACCGCCGGCATGTACGCCAACCAGGACGCCGCCACCCTGTTCAACCAGATCAACCCCGGCAACCAGGTGACCGGCGTGCTCGTCTACGACATCCCGGCCGGCGCCACCCTCGCCAAGCTCGAGCTGCACGACTCGTCCTTCTCGGGCGGCGTGGACGTCCAGCTCGCCTGATTGCCCGACGCCCTGGGGCGGGCAACCGCCCGCCCCGAACCGCCCCCTCCCCTACGGCGTTCACAGGAGACGTCATGCGTGCCGACGAGTTCACCGACGCCCTTCCCCTGCTCCCCGACGCGCTCCGCGACCGCGCCGAGGCGCTGCGCCCCTACCTGACGCGTAACCGGTGCGAGCGCTGCCGGCAGATCAGCGACGCGGTACAGCTCGCCCTGATCGTGGCCCGCTACGACGAGTTCGAATCAGCGGCGCACCAGCTCGAGGCCGCCGAGGCGCTCGCCGGAGGCCACGACCGGCTCGCCTCCGGTACCTGCCGGGCCGGGGTACGCCGCGACGGGTCGGCCCGCGGCCGCGGGCTGGTGGCGCGCTGGACGCACACGACCGGCGACCCGGTCGCCGCGACCGACGCGAGCTGGAAGGGGCGGGTCGGTGGGATCGCGTACGTGGTCAGCGACGGCCACTTCGGACTGCGGGGTCGCCACGCCGGCCGGCTCGACCCGACCGGCCCGTCCCGCGCACTCATCAACGAACTGCGCGCGGTCGAGTACCTGCTGTCGGGGTTCGTCACCCCGCCCGAGCGCCTGACCGTACTGGTCGACAGCCTCGGCGCGCTGTCCTATCTGCACCGCTGGCAGGAAGGCGACACGACGGCCATGCCGGCCGGGTACAGCCTGCGCCCGCGTATCCACGCCGCCCAGCCCACGCTGGTCCGGCTCGCCGAACTCCTCCCCACCCTGCCCGGAGTGACCTTCCAGCACGTCAAGGGTCACGCCGGCCATCCGCTCAACGAAGCCGCCGACGCGCTCTCGCACATGGCCCGTCGCCGGCTGACGGAACAGTTCGACCTCCACGGTCGGGCGAAAGATCTCGTCAACGCGTTCCTCCGCGACTGGCACACCGCCAGCGCCGCAGCGTGAACCGGAGGCACCAGTGAACCGCGAAGAGCCCCTCCTGGAGCTGATCTTCGATCGGCTCGCCGCCGACGCCGTACCCACCGACACCGCCGACCTCGTGCTCGCCGCCCTGTGCGGGAGCGACGACCTGTCCGCCGCGCTGGCCGGGCAGCCCACCAAGCTCGACGTCCGGCGTGCGAACGCCGACCAGCCCGAGCACCACCTCTACCTGTCCTCGGTGACGGTGGCCGGCTTCCGGGGCGTCGGCCCGGAACGGGCCCTGCCCATCCGCCCCGGACCGGGCCTGACGCTCGTCGTCGGCCGCAACGGCTCCGGCAAGTCCAGCTTCGCCGAGGCCGTCGAACTCGCCCTCACCGGTGACAGCGCGCGGTGGGCCGACAAGAACAGCGTCTGGCGTACGGGCTGGCGCAACCTGCACGCCCCGGACCCCTGCCGGATCGCCGTCGAGCTTCGCGCCGACGGGCAGGCGGCGCCGGTACGGATCGAGCGGTCCTGGGCGGCCGACGCCGAGCTCGCGGACGCGAAGGTCGTCGGAAGCGACGCCGTCGACGGCCTGACCGAACCGCTCAAGCTCTACCGGCCGTTCCTGACCGCCGCCGACCTGGGCAAGCTCGTCTCCGGTACGCCCAGCCAGCTCTTCGACGCGATCTACGCGATCCTCGGTCTCGACGCGCTCGCGAAGGCCGATGGGCTGCTACTCGCCGCAGCGAAGCCGTTCGAGAAGACAATCAAGGAGGTACGCGCGCAGCGTGAGCCGTTGCGTGACAAGGTGGCCGGGATCGACGACGACCGGGCTCGGCGCGCCGCTGTCGTCCTGACGTCCAAGCAGCCCGACCTCGACTTGCTCGACGCGATTCTGGCCGAGCCGCTCGACAGCGCCGCCGACGCGACGGTTGCGCTGTGCCGGCGGCTGGCCGCCCTAGCGCTGCCCGCTCGTGACGACGTGGCACGGTTGGCCGGCGACCTGAGCGGGGTGGCGGCGGAGGCGCAGCGCTACGACGGATCACGGTCGCGGACGCTGGTGAACACCGCCGAACTGCTCCGGCTGGCGCTCGACCAGCACGCGGAGGCCGGCGACGGGCCGTGCCCGGTCTGCGGTACCGGTACCCTCGACGCCTCCTGGCACACGGGCGCCGAGGCCGCGCTGAACGACCTGCGCGTCACCACCCTCGCGGCGCAGCGCGCGTCGACCCGCCTGGCCGAGCTGTCCCGCAAGGCGCGCGACCTCTGCGACGGCGTCGACGTCCCAGCCGGTGACGTGCCGGGCGTACGGCTCGACGAACTGCGGGCCGCCGTGGCTGCACTGCGCGACGCTCCCCGTACCGCGGAGGAGCTCGCCACCCACCTGCTCGCAGGGTACCCGGCGGTCCTCGACGCCGCCGAGACGGTACGCGCGGACGCGGCCGACTGGCTGCGCCGGCGCGACAGCGGCTGGCAGCGGGTAGCGGCCGACGTGCGCGCCTGGGTTGACGCCGCCCGGCAGGTACCCGAGCACGAGCGTTCGCGCGACAGGCTCAAGAACGCCCGGGCCTGGCTGACGACGGTCGGCGAGAAGATCCGTAACGAGCGGGTGGCGCCGTTCGCCGAGCACTCCCAGCGGATCTGGCAGGAGCTGCGCCAGGAGAGCAACGTCCGGCTCGGCACGATGACGCTGGCCGGTACGAGTACCAGGCGCCGGGTGGTGTTCCCGGTGAGCGTCGACGGCGCCGACAACGGCACGGCACTGGGCGTGATGAGCCAGGGCGAGATGCACGCGCTCGGGCTGGCGACGTTCCTGCCGCGCAGCTGCGCCGACGAGAGCCCGTTTCGGTTCATCGTCATCGACGACCCGGTACAGAGCATGGATCCGTCCAAGGTGGACGGGCTGGCCCGGGTGCTCGCGGACGTGGCCGACCAGCGCCAGGTCGTCGTGTTCACCCACGACACCCGCCTGCCGGACGCCGTACGCCGCCTCGAGATCGACGCCGACGTGATCGAGGTCGTACGCGCCGAGCAGTCGGTGGTCACCCTGCAGCCGAGCCTGGATCCGGTCAGCCGGTACCTCGACGACGCGAATGCCCTGGCACGGTCGGCGGAGGTTCCCGACGACGTTCGCGCGCCGGTGGTCGCTGAGCTGTGCCGCTCGGCGCTGGAGGCGGCCTGCCACCGCGTCACCTGGCGGGTGCGGCTGGCGCACGGGGTCCGGCACGCCGACGTCGAGGACGCGATCGAGCGGGCGCGCAAGAGCGTGCCGACCACGTTCGCGCTCGCGCTCTTCGACGACGCCGACCGCGGCGGCGAGGTGCTGGGCTACCTGAACCGCAGGCACGGGTCCTGGGCCGCCGACGCGTACCAGGCCTGCCGCAAGGGCGTCCACGGCGCGTACGCGGGCGACCTGCGCCTGCTCGCCACCGACACCCGCAAGCTGGCGGAGGCGCTGGCATGACGACCGTGACCCCGGACCGCTGCCTCGCCGCGGCCGACCAGATGCTGCGCGCCACCGGGCCGCTCGGCGCCACCGCCGTCGCCGCCGGGTGGTGGCCGAAGGCCTGCGCCTGCCTGATCCGTCTGGCGCTCGAAGGGGGCATCGACGCCTTCTGGCAGCGGCTGTCCCCGCCGGTCGCCGTCTGCGCCAACGGGCGCACCAAGCACCTGATGCTGCGGCGCTACGACCGTACGGTCGCCCGCCGGGTGAGCTTCGCCTGGGCCGCGCTGTCCAGCGCCACGCACCACCACTGCTACGAGATGGCGCCGACCGCCGGTGAACTGCGCCGGCTACACACCGAAGTGACCGCGCTGCTCGCAACGTTGAACGGCCCCGAACTCCCGTCCTGACGTCGGCTCGTCACCGCGGCCGCTGCCGACCCGGACGACCACCGAACCATCCCACCGAGTACGCCCAGAACGGAGAGACCCCCATGAGCGCGCAGGTACCGACTGAGATGCCCTCCGACAACCCTGTCGACGACGCGCCGGCTGCGCTGTCCGCCGGTGAGCCAGCCCCGGCCGATCCGCCTGACATGCCTGACGACGAGCCACCGACGGCCGCACCCGGCGGGGACGGCGAGCGGGGACCACTGCCCCGCCTGCTGCGCCGGCCGCGGTTCTGGATGGCGTCCGTACTCACGGTCGCCCTGGTCAGCGGCTGGAGCCTGACCTTCTACTACCACCACACCAGCGAGACCCATCGCCAAGCCGGCGAGAAGAGCCGTGCCGCTGCTGCCGACCTCGGCAAGCGGCTCGAAACCGTAAGCCAGGAGCGCGACACCTACAAGGCTCGCGCCGACCAGATGCAGACGCGCGAGGACGCGGTGAAGCAGCGCGAGGACCGGGCCCAGGCCCGTGAAGACGCGGTGAAGCAGCGCGAGGACGCGGCGACGCAGGCGGAGAAGGTCCAGGCCCAGAACACCATCCGCGAGGGCACCTGGGCGGTAGGCGTCGACATCCAGCCCGGTACGTATCGAGTGAAGGAGGCCGTCTCCGGACAGTGTTACTGGAAGATCAACTCGGACGCCAACGGGCGCAACATCGTGGCCAACGACCTCGTCAGCGGTGGCCGGCCGACGGTGTCCCTGTCGAACGGCCAGTACTTCACGACCCAGGACTGCGGCGACTGGATCAAGGTTTCATGACCCACCCGGCAGTGCTCGGACTCTTGTCAGCAGACGCATTCAGATACCAGGGAGAAGGTTTGTCCACCAACGGCATCGAAGAGGTCTACCAGGTCGGCCGGGGCGCGGCGGACTCCCCCGTCATCCTGCACGTACCGCACAGCTCCCGGCACATCACCCCGGCCGCCCGGTCCCACATCCTGCTCGACGACACCGCGCTGGCGGCCGAGCTGGACCACATGACCGACTCGCACACCGGACTCATCGCCGACCGCGCGGCGGCCGGGACGAAACGAGCCCCGTGGACGTTCACGAACCTGGCCTCCCGCCTCGTCGTCGATCCGGAGCGGTTCCCGGACGAGCGTGAGGAGATGCGCGCCGTCGGTATGGGCGCCGTCTACACCCGCACCTCACACGGCCACCGGCTGCGCGACGACGACCCGGTACACGAGAAGGCGCTGCTGGCCACACACTACGAGCCGTACGCGGCGGCCATCGCTGACCTCGTCGACGAGCGACTGGCCGCCACCGGTCGCGCGGTCATCATCGACGTGCACTCCTACCCGGCCGTGGCCCTGCCGTACGAGTTGCACGCCGGCGGCGAGCGGCCGGCCGTCTGCCTCGGCGTCGACGAGTTCCACACCCCGCCGCAACTGCTCTCCGTCGCCGAAGCTGCCTTCTCGTCGTGCGGGAGCATCGCCGTGAACACGCCGTTCGCCGGCTGCTACGTCCCGCTCAAGCACTACGGGACGCAGCGGGCCGTGACCGCGCTCATGGTCGAGATCCGCCGCGACACGTACATGACCGAACCTGGCGGACCGCCGACCGCCGGCATCGACCGGATCGTCGAGGCGCTCACCCACCTGGTCGACATGGTGTAGAGGTCATCGGCCCCGCCTGAACCTACGCCGGCTGGCTCCGCGGTTTGTCAGCCGCCTGATGGACACCTTTCGCCCCGTCGGTGCGGTAGCGGTCGGCCATGGCTTCGCCGTGGTGCCGGGAAGGAGCGTGCGTAACACGCTGCTCGTGCTGGCCGCCCTCGTCGGCACCGGCAAGCGGTCAGCCGATGGCTGGACCATTCCAGTCAGCCGGTAGGTGGGCCAGGCGGACCCGCTGGGGGTGGTCGCCGACCGGGATGGAGGCGATCTTCCGTCCGGTACCGAAGTCGATGGCGGTGACCTGGTCGGCCCCGCTTCCGGAGATGATGCGGGCCTTTCCGTCTCCGCTGATGGTGGCCCAGTACGGCTTGGATGCGGTCACCAGCGGTCCCTCCTGCAAGGTGGCGCGGTCGACGACGGTGGCGTAGTCGTCCATAGTCCCGGCGATGCACAGCCTGGTGCCCGCGGGGTTCATGGACATGCCGTGGTGGCGGGAGTCGTTGACATAGGTGGTGCGGTCGTCGCTGGTGGCGGGATTCTTCGGAAGGGTCTTCATGCGGGTGATCTTGTCGGTGGCGACGTCGTACCCGAAGAAGCCGTTGAAGAAGGAGACCTGGAGGTACATCTTTGACTCGTCGGGGGTGAAGGCGACCGGGCGCACCGCGTCGGACATGTCCTTGCGGCCGAAGGCGTCCAGGCGCTGCCGCATGTCGATGACATTGACCTGCCTGAAGGTGGCGCCGTCGACGACTGTGATCTTGCGGTCACCCTTCAACCAATCCTGGGACGGGTCGTCAAAGTCGTTGTTGACCTCGCCGATTGACATGTTCCAGATGTACGCGCCGTCATGGGTGAAGACGTTCTCGTGAGGCTTGTCGCCGGTGGCGAAGGAGCCGATCTGCTGGCCGGTGCGAATGTCCAGCACATGGACGGTGTTGGCGGTGGAGGCCGACACAGCCACTCGGGAGCCATCCGGGGAGACGGCCATGTGGTCGGACCGGTATCCGGAGACGGGGAACCGCCAGTTGAGGTTGCCCGTGACGATGTCGATGGAGACCACATCGGCGAAGCTGGGGCGTGAGACCACGATCGCTGAGCCGTCGGGAGTGGAGTACATGTCGTCGACGAACTGGTCGTGACCCTCGCCGACGGTCTGCCGGATGCCCAGGAAGTATGCCAGCCGGACGGGGTCGAGGTAGATCTCGCGCAGTCGCTGGTCCTTGTCGGGGATGACGTTGATCCGCCCGATCTTGGCGAAATCAGCGGTGGACTTGATGGCGTCGGCGGTGCCTTCCCCAGTCGCGGGCACGCCCGGCCCGCAGGCGCCGGTGCAGATGGTTCCGTATCCCGGCCGACACACACACCCTGTTTGACCGGACACCACAGGCCGGCACCATCCCCTCCTCGGACCGCCACGAGGGGCGGATCCGACGACGACGCCGTGCAGGACGCTACGCACCGACGCCTAACCAGCAGGGGCGCCGCTGGGCACCGATCACCGACATCAACGACTTCCGGCCGACTACTCCGACCGCGTCATTGCCCGAGTAATTCGGCGGTGTGCACAACTGGGACCACCGGTACTACTGGCTGCGAATGCCACGCCCCACGTCGTTCGACCAATTCAAGTACCCGATCGTTCGTCTTCATGGTGGAGCGGATCACGACCCGCGTCTGGAACCTAGGCCCGCGTCGGAGCTGGGAGCCAAGCCGATTAAGGGCTGAGCACTTCTGCTGCACTTCGCCGAGCGAGGCGGTAGGCACGCTGACGGCAGGCGTGGAGCAGAATGCGCGGTCGCCGCCGCAGGATTCCGCTGCTTCAAATCAGTTGCCATCGGGCGTCTGTCTTGTGACGTTGCCAGCATGACCTCTGATCCAGACACCGTCCCGGTACCTCATCGTCGCCTGGTCGACCCGAGCGTGGTGCGACGGCTGATCGCCAGGCAGTTCCCGCAGTGGGCCCACCTGCCCGTCCGGCCCGTCGCGACCAACGGTTGGGACAACCAGACCTTTCATCTCGGTGACCGCATGTCGATACGGCTGCCCACCGCTCGGGAGTATGCGCTGGCGGTCGACAAGGAGCACCGATGGCTGCCGATACTTGCGCCACGGGTGCCGCTGCCAATATCCGTGCCGTTGGCGAAGGGCGAACCCGATGAGGAGTTTGCCTTCCACTGGTCGGTCTATGAGTGGATCGACGGCGAACCCGCTGACATCGACACCATCGGAGACATGACCGAGTTCGCGGAAAGCCTGGCCGGCTTCCTCGTCGCTCTGCGACACGTCGATCCGACCGGAGCGCCCGAGCCGGGGCTGCACAACTGGTTCCGTGGTGGACCCCTGCAGGTCTACGACTCGCAGACGCGACGGGCGGTCGGGGTGCTCGATGGTCAGGTCCTCCGGGACGCAGTCACGGCGGTCTGGCAGTCGGCGCTGCGGTCGCCCTGGGATGGCCGGCCGGTGTGGTTCCACGGCGACGTGGCGCTGGGGAACCTCTTGGTCCGTGACGGCGCGTTGGCTGCCGTCATCGACTTCGGCACCTGCGGTGTCGGCGACCCCGCGTGCGACCTGGTGATCGCCTGGACACTCCTGTCTGGAGCGAGCCGTGAAGCGTTCCGTGCCAGTCTTGACGTGGACCCCGGGACGTGGGCCCGTGGGCGGGGGTGGGCGCTGTGGAAGGCGCTGATCACTTACGCCGGTGCACTGCAGAGCGACCATGCCGCGGCTGCGGAGGCGAAGCGCGTCATCGACGAGGTGCTTACCGAGTACGCGGAACCCGTTTGAATCAGGGCTTCGACGGTGACCGACGCCGGGATGGACAGAGCCCTCGGCTACCAGGTGTGGCGGGCGTCCAGCCTCGGCGCCCCGACGGCCCAAGTCGAGTGACAGATCGATGTCCGGACTGCGCCGAAGCGCTTCGCATGGGCTCATCCGCTGCCGTCATCACTGGTAATGCCGGGTCTGGATATGGGGTCTGGGCGATGCTCATGCGCAAGACCAGCGACAGCGCGCACCGGTGCTGCGGGCACCCCATCTCCGGTCGGGGACCGGCGGTCTCAGCCTGAGGCAGTGCGCCGGTCCCGGCGGTCCAGTGCCGCGAGCAGAAACACGGTGACCAGGCCCCAAGCGAGCTGCACGGCCACGTCCGGCGCACCGTGCGCTGCGGCGACGGCGGCCGCCCCGAACGCGGTGTGCGCCAGCAGCGCTCCGCCGAGGGCGGCGAGCTGGTGACGCGGTGTCCAGCCCGGCGCGGTGGACCATCGCCGTAGGGCCAGGCCGGCCGAGACGGCAACGACGGCCGCGACCAGCATCGGGACCAGCACCCACAACCCCTCTGTGAAGGCTGGCTGTCGGGCCCCACCGAACGGGTAGAGCAGTCCGAGGTAGCCCAGCACCGCGGCGGCGCAGCCTGATCCGACGATGGCCGGACGAGGTGGCTCGACGCCGTCCCGCATCGAGCCGCCCGCGAGCCGGACGGCGGCCAGCACCAGCGCTGCGACCAGGACGGCGAGTGCGGCCAGGGCAGGAATCGGCAGGGCGTAGCCGGGATCTTCCGACGGCGGCACAGACGCCCGCAGCAGTCCGACGCCGAGAATCGCCACGATCGCGGTGGCGATCAGGCCACCGCGGCGCAGGAAGTGTGTACGCCGCAGGGAGGGAAAGATGCGCTCCACCAGCGCGATGGGGATCGCCACGCTGAAGACGGCGTGGTAGGGCAGGTTCAGCTCCGCGTAGGCGCTGTTGATCCCGAAGGGACGAGGACCCCAGCCGGCGGCACCGTACAGGTGCGGGCTGGTCAGACTCTGCAGGGCCACCCCCTCCTCGACCAGCCCGTACGCCAACCCGAGGAGCAGCATGCTGCCCCAGCCTCCGCCGGTGCGCCGGACGAGCTCGCGGATCACCAGGACGCCCGCGCCGTAGATGGGCAGGTAGACCAGAACGACCCAGATCATCGCGAGGGGAACCGTACCGAGCGTCACCTCGGCGACCAACGGTGCGAGGGCGACCAGAGTCAGGGCCGCTCGGCGGCGGCCGGGAATGCGTTCTGAGGCGCGCACCTGGGCCGGTGTGGTGACGGGGTGCTCGGTCATGCCACCGACGGTAGGGAACCGGCTGTCGACAGCGCCTCCGTCGGTGGACGGGTCTTCGGGCTACGACCTCAGGAGGAGCGCCGCGGGTGAACCACTCCGAGGTCGTACGCGAGGACGACGGCCTGCACCCGGTCCCGGGCGCCGATCTTGCGCAGAATGGCCGACACGTGTGTCTTGACGGTCGCCTCCGTGATCACGAGCCGGGCCGCGATCTCGGCGTTGGACGCCGCACGGGCGACCAACTCCAGTACCTCCAACTCCCGGCCCGTGAGCGCAGACAGCTCGGGACGGCGCACCCCCACGTCGTTCGGCAGCGCCGTCACGAACCGGTCGAGCAGCCGTCGCGTCACGCTCGGGGCCAGCAACGCCTCACCCGAGGCGACCACTCGGATGGCGTCGACCAGCTCCGCCGGGCGGACGTCCTTCAGCAGGAACCCGCTCGCCCCCGCCCGGAGTGCGGCGTACATCGGTTCGTCCTCGTCGTATGTGGTCAGCACGACCACCCGCGGCGCGTCGGGGAGTGCGACCAGCCGACGGGTCGCCTCGATCCCGTCCATCCCCGGCATTCGCACGTCCATCAGCACGACGTCCGGACGCAGCCGGGTCGCCAGCCGCACCGCCTGCTCACCGTCACCGGCCTCGCCGACAACCTCCAGGTCGTCCCGGGTTCGCAAGATCATGCCGAAGCCTGTGCGTACCAGCTCCTGGTCATCCGCGACCAACACCCTGATCGTCATGTCCGGCCCTCCATCGGCAGACGGGCATGCACCCGGAACCCACCGGTCGGGTCAGGCCCCGCCTCCAGCGACCCACCTACCAAGGCCGCCCGCTCGAGCATCCCGATGATGCCGTGCCCATGCGGCCGGACCTTCGATCGGGTCAGCCGGCTCACCGGGGGCCGGCCGTCGTCGCGGACCTCGACGACGAGATCGCCGCCGACGATCCGCAGCTCGACCTCCGCACGCTGCGCGCCGGCGTGACGAAGGGTGTTGGTGAGGGACTCCTGGACGATGCGGTACGCCGACACCTGCACCCCCGGCGGGATCCCGGCCCGCTCGACCCCCTCGCACCGGACCACCACCTCCAGCCCCGTCCCGGACAAGGACTCCACGAGCCGATCGATGTCACCAATGCCTGGCTGCGGCTCACCGTGCTGCCCGGCGAGCTCACCGGGTGCCCGCGCGGGCGCTTCGACCGGCTCGTCGAGTGGACGTACGGTCCGCAGAAACCGTCGCAGCTCCCCCATCGCCTCCCGACCGTAGGACTCCATCCGCCGCACTGCCTGCCTGGCCTGCGCCGGATCGGCGTCGAAGACCTCGTCCGCCGCAGCCGCCTGAACCACCATGACCGACACCGTGTGCGCCAGGACATCGTGCAGCTCGCGGGCGATCCGAGCGCGCTCCTCCAGCACAGCCCGACGCGCCTCGGCCCGCCGACGCCCCCAGTTGGCCCGGCCCAGCGCTCCCCAACTCCACGCCAGCAGCGGTCCCGCGCACCCCAACACGACCCCGACCCGGCCCCCGCCGGCGGCCGCCGCGGCCGTCACGAAGAGCCCCACCGCGGCACCCAGCGCCCACAGCGACATCCTCGCCGGTAGCACCCAAGCGATCGTGCACAACACGATCAACGCGACCCCCGGCCCGACCGACGGGTACAGCACCTCCAAACCGGCCCCGGCACCGAGCACCACGGCCGTGGCCGCGACCGGTCGGCGTCCGGTCCACCACACCGCAAGCGCCTGCAGCCCCACCAGCGCCGCCCCCACGACCCGACCGGACACCGAAGACATGTGCTGCGGGACGAGCAGAGACACCGGGACGACCACGGCAGCCGCGCAGGCCAGAAAAACCGGCCGCCACCAGCGCGGCAAGGCGTTCTGGCCAGGCGCAGCCCGCATCAGGCTCAGACTCGTTCCGGACACCACACCATGGTCGCGCACCGGTATGGTTCCGTGGGTCTGGGAAATGGGCCGGACGCCACCGGCCCTTCCCGCAGAACGCCCCGTGGAAGGCACCCGATGACCCCGGCACCGACCCAGCAGGAGAAGGCCCGGCGACTGCGCGCGCTGCACGTCGAACCCACGATCCTCGTACTCGTCAACGCCTGGGACGTCGCCTCGGCCCGTACCATCGCGGCGGTGCCGGGGTGCCGAGCCGTGGCGACGGCGAGCCACTCCATCGCGGCCGCCCATGGCTACGACGACGGCGAACAGATGCCGGTCGACCTGATGGTCGCGGCCATCGCACGTATCGCCGCGGCGGTGGACCTTCCGGTGACCGCCGACCTGGAAAGCGGCTACGGCGATGTGGCGGGGACCGTACGCGCTGCGATCCGCTCCGGCGCTGTCGGCGGCAACATCGAGGACGCCATGAAGCCGCTCGACCAGGCCGTGCGTGCGGTGGAAGCCGCCGTGGCCGCAAGCCATGCGGAAGGCATGGCCTTCGTACTCAACGCCCGTACGGACGCCTACCTCGCAGGCCCACCCGAGACCGCCCTGGCCGACGCGATCGAGCGCGGCACGGCCTATCTCGCGGCAGGCGCCGACTGCGTCTTCGTGCCCGGGTGCACCGACCCTGACCACATTCGCGAACTAGCCGCAGCCTTCGGTCAAGGCCGACTCAGCCTCCTGGGAGTGCCCGGCCTGCCGGCGCCGGCAGAACTGGAGACCCTCGGCGTCGCCCGCGTCTCCTACGGCCCGTACCCGCAGCGCTGGGCGCTTGTGGCCCTCACCCACAGAGCTGAGCACCTTCTGGCCGGTGGCGGCTGACACCCGATCGCCAACCCGGGAACGCTCACCCCAGCCCGGTGATCACGCCCTCCCCCGTTCGGTGGACAACTGTTACGCAGTACGCATCGCCTTCGATAAGTACTGCAACTGGCTCCACCGAACCCCCAGGAGCATCGATGCACTTACGTAAACACCTCGCGGCCGGGGCTGCGGTCGCCGCCGTTCTGGCGCTCTCCCCGGCACCCGCCCGCGCGGTCGTCGACCTCGGACCCGGGGCAGCGGGCGACGCGACAGCCGACGTCCGCCGGACCGCCGAGGCGGTACGGCCGACCGACGCCCAACTCACCGCCGTCCGCGACCTGATCCAATCCGCGGGGGCGGGTAGCAGGGTGACCTGGGACTCCCGCTTCGGCACCCCGCGGACCATCCGCAAGGACGGTGGCTGGCTCACCGGGCCGCGCGCCGGCGACGCGGTGACCGTGGCCCGCGCCTTCATCGACGACAACCGCGACGCGTTCGGCCTCTCCACGGCGGACGTCGCGGCGCTCACCGTCGTGCGCAACCACGAACTCGTCGGGACCGGCACCCGTGTGATCAACTTCGCGCAAAGCTACGCCGGGCTGCCCGCGGTCCGCGGTGGACACCTCGGCGTCGCCGTCGCCGGCGACGGCAGGATCCTGTCGTACGCCGGCGACTCCGCCCGCGGCGGCAACCTCCTCGCCGCCCACCAACTGTCGGCCGGACAGTCGCTGCAGAAGGTGGCCGGCAGGCTCGCGGCGGGCGTGAGCTACACCGCCCAGGCCACGGGCGAGCGGGCGGGCTTCCAGGTCTTCGCCAAGGGCCCGTTCGCCGCTGACTCCTACGTGCAGAAGGTCGCGTTCCCGGTACGTGACGGCGCCCGCCCGGCCTACCGGGTGCTCTTCGTCAAGAGCCTCGACGAGGCGTGGGACACGGTGGTCGACGCCACGACCGGGCAGACGCTCTACCAGGCGTCGCTGGTGGCGCACGAGGCAGAGGGCACCGTCTACGAGAACTACCCCGGCGCCCCGGCCGGCGGTAACCCGGTCATCAAGTCCTTCGGGCCTACCCAGGCGTCCCCGTCGGGCTACGTCGACCCGACCGGAATCGCCGGGCTTGCAGGTCCGACAACCCTCGGCAACAACGCCAACACGTACGCCAACTACTCGAACTACCTGGCCCCGGTCGACCAGGGGCCGCGCCCCGTGAGCCCCACCGGCCAGTTCAACTACGCGTACGGCACCAACTGGGCGCGTACGAAGGGCCAGACGCTGCCGCCGAGCTACGCGCTCGACCTCGACCCGGCGGCGACCAACCTGTTCTGGCAGCACAACCGGATCCACGACGAGTTCTACAACCTCGGCTTCACCGAGACGGCCGGCAACTTCCAGGTCAACAACGCCGGTGGGGGCGGCCAGGGTGGGGACCCGATCCTCGGGCTGGTGCACGCCGGCGCCGCGAGCGGCGGCTCGCCGACCTACACCGGGCGCGACAACGCGTACATGCTGACGCTCCCCGACGGCATCCCGCCGTGGAGTGGCATGTTCCTCTGGGAGCCGATCAACGACAGCTTCGAGGGCCCGTACTCCGACGGCAACTTCGACGCCTCGGTGATCGAGCACGAGTACGCGCACGGTCTGTCCAACCGGTACGTCAGCGGTGAGGACAACGCCCTCAACACCCACCAGTCCGGCTCGATGGGTGAGGGCTGGGGCGACTGGTACGCGATGAACTACCTGTACGGCAAGGGCCTGGCGAAGACCGCCGTCATCGGCCAGTACGCCACCGGCAACACCGTGCGGGGCATCCGTAACTGGAGCTACGACGAGAACCCGACCACCTACGGCGACGTCGGGTACGACCTGGTCGGGCCGGAGGTCCACGCCGACGGTGAGATCTGGACGGCAACGCTGTGGGACGTGCGCAAGGCGCTCGTCGCCCACTTCGGCGAGGCGACCGGCGGGGAGATGGCGGCCCGCATGATCACCGACGCGATGCCACTGTCACCACCAGATCCCTCCTTTGTGGACATGCGGGACGCGATCCGCACCGCGCTCGACAACCGGTACCACAGCCGGACGGACTACGACACGGTCGTCGACCTCGTCTACGGTGCCTTCGCCAAGCGCGGCCTCGGGTTGCACGCCACCACGCAGGGCGGCGACGACACCGACCCGGTCCCATCGTTCACGCACCAGAACCCGGCCCGCAACGGCACCCTGACCGGCACGGTGATCAACGCTGCCACGGGCAAGCCGGTCGCCGGCGCCCGGGTCATGCTCGGGGTGTTCGAGGCGCGGGTCACGCCGCTCGCGAAGTCGTCGTCGACCGGCGGGTTCTCCGCGTCGGTGACCGACGGCGCGTACCCGGTCACCATCGCCGCGCCCGGCTTCGGCGCGCGGACCTTCCCCGGCGTGAAGGTGGCGGCCGGTAGAACCACGTCACTGCGCTTCTCGCTCGCGCCCAACCTCGCGGCGACCGCCAACGGCGCGACGGTCGTGTCGGCCACCGCGGACGGCGCGGACAAGATGCTCGACGACACCGAGGCGAGCACCTGGAAGGCGACGCCGCGCACCGGCAACGCCGTGGTGAAGCTGGCCGCGCCGGCGAAGATCTCGTCGGTGCAGGTCAGTGCGTTCTCCCCGTCCCGCTTCGAGGGGCTGCGCGGGTTCACCCTGCAGACCTCGAGCGACGGGGTCAACTGGAAGACGACGCTGGCACAGCCCGACGCGTTCGGCTACCAGACGCCCCGCCCCACAGCGCCCGACCTGCACTACAAGCAGTTCACGCTGCCGAATCCGGTGCAGGCCCAGTACGTCCGGCTCTGGACCGACAGCGCCCTCGGCGAGACGAAGACCAGCGTGCAGGTCGCCGAACTGCAGGTCTTCGCGCAGAACGTGCAGGGCGTCGAGCCGCTGCCGCCGTCGCCGCCGGACCCGCCGGTGACCGACAGCGGGACGATCGTCGCGGGTAACCCGTCGAGCGACGCGGCCGACGGGGCGACCGGCGTCACGGCCACCGCGTTCACGTCCGCCTGCGCGGTCCCGTCCGCGCCGGCACAGGGCGCGGACGCGTGGGTGACCAAGCTGCCGGACAGCTTCGGTGACGGCCTGCACAGGGTTGAGGTACGCGGCGGCGGTGCCGGCCCGTACGACATCGACCTGTACTTCTACGACGCGTCGTGCACGCTGATCGGCACGGCGGGATCGTCGGCCGCCGACGAGTCCGGCACCCTGCCGAGCGGCACCCGGTACGTGCTGAGCCAGCTCTGGCTGGGCGCGGCGGTGCCGATCACACTCACCGCGACCGACCCGCAGTAGTTCGCGTACAAGGTGGGGCGGCTACCGGGTTCCCGGTAGCCGCCCCACTGGGCTGTTTTGCGGCCCAGGCCTCAGACGGACCAGTTCGTGTCTGCCACGTCTGTGATCAGCATCTGGCCGGGAGCGTGGGATATTGCGAATGGAAGCTTGGCCGCGACCGCAGCAGCCTGGGGCGTGACGCCGCAGGCCCAGAAGACGGGGACGTCACCGTCACATGTGATCGGCGCATCGCCGTAGTCGGGCTGGTCCAGCGCTGCTATGCCGAGCCCTGCCGGGTCACCGACATGTACCGGCGCGCCGTGCATGCGCGGATACCGGCTGGTGATCTGCACTGCGGTGGCGACTTGAGCGGCGGGAATGGCTCGCATGGAGACCACGAGTGGACCCTGTATCCGCCCGGCTGGCCGGCAGAGTCGATTCGTACGGTACATGGGCACGTTCTTACCGCTGCTGAGGTGCCGTACTGGAATGCCTGCATCGAGCAGTCCCTGCTCGAAGGTGAAGCTGCAGCCGATGAGGAAGGCTACGAGATCGTCGCGCCAGTATTCGGTGGCGTCCGTCGTTTCGGCGACGAATTCGCCGTGCTTGTAGACGCGGTAGGCCGGCAGGTCGGTGCGCAGATCAGCGCCTTCGGCCAGGCTGGTGCGCGGGTCGCCAGGTTCGGTCACGTCGAGCACCGGGCAGGCCTGTGCGTTGCGCTGGGTAAAGAGCAGCAGGTCGTAGGCGTACTCCCGGGGTACCGCGATGAGGTTGGCCTGGGTGGCGCCCGCGCACCATCCACTGGTGGGAGTGCTGAGCCCAGTCCGGAACACAGCGCGGGCTGCGGCCGGCGTCAGGGCTGCGGGGTCGGCGGGAGTTCCGGTGATTGTCTGCACGAAAGTCACCTTGTCCTCGATTGGTGGATGGAGCGGAAACGCAGGGACTGGCCGGGACGCAGCTGGGCCGCCCGGTCAACGTCGGCGTCCACGACGACCGCGATCACCGGATAGCCCCCGGTGACCGGGTGATCGGACAGGAACAGGATGGGCAGCCCGGTCGGTGGTACCTGAAGCGCGCCACGCACCATTCCCTCGCTGGGAAGCTCGCCGCAGATGGCCCGCGCCAGCGCGGTGCCGCTCAACCGCATGCCGACCCGGTTACTGTCCGGGGTCACCGTCCACGAGGTCCGCAGCAGCGTGTCGTGGGCCTCGGGGGTGAACCAGTCGTCTCGCGGTCCCAGGCTGACATGGAGGGTCACCTCGCCGTGCGGTGGGTCGGGTACGGGTGCCATGTCGACGTTAGGAAAGGTCGGCGGTGCCGCTCCGACCGGAAGCAGCGAATCGGCGGCGACGACGGCGGGACCGAGTCCGGCCAGAACATCAGTGGATCGGGAGCCGAGCACGGGCTCGACGTCGATGCCGCCGCGCACGGCCACGTAGGTCCGAAGGCCGGCGACCGGCGTGCGTAGGCGCAGTACCTGCCCGCTCTGCAGGGACAGCACGCTGTTGTGTCCGACCGGACAGCCGTCCACCGTGGCGTCACATCGGGCACCAGTCAGCGCCATGATGACCGCTCGGCGCGCGCGCAGCTGCAACCCACCGAGGACCACCTCGAGCGCCGCCGCGTGCTCGGGGTTGCCGACGAGGCGGTTGGCCAGGCGTAGCGAGCGACGGTCGGCTGCCCCGCTCGCGCCGACGCCCCAATCGGCGTAGCCGGGCCGGCCGAGGTCCTGGATCGTGGTCAACGGACCGGCGGACAGCACCTCGAGCACCGCAGTCTGGCTCACCGGGCCGGCACCTCGACAAATCGCACACGAATCCCGGGAGCCAGCAGCGACGGTGGGTTCCGCTGCGGGTCCCACATCCGCCGATGGGTGCGTCCGAGCAGTTGCCAGCCGCCCGGCGACTCTCGGGGGTAGATCCCGCTGAACTCCCCGGCCAGGCCGACCGCCCCGGCAGGCACACGGGTACGCGGGTTGGCCCGGCGGGGTACGTGCAACCGATCGTCTTCGCCGACGAGGTAGCCGAAGCCTGGGGCGAAGCCTGCGAACGCGACGGTCCACGTCTGGCCGGTGTGTGCCGCCACGACGCCGCGTTCACCGAGCCCGGTCAGCCTGCCGACCTCGTACAGGTCCTCACCGTCGTATATCACCGGGATCTCGACGGTGCGGGCCTCGCGCTGGCGTCCGGTCCCCAGCCGCACCGCGGCGACCGCCCGCGTCACCGCGTCGACGCCAGTCTGCCGGGAATCGACGCGCAGCAGCAGGGTGCGCGCGGCGGGTACCAGGTCGACCACGCCGGGCGGCGTGTCGCCGACCAGCTCCGCGTGCAGTGCCAGAACCGCGTCGAGGTCGTCGAGCTCGACCAGTACGGCGGAGTCGCCGCACGGCAGGAACCGCATGCTCATCGGTGGTCGACTCCGACGGCGAAGGCCCGCAGCCGGATGCCGGCGGCGGTCAACGCCGCACGTACCGCCCGGGCCATCGCCACGGCGCCCTCGCTATCGCCGTGCAGACAGACCGAGTCGGCGGTAAGGCGCACGGAGGTGCCGTCGACGGCAATCACCTCGCCGTCGACCGCCATCCGCACCACCCGCCGCGCCACCTCGCCGGGGTCGTGCAACACCGCGCCGGGCTCCCGCCGCGACACCAGCGTGCCCTCCCGCGTGTACGCCCGGTCGGCGAACGCCTCACCGACGGTCGCCAGCCCGGCCTCAGCGGCGGTCTTCAGCAGCACGGAGCCGGGCAGGCCGAGCAGTGGCAGGCGATCGTCGTACTCGCGCACCGCCTGTACGACGGCTGCCGCCTGGGACTCGTGGTGCACCACCGTGTTGTAGAGGGCTCCGTGCGGCTTGACGTAGGTGACCCGGGAACCGGCGACGCGGGCGAGCCCGTCGAGGGCGGCGATCTGATAGAGCACCGCGTCGGTAAGCTCGCCAGGCTCCATATCGATGAAGCGCCGGCCGAACCCCAGCAGGTCGGGGTAGCCGACCTGGGCTCCGATCGACACGCCGTTGCGGGTCGCCTCCTTGCAGGCGTACCGAATCGTCGTGGGGTCCCCGGCGTGGAAGCCGCAGGCGATGTTCGCGCTGGTGACCACCGCCAGGAGGGCGGCGTCGTCGCCGAGGCGCCACCGACCGTAGGACTCGCCGAGGTCGCTGTTGAGGTCGATCGTGGGCTGTGACATCGGATCAGGCAGGCAGCGGCGCCGTGGCGAGGACACGTGCTCCGGCCGGGGTGATGAGCCCGTCGACGGTCACCAGCTCCGCGTCGGCTTCGATCCTGTCGACGCTGAACGGCACGTAGGTGCCCCACGACGATCGCTGGACGTTCTCATTGCCCCGGGCCTGTCCGCACGGCCAGCCGTAGCACCACCACAGCGTGCGGCTGCGGGTGTCGAGCAGTTCGCTGGAGATGGTGCCCATCTGGGTGCCGTGGCTGCAGATGGACTTCGCGCGACCGGCGTCGTCGACGTCGGCCCGGTCGTGGTCGCCGAGCACCTCGGCCAGCGCCGCCCCGGTTCCGGCGCCGAGCATCGTCCAGGAGCGCTCCGAGCGCTCCGGGGAGGCCGACTCGGCCGGCCAGTTGTCCGGTACGGCATCCGGGCTGGTCTGCCAGACGTTGGTGCAGGCGATCGCCCCGTCGCGGGACTTGGTGAGGGTGAGTCGACCGCCGGAGACCTCGGCGATGACCGGCTCACCGTGCCGGTCGCCGATCAGGTAGTTGCCGGTCAGGATCTGCCCGGCGCGCTGCTCCATGAAGCGCAGCGCCTCGTCGACGGTCGCCGCCGACGCCAGCATCTCCCGCGTCCAGGTCTGCGGGGGAAGGCTGTCGTCCTTCACGATCGGAGTGTCCGAGTGCTCCGGAACGTAGGCGTACGTGAACGCCAGCCCCGCGGAGTTGACCCCGCGGGTCACCATGCCGTCCCAGGCCACCTCCTGTCCGGGGCAGAGCACCTCCACCGCGACGTACGAGTACGGCGTGGCCACGCAGGAGATGACGTGGTTGGTCACGTCGTACGGGTTGTCGCTGTTGCTGGCCAGTACCCACTGGGCACCGGTGTGACGACCGACGAGAGTGCACATCAGCGCTCACCAACCTCTGCGGTGACGGCGGGAACCGTCAGGGGAAAATGACAGGCCAGTACCCGGTCGGGCATCGCTGTGAGGGCCGGGATCTGCTCCCGGCACAGGTCCTGGGCGCGCGGGCAGCGCGGGTGGAACCGGCACCCGGGCGGCGGCGACGTGGGGTCGGCCGGCTCGCCCAGCGCCAGCACGTCGGGCAGCCGCCCGATGTGGCGCGGGTTGGGCATGGAGTGCAGCAGCGCGGACGAGTACGGGTGCATGGGCTGCTCGTAGTAGGCCGCGGCCTGCGAACTCTCCATCACGGTGCCGTTGTAGAGCGTCACGAGGTTGTCGCAGACGTCGCGGATCAGCGCCAGGTCGTGCGACACCATGACCAGGGTCAGCCCGTCGTTCGCCGACAGGTCCCGGAACACGTCCATCACCTGCGCCTGGATGGACACGTCCAGGGAGCTGACCGGTTCGTCGGCGATCAGCACCTCGGGCCGCGGCGCGAGGGCCCGCGCGATCGCCACCCGCTGGCGCTGTCCGCCCGAGAGCTCCCGGGGGTAGCGGCCGAACAGCGACTTGGGCAGCCGGACCTGATCGCTTAGTTCGGTGAACCGCCGGGCCACCTGCGCGGGGTCGGTGACGCCGTGCGTGTGGAGGGCTTCCCGCAGGGTGTCCTCCACGGTGTACCGGGGGTCCAGGCTCGAGGTCGGGTCCTGGAAGACGAACTGTACCTTGCGCCGGAACGCCCGCATGTCCTGTTTGGACATCCGGGTGAGGTCCTGGCCGTGGAAGAGGACCTGCCCGCTCGACGGGGCGTCGAGCGCGCCGAGCAGCCGGGCGAGGGTGGACTTGCCCGACCCGGACTCCCCCACGATGCCGGTGGAACTGCCCTTGGCGATCGACAGCGAGATGCCGTCGAGGGCGTGCACGGTGGTCTTCCGGCCCCGGCTGCCCGACACGAAGTGCCGGCTGACGTCGGTGAGCGTGTACACCGCCGCGTCCTGGTCGACCGGGGTGTCCGACGCGGCCGCGCCGTGCTCCTCCCGGACCACGATCGGATCTCCGGCCTCCACCGGGTCGGGCAGGCTCGGCGCCGCGGCCAGCAGCGTCTGCGTGTACGGGTGCTGCGGGTCGCCGATGATGCGTGCGGTCGGGCCGGACTCGACGACCTCCCCGTTGCGCATCACCGTGACCTCGTCGCAGAGCCCGGCGACCACCCCGAGGTTGTGGCTGATGAACAGGAGGCCCAGCCCGTCGTCGGCGAGTCGGCGCAGCAGGCGCAGGATGCCCGCCTGCACGGTCGGGTCCAGTGCTGTGGTGGGCTCGTCCGCGATCAGGATCCGGGGCCGGTTGGCCAGCGCCAGGGCGATCATGGCGCGCTGGCGCATGCCGCCGGACAGCTGATGCGGGTAGCGGCGCGCCTGCGCCTCCGGTTTCGGCAGGCCCACCTCGCCGAGCACCTCGATGCAGCGCGCTTTCGCCTCCGCGCGCCCGACGCCGTGGTCGCGAAGCGAGTGGACGATCTGGGTGCCGATCGACAGCCCCGGGTGGAAGCTGCTGAGCGGGTCCTGGAAGACCATGGCGATCGACGGACCGCGCAGCGTCCGGCGGTCGCGCTCGGGCAGCGTGAGTATGGCCTGCCCGTCCACGGTGATCTCTCCGCCGACCGCCTCCACGCCGGGTGGCAGCAGGCCCAGGCAGGCCAGCGAGGTCATCGTCTTTCCGCTGCCGGACTCACCGACCAGTCCGACGACCTGGCCTTCGGCCACGCTCAGGGAGGCGCCTCGGACGGCCTGGGTGCGCTCGCCCCCTCGCCCCGCCTCGACGACCAGGTCGCGTACCTGCAGTCGCATCGAACTCATGCAAGCCTCATCACGGTGTCGGTGTCGATGTCGATGCCGGTCTGCGCGGCGTCGACGGAGCGCTTCCTGCCGCTGGCGGCGCTCAGCCGGTCGCGGACGCTCTCGCCGGCGAGCGCGAAGCACACGACCGTCAGGGACAGGACCAGGCCGGGGAAGACACTGATCCACCACTGTCCGGTGGGCACGTAGTTGGCTCCGCCTGAGATCAACGCGCCCCACTCCGGCGTGGGCGGGCGGACACCGGCGCCGAGGAAGCTCAGCGCCGCGGTCAGCAGGATGGCGCCGCCCAGCGCGACGGACGCGTTGGCCAGCGTGCTGTCCAGCGAGTTGGGCAGCACGTGCCGCAGCAACGTGGCCCGCTCGCTCAGCCCGACCGACCGGCAGGCCTGCACCAGCCCGCCCCGCTCGGCGCTCTTGAGCGAGGCGCGGAGCAGCCGGGCGAAGACGGGCACGTTCACGAACGCCACCGCGGCGATCACGCTCGGCATGCCCCGGCCGAACGTCGCGACGAGGGCGAGCCCCAGGATCACGACAGGGATCGACTGCACGAGGTCGAGCAGGCGGTCCACCGCCTTGCCGAGGATGCCCAACGGCCGGCTGCCGCCGAACGAGTATCCGGCCAGGACGCCGAGCACAATGCCCACCACCAGCGACAGCGCGACCGCGGCGAGCGCGATCAGCAGGTCGGTCCGGTATGCGGCCACCGTCACCGAGAACACGTCGAGGCCCGAGGCGTCGGTGCCCATGGGGTGGCTGATGGAGGGTGAGATCAGCACGTCGGCGGTGGGCCGCTCCGGGTCGTAGGGCGTAATCCACGGCCCGGCCACGGCAAGGATCAGCGACAGGCCCCCCACCAGCACGGCGAGACGCCGACCGACCTTGTTCACGTCGATCACGGTTCCTTTCGGTGACGAAGGGCGGTCAGTCGCGCAGCTTCGGGTCGAACACGGTGTGCAGCACGTCGCCGAGGGCGTAGACGACGGCGGTGAACGTGCCGGCGACGATCACGAAGCCCTGCACGGCCGCGTAGTCGGACTGGGTGACCGCCGCGACGCCGTACTGGCCCAGGCCGCCCCAGGAGAAGACGGTCTCGACGAGGACGGCTCCGCCCAGGAGGAACACCACCGTGGACGCCAGCGCGGTGATCAACGTCGGCGCGCCGTGGTGCAGCACGTAGGCGATACGCCGCCAGGACTTGATTCCCCAGGAGTTCGCGAAGCGCATGAAGTCGCTCTGCATGGTCTGGGTGGAGACCGCCGACATGATGCGCACCACGGGTGCGGTGTAGACGATCGCCAGGGTCAGTACCGGCAGCAGCAGGTGCAGCACCGCGTTGCCCGCAGCCTCCCCCTCGCCCGCCAGCATCGCGTCGATGAAGGCCACACCGGTGACGTTGTCGACGAACATCCGGGCGTCGAGTTGGCCGCTGGGCGCCGCTCCCAGTCCGAACTGGGCGTACAGCAGCGAGATCAGCGCCAGTCCGATCCAGAAGTCCGGTACGGCGCCGGCGAGGAAGCCGTACCCGCCGATGGTGCGCCGCGCCACTCCCCTGGGCCGCGCCAGGAACCACCCGACGAGGCCGAGCGTGAGCACGATGATGACGACCAGCGACAGCAGGATCAGCGCCAGCGTCGCCGGTGCCCGCTGGAGCAGGTCGGTCGTGACGCTGTTGCCGGTCTGCACCGATTTGCCGAAGTCACCCTGTACGGCGTGGGTCAGGAACCGCCAGTACTGCGTCCAGATCGGCTGGTCCAGTCCGAGATCGTGCCGGATCGCCGCCACCTGCTCGGCTGTCGCCTGGGACCCGGCCAGCCGGAAGGCCGGGTCCCCTGGCATCAGCCGCGACAGGAAGAAGACGATCGTCACGACGCCGAGGACCTGCAGGGGCAGAACCGCGAGGCGGCGAAGGATCAGCCTGCTCATGTGTCAGCTTTCCCGTCCGTACTAGGCCGGCTTGATGTCCTCGAAGCGCACCCCGTTGTTGGGGTACCAGGTGAGGCCGGAGACCCCTGCCGAGTGCGCGACGTGCCAGCCCGGGTTGGCGAGCAGGACCCACGGCTGCTCGCGCATGTAGATCTCCTGCGCGGTCTTCGCCAGGGCGTACCGGCGCTCGTCGGCCGCCTCCACCAGCATCTGGTCGACCAGCTTGTCGAACTCCGCGTTCGACCAGGCGCCGACGTTGTTGAACGCGGTGGACTTCCAGTACACGCCGAGCGCGTAACCGGGGTCCGCGACGAACGGCCAGTTCGTCACCAGGTACGCCTGGCCCTTGCGGCTGTAGAGCTTCTCGGAGAACGTCGCCTGGGGCAGCCCCTCGAGCTCCACGGTGATGCCGAGGTCGCCGAGGGCGGCCTTCACGATGGGCGCGATCAGCGGGTCGTCGTAGTTGGTCGTCTCGTAGCTGAGCGTCAGCTTGAACCCGCTCACACCGGCGTCGCGCAGCAGCGCGCGGGCCTTGTCCATGTTGGTGGAGTAGGACCAGTACTCGTCGGTGTAGCCGGGGTACGACGACGGCAGCGGGCTACGAACGGCGGTCGCGGTACCGAGGTAGACACTGGACAGGATGTCCTCGTACGGCATGGCGTAGGCGATCGCCTGCCGCACCCGGTAGTCGCCGAGCGGGCCGTACTTGGTGTTCAGCTGCATCGACTTGATCTGGTTGGCCTGGTAGCTGGTGACCTTCAGCTTGGCTGCCTGCGCCTGCTTGAGCTGCGGCGGCGTGAGCTTGACGGCGATGTCGGCGTCGTTGCCCTGCAGCAGCGCCATGCGGTTGGCGCTGGTGGGCACCGCGTTCCAGACCACCTTCGAGTAGGCCGGCGCGCCCTTGAAGTAGTTCGGGTTCGCCTCGAGGTTGACGAACCGGCCCTTCTGCATCGACTTGACGGTGTACGGACCGAAGCCGGCCGTGTTCTGCGACAGCCAGTCGCGGGCCCACGGGTCCTGCGCGGTCGCGTGCGCCTTGGCGGCGACCGAGTCGAACAGTCCGGCGTAGAGCTTGGCCGCGTTCACCTTCAGGAAGATGGGGCTGGGGCTGGGCAGGCTGAAGCGCACGGTGCTCGCGTCGACCTTCGTGATCTGACTCGGGTCTGTGATGCCCATGGCGTTGGTCATGAAGGCGCCGGTCTGCTTGAGCGCCAGGCTGCGCTGGTACGACCAGACGACGTCATCGGCGGTGAGGGTGTTGCCGAGCGCCGACTTGACGCCGCTGCGCAGGTGGACCGTGTAGGTGCGCAGGTCGTCGGAGACGTCCACGCTCTCCGCGAAGCCCATGTCGATACCGCCCTTGGTGCCGCGGGCGAGCATGTCGGCGATCAGCACGCCGTTGGGGCCGGACACCTTGTTGAAGCCGAAGACGTCGCCGCCGTAGCAGTTGGCGACGATGCTCTCGCCGGTGTCGACGGCGCCTCCGGTGTCGGTGTCGAAGCTCGGCGGCGTGTCGGAGTCGGCGTACACCAGGGTCTTGTTGCCACTGCTCTTGCCGGATGAGGAGCCGCCGCCGCACGCAGCGAGGGCCGACAGAGCCCCGGCGCCGAGGGCGCCTTGAAGCAACGTACGGCGCGAGACCTGAGGAAGATCCATGCTTATGCTGCCTTTCGCGGGATAATGGGCACAAACGGCTATTTACGCCGCTACCGGTCGGCGGGTAACCCGAGATCGAGCGATGCGGCAGCCAAGACACCTCCCGACATCCCGGCGGCTGCTACGCCAGTGAGCCTGGACACTACAGATTGCTCAACAATCCCTCAATCATCTTTTTGAACGAGTCTCCGATAGTTCCTTTTGGACGGCTGTGACAAGCTGGACGCCCGGCGCACCGCGCGCGCCGCGGCACGAAGGCTGGAGGAGCCGTGGAGAAGCTGCTGGAGCCTCAGCCCGGTTGGGTCGACTCGCTCAGTGAGACCCGGTCGGCGCTGGCCCGCCTGAGCACGGCCGAACGGGTCGCGGACGTCCTGCGCACCCACCTGATCGAGGGACGGATCCTCCCCGGAACCCGCCTGTCCGAAGACACCATCGCCGGTGCGCTGGCCGTATCCCGCAACACGCTGCGCGAGGCCTTCCGGCTTCTGGCGCACGAACGGCTTCTCGTGCACGAACTCAACCGGGGCGTGTTCGTGCGGCAGCTGACCGTCGACGACGTCATCGACCTCTACCGCGTCCGTCGCATCCTCGAGTGCTCCGCCGTACGGGCGACCGCCCAGTACACGCCTGGCGTGGTGGCCCGCGTGCGGGCCGCCGTGCACGAGGGCGAAACCGCCGCACGGGACGGCGGATGGCAGGAGGTGGGCACCGCCAACATGCACTTCCACCTCGCGCTGGCGGCCCTCTCCGGCAGCCCGCGGGTCAACGAGCTCATGCACCAGCTACTCGCCGAACTGCGCCTGGTGTTCCACGTGATGGCCCGCCCCCAGCAGTTCCACGAGCCGTACCTCGGCGACAACGCCCGCATCTGCGGCCTGGTGGAAGCCCGCGAGGGCGAGCGCGCAGCGGCGGCCCTGGCCGATTACCTCGACCGGGCCGAACAGCAGCTCGTGCACGCCTTCACCGCCGGTTAGAGACGTGGGTACGTGTGCCTTCTGTACACCTGAGGCAGGTTTCGCGTTGCGGGCAAGAGCGCTCAGCGCAGTTCGATGCGCCGTCCTCGGTGAGCTGACCATCGACAGCGAGCGCGGCTTTGGGTGGCTCCGACGCCCCCGTGTTTGTCGAAGGACCTGATCCGCGACCGTGACAGCCGCTGCACGGACGCCGTCGACGCGGTCTTCCACGCCGAGGGCATCGCCACTGTGAAGACCGGCATCCGCGTCCCGCGCATGAAGGCGATCATGGAGCGCTGGGTGCGGACCTGCCGATCCGAACCCTGATCGTCAACCGGGCTCATCTTCTCCACGCGCTCCGTGAGCCGGCAACGTCGAGTCCGTGGAACGCCATCTCGGCGCTCCGGCCACCGGGTAACCGCGTCACCCTGGGGTAGCTGCCGCAGTGGATCCGGTCCGCCCAGGCTTCCCTCGGAGGTGACTGTGAAAAGAGGACTGCAGGCGGTGTACGCCACGCTGCTCGCGCTCCTTGCCTCGCATCTCATCCTGGCGCATCCCGCGCACGCGGCCTCCGGACTGCGGGTCAAGGACGGCCGGCTGGTCGAGGCCAACGGCCAGGACCTCGTCCTGCGCGGCGTCAATCACTCGTACAGCTGGTACGCCAGCCAGACCAGCGGGGTGTTCGCCGCCATCAAGGCCGCCGGCGCGAACTCGGCGCGGCTGACGCTGTCCATCGGCCATCGCTGGAAACCGGCTACCACGGCCGCCGACGTGTCCTCCGCCATCTCGCTGTGCCAGCAGCACCGGCTCATCTGCATCCTCGAGGCGCACGACGCGAGTGGCTACGGCCAGCAGCAGGGCGCCGCCACCCTCGACGAGGTCGTCGGGTACTGGATCAGCATCCGCGGTGCGCTCGCCGGACAGGACAACTACGTCATTCTCAACGTCGCCAACGAGCCGTTCGGCTACCACATCACGTCGACCTGGACCCAGGACACGATGCGGGCGATCGGGCGGCTGCGCGCCGCGGGGCTCCAGCACACGCTCATGGTCGACGCGCCGGACTGGGGCCAGGACGACTTGTTCACCATGCGCGACAACGCTCCGAAGGTGCTGGCCGCGGACCCGGCCCGCAACACCGTCTTCGACATCCACATGTTCGGCACGTTCAACACCCCGGCGAAGGTCCAGTCGTACCTCCAGTCGTTCGTCGCGCGCCGGCTCCCCATCGTGGTGGGGGAGTTTTCGAGCAACCACCCGTACGGCAAGCCCGCGACCGACGCGGTCCTGCAGTACGCCCAGGCGTACCGCATCGGATTCCTGGGCTGGTTGTGGAGCGGCGACACCGAAGCGGCCTACCTGGACATGGTGAACAACTTCAACCCCAGCCTCCGCACCCCGTGGGGCGCCCGGTTCCTCACCGGCGTCAACGGCCTGCGTACGAACGCCCGCGAGGCGACCGTCTTCGGCGGCGCGGCGAGGCGGACGAAGCACAGGTGGAACTGGTCCGACCTCTGGCCGTGGTCGATGGCGCAAGCCGCCGCGGTCCGTCCCGTCCCGTCCCGGCGTAGCCGCCCCCTCACCCGGCGCCCCCGGCGTGCACCCGAAGACCCCGCGCCTGGCGGCGGCCGTGCGGGCCGGGGCTCCCGGACGCCCGTCGGCGGCCGCCGACGTGACGACGCACCACGCGAGCAGGGTGTTCAGACCCGGTGAGTCAGTCCTCGTGGAGGTAGACGCCGCCGCGGAACAACGAGATCACCGCGATCCTCGCCGACGGCGGGATCACGGTCGTGCGCAGCGGCGTCCAAGCCCCCCGAATGAACGCGATCATGGAACGCTGGGTACGGACCTATCCCCCGTGAACTGCTCGACCGGGACCCTGATCTGCAACCAGCAACATCTCCTGCACACCCTGCGCGAGTACGAGACGTTCTACAACGCACACCGGCCACATCAGGGCATCGCCAACGCCCGACCACCCGCAGCGCTACCCGAACCGATCACCAGCCTTGACCAGCTCGCCCGGATACGCATCCGCCGACGCGATCTCGTGGAGCTGCTGCACGAGGACCGGATCATCGCCACCACCAAGGCGTACATCGAGTTGCACTCGCGGCCCGGCACGACCCCTCTTGTTCTGCCCGGTGTGGACCCATCTCAGGTCCAGCCCGGTCACGTCGTACGTGCCGCTCGCCAGTAGAAGACGCCGGATATGAATCACCCGATTGTAAGGTCCGGCCAGGCTCAGCAGTTGCAACGTCCGGCGTTTGCCAACTGCCGTACGGGTGGCCGCCCGGCCGACAGTACGGCATGGTTGTTGTCACCGCTGTTGTCAGCCTCTCGACGCGTCTCTTGCCGGTAGCTGCTGGCCTCAGTCGCCACTGTGGCCGACGAAAAAGATCACCTCGGGCGTTCCGCCTCGGTGTCCGACGATGTACGTGCCACGCCAGCGGCCGTACAGGTCCAGCTTGCCCGGCCTACGTCCAACTGGACGGCTTTGACTCCTGCTGCCGCGTCGACGGCAGCAGGAGTCAACGATCCTCTGGCGGTTCCGGCGCCGTCCCGACTCCCGGATGCCCGTCCCAGGCTCGGCTCAGCCATCGGGCGCCGGGGCCGGCAGGCCGGTCCGGCTGGTGCGCGCCGTGTGTCCGGCGCCAAGGCCCCAGCTGACGATCCGGGTCGGTCGGATCCGGATCAGGGGCTCGGGGCCGTCGACCGCTTCGGCTTGTCCACGGACCTCGACCCCGCGGGGCTGCCACGGCGGTAGCACGTCATCGATGACGATGGCCGCCCGCCCCGTGGCGGCGACGTCGCGGAACTTCTTGGTGTTTGCAAAGTTTCGCCCGGTGACCGTGATGGTCTCGCCATCGGTGTCCAGTCGCCAGCCGACCGGCGCGATGTGCGGCATGCCGTCCGGCCCGACGGTGGCGAGCCGGCCGAGCAGGCGCTCGCCCCGCAGGTAGCGCAGTTCCTGGTCGGTGAACATGCTCATCGTCGTCCCCTCCTTGATGCCCGGTCCTACCCGCGCACCGCAACGATCCGACGCATGCTCGGCACCAGGACCGCGGCGACCGCGACGTGCATTAGGGCCAGGAATGCGCGTACACCGGCGCTGGCCTGCACCGACAGGATCGGCGCGAACGAGGCGACCAGCGCGGCCAGTGCCAGGGCGGTCCACAGCGTGCGCGCCCGCCGGGTGACCCGGCGCAGGACGGCCAGGGCGGCCCAGCCGACGAGTCCGGCCGCCAGCGCCGTGCCGGCGACGGCCGGCAGCGCCACGACCATCGAGGACTGGCCGGGCGGGGTGACCCGCAGGTCGGTGCCGCTGAGCCAGGCGGCCAGCCACACCGCGACCGCGGCGCCGGTGGCCGCGACGACGGCGAGGGGGGCCGCTGCCGCGGCCCGGGTCGGACGGGATGTCGTGGCGGACGTACCGGTGACGGTCATGGCCTACTCCCTGGATCGCGGAGAAAACTTCACATGATGTGCAGTTAAAAAGTACACGCACTGTGAATTATTCTGCAAGGGTGAACGTCATCGAGGAGCCACGGAACGCCCGCAGCCGCCGCACCGTAGCGGCGCTGATACACGCGGCGCGCGAGCTGATCGAACACGAAGGGTTCGCCGCGCTGACGATGACCGCGGTCGCTGAGCGGGCCGGAGTGACGCGGCGCGGCGCGTACCTGCACTTCTCCAGCCGCACGGAGCTGCTCGCCGCGCTCTACCGCGACCTCGGCCAGGCAGAGGATCTCGCGAACTCGCTGCAACAGGTCTGGGACTGTCCCGACGCGGCCGCCGGGCTCACCGAATGGGCCGAGCACATCGCCCGCTCCCACCCCCGCATCCTCGGCGTGCTCCGTGCCGTCGAACGCGCCCGCTACGACGACCCCGACGCCGCCGAACTGTGGCGCACCGCGCAGGGCAACTGGCTCAAGGGCAGCCGGCGACTGATGCACTGGCTCGCCGACGAAGGCCGGCTCGGCCCGCGCTGGACCGTCGACACCGCCGCCGACATGATGTGGGCGCTGATGTCCATCGACGTGCTCGACCGGCTCCACAACGAACGCCGCTGGTCCACCCGACGCGTGGCAGAGCACCTCGCCGCACTGTTTCACGCCACCTTCACCGCGACGCCAGCCACGCCTGCCGACGACCGCTGAACCAGCGCACTACTTTCGGCAGATCCGTGCGTTCAGGCTCCGCCGACCTGCCCTAAGTTCTAGACCACCTGTCGCACATCATCTGGCGGAAATGTCGCGGATCAGTTGACGGATCACACTGGTACGACACCACCACCGGCCGCTTCACCCAACAAGACAGCCTCAACACTCGTGGGATTCCACAGAGGTTGGTTCACAAGCGGCTTCGACAGCTGAGGGGCCGGCCGTCGAACAGGAGAGACAGAAGGTGGACGCGATGACAACGGGACGCGACGTTCCAACCCCCATCAGACTGCGGTTTCAGATGGTCATGGCTGCGTTGATGGTGCTGCTGGGAGCCGTGGGCCTCTTCGGTTCCTACTGGACCGGAAGCCTGCTGGCGATTGCCCTCGGCGCTGTGCTCGGCGTAGCGACGTGGCGGCAACTCCGAAGACTGGGCAGCCCAGGGGGGTACCGCAGCAGCCGTAAGGATTAACGGTCATTCCGGTACCTGCGTAGTCCACTTGCTACGGAACTCGTTCCGGTACGCGGCCGCCAGGACAGGGACAAGATCGTCAATGCGCTGCGGCCGGTCTACACCGCGCCGACCGAGGACGCGGCCACCGAGCGGTTCATGAAGTTCGCCGACGCGTGGGGCACCAAGTACCCGGCGATCGTGAAAGCTGTGGTCGGACGCGTGGGCGCAGTTCGTGCCGTTCCTGGCCTTCGACGTGGAGATCCGCAGGGTCATCTGCTCCACCAACGCGATCGAAAGCATCAACGCACGCATTCGCAAGGCCGTCCGCGCCCGCGGCCACTTCCCGAATGAGGCCGCCGCCCTCACGTGTGTCTACCTGCCCTGATGAGCCTGGACCCCACCGGCGCCGGCCGCCGGCGCTGGACCATGCGCTGGAAGGCGCCATTGAACGCGTTCCAGATCGCGTTCGAGGGCCGACTCACCCCGGCCAACAACTGACCAACCCAACCAAGATCAACCGTTAACTTGACACTCCCAGGTGAGCACGGTGATGACGTCGGTGGGATGGTAGGCGACGTCCGGGCGCCCGGGCGCGCTCTGGACATGCGCGGACCAGCGGGCATGGATGGGGATCGCTCCGGCGGCCAGGGCGCAGCTCAGGTCGGTGTCGGCATCTCCGACGTACGCGGTCGCCGAGGCGGGGACGCCCAGGAGGCGGCAGGCGTCCACGAGACCGTCCGGGGCGGGTTTGGGGTTGGCGACCTCGTCGCCGGTAACCACCACAGGAAAGTAGTGGTTCAAGCCGGTGTACGTCAGCATCATGTCGGCGACCCGGCGGGTGGCGCTGGTGTATACCGCGAGCGTCCTGCCGCTGTGGCGCAGCGCTTGCAGGAGTTCCAGGACACCGGGGAACGGCCGGGTCGACTCGGCTGCGACGGCGACGTGGTCGTAGAAGCACTCCAGGTCGCTGCCGGTGACGGTCCGACCCAGAAAGTGGGTCAGGACCACCGGAGCAGGACCGAGATGCCATGACGCGATGAGCTGAGCGAGAGTCAGGTCCGGGCCGCCGAGCTCGCCGATGGTCGCGACGTAGGCATACGGCACCGAGGTCATGGTGTCGAGCAGGGTGCCGTCCAGGTCGAACACCACCGCCTGGACGGTCACCCGACGTCCCCGGTGCGCGGGGAGACCGACACGATGTGGCCGAGGACGGCGGTGTAGTCCAGCTCACCGAGCCCGCCGGCCACGGCGTCGGCCAGCCACGCGGCCACGGCGCCGGCGATCCGCAACTCGGCGCCGCCGCTTCGGGCCGCATCGGTGATGAGGTCGGCATCCTTGCGGGCAAGACGCAACGCGAACCGAGGCGGGAACCGACCGGTTTCGATGGCGTCACGACGTCGCCGTGCCTGCGCGGCCAACGGTGTCGTATCCAGCAGGCGCCAGAGCGTGTCGCGGTCGATGCCCGACGCATCGGCCAGTGCCAGGGTCTCGCCGAGAAGGGCCACGCTGCCCATCAACGCGAAGTTGGCCACAAGTTTCGCCGCCGCCCCCGCGCCGGGCTGCCCCACATGAAGCACCTCCCCCAGTGACGACAGCACCGGCCGGCAGCGCTCCACGGTCTCGCCGAACCCACCGACCAGCAGCTTCAACGTCCCGGCCGCAGCCTCGGCAGTGCTCCCCAAAACCGGCGCATCCAGCACTGCGACCCCAGCCGGCAGCTCCGCCCCGAGCGCGGCCACGGCGGCGGGCCCGGTCGTGGAGAAGTCGACCAACGTACTCCCCCGCACGATGCCCGTCATGACGCCATCGGGCCCATGCACCACCTCGGCCACCGCGGCGGCATCCGTCACCATCAACGCCACCATCTCGGCCTCGGCTGCCGCCTCCGCAGCGGTCGCCGCCACCCGCACATCGGTGCGACCGGCCAGGACCTCGGCTCGCTGGCGAGTACGGTTCCACACCGTCACCCGATGACCGGCCTCCACCAGGCGCACGACCATCCGCGAACCCATCGAACCCAACCCGATCCAGGCCACAGCGGCCATATGTCCCTCCCTGCCCGCTCCTGCCCAGGGACGCTACCGACCCCTTTTCCGCTGGGCAGCCGACCGGCAAGCGACTCTGCGACAATCTTGGCTCCCAGCCACGGAACACCGACGACAGGATGGGCTCCGAAGCCCGGCCGCACCACATACTTCTCGCGCGTCTGGTCGAAATCGATCGGCACCGCAGGGTTCCTGGTGTTGAGGTAGACATAGAGCCCGTCTCTCTCGACAGCTGACGCCACCGCAGGACCGGCGATCCAGCCCCGCACGTCCGGGGGTGCGCGCCGCGGCCGCCGGCCAGTCTCGATACCGGTCATCGTTTCCCCTTCGGCATCGCCGGCGAACAAGACCACGTGCGCCGCAGCCGCGCGGGTACGGTCGCGGTCGGTTTCGAGCAGGAACCACGGTTGACATCGATAGGCTATCTTTCCGGTAGGCTAAGTAGGAAGCGATCGCGGGGCGTCGATCCGGAGCACGGCGCGCTGTTCCTGCCGCACGGGACGCCGTGATCGCAGCCGTCCACTCCGGACCGGGAACGAGGCGGACCGATGACCACGCACGACACCCCGACCACCGCCACGGCCAGGCCGGCTACGCACGTCATCGCCGACGACGCGGAGGCGGTCGCGGTGGCCCGCGCGCTCGCGGCCGAGTTCGCGGTGGACGCGGCCGCGCGCGACGCCGAGCGGCGGCTGCCCGCCGCCGAGCTGGACCGGTTGTCCGCCAGCGGTCTGCTCGGCGTGACGGTGCCCCGGCAGTACGGCGGGGCGGACGTGCGTGCCGAGACGATCGCTGAGGTGTTCCGGCTGCTGGCCGCCGCCGACCCGAACATCGCCCAGATCCCGCAGAGTCACTTCGTGTACGTCAACGTCCTGCGCCAGCAGGGCAGCCCGGCCCAGCAGGCGTTCTTCTTCGGTGAGGTGCTGGACGGCAAGCGGTTCGGCAACGCCCAGTCGGAGGCGGGGACCAGGCACGTCCAGGACTACCGCACCCGGCTGGCGGCCACCGGCGGCGGCGGCTTCGTGCTGCGCGGCACGAAGTACTACAGCACCGGCGCGCTGTTCGCCGACTGGATCCCGGTCCTGGCCAAGGGCGACGACGACAGGCTGTACGTCGCGTACGTGCCCCGCGACGCCCCCGGGGTCACCGTCGTCGACGACTGGGCGGGTATGGGTCAGCGCACCACCGCCAGCGGCACCGTCACCCTCGACGACGTGGCCGTACCCGCCGACCGCGTGGTGCCCCACCACCTGACGTTCACCGGCCCACAGCTGCACGGCGCGCTGGCTCAGCTGCTGCACACCGCGATCGACGTCGGCATCGCGGGCGGCGCCCTGGCCGAGGCGGTCGAGTTCGTCCGGACGAAGGCACGGCCATGGTTCGAAAGCGGCGCCGACAGCCCCACCGGCGACCCCCTGGTCGTCCAGCGCGTCGGTGAACTGGCGATCAAGGTACGGGCGGCCGAGGCACTGCTGGCCCAGGCCGGGCGGGCCGTCGACGCCGCCCGCGCGCACCTCGACGACTCGAGCGCCGCCACCGCCTCGATCGCGGTCGCCACCGCCAAGGCGTTCGTCGATCCGGTCGCGGTCGAACTGGGCAGCGCGATCTTCGAACTCGGCGGCACCCGGTCCGCCGCCGACCCGCTCAACCTGCACCGGCACTGGCGCAACGCCCGTACCCACACCCTGCACGACCCGGCCCGCTGGAAGATCCAGCACATCGGCCGGTACGTCCTGACCGGACAACTCCCACCGCGACACGGCCTGCTGTAGACGAGGTACCCGATGACCCTGACCTTCCACTGGTTCCTGCCCACCTACGGCGACAGCCGTGACATCGTCGGGGGCGGGCACGGCGTACCCGCCGGCACGGCCGGCGGCGCCCGGCCCGCCACGCTCGCCTACCTCGGGCAGATCGCCCGCACCGCCGAGCAGCTCGGCTTCGTCGGAGCACTGACCCCCACCGGCGCCTGGTGCGAGGACGCCTGGCTGACCACCGCGATGCTGGTCGAGGTCACCGAGCGGCTGAAGTTCCTGGTCGCCTTCCGCCCCGGGCTGGTCTCCCCCACCCTCGCCGCCCAGATGGGTGCCACGTTCCAACGGCACTCGCGCGGTCGCCTGCTGCTCAACGTGGTCACCGGCGGGGAGAGCCACGAACAGCGCGCCTACGGTGACTTCCTCGACAAGGACGCCCGGTACGCCCGGACCGACGAGTTCCTGCACATCGTGCGGGCGCTCTGGCGCGGCGAGACGGTCGACTTCACCGGCGAGCACCTGCGTGTGGAGGGCGCGACGCTGGCCCGGGTGCCCGACCCGACCCCCGACATCTACTTCGGCGGCTCGTCGCCGGCCGCCGGCCGGGTCGCCGCCCGGCACGTCGACACCTACCTCACCTGGGGGGAGCCACCGGACGCGGTGGCCGAGAAGATCGCATGGGTCAACGGGCTCGCCGCGGCCGAGGGTCGCACCCTGCGTCACGGCATCCGGCTGCACGTCATCAGCCGGGACACCGCCGAGCAGGCGTGGGCGCAGGCGCGACGGCTACTCGACGGCATCGACCCGGAGACAGTCGCGCAGGTGCAGGCCGGGCTCGCCCGCAGCGAGTCCGAAGGGCAGAAACGCATGCTCGCGCTGCACGGCGGCCGGCGCGACAACCTCGAGATCGCCCCGAACCTGTGGGCCGGCGTCGGACTGGTGCGCGGCGGCGCCGGGACGGCCCTCGTGGGCAGCCACACCGAAGTCGCCGACCGCATCGAGGAGTACCACCGGCTCGGCATCACCGAGTTCGTCCTGTCCGGGCACCCGCACGTCGAGGAGGCGTACTGGTTCGGCGAGGGCGTCCTGCCGATCCTGCGCGCCCGCGGGCTGTGGGAGCACCCGGCCGTCGTCGCCGACACGCAGCCGGCCGGCATCCCGTTCGCCGCGGCGACGCCGGCGCCCGCCGGCGCCCGATGAGCGCCCGATGAGCGCCGACACCGCCCCCCGCGGAACCGCCGACCGGCCAAGGAGCACGACCATGCACACCCGAGCCACCATGCGGCGGATCGGCGCCGCTCTCGTCGGCCTCCTTGCCGCCGCCGCGGTCAGCGCGGTGGCCGGCTGCGCGAACGGAGAATCGCACGCGGCCGGCGCGAGCGGTCCGTTGCGCGTGGGATACCAGCGTTACGGCAGCGAAAGCCTCGTCAAGGCGCGCAACGCCGGCGGTGACGCGGCGTGGTCGCTGTTCGAGAGCGGCCCGGCGTTGACCGAGGCGCTCAAGGCCGGCGCCATCGACATCGGCGAGACGGGCGAGGCGCCTCCGGTCTTCGCCGCGGCCGCCAAAGCCGATTTCAAGGTCATCGCCACGTCCGCGCCGGTGCCCCGGGGTGAGGCGGTGCTGGTCCACGACAGCAGCGGGTTCACCAGCTTCGCTGATCTCAAAGGCAGGACGATCGCCCTGAACAAGGGCTCGAACGTGCACTGGCTGCTGGTACGGCTGCTGGCGGCGAATCATCTGAGCCTGTCCGACGTCAACATCAAGTATCTCAAGCCGGCCGAGGGTCGCGCGGCGTTCGACAACGGCCAGGTCGACGCGTGGATCATCTGGGACCCGTACTTCGCGCTCGCCGAACAGCCGGGCGTCAAGGTTCTGGTCGACGCCACCGGGCTGGCCGGCAACCGGGAGTACATCCTGGCCTCGCCTGAGGCGCTCAGGACGAAGCCCGACAAGATCCGGCAGTTCCTGGTCACGCTGCGCCAGACCACCGACTGGGGCATCGCCAATCCCGACGAACGGGCCCGCGTCCTGGCCCCGGAGTTGAAGATCGACGAGAGCGTGGCAAAACGGTCGCTGGACCGCAGCGCCAAGGCGCTCACCCCGGTCACCCCGGACATCGCCGCCGAACTGCAGGACATCGCCGACGGGTTCACCGGCCTGAAACTGATCCCGGGCAAGGTCGACATGAAGGGGCGCATCGACGACCGGTACACGGCGGTCCTCCGGTGAGCGTCACGCAGGCCACCGCCGCCGGCACGGTGTCCGGCCTGCGGGGTGCGGCCGTACCCGACAGTGCACGTCCCCGCCGCCGGACGGCCGCCCGCCGCTGGCGTCGTGCGCTCAGCCCCCTGCTCATCGTGCTGGTCTGGGAGGCGGTCACCCGTACCGGGCTCGTACCCGACAGCAAGCTGCCCGCGCCCAGCGCGGTGCTCGGCGCCGGCTGGCGCCTGGCCCTGGACGGCACGCTCGGCGGCCATCTGCTCGACTCGCTGACCCGGGCCGCGATCGGTCTGGCCGTCGGAGGCGGTCTCGGCCTCGTACTCGGCGCCGCCGCCGGCCTGATCCGGCTCGGCGACGACCTGATCGACCCGCCGGTCCAGATGGCCCGGATGCTGCCTCACCTCGGCCTGGTGCCGCTACTGATCATCTGGGTGGGCATCGGGGAGCCACTGAAGATCTCCCTGGTCGCGCTCGGCGCGTTCTTCCCGGTCTACCTCAACGCGTACGCCGGCATCCGCGGCATCGACGAACGGCTCGTGGAAGCGGCACGTACCTGCGGGCTGTCCGCGCTCGCGCGGCTGCGCCACGTCGTGCTGCCCGGCGCCCTACCGTCGCTGTTCCTAGGGCTGCGCCTGGCATTCGCCGCCGGCTGGCTCAGCCTCGTCGTCGGCGAGCAGGTCAACGCCCAGAGCGGGATCGGTTTCATGATGATGGAGGCCCGCGAGTTCAGCCAGACCGACGTGGTGGTGCTCGGTCTGCTCGTGTACGCGCTGCTCGGACTGCTGTCGGACTTCGTGTTACGCATCGCGGAGAGGAGGGCGCTGGCATGGCGACGCGGACTGAGAGCGACGTGACGGACCTCGATGCGGCGACCGGCCGGGGTGCCGCCGTGGTCGTCGCGACCGGGTTACGGCGGACGTTCGGCGCGGCGACCGTACTCAACGGGGTCGACCTGGTCGTCGGCCGGGGCGAAGTGGTGGCCCTGCTGGGCAGCAGCGGCTCGGGCAAGAGCACCCTGCTGCGCATCCTGGCCGGGCTCGACGCCGAGGCCGACGGCGAGGTGACCACGAACGGCCGGGTCGCCGTCGTGTTCCAGGAACACCGGCTCATGCCGTGGAAACGGGTGGCCGACAACGTGGCGCTGGGACTGCGCGGCGCCGACGTGCCCGAACGCACCGCCGCGGCACTGGCGGAGGTCGGGCTCGCCGAGCGTACCCGGGCATGGCCGGCGGAACTGTCCGGCGGGCAGTCCCAGCGGGTGGCGGTGGCCCGGGCCCTGGTCCGCCAGCCTGACCTGTTGCTGCTCGACGAGCCATTCGGCGCACTGGACGCGTTGACCCGCCTGAAGATGCAGGCGCTGCTGCAACGGCTGCGCCTCGAACACGGGTTCGCCGCGCTGCTGGTCACCCACGACGTCGATGAAGCGCTGCTGCTCGCCGACCGAATCCTGATCCTCGACAACGGCGTCATCGCCCAGGACGTCCCTGTGACGCTGGCACATCCGCGCGCGCACGACCGGCCGGGCTTCAGCGAACTGCGTCGTCACCTGCTCGCCCGGCTCGGGGTACCGGCGGATCCGGACGGGTGATCCCGCGGCGTGAAGGGTGCCACCTCAGGAATCAGACCTTGTCGACCCTTGCCCTGGCCCACCTGTCGGTCGACGGTTGCGGTCGCTCCTCCGCTCGCCACCAGTTCCAGCTGGCGGGCATCCGGGTCGGCTACGCCAATATGTCTGGCGCCGGCCGCTGCTGCACGTCGCACCGCCACCTGCTCGATCGGTCCGGCTTCGATGGTGAGAGCACGATGGACGGCTGTTACCCGCGTGCAACAAAACCCGATGGCCGTACACAAGCTCTTTACTGACTTGACCTCGTCATGAGACTCCGGAGCCGTTGACTTCATCTCGACCCGCAGCACAGTCTGCGGGGCGCATCTAGGGTTCCGTCGCCGGGTTCGGCGGGTCTGGTCCGAGAGATGCAGGCGGTGACGCCGGTTGCCGGCCGTCCCCGTCCCACGGCGGGAGAAAAGCCCGGGAGGCCAGGAGTGGCCCGGGCCGTGCCGTGTCCGGGCCCCGCAAGGGAAGGGCCTGACATGACAGCACTTGCGGACTTACCCAGCACCGCCCAAGACGCCGCTGACGCCAGCGACCTTGAGAACTTCGGCTACCGGCCACAACTGCACCGCAGTATCGGCAGCTACGGTTCGTTCGCGGCGGGATTCTCGTTCGTATCGATCCTGACGACGGTGTTCCAGCTCTTCAGCTTCGGTTTCGGCTTCGGCGGACCGGGGTTCTTCTGGACCTGGCCCATCGTCTTCATCGGACAGATCCTCGTCGCCCTGTGCTTCTCCGAAATGGCCGCGCGGTTCCCCATCTCCGGCGCCATCTACCAGTGGTCGACCCGGTTGGGCGGCGCCCTTTGGGGTTGGGCGGCCGGGTGGCTGATGCTTGTCGCCCAGGTGGTGACCGTCGCAGCGGCTGCCATCGCGCTGCAGATCGTACTGCCATCGATCTGGAGCGGTTTCCAGTTGGTGACTAATCCCACCGCGAACGCGGTGCTGCTCGGCAGCGCGCTGTTGACCGTGACCACGGTGGTCAACGCGGTCGGGGTACGGACCATGTCGGTCATCAACAGCGCAGGCGTCACGTGCGAGCTGGTCGGAGTCGTTCTGCTGTGCATCGCGCTGTTCTCGCACGCCGAGCGCGGTCCGGGTGTGGTCCTGCACACCGGCGCGGGAGTCGGGCACGGCGCTGGCTACCTGTGGTCGTTCGTCATTTCCGGGTTGATGGCCGCCTACGTCCTGGTCGGTTTCGACAGTGCCGGTGAGCTGTCCGAGGAGACGAAGAGGCCGCGCCGGACGGCTCCACGCACCATCCTCCGGGCGCTGGTCGTGTCCGGCATCGGCGGGGCGCTCATGCTCCTGGCCACCCTGATGGCCGCCCCGAGCGTGACCGACGGCGCGCTGGGTGACCCGGCCCGCGGCCTGCCCTATGTGCTGACCAGCCGGCTCGGCGACACGCTCGGGCGGGTGTTCCTCGTCGACGTCGCCGTCGCGGTAACCGTCTGCACGCTGGCGATCCAGACCGCCACCACCCGGATGATGTTCTCGATGGCCCGGGACCGGGCGCTGCCGTTCTCGGCGGCACTGTCGCGGGTCAACACCCGCACGGGGACGCCGATCCTGCCGGCCGTCGTCGTCGGCGTGCTCGCCGTCGGCCTGCTGGTGCTCAACGTCGGCAACGCCGCCATTTTCCTGGCGCTGTCCAGCGTCTGCATCATGCTGCTGTATCTCTCCTATCTGATGGTGACCGCACCCCTGCTGGTGCATCGCCTGCGCGGTCGGTGGTTACGCGGCGATGGCTTGTTCTCGCTCGGCCGCTGGGGGCTGCCGGTCAACCTGGGAGCGGTGGTCTGGGGCATCGCCATGGCGGTAAACCTCGCATGGCCACGGGAGAAGGTGTTCGGGACCGACTGGTACCTGCGGTTCTTCCCGGAACTGTTCTTGGCAGGCGCGCTGGGAGTGGGCGCGATCGTCTACGCGACGCGGCGGTCTCACGTACGCCAGGGCGCCGTGCGTCACCCTGCTCCTTTCGACGCCCTCGCGATGGAGGCGGCACAATGATCCTCAGCCACGAGATTCCCGCCGCGTCGTACTGGTCGCTGCGACTGCGCGCCGGCCGCCTGCTCCGCCTGACCGCGCTCGATGGCGGTGCCGTCTGTTCGACACTGATCTTCGCCGACTCCGACCCGGTGGACCGGCTGAACGTCCCCGACACGCTCAAGGCCCAGATGAGCGCCCGGATCCGGCCACCGATGGTCCTGATGTCCGACCGCGGCACCGCCCTGTGCTCGGTCACCGGATCGTCGCTCGACTGGCACGACTGCCTCACCGGCCACTCGCTCGACGCCCACGTCGACGCGCCCGGCCCCTCGTCGTATGCGACCGACCGCAACGACTGGCGGCGGTCGGCGCGCTACGGATTCCTGAGCGAACTGCGCAAACACGGCCGCGGGCCGGCCGACCTGCACGGCTGCGTCAACTTCTTCGCCAAGGTGGCGATCGGTCCCGACGGCACGTTCGCCTACGAGCCGAAGCACGCCACCGCCGGCGACTGGGTCACGCTGCGCGCCGAGCAGGATCTCCTGTTCGTCTGCTCCACCGCACCGCACCCGATGAGCCAGACCTGGATGCCGGGCGCGGTCCGCGCCGAGGTCGAGCCCGGCGAGCTCTATGGCCCGACTGACCCGTCCGTCACGTTCCGTCCCGAGAGCACCCGTGCGCTCGCCGCAGCAAAGGCGGTCCTGGCATGACCACTGCTGTCTCCCTTCCCCTCGTCGAAAGCCCGCTCCAACCGGAAGCCGCCGTCCTCGACGTCACCGTCGCGGCCGGGGACGGCTACGTCGGGCGGATTCCCGCCGGCGGGTCGTTCCGGATCGTCGACCTGCACGGCAACCAGGCGGTGGACACCCTCTTCTACGACGCGGAGAATCTGGCCAACCGGTACAGTGCGATGGACACCATCCGCGAGCAGGGGCGCGCCTACCTGACCACAGGGTCCCGGCTGCTGTCGGTCGACCTCGACCTTCTCGTCACGATCACCGCGGACACCTGCGGGCGGCACGACACCCTCGGCGGGGCGTGCGCGCAGGAGTCCAATGTCGTCCGGTACGGCATGCACACCCGCCACCAGCACGCCTGCCGCGAGACGTTCCTGCGATACGGCGCCCGGGTCGGTATCGGGGCCCGCGAGCTGGGCCACAACATCAACTTTTTCATGAACGTCCCGCTCAGCCCGGACGGCAGCCTCACCTTCGCCGACGGGCTTTCCGCCCCCGGCAAGTACATCGAGGTCCGCGCCGCGCGCGACGTCCTCGTCCTCATCAGCAACTGCCCCCAGTTGAACAACCCGTGCAACGGCTGGGACCCCACCCCGGTCCGACTCCTGGGCTGGTGGTCTCGATGACCGTCGTGGACTCGGCCGTCCGGACCGGTACCGTCGAGATCCTCAGCCCCGGCCTGCAGACCAGCGTGCAGGACCTCGCGGGCCGGGGCGGCCTGTGGGACGTCGGCGTACCACCGTCCGGGGCCTGGGACGACCTGTCTTTCGGGCTGGCCAACCAGGCCGTCGGCAACCCACCGGACGCCGCCGGCCTGGAAGCGGCGCTGACCGGACCGACGTTGCGCTTCGCGCAACGCACGCTGGTCTGTCTGGCGGGCGCGGTCTGCGAGGCGACGCTCGACGGCCGGCCGGTCCGCCCCGGTGTGGTGACCGTCGTCCCGGCCGGCGGCGTGCTCGACATGGGTCGCTGCGGAGCGCCGGGTATGCGCGGCTACCTGGCCGTGGCCGGCGGCATCGCCGTTGCCCGGGAGCTCGGCAGTCGCTCGACGTTCCTGCTCGGTGGCTTCGGTGGCCTGGACGGCCGCGCGCTCGCCGCGGGCGACGCGCTGCCGCTCGGCCGGCTGGAAAACCTCACCGCTCCCGTCGACGTCGCACCGCTGCTGCCACCACTGGTCAAGGACTGGACATTGCGGGTCCTGCCCGGGCCACACGGCGCTCCGGAGTACCTGACCGAAGCCGGTGTGGCGGCCCTGTTCGCCACCGCCTGGACGGTCGACCACCGGGCCGACCGTACCGGGATCCGGCTGGTCGGCCCTGCACCACAGTGGGCCCGCGCCGACGGCGGCGAGGCCGGTCTGCATCCGTCCAACATCCACGACAGCGCGTACCCGGTCGGCGGGGTCATGCTTTCCGGCGATACCCCGGTCATCGTCGGACCAGACGGACCCAGCCTCGGCGGGTTCGTCGTCCCCTGCGTCGTCATCAAGGCCGACCGGTGGATGCTCGCCCAGCTACGTCCGGGCGACACCGTCCGCCTGCTGCCGGTCTGCCCCGACACGGCCGACCGGGCGAACGCCGAGCGAGCGGCGCTGCTCGCCGAGCCCGCTGCCGCCGTCGCCCGCAGGTTCACGACAGCCCTGGGGGGCCGGCCGCCGGTCGCCGCTCCGTCGCGGCCCGGTCCGTCGGCGGTACCGGCGCTCACCGAGCTGGCCGGGGACGGTCCGCGGCCGCGGCTGGTCATCCGCCGGGCCGGCGACCACCATTTGCTCGTCGAAGCCGGCCCGGCCGAGCTCGACCTTCACGTACGGGTGTGGATGCATCTGCTCGCACAGCAGCTGCGCGGACTGCGGCTCGTGGGAGTCCGCGAGCTGGTCGAGGGTGTCCGTTCCATGCTCATCCAGGTCGACGACCGCGCGCTGCCGCTGCCGCTGCTGGCCGACCTCCTCGCCGGCTTGGCCACGGAGGTGCCTGACCCGGAGACGGTCACTCTCGATGTCCGTGAGGTGATGTTGCCGCTGGCCCTCGACCACGCGAGCGCGCATGAGGCGATGGCCCGCTACGCCCGATCGGTCCGGCCGGACGCGCCCTGGTGCCCGGACAACGTCGAGTTCATCCGGCGCATCAACGACCTCGACCGCCGTGAGGACGTGTTCGACATCGTCACGACGGCGACCTACCTGGTCGTCGGCCTCGGCGACGTCTACCTGGGCGCTCCCGTCGCGGTACCCATCGATCCGCGCCATCGCCTGGTGACCACCAAGTACGACCCGGCACGGACCTGGACGCCACAGAACGCCGTCGGCATCGGCGGGATCTACCTCTGTGTGTACGGCATGGAAGGCCCCGGCGGCTACCAACTGGTCGGGCGAACGGTGCCGGTCTGGCGGCACGTGGTCGGCTCAGACGAGCGACCGTGGCTGCTGCGCCAGTTCGACCGACTGCGGTTCGTTCCCGTGTCGGCCGACGAGCTCGCCGAACGGCGCGCCGCCATCAAGGCCGGCGCGGCCGACCTCGACGCCCGACCCGCCACCTTCTCCCTCGCCGACGTGCGCGCGCTGGAAGCCGCGCACGGCACCGAAATCGCAGCAGTCCGAAGCCGGCGCCGCGCCGCCTTCGATGCCGAACGCGCCCGCTGGAGTACACGATGAGCGTCCTGACATCCGCGATGCTGAATGCCGCCGCCGACCTCGATCAGCCAGCCTTCATCCGACGGCTCGGCCCGGACGAGATCGCCGCCCTGCGGCCGGCCGCCGACGGGCCCCTGGCGGGCGTGCCGTTCGCGGTGAAGGACAACATCGACGTGGCTGGCATCCCGACGACAGCCGCGTGCCCGGCGCTGACCGAGCCGGCCCCGCGCTCGGCGACGGCGGTCCAGCGCCTGCTCGACGCCGGTGCAATCCCTATCGGTAAGACCAACCTCGACCAGTTCGCCACCGGCCTGGTCGGCACCCGTTCCCCCCACGGCGCCTGCCACAGCGTCTTCTCCGCCGACCATGTCAGCGGTGGCAGCAGCTCCGGCAGCGCGATCGCGGTCGCCGCCGGCGTCGTCCCGTTGGCGCTCGGCACCGACACCGCCGGCAGTGGCCGGGTGCCGGCGGCGTTCAACGGCCTGGTCGGCGTGAAACCGACCCGTGGGCTGGTACCGACCCGCGGCGTGCTGCCGGCCTGCCCGTCGCTGGACTGCGTCACCACGCTCACCCGCACGGTCTCGTTGGCCCGCACAGCGTTCGAAGCCCTCATCGGGCCGGACCCCGACGACCCCTGGTCGCGGGCAATGCCCGTCGTGCCGCCGCCGGAGGTCGCCCGCACAATCCGGGTGATCGCAGTGCCGGACACGCCACTCGATCTCGACCCGCCGCACGCGGCGGCGTGGCAGGCGGCGTGCGCACATGCCGCCTCGGTCGCGCGCCTCGTGCCCGTCGACGTGTCGGCGTTCCTGGAGGCGGCGCAGCTGCTCTACGGCGGACCGTTCGTCGCCGAGCGGCTGGGTGCCTTCGGGCAGCTACTCGAACCCGACGGACCCCATCTTGACCCGACCGTCCGGCGCATCGTCCGCGCGGCCGCGACCATCACCGGCGCCGACGTCTTCCGCGGCCAGCAGCGACTGGCGGAACTGCGCGCCACGGCACTGCGGGTGTTCCTGTCCGTGGACGCACTGCTGCTGCCGGTCACTCCCGGCCACCCCACCCTCGCGGAGGTCGCGAGCGACCCGGTCGGGGTCAACGCCCGACTCGGCACCTACACCAACATGGTCAACCTGCTCGACCTGTGCGCCGTGGCGGTACCGGCCGGGCACCGTGACGACGGCCTGCCGTTCGGCGTCCAGCTGATCGCCCCCGCGTTCGCCGACCGTCCGCTGCTCGACCTGGCCTCCCGCTGGCTCGGCGAGCCTGTGCAGCCGCCGTCCGTCCGCAGCCTGCTCGCCGTCGTCGGCGCCCACCTCACCGGCGAACCCCTCAACCATCAACTGGTCGCACTCGGCGGACGGCTGCACGCCCGCGCCCGCACCGCCGGCGGCTACCGCATGTACCGGGTCGACGGCCCACTCCCCCGCCCTGGACTCGTCCGCGGTGCCGGCGGACCGGTCTCCGGCCTCGAGGTCGAAATCTGGGACCTGCCCGCCGCCGGCATCGGCGAACTGCTCGCCACCGTCGCCCCTCCCCTCGCGCTCGGACCGGTCGACCTGGACGACGGCAGCACCGTCCCCGGATTCCTCACCGACCCGAACGGAGTGGACGCCACCGCCGACATCACTGAGTACGGCGGTTGGCGCGGCTACCCCGGCCGGGCAGGCTGACACAGGTCTACCAGCCCAAGTGGTCCGCCACTCCGGCGGCCACCTCAAGGTCGACGTGAAGCGATGCTGGCGGCGGACCTCCTGCGCCGTTTCTATCCATCGGCAAAGTTTCAGCACTGCTCAAGCCTGAGTTGTCGGCGGCCACAGTGTCCCCGCGGTTCCACGCCGACCGGACCCGTTCCGTCTAGTTTGGTCGTTTCGAGGGACAGATATTCGCTGGTTGGCCCTGCGATGATCCTCGTGTGCTGTTGACGATCTCCACCACCCACTCTCCGGCTACCGACCTGGGCTTTCTGCTGGTCAAACACCCTGATCGGGTGCAGTCGTTCGCGACGACCGGCGGGACGGCGTACGTCTGGTATCCGGAGGCCACCGTGGAGCGGTGCACGGTCGCGCTCCTCCTGGATGTCGATCCGGTGGAGTTGGCACGACCGTCAAAGGGACAGAAATCGCCCGATAGCTTCTCGCTCGGGCGTTACGTCAACGACCGCCCGTACGCCGCCTCGAGCCTGCTGACCGTTGCGCTGGGCAAGGTGTTCCGCTCCGCAATGAAGGGTGCGAGCAGGGACCGTCCCGAGTTGGTCGACCTCGCTCTGCCGCTGGAGATCCGGGTTGCCGCGCTACCGTGCCGCGGCGGGTCCGAGATCGTGGAAAGGCTGTTCGCCCCGTTGGGCTGGACCGTGACAGCAGACCCGGTCCCACTGGATCCCGCCTTCCCCGAGTGGGGCGTCTCGCGGTACGTGCAGGTGAGGTTGACCGGCCGCCTGAAGCTCGCCGACGCGCTCAACCATCTGTACGTGCTGCTGCCCGTCCTCGACGACGCCAAGCACTACTGGGTTTCCGAGGACGAGGTGGACAAGCTGCTGCGCGCCGGCGAAGGCTGGCTGCACGAACACCCGGCCAAGGAAGTGATCACGCGCCGGTATCTGGCCAATCGACGTTCCCTGGCCCAGAGCGCCCTCGAGCGACTGCGGGCCGCCGCCGATGAGCTGGAGGCGATCGCCGCGCCGGAAGCGGTGACAGAGCAGCTGGCCGAAGTCGAGGCCGCCGAGCGGAGGAAGCCCCTGGTCACGTTCCGGCACGAGGCGGTACTGGCGGCGCTCGCCGAGTCCGGCGCCACCCGGGTACTCGACCTGGGCTGCGGCTCGGGAACTCTTCTGCTGCGGCTGATGGCCGACCGACGCTACACCGAGATCGTCGGCGCGGACGTGTCGAGCGTGAACCTGCAGATCGCCGAGCGGCGATTGAAGCTCGACCGGCTGCCGGAGCGGCAGCGGTCACGGATCACGCTGATCCAGTCGGCGCTGACCTACCACGACGATCGGCTCACCGGCTACGACGCGGCAGTGCTGATGGAGGTCATTGAACACGTCGACGAGGTGCGCCTGCCGGCGCTGGAGCGGGCGGTGTTCGGCCACGCCGGTCCGCGGACAGTGATCGTGACGACGCCGAACGCCGAGTACAACGTCCGCTACGACGGTCTGGCCAACGGACATCTGCGCCACGACGACCATCGGTTCGAGTGGACCCGGGCACAGTTCGCGGCATGGGCGGACCGGGTCGCCGAGGCGTACGGCTACGCCGTCGACCTCCGACCGGTCGGAGACCTCGATGCCGAGGTCGGCTCCCCCACCCAGCTTGCGCTCTTCCGGAAGGCCGCCTCGTGAACCTCGACATTCCCGAACTGTCGTTGATCGCCCTGGTCGGTATCTCCGGCTCGGGCAAGTCGACGTTCGCCCGCCAGTACTTCAAGCCGACTGAGGTGCTGTCCTCGGACGCGTTCCGGGCCATGGTCGCCGACGACGAGAACGACCAGTCCGCCTCCAAGGACGCCTTCGAGGCGCTGCACCACGTCGCCGCCATCCGGTTGCGCGCCGGCCGGCGGGTGGTCGTGGACGCGACCAACGTCCAGCAGCACGCCCGCGCCGAGTTGGTCAAGCTCGCCCGCGAGCATGACGTCCTGCCCGTCGCGATCGTCCTCGACACCCCCGAGCCGGTCGCCTGGGACCGTACCCAGGCTCGGCCCGACCGCACCTTCGGCCGGCAGGTCCTGCGTCGTCAGCAGCAGGACCTGCGCCGCGCACTCCGCCAGCTGGGGCGCGAGGGGTTCCGCAAGGTCCACATCGTCACCGCCCCCGACGACGTCACCATCACCTACGAGAAGGCGTGGAACGACAAGCGCGAGCTCACCGGGCCGTTCGACATCATCGGCGACGTGCACGGCTGCCGCTCCGAACTGGAGACGCTGCTCACGACGCTCGGCTGGACGCTGGAACGCGACGAGGCGGGCCGGCCGGTCAACGCCACCCACCCCGAGGGCCGGCAGGCGGTCTTCGTCGGTGACCTCGTCGACCGCGGACCGGACTCCCCGGGCGTGCTGCGCCTGGTCATGGGCATGACCGCCGCCGGCACCGCGCTGTGTGTGCCGGGCAACCACGAGCAGAAACTGCTGCGCAAGCTACGTGGCCGCAAGGTCAGCGTCACCCACGGCCTGGCCGAGACCCTCGCCCAACTGGAGGCCGAGCCGCCGGAGTTCGTCGCGGCCGCTGCGGCGTGGATCGACGGCCTGGTCAGCCACCTGCGCCTCGACGGAGGCCGGCTGGTCGTGGCGCACGCCGGGCTCAAGGAGGAGTTCCACGGCCGCGCCTCCGGACGGGTGCGGGCCTTCTGCCTGTACGGAGAGACGACCGGCGAGACCGACGAGTACGGCCTGCCGGTGCGTTACCCGTGGGCCACCGACTACCGGGGCCAGGCGATGATCGTCTACGGGCACGTACCGAACCCGAAGCCCGAATGGGTCAACAACACGATCTGTCTCGACACCGGCTGCGTGTTCGGCGGCCAGCTCACCGCGCTGCGGTACCCGGAGAAGACCCTGGTGTCGGTGCCGGCTGAGAAGATGCACTACGAGCCGGTCAAGCCGTTGATCGACGCAGTCCCGACGCGCGACGGCACGACGCTCAACCTGGCCGACGTCACCGGCCGGCGCCACATCCGCACCGAGTACGGCACCGTCATGGTCGACGCCGACAGCGCCGCAGCCGCGCTGGAGGTGATGAGCCGGTTCGCGGTCGACCCGCGCTACCTGCTGTGGCTGCCACCGACCATGTCACCGCCCTCGACCTCCAGCCTGGACGGCTACCTGGAGCACCCCGTCGAGGCGTTCGCTGACTACCGGGCCGCCGGTGTGGACCGGGTGGTGTGCGAGGAGAAGCACATGGGCTCGCGGGCCGTCGTGCTCGTCTGCCGGGACGCGGCGACTGCGGCGAGGCGGTTCGGCGTTGACGACGGCTCGTCCGGGACCGTCTACACCCGTACCGGCCGGCCGTTCTTCACCGACCCTGCGCTGGCCGAGGCCCTGCTGGCCCGCGTTCGTGCCGCAGCCGATCCGCTGTTCGAGGAGCTGGACACCGACTGGCTGCTGCTGGACTGTGAAGTGCTGCCGTGGTCGGCGAAGGCCGAGAGCCTCATCAAGGGCCAGTACGCCGCCGTCGGCGCCGCGGCCCGCGCCGCCCTACCCTCGTCCCTGGACGTTCTCGACGCGGGAATCGGCCGCGGGCTCGACCTCGCCGGCCTTCGTACCCGGACGGCGGCACGGGCCGCCAACGCCGAGGCGTTCACGCGCGCCTACCGGCGCTACTGCTGGCCGGTCGACGGCCTGGAAGGCATTCAGCTCGCGCCGTTCATGGTGCTGGCCTCCGAAGGCGCGTCCCACGCCGCACGTGACCACGGCTGGCACCTCGAGCGGTGCGACCGGCTCGTCGCCGCCGACCCCGGACTGCTGCGGCCCACCGGCCGGCGGATCGTCGACCTGGGCGACGAGGCGTCGGTCAAGGAGGCTACCGACTGGTGGCTGGAGTTGACGGGTGCCGGCGGCGAGGGAATGGTCATCAAGCCTTACGACGGGCTGGCGCACCGCGCGAACGGGAAGCTGGTTCAGCCGGGCATCAAATGCCGGGGGCGGGAGTACCTGCGCATCATCTACGGCCCCGACTACACCGAACCCCGTCACCTCGAACGCCTCCGCGACCGGGGTCTGAATCGCAAGCGAGGCCTCGCCGTGCGCGAGCACGGCCTGGGGTTGGCGGCGCTGGACGCGGTGGCAGCCGGCGAGCCACTGTGGCGGATCCACGAGCTGGTGTTCGCCGTGCTGGCGCTGGAGTCCGAACCCACGGACCCGAGGCTGTGATGAGCAGAGCATCCCGCCGGAAATCGACGATCCGGTTTCGCGATCAGCAGTGGACGGTGCACGATTTCGCGACAGAGTTCCTGGTCCGGTGCCCACGCTGCGATGCCGGCGCCCGGGTGTTCCGTCCGGAGACCGGCGCGCCTTGGCGTGCCCTGTGCGTCGCGTGTGGGTACGTCCGGGACAAGGAGTCCCGATGCACCTGCTGGAATTCCCCGCCCGGCAATGGTCCGGTCCGGGATCCGTCCTTCGGCCTGCCGCTGCTACTACAGGTCGACTGCTGCGGCGGGAAGCTGCTGTGGGCGTACAACCTCGACCATCTCGCGTTTGTCGAAGAGTTCGTCGCGGCGCGGCTGCGGGAGCGCTCCGATGCCGTGCGGGCCGGGGACGGGTACCGACGCATGTCCATGATCGCCAAACTGCCGGCCTGGCTGAAGGCTCGTAAGAACCGCGACGAGATCCTCGCCAGGATCGCGCGGCTTCGAAGCACGGCCGAAAAATCGGTAAAAGCGTGAGGGCTCACCGTGGCATGATCGCGCGATGACCAGCGCTGCGACCCACACCGAGTATGGCGATCGGGACCTTGCCCTCGCCGGCGAGATCCTGCGTACGGTGGTCGGTTCCGGCGTGCACGGCATCGCCATCGACGGCACCGACGACCACGACGAGATGGGTGTGTTCATCGAGCCGCCCGAGTACGTCGTGGGCCTGCGCAGGCCGGTCGACCACTACGTGTTCCGTACCCAGCCCGAAGGCGCGCGGTCCGGCCCCGGCGACACCGACCTGGTCATGTACTCGCTGCGCAAGTACCTGCGCCTGGCGACCAAGGGCAACCCGACGGCGCTGCTGCCGTTGTACGCGCCTCAGGAGTCGGTGCTGACGCTGCACCCGCTCGGCGAGCAGCTACGCGCCCTGGCCCCGGCGGTGCTGTCCCAGCGGGCGGTGCACCGCTTCCTGGGTTACATGGACGCCCAGCGGGAGCGTCTACTCGGCCGGGGCCGGCGCAGTGATGTACCGAACCGGCCCGAACTGGTCGCCCGGTACGGCTACGACGTCAAGTACGCCTCGCACGCGCTCCGACTGGTCTACCAGGGCCTGGAGATCATCCGGGACGGTCGGCTCACCCTGCCGATGCCCGACCGCGAGCGCGAGCGGGTACTGCGGGTCAAGCGCGGCGGCGTACCGGAGATTACGGATGTTCTGCGGGAGATCAGTGGCGTTCAGGCCGAGATCGAGGAGTTGCTCGCCTCCGGCCGTACGCCGCTGCCTGCCGAGCCGGATCTCGGCGTCATCTCCGAATGGTCCACCGACGCCCACCGCCGTCACTGGGGCTGGAGCTGATGCGCGGTCAGTCCGTTGCCGGCGGCCGGCCATGAGCGCCGGGCCGGCCGCCGGCAGCCAGCCGTTCCGGTGGGATCTCGTGACTCCGGATCAACTGGGCACGCTCCTGGACGGGTCCGCAGATCCCGATCTGTGGTACCTGGACGAACTCGTCGCGTGCGCGGCCAGGGTTCTGGCCCGCAGCGACGACGGTCGGCTGCTGTTCGTCGGCCGCTCGGGTGACTCGATCTTCGACTTGCTCAGCGGCGCGCTGGCCGACACGACGTGGCGCGACCGACTACCTCGGCGACCACCAGACCAAGCTCACCCGATCGTTCCACCCGAAACTGTGGAACCAGCCCGACGGCGACGGCCCCCGCCACGACGAACCAACTCGCCAGGCGCTGGCCGAAGCCGTCGCGCTCGTCGAGTACGGCCGCAGCGCAGATGCCCGCCGCACACTGGTTCGCATCGCCACGAACGAACCCACGATGGCCGAAACATGGCTACGCACCCTCATCACCCAACTGAAATAACGCCAGACCGCGGGCGACGGTTCATGACGGGCACGTAGCGGCGGGACTGCGGCTGACGGGCCCTCCGGCTCCGCATGTCACCGTCACCACCCGGTCGCGTCCTCGGCCAGTACCCCCAGAAAACGTGTCGATCAGCCCGCTCCTGTCCGCCAGCCCGTGAACGCGGTCCGGGGCGTCACAGAACCCGATCAGCGCGATCCTGCCCGAACTCGTCAAGGCGGCATGACCGCGTCGAACAGCAGACCGATGATCCAGGCGATGAACTTCTCGGACACCGCGCCGACCAACAGGCGGCGCACCACCTACTCATTGGCAATCATGGCTGGATGACCGGCGGCACGACCACGACAACGTCGTGACGCCGGCTGCCGCAGAGGTCTTGACGCCGAAGCCGGGAGCAGGAAGGAGGATGATGGGCACCTCGTACACGAGCTATGGCCAGCTCGGGTTCTGGTCCCACGACGACACGGTCGAACTCTGGCTGTACCTGCTCGTCGCGGGGATGAGCCGTACTGCCTCTTTCTGGATGAGTTGAACGCGTCGACGCCGGAGGTGCAAAAGGCGTTCTACTCGCTGATTCTCGATCGGCGGATCGGCAGTTACGAACTGCCGGCGGGATCGATCGTGATCGGCGCGGGCAACCGGTCCACGGATAACGCGTTGGCTCGCCCGATGGCCTCGGCGCTGGTCAACCGACTGGTACACGTGCATCTACGCGCCGACGTCGACGATTGGCTGGCCTGGGCGCAGGCCGCCGGTGTCCACCGGTGGGTCGTCGACTACCTGTCCGAGCGCCCGGACCAGTTGTGGGTGAACCCGCCCAAGGTCGAGGAGGCGTTCTCCACCCCACGCAGTTGGCACATGCTCTCCGACGCGCTGGTCTCGTACGGCGACGGCATCGACGAGCAGACCGTACGACTGCTGGCGAGCGGCACGGTCAGCCCCGCACACGCAGCCGGGTTCTGCGGGTACGTGAAGATCGTGCGGCACCGGTATGGGCTGGACGCGATCGTTCGTGGGGATGCGGGATGGCCTGCCGCCGCGACGGACCGGGATCTGTTGTATTTCCTGGCCGAGGCGTTCCGGTCCCGCTTGGTGAAGGATCTGCCGGCAGGCAAGGAGCACGCGTCGCCGGGTTTGCGACAGTTCGCGCACCGGGCGAAGGCACTGCTGGTGGAGCTGGCGGAGATCTCGCTGGAATGCGCCCAGATGGTGATCGCCACAGGCGAGGACGGCACGCCTGTGCTGCCGGCCTGGTTCCTGGTCGAGGTCAGCCGGGACCTGCCTCGGCTCGTCGCCTCGCGGACCTGAGAACGGCCACGTCATGGCGCGCAAGAAGCAGACACAGATCGACCCGAATCAGGCTGCGTTCAGCGCGGCATGGCAGCAACTGGCCGCTCATCCGATGTTCCGGCCCATGCTGAGGTTCCCGGTCGGGGCTTGGCAGCGGGCTGGCGCGAGCGCGGTACTGGTCGACGACGGCGGGTTGGTCGCGACGAAGGCGATCGCCCGGGTCGACTCCCAAGGCCGGATCCGGGCGAGCCAGGCGTACCGACTGGACGAGCACGAGTGGACCTGGGTATTGGCCCACTGCCTTCTGCACCTCGGATTTGGCCATCTGGCATCGGACCGCTACGCCCCCGACGCCGCGTACGCCAGTGTGGCCTGCCTCGCGGTGACACGGTTCCAGCGGGCGGTCAAGCTGGGCACCGAGCCGCTGCTGGCGCCGTCCGAGTTGCCGAGCGCGGACGAGGCGGTGCTGCTACGGCAATGGCGCGAGGCCGGCGTACCGGCACAGTTGGCCAACTGCGGCGCCGGCGGCAACGCCTCGGACCTGGTCGCAACGGAAGGACACCTGGTAGGCCCGGTCGGGTTGAGCCTGCCGGACTGGCCGGCACAGTTCGCGTTGGGGCTGGCGGCAGCGGCGACGGCCGCCGTCGACGTCGCCGGCGGTGCACGCACCTCCCTGACCGACTCCGCCAGCCGCCGCCAGCCCTGGGATAGGGCGATGAGCTGGTTCCTGTCGTCATATCCGCTGCTGGGCGCGCTCGCGTCACGATTCACCCTGGTCGCCGACGCCGACTACGACCGACTCGCCAAGGACATACGTCGTCTGCGCAAACTCGCCACGCTCCGCGGTACTGGCCTGGGCGATGTGCTCGGCGAGTCGCTGCCGTGGACCGGCAGCCCGGGCCGCGGCGTCAACTTGGACGACTTCTACCGGCGAGCGCTGCTCGACGGTTACACGTACCACGAGCACGAAGGACGAGGGCACCTGCCGGCCGGCCTGGTCGCCGAGATCCGGGTCCTGCAACAGCCTCCCCTGCCCTGGGATGCCCAACTGGCCCGCTGGTTCGACGAGCACGTGCCGTCGCCGCAGCGCGCCCGCTCGTACGCACGCCCGTCCCGCCGCCAGGCCAGCACGCCGGGCATCCCCCGGCCAGGTTGGTACTGGCCGCCGGAGCCGGTGACCCGGTGCACTTTCGGCGTCGTGCTCGACACGTCCGGATCGATGAACCACGAACTGCTCGGCAAGGCGCTCGGTGCCATCGCGTCCTACTCGGCCGCGCGGGACGTGCCCGCCGCCCGGGTGGTGTTCTGCGACGCGTACCCGTACGACGCCGGCTACCTGCCGGTCGAGGAGATCTCCGGCCGGGTACGCGTGCGTGGCCGCGGGGGCACCCTGCTACAGCCCGGCATCAACCTGCTGGAACGAGCACCGGACTTCCCGCCAACGGCGCCGATCCTGGTCATCACCGACGGGTACTGCGATGTCGTACGCGTCCGACGCGAGCACGCCTTCCTCGTACCCCTAGCGGCTCGACTGCCGTTCACGCCACGCGGACCGGTCTTCCGTCTCCGCTGACTGATCGCCGAGCAAGCCACCACAGGCAACGACCAGGCGCCCCGCAGACTCCCTCGGGAACCGCTCATCTACCGATGAGCTCGGTTGTCCAGGCGGCCGAGTATTGGACCGGCGAGCCCGTGGCAAGTGTAGAACATCTTGTTCTACACTTGCTGCATGGAGCGCATCGGCGTGCGAGATCTCAACCAGAACACCAGCCAGGTCCTGGCCCGGGTGAGCGGTGGCGAGACCATCGAGATCACCGACCGCGGGCGCCCCGTGGCCCGGCTCGTGCCGGTGGACGACGACACGTCCACGCTGGCCAGGCTGGTAGCGGCCGGCCGCGCTGCCGCACCCAGCAGCACCGGCCCCGTCCCGCTCCCGCCCAAGCTCGGCGACCCCACCGTCGACACGGCAGCAGAAATCGCCGCCATGCGCGACGAGGAACGCTGGTGATCTACCTCGACTCCGCCGCCGTGGTGAAGCTCGTCCGCCAGGAGGAACACAGCGGCGAACTCGTCGACTGGCTCAACGCCCACCAGGGCGTTGCACTCGTCTCGTCAGCCCTGGTCGAGGTGGAGGTACCCAGAGCGCTGCGCCGCTCTGCCCCACAATCCCTCGTCGGCGTACCCGCCGCCATCGGACGACTCTTCCGCCTGGAGATCGACGCCACCATCAGAGCCACCGCAGCCGCCTTCCCCCAACCGACACTACGAAGCCTCGACGCCATCCACCTCGCCACCGCACAGGTCCTCGCCAACGAATCCGGAGCCACCCTCACCGCCTTCGTCACCTACGACCAGCGGCTACTCGCCTCCGCCGAAGCCGCCGGACTCCCCACCGCAAGCCCTGGACAAGCCAGATAATTGCTCAGCTGGTTCCGGCCGTCCAGATACCAGTACGGCCAAAGACGTAGAGATCTTGATTCTCCGTCACGAGAACGCGGTCCTTCGCCGACAGCACCCGGCGCCGCGGCTGGACTGGGCCGACCGGGCGCTGCTCGCCACGCTGATCAGGCTCCTGCCTCGGGTGTTGACGGCGCATCAACTCGTCACGCCGGCCACGGTCATGCGTTGGCATCGGCGGCTGGTCACCCGCCACCGGACCCATACCCACCGGCCCGGACCCCCACCCATCGACCCAGCGGTCGCCGCCTTGGCCGAGCAGATGGCCCGAGACAACCCCCGCTGGGGCTACCAGAGAACCCAAGGCGAACTGCTCGGCCTCGGCCACCGCGTGGGCCCCTCCACGATCCGCCGGATCCTCAAACGCCTGCGCATACCACCAGCCCCGGCGCGCCGCGACCACACCACCTGGCGAAAGTTCCTGTCCGCCCAGGCGCCGACCATGCTGGCCTGCGACTTCTTCCATGTCGACTGCGCGCTCACCCTCACCCAGCTGTACGTGTTCTTCGTCCTCGAAGTCGGCAGCCGCTACGTCCATTTCCTCGGCGTCACCGCCAACCCCGACGGGACCTCGACCACTCAGCAAACAAGGAACCTGCTCATGGACCTCGGCGAACGAGCCGACCAGTTCACCGTCCTCATCCGCGACCGGGCCGGACAGTTCACCCAGGCCTTCGACGCCGTCCTCGCCGACGCCGACATCACCGCCTGCAAGATCCCACCGCGCAGCCCGCGCGCCAACGCGTACGCCGAACGGTTCGTACTCACCGCCCGCACCGAGGTCACCGACCGCATGCTCATCCTCGGCAAACGACATCTACGCCGAACACTCGGCGAATATGCGCGTCACTACAACGGTCACGGGCCCCACCGAGCCCTGCAGTTGCAGCCCCCGCGCTCCGCCCGACCCGTCATCGACCCGACCCACGAGCGGATCAGACGCCGCCCCGTCCTCGGCGGAAAAATCACCGAGTACGAACGGGCCGCATAGATACCCAGGTCACCACCGGATCAGTGTTTCGGAACCCCACAACCTCTGCCGTCTCGGCGACACGCGCACGCGGTGGTGGTCCGGCATCGTCGGACAGGGTAAGGAGAAGTCGTGAAGATCGACGTGACTGACCACTTCGTGCATGTCCGGGGCGCCAGCGAGCACAACCTGAGGAACGTCGACGTCGACATTCCACGGGACGCGATGGTCGCCTTCACCGGGGTCTCCGGTTCGGGCAAGTCCTCGCTCGCCTTCGGCACGCTCTACGCCGAGGCCCAGCGACGGTACTTCGAGTCCGTCGCGCCGTACGCCCGCCGGCTGCTGCAGCAGGTCGGTGCACCGCACGTACAGGAGATCACCGGGCTGCCCCCAGCCGTGGCCCTGCATCAGCGTCGCGGGGCGCCCAGCTCGCGGTCGACCGTCGGCACCATCACCACGCTGTCCAACCTGCTGCGGATGCTCTACTCGCGCGCCGGGACCTACCCGCCGGGGGCCGCACGGCTGGATGCCGAGGCGTTCTCGCCCAACACCGCGGCCGGCGCCTGCCCGCGGTGCCACGGACTGGGTGTCGTTCACGACGTCACCGAGGACCTGCTCGTCCCGGACCCGTCGCTGAGCATCCGCGACGGCGCGATCGCGGCATGGCCGGGCGCCTGGCAGGGCGCCAACCTGCGCAGCATCGTGAGCGGTCTGGGGATCGACATCGACAAACCGTGGCGCAAACTCAGGAAGAAGGATCGGGACTGGCTGCTCTACACCGACGAACAGCCGTCCGTCCTCATCAAGCCCGAGCGTGACCGCATCGACTACGGCTACTACGGGAAGTTCTGGAGTGCCCGCAAGCACGTCATGCACGTCCTCGCCGACTCCAAGAGCGACCGGATGCGCGACCGGGCGATGCGGTTCGTCCGCAGCGTGCCCTGCCCCATGTGCCACGGCAGCGGCCTGCGCCCGGAGGCGCTCGCGGTGACCTTCGCCGGTCGCTCCATCGCCGAGGTCAACGCGACGCCCCTCACCGAGTTCGTAGCGCTCCTGCGGCCCGTCGCGGGGCTGTCCGAGGCCGGAGCCGCCACGTCGACCGCCCGGTCCGGGGAGACGACCGAGGTCGCGGTCCGGATCTGCGCCGACCTGGTCGCACGCCTCGAGGTGCTGCTCGACCTCGGCCTGGGGTACCTCAGCCTCGGGCGCCGCTCGACGACGCTGTCTCCCGGCGAGGCACAGCGCCTGCGAATCGCCACCCAGCTGCGCTCGGGGCTGTTCGGGGTCGTTTACGTGCTCGATGAGCCCTCCGCGGGCCTGCACCCGGCCGACGCGGAGCCGCTGTTGGACGTGCTGGAGCGCCTGAAGGCGGCGGGCAACTCGCTGTTCGTCGTGGAGCACGACATGGACGTCGTACGACGGGCGGACTGGGTCGTCGACATCGGCCCCGGCGCGGGCGAGGGCGGCGGACGTGTGCTGTACAGCGGTCCGGTCCCCGGCCTCGAGCAGATCAAGGAGTCAGCCACCAGCCGGTACCTGTTCGGACGCGCCAAGCCGCTCGACCATCGCCCCCGGACGCCGCAGGGCTGGCTGCACCTGCGCGGCGTCTCCCGCCACAACCTGCACGACGTGTCCGTCGACGTACCGCTCTGCGTACTGACAGCGGTGACCGGGGTGTCCGGCTCCGGAAAGTCGACGCTGGTCACGCAGGTGCTCGCCGAGGTCGTGCGCAGCCACCTCGGGCTGGCACCCGAAGAGCCCGACGAGGCTGAGCTCGAGGTCGACGTGCAGCACGCGTCGGGGCTCGAGTCGTTCGACCGGCTGGTCCGGGTCGACCAGCGACCCATCGGCCGCACGCCCCGGTCCAACCTGGCCACGTACACCGGGATGTTCGACGCGGTGCGCAAGCTGTACGCGGCGACGGACGAGGCGAAGGCGCGTGGGTACACGGCCGGGCGGTTCTCCTTCAACGTCCCGGAGGGGCGGTGCGAGACCTGCCAGGGTGAAGGGTTCGTCACGGTCGAACTGCTGTTCCTGCCCGGGACCTACGCACCGTGCCCGACCTGCCACGGCGCGCGGTACAACGCAGAGACGCTCGAGGTGACCTACCACGGCAAGAACATCGCGGACGTGCTGGCGATGTCCGTCGACGACGCCGCCAAGTTCCTCACCGACGTCCCGGCTGCCTCCCGGAGCCTCGAGACGCTCCGCGAGGTGGGGCTGGGGTACCTGCGGCTGGGACAGCCGGCGACGGAGCTCAGCGGTGGTGAAGCCCAGCGCATCAAGCTGGCCACCGAGCTGCAGCGAGCCCGCCGCGGCCACGCGCTCTACCTGCTCGACGAACCGACAGCGGGGCTGCACCCTGCGGACATCGCGCTGCTGCTGCGACAGCTGCACCGGCTCGTCGACGCCGGCAACACGGTCGTCCTGGTCGAGCACGACCTGGACGCGATCACCACCGCCGACTGGGTCATCGATCTTGGCCCGGGCGGCGGAGACGCGGGCGGCCGGGTCGTCGCCACAGGCCCTCCCACCAAGGTCGCCAAAGCCAAGGGCAGCGCCACCGCGCCCTATCTCGCGTCGCGGCTTGTGCGCTCCTGAGCGGTCACCGCGCGCCTCGCGGCTTCTTATCTACTGGTGCTACGACCGCAGCCCGGCCAGATGAGGGCGAAGCTGACCGATCCCGGGCCGCGCGACGTGGGCCTGGGCGCAAACGAGCCGCTTCGACAACGAGGTGTGCCTACGCTGAGCCCGTGACGGAGGCAGATCCGCTGGAGGTGGCCGCCTGGCAAATGGCGGTCGGAAGACTCGCATCCGATGATTTGCCCGAGATCGCGACCGAGGCGCTTGTCCGGGGTCTCGATAGTCCTACCCTCCGCGTTCTCGCCGGGCAGGCACGGTGGGATGTCCGAGACTCGTCGGACCTGTTCCGCGTTGCTCTGGACGAACTCGGCATCGAGCTTCCCAATGCTGACCAGGCGCAGTGGCACCTAACCCGTCGTACCGCGGGCGAAATCGTGGCCGGACGTATCACGGCCGCTCGCGGAGCCAACGAGCTCTGGCTGGCGTATCAAAAGGTGCGGGACAACGGGGACCTGCGGATCTTTGTGGGCTTGGCGTCAACGCTGGACGATCACCCCGAGGACGCGGAGCAACTCGAGGCCGACATAGTCGCGGCTGCGCGAGAACTGCTGGATCGGCCAGCACCTCGACGCTGGATCAAGCTAATGGCCGCTCGGGGACGATCTCCGCTCACTCAGACGATGGGTCCCGACGACATCGAGGTTGATCCCGAGGCTCTGCGACTCAGCGACCGCCTGCGTTCCGACCTCGCGCAGTGGAAAGCCTATTTCGAGGCCATGCTGTCGGGTTGGCCAGCGTCGGGTGGATTCGATTCGGAACACGACGCCGAGAGATTTGTAGCCGCCGGCCAGCGACTCGTCTTGCAACTTCAAGACGAACTCGGAGCCAGTTACCACGTGGAGTACATGCCAGAGCCAATTCGTTCCCCGGGAGTGAAACTGCGCGCGCGGTCGAACCAGTAATCGACCGCTCATCGGCATGACCGCGCGACTTGTGGCAGATCCGGACGTTGAGCGTTGGCCTAGATCGAGGAGATCATGCGGATCGGTCGGCCTGCGCATCCGGATCCCGGAAGCGTCGAATAGGCGATCGGCTACTGAACGCGTCTCATGTAGGGGCGTGTCTAGGCGGTGAGGGGTGTACGGCGGGCCGTGACCTTGCGGTAAGCAATTCGCCAGCCGCCAGGTCCGCGTTGGACGATGTCGTCATACACGACGCTGCCGCTTGACCCGTCAGCTTGAATGCCGATGCCCTTAGACCGCACCTGTACGGCGTGTTCGTCCATTTCGGTGAGGATGACGTTCGTGACGTGATGGCCAACTGGATTGCGGTCGCCCAGGGCGATCGCAGCATCGCGTATCGCCTCTATCCCCTGTAGTGGGCCGAGACCGAAGTCTCCCAAGTCATAAACGACCTCCGGAGAGAACAGCTCGTCCAGCCGGTCGAGTTCACCTGCATCCATCAGGTGCCCATGCAGAGCGATGAGATCGTTGATCGCGATCCGGTCTTCAGCTGATATCGCCATCCCAGGCTCTCCCAACCTCTTGTGCCGACCGATCGCCTGTGATCATTGCAGATTCGCTTCTGCGCGGGCTTGGCACGAGGAACTGTCCGAGCGCTGGACCTCGCGACCGCCCCCTTACGAGGTTGTTGGTGCAACCCTGCGCAGCGGCTGACCGTGCCCGAGATCTGCCGCCTGTCTACCAGGTTGCTTGACGCCCTGGGCACGGCCGCAGACATGTATTGCACTGATCTACCGGGCGTTGCGGCACCAGAGGCGGCCCTCTACCGGCGACGCACCGGATTCGGCGCCGGCCCGTAGCTGCGGTTTACGGCTCACCCAGACGGCGCCACAGGGCACGGGTGTGCACCAGGGCGAAGCCGAGACGTTGCAGGTTGGCCTGGCTCGGGGAACTGAACGCGGTGGTCACCACCACCGACTGCCCGGACATCGCCGCTGCATCCTGCAGGCGACGCCGGATCAGGGCGCTTTGGCATCCGTGGCCCCTCATCCCGGGCAGCGTCGCGGCGCCGGCAAAATAGCAGTGCTGTCCCGTCGTGTAGAGCCCCGCGGCTGCGGCCGGGCGCCCGTCGAGATAGGCCAGGTACCGGCGCAGGTGCGGCGACCGGTGCTCGATCGTCATCATCGCTCGCTGGATCTGCGCCGCCGGCCCACCCAGCTCGTATCCCTCGAACAGGGTGTCGAGGTACACCGTGTCATCGCTCTCGACCTCGCGCACCTGAACGTGCGGATCCGGGGCGTTCGCCCACGAGGAGGCGTCCACCGGGGCGACGAGCGTAGCCCCCACCTCCGCCGCATAGAAGCCAGCCCCGGCCAGATTCCGGCCCAACCGTGCCGAGGCGTCACCCGCCCACACCTCGATACGGGGCGGCACGCCCGCCTGGGCGAAGAAGTCACAGATGGCTGCTAAGTGCCCGGCGTCGTCCAGGTTGAAGCCCCGTGCCTTGTTGTAGGCGGGGTGCCCGGGAAGTGCAGCCAACCGGGTCACGGTGGTGCGTCCGAAGCGACCTCGCGCCGCACCCAAGCCACAGTTCCGGCCAGCTCGCGCGAAGTCGCCGTCCAGCTTGTCGGTGATGACCGCCTCAATCGACTCAGCGCGCTGTCCCACACCGGTCATCCTGCCCCACATGGCATTACTGAGCGATCGCCACCACCGATCCGCGGCAGCGCGAGCTCAGATCACGAACCGAGGGCGCCGTGTTAGCCGTACTCATCCGGCTGCGATTACACCAACGACCTCGTACGGGGGCGACCGCTGGGCTTGATCATCGCGGAATGCATGGTGCTCGGATCAAGTGCAACGACTGCTCGCTAACGCACTCTTCTCGACATGACCGTGCACCGTGGCCAGCACTGCGAACGCGCGACCCGTGCACTGTCGATGAGCCAATCGCGGCCCTCAACCGAGCTCAGATCGCGGATGTTGTGCGACATCGAGCACCGGATCCATCAGCCGACGTTTCTCAAGAACGCCTTCGCGCTGGTCGCGCCAATGTGGTTGGTCTGGCGTCAGTCGGTGAGGCCGGCAATGGCTCGCAGCGCCACGACATGCTTCTCGTACGCCGCTATCCCTTCGCCGGTCAGTGACAGCCAGGTACGCGGTCGCCGGCCGACGCGCCCCTTCTCCACGTAGACGTAGCCCGCCTTCTCCAGCAGTGCGACCTGCTTGGAGAGCATCGCGTCGCTGATCTCCACACTGTCGCGCACCGCGGCGAACTCAGCGCGCTGAACGCCAGCGAGCGCGGCGACGATCGAGAACCGGACCGCGTGGGTCAGCAGCTCGTCCAGATCGCGGCGCGGATGGGTGAGGTCTCCCGCACGCCCGCCATCGCTGTCGCGTCCGTGGCTCATGCGCGCCGCTCCCGCAACGCTCCGATGAGCATGGGCAGTGCGACTATTGCGCCGGCGGGCAGCCAGTATGCCAAGTCCCCCACTGTCTTGTCGGTGCCCAGTGCCAGTGCCACGCCGTAGAAGGCAAAGCTGCCGGTCCAGTACGGGCTGATGCGCTGGCGTGTTCCGGCAAGGTGGGCGAGGCGGCGGCGCTCCCACACCGTCATGGCCACGGCCAGCGCCACCCACGCCACGAAGACGGCGCTCTTCAACAGCTTCGACTCGGTGAGGCCGACGGCAGCCGTGACCAGACCGATGCCAACCCCGAAGACGGTGAGTTTTGTGCTCGCCCAGCGCGCCCGTGTCTGCAGCCGTTGAGACGCGCTGGCGGCGGAGCGTATCGCGTCACGGGCAGCTTCGGGTGTCATCTCGTCATGCATGCGTACCACTCTGGCATCTACTTTCCACATTGGCAAGTAGATGCCAGAGTGGATAATTACATCGACTGACACGGTGAGCCGATGCAAGGCGCACTCTGGAGCCCTTCACGACGTGCGCGCAAAGATTCCGCAGTGCCAACGCGCGCGCCGCGTCAGTGCGGCGGATGCTGCATGTACTCGCTGGTGGCCTGCTGGGCCGCGCACCCACCCTCGCCAGGCTCGAGCTGCACCGATTGGGGGCGCCAGACCCTAACCCCTGTCGGCGTGCGCAGCGCCATGACGCAGTCGTAGCGCCCGCCGTGCAGCGCCACGGCCACCCCGCCCGAGTACGCCGTTACGTCGCGGACGATTCCGGACGGCAGGGTGAGCGCGGCCACCGCGGCGCGGACCTTGGCCTCGTCCACCGGCGTGCTGGCCAGTGCCGTCTGGAGGGTCTGGTCGGTGTCGCCGGGTAGCGCCGGGTCGACAGGCGTGTTGATCGGTGCGTTCCCGGGGCAGGCGACCGAACCGCGCACGGTCTGCCCAGGATCCCGGTTCCAGACCAGCCGGTAGCACACGGGCACGTCGACCCAGCCGTCCGCGTGCTTGTCGCGGCCCATCTTCGGGGCCCGCCCGTGCACTCGGATCACGAGCGTGACGCCGTCGTCCGCGTTGCGGTAGGTGCCGTGGACGCTCATCACGTCGACGCCCTTGATCTGGCTGGCGGCGTGCAGGTAGTCCGGCGCGCGGTAGACCGAGTGCCGCTCTATTTGGTCGGCCGCCTCGCGCGCGTGCTGGTCGGCGTCGGCCCTGCCCTGCGCGGTCGCGTCATAGGCCGGCTGCTCCGCCGCGAAGTGCCCGCATCCGGCCAGTGCCGTGCACACCAGTGCCGTGACCATCGATACCCGGCACACCATTGCCCATGCGGGGGCGCCCCGCCCGCCCACCGTTCCCCGTGGTTGCATGGACATCATCCTGGCGGCATCGCGGCGGATGCGCTGCCCCGGCCGGTGTCACCAGCAGCGCACCACCTACGCACCACGGCGATGTGAGCTATCCACCCGGGCAGCGGGTGTCTCCGCCGCTGCGCTCGATGCTCTTCCACTGCCCGCTGTCGCGCTGGATCCGCCTTGCTGACCGCCCACATTCCGCCCGCGGTGGCGGGTAACGCTTCGTTTGGAGCGGCGGCCCTCACTTGGCTGTACTGATTCAGCCTCGGTAGTGCTGGATCGGTCGCGGACGTCCGATCACCCTCCGATCACCACGGCCCCGCCATCGCGTTGCGTAGTCCGCCGCCGAAATCGCTGGTCCTGCGACCGATGCAAGCCAGAACGCCAGGCGTGTTCTGATTCGTAGCCCGGGTAGTGGTGCGCTGCTCCTGCGCTCACCCCGGCCCGCTGCCCACGCCTGCTCAAAACCGTCGTGGACACGGCTATTGTCCGGTCAGTACGCGGGCGGCACGGTGGCCAGTGCGTCGGGCGAGGGCGACGTGCTGGGGCGCCGCACCTCCAGGCTTGCCTGGCGGATCATGGCCAGCAGCCAGCGGTGACCGGGGTCGAGTCGATGGCTGGGGTGCGACCAAGCGGCCTCGCGGATCGACGGCAGCACGACCGGCAGTTCGACCCGCCGCAGGCCCTGGGCGGTCAGGTCGCCGACCACCATTTCGTGGGCCAGTACGAGCAGGTCGGTGCCGGCCACCATGCGGTGCAGCATCGTCAGGCTTTGGATCTTCACGGTGCTACGTCGGTCAATGCCCAGGGCCGCCAGTGCGGCATCGATCGGCGAGGTCAGCGGCGGCCTGCGAAACGACACCACCCAGCGCGCCGCCGCGACTTCGGCCTTGGTCAGGGTGTTGCCGACCGCGTGATTGCCCTGCGACGTCACGCAGACCCATCGATCCTCGTAGAGGTCGGCGCCGTCGATTTCGGTGGTGCTGGTGAACAGGCCGCGCGGCAGGATCAACACGTCGACGTCGCGTACCGCCGCCGGCGGGTCGAAGAGGAAGCGCGGATCCACCGGCTGGAGATCAAGGGTGACCGCCGGCGCCGCCGCCGTCACGGCGCGCACCAGGGCGGGGCCCAGCAGGTATAGCACCGAGTCGGAGCACTGGATGGTGAACTCACGCTCGGCCCGTTTCGGGTCGAAGCCGGGGCGGGCGCTGAGCACGAGTTGCAGGTTCGCGACGGTTTCCGCGACCTGACTACGCAGCGCCTGAGCCAGCGGGGTGAGCTCGTAGATCGTGCCTACCCGTTCGAGAAGCGGGTCGTCGAAGTGCCGGCGGAGCCGGGCGAGAGCGGCGCTGGCGCCGGGCTGGCTCAGGCCCACGCGTTCACCGGCGCGGGTCACGTTGCGCTCCTGCAGGAGGGCGTGCAGCACCACCACCAGGTTCAGGTCGAGGCTCGGCAGTTCCACTCAGACCCCTCGCGTTTCTTTCGTGCATTTCGTCGGCCACAGGGCCGCAGTCGCACGTTAGCGCGGCTCGCAGCCGGATGTCCTGCGTCGATGTCACGCGAGCAACCCTGCCAGACATAACTGCGCCCTATGGCGAGCCATATCGAAGCGGCGTTTCCCAGGTGTGACGGCCGTCGCACATGCTGGGCCGGACCCCCACGAAGGAGGCAGGCCGAGGTGGAAGAGAGCACAACCAGTACCGGGCACCGGTCGATCGAGCACGCGGGCGCCTGGGCACTCGCGCACGTCCGCCACCGCGGCCGTTCGTTCCCCGCCCTCGTGCAGCACAACCGGGTGCTCGACCTCTCCACCCGGGACGAGGTCGGCCGCCCGGCCTCGCCCAGCGCGCTGTTACAGGACTGGGATGCGATGCTCCCGAAGCTGGAGCGGCTAGCCGAGACCATCGGCGACTGGATCGACCTGGCCGGGCTGCAGGTGCTCAGCCCGGTGGAGCCCCGGCAAATCTTCCAGGCCGGCGCCAACTACCGCACGCACGTGCTGGACCTGGTCGTCGCTCACCACGACGGGGCCGACGGCCGTACGCCGGAGCAGGTTCGGGCCGACGCCGCGGCGCACATGGACGAGCGGCTCGCGTTGCCGCCGTTCGTGTTCCAGGGCCTGCCCACCGCGATCTGCGGGCCCTTCGACGACGTGATCCTCCCGTACGGCGCCGAGCAGCCCGACTTCGAGCTGGAACTGGCCGCCGTGATCGGCCGGACCGCCCGCCGGGTGCCGGTCGACCAGGCCCTCGACTACGTCGCCGGCTGGACCATCGTCAACGACATCACGCTGCGCGAGAAGGTCTTCCGCAAAGACTCACCCGGCCTCGGCGCGGACTGGCTGGCGTCGAAGAACCACCCGACGTTCCTGCCGGTCGGCCCGGTGCTGGTGCCCCGGGACGCGCTGCCCGACCCGGGCGACCTGCGGGTGACCCTGCGCCTCAACGGCCAGGTCATGCAGGACGCTTCGACCTCCGAGCTGATCTTCGACGTGGCCCGGCTGGTGGCTCACTGTTCCGAGGTCGCCACGCTGCTGCCCGGCGACCTGCTGCTGACCGGCAGCCCGGCCGGCAACGGCCTCGCGCACGGCCGCCTGCTGCGGGCCGGCGACCGGATGGACTCGACGATCTCCGGACTGGGCGCCCAGTCCAACCTCTGCATCCCGGAAGCATCGGAGGGAACCGCATGACCGACCGTCTCATCACTCACTTGCGCCACGTCGACCTCGCCGTGCCCGACTACGCCAGACAGCTCGAGTTCTACACCACGCTGTGGGGCCTCACCCCGGTCGCCGAGGACAAGGACGTCGTGTTCCTGGCGGCCGAGGGATCGCCCGAGCAGTACGTGGTGCGGCTGCGTAAGGACACCGACAAGCGGCTTGACCTGATCTCATACGGCGCGGCCTCCCGCGACGACGTCGACACCCTGGCCGAGCGGCTCGGCACCGCCGGCGTTCAGCTGGTCAGCGAGCCGGACCGGCTGCAGACCGCGGGCGGCGGCTACGGCTTCCGCTTCTTCGACATCGACGGCCGCACCATCGACATCTCCGCCGAGGTGGAGAACCGGGTGCACCGGCGGATCGAGGAGAAGGAGGCGATCCCGGTACGGCTGTCGCACGTGGTGATCAACTCGCCGGACGTGACCCGTACCCAGTCCTTCTATGAGGAACATCTGGGCTTCGCGCTGTCCGACACGCTGATCCATCCGTACGTCGGGGAATTGATGAAGTTCATGCGGTGCAACCCCCAGCACCACAGCCTGGCGATCGCGAAGGCCCCGCACACCTCGGTGCACCACGTTTCGTTCGAGATGCGCGGGCTCGACGAGTACCTGCGCGGCACCGGCCGGCTGCTGCGGGCCGGCACCCGGATGATCTGGGGGCCCGGCCGGCACCTGGCCGGCGACAACACCTTCAGCTACTTCGTCGACCCGCACGGGAACACCGTCGAATACACCACCGAGCTCGAACTGCTCGACGAGGACAGCTGGCACCCCAGCCTGCACGACGTCAGCGACCCGAACGTGCAGGATCAGTGGGGCACGGCCAACCCGTTCGACGAACTGGTCGGCCAGGAAACCTTCAACGACCCCGACCCCGGCTGCTTCGTCGCGCCGCCGCTCTGAGGAGGTTTCTGAGATGACCGCTGTGCGTAACGTTCTGGTAATCGGTGCCGGCGCGGCCGGCACCGCGACCGCCATCCTGCTGGCAGAAGCGGGAGTCGCCGTCACCCTCGTCGAGATCAACCCGTCGGTGTCCGCGCTCGGCTCCGGGATCACCCTGCAGGCCAATGCCCTGCGCGTGTTGCGCCGGCTCGGCATCCTCGACGACTGCCTGGTCGAGGGCGCGGACTCGGCGCGGGTGCGGCTGCGGGCCCCGGACGCCGACGCGACCGTGCTCGCCGTGATACCCGAGAAGCTGCCGGAAGGCGTCAACCTGCCGCCGGCCATCGGAATGTACCGGCCGACCCTGGCGAACCGGCTGGTCGAGCGGGGCCGCGAGGTCGGCGTGACGTTCCGCTTCGGCACCACGGCCGACACCTTCGAGCAGGACGCCGACGGCGTCGACGTGACCTTTTCGGACGGCAGCCACGGCCGGTACGACCTGGTCGTCGCCGCCGACGGGGTGCGCTCGGCAACCCGCGCCCGGCTCGGCGTGCCGGCCACCATCGAGCCGCTCGGGATGGGCATCTGGCGCGTCTTCGCGCCGCGGCCCGCCTCGGTCGAGACCGGCGAGCTCTACTACGGCGGCGCCTGCTACATCGCCGGCTACACCCCGACCTCCACCGACACCCTGTACGCCTTCCTGGTCGAAGACGCCCAGGACCGCAGCGGTCTGACGGCCGCGGAAAAGGTCGACGCGGTGCGCACGCTCGCCGCCCACTACCACGGCCCGTGGGACGAGATCCGCGAGTCCATCGTCGACGGCGACGGGATCCACTACACCCAGTTCGAGAAGCACCTGCTCGACGGCCGCTGGAACCACGGCCGGGTCGTGTTCATCGGCGACGCCGCGCACACCTGCCCGCCGACCCTCGCCCAGGGCGCGGCGATGGCGTTCGAGGACGCCCTCGTGCTCGCCGAGCTGCTGGTGGCCGCCGACCGGGTCGACGACGAGCTGTGGGACCGGTTCCACGAGCGGCGCCTCGACCGGGTGCGGGTCGTCGTGGACGGCTCGGTGCAGCTCGCCCAGTGGCAGCTCGACGGCGTCCGCGGTGACCTGCCGGGCCTGATGGGCCTGGTCGCGGCCGTCACCGGCCGCCCCGCCTGACCCCTGACCAGAAAGAAGCTGTCATGAGTAGCACCCCGCCCACCGTCGACCTGCACGCCCATGTGGGCCTGCCCGAGGTCGACGCCCTGCTCGCCGACCAGCCCGGCCTGGCCGAGCAGCGGCGCACCGAAGCGGCCACCCTCGGCCCGGCCTCGCTGGCCTACAACATCCGCCAGCTCGCCGATCTCGGCCCCCGCCTGACCGACCTGGACCTGCGGCTCGCCGCGATGGACGCGGCCCGGGTCGACGTGCAGGCGGTGAGCCCACCCCCGGTGACGTTCGCCTGGGCCGCCCGGGAGCTGTCCGCCCGGGTGGTCGCGACGACGAACGAGGCCGTCGCGGCCTACTGCGCGAAGGCCCCGAACCGGCTGTGGCCGGTCGGCACGGTCGCCCTGCACCACCCCGACCTGGCGGTCGCCCAGCTCACCACGGCCGTGCGCGATCTGGGCCTGCGCGGCGTGCAGATCTCCACCTCAGCCGGGCCGGGCCGGGAGCTCGACGACCCGGAGCTGGCCGAGTTCTGGGCGGCCGCCGAGGAGCTGAGCGCCGCGATCCTGATCCACCCGTGGGGCTGCACCCTCGGTGAGCGGCTCAACGCGTACTACCTGTTCAACACCGTCGGGAACCCCACCGAGACGGCGCTCGCGCTGTCCCGGCTGATCTTCTCCGGGATCCTCGAACGGCATCCGGGGCTGCGGGTCTGGTCCGCGCACGGCGGCGGCTACCTGGCCTCGTACGCGGTCCGCGCCGACCACGCCTGGCACGCCCGCGAGGACGCGCGCACCACGCAGGAGCCGCCGAGCGCGCTGCTACGCCGTACGTTCGTCGACTCGCTGGTCTACGACCCGGCGCAGCTGCGGCACCTGGTGGCGGTGATGGGCGCCGGCCAGGTGACCCTGGGCAGCGACTACCCGTTCGACATGGGCGTGACCGACCCGGTGGACCGGCTCGAGGCGGCCGGTTTCGACGAGGACGCCATGGCGGCGATCCGCGGCGGCAACGCGCTGCGGCTGCTGGGAGTGGCCCGATGAGGATCGCCCGCCGGCAGACCTCCGACGGCCCGCGGCTCGCCGCGCTGGCCGGCGACGACCTGGTCGACCTGGACACCACGGCCGACCTGACCGCCCTGCTCGCCGATGACGGCGCCCTGGCCGAGGCGGCCGAGACGGCGCTCCGGCTGCGGCGGCAGGTGACCCCGATGGCCGAGGCGGAGCTGTTGGCCCCGCTGCAACCGGCCACGTTCCGCGACTTCTCGACGTTCTACGAGCACGTCAACGGGATCTCCGGCGGCCGAGTTCCGCCGGAGTTCTTCGAGATCCCCACGTTCTACTTCTCCAACCCGTACGCGATCACCGGCCCGCACGCCGACATCGCAGTGCCGCCCGGCAGCACGCTGTTCGACTTCGAGCTGGAGGTGGGCGCGGTGATCGGCCGGCCCGGCCGCGACCTCACCGTCGACGAGGCCGGCGCGCACATCGCCGGGTTCGTCATCGTCAACGACTTCTCCGCCCGCGACACCCAGTTCCACGAGATGCGCATGGGCCTCGGCCCGGCCAAGGGCAAGGACAGCGCCACCTCGCTCGGCACCCTGTTCGTCACCGTCGACGAGCTGGCCGAGCACCGCTCCGGCCTCTCTTATGACTTGCGGATGGAGGTTCGGGTCAATGACCGGCTGATCGGCGGCGACACCCTGGCCAGCATGTCCTGGACGTTCGAGGCGCTGGTCGCCTACGCCGCCCGGGGCACCGAGGTCCGCCCCGGCGACCTGCTCGGCTCGGGCACCTGCCAGAACGGCTGCCTCGCCGAGCTCTGGGGCCGGCACGGCCGCGACCACCTGCCGCCGCTCGCCCCGGGCGACGTCGTCACCACCACCGTCACCGGTCTCGGCGAGACCCGCAACCGCATCGTGCCAGGCCCGGCCGCGCACCCGATCGTCCCCTGGAGAACCGCATGAGCTCGCACGCGCACGCCGAAACGCTGGGACCGGGCCGGACCGAGGAGGTCGCCGACGGCGTCTTCGCGTTCATCCAGCCGGACGGCAGCTGGATGATCAACAACGCCGGGTTCCTGCCGGCCCGGGACGGCGTCGCGGTCATCGACGCGGCGTCCACCGAGCGGCGCACCCGGGACCTGCTCCGCGCGATCGCCAAGACCAGCCCCGCCCCCATCCGTACGCTGGTCAACACACACAGCCACCCCGACCACACCGCCGGGAACGGCCTGTTCGGCACGGCCACCATCGTCGGCCACGAGAACGCCCGGCGGGAGATGGCAGAGCTAGGCCTGCCCGGCAACGGGCCGATCTGGACCCCGGTCGACTACGGCGACCTCGAACTCGCGCCGCCATTCCTGACCTTCACCGACCGGCTCACACTATGGGCCGGCGACCTCGAATGCCGGCTGCTCTACTGCGGCGGCCCGGCCCACACCAAAGGCGACGTCGTCGCCTGGATCCCGGACCGCTCCGTCCTGTTCGCCGGCGACCTTGTCTTCAACGGCGGCACCCCGTTCCTGCTCTCGGGCTCGGTGCTCGGCTCGATCGACGTCCTGGAGAACTTCGTCAAACCCCTCGGCGCCGCCACTATCGTGCCCGGCCACGGCCCGGTTTGCGGGCCCGAGGTAATCGACGACGTCCTTGACTACCTGCGGTTCGTCGACGGTCTCGCCGTCGAGGGTCTCGCCGCCGGCGTCACCCCGCTGGAACTGGCCCGGGCCACCGACCTCGGCAGGTTCGGCGACCTCACCGACCCCGAGCGCATCGTCGGCAACCTGCACAGGGCGTACGCCGACCGCGGAGGCGCCCCAGTCGACGTGCTGAGCGCCCTCACCGAGATGGTCGCGTTCAACGGCGGCCGTCCCCTGACCTGCCTAGCCTGACCTGCTGAAACCCCAACCCGCCGTCTGGTGTGCGTGCCACACGCACGCTATCCGACACGCCCGAAAAGAGGTCCGGCATTGCAGCCCACCGAACCACCGCCGACCCCGCCATGCACAAAGTCAGCCAAAAGCTTCGGGGCCGCCCAGGTGCGATCGCCCGCCACACCTACCAGGCGGGCCGGCAGACCGCCGCCGGTGCCTGAGGACTTCCGCCAACTGCCCGTAAGGGCGGACAGCGACATTCCAGCCGGCCCGCCGCCGTCCACCAGCCCAGTGGCGGCCGCGCCAACCGGCTCGGCGCCCGTTATCAGCCGGGTGACGGTGCTGGCGGACGGGCAGGCGACAGATCTTCTGGTCACGAGCACCGACTGGATCCTCGACGCCGTACTGGACGCCGGCGTCGATGTGCCGTACTCCTGCGGCGGCGGCATGTGTGGGGTGTGCCGAGCGCTGGTCCGCGAGGGCGATGTCGACCTGCGTGCCAACTACTTCCTCAGCGCTTCCGACGTCGCGCGCGGCTACGTACTTGCCTGCCGTACTCGGTCGGTCAGTTCCGCTATCGTCATCGACTTCGACGCCTGATGCAGCTGCACTTTCTGGTGGAGGTCCAGGGGCGCCGTTGCGTTGTGGGATCGATGGACGCGTTGAACCTGCCTCGGTCTGGGGTCAGATCGCGTAGGCGGGTTCGGTGAACGCGGCGGCGACCCGCGTCCTCGGCGGGGCATTGACGGCGAGGCCGGGAACCGGAACCCGGTGAACGCCGACTGCGGCGGCAGCCAGGAACGAGGACGGGTCGACAGCTTCACCGGTCAAGCCTGCCTCGAACGTGCAAACGCTCAATGCAACAGCGCCCTCTGAGGTGGTCTCCGGAGCGGTGGACCACAGCGGTGTCGATCGGTCCCGCTGCTACGGTGCCCGTGTGGGACGCGTGGAGATCGATTTCGGTGTGACGAGGCAGCCAGAGGTCACCATTGTCGAAAGTGCCGTCGCCACCACGATGACGAACATTGTGGAGGTGTACGGGCCGCTGCGTGGACGCCTGCCGCAGGCGATCCAGCGCCGGGCGCGGTCCCTGAGCACCAGCATCGACCTGCGACCGTTGTCGGTACTGTTCGGCCGGCGGGACGGTTGGCAACTGCCCGACAACCTTCTGCCGGCGGGCGGTGCGAGCATCGAGGCCGAGTTGGCCCCGCTACGCGTGAAGGCGGGCGCTCTGGCCGAGCAGATCGCGGCCACGCATCCGCACGGCGTGCCGCTGGTGCTCCGTCCGTGGGTGGATCGTCCGCGGCAGACGCTGGACGCCTACATCGCCGCCTTGCAGCAGTACCACGACGGTGTCATTCGGGCGCTCTACCCGCAGCTACGCAGCCGGCTGCGTCGTGAGGTGGCTGCGTGCGAACGGGCACTGGACGACCAACCCGGCATGTCCCTGTTCGCGCGCCTGAATCCGCGTATCGACCTGAGTACGGTCGGACGGTTGAGGGTGGAGACCCCGGACCCGCCGCCCGGAGCCCCGCTGCACACCCGTCGGATGGTCCTCACGCCGATGGTCAGTGACGTGCGTACGCTTTGCCGCAACGGGTACGGCCGCAGCGGCTACGACCAGATCTTCCTGGGGTATGCGCCGCCCGGTCTCGCCGTCTTCTCCGACGAGGCGCGGCCTCGCGGCTCGTCGGATCCGCTGGCCTGCCTGATGGGGGCCTCACGCGCGGTGATCCTTCGGCAGTTGGAGCGCGCTGCCACCACCACGGAGCTCGCGGCGGACGTGGACCTCAAACCGAGCACCGTCTCGCACCATCTGGCCGCGCTGCTCGACGCCGACCTCGTCACCGCCAGCCGGGTCGCCAACACCGTCTACTACCGCTTGACCGACCGCGGCTGGAGCGTGCTACGCCTGTACGGCAGCGAACCGTGACGGGGGTAGCCCGCCGCCACTCGGTGGTGGCGGCGGGCTACCCCCGTCACGCCGTCGTATCGACCGCGCTGGACGGTGGCCCGTCACCGCCAACGTTGGTGGCCAGGGCGAGAGGCGCGCGCAGTGAAAAATTGCCAGCACGAGCACAATAGTCTGCGCCGTAAAGAGCCCACAGGTTCAAGACCCGCACCGAGAGTGGACGGGGCAAGCGCAGCGAGCCCGACGGATGGCTGTACCAAGTCGCTGACAGCCAGGTCTGCGGCCCGCCGGAAGTTGACGACCATCGCTATCCGGTTTCTGGTCCGTAAAGGATCCGGGTGGCCGACCGTAGTGTCGGCCACCCGGATACCGAACTGCTCCGACTCAATGTCCTCCGGCTGCGACGAATGCCTCAATTCGCCAGGTGCTCAGGAGGCCGCATCGCGAGCTTCAGTCGGGACGGCCACTATTACTTAGTGGAGTTCGGGCTGAATCCATAGTTTACGTTGTAACCGTCCACGACGACGACGGCGTAGGTGTAGTAAGTGCCCTTGGACATCGGGGCACTGATTGCACCGTGACGTCCCGAGTAGCATCCGTCCTGCCTCTTAGCCACGTCACCGCCGCCGAGGCTATCCTTATTTAGCGAGAAGTAGATGTAGCAGCTGCTGCCAAGGCTACCCCGAGCATTGACGTAGACGTCACCGAAGACCGTGGCGCCGTTGTCCGAACTGCAGACACCGATGTTCCAGCCGTTGCGCACATAGGTGCTGCAGCCACCTCCCGCCGCGCTCGCCGGCGACGGAGCAACTGCGAGTCCAGTCGCAACAACGGCGGCAGCTACGGCGACACGAGTGACCATCTTCCGCAAACTCATTCATCCTCCCCTGTTCCATTTGCCGATATATAAGTAACGAATGTCAATCTGCGCCGCGGGACGCCAGCACGAACGACAGATTTCGGGTGGCCAACGAGCGCGACGCATGTCCCGCGACAGCGTCACACGGGTGAGCGCGGAGCCGGGTCCACATTCGACGATCGTCGAATGTCGTTGCCCCGCAGGGCCAACCGGCCCGTATCTTGATCACCACCGCGGTTCCGCTGTGGGCCCACTCAGGGGAAGAACAGCGAGGCTGTTGACACTCAACACCTCAACAACGTGCCACCGCCTCACAACACAGATCGACGCTCGTTATTTCTACATCGGTAATGGAACAGGGGAGGATGAATGGGTTTGCGGAAGATGGGCACTCGTGTTGCCGTAGCTGCCGCCGTTGTTGCGACTGGACTCGCAGTTGCTCCGTCGCCGGCGAGCGCGGCGGGAGGTGGCTGCATTGACTATGCG
>NZ_BOON01000020.1 GCF_016863255.1 Planosporangium mesophilum
TTGACTATGCGAAGAACGGCTGGAACATCGGTGTCTGCAGTTCGGACAACGGCAGGGTGGTCTACGGTGACTTGTACGTGAATGCTCTCGGCAGCCAAGGCCGCAGCTGCAACGAGAAAATCGAGATCTACAAGGTCGGCTACGGCAGGGTAGCGCTCGCCTATCTGGCGAGTTGCGGCTTCACCGGCTACAGGGGTGAAGTCAGCGCCGGGATGGAGAAGGGCACTTACTACGCGTACGGCTCCATCATCGTGGATGATGTCACTGTAGTTTCGGGGAGGAGCCCGAACTCCACTAAGGTATAACGGCCATTTCGCACTAGCTTGTTCTTTAACCTCTCGGCCCGCGAGCGTGAAAGCCCCTTGTGGATTCCCGGCGTGTCGTGCGCCATGGGAGACGGCCACCGTCTGATGATCCTTCGGTTCCCGGCAAGGACACGAAGAAGGACGGTGGCCGTTGCCACGATTGGGGACTACCTGGGCGGGTTGGTGGGCCCCTGTTGCATTGACCGTTGGCAAGATCGAGACAGATTTGGGCTGTGAAGTCGCCGATCCGTCCTCGCCCGTGGCTACCTCCGAAGTCGGCGTTCGCTGGGTTTCCGTTCCCGCCCGAGGTGATCGTCGTCGCAGTCCGCTGGTACCTGCGGTTCAACTTGTCCTACCGCGACGTTGAAGAACTGCTGGTCGAGCGTCGGCGTCGAGGTCGATCACGTCACCGTTTACCGGTGGGTGCAGCGGTTCACCCCGCTGCTGGCCGACGCCGCCCGGTTCGCCCGCCACTCGCCCGGCGACAGCTGGCACGTCGACGGGCAGTTCACGACCAGCCTGTCCCCCGCCGACCTGCCCGCCTTCTGTCCGGCGATCATCGAGTAGTTCGCCAAGCAGAAGGTGCCGGGTTAGGCCCGGCGGGCGGGGATCGACGGCACCACGGGCATCTTCGGGATGTCGACGGGGTCGATCTTGAAGGCGGCCGGGTACGTCGCCGGGTCGGTGGCGTACCCGGGCTCCGTGGAGCGCCAACTGTAGAAGCAGACCCCGCACAGGTACATGGACCAGCGGCCCGGTACGGGAGATTCGGTTAGCAGGCTGACCTCGTGGGTGTCGCAGCGGGGACAGGTGTCCGGAATCGTGGGCGTACTCACCTCAGTAGCTCCTTGATGCGGTTCTCCCAGGCTTCGGTCTCGGCGGGCGCGTCGACCTCCTGCGAGAAGTGGCCGCGCTGTTCGGGTGCGATGGGGGTGGTCGCGTCGAGGACGACCTTGTGGCTGATACCGGGCGGCTCGGAGCTCGGGTCCAGCGGCAGGATCGACAGGTCGGGCAGGACGACCAGGTCGTGGGCCGGGTGGAGCTTCACCGACAGCGACCACATCACCTGGGCGAGGTTGAACGGGTCGACGGTGTCGTCCACGATGATGATCACTTTGCAGTAGCCGAGGCCGTGCGGGACCGTCATCGCTCTCATCCCGACCGCCTTGGCGAAGCCGCCGTAGCGCGGCCGGACCGAGATGATCCCGAGCAGCCCGTGCGTGTACATCGCGTTGACCGCCACGACCTCGGGATAGTCCTGCTTGAGCTGCCGGTACAGCGGCACGCTGGTGTTGAGCGCGACGGTGTAGTCGAGTTCGGTCCACGGCCGGCCGATGTACAGGTGCTCGAAGATCGGGTCGGTGCGGTACGAGACCCGGTGGACCTTGATGACCGGCTGCCGGCGGCCACCGGAGTAGAAGCCGGTGAACTCGCCGAACGGGCCTTCGATCTCCCGTACGCCGCCGATGATCTCGCCTTCGATGACCACTTCGCTGCCGTACGGGACGTCCATGCCGGTGAGCGGGGCTTTAGCGATCCGGTACGGGCTGCCCTGGACGGCGCCGGCGAACTCGTACTCGGACTCGTCGTACGCCAGCGGCATGCCGGCGATCGTGGTGATCACCGGTTCGTTGCCGATGGCGATCGCCATCGGCAGGTTCTCGCCCCGCTCCTCGGCCTTGCGCAGGTGCAGGCCGATGTCGTGGGCGGGAACCGGTTGGATGCCGAGCCGCGCCTTGCCTTTGACCTGGATGCGGTAGATCCCCACGTTCTGCTTGCCGAAGTGTTCCGGGTCGTCGGGGTCGCGGGTGACGACGGCCGCCTTGTCGATGTAGGAGCCCGCGTCGTACCGGTTGAGCCGGAACAGCGGCAACAGGTGGAACAGGTTGATCTCGTCACCGTCGAGAGTGTGCTCCCGCCAGGGCGCGTCGTCGGCGCGCTCCACCTCGACCGGGAAATCGTCACCGCGTCGGGCGAACTCGAAGAACTGCTCCTTGACCGGGGTGTCCTTGTCCAGGCCCAGCATGAGGGCGTGGTTGGGCCACGAGCCGACCGCGTTGAGGACGGCCCGGCTGCGCTCGTACCCGTCGATGTTGTCGAACTGGAGTGCCGGTCCGCGGTCGGTGAGGTTGGCGACCGCCCGGGCGGCGGCGCCGAAGTGCGGCTCCGGGCGTAGCGGATCGGTGAGCCTGACGAGTTGGCCGTTCTCGTCCAGGGTCGCGAGGAAGTCTCGCAGGTCGCGGTACGCCATGTCGGCTCACTTCAGCAGTTGCTTGATGCGGTTCTCCCAGGCTTCGGTCTCGGCGGGCGCGTCGACCTCCTGGGAGAAGTGACCGCGCTGCTCGGGTGCGATGGGGGTGGTCGCGTCGAGGACGACCTTGTGCGTGATTCCCGCGGGCTCCGAACTGGGGTCCAGCGGCAGGATCGACAGGTCCGGCAGGACGACGAGGTCGTGGGCCGGGTGGAACTTGACCGACAGCGACCACATCACCTGGGCGAGGTTGAACGGGTCGACGGTCTCGTCCACGACGATGATCACCTTGCAGTAGCCCAGGCCGTGCGGGGTGGTCATCGCCCGTACCCCGACGGCCTTGGCGAAGCCGCCGTAGCGTGGCCGGACCGAGATGATGCCCAGCAGGCCCTGGGTGTACATCGCGTTGACCGCGACGACCTCGGGAAAGTCCTTCTTGAGCTGCTGATAGAGCGGCACGCTGGTGTTGAGCGCCAGGGTGTAGTCCATCTCCGTCCACGGCCTACCCAGGTACAGGTGCTCGAAGATCGGATCTGTCCGGTAGGAGACGCGATGGATGGTGATGACGGGCTGGCGGCGGCCGCCGGAGTAGTAACCGGTGAACTCGCCGAACGGGCCCTCCACTTCGCGGCTGTACGCGACGATCTCGCCTTCCAGGACTGCCTCGGCGCCCCACGGGACGTCCATGCCGGTGAGCGGAGCCTTGGCGATCCGGTACGGGCTGCCCTGGATGGCACCGGCCATCTCGTACTCCGACTGGTCGTACATCAGCGGCATCCCGGCCACCGTGGTGATCACCGGCTCGTTGCCGACCGCGATCGCCACCGGCAGGTTCTCGCCGCGCTCCTCGGCCTTGCGCAGGTGCAGGCCGATGTCGTGCGTGGGCAGAGGCTGGATCCCGAGCCGGGCCTTGCCCTTGACCTGGATGCGGTAGATGCCGACGTTCTGCGCGTCGAAGTTGTCCCAGTCATCGGGGTCACGGCTGATCACCGGCGCCTTGTCGATGTAGGTGCCGGCGTCGTAGCGGTTGAGCCGGAACAGCGGCAGCAGGTGGAACAGGTCGATGTCGTCGCCTTCGACCGTGTGTTCCCGCCACGGGGCGTCCTCGCGGCGCCCGACCTCGACCGGGAAGGCGTCCCAGCGCCGGGCGAACTCGAAGAACTGCTCCTTGACCGGGGTGTCCTTGTCCAGGCCCAGCATCAGGGCGTGGTTGGGCCACGAGCCGACCACGTTGAGGACCACCCGGCCGCGCTCGTACCCGTCGAGGTTGTCGAACAGCAGCGCCGGGCCGCGGTCGGTGAGGTTGGAGACGGCCCGGGCCGCGGCCCCCAGATGGGGCTCCGGGGACAGCGGGTCGGAGAAGCGGAGAAGTTGAGCGTTTTTGTCCAGGGTCGCGAGGAATTCCCGCAGGTCTTCGTAAGCCATGATCGCTGTTCCTCAATCGCCGGCGGGTGCTAGTCGCCGGCGGGTGCTCGAGCCATGCCGGTCCACCGGCGCGCGGTCGGCAGGTCCAGACCGAACTGGTCGAGGGTGCGGACCACGATGTGTTCGACGATGTCGTCGAGGGTCGTGGGATGGTTGTAGAACGCGGGCACCGGGGGCAGGATCGTCGCCCCGATCCGGGCCAGCGCGAGCATGTTCTCGAGGTGGATCGGCGAAAGCGGGGTCTCACGTACCACCAGGACCAGTCGGCGGCGTTCCTTGAGCGTCACGTCGGCCGCCCGCACGATCAGACCCTCGCCGTAGCCGGCGCGGATGCCCGCGACGGCCTTCGCGCTGCACGGCACGACCACCATGCCGTCGGTCTTGAACGAGCCGCTGGAGATGGCGGCGCTCTGGTCCTCGGGTGCGTAGTTGGCCGACGCGAGCGCGGCCACCTGGGCCGCCGTGAACGAGGTCTCCTGCTTGATGGTGGCCCGGGCCCAGCGGCTGATCACGAGGTGGGTCTCGACCTTCATCTCGTGCAGGGCGTCCAGCAGGCGGATACCGATGATCGTGCCGGTGGCGCCGGTCATGGCAACAACGAGTCGCACGATGGGTCTCCCGTGTAGGGATCTCCGGGGTCAGCGCGCCGTCGCGTGCTCGCGCCGCGCCGGAGTTCCACTGCCGTCCCACGCGTAGCGGTCCGTGCGGGGCAGGCCCAGCATCTCCAGCAGCCGTTCGACCAGCTCTTCCTGCAGTTCGGCGAGGGTCTCGGGCACGTTGTAGTAGGTCGGGATCATCGGGTAGACGATCGCGCCGGCTTCCGTGACCGCCACCATGTTGCGCAGGTGGATCAAGTTGAGTGGCGCTTCGCGCAGGCAGAGCAGCAGCGTGCGCCGCTGCTTGAGCTGGACGTCCGCGGCCCGTTCGATCAGGTCCTCGGCCTGACCCTGCGCGACGCGTCCCAGCACGCCCGCCGCGCAGGGCAGCACCACCATCGCGTCGTTGCGGTAACTTCCGCTCGCGATCGGTGCCGTCAGGTCTTCCGGGTCGTGCACCTGAATCTTGGGCGAGCTGGCGCCGAGTGCCCGGGCCACCGACTGCGGGTCCTCGGCTGCTCCGAACTCGAAGGCCACCAGCTTCCGCCCCGCGGGCGAGACGACCAGGTGCACCTGTTCGACCCGGTCGTCGTCCTGCAGCGCCAACAGGAGCCGCTTGGCCGCGCCCGTGCCGCCCGCTCCGGTGACCGCCAGGGTCACGCGCTTGGACGCCGTACCGTCAGTCATGTCGCCCCCTCAGTGGCCGTGCGTCAAATTCAATTGACCCTCGGTCGCTGGCGAACCGCCACCTGTGCGGGGAGGGAGTTACGCACCGGCGGTCAGCGTCTCGTGCAGGCCGAGGATCTTCAGGACGCGCAGGACGCGCCCCTGGGGGTTGGCGATCGAGAAGGTGTCGCGCGGACGGGATCGCGAACCGACCACGCGCGCCGGGACCACCCGCACGGGAACGTCCGAGAGCCGGACCGCCGGGGAAACCGCCGGTCCGGCTCTCGACGACGACGTCTGTACCGCCGGGCGGTCACCCCGGCCCTCCGTCAGGCGGAGACGCTGCTCACTGGTTGGTCGCCGACCCGAGGTGGACGTGCTGGTTGTCCGCGTCGAGCACCAGGCTCGTCGGCCACTGCTGCCAGGTACGGCCGAGTCCGCGGTGCTGTGGCGATCCGGTGTGGACGAAGTTTCGGACGCTGTCGATCATCAGGTCCGACAACTTCAGCCGTCCCGGCTGGTTCTGGCGGCTGAAGGCGTACGAGAAGACATTGCGCCCGAAGTTGCCGAACACGAAGGGCAGGTCGATTGCGTGTACCGCGCCATACACCTCGTCGAACGGGGCCGGCTCCTGGTTCCAGGCGAACCGTGCCCCTGCCGAAAACCCCATCCGCCCTGGTGAGGGCCGGTGTGGGGTGTCGGAGATGTTGGCCCGGTTGCTGGGCGCTGAGCCTGGGCGTAGCTGGTGATCGATGCGGCATGATGGGCTGCCGTGCTGCTGCGACTGGCGTACCTGGGCGTGACGAACGCGTTCGCGGTGCTGCGCCTGCTGCCGATGAGCAATCGGGACAAGGACGTGGAGATCCTTGCCCTGCGCCATCAGATCACGGTGCTGGAACGCCAACTGGGCACGGAGAAGGTGCGCTTCGACGCAGGTGACCGGGCGTTCCTGGCGGCCCTGCTGCACCGGCTACCACGCGACGTGCTGCGCAGCATGCGACTGCTGGTGCACCCCGACACTGTGCTCCGCTGGCATCGCGACCTGGTCGCCCGCAGTCACGCAGCCGCATCCCGACCCAAGCGTCCAGGCCGGCCACGCACGGTGCGTTCCGTCCGCGCTCTGGTGCTGCGGCTGGCACGGGAAAATCCCAGCTGGGGCTACCGACGCCTGCACGGCGAACTGCTGGTGCTGGGCGTACGAGTGGCCGCCTCCACCGTATGGGAGATCTTGACCGAGGCCGGGATCGACCCGGCACCCGAGCGGGCCTCCAGCACGTGGGCCGACTTCCTACGCTCCCAGGCCAACGCCCTGCTGGCATGCGACTTCCTGGAAACAGTCACCCTCACCGGAACGCGGATGTACGTGCTCGCGGTGATCGAGCACGCCAGCCGCCGGATCCACATCCTGGGTGCCACCCCGCACCCGACCGCGTCCTGGGTCATGCAAGCCGCGAAGAACCTCGTCATGGACCTCGAAGACACCGGCTGCCGGGCGCGGTTCATGATCCGCGACCGGGACGGCAAGTTCCCCGAGATGTTCGACGCCATCCTCGCCGACGCCGGCGTCCAGGTCGTGCTCAGCGGCATCCAGATGCCGAGAATGAACTCGATCATGGAACGGTGGGTCCAGACCTGCCGCCGCGAACTACTGGACCGCACGCTGATCTGGAACCAGCGGCACCTGCTCCACGCCCTACGCGAGTTCGAACAGTTCTACAACGGACACCGCCCGCACCAGGGCATCGCCAACGCACGCCCGTTGTACCCGTTGCCCGCGCCGATCGCCGACTCGGACAAGATTGCCCGTCTCAACGTCCGAAGACGCGATCGCCTGGCGGCATCCTGCACGAGTACGAACGCGCCGCGTGACCTGCGCGGACGGGGTTATCGGCAAGGGCA
>NZ_BOON01000021.1 GCF_016863255.1 Planosporangium mesophilum
GGAAACAAAACGGCGCCCCGAGGGGCGCCTTTTTGCTATCCACAATCAGTCGTTCTGCATGGCCTTCCGCATCGTCCGGAGCAGTTCCGCGGACTCCTCGGTGGGGCGGTTCGGGAACATGGCGACGCCGAGGCTGCCGCCGTCGGCCCAGCCGCACACCGCCATGGAGCCGCCGTCGGTCTTCGTGGAACCACACCTCATGACGCCGCCCAGCGGCCCAGCGGGCACCACCTGGACGCTCTCCACTCCACCGGACTCGTCGCTGATCAGTTGGAAGGTCTTGGTCAGCGCCTCGTCCGGCGAGGAGATCCTGCCCGTACCGCCGATGAACAGCACCGAGCGCGACTGACCGGCCTCGTCCGCGTACACGGCGCCTGTGGTCTTCTCCAGAGAGACACCGGTCTGTACGGCCGTGCGCAGGTAGTCGATGGTCTCGTGCGCGCCCTGGCTGTCGTCGAGGACCAGTCCAGCCAGCCGCGGCGGGGTGTCGATCCGGACGTCCTTGTGGTTCAGCCTGTCCCAGGCGACGGGGGCGAAGGCGGCCGCGAGTACGAGAGCCGCTGCAGCGCCGCCGATCACGGCCAACCTGCGGCGGCGCGACGAGGTCGGACGATCGCCGTCCTCCTCGGCTGTACCTGCCTCGTCGTTTGACAGGACAACGTCAATCGGGCCCGGCGTGGTGCCCTCGGTCGCTGGCCGTTCCAGCGCGTCGACCTCCGCCGAGTTCGGCTCCTCCACCGGCGAGCCGGCGTCGTCGGCCGAATTGGCGTGCTCCGATGAGCCGGCGTCGTCTGTCGAGCCGTCGTGCTCCGATGAGCCGGCGTCGTCTGTCGAGCCGTCGTCGTCCCCGGGCAGGTCCTGCTCTGCCGCCTCGGCATCCCGGTCGCCTGCTTCGCCATCCTCGTGACCGTCGGCGTCGGCATTGACCGACTTCACCGCGGGAACCTTGGCGGAGCCTTCGTTCACCGGTGTCGCGGACCGCTCGTCATCGGAGACGGCCGTGGGCCGTTCGTACTCGCTCATCGCACCTCCTGCCGAGGGGTTCTCCCGGGCGGCGCTCGTTTCGGACGTCCGTGTTTCCGGCTCCGGTCAGGGTAGCGGTCGGCGCTGTTTCAGATTGGTCTGGGTTGAGGTCAGGTGGTGCCGGCGGGCGCAGTCCTGCGCGGGGGCCGCCGTAGACTCGCTACGTGACCGAAACCGTGCAGATGACCGCGAACAGCGATCCCGACCGCTCCCGCTCGCAGCAGGACACGAGCCTGCCGGCACAGTACTCTCCTGCGCAGGTAGAGCAGCGTCTGTACGAGCAGTGGGTAGCCGCGGGTCTGTTCCGGGCCGACGCGGGCAGCGACAGGCCACCGTTCTGCATCGTCATCCCCCCGCCGAACGTGACCGGGTCGCTGCACATCGGCCACGCCCTCGACCACACCATCCAGGACTCCCTGGTCCGCCGTAAGCGCATGCAGGGGTACGAGGCACTGTGGCTGCCCGGCATGGACCACGCCGGTATCGCGACCCAGAACGTCGTCGAGCGGCAGCTCGCCGCCGAGGGCCTGTCCCGCCACGACCTCGGCAGGGACAAGTTCATCGAGCGGGTCTGGCAGTGGAAGTCGGAGTCCGGCGGCAAGATCCTCGGCCAGATGCGCCGGCTGGGTGACTCGGTCGACTGGACGCGTGAGCGCTTCACCATGGACGAGGGCCTTTCCAGGGCCGTGCTCACCATCTTCAAGCGGCTTTTCGACGAGGGCCTGATCTACCGGGCCGAGCGCATCATCAACTGGTGCCCGCGCTGTCTGACGGCGCTGAGCGACATCGAGGTGGAGCACTCCGACGACGAGGGCGAGCTGATCTCGATCCGGTACAGCGACGAGGTCGTGGTCGCCACCACCCGGGCCGAGACGATGCTGGGTGACACCGCGGTCGCCGTGCACCCCGGCGACGAGCGCTACAAGCACCTGATCGGTACCGAGGTCGAGCTGCCGCTGACCGGCCGGCGTATCCCGATCGTGGCCGACGAGCACGTCGACCCGAGCTTCGGTACCGGCATGGTCAAGGTGACCCCGGCGCACGACCCGAATGACTTCGAGATCGGCCAGCGGCACGGCCTGCCGAGCCTGACGATCATGGACGAGCGCGGTGTAATCACCGCCCACGGCCCGTTCGAGGGGCTCGACCGGTACGAGGCCCGGCCGGCGATCGTCGACGCGCTGCGCGAACAGGGCCGGATCGTGGCCGAGAAGCGGCCGTACCTCCACGCGGTCGGGCACTGCTCGCGCTGCGCCACCACGGTCGAGCCGCGCCTGTCGCTGCAGTGGTTCGTGAACACGGAGCCGCTGGCCCGGGCCGCGGGCGACGCGGTGCGCGACGGCCGGGTGCGCATCGAGCCGCCGGAGCTGGCGAAGCGGTATTTCGCCTGGGTCGACAACATGCACGACTGGTGCATCTCGCGGCAACTCTGGTGGGGCCATCGCATCCCGGTCTGGTACGGGCCGAACGGCGAGATCGTCTGCGTCGGGCCGGACGAGGAGCCGCCGGGCACCGAGGAGCAGGGCTGGCGCCAGGACGAGGACGTGCTGGACACCTGGTTCTCCAGCGGGCTGTGGCCGTTCTCCACGCTCGGCTGGCCGGACCAGACCACCGACCTGGAGAAGTTCTACCCGAACAGCGTGCTGGTGACCGGGTACGACATCCTGTTCTTCTGGGTGGCCCGGATGATGATGTTCGGGCTGTACGCGATGAACGGTAAGCAGCCGTTCGACGTCGTGGCGCTGCACGGCATGGTCCGCGACGAGCACGGCAAGAAGATGTCGAAGTCGTTCGGCAACGTGGTCGACCCGCTGGACTGGATCGACCGGTTCGGTGCCGACGCCACCCGGTTCACCCTGGCCCGAGGCGCCAACCCGGGCTCGGATGTGCCGGTCAGCGAGGACTGGGTCCAGGGCTCGCGCAACTTCTGCAACAAGCTCTGGAACGCGACCCGGTACGCCCTGATGAGCGGCGCGACCGTGGCGGGCGACCTGCCGCCCGCATCCGACCTGGGCAGCGTGGACCGGTGGATCCTGTCCCGGCTGCAGCACGTGACGGCGCAGGTCGACGAGTACTTCGAGGAGTACGAGTTCGGCAAGATCTGCGACACGCTGTACCACTTCGCCTGGGACGACGTGTGCGACTGGTACGTCGAGCTGACCAAGCCCATCCTCAACGCGGGTGACGCCGAGGTGGCGGCGCGCACGCGTCGCGTACTCGGGCATGTTCTCGACCAGCTGTTGCGCCTGCTGCACCCGGTGATCCCGTTCGTGACCGAGGAGCTGTGGACCGCGCTGACCGCGCCGGCCCCGGTCGTCGGAGTGGAGGAGGCGGCCCCAGGCATCGGGCCGATCGACGTGATCGAGCCCGCCGGGGTGCGCTCGATCATGGTGGCCGCCTGGCCGGCCGCCGACCAGGCGTACGTCGACGACGCGGCCGAGGCGGAGATCGCCGCCCTGCAGCGCGTCGTCACCGAAGTCCGGCGGTTCCGTTCCGACCAGGGCGTCAAGCCCGGTCAGCGGGTGAGCGCCCGGCTGATCGGTCTCGCCGACCTGGCCGCGCACGAGCCGCTGATCCGTTCGCTGGCGCGCCTCGACGCGGCCGGTGACGACTTCGCGGCCACCGCGACCCTGGCGGTCGGCGGGGGAGTGAACGTCGAGCTGGACACCCGCGGCTCGATCGACGTCGCCGCCGAGCGGGCCCGACTGCTCAAGGACCGGGCGGCCGCGGAGAAGGAGGCGGCGCAGTGCCACGCCAAGCTGAACAACCCGGCGTTCGTCGGCAAGGCGCCTGAGCAGGTCGTCAGCAAGATCCGCGACCGGCTCGCGACCGCCGAGGCCGAGCTTGCGCGCATCGGCGGACAGCTTGACGCACTCCCGGCGGCGTGACGTGAGTTCGGAGCGGTTCACCGAAGCCGAGCGGGAACTGGAAGCCCGTGGATACGCCCGCATGGTCTTCGACCTCGGGCGGATCCAGGGGCTGCTGGAGGTGCTCGGCGACCCGCAGAAGGCGTACCCGTCGATCCACGTCACCGGTACCAACGGCAAGACGTCGACGGCACGGATGATCGACGCGCTGCTGCGGGCCCACGGTCTGCGTACCGGGCGCTACACCAGCCCGCACCTGAAGACCGTACGCGAGCGGATCACCATCGAGACGGAGCCGATCGACTCCGAGCGCTTCGCTGACGTGTACGCCGAGGTCGCGCCGCTGGCGAAGCTCCTCGACGAGCGCGCCGGCGAGACGCTGACGTACTTCGACATGACGACGGCGATGGCGTTCGCGGCGTTCGCCGACGCGCCGGTCGACGTCGCGGTCGTGGAGGTCGGGCTCGGTGGCGTGGACGACTCGACCAACGTCATCCAGGCCGGCGTCTGCGTGATCACCCCGATCGGGCTCGACCACCAGGAGTGGCTCGGCGACACGATCGAGGACATCGCGCTGGCCAAGGTCGGCATCGTGCACAAGGGCGCGACGTTGATCACCGCCAACCAGCCCGAGGAGGCGATGCGCCCGATCGTGGAGCACTGCGCCGAGGTCGACGCCACGATCGCCCGGGAGGGCAGCGAGTTCGGCGTCATCGGGCGCGAACTCGCGGTCGGCGGGCAGGTGCTCACCCTGCAGGGGCTGTCCGGCGTGTACGACGAGGTGTTCCTGCCGCTGCACGGGGCGCACCAGGCACAGAACGCCGTCGTCGCCCTTGCCGCGGTGGAGGCGTTCCTCGGCGCCGGGCCGGACAAGGCGCTCGACCCGGAGACCGTACGGGCGGGCTTCGCGGCGGCCACCTCACCGGGCCGGCTGGAGCGGGTACGCACCTCGCCCACGATCCTGCTCGACGCCGCCCACAACCCGCACGGCATGGCCGCCACGGTGCAGGCGCTGGAGGAGGAGTTCGACTTCCGCCGGCTGGTCGCCGTGGTCGCCACCCTCGCGGACAAGGACGCGCACGGCATCCTGGACCTGCTCGAACCGGTGGTGGACTCCGTGGTCATCACCCGCAACACCTCGCCGCGCGCGACGCCGGTGTCGGAGCTCGCCGCGATCGCCACCGAGATCTTCGGAGAAGAGAGGGTACGGGTGCAGCCTGACCTGCCGGACGCTATCGAGGCGGCCGTCGCGCTGGCAGAGGAGGACCTGGACGCCGGGCTGAGCGGGGTCGGGGTGCTGATCACCGGCTCCGTGTTCACGGTGGCCGACGCCCGTGGGTTGCTCAAGCGATGAGCGAGTCGCAACCGCAGCCGCAGCCCGGTCTGCGTAACCCGGCGGCGGCGGTCCGGGGCGCGGGCGCGGGAGCGCTGGTTACCGAGGCGCTCGTTCTGCTGCTCGCGATCGCACCGCTAGCCAAGATCGGTGGGGCTGTCCGGGGTACGGCCATCGTGCTCGTCGTCGTCCTGGCCGTGGTCGCCGGCCTGCTGGCCGGGCTACTACGCCATTCGTGGGCGTGGTGGGCCGGACTGGTCGTACCGGTCGCTCTGCTCGCGGGCGGCGTACTGCACTGGGCGCTGGCGGCGCTCGGGGTCGTGTTCGGTCTGCTGTGGGCGTACATGCTCAACGTGCGCAGGACGGTGTTCGCCAACCGCCCGTCCTGACCGGCCGCCTTCATGCCGGGGGACCCCGGCGGGACGGACGCGGTCAGGAGCGGATCTCCCAGCGGGTGAGGTTGACCGCGTGGCCGTCCGGGTCGCGGAGCATCGCCGCCCACTGCTCCAACTGCTCGCCCTGGCTGATCACGCGAGGCGGGTGGATGAACTCCACGCCCTCGCGGCTCAGGCGCTCGTAATGCTCGTGCACGTCGTCCACCTCGAGGTTGACGTGCAGGACCCGGCGGTCGACCGGGCGGGTGTCGGCCACCTGACGCAGCAGGATCCGGGCGTTGCCGCCGACGAGGATGGCACTGCCCATCCCGCCGTCGATCTGGGTCAGGTTCAGCACGTCGCGGTAGAAGGCCAGCGACCGTCGCAGGTCGGACACGATCACCGTGACGCTGACGTTGTGTACCCCGCCGAGCCGCTGCTTGGCGTCCTCCGGCTCGTCGGCGAGGTAGGAAGCCAGGTACGGGGGGGCCTTGGGCCGGTTGGTCCCGGCTCGCCCGGCCGGTTCAGGTTGGACCGGGCCGGCCGCGTCGGGTTCGTCGTCGGCGGGTCGGTGGCCGCTCGATCCCGGTACCCGGCGCGGTAGCGGGATCGGCGCCAGGGTGAACTCGACGGTGTTCGGGCCCGCGGTGCCGGACTCCGTGGCGGTGTCTTCGGCCTCGGTCTCCGCCGGGACCTCAGCCTCGGGCGCGCCCCGCGCCGGGGTGGCCGGTTCAGTGTCGGACGGCACTGCCGTGGCAGCCGGCGCTTCGGACGGCGCTGCCGGCTCTGGCGCTTCGGCTGGCGCTGCCGGCTCTGGCGCTTCGGCTGGCGCTGCCGGCTCCGGCCTGTCCGCGGGCGCTGCCGCACCGGCCGGCGCGTCCTGCTCCACACTGCCGACGAACAGGCCGCCGGCGGGGACGACCGGATCCATCCTCTCGACGGAGGCCGGTACCGCCGACTTCGCCTCCACGACCTCCGACCGCGTCTTCCTCGGCTCGTCGGCCGGCGGTACGACCGGCGGTACGACCGGTACCACGGTCTCCGACGCGGGAGTGGGCATCGGTACGACCGCCTCAACCGAGTCGGGCGGCGCGGTCCGGGGCCGGGGGCGGGGGCTCGGCCGGCGCCGGGCCGGTGCGGCGGTCGCGACGGCCTCCGTACCGGGCGCGGTCCCGGAGGCTGGCGACGCGGGTGCAGGCGACGCGGGTGCAGGCGACGCGGGTGCTTCCGGCGTCACGGGTGCTGGCGGGGTCACGACCGGGATCTCGTCCGTCGGGGTGGTCTCCGTACGGTGCTCCTGGTCGGGGCGGGCCCACTCGGAACGGGATCGCTGCGGCACGACTCGTGCCGGCGGTTCGTCGACGACGGTCTCGGCCGTCGGGTCGGTCGTGGGGGAGTACTCGGGGTAGCTCGCCCCCTCGTCGACGTACTCCTCCTCGACGTACGGGCTGTAGCTCACGTCGTCCATGGCGAGGTCGTGGTGGGCGCGGACCTGGTCCCAGAGGATCTGGAGGCGGCGGGGATTTCCGTTCGGGATCAGTACCGGCAGGTTCGAGCCGATGTCGGGCCACTTGCTCACCGGTACGCGGGCGTCACGGATGCGCACCACGGCGTTGCGGATGCCCTGGGCGTTGACCACCAGATGCAGGTCGGCGCGGCCGGTGAACCCGGTGGCCGGTGGCGGCGAGGACTGGTTCACGTGCGCGCTGCCGAAGACGTCGGGGCGGTTGGCCCGGATACTCGACAGCGTGATCACGGCGGGGCCCAGCAGCCCGACGGCGACGCCGAGGGCGGCGACCGGGATGTTGCTCATGCCCGCACCGCAGGAGAGCATGAACAGGCCTGCTACGACCGACCCGCACACCAGGAAGCCCTGACGCGCGGACAGTGACCAACGGCTGGCATTCGCCAAAGTTGACCTCCCGGGTCTCGACAGCCAGGCTAGGCCGCGCCGAGCGGCGAAGGGAAGCCTAGGCGCTCCGGTCGATGACCGCCCGTCGTGTGGACCCCGCCCCGGCCGACCTCGTCACCGGCCCGATAGGCTCCTCGGGTAGCGGTTGCAAGGCTCGGAGGAGGGCACGTGGGCGAGCGCACGCTCGTACTGATCAAGCCGGACGCGGTCCGTCGCGGACTGGTCGGTGAGGTGATCGGGAGGTTCGAGCGCAAGGGCCTGGCCATCGACGAGATGCGTCTGCGCACAATGGACCCCGCGCTCGCGGACGAGCACTACGCCGAGCACGTCGACAAGCCCTTCTACCCGCCGTTGAAGGAGTTCATGACGAGCGGGCCGCTGGTCGCGATGGTCCTCTCCGGCGACCAGGCGATCGAGGTCGTACGGGCGTTGACGGGCGCGACCGACGGGCGCAAGGCCGCTCCGGGCACGATCCGCGGCGACTTCTCACTGTCCAACCGGGAGAATCTCGTACACGCGTCGGACTCGCCGGAGAGCGCCAAGCGGGAGATCGAGCTCTGGTTCCCCGAGCTGGCCTGAGGGGCAACTGTTCACCGCCGCGACACCCCTTGATCGACTGGGGGCGATAGACCCTCCCATGAAGGCATGTGCCATCAATGGGGAGAGTGACAGTGACCTCTGGAACCTGGAGCCGACGGCGGGTACTCGGCACGACCGCGGCGGCGGCGCTCGGATCCGCCGCCGCACCCGCACTGTTATCGGGCCGCGCGGCGGCGTTCGTACCGGCCGGGCGGCCCGTACTCACGCACGGCGTGCAGAGCGGCGACGCGGTCGGTGACTCGGCGTACGTGTGGACCCGCGCCGACCGGGTCGGGCGCATGTTCGTCGAGGTGAGCGAGCGACCCGACTTCCGCCAGGCCCGCATGCTGCGCGGCCCGCTGCTCACTCCGGACACCGACTTCACCGGCAAGCTGCGCCTGACCGGCCTACGGCCGGGGCGGAAGACCTTCTACCGCGTACGGGTGGAGGCCGACCACGGGCTGCGCAGTGAGCCGCTGACCGGAACGCTTTCGGTCCCCGGTCGGCACGACGGCATCCGGTTCGTGTGGACCGGTGACATCGCCGGGCAGGGGTACGGGATCAACCCGGACATCGGCGGCATGCGCATCTTCCGCGCCATGCGCGACGTCAGGCCCGACTTCTACCTGTGCAGCGGCGACACGATCTACGCCGACGGCCCCATCCCGGAGACGGTAGCGCTGCCCGACGGCCGGACCTGGCGCAACATCACCACCCCGGCCAAGAGCAAGGTCGCCGAGACGCTCGACGAGTACCGCGGCAACTACGCCTACAACCTGCTCGACGCGAACCTGCGGGCACTCGCCGCCGAGGTGCCGCAGATCAACCAGTGGGACGACCACGAGGTCCGCAACAACTGGTACCCGGGGCAGATCCTCGCCGACGACCGGTACACCGAGAAGCGCGTCGACGTGCTGGCGGCGCGCGCCAAGCGGGCCTTCCACGAGTGGGTACCCGTACCGGAGGGTCCGGTCTACCGCAAGCTGTCGTTCGGGCCGCTGCTGGACCTGTTCATCCTCGACATGCGTACCTACAAGGACCCCAACGACGGCAACACGTACGCCGACCCGCAGCGCGGCCTGCTCGGCCGCGAACAGCGGGAGTGGCTCGTCCGCGGGCTGACGCGGTCACGGGCCACCTGGAAGGTGATCGCCAACGACCTGCCGCTCGGCCTGGTGGTGGGCGACGGGCCGGGCAGCTTCGAGGGCGTCGCGCAGGGCGACAACGGCACCCCGAAGGGCCGCGAGCTGGAGTTCGCGGAGATCCTGCGGACGGTTCACCAGCGCAACGTCGACAACATCGTCTTCCTGACCGCGGACGTGCACTACACCGCCGCGCACCACTACGACCCGGCCCGGGCGGCGATCGGCGACTTCACGCCGTTCTGGGAGTTCGTCTCCGGCCCGGCCAACGCCGGCGCGTTCGGCCCGAACACCCTCGACGGTACGTTCGGGCCCGAGGCGGTGTTCGTACGCGGGCCGTCGCGGCCGAACGCCTCGCCGGCGGAGGGGTTCCAGCACTTCGGCGAGGTCGACATCGACCGGCACAGCGGGGCGCTGACGGTACGGCTACGTGATCTCGACGGCGCCGTACTCTGGACGCGGACGCTGCCCGCCGTCCGCTGACTCGTGGATCCTGGACAGTTGGACCGGTTGCAACCGGTCCAACTGTCCAAGATCGCGGAACACCACGGGGGTCGGGGGTGTTGTAAGTAGCGTGAAGAGTGGCCCTTCGTTCGGGTACTCTTGACAACCACAGGCGTCGACCCGGCCATCACCGGTGAGCCTCCGGAAGAACAGGCGCGAGCCCCAGTAGAACCGGACGGGACGGCCCGTCACAGCCGATCAACGAGCGGGCATCCGATCATGGGTGCCAAGCGGGGTGGTACCGCGGGCTTCGGCTCGTCCTCGCGCCGGCAGCAGTTATTACCGGAGCGAGGAGAACCCCAACTCATGGCTTACCCGAAGAACGCCCCCGCCGGCGTCCCGGCGAGCCCCGACCTTCCCGAGGTGGAGCGTCGGGTGCTCGACTTCTGGAAGTCCGACAAGACTTTCGAGGCGAGCGTCTCCAACCGGCCGACCGGCGAGGACGGTTCCAACGAATTTGTTTTCTACGACGGCCCGCCGTTCGCCAACGGCCTGCCGCACTACGGCCACCTGCTGACCGGCTACGTCAAGGACGTGGTGCCGCGCTACCAGACCATGCGCGGCCGTCGCGTCGAGCGCCGGTTCGGCTGGGACACCCACGGCCTGCCCGCCGAGGTCGAGGCCGAGAAGCAGCTCGACATCTCCACCAAGGCCGAGATCCTCGCGATGGGCGTCGACAAGTTCAACGCCGCCTGCCGCGATTCGGTGCTGCGCTACACCAGCGAGTGGGAGCGCTACGTCACCCGCCAGGCCCGCTGGGTCGACTTCGAAAACGACTACAAGACGCTCGACCTGGACTACATGGAAAGCGTCATGTGGGCGTTCCGGACGCTCCACGACAAGGGCCTGATCTACGAGGGCTTCCGGGTGATGCCGTACTGCTGGCGCTGCGAGACGCCGCTGTCGAACACCGAGACCCGGATGGACGACGTGTACCGCGACCGGCAGGACCCGGCGGTCACCGTCAAGTTCCGCCTGGAAACGGGTGAGGACCTACTGGTCTGGACCACCACGCCGTGGACGCTGCCGTCCAACCTGGCCGTCGCGGTCAACCCCGAGGTCGAGTACGCCGTCTACGAATCCGACGGGCAGCGGTACGTCCTCGCCTCGGCCCTCGCCGGTGGCTACGAGCGCGAGCTGGCGAACGCGACCCGGGTGGGCACCGTTCAGGGCAGCGAACTGGTGGGCCGGCGCTACACGCCCCTGTTCGACTTCCTGGTCGAGCGGGGCGGGGAGAACGCGTTCCGGGTCCTCGCGGGCGACTTCGTCACCACCGAGGACGGCACCGGCGTGGTCCACATGGCGCCCGCGTTCGGTGAGGACGACCAGAACACCTGCAACGCCAACGGCATCCCGACCGTGGTGACCGTCGACGACCACACGCGCTTCACGTCGCTGGTGCCGGCGTACGAGGGGCTGCAGGTCTTCGAGGCGAACAAGCCGGTGCTGCGCGACCTGAAGGAGCGTGGCGCCGTGGTGCGCCACGACAGCTACACCCACTCGTACCCGCACTGCTGGCGCTGCGACACCCCGCTGGTCTACAAGGCGGTGTCGTCGTGGTTCGTGGCGGTGACGAAGTTCCGCGACCGGATGGTCGAGCTCAACCAGGAGATCAACTGGACGCCGGAGCACGTCAAGGACGGCCAGTTCGGCAAGTGGCTGGCCGGCGCCCGGGACTGGGGCATCAGCCGTACCCGGTTCTGGGGTTCGCCGATCCCGGTGTGGAAGTCCGACAACCCCGAGTACCCGCGGATCGACGTCTACGGCTCACTCGACGAGCTGGAGCGTGACTTCGGGGTACGCCCGACCGATCTGCACCGGCCCGGTATCGACGAGCTGACCCGGCCCAACCCGGACGACCCGACCGGTCGGTCGACGATGCGGCGGGTGCCGGAGGTGCTCGACTGCTGGTTCGAGTCGGGCTCGATGCCGTTCGCCCAGGTGCACTACCCGTTCTCCAACCGCGACTGGTTCGAGGACCACTACCCGGGCGACTTCATCGTCGAGTACACCGCGCAGACCCGCGGCTGGTTCTACACGCTGCACGTCCTCGCGACGGCACTGTTCGACCGGCCGGCGTTCCGCAACTGCGTCGTGCACGGCACGCTGCTGGGCGAGGACGGCCGCAAGATGTCCAAGAGCCTGCGCAACTACCCGGACGTGTACGGGGTGTTCGACTCGTACGGCGCGGACGCGATGCGGTGGTTCCTGATCGCCTCGCCGGTGCTGCGCGGCGGCGACATGTCGGTGACCGAGACGGGCATCCGGGACGCGGTACGGCAGGTGCTGCTGCCGCTGTGGAACGTCTGGTACTTCTTCTCGCTCTACGCCAACGCCGAGGGGTACGAAGCGGTCCGCCGGACTGACTCGCCGCACCTGCTCGACCGGTACGTGCTGGCCAAGACCGGCGAGCTGGTCGCGGACGTGACCCGGCAGCTGGACGCCTACGACCTGTCCGGGGCGTCCGGCTCGGTGCGCTCGTACCTGGACGCGCTGACCAACTGGTACGTGCGCCGCTCCCGCAACCGGTTCTGGACCGGCGACCGGGAAGCGTTCGACACCCTGTACACGGTCCTCGAGACGCTCGCCCGCGTCGTCGCGCCGCTGGCGCCGATGGTGGCGGAGGAGATCTGGCGGGGCCTGACCGGAGGCCGGTCGGTGCATCTGACCGACTGGCCCGACGCGGCCGAGTTCCCGGCCGATCACGAGCTGGTCGCGTCGATGGACTCGGTCCGGGACGTCTGCTCGGCGGCGCTGTCCCTGCGCAAGGCCCGTGGCCTGCGGGTTCGGCTGCCGCTGCCGCGGCTGACCGTGGCGACGCCCGACGCAGAGCGGCTGCGGCCGTTCGCCGACCTGGTCGCGGACGAGGTCAACGTGAAGGACGTGGCGTTCGCCGCCGATGTCGACCGGTACTGCCAGCAGGTCCTGACCGTCGTGCCGCGGGCGCTCGGCCCGCGCGTGGGCGGCCAGGTCCAGCACGTCATCAAGGCCGTCAAGGCGGGGGACTGGTCGCTGGTCGACGGCGCGCCGGTCGCCGCCGGGGTCACGCTGCAGCCCGGCGAGTACGAGCTGCGGCTGGTCGCCGCGGACGCCGAGAACTCGGCGCCGCTGCCCGGTGGCGAGGGCGTGGTCGTCCTCGACACCGCCGTCACGCCGGAGCTGGCCGCCGAGGGTCTGGCCCGCGACGTGGTACGCGTCGTCCAGTTGGCCCGCAGGGACGCCGGTCTCGACGTGACCGACCGGATCGCGCTCGTCGTCGACGCCCCGGCCGAGGTGGCCGCCGCCGTCGAGGCGCACCGCGACTTCGTCGCCAACGAGACGCTCGCGACGTCGGTGACCCTCTCCGACGCCGGGGACCGCGGGTTCGAGGGCGAGGTCGGCGAGGGCGGGAAGGTACGGGTAGCCGTCTCGCCGGCGTGAGATCGTGAACACTTCGCGGGGCCGGAGCGCCCCGCGAAGTGTTCACGATCTCGGAGGCTGCCGTAACGTGACGGCCGTGCTCGACCTGTACTCGTTCAGCAAGGCCATCGTGGCGCCGACGCTGCGTACGCTCTGGCGTCCCAAGGTCACCGGTCTGGAGCACCTGCCCCGTACCGGGCCGGTGATCATGGCCAGCAACCACCTGTCGGTGGTCGACTCGCTGATCATTCCGATCATGGTGGACCGGCCGGTCTACTTCCTGGCGAAGAACGAGTACTTCCGGGGTGCGGTGATGCGGACGGTCATGACCGGGCTCCACCAGATCCCGGTCGACCGCTCCGGCGGCCGGGCCAGCCTGATGGCGCTGGATGCGGCCCTGCCGGTCCTGCGCGACGGCCAGGTGCTGGGCATCTTCCCGGAGGGCACCCGCTCGCCGGACGGGCGGCTGTACCGGGGCCGGCCGGGCGTGGCCAGGCTCGCCCTCGACGCGGGGGCGACCGTGCTGCCGGTCGGGCTGGCGGGCACGGAGAAGATCCAGCCGATCGGGGCCCGGCTGCCGCGCGTGGGTCTGCCGGTGGAGATGCGGATCGGCGCGCCGCTGGACCTGTCGCGCTGGCGCGACGTCACGGTCGACAGCCGGGTCCTGCGTGAGATCACCGCAGCGCTGATGGCGGAGATCCAGAAGCTGACCGGTCAGGAGTACGTGGGCCGGTATGCGCCGAAGCGCGACAACGGCGCCGTGCCGTCGGCCTGATACCCACGCCCAGGACCCGCGCAAGGTGTGACTTCTTGCTGCTTCGGCGCGCTCCGAGGCCGCAATCTGTGACACCTTGCGCGGATCTTGTGGGGCGGAAGCGTCAGAAGCCCGCGCTGATCCTCGTGAACTCCCAGTCGGCCTGTGAAATCCCGCTGCAGTTGGAGACGACCCCGCCGCCCGGGCACGGCCGGTCCCGGTTGACCGACCAGAACGCCAGGCGTACCAGGCCCTTGCTCCTGGCGTAGTCCCGGATCTGGGTCCAGGTCTGCGGCGACACCTGCTCCTGCTGGTCGGTGAGGCCGTTCATGCCCGAGATGCCCATATGCCCGTACGCGGCCGCGTCCGACCAGCCGAACGTGGTCTTGAGCGCGTTCTTCAGCCCCTCCGCCGCGTTGACGGTGTCGGTGTACATATTCGTGCCGCCGAAGTCGAACGGCATGATCGTGTACACGTCGATGTTGGCGCCGGCCGCCTTGGTCTCGTTGATCAGCTGGGTGCCGTAGTAGTTCGGGCCGGTCTTGGTGGTACCGAAGGTGAGGACCGTCTTGACGCCCGGGTTGCGCTGCTTGACGATCTTCAGCGCGTCGACGATCCGCCGCCGTACCGCGTCGTTCTCGAACTCGTCGGAGTTCTCGATGTCGATGTCGACCACCTTGAGCTTGTAGGCGTCGATCACCTTCTGGTACGCGCCGGCGAGGGCGTTCGCGTCGGCGCAGTTGGGGCCGAGCTTGGTGCCCGACCAGCCGCCGAACGAGATCTCGACGTCGCCGCTGGCGGCCCGGATCGCGTTGATCGCCTGCTGGTCGGCGCCGCCGGTCAGCGGCCGTGAGCTGTCCCAGGCCGGGTTGCAGCCACCGCTGGCGTTCATGAACGCCATGGTGAAGGCCTTGATGCCGGTGGCCGACATGACCGTGGCCGGGTTCGGCGGGTTGCCCCAGCCCTCGTACAGGTAGGGCGCGGCGGCGAGTTTGCCGCCCGGCGTGCCACCGCCGCCGCCCGGGGGAGGAGCGGTCGTCGTCGGCGGGGGCGGGGGAGGCGCGCCGCCGCCGGAGCACGAGCCGCCGTTCAGGCCGCAGTTCGTCGGGCTGCCGGTACCGCTGGCGACGAAGCCGAAGCTCACCGAGGCGCCCGGCGCGATCGCGGCGTTGTAGTCGCGGTTCTTCGCGGTGTAGTGGTTGCCGCTGGACGTGATCAGGGCGTCCCAGTAGGAGCCGAGAGTGGTCCCGGCCGGCAGGTCGAACGTGAGCGTCCAGCCGTTGACGGCGGTGCCGCCGCTGTTGGCGATGGTGTACGTGCCGTTGTAACCGGTCTCCCATGCCGACTTGCTGAACGTCGCGGTGAGGCCGGTCGCGGCGAAGGCCGGCGACATCACCAACACGGTGGCCCCACTGACGATCACCGAGGCGGTGGTCGCGAGAAGGGTTCGGAATGACCTCGGTCCCATGGCGGTCCTCCACGAGGCATCGACGATTGTGGAATGAAGGTACAGTCAGGATTCCTAACAGTAAAGAGAACTGTCAGTACGGCGAGGGCCTCGTTTTCGGGGCGGCGCGGGCGCCCGCGTACCCTTGGGCGTTATGAGCGAGGCGCCCGTTACCACTGCGAACCTGCGAGCCGCGCCCACCGTGTGGCCGCAGCTGGAGCAGTTGCTGCCCAAGGTGAGCAAGCCGATCCAGTACGTCGGCGGCGAGCTGGGGGCGGTCACGAAGGACTGGGACGCCGCCGCTGTGCGCTGGGTCCTGTCGTACCCGGACGCGTACGAGGTCGGCCTGCCCAACCAGGGCGTGCAGATCCTGTACGAGGTGCTCAACGAGCAGCCCGACGTCCTGGCCGAGCGGACCTACGCCGTCTGGCCCGACCTCGAGGCGCAGATGCGGGAGAACGGCGTACCGCAGTTCACCGTCGACTCGCACCGGCCGGTCCGCGCGTTCGACCTGTTCGGCATCTCGTTCGCGACCGAGCTGGGCTACACGAACATGCTCACGATGCTGAGCCTGGCCGGGATCCCGCTGGACAGCTCCGAGCGCGACGAGACCCACCCGATCGTGGTCGCCGGTGGACACGCGGCGTTCAACCCGGAGCCGATCGCCGACTTCGTCGACGCCGCCGTGCTCGGCGACGGCGAGGAGGCGGTCCTCGAGATCACCGCGATCGTGCGGGAGTGGAAGGCGGAGGGCTGCCCGGGCGGCCGCGACGAGCTGCTGCTGCGGCTGGCCCGTACCGAGAGCGTGTACGTGCCGCGCTTCTACGACGTCGACTACCTGCCCGACGGGCGGATCCAGCGGGTCGTGCCCAACCGGGCCGACGTGCCGTTCCGGGTACACAAGCGCACCACCATGGACCTCGACGCGTGGCCGTACCCGAAGAAGCCCCTCGTGCCGCTGGCAGAGACGGTGCACGAGCGGTACGCGGTGGAGATCTTCCGGGGCTGCACCCGCGGCTGCCGGTTCTGCCAGGCCGGCATGATCACGAGGCCGGTCCGGGAGCGTTCCATCACCACGATCGGCGAGATGGTCAAAGAGGGGCTGGAGTTCTCCGGCTTCGGCGAGGTCGGGCTTTTGTCGTTGAGCTCGGCAGACCACTCCGAGATCGGCGACATCTGCTCCGGCCTTGCCGACCAGTACGAGGGCACGAACGTGTCCCTGTCGTTGCCGAGCACCCGGGTCGACGCGTTCAACGTGACGCTGGCGCAGGAGCTGGCGCGCAACGGGCGGCGTACCGGCCTGACCTTCGCCCCGGAGGGCGGCTCGGAGCGGATCCGCAAGGTGATCAACAAGATGGTGTCGGAGGAGGACCTGATCCGCACCGTCGTCACCGCCTACACCAACGGCTGGCGGCAGGTGAAGCTGTACTTCATGTGCGGCCTGCCCACCGAGACCGATGAGGACGTCCTGCAGATCGCCAAGCTCGCCCACGAGGTGATCAAGGCCGGTCGGGCGGCCACCGGCTCCAAGGACATCCGCTGCACGGTGTCGATCGGCGGGTTCGTACCCAAGCCGCACACCCCGTTCCAGTGGGCCTCGATGAGCTCGCCGGAGACCATCGACAACCGCCTCAAGCTGCTCAAGCAGGCGATCAACTCGGACCGGTCGCTCGGCCGGGCCATCGGGTACCGCTACCACGACGGCCAGCCGTCCCTGATCGAGGGCCTGCTCAGCCGCGGTGACCGGCGGGTCGGCGCGGTGATCCGGCGGGTCTGGGAGAGCGGCGGGCGCTTCGACGGCTGGTCGGAGCACTTCTCGTACCAGCGCTGGGTGGACGCGGCGGCCGAGACTCTGCCGGAGTACGGCCTGGACCTCGACTGGTACACGACCCGCCAGCGCGACGAGAACGAGGTCCTGCCCTGGGATCACCTGGACTCGGGGCTGGACAAGGAGTGGCTCTGGCAGGACTGGCAGGACTCGCTGTCGGAATACGAGCAGGACGACTGTCGTTGGACCCCATGTTTCGACTGCGGCGTGTGCCCGAGCATGGACACCGAGATCCAGATCGGGCCGACCGGTAAGAAGCTGTTGCCGCTCACCCCGGTCAACGCCGGGTTGAAGGTGCCTTCATGACCGAGCGGAGCGAGGTCATCGGCAGGCTCAGCGCGGCCAGGCCTCATGGCGTCACCGAGCGAAGCGAGGTGGCGTCATGAGCGGTCGTCGTCCCAAGAACCAGCCGGAAGGCGGCCAGGCGCCGGTCGTGCAGCGCATCCGGCTGCACTACGCCAAGCGCGGGCCGATGCGCTTCACCTCGCACCGGGACTTCGCCCGGGCGTTCGAGCGGGCGATCCTGCGGGCCGGCGTGCCGATCGCGTACTCGCAGGGCTTCACCCCGCACCCGAAGATCTCGTACGCCTCGGCGGCGCCTACCGGCGTGGCGAGTGAGGCCGAGTACCTGGAGATCGGGCTGCGCGAGCGGGTCGACCCGGCCGCGCTGGTCGGGGCGCTGGACGCGGCGCTCTCGCCGGGTCTCGACGTCCTCGACGCGGTGGAGGCGGCCGGCGGCAGTCTGGCCGACCGGATCGACGCGTCGGCGTGGCGGATCGAGCTGCCCGGCGTGTCGATCGAGGCCGCTCGGCACGCGGTCGAAACGTTCCTGAAGGCGACCGAGGTACCGGTGGAGCGCCTGACCAAACAGGGCAAGCGCACGCTGGACGCGCGGTCGCCGGTGGTGAGTCTCACAGCGGCACAGACCACGGATGTGACACCTTCCGAGGTCGCCGGCGTACCGTGTGCGATACTCGACCTTGTTGTACGGCAGGTCACCCCGTCCGTGCGACCCGATGACGTCCTGTCCGGCCTGCGCGAGGCGGCCGACCTGGAGCTGCCGGTGCCGCCCCGTGCGACCCGACTGGCCCAGGGCACGCTGATGGCGCAGGGCGAGCTGGTCGATCCGCTGGCCGCGGATCGCGAGGTGGCTGTCATCGGAACTCCGTCGCCCTGACGGAGTTGGCAGACTTCGGCGGTTGGTTCGGATTCCCGGGCGGGCCGCCGGCACATACAGGTGTCCCTGCGTGGCAGCGTTCGTACGCGCCCGGGGGCCCCAGAACTGGAGAACGTCCGAATGCTCGACAACGAGCCTGGAGCAGCGAACAGCAACGCACCAGGAAATGACGCCCCGGCGAACGCCGCGGGCACCGACAATCCCACCGTCGCGGCGGCGGAGGCCGTGCAGGCCGCCGAGTCGGCGCCGGCCCCACGCCGCAGCAGGCGACGCCCGACGAAGTCCGCGCCCGCCGAGGCGGCGGCGACGACCCCCGCTGACGAGGGCAACGCCGCTGGCGCCGAGGCGGAGCCGGTGAAGGCGACCCGCCGCCGGCGGCGTTCGGTCGGCGAGCCGGCCGAGACGACCGCCGTGGAGCCGGTGAGCGCCGCCGAGACGGCGGAGCAGCCCGCCCCCGCCGAGCAGTCCGCCCCCGCCGAAGCCGCGGAGAGCGTCCCGGCCCGCGCGTCCCGTACCCGCAGGCGGAGCACCAAGGCGACCGCTGCCGCCGCTGAGCCGACCGCTGCCGCCGAGCCCGTCGTTGCGGCCGCCGAGCCCGTCGTTGCGGCCGCCGAGCCGGCCGGGACGGCTGAACCCGCTGTGGCCGAGCCCGCCGCCCAGGTGGCCGAGGCCACCGAGGGTGCGACCCGGTCCCGCCGGCGCGCCGCGCCGACCACGGCGGTGCTGTTCATGCCGCCGAGCGCGGCCGAGATCGAGGCCCAGGCGGAGGCCCAGGCGGAGGCCGAGGCCGAGGCGACCCGCGCCTCCCGGCGGCGCCGGGGCCGGCGCGGCGAGGCTGCCGAGCCCGCCGCCGCGGTGACCGAGGCCGAGCCCGAGGTCGAAGAGGCCACCGAGGCCGGTGACGAGGTCGACGAGGCCGGCGACGAGGAAGACGAGGGTCCGAACGGCCGTCGCCGTCGGCGCCGCGGCCGCCGTGGCCGTGGCCGCGGTAAGGGCGGTTACGGCGACGAGGACGAGGACGAGACCGAGGCCAGCGCCGACGAGGAGACCGGCGAGGCCGAGGAGTCGGAGGACGCCGAGGACGAGGCGGAGGCCGAGGAGGGCGCGACCCGCCGTCGCCGCCGCCGTCGGCGCAAGGGCGCCGGCGACGTCGAGCCCGCGCCGGACGACCCGGCCAACACGGTCGTCAAGATCCGCGAACCGCGCCCCGCCCGCGACGAGGTGCAGGGCGTGTCCGGCTCGACCCGGCTGGAGGCCAAGCGCCAGCGCCGCCGGGACGGGCGTGAGCAGCGGCGTACCCGTCCGCCGATCCTCAGCGAGTCGGAGTTCCTGGCCCGCCGCGAGGCGGTCGACCGGGTCATGGTCGTCCGGCAGAAGGGCGACCGTACCCAGATCGGCGTCCTCGAGGACGGCATCCTGGTCGAGCACTACGTCTCCCGGGCCAGCGCCTCGACGATGGTCGGCAACGTGTACCTGGGCCGGGTCCAGAACGTGCTGCCGAGCATGGAGGCGGCCTTCGTCGACATCGGGCGCGGTCGCAACGCCGTCCTGTACGCCGGCGAGGTCAACTGGGAGGCCTCCGGCCTGGAGGGGCGCACCCGCACCATCGAGCAGGCGCTCAAGTCCGGCGACTCGGTGCTGGTACAGGTCACCAAGGACCCGATCGGTACCAAGGGCGCCCGCCTGACCAGCCACATCGCGCTGTCCGGGCGCCACCTGGTGTACGTGCCCAACGGCAACGCGTCCGGCATCAGCCGCAAGCTGTCCGACGTCGAGCGCAAGCGACTGCGCGACGCGCTCAAGAACCTGGTACCCGACGGCGCCGGCGTGATCGTACGCACGGCCGCCGAGGGGGCGTCCGAGGACGAACTGGCCCGCGACGTGAAGCGGCTGCAGGCGCAGTGGGAGGAGATCTCCGCCCGTACCGGCGAGTCCGGCGCGCCGAAGCTGCTGTACGAGGAGCCCGACCTGCTCGTCCGGGTGGTCCGGGACCTGTTCAACGAGGACTTCCGTGACCTGGTCGTGCAGGGTGACGGCGCCTTCGACATGATCGAGGCGTACCTTCAGCACGTCTCGCCGGACCTGGTGGCGCGGGTGCGCCGCCACGCCGGCGTCGGCGACGTCTTCCACGAGATGCGCATCGACGAGCAGCTGATGAAGGCGCTCGACCGCCGGGTCTTCCTGCCGTCCGGCGGCAGTCTCGTCATCGACCGTACCGAGGCGATGACCGTCATCGACGTCAACACCGGCAAGTACACCGGTTCGGGCGGCAACCTCGAGGAGACGGTCACCCGCAACAACCTGGAGGCCGCCGAGGAGATCGTGCGGCAGCTCCGGCTGCGGGACCTGGGCGGCATCATCGTCATCGACTTCATCGACATGGTGCTCGAGTCCAACCGCGAGCTGGTGCTGCGCCGGCTCACCGAGTGCCTCGGCCGGGACCGCACCAAGCACCAGGTCACCGAGATCACTTCGCTCGGCCTGGTCCAGATGACCCGCAAGCGGGTCGGCCAGGGCCTGCTCGAGGCGTTCAGCGAGAACTGCGAGGTCTGCAAGGGCCGGGGGCTGATCATCCACTCCGAGCCGGTACCGGAGAAGCGCGGCTCCGGCAGCGCCGCCGCGCCGGCGAAGGCGGCCCCGGCCCGGTCCGAGGAGCCCAGCGAGAACGGGCGCGGCAGCCGCCGTCGGCGCAAGGGCGGGGCCGCCGCGACGACGGAGCCCACGCCGGCCGAGGAGGTCGGCACCGCCGAGGTGGGAGCCTCCGAGGCCAGTGCGGACGCCGGCGAAGCCGAGCGTACGGCCGAGGGCGACAACCTCGACGGGCACGAGGCGGCGTTCGCCGGGCTGGACCCCGTACCCGCGGTCGGGTTCGACTCCGACGGACTGGAGCCCGAGGAGGAGCCGGTCGGCGCCGCCCGTCGTCGGCCGCGCCGTCGCCGTTAGGCCGCCCGAGGGCGTCACCTGCTCCGGCCCTGGCGGGTTTCACACCGTATCCGGTGGCGAACCCGCCAGGGTCCCGGTACGCCTGATCTGACGAGGGAGGCCCGCATGCGAGGCCTGATCGCCGTGGCGGCGCTGTGCGGCGCCACGCTGCTCACCGCCGGCTGCGGCACGGCCGCGGGGACGCCCGAGGCGGTCCCCTCGGCCTCGGCCTCGGCCCGGCCCAGCGCGGTCGCCGGCGCCTCCCCGGACGCGAGCGCGCAGGCGGTCTGCGACGACCTGCGGAGCACGATCCTCGACACGGACGCGAAGGCGTTCGGTACCGAACTGGGCCGGATGATCGCGGCCCGGGGTCAGGGTGACCGGGCGGGGGAGAGCCGGGCCCAGCAGGCGGCCGGCGCCAAGCTGGGCGAGATCGCCGGCAAGCTGCGTACGCACGCGGCGGCCGCGACCGATCCCCGGCTGGCGAACGCGCTGACCACCTCGGCCGCCAACCTGGACCGGCTGGGGTCGGACCCGGCCACGTTCGCCGGGCTCACGTCGCTGGACGCGGTCAGCCAGACGACGGGGAAGTTCGCGACGGCGCTCAGTGACGTCGCCGACTACTGCAGTGCCTGACCCGGTTTGGGTTCTGGACCCCTGATGACGTACTCTTGCCTGCGGCGCACGTCGTGCGTCGCGTCCTTGCGTGCCCAGTGTTCACAGCTGGCGGTGCGGCAAGGAACGATCCACCCGCCAGTAGCTACGACAGGAGTCCGCCTCCGATGTACGCGATCGTCAAGACCGGCGGCAAGCAGTACAAGGTCGCCGAGGGCGACGTGATCGAGGTCGAGAAGCTCGCCGGTGACGCCGGTGACGCGGTCACCCTCCCCGCGGTGCTCCTCGTCGACGGTGACGACCTGGTGACCGACGCGAATGTGCTTGCCAACGTCGCGGTGACCGGTGAGGTCGTCGCCCACACCAAGGGTCCGAAGATCCGGATCCACAAGTTCAAGAACAAGACCGGCTACCACAAGCGCCAGGGTCACCGCCAGCCGCTGACCCAGGTCAAGGTGACCGGCATCTCCACCGGAAAGTAGGCGTAAAGCGATGGCACACAAAAAGGGTGCGTCCAGCTCGCGCAACGGCCGTGACTCCGCCGCTCAGCGCCTGGGCGTCAAGCGCTTCGGTGGACAGCAGGTCAAGGCCGGCGAGATTCTGATCCGCCAGCGCGGCACCAAGTTCCACCCGGGCGACCTGGTCGGCCGGGGCGGTGACGACACGCTGTTCGCCCTTGCCACCGGCTCGGTGCTCTTCGGCACCAAGCGCGGTCGCAAGACCATCAGCATCGTGCCCGCCCAGGTCTGAGCGAGTACCTGAGCGAGTTACCTGAGCGGACCGGTGGGCGCTTCGCGCCGCCGGTCCGCTTCGTATTTGACGCGCCGTTGTATTTGACGCGGCGTTTGACGCGAGAGCGCTGGGAAGGGACAAGCTGTGGCTACGTTCGTCGACCGGGTCGTACTGCACGCGCAGGCCGGTGACGGCGGGCACGGCTGCGTGTCGATCCACCGGGAGAAGTTCAAGCCGCTCGGCGGCCCGGACGGCGGCAACGGCGGACACGGCGGCAGCGTCGCCCTCGTCGTCGACCCCGGCGTACACACCCTGCTCGACTTCCACTTCCGGCCCCGGGTCAAGGCCGAGAACGGCAAGGGCGGCGCCGGCTCCAACCGCGACGGCGCCAACGGCGCCGACCTGCAGTTGCGCGTACCGGACGGCACGGTCGTCCTCACGCCCGACGGCGAGGTGATCGCCGACCTGGTGGGCGAGGGTACGACCGTCGTGATCGCCAACGGCGGCCGCGGCGGGCGCGGCAACGCCGCCCTGGCCAACTCCAAGCGCAAGGCACCTGGCTTCGCGGAGCTGGGCGAGCCCGGCGAGATGCTCGACGCCGTCCTGGAACTCAAGAGCGTCGCCGACGTCGGGCTGATCGGGTTCCCGAGCGCCGGCAAGTCGTCGCTGATCTCGGTGCTCTCCGCGGCCCGCCCGAAGATCGCCGACTACCCCTTCACCACGCTGGTACCGAACCTCGGCGTCGTCCGCGTCGACGACCACACCTTCACGATCGCCGACGTACCGGGCCTGATCCCCGGTGCCGCCACCGGCAAGGGGCTGGGCCTGCAGTTCCTACGGCACATCGAGCGGACCGCCGTCCTGCTGCACGTCATCGACACCGCCACGATCGAGCCGGGCCGCGACCCGCTCGCCGACATCGACGCGATCGAGGCCGAGCTCGCCGCATACGGAGGCCTGGAGGACCGGCCGCGCCTCGTCGCGCTCAACAAGGTCGACGTGCCCGACGGTCGCGACCTGGCCGAGATCGTCCGGCCGGACCTGGAGGCGCGCGGGTTCCGGGTGTTCGAGGTCAGCGCCGCCACCCGGGAGGGGCTGCGGGAGCTGACGTACGCTCTCGCCGAACAGGTGGACCGGCACCGCAGGACCGCGCCGCCGCCGGAGCGTACCCGCATCGTGATCCGCCCGAAGGCGGTCGACGACGCCGGCTTCACCATCGACCGGGACGCCGACGGGGTGTACGTGGTGCGCGGACGCCCCGAGCGCTGGGTGCGGCAGACGAACTTCGACAACGACGAGGCCGTCGGCTACCTGGCCGACCGGCTGGCCCGCCTCGGGGTCGAGGACGCCCTGGCCAAGGCCGGGGCCGAGCCCGGCGCCCCGGTGCGCATCGGCACCCACGAGTTCGACTGGCAGCCCACCCTGTACGCCGGCGAGGAGTACGTGCCCAGCGGACGGGGCACCGACCGCCGGCTCGAGGACGCCGCCACGCGACTGTCGGCGGCCGAGCGCAAGGCCGCCCGCCAGGCCCGCCGGCAGCGCTTCGAGGACCAGGCCGAAGCCCCCGCCGGCGTGGCCGGCGAAGCCTCCAGCGACCCCGACGACGAGGGGTGACCCGCCGGGCGGCGTGCGGCCCGGCGACCGCCGCCTCGGTGTGACGCATTGCGGGTAACCTCGGCGGTCGGGTTCAGGAGGTGACGTGGGCATTTTCGACCGGCTGCGACGGCACAGCGGGCCGGACCGGTTCGCCGGCGAGGTGCTCGCCGCCCTGCGCGCCGCCGGGGTCTCCGACGCCCACTACCACCGCCGTGAGTTCTCCATCGAGTACCGCCGCCGACCCGGTACCGAGTCGGCCTGGCTGTACCTGCACAACCTGTACGCCGAGTGCCAGCGCGAGCCGGGCAGCCGCGAGGAGCGGATCCGGCGGTTCGTCACGACCTTCACCCGGCTGCCCGACGTACCCGAGAACTGGGAGGCCGCGCGCCACCGGTTGCGACCGGTACTGCGCAGCGCCACCTTCGCCCGCGCCGGCCAGGCCGGGCGCCCGGCGCCGCTGCGCCGCCCGGCGTTCCCGTTCCTCGACGAGATGGTCGTCATCGACCAGCCCACGTCGATGACCTACGTCTCCGAGGCGACGTGCGCGGAGTGGGGCGTGACCACCGAGGAGGTGTTCGCCGCGGCCCGGGCCAACCTGGCCGCCGTCAGCACCCCGCCGCTGGCCGAGCACCCCGGTGGCCGGGTGATGCTGCGCTTCATCGACGACGGCGACGCGTACTGGGTCTCCCACATCCTGCTCGACGGCTGGCTGGCCGCGCTGGCCGACCACGTCGGCGGCACCCCGGTCGCGTTCGTACCCGACGTGCGCTCGCTGGTGATCGTCGACGCCGACCCGCAGCCGCTGCCCCAACTGTTCGACCTGGTCGAACGGCACTTCGCCGAGTCACCGCGGCCGCTGTCGCCGATGGCGTACACGGTGGACCGGACGGGGCGCGTCGTGCCGTTCACCGTGGATCGCGGGCACCCCGCCGCCGACGCGGTCCAGCGGGCGTCGCGGGTACTGGCCGCCACCGAGTACGGCGCCCAGCGCAACATCCTGCGGGGCGAGACCGACGACTCCGTCGCGTCGTACGCGGTGTTCGCGACCGCCGACGGCGGCACGTTCTCGGTGGCCGCCTGGACGCGGGGTACGCGGGTACTGCTGCCGCGCGTCGACTTCGTGGCGTTCACCGTCACGGCCGGGAACACGTTCTTCGTGCCGTGGGACGTCGTCATCGAGGCCGACGTGCTGACCGAGCTGCCGCAGTACCGGCCGGCCCGCTACCTCGGTGAGGCGTGGCCGTGGCCGGCCGCGCTCGGATACCTGCGGGAACGGGCCGTCCCGATCGACCTGGGCCGCCCCGTTCCCCGTTGAGCTGGCCCCCCTTTCTGGCCCCGGGGCCATGGCCCCGGGGCCGCTCTGGCCCACACTTTTTCGCCCTGCTGGGGCTCCTCCTCGGCGCCGTTGCCCGTTGATTCGCTCTCGACCCATGAACGCGATGAGGCTTCAGCAGTTCACGCTCCTGACCGACCGGTCCCTTGACGAGTCCGCCCGGGCCGCTCTGGTCGAGCGCTGCCCGGACGCCACGATCGCCGGTGGCCCGGCCGGGTCCGGCGTCATGGTCGACTTCGCCCGGGAGGCCCCGACGCTGGTCGACGCGATCGTGTCGGCGGTACGGGACCTCGACACCGTCGGCGTACCGGCTCTCGCCGTACGCGACGACGACCTGGTCACGCTGGCGACGATCGCGGAGCGGGTGGGCCGTTCGCCGGAGGCGGTGCGGCGATGGGCGGCCGGGAGCGCGGGTCCCGGCGGCTTCCCGGCGGCGGCCGAGGGGCGGCGCGGCACGGCGTACTACCGGTGGACCAGGGTGGCGTGCTGGCTCCGGCTACGGCTGGAGATCCCGGTACCCGATCCGGAGCCGGTGCTGGCCGCCGTCAACCTGGCGCTGCAGTTGCGGGCGCTGGCGCCGAGGGTGTCCCGGATGGACGCGATCCGGGCGTTGATCGCGGCATGAGCGGGGGTGCGCGTCCGATCACGACGACGGGACGGCAGGATGATCGGATGCCTAGCCTCACCCGAGCCGAGGCGGCCGAGCGGGCCGCGCTGCTGTCGGTCGACGAGTACACGATCGACCTGGACCTGACGGGCCCGGACGCGGAGTTCGAGTCCGCGACGGTGGTGCGGTTCGGCTGTACCCGACCGGGTGCGGACACCTTCGTCGAGCTCCGGCCGGCCGCGCTGCGCTCCGTGACGCTCAACGGCCGGGAGCTCGACGTGGCCGGACTTAGTGACAACCGGCTGGCGCTTACCGGCCTGGCCGCCGAGAACGAGCTCGTCGTACGGGCCACGATGGCGTACTCGAACAGCGGTGAGGGGCTGCACCGCTTCGTCGACCCGGCCGACGGCGAGGTCTACCTGTACGCCCAGACGTTCCTGGACTCCGCCCAGCGGGTGTTCGCCTGTTTCGACCAGCCGGACCTGAAGGCCCCGGTCACGCTGACGGTCACGGCGCCGGCCGGTTGGACCGTGCTGGCCAACGGCGCGGGGGAGCAGCAGGCGCCGGGGCGGTGGCGGTTCGCCACGACGCCGCCGCTGGCGACCTACTTCGTCACCCTCGTCGCCGGGCCGCTGCACTCCCGGTACGCCGAGCACGACGGCATCCCGCTCGGCATCCACTGCCGGGCGTCGCTCGCCGAGCACCTCGACCGCGACGCCGACGAGATCTTCGAGGTGACCTCCGGCTGCCTCGACCGGTACCACGAGCTGTTCGCCCGGCGCTACCCGTTCGGCAAGTACGACCAGGTGTTCGTGCCGGAGTTCAACGCCGGCGCGATGGAGAACCCGGGCTGCGTGACGTTCCGCGACGAGTACGTGTTCCGCTCCGCCGTCACGCGGGCGGAGCGGGTGGAGCGCGCCGTCGTGATCGCACACGAGATGGCACACATGTGGTTCGGCGACCTGGTCACCATGCGCTGGTGGGACGACCTGTGGCTGAACGAGTCGTTCGCCGAGTACCTGGGCACCCGGGTCGCGGCGGAGGCGACCGCCTTCACCGACGCCTGGAGCGGCTTCACGATCGAGCGCAAGACCTGGGGGTACGCGGCCGACCAGCGGCCCTCCACGCACCCGGTGGCCCCCGAGGGCGTCGACGACAGCGACGCGGCCCTGCTCAACTTCGACGGCATCTCGTACGCCAAGGGCGCGGCCGCGCTGCGCCAGCTCGGCGCGTTCGTGGGCGACGAGGCCTTCCTCGCCGGGCTGCGGCAGTACTTCGCCGACCACGCGTACGGCAACGCCACGCTGACCGACCTGCTGGCCGCGCTCGGCGCGGCGAGCGGCCGCGACCTGTCCGGCTGGGCGGCGCTGTGGCTGCGGCAGAGCGGGGTCACGACGCTGCGTCCGGTGGCCGCGACCGGCCCGGACGGCCGGTACGCCGCGGTCACGGTGGTCCAGACCGCACCCGCGTCCCAGCCGGTCCTACGCCCGCACCGGCTGGCGCTCGGCCTGTACGACCGGGACGCCGACGGCCGGGTCGTGCGCCGGGAGCAGGTGGAGGTCGAGGTGGACCCGGCGGTCGACCTCGGGCGTACCTCCGTGCCGGCGCTGACCGGCCGGCCCGCCGCCGCGCTGCTGCTGGCCAACGACGACGACCTCACGTACGCGAAGGTGCGGCTGACCGAACCGGAGCTGGCCGCCCTGCCCCGCCTGCTGCCGTCGGTCGCCGACCCGGTCGCCCGGGCGCTGCTGTGGAGCGCGGTCTGGGACGCCACGCGCGACGCCGAGGCGGCGCCCGCACGCTTTGTCGAACTGGCCGCCGCCGGGCTCGAGACCGAGACCGACCTCGCCGTCTTCGCCGAGGTGATGGAGCTCGCCGCGGACGTGACGGTCGGCCAGTACCTTCCGGCGGCCCAGCGTGCGGCCGCGTCGGCCGCGCTCGCCGCGATGTGCGCCCGGGTCCTCGCCACCGCTGCCGCGGGCAGCGACCGGCAGCTCGCGGCAGCCCGGGGGCTCGCCCGGTGCGCGGGGGTGGACGAGGCCGGCACCCTGCGGGGCTGGCTGGCCGGCAAGGACGTACCGGACGGTCTCGCCGTCGACGCCGAGCTGCGCTGGGCGCTGCTGCGCCGGCTCGTCGTCCTCGGGATGGCCGGCGCCGCGGACCTCGACGCCGAGAGCGAGCGGGACCGCAGCGGGCACGGCGCCCAGCACGCGGCCCGGTGCCGGGCGGCGCTGCCGGATCCGGCGGCCAAGGCGCGGGCCTGGGAGGCGATCGTCACCGACGAGACGCTGTCCAACCGGCTGTTGCTCGCGTACGCCCAGGGGTTCTGGCAGCCGGAGCAGGAGAGCCTGACCGAGGCGTACGTGGCGCGGTACTTCGACCAGATGCCGGCGATGGCCGCGCAGCGCGGCGCGCAGGTGGTCAGCCAGGTGGCGAAGGCCGCCTACCCGAGGTACGCGGTGAGCACTCCGACGGCCGACGCGGCCCAGCGGCTGCTCGACCGTACGGACCTGCCCCCGGTGCTGCGCCGGGTGCTGCTCGACTGCACGGATGATCTACGGCGGGCGCTGACCGTCCGGTCGCTGGCCGGGGCGTAAGGGGCGACCATTACCATGCCGCGGGTGGGAGAGCCTCGGAGGGACGTGTCTCGTCGTCGAATAGGGATCATGGGCGGCACGTTCGACCCGATCCACAACGGTCACCTCGTCGCAGCGAGCGAGGTCGCCGACGAGTTCTCGCTCGACGAGGTCGTCTTCGTGCCCACCGGGCAGCCCTGGCAGAAGGACGAGGTGGACGTCAGCCCGGCCGAGGACCGGTACCTGATGACCGTGATCGCGACGGCGTCCAACCCGCGGTTCCACGTCAGTCGGGCCGACATCGACCGGAAGGGGCCGACCTACACCATCGACACCCTGCGCGACCTGCGTGAGGCGTACGGCCCGGACACCGACCTGTACTTCATCACGGGCGCCGACGCCCTGGAGAAGATCCTGTCGTGGAAGGACGCCGACGAGATCTTCGCGCTCGCCCACTTCGTCGGGGTCACCCGGCCCGGGTACGAGCTCAGCGCCGCCCACCTGCCCGCCGACACGGTCAGCCTGGTGCAGGTGCCGGCCATGGCGATCTCCTCGACCGACTGCCGGGCGCGCGTCGCGCAGGGCAAGCCGGTCTGGTACCTGGTACCCGACGGGGTTGTGCAATATATCGCAAAGAGAAGTTTGTACCGATAGCTCCCAGGGATCGAAGCGGCACTTCGCGGGTACCCGTGAGAGGCTGGAACCTTGGGGCGGAGCCGCTGGCTGGTTGTGGCCCGCACCGACGACACGACGAGAGGAGTCAGGTGCCCGCAAACGAGCGCGCCCGCGAACTGGCCCTGGCCGCCGCGCAGGCGGCCGCCGACAAGAAGGCACAGGACATCGTCCTGCTGGACGTGGGCGACCAACTCGTGATCACCGATGTCTTCCTGCTCGCTTCGGCGCCGAACGAACGCCAGGTCATCGCGATCGTGGATGCCATCGAGGAGAAGCTGCTCGAACTGCCGGACAAGGCGAAGCCGGTACGCCGCGAGGGCGAGCGGGCCGGCCGCTGGGTGCTGCTGGACTACATCGACATCGTGGTACACGTGCAGCACAGCGAGGAGCGCGAGTTCTACGCGCTCGACCGGCTGTGGAAGGACTGCCCGACCATCCCGTTCGTCGACCGGGACATGGCCACCGCCGAAGCCCGTGGTGGCGCCGAGGGCCCCGGCGGCGAAGCCGACGACGCGGCGTGACGCGTCTGCTGCTGTGGCGGCACGGGCAGACCGCCTGGAACGCCGCCAGCCGGGTACAGGGGCAGATAGACGCCGAGCTTGACGAGGTCGGTCGGGCCCAGGCCCAGGCCGCCGCGGCCCGCCTCGCCGAGCTGCACCCCGACGTGATCATCTCCAGTGATCTCCGCCGGGCGGCGGACACCGCCGGCGCGCTCGCCGCGATCACGGGCCTCGACGTGGCCCACGATCCGCGCCTGCGGGAGCGGCACTACGGCAGCTGGCAGGGGCTGACCACCACGGAGATCGCCGAGCGCTGGCCGGAGGAGTACGCCGGCTGGCGCGCCGGGGCCCCGATCCGGGGGCTCGGCATCGAGGACCTCGACGAGCTCGGCAAGCGGGTCGCCGACGCGCTGACGGACGTGGCGGGCCGGGCCGCCGGCGGCACGATCGTCGTGGCCAGCCACGGCGGCGCCATCCGGCGCGGCGTGATCGCGATGCTGGGCTGGCCCGAGTCGGTCGTACCGACGCTGAGCGTGCTCACCAACTGCCACTGGGTGGAGCTGCGCCTGGACCAGCGACGAGGCTGGCAGCTCCGGGCGTACAACGCGGGCTGAGCCCCTGCGCGATCATGCGTGTGGGGGCGGGGCGGAACCGGGCGGCGCAGAGTAGCGTCCGATCACCATGGGAGCGCCTCGCACCGTCACCGCACTGCTCGTCCCGTTGCTCGCCGGTGCCCTGGTGGGCGGCTGCAGTAGCGGCGGCGGCGGGACGCCGTCCCCGGGAGCGAGCAGCGGCGGCGGCAGTTCGGTGCCGCCCTCGGCGTCCCCGGCGGTTTCCTCCACGCCAGCCCCTGAGCTGACGCTGTCCGGGCAGGTCGAGGCCGGCGTGGAGCCCAACTGCCTGGTGCTTCACAGCGGCGGCCAGACCTACAACCTGATGGGCGGCGACCGGAACGTGGTGAAGCCCGGCAACAACGTGGTCGTCCGGGGTCACGTCGCCCAGAACGTCATGAGCTACTGCATGCAGGGCCAGCCGTTCCAGGTCACCGAGGCCAGCGCCGGGTGAGCGGGACGCGTTTCTGAATTGGCCGCCATCGGTTACGGTGCCGACATGGCAGGTACGTCTGAGCGCGTCGCGGTGGTCACCGACAGCACCACGTACCTGCCGGAGACCCTCGCAACCGAGGCCGGTCTGACCGTCGTTCCGCTCACCGTCGTCATCGACGGGGAGCCGGGCCTGGAAGGCATCGACATCACCCCGGCGGACGTCGCCAAGGCGCTCGAGCACCGACGCGCCCACGTGACGACGTCGCGGCCGGCCCCCGGTGCGTTCGCCGAGACGTACCGGCAGTTGCTCGACGGTGGCGCGCCAGGCGTCGTGTCGGTACACCTCTCCGCGCAGCTCTCCGGTACCTATGAAGCCGCCCGCCTGGCTGCGGACGAGTTCGGCGGGCGGGTCGAGGTGGTCGACTCCTGCTCCACCGGCATGGGCCTGGGCTTCCCGGCCCTCGCCGCGGCGGCGGCCGCCGCCGACGGGAAATCCCTTCCGGAGGTACGGGCCGCCGCCCTCGCCACGGCTGACCGCACCACGACGCTGTTCTATGTGGACACGCTGGAGTTCCTGCGTCGGGGTGGCCGGATCGGGGCGGCGTCGGCACTGCTCGGTACCGCGCTGTCGGTCAAGCCGATCCTGCGCCTGGCCGGTGGACGGATCGCCGTCAGCGACAAGGTACGCACCGCCGGCCGCGCCCTGGCCCGGCTGGTCGACCTGGCGGTCGAGGCGGCGGGCGACGGCACGGTCGACATCGCGGTACACCACCTGGCGGCCACCGAGCGGGCCGAGGCGCTGCGAGGGTCGCTCACGGCGCGGCTCGGTGACCGGATCCGCCGGGTATACGCGACCGAGGTGGGTGCGGCGGTCGCCGCCCACGCCGGACCGGGCCTGCTGTGCGCGGTGGTGAGCCGCCGGTAGCGACCGGCCCGGGTTTTCCACAGGCACCCTCGCTGTCCACAGCCGCGCGGCTCGTACCCGCGGAGACCGCCGCCCGCCACTAGCTTTCGGCGCATGTTTCCATCGCACCGAGACGCCGCCGCCGACGAGGTGCGGGAGCGGTTCGTCCGGGTCGTCGGCCTGCCGGAGGACGAGGAGCTGGTCTCCCCGGCCTCACCTGTCACTACGGCACCACCTCCCGCGCCCGCCGGTCTGCGGGGCGCGCTGGGCGCCCTCGACCCGGGCCGCCGGGGCGTCCGTGCGCTGGTCGCCGTGGCGGTGGTCGCCGTCGCCGTTGCGGGCTTCCTGACCTGGCGGGCCCGTCCCCAGGTGGAGCCCGTCGCCGCCGCCCGGCCCGAGCCCTCGGCGGCGGCGAGCCCGTCCGGCTCCGGTGTCGTCGTGATCGCCGTGACCGGCCGGGTACGGCGTCCCGGGCTGGTCCGTCTTCCCGCCGGCGCCCGGGTGGCCGACGCGATCGACGCGGCCGGCGGCATCCTGCCCGACACCGACCTCTCCTTCGTCAACCTGGCCCGCAAGCTCGCCGACGGTGAGCTGGTGGCGATCGGTGTCACCCCGCCACCCGGTGTCGCCGCCGAGCAGGGCGCGCCCGGGGCGACCGCAGCCGGGCCGCTCAACCTCAACACCGCCACCGCCGCCCAGTTCGAGGCGCTGCCCGGCATCGGACCCGTCCTCGCCCAGCACATCCTGGAGTACCGCACCAAGCACGGCCCGTTCCGGTCGGTCGACGAGCTACGGCAGGTCGACGGGCTCGGGGGTGCCCGGTTCAACCAGATCAAGCCGCTGGTGACGGTGTGAGCGCCGACGCCTACCCCGATCTTCGGCTGGCCGGGGTCGCGACCGGGACGTGGCTGGCGGCGCTCGCGGCGCTGCACCTGTCCGGGCGGGCCGGGGCCGCCGTCGCGGTGGCAGCCGGGCTGGTCGCCGTCGCGGTGGCAGCCGGCCTGGTCGCCGTCGTGGTGGCGGTCGGCCGGCGGTCCGGCCGGATGCCCGCGGGCGCGGTCGGCGCGGTGTCCGGCCGGACCGCCGTGGTCGCCGTGCTGGTCGGCGTCGTCGCCGGTGCCGGGGTCACGGCGTGCCGGGTGGCGCTGCGCGACGCCGGCCCGGTCGCGGCACTGGCCCGCGAGGGCGCCACCGTGGCCGCCGCCCTCGTGGTCACCGACGACCCCCGCCCCACCCCGGGTGCCGTCGGCGGCCCCACCCGGTACGCCGTCGCCGCGGACCTCACCCGGCTGAGCCCGACCGGCCGGCCGGCGCTGCGCCTGTCGACGCGGGTCCTGGTGCTCGGTGGCGACCCCTCCTGGCGGGGCGTCCTGCCCGGGCAGCGGGTCGAGGTCGACGGCCGGATCGTGGCGGCGCGCGGGGGAGACCTGCGCTCGGCGGTCCTGTCCGTGCCGGGCGCGCCACGGCTGATCGGCCGGGCGTCGTGGGCCCAGCGGTCGGCCGGGCGGCTGCGTGCCGGCCTGCAACGGGCCTGCGCGCCGCTGCCACCCGAGCCGGGCGGCCTGCTGCCCGGGCTGGTGGTCGGCGACACCACGCGGCTGGAGCCCGCCGTGGCGGACGATTTCCGCACCACCGGCATGACGCACCTGCTCGCGGTCAGCGGGTCGAACGTTGCGATCGTGCTCGGCTTCGTGCTCGGCCTGGCCCGCTGGTGCCGGGCCGGTCCACGGCTGGCCGCCGCGATCTCCGTCGTCGCGCTCGTCGGCTTCGTGATCCTGGTACGCCCGTCGCCCAGCGTCCTACGCGCCGCCGCCCTGGGGGCGCTCGTGCTGGTGGCGCTCGCGAGCGGTCGTCCCCGGGCGGCGGTGCCCGGGCTGGCCGCCGTGGTGATCGTGCTGGTCCTCGTCGACCCGCAGTTGGCCGGCGAGCCGGGGTTCGCGCTCTCGGTCCTCGCCACGGCAGGCATCCTCCTGCTCGCACCCGGCTGGCGCGACGGGCTGCGCCGCCACCGGGTACCGGCAGGCCTGGCAGAGGCGATCGCCGTACCGGCGGCCGCGCAGTTGGCCTGCGCGCCGGTGATCGCCGCCCTGTCGGGCACGATCGGGCTCGTCGCCGTGCCGGCCAACCTGCTCGCGGTACCCGCCGTCGCGCCGGCCACCGTGCTCGGCGTCGCCGCGGCGCTGCTGTCACCGGTCTGGCCGGCCGGGGCCGAGCTTGCCGCGTGGCTCGCCGCCTGGCCGGCGCGATGGCTCGTTCTGGTCGGCCGGTACGGCGCGCAGGCACCCGCCGGCACCGCGCCGTGGCCCACAGGCGCGGTCGGCGGCGTCCTGCTCGCCGGGGTCCTCGTCGCGCTCCTGGTCGCGGCCCGGCACCCGCTGGTCCGCCGGCTGGCGGCCGTGGTGACGATTGCGACGGTCGTCGGCACGCTGCCGGTACGGCTGGTCGCCTCGGGCTGGCCGCCGCCGGGGTGGCTGCTGGTGATGTGCGACGTAGGCCAGGGCGACGCGGTGGTGCTGCCGGTCACGCCGGGCCAGGCGGTGGTCGTGGACGCCGGTCCCGACCCGCCCTCGGTCGACGCCTGCCTGCGCCGGCTCGGCGTCCGACACGTACCGCTGCTGGTGATCAGCCATTTTCACGTCGACCACGTCGGGGGAGTGGAAGGCGTGTTCCGGGACCGCTCGGTCGGCGCGGTGGTGACGACCGCCCACCCGGAGCCGGCCCTCGGGCGCCGCCAGGTGCTCGCGGCTGCCACCGCCCGGCAAACTCCGGTACGGCAGGCGACGGCGGGTGAGGTCTACCCGGCGGGCGGGCTGCGCCTGACCGTGGTCGGGCCGGGCCGGCCGCTGGTCAACACCCGCTCGGATCCCAACAACAACTCGCTCGTCCTACGCGCCACCGTGCGCGGGCACTCGGTGCTGCTGGCCGGCGACGCCGAGGAGGACGAGCAGCAGGGCCTGCTGGGCGACCCGGTACGGGTCGATGTGCTGAAGGTGGCGCACCACGGCAGTGCCTTCCAGGACCCGCGGTTCCTCGACGAGGTGGATCCGTCGGTCGCGCTCGTCTCGGTGGGCGCCGGGAACGCGTACGGCCATCCCAACCCGGCCGTGCTCCACCGGCTGGCCCGAGGCGGGGCCAGGGTGCTGCGGACGGACGTCTCCGGTGACCTGGCCGTCGTCGACACGGACGGGCGGCTGGCGGTGGCGGCACGCGGCCGGCAGCCCGGCCGCCGGCGCGCAGCCCTGCCAGCACCGCCGCCGGTAGCGCCGGCCGTACGGCGGCGGCGTTCGTGGGACGATGGCTGCCGTGCCTCCACAGTTGTCAGCCGACGTACGTCTCGTCCTCGGTGACGAGGAATTCCTCGCGGACAGGGCGGTGAGCGACGCGATCGCCACCGCGCGGACGGCCGAGCCCGACGCCGAGGTGAGCGAGTACGCCGCCAGCGAGCTGGTGCCCGGCGAGCTGGCCGAGATGACCAGCCCGTCGCTGTTCGGCGGGCGCCGGGTGCTCGTCGTCCGGGGCGGTCAGGACGCGAAGAAGGACCTGGCGGCGGCGCTGCTCGAGTACGCCCGCGACCCCGACCCGGACGTGACCCTGGTCATCACGCACCTCGGCGGCGCCAAGGGTAAAGCCCTGGCCGACGGCCTGCGCGCGGCCGGTGTCAAGGTCATCCCCGTCGGGAAGATCACCAAGCCCCGGGAGCGGGTCGACTTCGTCCGCGCCGAGGTCCGCCGGCTCGGCGGCAAGTGCGCGGAGGACGCCGCCGAGGCGCTGATCGAGGCCGTCGGAAACGACCTGCGCGAGCTGGTCGCCGCCTGCTCCCAGCTGGTCGCCGACACCGGAGGGCGGATCGACGCCGGCACCGTCGCCCGCTACTACCGTGGCCGCGCGGAGGTCACCGGCTTCACGGTCGCCGACGCGACCGTGGAGGGTGACCTACCGGGCGCGCTGGAGGCACTGCGCTGGGCGCTGCACGTCGGCGTCGACCCGGTACCGATCGCGGACGCGCTGGCCGACGGGGTCCGTACGGTGGCCCGGGTGGCCTCGGCCGGGCGCGGCAACCCGTACCAGTTGGCCAGTGCTCTCGGCATGCCGGCCTGGAAAATTGAACGTGCTCAGCGCCGAGCCCGTGGCTGGACCCCCGACGCGCTCGTTGAAGCCATGCGGGTGGTCGCTGACTGCAACGCCGCAGTCAAGGGCGGCTCCGAGGACCGTGGGTATGCGCTGGAGCGCGCGGTCTTCGCGGTCGCAGCGGCCCGAAACGGAGGTGGGACGCGGTGAGTCAGGGCGGCGAAGTCACGGGGCAGGCTTCCTGGTACGCACGTGCGCTGGGGCTACGGCACGTACGGCCCGGTGGGCTGATGTCTTTTCTGCTCTTCGAATGCATGGTCGCGCTGGCCGTGCTGCTCGGGCTGGCAGAGCTGACCAGCTGGTGGGCGGTCGCCGCGCTGCCGGTCGCGGTCGCCGCGATGGTCAAGCTGAACGACCTGGTGGCCGGCGCGGTCGGCGGGGGCGGTCAGGGCAGCCGTGCCGTCGGTTCCCGGCGGTACGGGGAGCACCGGGACAATCTTGCGACCGAGGTGACCCCGGCGTTCGACATGCCGGGCATGGCCCGGGCCGAGGCCCGGTCGTCGCGCGTCTACGTCTCCGGCGCCTACGCCGCCGTCCCCGGCTCCTACCCCACGGGTGCGGATGCCGGTGCCGACCGCATGACCGGGGCGCGCGCCGGGAGGGCCGACACCACGGCGGGCCTGCCGGGCGAGAGCCGGCGTTTCGACGAGCCGACGACCGTGGGTCTGCCCCGTGAGAGCCGGCGCTTCGACGAGACCACCCAGCACAACGGGCTGCAGCGCCGGGTGGCGGCCGGCAACCCGGCCGGGGGTCGTACCGGGAACTCCCGTGGGCGGCAGCACAGCGCCGAGTCCGAGGACGAGCGCGCCGCGCTGGTACGGCCGGAGTGGCGTCAGACGGTCACCCTCGGCCGCCACACCCGGCGGGACGACAGCCGAGCCGGTAACGGCCGGCAGGCAGGTCCGCACCTCGACGCCCATGAGGGCAGGCACCAGGGCGGCCAGCCCAACCGGCACCGGTTCGCCTGAGGCCCTTCGTCTCACCACGGGGCACGCCCGCAGCGGCGCGCCCCGAGTCGCGTGCGTGCCACGATCGGCGTTATCCGCCGCAGCGCATCCGTACCCCACGGGTGCGCCGAAACGGCCGTACCGGGACACGCCAAAACGCCGCCGGGCCGTCAGACCCAGGCGGCGTTACGAGGCGTCGACGAGCGGGGAGCTCAGGCGGCCAGCGACGACAGCCGCTTGGCGATGGCCGACTTGCGGTTGGCGGCCTGGTTCTTGTGGATAACGCCCTTGCTCACGGCCTTGTCGAGCTTGCGCGAGGCCTCGCGCATCAGCGCGGCGGCCTGCTCGGAGTCGCCGGTAGCGGCGGCCTCCTGGAACTTGCGGACAGACGTCTTCAGCGCAGACTTGACCGACTTGTTTCGCAGCCGGCGCTTCTCGTTCTGCCGGTTGCGCTTGATCTGGGACTTGATGTTCGCCACGCGACAGCCTCGTCAGGTAGTTCGGGTTGGAGTCGAGTGCGCATGTTGAGACGGCGCCTCAGCAGTGCGCGAAGAGCCAGGTTACCAGGTGCGCCGCGGAGCGGCCAAAACGGCGGCGAGCCGGACCGGCCCGGTCTGGGCCGAGCCGTCGGACGGAGCCCCGCTCGGGCCCGCGGACGGACCGGTCGGGTTCGCCGGCCGGGGAAGGGCGCTGCCCTTGACGTACTCCTCCCAACTGCGGTTCCAGTCGGTCCAGCCGTCACCCCAGTCCAGGCCACGTTCGGTGCCCTTGACGATCACCGGGTCGCCGATGCGCGTCTGGTGCCACAGCCAGTCGGCGTTCCCCATGGAGATGTTGGTGCAGCCGTGCGAGACGTTGCGCCGGCCCTGGTCGCCTACCGACCAGGGGGCGGCGTGGATGTACTGCCCGCCCCAGGTCAACCGCTGCGGCCAGCTGACCCTGGTGCGGTAGCCGTCGGTCGAGTCGACCGGGACGCCGTAGCTGGACGAGTCGAACCACTCCCACTCGTTCTTGACCATCACGATCATGTTGCCGCTGGACGACGGCGCGCTCGGCTTGCCCAGGCTGACCGGCATCGTCTTGACCACCTGGTCGTTGCGGGTGACCGACATCGTCTTGGTCGCGTTGTCGATGGTCATCACGAACTTGTCACCGATCGAGGCGCGTACGGTCACGTCCGCCGCGCCGTACGAGCCGCCGCCGAACGGCAGCCCACCCGTCGCGAGCCGGATCGACAGCTTCGTGCCGGCCTTCCAGTACTCGCGGGGCCGGTAGTGGACCTCGTGGCCGTTGAACCAGTGCCACACGCCCTCCTGTACCGGCTCGCTGGCGACGAACAACCGCTTCTCGACGTTGGCCCGATGGTCCTGGTGGACATCGCGGCCGAAGTTGACCACCACCGGCATGCCGACGCCGTAGACCCGATCGTCGCCGAGTTGGCTGCTCACCGAGGCGAAGCCGCCAGGCCGGTCCATCGTGGTGAACGTCACCGTCTTGGCGGTCTCCTTGCCGTCCGCACCGATGGCGGCGACCTTCGCGGTGTACCTGGTGGAGTACTTGAGCTGCGCGTTCGGTATCCACGACGAGCCGTCGGACCGCATGGCACCGTCGACCGGGGCGCCCGCGGCGTCGGTGAGGGTCACCATGCTGGACCGGGCGTTCTCGGTGGTGAAGGCGATCTCCGCCGAGGTGGGCACGTCCGCCGCGCCGTCGGCGGGGAAGCTGACGGCCGCGACCGGCGGGGGCGGGGCACTGGCGGTCGATCTCGGGGTCGATGTACGGCCCTTGCCGTTCGAGGCCTTGTCCGAGCCGCCGCACGCAGCGAGGACCATCAGCCCAGCCAGCGCGACCATCGCCCCGACGCTCCGCCGCCGTCGGGCCGCCGTCTGCCCCATGTTCATCTCCCCGATCCCCAAGCCTGGCGCTAATGGTGCCCTAGTACCTGGCTTCGTGAGGTACCCGTTTGTGCCTTCGGCCGGGGACCTGGCGGGGTGAGGGGGAATGGGTTGGGAGGTCACCAAAGGGGCGTGCTATCGTTCTCAGCGTTCCAGTGAGCGCCGCTAGCTCAACTGGCAGAGCAGCGGACTCTTAATCCGCGGGTTCGGGGTTCGAGTCCCTGGCGGCGCACCACAGGTAACAGGCCCTGAGCTGGCGTTTCTCGCCGGATCGGGGCCTGTTTTGTATGTGGCGCCGGTGGGCGGGTGCTCGGTGGGTGCTCGGGAGCGGTTAGATCGGCGGGGCTGGCCTGGGAGTGTCTGGCGCGCTCGGGGACGTGAACGAGCGGCCGACCGCCTCAGTGTGGCCGTCGGCCGTGGCTGGGGTGCGGTGGCGAGCCGGGTGGCCGGCCATGCCTGGTAGTTCGCGACGGACATTTGCTGTCGCGGCACTGGTCGAGGTGGCAGCCCGGTTGGTTGGCGGCCTGGCATTGCTCTGGTCAGGTCGTCCAGGTCGGCACCGTGCGACAGGGGTCATCGTGTAGGAGTCCTGGGGCCTCGACGCCGGCCGAGGTGGATGAGGAATTCGTTGTCTTCGACCAGGCTCCCGTTCTCGCTGTGCTCGGTGAGAGTCGAAATGATCGCCTCTTCGAATTCGTGAACGCGGTCGCCGAACAGGCGTCGGGCGGCGAATGAGGTCGAGTAGAGGTAGCCAAGCACCGACTCGGCCGTCCAGGTCCGTCGGACCGGAACCCGTACCTCCTCCACGACGGAGAAGGCGGACTCGGCGAGGATCTCGCCGAAGGGGCGGTCGGCGTGGGTGAATACGCTGTCGCCGGCGCGCCGCTGCGTGCCGAGGAACTCAGTGATGATTTGTCGGACGGCGGTCTGCCAGGGGTTGCTGGCTGTCCAGAAGCTGCGGTCAGCGAAGATCGCGACTGTCCCGGCCGGGCTGACACGCTGATCCAGCCGGGCGAGCACGGCCGGCTTGTCCATCCAGTGGAACGCTCGGCAGATGGTCACGAGGGAGGCTGTCCACCCCGGCGGAGTGGTGAAGCTCTCGGCGGTTGCGTGCACCAGGCGCAGCATGACGTCTGCGGGTAGTGCGGCGCGGAGGGAGTCGTGGGCGGCGGCGAGCATGCCGGCGTCCGGGTCGGCGGCGACGACCTCGTCGAAACGGTCACCGATAGCGAGCACCACGTGTCCGGTCCCGGTCCCGAGGTCGAGTAGCCGGCGTGGGGTTTCGACAGCGCTCGCGGCGATGAGCACGTTCGCCACGTCGGTGGGGATACCGGGGCGGTACCGCCGGTAGTAGTCGACGGTGCCGGTGAAGTTGCTCATGGGCGGGTTCCTTACGGTCGCTGCATGGGCGAGCTCGGTCGACACGCTCCACCTGCGGGGCTTCGGTCTTGCGCTTCCCGAAAATGCCGACCTCTTGTCGCGATCCGCACTTCGCGCGCGTGGGGATGTTGATGCGCCGCTCCCACCCAGCCGATGGACACACTGCTGGCCGGATACCGATCTGCGCAACTTCGGCTCGACCGCCTGCGACCTGCTGGCGGTGGCGAGTGGCGCTCTGGACGGGTTCATCGGGTTCTCGCAATCGCCGTAGGACACCGCGGCGGGACTGGCCCTGGTGCGTGCCGCTGGCGGGGTGAGCCGAAATCTCACCGACGTCGATGGTGTCGACGTCGTGGTGGCGGGAAGCGAGAAGATCGTGGACGCGGCGTCAGCCGCCCTGCTGAGCCGAGACTGACGCCGTTGCGCTACGCGAACGTGAGTTCCGGTTCGGCGAGAATGTCGCGGTTGAGCACGGCCAGGTAGACCTCGTCGACACTGCCGAAGGAGGCCTCTTCGAAGGCAAGGCCGAGACCTTCGGCGGCGTTGTGGACGGCCGCTTCGTCCGGTCCCTCGACCTCGAGGAACGTGGGCAGGTCGGGCCACGTGTCCAGATCGAAGGTGACGCCGTCGAGGTGCCACTCTTCGCGGTAGTTCTCCTGGTAGCGCTGGGCGGTGAACCCCATTGCCTCCAACAGGACGCGGGTGGCGTCGAAGTCGCCGACCTGGACTTCGGCTTCCAGAATGCTGTCGATCGCCGCCGTGTCCGCCACTACCTGCTTGTAGGTCAGGACGGTCTTGTCGCCCTGATCACGCAGCCGCAGCCAGCCACGTCGGGCCTGGATGTCGTCGTTGCTGAACACGATGCGGCGCATCAGCGTGCGAGGCATGGTGCACACGGCCGACCGGGCCTTCAGCTTGTCCAGGACGGCGGCGACGTTGACGGCGAGGAAACGTGCCTCGAACTCGGTCTTCAACGAGTCTCCTATGGCCGGGTAGCGATGATCAGGCCCATCCGGTGGATGTGTTCGGTGAACTGCTCGACGTGCGGAGCTTCCAGGAACGGCACCGTGTAAGCCTCCCAGTCAATCCTCCAGTCGCGGAACAGTCGCCGCACCTCGCCCTGTTCGGGGTAGTGCTCGATGCTGAGGTGACGCGGCTCGACCGGCATCATGTATTCGGCGCCCAGGAGCCCGCGGTGCGGCCGGCACAAGGCGGCCATCGTCGCGATGAAGTCGGCAAGCGGCCGACTGTGGTTGACGCTGTAGTGCCATGAGCAGCTTGTCCAGACCGCGTCGAACAGCTGTGCCGGCGCTTGCATGTCGAGGAGGTTGCTCTCCACGATCTCGACGAAGCTGCTGAGTCCTTCCACAGCGAGTCGTTGACGTAGCCCCGGCATGGTCGAGCCCATCTGGCCGGGCAGGGCGATCTGGCCCCCGTTGAGCGCGAGCGGGTCGCGCTCAACGGCGAGTACCCGAATGCCCCGGCGTGCCAGGGGCAGGACGAACTTGCCGTCGGACGCCCCCACCACGCAGGCAGATTCGACCTTTCTGGCCGACAGAAGGTCAAGGAACAGTGGGAAGAAGGTCCGGGTGTCCTGCCATACGCTGGTCGTGACCACGGATCACCTGACCGAGGCGTTCTGGTAGACCACGTCGGGGATGCCGACCGCGAATTCGTCATCCGCGCGGGGCTCGTAGACAATGGTCTGGTTGGCCTTGTCCCACCGGAACGCGTTGACGTCACGCCCGACGGCCTTGCAAGACACGGTCAGCCCACCACGAGGGTCCGCCTCGATACGGTCGAGCCATCCACCAGCGACGAGGTTTGAGCACGTCTCGCCGGCCGGTGCCGGCGAGAGATCCGAGTCGTAGATGACCGGCATGGTCAAGCCGGCGTTGTTGATCGCGCGGTGCAGGTCGGCATACTTACCGGTGTTGGACACCTCAAGATCTGGGTGTGCGGCGGCGTTTCCCACGAGCCGCAGACAGTGCAGCTTCAACTCGGCGACGCCGCGCTGCTGAAGTAGACCAGCCAGGGGAACGACGTCGTCAAGGTTGTGGTCGGTCACCGTCATGGTGGCCCCGGTCGTGATACCAAGGCGTACTGCGAGGTCGACCATCTCGATCGCGCTGGTGAAGCTGCCACGCTGCCGCAGCGCGTCATGCCTGGTCTCCAGGCCATCAAGTGACACCCGGAACTTGTCGAGGCTCTCGGCGATGGCCTTGATCCTGTTGCGGAATCCGCGGTGGGCGTTGGTGCAGATCTCCACTCGAAGGCCGAGCTGTTTCGCGAACCGGCAGGCGGCGCCGATGTGCGGATATAGCAGCGGTTCGCCTCCGAGAAAAGTCACAGCCTCGAGACGATAAACGTCACGGAAGTGGTGCAGGACGGCCTCGACGTCGGCCAGTTCGAACTGGTCGGGGGCCTTGAGCAGCTCGCCGTGGAAGCAGTGACGGCACGAGAAGTTGCAGCGATACAGCAGTTGGAGGTAGAGCATCCGGACGCGCGTGATGCCAACGATCTGGTCGAGCATCGTTCACTCCGTTCGTGAGATCCACAAGTCAGGTGCGGGGTGCTGGTGTGGCGGCGACCAACTCTCCGAGACGTCGGACAACCTGGGGCACGGTCAGCCCAGTGGTGTCGATCCGCATGAGCTCGAAGGTGTCGTAGACGAGCCGGGTGGTCTCGACATTCGCCTCCTCCAGCCGCGACCAGTAGGTGCGGTTGTCAGGCAGACGGGCTGCCAAGCGCCGCTGGCGTACCTCTTCGTCGACGGTCAGCAGCACTGCAAGGTCCGGCGCGACGGCGTAGTCCCAGTCGACCACCGGCAGCGTCGTCACTCCCATCGCGGCATGCGTGGCGAGCGTGCGGTAGAAGTAGCTCTCGATAACGACGTCATCCCCGGCGCGCAACGCGAACCGGATCGCCTGCGCGGCGGCATAGTTCGCGGTCATCCAGAAGTGCAGCCGCGCCATCAGCGACCCGAGTCTGTCAATGTGTCGGCGCGCGTCTTCGAACTCCGGCGGTACGGTCGGCACGAACCTGGCCGTCACTGCGGCGGCGACCAACGGCGCCAGCGTGCTTTTACCAACAGCACTGAGCCCTTCGAGGACGACGAGCCGGCCGCGGCGGTTGCGCTCCGGGTCAGAGCCGCTTCCCGGCAGGCCTCCAGAGAAGGCGAGATCCGCTGCGGGAAAGTCGCCATGCCCCGTTGTCGAAGGGAACCGGGCGTTCACGCGGTCCACCCCGGACCCGACGTGGTGACCTGGCGTGCGCCGCACAATTCGGGCCGGGACGCGCCGGGTGTACGCCGGGGCAGACGTAACGACAGGCAAAACAATCCCGCTGCCCACTCGTGCGCTGCGCACGGCCCCGGCACCGCGCAGGCCAGGCAGCGACCATCCACGCAGGACACCACATGCCGCGTCAGGACGGCCTGTGCTTGCTCGATCTGTTCACCGCCGGAATAAGTTCCCATGAGTCCTCCGAGAGCAGTCGTTGGATGGGCGCGGCGGCGGTCAGCGGGTCATGCGAGATCGCTCCAGCCGACGTCGATGCCGCCGCCGGCGCCCGGGACCCAACGGCCCGGCCCTTCCGGCTCAGACCGTCACGTCCCTCGATGGACAGCGTGGCCGTGGTAGGTGGCTGGTTGAAGCGGTGCGCCGTCAGCAGCTGTCAGCCGACACCGTCGCCCCGGCGGAGTACGGGTCGGCGCACGCCGATAAGGTGCGGGCATGGATACGGGTGCTCGGCGTGCCAGCGAGTGGACCATCCATGGCGAGCGGGTCATCGACGACACCAGACGCGCGGTGTTGAGCGTGGCCGACGTCGAACTACCCGATGGCGTCCGCTTCGAGCAGTACGTGCTCCGGGTGCCCGCCGCGGCGATGGTGGTCGTCCTCGACGACGCCGACCATGTGCTGATGATGTGGCGGCACCGGTTCATCATCGATCGATGGGTATGGGAGTTGCCCGGCGGCTACCTCGACCCGGACGAGGAGCCGGCCGCGTGCGCCGCCCGGGAGGTCGAAGAGGAGACCGGCTGGCGGCCCAGAACGATGGAGCCGCTGCTGGAGTTCCAGCCCATGGTTGGCACTATCGATCAGCGCAACGTCGTCTACCTGTCTCGCGGAGCCGACCACACTGGTGCCGCGCCCGATGTCAACGAAGCCGAACGGCTCGGCTGGATCCCGCTGGCCGAGGTGGAGCAGCGGATCAAAGCGGGAGAGATCGTCGGTTCCGGTTCGGTCACGGGCCTGCTCGCGGTCCTGCTGGCCAAGGCGACCGGACGGATCTGACCGGTCCTATGACGTCTGGAGCGCCGGCCGTACCCGCTCTATGAACTCTCGCACCGCCGCCACGTCGCCGTAGGGCGCGAGCCGGCGCGCGAGGTCGGCAAGGTAGTCGTGCGCGCGTCGGGACCGCAGGCCCACGGCCGCCTCGACGGCCTGCAGGCCCATCACACCGGCCTGCTCCGGATCACCCGAGTGCAGATGCGCGACGGCCAGCAGCGCCAGGTTGAACTGCCGGCCGCGCGCGTACGCCTGGCCATCCATCTCCAGCGACCGCACGGCGAACCGGGTGGCGAGGTCACCACGGCCGAGAGCCGCGAAACAGTGCCCGAACTTCGCCGACAGGTACGCCTCGTCGAAGTAGCCGATCCACTGCGGGGACCCGGCACGATCCGCACGGTCGAACGCACGCTCGGCGCGGTCCAGCGCCGCCGCGCACGCCGCTTCGTCGCCGCCGACCGCGTGGCCCTGCGCCTCCAGGACGGCCGACTCCGCCTGGATCGCGGTCACCCCGGCCTCGGCCGCCGTACGCCCGGCGGCGCGGGCCAGGTCGACCGCCTCCGACGAGGCGCCCAGGTAGGCCGCCTGATGGCTCATCGCCGCGAGGATCTCCGCGCCCAGCGCACGGTCGCCAGCCGCTGCGGCCAGCCGCAGCGCGTGAACCAGATACCGCTGCGCCAGGCCGTTTCGCCCGACGTCGTACGACGCCCACCCCGCAAGCTGGGTCACCTCGGCCGCCGCCGACAACAACGCGGCGCCAGTGCGCGCGTCGTAGCGGCCACGCAGCAGACCCGCCACCTCGGTGTCGAGGAACCGAACCACCGAGTCGCGGACGTGGCCGCCGCCGTACCTGTTGTCGAGCGCACGGTAAACGCTCGTGATCTGCCGCACGGTCTCGACATCCGGCTCTCCGACGACACGCTCACCGCGGCCGACAGGCTCCTCATCAAGCCGCCAGGTCAGCCAGCGGAGAGCCGGCGTGACGAACGCAGCCGCGCTGAACGCCGCACCCGCAAGGAGATCCCGCCGTTGCATGTCCGCCTGCCACAGCTCAGCCGCGACCGCTACGCCGTGTCGCCAGTCTGCTGCGAACTCTAGCCCGCGCGCCGCTTTGCCGTCGGTGTCGCCGACGTCGACGGTCTGGTCTCCGCTGTCGGCTGACGCCTCGCTCACCATGGCGGACAACTGCCCATCAGCGCCAAGCGCCGCATCGAGCAGCGTCGCCACGGACGCGCTCGGCCGCTTGCCACCCCCTTCGAGATCCCACAGGTAACCGTGGGAGCAGTGAACCTGCAGCCCGAGCTGCCGCAGCGACAATCCCCGCTGTTCGCGCAGCTCCCTCAGCCGAACTCCGAAGCCTGGGACGACGGCGACGATCTGTCGCGGCATGCCATGCTCCCTAGAACAAGGCGATGGTTGGCCGGTCGCCCGTCGGACGACGGCGTAGTCTGACGGTACCCGTTCAGCCACATCGATGGGACCACGAAACGTAGCGCGCACCGCGAAACAGGCGAACCGGGGTCCCACGGCATTGCCGCTCCCCGCTGTCGAAAACCGTCCTTAAAGGATTGATGTCGTACTCCGGTCGAGCGGTACCAGACAGACGTTCGCCGTGCGGCGATTTCGTTCACTAGGGGCACAGCAGTCGATAGGTAAACGCCTCGTTCTCGCCCCTGCCGCTGCGCGAGGTCCCGCGCCGAGCTGCCGCCGTGGGACCATACGTCCGCCGTCCGTACCGTCGACGAGAGATTGGCCGAACTGACCGCATGAGCGATCGTGCCGCCCAGCCGCCCATCCGCGCCGTCTACTTCGACGTCGGCGAAACCTTGATCGACGAGTCCACCGAGTACGGCACCTGGGCCGACTGGCTCGGCGTGCCCCGGCACACCTTCTCGGCCGTCTTCGGGCAGGTCATCGCCCAGGGCCAGGACTACCGGCAGGTCTTCCAGCACTTCCGGCCCGGCTTCGACCTCGCCGTCGAGCGTCGACGCCGTGCCGACGCCGGCCTCGCCGAGCACTTCAAGGCCCGAGACCTGTACCCGGACGTGCGCGAGTGCCTCGCCGCGCTCAAGGCTGATGGCTACTTCGTCGGCGTGGCCGGCAACCAGACCGCCCGCGCCGGCCGGCTGCTGCACGAGTTGAACCTCGGCGTCGACCTCATCGCCACCTCCGACGATTGGGGCGCCGAGAAGCCCACCCCGGCCTTCTTCGCCAAACTGATCGAGTCGGCTGGGTGTGAGCCGGCCGAGATCGCGTACGCGGGGGACCGGCTCGACAATGACATTCTGCCGGCGCTCAACGCTGGGCTCACCACCGTGTTCATCCGGCGCGGGCCGTGGGGGTACTACTACGCCACCCGGCCGGAGGTCGCGAAGGCACACGTACGCATCGACAGCCTCGCGGCACTTCCTGAGCGGCTCCGCGAACTCAACAGCGAACGCGATGCGGACGAGAGCGGGGAAGCCCAAGAGCGCTAACCGGCAGCGGATCGCCAACCTGCTCCGGGCCGCGATCCTGACCCGCAAGTTTGCGCCCGGGGAGCGGCTGCCGTCCCAGAACGACCTCGCAGACCGGTACGGCGTGGCCCGCGAAACGGTCAAGAGTGCGCTGCGGATCTTGCGCGACGAGCGGCTGATCGTCAGCCGGCAGGGCAGCGGGGCGTTCGTCCGCGCACAGACCGAGCGTCCGGTCGGGCTACGCCCGCACATCGAAGCCGCGTTCGAACGGCCCCACGCGCCGAACCGCCGGGCGACGACCCGGCCGTACGCGAACGCGCCGCGCGGATCGTCCGCGTCGCCATCGACTTCGCCGGCTTCTCCGGCGAGACGCTGCACGGTGCGATCCAGGAAGCCCTCGACAAGATCCGGGCTGGCCGGCTCACCCCGGAGTCGATCGCGATCCGGATCCTGCTGCCCGACCTCGACCTGCCGGCCGTCGTCCCGTCCCGCGACGGTGACGGGATGGACGGGGGAGCAGTGGCGGGAGTCCGCCAATGCGGATGATCGAAAACCCAGGACGTAGGCGGGGTGCCGAGCGACGATGGTGCCATGCAGGCCGAGTTCGAGGGCATGGTGCCGTGGCAGTACAACAGCGAGATCATCGAGTGCGACACCCCGCACGGCCTGATTGATCTGCACAACGATTGCGTGTTGGAGGCCCTGGCCGTTCAAGTCGGTCCGCCGCCGTCCGTAGTGCTGACCTTGCACCGCCCAGACGGAGACCGCTTCCAGTTGGTATTCCATGACGTCCTGGAGGCGTCGTTCGTCCAGGACTCGGATGACGCCTTGCCGGGGGCGCACAACTGGGACCGTGAAGAGGTGAGCACCGTGTACGGCGTCGACTACACCGACATGGGCACTGACGCTCTGCCCCGCTTCGAGATCAGCCTGATAGTCGGGACGGTAGCTCTGAGGTCGCCTCGCGTATCGCTGACCTGGTTGAGCCGTTGAGCAGGCGTGACCATGGATGACCTCGAGACGCAGTGGACCGCGGTGGCCCGGGATGCATACGCCCAGAGAGCCGAGGACCTCATCGCTGAGATCCGCCGCCACGTCGAAGCCACCCTGCGGCGGAAGGGGCGTCAGGCCGAAAGGCAGGACTACTTCGAGTCCGTGCAACGGCTCGGGTCGGCGGCGAAGGCCTTCAACGATGCGGAGTTCGACTGGTGTGGATCATCGCCGCTCGCCCTTGAGTACGTTGACGAGGACGATGCGTGGGACGAGGCCGACGAGATCGAAGACGATGAGGCGAAGGCAGTCTTCTCCCTGCTGGGCAGGTGGGACTACCACATCACCGATGTCGAAGCTGTGATCGCAGCTGGACGTGCTGCGTACTTGACGGCGTGGCCCGGCGACACCGAGGAAGACGCCCGCATCCGAGTACAGGACGTGGCCAGCGCCGCGGCCGAGATCATGCATACGCATGGCTTCTCGAAGCTCCACGGAACCGCCGGCCTTGAACCTGATCGCGACATCACCGCCTTCGTGATGCACGACGGAGAAGATGATGACGCCTTCCACGCGGATCCGTTCGCCATCGTTCGCGGTGACACCGACTTCTGAGGCGGTGGGGAGCGGACCTACAGGTCCTGGGTCATCTAGCCCTGACCCCCACGTGACCCCAACCCAGCGCAAGACGAGCACGCCAGCACTGCGGCGTGCTGGGCTGCACCGAGGTCGCGCACCATGACCGTGATCGAGCGGGAGTCCTCTTAATCCGCGGGTTCGGGGTTCGAGTCCTTGGCGGCGCACGGAAGAAGGCCCAGGCCACAACCCTTACGGTTGAGCCTGGGCCTTCATCGTTTCCCGGCCGTACAGCCATCCGTACAGCCAACTACCCGAACAGCCGGTCCGCGGCGGCGTCGACGGCCGCCCGCTCGACGTCGGCGAGCACGTGGGCGTACGTGTTCATGGTCAGCGTGATCTGGCTGTGCTTCGAAGCGATCTGTGACCGGTGGCGTCGACACCCGAAAGGCCACTCGCGGTCAGGGTCCCTGCGTTACCGCTTCAGGGACCCCCGCCGCAAGGCCGGTCGCGGTCGGCAACCGGCCTGGTGATTCAGAGCCGGAACCGGCCCACCACCGACTGCATCTCCGCAGCGAGCGAGCCCAGTTCGGCCACCGTACGTCCGGAGTCGGCCAACGAGGCGGTGGTCGCCTCGGCGGCGTGCGCCACGCCTGCGATGTTGCCGGCGATGTCCGACGCGCCCTGTGCCGCGTCGCCGACGCTGCGGCTCATCTCGCTCGTGGTGGCCGTCTGCTGTTCCACCGCCGAGGCGATGGTCAGCTGGTAGTCGTTGATCCTGGCGATGATCCGGCTGATCTCGCCGATCGCGGTCACCGCATTCGTCGTGTCGGACTGGATGGCCTCGACCCGGCGGGAGATGTCCTCGGTGGCGCGGGCGGTCTCCTGAGCGAGGTCCTTGACCTCGCTCGCCACGACGGCGAAGCCCTTGCCCGCCTCGCCGGCGCGGGCGGCCTCGATGGTGGCGTTGAGGGCCAGCAGGTTGGTCTGCTCGGCGATGGAGGTGATCACCTTGATGACGTTGCCGATCTCGGCGGAAGACTCGCCGAGCTTGGACACCGTCTGGTTGGTCGACTCGGCGACCCCGACCGCCTGCGCGGCCACCTCCGCCGCGTCGTTGGCGTTCTGTGCGATCTCGCGGATCGACGAGCCCATCTCCTCGGAGCCGGACGCCAGCGTCTGCACGTTGTGCGACACGTCGCCGGCGGTGGCCGCGACGCGGTGGGCCTGAGCGGCGGCCTCCCGGGCGCTGTCGTCGATCCGGCCGCTGACCTCGGTGAGCTGCTCGCTGCTCTGGCCCAGGGTACGGGCACCGACGGCGAGTGCCTCCACCGCGCGCTTCACCCCGGCGCTGGCCAGGTTCACGGCCGCGGTCATCTGGCCCAGTTCGTCCCGCGAGCGCACCTCGGCCACCCGGCTGAGGTCGCCCTCGGCCAGCGCACGCAGCGAGTCACCGGCGTCGCGCAACTGGCGCCGCATGAGCCGGGAGATCCAGAGCGCGGCGGCGAACGCCAGCAGCATCCCGAGCACAAGGACTCCGATGATCACCATACGGTCCTGCTTGTACTGCTCGGTTGCCCGGGCCGCGGTCGCCTGACTCTCGGCGCGCTCGACCGTGGCCAGGTCGCTCAGCGCCTTCGCCATGTCACCCTCGGCCTTGCCGATGGCGGGGCTCAGCTGGTCGGCCGGTGGCATCGTCACGCCGGGCGAGGCGCTCTCTCCGAAGACCACCACGTTGCGCAGCTCGTTGTAGTACTGCTGCGCCTCGGTGAACGTGGCGAGCGCACGCTGCCGGGCCGGCGACCCGGCGGCCAGCTCGCGATACCCGGTAAGGGTGTCGGCAACGGTCTTGTCCGCGTCCGCGGCGTTCTTGCGCCCCGCCGCCTGCAGCGCCGGGGCCGCCGCCTTGCCGTACTGGTACAGGAACATGCCGTTGTACATGTTGGTCAGGCCGCCGCGCAGCTCGCTCAGGCGCTCCAGGCTGGCGATGTTCCGGCTCTTCATGGTGTCGAGGTCGGCGTTCAGTCTCGCCATCCGGTTGATGGCCAGGCCACCGACGACGAGCGCGACGACGGCGACGATTGCGGCGGCGATCATCCCCTTGGCGTTGACGCTGCGATCCGCGAGCCACCCCGCGATCCGATTGCGCTGAACGGTCACCTCGACCGGATATGCTGCTGCCACCATCGCGAAAACCTTCCGTCCGCCCCCCGTCGGGGCCTGTCGACAGGTCATCGGCAGCCGTAGCCGTCACCTTAGGCAGGCCGGTGCCGAGCCGCTGCCAGGAGCCGGCACCGGGTGCCCGGTAGAACGTGGCGAGGTCGGTCGCCAGCAGCAGGGCGCCGCCGCGCAGCACCTTGACCGAGTTGGCCGGTACGTCGGGCGCGTTCGCCGAGACGTCTGTCCAGGTCGCGCCCGCGTTCTTGGACTCGAACACGTGTCCGAAGCCCGCGCCCGGGCCTTCCGTGAAGCGCCGGGAGAACCCGTTGACGGCGACGAGGACGTGCGAGGCGTTGGCCGGGTCGACGCCGAAGCCGGCGACGTACCGGTTCCGTACGGTGCCGTCGACGGGCAGCGTCAGCTGGTGCCAGCCCGTACCGTCGACCTTGCCGACCGCGATGCCGCGACCGAAGCCCGAGTTGTTGCACGGGCCGCACCAGCCGACGTACGCCATGTCACCGGAGACCGCGACCGCGGTGGCCGTGTGGCCCGCACCGAGGTCGAACACCTTCTTCCCAGTCCTTGCCGTTCCGGATCGCGTACCCCTTGGTGTTGATCCAGACGTGCGATGGGCCATCCCACCGGCTGCTGGTGTTGCTGGACCAGCATCGGGTGATGACCACCGGCCAGCTGGCCCGCGCGACCGACGCTCCTGACCGGACTGTGCGGTACCGGCTGGAGCGGCTGCGTGAGGCACGCCTGGCGGACTGTGTGCGGCCGGTCGCGAGAGCGGGTCGGCTCCCCGGCACTGGTGGCTGCGTCCGGTCGGCGCGTGGGTGGTCGACGGCACGGCGGCGGCTGAGGGCAAGACGGCCGGGATGTTCGTGGCGCACACTGCCGCCATCACCGGGGTATGGCTCTCGCTGGTCGAGTACGGCGGGTCCGTGGGCCTGAGCGTGGAGAGCTGGTTGACCGATCGGGCCGGCTGGCAGGAATGGGAGGGCAGGGGTCCCTGGTCCCAGCGGCATCGGTTGACCCCGGACGCCGTCGCGCAATTGGCGCTCGCCGGCGGTGCGAGTACGGCGGCGGTGGTCACCGGGCGGGATCTCCTCGCTTGTGCACCGAGACGGCTGCCCGAGAACCCCGGCCGCGCCAAGGCCGGGCCGCTTCGCGGTCGCCTACGGCGAGCCTTGTCCCCGCCGGAGAACCTCGGGCAGGGACGAGCCTGCCCGACCGAGGAGATCCCGCCAGCCAAGCGGTGTGGGATGACATCCCAAGATCGAACGTGCCTTCCGCGTGCCAGTAATCATGTCCGTCCACAGTCACGAACGGTCACGAGTGGTCAATTCGATCGAGCCCCTGGGCAGGCATTTCGGGCATCTCGGGGCATGAATCGTCAGCCTTCTAAACTGGGGACTCACTGTCAACGTCGCAGGGCCTTCGACAGCCGAGCAAGGCAAACTTCGTTATGTGCCTTCACCGCTGGAAGCATCCCACCAGCATCCATCGATCCTGAACAATGAGTGGCCCGACCAGGCTTTCGGGACGTAAGCGCAGGCGATCGGGGAGCGGGTCAAGGTTCCGCTTCAACGTCTGAGGAGGCAGCGTTCAGGCTGCTCACGGGGTCGGCTCCCCCCAGTTAGGTGGGTCGACGACATACAGGGCGGTACCGGGGCTGGGGTGCGGCAACCGGCGATAGATGCTGTCCACCGCGTAACCTCGGCGTGTGGGGGTCAACGTCGAACTTCGTCAACACGGACCACGGCCGCGTAAAGGACGGCCCAAGACCACGGTGGTGGATGAAGTTGTCGATTGGGACGATCTCTTTGTTGGGTTGCTGAACAAGGTCTGCAACCGGGGTCGGACTCCGCTGTTCGACAGGATTGACCCGTACGGCGACTTGGTGCTTTCCGGCGCTGAGATGACTCAGCTGCTCGCGGAGCTGCCGACCGTCGCTGCTGCTGCGGGCAGCGAAGCCGAGAAGGACTTCCTCGCAGGCCTCGAACGACTGGCACGTCAATGCGCCGCGAATCCCTCTGATCACCGCCTGCACTTCGTTGGGGACTGATCGGCCAGCTGCTCCACGGCTCATGTGGGACGGGCCAAGTGCGGGCCACAAGCGGGGGACCGGCCGGGGTAACCCAGGCCGCTCGGGACCGCCGCGACCAGCGTCAAGACAAGCCAGAGCCTCGATCTTGTGCAATTCCCAAGCTGACGGTGGCGCATGGGGCCAGCGCAGTTACGGCTCCGCCAAGGTCGTTCGTCCGGTAGGGCGCTCCACCTTGGCACCCTGACCCCTGGCCCGCTCCACGGTGTGTGGGACTCACAGCGGAGATGGCTCTGGGGCCCAGCCGTGTGTGGCTAAGTCATGTCCGAGGACCCGCCACGTCTGCTGTCACGTGGCCGATATCTGACGAGACCGAGTGCGAGGAGCACGACCGCCAAGCCCACAAACGTCAACGCTGTCGCGGGTCCGAACACGCCGATGAGCCGTCCGAGGTACCCCACTGCGAGTAACAAGAAGAAGAGCCCACTGCAGAGGAACCACATCCCTGCATCGACTGGCCGCCTCCACCTCCGCTGGGCGAAGGGCGACATGCGGCCAGTCAGCAGGAGACGAACACCGCAGCTGGCAAAGACTAAACCGCCGACGCCCAACAGTATTTGGAACAGGTCTCGGGGGTCCATAGACCTGCCTCTACCCCGGAGACCTGGCCGGCAACCAGGTCCGCTAGGCCGGCCGTCTTGGCGGTACAGCCATCGGTACCGCCAAGACGGCCGACCCGGGCCGACATCCCCAGACTCCGGCAGACGCTCTGAGGAGGGGAGCTTGCCTCCCACCATGCCGCCGCGATCTTCTCTTAATCCGCGGGTTCGGGGTTCGAGTCCCTGGCGGCGCGCCACAGGTAACAGGCCCTGAGCTGGCGTTATGCGCCGATCAGGGACCGCGAACCCCTCTGAGGTGAAAAGGGTGCTTACCGCCGCCAGTGGTAGGGCGTCGTCGTCGACACCTTGACCAGACCGGAACGTTCGAGGATCGGGCGTGAGTACTCGGTCGAGTCGCTGTTGATGAGCGTCTTGCCCATACCGAGTGCCGAACGGGCCCGCGCGGCCGTCAACGCGCGGTAGATCCCACGACCGCGCCACTCCTCACGGGTCGCGCCGCCCCAGATCCCGGCGAAGTTTGTCCCGCGCACCGGATCCAGCCGACCGGCGCTCACGATTCGCCCCTCAGCTTCGGCAACCCACAACTCCATCCCGTCATCGCGGGCCAGGCGGCGCAGGAGATCGTTCGCCCTATCATCGCTCACAGGGTCACCGAAGACCTCGTCTTGCATCGCAGTCATCGCGCGGACGTCTGCCTCCTCGGTGACCCGGCGCAGCGTCACCCCCTCGGGTAGCGGAACGTCGACGGCCAGCAGCCGTGCCTCGCCGAGCATGATCGACTCCGGCTCGCCGGCGACGAACCCGTTCTCCAGCAACGCCTCGTGCAATCCCGGCGCATGGTCGTGCCCACGGGTCTTCCACTCGACCCGGCTGATCTCGGGGTCCGCCCGGTAGTGGGCGAGCACCTCTGGGACGAGCCGCCGGATTGTGTCGACGCCCGCCCCGCCGAGGTCGCGGTAGGTGACAAAACCTCGACCACCAGCGAAGGTCACGAGGCGCAGCGGTCCGTGTCGGGTGATTGAGACCGCGCTGAGGGTCTCGGCATCAGTGCGAAGCTGCTCGTCATAGGCCGCGAGGAGGTAAACGGGGTCGATCATGCCCGTCACGGTGCAGTGGCGGGGCCGAGGGAGCAACCGGTTTTTGAGTCAGCCTCGGCCGACCAGACCTGCCCTGGCACGAGAAAGCCGCTACCTCCGACCACGAGAAGATCCATACGCCCACGGTAAAGGGCCCCGCAAACTGCGAGCTATCCGTGTCGTAGCGGCCCGGCCAACGCTCGTACCGGTCGGTGACGGCGGCGCCCGCGAACCGGAGACCAACTCGTCTGTCGCGATTGGTGCGGCTGTTGCCGCGCGCTGTACAGGGGGCCACACGGCGTTGTGGCCAGACTTGGCGCGAGGTCGAGCAGATCGGGGTCGAGTGCAGTTCGTCATCGATGATCGCTGACGGTGCGCCGTGGGTGGCGAGGGCAGTAGCTATCTGCTGGGCGATCCTGGCCGGCAGGGTGGCGGCGGGTGCCAGCGGTATCAGCACGGGCAGCAGCGTTGTCTCGTTGACCAGCAAGGCGACCTGGGGCTTCGAGAACAGTGCGGTCGCGTACCACTCGCCCAACAGCATTATCGACTGCTCGCCGTCTTGTAGGGCCGGCGGACCGATGCGTTGGAGCAGTTTCTGCGTCGCGCGCAGGATGAGCACGCGGTAATCCTGCCCGGGACTTTGTGGCGAAGGCGACCTCTCAGCCGCAGAGCGGGAAGGGCGGGCGCGCAGGTCGACGCCGTGCCGCCGCCTTCGTTGAAACCAAAGAAAGAGGGCCGGGGCAATGCCCGGCCCTCTTCTCGCGGTAGTGGTCAGCGCTCCTTCGCGGCCGCAGCGCGCTTCGGGGCGGGCGCCTTCTTGGCGGTGGTAGCCCGAGCGGACGCCGGCTTGCGGGCCGGCGTCGCCGCAACCCTGGTGACCTTGGTCGCGGCCTTGGCGACCGACTTCGCCGGCGTGGCCTTGGCCGCCGCCTTCTTGGCCGGAGCAGGCTTGGCGACCGACTTGACCGGCGCGGCCTTGCGCGCCGACTTCGCGGGCACGGACTTGGTGGCCCGGGTGGTGGTCGCCTTGGCCGCCGCCTTCTTGGCCGGAGCAGCTTTGGAAGCGGTCTTGGTCGCGGTGACCTTGGTGGCCCGAGTGGCGGTCGCCTTGGCGGTCGCCTTGGCAGCCGCCTTGGCCGGCGCGGCCTTGGCGGCGGTGGTCTTGGTCGAGGTCGCCTTCGCGGCGGCCTTCGAGGCAGGCGTGGCCTTGGCGGCAGGCGTGGCCTTGGCGGCCGTCTTGGTCGCGGGGGCGGCCTTGGCAGCGGTCTTCTTGGCAGCGGTCTTCTTGGCAGTGGCCGCCTTCGGCAGCTTGCCGCTGGCCACCAGTTCACGGAAGCCCGTGCCCGGCCGGAAAGCCGGAACGTTGGTCTTCTTGACCTTCACGGTTGCGCCGGTGCGCGGGTTGCGCGCCGTGCGAGCGGCACGAGCCTTCTTTTCGAAGACGCCAAAGCCGGTGATGGCAACCTTGTCGCCCTTGGTGACGGCGTGCTGGATCTCGGTCAGCACGGCGTCGAGCGCCTGCGTCGCCGCACGCTTGTCACCGAGGCGGGCCGATAGCGCTTCGATGAGCTCGGCTTTGTTCACGATTTCCTCCTGTATCTGGACTCTGTGCGAGTCCGTCTACGCGCCACATCGGTTCCGGCTGCGGGGATACAAGAAATTTCGGAAATTGAAGTCGTTTCGGTACAACAGATTCGGGCGGCGGCCAAAATCGATGCCGTTGCGCCGCTTGCGAAACCGCGTGGCCGAGCCGCCCGGTCGCTCCCAGGATGACGACGGCCTGGCTCAACGTAGACGGTCACTCGTCCTCACGGCGGCCGCGCGGTTGCCCCGCTCGGTGCCCGAAATCAGGACGTGATCGAGCGGCCGGATCGATAGGGTGCCCGTGTCACATCCCGCGATTCGAGCTTCATCAATCCTGGAAGGGAAGGCATTCGGGTGACCGACGTCGTTGCAACCAAGAACCTGGTGGAAACCGCCGTCTCTGCGGCGATGGCCCAGGTCCTGCCGGCCGAACTGGCCGGTGGCGATCCCTTGGTGCGACGATCCGAGCACGCCGACTTCCAGTCCAATGTCGCCCTCGCGCTCGCCAAGCAGGCCAAGCGCCCGCCGCGCGAGATCGCCCAGGCGGTAGCCGATGCCATAGACGCCCACGCTGTCTCGGCGACGACGTCCGGGCCGGGGTTTCTCAACCTGACGGTTCCCGACGCGACGCTCTGGGAGCGGATCGGTGAGCGAGTGAACGCCGATCGGCTCGGCATTGGCACGCCGCTGACCGGTGAACGCATGGTGATCGACTACTCGGCGCCCAACATCGCCAAGGAGATGCACGTCGGGCACCTACGCACCACGATCATCGGTGACGCGCTCGCCCGCATCCTCGGCTTCCTGGGCGCCGACGTCGTGCGGCAGAACCACCTCGGCGACTGGGGCACCCAGTTCGGCATGCTCATCCAGTACATCGACGAGCACCCGGAGCTGCCCTGGCGCCACCAGGGCGGTGACGTGTCCACCCTCGACGCCCTGTACCGCGCGGCCCGCGCCCAGTTCGACGCCGATCTCGGGTTCGCCGACCGGGCCCGCTCCCGCGTGGTCGCGCTGCAGTCCGGGGACGCCGCCACCCTCGCCGTCTGGCGCGAGCTCGTCGCGGAGTCCGAACTCGCCTTCCAGGCCCTCTACGACCGCCTGGGTGTGCTGCTCACTCCGGCTGACTCGGCGGGGGAGTCCACGTACAACCTGTTCCTGGCCGACGTGGTCGAAGAACTGGTCGCCGCAGGGATCGTGGTCGAAAGCGACGGCGCGCTGTGCGTGTTCTTCGACGACATCACCGGCCCCGACGGCGACCGGGTGCCACTCATCGTGCGCAAGTCCGACGGCGGGTTCGGCTACGCCGCCACCGACCTCGCCACCATCCGGTACCGGATCCGGGATCTCAAGGCCACGCGAATCCTCTATGTTGTCGACGCCCGGCAGGCCATGCATTTCCGCATGGTCTTCGCCACGGCCCGGCGGGCCGGGTGGCTGACCGATGACGTCCACGCGGTCCACGTACCCTTCGGCACGGTCCTGGCCGCAGACGGCCGGCCGTTCAAGACCCGCTCCGGCGGCACGGTCCGGCTGAGCGAACTGCTCGACGCAGCCGTAGGCCGGGCCCGTGACGTCATCTCCGAGAAGGCGCACGGCCTGGCCCCGGACGAACTCGAACACGTCGTCCAGGCCGCTGGCATCGGCGCGGTCAAGTACGCCGACCTGTCCACGTCCCGCACCAAGGACTACACCTTCGACGTCGACCGGATGGTGTCGTTCACCGGCAACACCGGCGTCTACCTGCAGTACGCCCACGTCCGGACCCGGTCGATCCTGGCGAAGCTGCCCGAGGGCGCGGCCCTGGCGGCGGTGGATACGACGCTGCCGCTGCACCCGGCCGAGCGGGCGCTGGCGCTGGCTCTAGACGACTTCGCCGACACGCTGGCCGACGTCGCCGACACCCTCGAACCCCACCGCCTGTGCGGATACCTGTTCGCGCTGGCCAAGGCCTACACCGACTTCTTCGAGTCATGCCCGGTGCTGCGCGCCGAGACTGCCGCGCAGCGCGGCAACCGGGTGGCGCTGTGCCGCCTGACCGGCCGTACCCTCGCGACCGGTCTCCACCTGCTCGGCATCGAAGCGCCGCAACGCCTGTGACGGCCACCGACACGGGTAACGGGAACGCCTGCCGCTGGGAGTCCCAGGCCGGGTGAGTCGGGTACCTGCGCTCGTACCGGCTCACTTGCCACTTCCACGCCGGTGTACCCCGGATCGGCGGCTCAAGAACCCCGGGCCAGGGACGTGGACGTTGTCCTGAGCAAGGTAGACCAGTCGGAGCCAGGCCAGGGAGCCGTACCGTCAGAAGAGCGTCAGGGGCCCGACCGGCTCCGGCTCGGGTAGCGCCTCCAGTTCGGGCAGGCGCGCCCGCACGTCGTCGTGGAAGCGACGGGCGAGCATCGGCGCATCGGCGTTGTCCGGCGTGTGGATGAACACGGTCGGCGAGCGGCCCTCGCGCAGCCACTCGACGGTGACGTCGATCCAGCGCTGCCACCCCTGGATCGTCCGTTCGGGGTCGTCACGGCCGAGGTAGCGGACGACCGGCCGGTCGGTCAGCGCGAGCGTCCGGAGCGGGGTGCGTGGCTTCTTGGCCCACGCGTCCCGCTCCGCGTCAGAAGTCGGAGGGCTTTGGAAGATGACGGTCGTATCGAACGGAACCCACTCGGCGTCCGCGCCGGCGAGCACCCCTTCGAGGAGGCGTGTCGAACGCGGGTCGTCGAAGAACGCGGGGTGACGGACCTCCACGGCGTACCGGTGAGCAGCGGGGAGCCGGCGCAGGAAGCGGGCGAGCGCGGGGACGTCGGAGGGCGCGAACGATCCGGGCAGCTGGATCCAGAGGGCATGGGCCCGCGGGCCGAGCGGCTCGATCGCGTCCAGGAAGCCACGAACCTCCTCGTCGGCGCCGGTGAGACGGCGCTCGTGCGTGATGCGCTTCGGCAACTTGACCACGAGCCGGAAGTCGGGGTCGGTCTGCCGTGCCCACGACGCCACAGTCGTCCGGTCCGGCGTCGCGTAGAACGTCGTGTTGCCCTCGACCGCGTTGCACCAGCCGGCGTAGGACCGCAGCCGCTCGTCGGACGGCAGCGGGTGCGGCAGGAACCGCCCCTGCCAGGATTTGAGCGTCCACATCGCACATCCGACATGCAGACGCATGATCACGCCCCTTCTCCGCGTTTCGCCGGCGGCGCCAACGGTACTGCCTGCGACTGCCGCCGGGTCAGGTCGTGGCCAGCGCCTCGGTCGGGGGTAGCTGGGCCGCGGATCGCCGGATACAGCCCGGCGACGCTGTTGACCGATCGTGGCCGGAGGCTCCATGTCCCCCCTGACAGATGTCACGGCGCGGACGTGACGAGCGGACGACCGACGTACGGCCCGGGTTCACCACGATCGAGTACATGATCCTCACCGCTGATGCCGGGTCAGCCGCCCGGCACTCCGAGCACCTCGCCGTCGACCTGGACCGCTTGGTCAAACGCTTCGGCGCGGTGACCGCCGTCAACGGGGTCAGCCTGCAGATCCGTCCCGGCGAGGTCGTCGCCCTACTCGGCCCGAACGGCGCCGGCAAGACCAGCACCATCGACATCCTGCTCGGCCTCTCGACACCGACCGGGGGACAGGCCCGGGTGTACGGTCGTCCGCCCCATGAGGCGGTCGCGCTGGGCCTCGTCTCCGCCGTCATGCAGACCGGCGGGCTGCTCAAGGACTACACGATCGAGGAGACCGTCAGGCTGACCGCGACCCTGTTCGGCCGCGGCGCCGACGCGGCCGACGAGGCGCTCGAGCGCGCCGGAATAGCCGACATCCGCAGCCGCTTCGTCGGCAAGTGCTCCGGCGGTCAGCAGCAGCGGCTGCGCTTCGCCATGGCGCTGGTACCGGACCCGGAGCTGCTGATCCTGGACGAACCCACGACCGGCATGGACGTCGGTGGCCGGCACGACTTCTGGAGCGCGATCCGGGAGGACGCCCGCTCCGGCCGTACCGTCATCTTCGCTACCCACTACCTCGAGGAGGCCGACGCGTACGCGGACCGGGTGGTGTTCATCCGGCGCGGCGAGGTGGTCGCCGACGGTACCGCCGCCGAAGTGAAGGCGCTGGCCAGCGGCCGTACGGTACGGGCCACGCTGCGGGGCGCGGACGAGGCCGCACTGCGCGGGCTTCCCGGCGTCGACTCCGTGGACGTCCGCGGCGACACCGTCGTCGTGCAGGCCCGCGACGCCGACGCGGTCGCCCGGCACCTGCTGACCCGTACCGACGCCCGCGACCTGGAGATCACCGCCCGCAACCTGGAACAGGCCTTCCTCGCCCTGACCGGAGACGACGCCACCGACAACGGGAGCAACCGATGACCGCCGCCACGCCCGCCCGCACCCTGCCGCCGCTGGGCGGATTCTCGCCCACCGTGGTTGGCCTGGAGCTGCGCCGCATGCTCCGCAACCGGCGCACGGTGATCTTCATGTTCGTCATGCCGGCCGTGCTGTTACTGCTGTTCGCCAACAACGCCAAGTACCGGAGTACCAGTGTGGGCGGCGGCAACATCACCGGCTACGTCATGGTCAGCATGGCCGTCTACGGGGCCATGCTCGCCACCACCAGTGGCGGCGCCATGGTCTCCGTGGAGCGCGCGGCCGGCTGGAGCAGGCAACTGCGGCTCACGCCATTGCGCCCGGCGGCGTACATCGCGGTCAAGCTCGTCCTGGCGATGACGACCGGGCTGGTCTCGGTGATCGTCGCGTTCGCCGTCGGCGGTGCGATCGGCGCGCAGCTGCCCCTCCACGCGTGGATCGAGTGCGGTCTGCTGGCCTGGGTCTGCGCGCTGGTCTTCGCCGCGTTCGGCCTGTTCATGGGGTACCTGCTGCCGAGCGAGAACGTCATGCAGATTCTCGGTCCGGTCCTGGGCGTGCTGTCGTTCGCGGGCGGCCTGTTCGTCCCGGTGGACCAGCTCGGCCACGTCTTCGCGACGATCGCCAGGTTCACCCCCGTGTACGGGGTCGGCGAGATCGCCCGTTATCCGCTGGTCCACGACGGCTCGCTGTGGCTGGGCGTACTCAACGTGGTGGCCTGGACATCGGTGTTCGCCACCGGCGCGGTCTGGCGGTTCCGCCGCGACACCGCCCGGGTCTGAACGATCGGTACCGTTCCCACCATGAGCGACTCCGAGCTCAGGGGCGCCCGATTCGGGTGGATCTTCGCCGCCGTGTGGCTGGTCTACCTCATCGGCACCCTGTCCGCGCTGCTGGCGCGGCCGGACGGGTGGCAGCGTGACGTGGGGCTGGTGGCGCTGGCCGGGTTCGCGGTGCTGTACCTCGTCGTGGTCAAGATGGCGCGGCGGGTCCGCTACGCCCTTGCGTCGGATCCGCGGCCGGACGTGGCGCGGATCTGGCTCGGGCTCGTCGCGATGGTCGTGCTCGCCGCGCTCCAGGTACCGGGCGCCGGACACCATGCCCTCTCGTGCCTGGTGTACGTCGCGGCCTTCGCGATGGTCAGCCTGCCGCTGCGGCAGGCGGTACCGGTGGCGGCGGTGCTGGCCGTCGTCGGGGAGGCCGCGCCCCAGCTCGTAGCGGGCTGGGAGGACAAGGGCTACGGGCTTGCGGCACTGCTCGGCTCGCTGGCAGCCTGGGGCGTTCGAGCGGCCAGCGAACGGCAGCGCCGCCTCGTGCAGGCGCAGAAGGAGCTGGCGGCGTTAGCCGTGACGAACGAACGCGCCCGCATCGCCGCCGACCTGCACGACATCCTCGGTCACTCGCTCACCGTGGTGACGGTCAAGGCGGAGCTGGCACAGCGACTGCTCGACGTGGACCTCGACAAGGCCCGCGCCGAACTGAGTGACCTGGAGCTGCGGGCCCGCGACGCGCTCGCCGACGTACGGGCGACGGCCATGGGCGTACGCGGCATCTCCCTGCCGGGGGAGATCGCCGCCGCCCGCTCCGCGCTCGCGGCCGCGAACGTGACCGCGGAGCTCCCCGGCGCCGCGGAGGAGGTGCCCAGCCGGTTCCGGGAGCTGTTCGCCTGGACGATCCGCGAGGCGGTCACGAACGTCGTGCGGCACAGCCGGGCCACCCGGTGCGAGGTCCGGCTCAGTGCCCACAGCGTGGAGATCGTCGACGACGGTGTCGGCCCCGACCCCGCGGCATCCGACGGGCAGGGCCTGATCGGCCTGCGCCGGCGCGCGGAGGCGCTCGGTGCCAGCCTGAGCGCCGGTCGCCGCGACGGCCAGCCCGGGTTCCGGGTACGGGTGGAGGTGCCTTCATGATCCGACTGTTGCTCGCCGACGATCAGGCTCTCGTACGTGGCGCGATGGCCGCGTTGCTCGATCTGGAGCCGGACCTGACGGTGGTCGCCGAGGTGGGCCGCGGCGACGAGGTGGTCGCCGCCGCCCGCGACCAGGCGGCCGACGTGGCGCTGCTCGACGTCGAGATGCCGGGCATGGACGGGGTGGCCGCAGCCCGTGAACTGCGCCGTCAGGTGCCCGGCTGCCGGGTCCTCATGGTCACCACGTTCGGCCGGCCCGGTTACCTGCGTCAGGCCATGGCCGCCGGGGCCAGCGGCTTCGTCGTCAAGGACACCCCGGCCCGGCAACTGGCCGACGCCGTCCGCCGGGTGCACCAGGGTCTGCGGGTGGTCGACCCGGTGCTGGCGGCGCAGTCGCTGGCGCAGGGCGAGTCGCCGTTGACCGACCGCGAGACGGATGTCCTTCGCGTCGCGCGGGACGGGGGCACCGTTGCCGACATCGCGCGCGATCTCCACCTGTCGGAGGGGACCGTCCGCAACCACCTGTCCGCGGCGATCGGCAAGACCGGAGCCCGTACCCGGGCCGAGGCGGTCCGGCTCGCCGTCGACAACGGCTGGCTGCTGCCCTGAACCGGGTGCCTGTCTTGAACCGCGTGCCCGGTCCGCCGGGTGAAAGCGCAGGCCGAGCGCGGACCATCGCAGCAGCGTGCGGCAGAATCATTCGCCATGTATCCGCGCCGGATCCTGGCCGCGCTCGCCGACCTGGCCCCCGCCGGCGGAGAGCGCGTCCTCGACGTCTCGAAAGGCGGCCAGCCGATCGTGTGGCTGCCCGAGCCGGAGCGCGCGCCGCGCAACCGTACGGTGGACCGGCTGGCCGCCCTCGACGAGTTGCACCGCGACGAGCGGATCCTGCGCCGGGGCTGGGCCTGGGTCGCCGGCGGCGTGGAGGTCGATGGCGCAGGGGCCGGTGGCGCCCGGCGCAAGGTACGCCTGCCGCTGCTCACCGAACCGGTCCGGCTCGAACGCGGGCTGCGCGGCTACCGTGTCGTGCCGGCCGGTGACCTGGAGCTGACCCCGCTCGTCGCCGACCGGGAGGTCGCCGCGGCGCTGGAGGCGGCGCCCGGTCTCGGCGGTACGGCCTGGCTGCGGGGGAGAGGGTCGGCCGACTGGATCGGCGCCGCCGCCGCGGCGGCGGGGATCGCACCCGGACGGGTCGTGACCGTCGACGGGGCGATGCCCAGGATCTCCGACGCGGAGCTGGTCGGCTACGCCGTGGCGGGGCTGTTCGTGGTCCGTGACGTCACCTCGGCCGGGCTCCGCGACACCCTGCTGAACTGGGCCGGCCGCGACGGGCTGGACGGGACGGCGCTCGCCCGGGTGTACGGCGATCCGGTGCCGGTCGGGCCACCGGCCGTGGACGAGATCGTGCTGTCGCCGCTGCCGCTGAGCAGGGCGCAGCGCGAAGTGGTACGCCGGGTGCGCCACGAACCGGTGGTCGCGGTGGCCGGCCCGCCCGGCAACGGCAAGAGCCACGCCGTGGTGGCAGCGGCGCTCGACACCGTCGACCGTGGGGGATCGGTGCTGGTGGCCACCCAGTCCCGCCACGCGGCCGAGGTCCTCGGCGATCTGCTGCGACGGTACCCCGCAGCGGTACCCGTGCTGTTCGGTGACGCCGAACGGCGCCAGGCCATCGCGGCCGAACTCGCGGAGGGGGCGGCCGCCGGGGCCGACGATCGCCGGATCGACGCCGACCGCGAGGCGCTCGCGGCCGCCGAGGCGAAGGTGGCCGCCGTCACGAGCGGTATCACGGCCGCGCTCACCGTCGAGCAGCGCGCGGCCGAGCTGGCGGCGTGGGAGCCGCTGATGCCCGGGTTGCGGGTGGACGCCCCGCTGGCGTTCGAGCCCGGGTTCGATGTCGAGGCGGCCCTGCGCCTGCTGCGGCGCGCCACTCCGGTGGTTGACGACGGCTGGTGGCGCCGCCGGCGGCGGGCGTCGGCGCTGCGCCGGCTGCGGCGGGCCACCGGCGCCGCCGAGCCGGTGGATCTGGATCGGCTGTCGGCTGTGCTCGGCGCGGCGCAGGCCGCCGAGGCGGCCGCTCGGCTGGCCGCTACCGGTGGGACCGACCTCGGCCCGTCCTGGGATGCGCTGGCCGACGCGGACGACGCCCTGGCCGAGGCGGTCGGGGTTGCGATGCGTAACCGGGCCCGCAGCGTGCACCGCTGGTCCGGCGATGCGCGGCGGACCGTGGCGGCGCTCGCCTCGGCGCTCACCTCCGGGCGCAACCGCCGCCGGGAGGCGCTCGCCGGCCTGGACGGCGCGGCTCTGGTACGGGCACTGCCGCTGTGGGTCGGCACCGTGACCGACGTCGAAGACCTGCTCCCTCCCGTACCCGGCATGTTCGATCTCGTGATCCTCGACGAGGCGGCCCACATCGATCAGATCCGCGCGGCGCCCGTGCTCGCCCGGGCGAAGTCGGCCCTCGTGGTAGGCGACCCGCGGCAGTTGCGGTTCGTGTCGTTCGTCGCCGACGTGGACGTCGCGGTGACGCTGGGCCGCCACGACCTGGAGGGGTACGGCGACCGCCTGGACATACGGCGGGCGAGCGCGTTCGACGTGGCCGTGGGCGCGGCACCGGTGACCTATCTCGAGGAGCACTACCGCTCGGTGCCGCACCTCATCGAGTTCTCCGCGAGCCGGTTCTACCGCGACCGGATCGCGTTGATGAGCCGGCATCCGCGCAACGAACACGCCGACGCCATCGATGTGGTCCACGTCGACGCGGGGACCGTCACCGACGGCGTCAACCGCGCCGAAGTGGACGCCGTCGTGGCCGTGGTGAAGGACCTGGCCGAGCGCAAGACAACCGGCATCGGTGTGATCACCCCGTTCCGCGACCAGGCCGACGCGCTCGAGGCCGCGTTGCTGGCGGCGTTCCCCGTCGAGGACATCGAACGGCTGCGGCTGCGTACCGGTACCGTGCACGCGTTCCAGGGCAGTGAGGCCGACACGATCGTGGTGTCACTGGGGCTGGCGGACGGTGACTCCCCGGCCCGGCTGCGGTTCGCGAGTGATCCCCACCTGTTCAACGTCATGGTCACGCGCGCCCGGGAGCGGCTGGTCATGGTCATGTCGGTCACCGACGGCAGCGGCATCGTCGGGGACTACCTCGCGTACGGCTCGGCGCCACCGCGGGCGGCCTGCCGCCCGGCGGCGGAGGGCACCGGCTGGGCCGCGCGGCTGGGAGCGGAGCTGACGGCCGCTGGCCTCCCGGTACGGGCCGGCTACCCGGTCGGCCGGTGGAGCGTCGACCTGTGCGTCGGTGACGGGGACGGCGCGGTCGGGCTCATCTGCGGCGTGCACCCGGACGGTATCGCCGCCCACCTGGAGCGCCAGCGCGCGCTGCGCCGCATGGGCTGGACCCTGCACGACGCGTTCGCCAGCCGGTGGTCGCACGATCCCGTACGTGCGGCGCTGGAACTCTCCTCCGAACTGCGCTGACGCGTCACCTCCGTCGAATCGCTCAGCCGACCGCAGCCGGGACCGATGGTACGGGCTGATGCTCATTTGTCGGTAACGGACTGTTTCGGGGGATTTTCTCGTGCTCATACCATTCGTCAAGCGCATTCGGCCGCTGCTGGCCTTGTTCGCAGCGGCCGCAGTGGGCCTGACGTCACTCGCCGTCGGGCTGACCGCATCCCCTGCTCAGGCCGCGACGCCGCATGTGCCGGAAGTGTCGGTCAGCCCGGCCAATCCCAGGTCGACCGACGCGGTGACCATCATCAGCACGATCACGGGCTGCAGCGACGCCTACCTAGCGCCGGGCCGGTTGTACTACCTGGTCAGGGGCCCGCAGCAGCAGAACGGTCCGTTCTCGGTGGGCACCTTCTCCAACGGCGGGGACACCTACACCGTGTCCAAGACCTTCCCGGCCGGCACCCTGACCCCCGGTCAGTACACCCTGTACAGCTACGGCGAGGGCGAGCCCTGCTACCCCCCGATGGCCGGTGACTACCACTACTCCGCACCGCTGACCTTCACGGTCGCCCCGCCGCCGGCACCGGACGCGCCGAGCGCCGTGTCGGCCACGGCCGCCGACGGATCAGCCGCCGTCTCGTGGACCGCCCCGGCCGACAACGGCGGCACGATCACGTCGTACACGGTGTACTGCTCGGCCGACGGCGCTCCGGCGACGCCCTGCGGTTCGGTCTCCGGTACGCCCGCGGCGACCTCGAAGACCGTCACCAACCTCCGCAACGGTGCGACCTACACCTTCCAGGTCTCGGCCACCAACGCCGGCGGGCCATCCCCGCGGTCGGCGCAGTCGGCTTCGGTCATGCCGTCGGGTCCGAGCACCGTCACGCTGACCGGTGCCGCGGTCGCCGGGCAGCCGGGCACCGTGACGGCCACGGTTGAAACGACGTACGGGTACGCCGTCGACGGCGGCAGCATCACCCTCTCCGAGAACGGCCGCGAACTGGGACAGCAGCCGGTGTCGGCCGGTAGCGCCGGGTTCCCGGTCGTGCTGACCGCCGGAGACCACGCCCTCACCGCGACCTACAGCGGACGACCCGGAGTCGCGGCGAGCACCGCGAGCGCCACGATCACCGTGACCAGGACCGGCCAGACCATCACCTTCGGGGAACTGCCCGCCCTCACGTACCGGGGTGCTCCGGTATCCCTGGCGGCCACCTCCAGCGCCGGCCTGCCGGTCAGGTACACCGCGGAAGGTGCCTGCTCGGTCGACGGCGCGGTGCTGACCACCACCGACGTGGGGCGCTGCGCCGTCGTAGCAAGCCAAGCCGGCGACTCGCAGACGCTTGCCGCCGAACCGGTCACGCGGACCACCGACGTCGCGAAGGCGGCGCAGTCGATCACCGTGCCGGAGCTCCAGCCGGCCACCTTCGGCGACGCCCCGCAGACCTTGCAGGCGACCGCCACCTCCGGCCTGGCCGTGACCTGGCGGGCTGAGGGCTCCTGCTCGGTGACCGGCACTGCGCTGACCGGCACCGTGCTGACGTACAGCGGACTCGGTGAGTGCACCGTCGTCGCCAGCCAGTCCGGCGACGAGCGCTACGAACCCGCTGCTGACGTCACCCGTACCCTCGTCGTCGCCGCGCCGCCGAAGAAGTTGGCGCTCACCCTGAACGCCGAACTCGGCCAGACCGCGGCCAACGCCCCGGTGGTCGTTCACGGCAGCGGCCTGAAGCCCGGCTCCACCGTTACCCTGGAGGTGCACTCGACGCCGAGGACGCTCGCCACCGGCACCGTCGGCGAGGACGGAACGTACACGCTGAGCGCCGTGCTGCCCGCCGACCTCGAGGCCGGCAACCACGAACTGATCGCTTCCGGTATCGGCATCGACGGCAGCCCGATCGTCGACCGGACGCAGTTCACGCTCGACGCCGGTGGGAAGCTCCAGCGCATCGACGACCGTACGCTCCCGTCCGGTCTGGCGCGTACCGGAGCCGACGTCACCGACATGGTCGGCGTTGCGGCGCTGAACGTGCTCTTCGGTGCCGTGCTCCTGACCGCGGCCAGCCGGCGGCGTCGGCAGGCCTGACCCAGTCTCGACATCCCCATAGCGAAGGGCCCGGTCCG
>NZ_BOON01000022.1 GCF_016863255.1 Planosporangium mesophilum
TTCTCGGCCACCGTCCGGGTAGGTGGCGAATGTTCAGGCGGTGCAGCCCGTGAACGGCGGGTCAGCCGCGGTCCGGGTCGGTGAGGAACGCGATCAGCCGCCGCTGGCGGCGGCTGGCCAGGCGAGGCCCGTACCAGTGCCCGAGCGGCCATGCGGCCACGGCGACGGCGGCGGCCAGCAGCAGGCCCGAGCCGAAGCGGGCGTCGCTGATGCGGCTGCCCCGGGCTCCGGGGGTGGCGGTCCCCCAGAGCAGCAGGCCCGGCATGGTCAGCACCACCGCAAGCAGCGGCACCAGACTGATCGGGATCAGCCGGAGGATCATCCACCGTACGAGCATTCGCCACCAGCGGCGCCGCCGCGCCCACCGGTACCGGAGTGGCAGCACGTGGAACGGGAACCACACCCCGACCCAGCTGGCGAATCCGAGGGCACCCAGGGGCACCGTCGCGATCCACAGTACGGTCAGTGCGGCCGCGACCAGCTCGTGCGAGTAGACGCCGACCGCGATGGCGGTCACGGCGCACAGGGGAGTGGCCAGGAGCCACAACACGATGTTCCTCGCATACCACAGGCGCCGTAGGGCGGCCGGGTCGTCGAGGGCTGCGATGCTGCGCGCCGGGTCGTCGCCGAGCACGTTGGTCGTCAGCACGTCGGAGTAGATCCAGAGACTCATGACCATCGCGAACGCGACCGGCCCGTGGAACCGGAACAGCCAGTTGACCACGCCGGTCGGCAGCAGCGTCCAACACGCCGTCACCAGCAGACCGCTGGACAGCACGACGCCGGGGATCTCGTACGGCCGGCGCAGTGCCCGGCGCAGCTCCTCCCGTACCGCCTGAGGCAGGGTCGCGGGCAGCGAAACAGGTTTCCCAGCGCTCACCGCCACTCCCACCGGCATTGCGCCCACTGTCGCCGGTGATGTCCAGTATCGCCCGGTCACCTGCCGCGATCGCTATGGTGCCGCCGCGAGCCGGCGCAGCTGGAACGCGAAGGCGGCCTCGCCGATACCGATGATGACTCCGCTGATCCCCGTCATGATCACGATCGTGGTGAGGGACAGGCCCGGCCAGAACAGGAACACGAATCCGATCGCGATCGAGACAATGGCGAGGATGATCAGCCATGCTCTGGCCGCGGTGGGGGCTTGCAAGGCGATCGTGAGCTCGGCCACGCCGCTGAGGATCCAGGCGAAAGCGATGATGAAGGCGAGGACGAGGACGCCCTTCGCGACATTCCGCAGGCATGCCACGCCGCCGACCACGAAGATGATGCCGATGGCGGCCGACAGCACCTGCCGCCCGATCGCCCGGCCAGACAGGAACGCACCGACGATGCGCGCGGCGCCCACGACCAGCAGCCAGATTCCGACCAGGACGCCGATGGTGCGCAGTGTCGCCGCCGGCCAGGTCAGGACGGCGACCCCGAACAGCAGGGTCGCGAGGCCGAGCACCAGGACCTGCCAGAACGGCACGGCGGGTTGCTCCTCGGTGACCGGGGGCCCCGCGTTTCCCTGGGCCGCCGCGGCCCCGTCGCGGTGCAGAGGATGCTTGGTCATCGTCCACTCTCCTGGGCCGTATCTGGCCGGGTGGCACTACCCGCGGGCCGGAAGACCCAACATGCCGGTGAGGTGGAGCGGGACAGCGCGATCTCTCACCCTTCGCGGGGGAGGCGGGTCACCCCCGGAACGGCCACAATTACAAATGGGTCATAGGGCCCGTACAGGGCGCCTCGGTCAAGGAGGGCGATCAAATGTCGGCTTATCCGCTGTTGAACGTGTTCTTGACGATGCTCTGGTTCTTTCTGTGGGTCCTCTGGATCTTTCTGGTGTGCTCGGTCATCTTCGACATCTTCCGCAGTCGTGATCTCGGTGGGTGGGCGAAGGCCGGCTGGACGATCTTCGTGATCGTGCTGCCGCTCCTGGGAGTGCTCAGCTATCTGGTCGCGCGAGGCGACAAGATGTACGCCCGGCAGGCCCGCGACGTGCAGGCCCGCGACGAGCAGGCCCGCGCTTTCATCAAGGACGCGGCAGGCGCCGGAACCGCCGACGAGCTGGCGAAGCTCGTCGAGCTGAAGCAGCGTGGAGCCATCAGCGAGGCCGAGTTCGAGCGGGGAAAGACGAAGGTTCTCGCCGCCTGACCCGCATCGGGCCGGATCCGTCTGTTCTGCGGAGAACTCGATGCGCGAAGCGTGTCGCGGTCACTCCACTGACGCGGCAACCAGCGACGTACCGCCGGCGGACGGACACCGGCGGTACGCCCGGGTGGGTACTTACGTGTCCTCACGCCGGCGGGCACGGACATGACACCTGTGCCTTCCCACGCCGCTGCCCCTTCTCCACGCCGCTGCGGCGCTCTGGCGCCCGTCCGGCGCCGTACTGACATGTCCGAGCGAGTCTGGGAGTCCGCTGGTGACGAGGATGCTGATCCACCCCGGTCACACACAACCACGACGGTCGGACCGGCTACGGGCCGCGGGCTCGGTGGCCTGGTCGCTCATCGGGGTGGCGCTGCTGGTCGTCGCGGCGATGCTCGTGCTCATGGTGCTCCGGCCGATCGTGCTGCCGCTGCTGGTCGCGCTGTTCCTGGCGATCGCGTTTCTGCCGGTCGTCGACGCCCTTGCCCGGCGCCGCGTGCCCCGGGTGATCGGTGCCGCCGCCGCCCTGCTCATCGTGGTCCTGCTGGGTGCCGGCGCGACCCTGCTCGTCGTCTGGGGGATAGCGAGCCAGCAGTTTCAGGTCAGCCAGGACCTGAGCGACGCCGTCGGCGGGCTGCACGGCATCCTCGCCTCGAAGGGAGTAGACGGCAACGTCGCCGAGGCGGCCCAGCAGTCCGTACGCCACGTGGCCGGCACCCTCGTCGCCGGCCTGCTGCCCGCAGTGGGCAACCTGCTCGGTGCCACCGTCAACGTCGTACTCGGCATGTTCGTCGCGCTGTTCGTCTGCTTCTTCCTGCTCAGAGACGGTCATGCCCTCGCGGCCCACGTCGCCGGGTGGATCCCGCTGCCCGCGCCCCTGGGCCGGAGCCTGCTCTCCCAGTCGGCCACCGCGATCCGGCGCTACCTGCTCGGGCTGACCCTGTTGGGCGTCTTCAACGCCGTCCTCGTCGCGGCCGGCGCCCTGATCCTGCATGTCCCACTCGTGGGCGCGATCGCGGTGACCACCCTTCTCGGCACGTACGTGCCGTACGTCGGCGCCGCGGTCGCGGGCGCCTTTGCGGTGCTGATAGCGCTGGGCGCCGGCGGGCAGTCGACCGCCCTGTGGATGACGCTGGTCGTCTTCCTCGCCAACGGCCTGCTCCAGAACCTCGTGACCCCGATCGCCTACGGCGCCACGCTGCACATCAGCCCGCTCGTCGTCCTGCTCGCCACGGTGCTGGGCGGTGCGCTGGCGGGAGTGGTCGGGCTCGCGCTCGCCACCCCGGTGGCCGCGGTCGTGGCCCGCGGCATCGACCTGCTGAGGGAGTCGCGCCGGGTGGCGGTCACGGGGGACGGGCCACCACCGGCCGACTCCCGTCCGGCCGCGCCATCGGGCTCGCAGGAGTGATCAGCCCGCTTGTGGAGTTCTCGCTCTGCCGTACGCGTCGGTGCGCCCCCAGCGCCCCGGAATGTCGAGCAGGGCCAGGTACGGGATTGTCGCGGGTACGGTCGGCGCCACGGCAAGGCTCTCGTCCTTGGGTTCCAAGCCCAGCATGGTCCGGATCAGCAGCAGCGGGGCGCCGGTCGACCAGGCCTGCGGACTGCACGCGGTCGGGTACTGCACCGGGTACTTGGTGCGCTCCCGCTCGTACCCGCCGAACGCCTCCGGCAGTCGGCCCTCGAAGAACGTCGCGGCGTCCAGGATGCCGGCGGCGATGCGCGCGGCTTCGTCGCGGTAGCCGTAGCGCCGAAGTCCCCAGGCGATGAACGAACAGTCGAACGGCCAGACCGTGCCCACGTGGTAGCCGATCGGGTTGTACCGCCCCTCGCCCTGGGCGAGCGTGCGGACTCCCCAGCCGGAGAACAGCCGCGGGCCGAGCAGGTGCGCGACCACCGCGTCGGCCTTCTCCTCGTCGACGATTCCGCTCCACAGCAGGTGGCCGATGTTCGACGACAGCGCGTCGACCTGGCGGCCGTCGGCGTCGAGCGCCAGCGCGAAGTACTCCCCGTCGGCCACCCAGAAGTCGGAGTTGAACCGGCGCTTCAGGTCGGCCGCATCACGTTCCAGCTTGTCGGCGAGCGTCGGATCGCCCCAGAATTTCCGGGCCAGGCGGGCGCCGCGCAGCTTCGCGTCGTAGGCGTAGCCCTGCAGTTCGCACGTGGCGCGGGGGAAGCCGGGAATCCGCCCGTCATGGTAGGAGATCGAGTCCCACGAGTCCTTCCAGCACTGGTTCTCCAGGCCCGTCTCCTCATTGCGCCGCTGGTAGGAGATGTAGCCGTTGCCCATCAGGTCCGCGTACTCGTCGATCCAGCGCAGCGCCGCCCGCGCCTCGAACTCCAGGTCGCGCACCAGGTCGGCGTCGCCGGTCCAGCGTTCGTACTCGTCGAGCAGCACCACGAACAGCGGCGTGGCGTCGGCGGTGCCGAAGTACGGCGAGTGCGGCCGCTCGTTGAAGGCGATCGTCTCGCTGTACCGGATCTCGTGCAGGATTCGGCCGGGGTCTTCGTCGCGGAAGTCGTCCACCCGGCTGCCCTGACGTGAGCCGAGTTCCTTCAGCGTCGTCGCCGCGAGCTCCGGTGTGAACGGCAGCGTCTGCAGGCTGGTCAAGATGCTGTCGCGGCCGAACATGGTCATGAACCAGGGAAGGCCGGCCGCCGGAAGGCTGCGACCGGAGGAAGTCAGCGGGGTGAAGCGAAGCGCGGCAAGATCGACGAGGCTGCGCCGGTAGGTCCGGATCACGTCCATCGAGCCGCACTCCAGCTGCGGCGCGTCGCGTAGCCACGCCTCCACGTTCTCCCGCCGTTCGGCGGCGGACGACTTCGGGTCACCGTCCTCGCGCAGCTGAAGGGCCCGTCCCCGGAAAGCGATCAACTTTGGTACGACCTGCAGTTCGGTCGCCCATTCCTGGTCGGGCTCGAGGTGCACGGTGAAAGTCAATCCCCGCTCGTCGAGCTGGGCGGGGGCACTGGCGGAGATGACCGTCTCCCGGCGGTACGTCTCGCGCTCGTAACTCAGCGTCAGCCGCTGGTCCTCGACCTTGGCGTGGCAGACGCCCTTCTTCGGTATCGCGTCCTTGACCTCGAAGATGCCGGCGAAATCGCAGGCCGCCTCCAGGCGGATGGTGAGGTCGACCGGGCACTCGTCGTGGTTGATGACCGCGAGGTTCTCCCAGAAGCCCAGCGACACCCAGCGGTGACGGATCACCGAGAGCTTGGCGTCGACATAGACGGTGCCCGTGCCGGGCACCAGGAAGAAGCGTGACTCGTAGTACTGCAGGTCGTCGACGGACAGCGGATTGAGCCGCTCGCCGTCGACGGTCAACACCCACGTCGACAGGAAACGCGTGTCGTACGAGAAGAATCCGGTCGGATCGGTGAGCGACGCCTCGATGTCGCCGCGCCCGTCGCTGATGATGAACGTGTTTCCACTCAGGATCCGCACCTGGTCATCACTCATCGCTGCCACCAATCCCGGCGGTCGCCCGCCGTTGCCCCAAGCCCTGCGGCCCCGGCAGGAGCCGCTCGATCAGCACGACCAACTCAAGGTCGCCGTCGGCGGCCAGCACGCCCCGCAACAGCGCCGACAGCACGTAGTCGTCACCGACCGCGATCCGGTCGAACAGCTCCCGGTCCGCACGCAGATAGCAGTCGGCCTCGGTCATGTCCCGGGAAACCGAGACGTCGCCATCCGAGATGGACAGCAGCCAGTGCTCGCTGCACGCGCCCTGCATCAGATCGAAGCGGATCGTCCCGTTCGCTCTCTTGAGCAGCGGTATGTGCGTGCGCTGGACGAGGTCGTCGAAGAACTCCTCGGTGGGACTTGTCATGGCAACAAGCTGACCTGGTCAGGTTATGTCCGGCATCACCCGAGGAGGAGGAAAAGCAGTCCCACCCGTGGGAGCGTCATCCGGTGACGATGCTCGACACGGTCATGGCCGCGAAGTACAGGATCACCGCCTCGCTGACGATCCACGAGTGCGTGTTCGTCCAGTCGCGGATCCTGGACTGTACGGCGAGCGCCCGGTCGCCCAGCAGGAGCAGCATGAGCAGCGGCAGTGCGACCAGCAGCAGCGTGAGCAGGATGAACGGGGCGGAATGCCACAGCGGACGAGCCTGTGCGGCGAGCGTGCCGGCGACCGTGAACATCGTGGCGATGTCGGTCGGCATCAGCAGGAACAGGAGGAAACCGAGCCCGAACGCGAACCCCGGGGACGCCGTCTGCAACGTGCCCATCCAGCGCGGCGGATCGGTGCGGGTCCGGCGCCCGTACACGAGAACCGCCAGGATGGCGAGTAGGGCGAGGACCACCCAGTCGACGACCCGCCTCGCACCACCGCCGCCCCCGGAGGCTGAGTCGATCACGAGTCGCGCCAGCCAGTACGCGACCGAAAGGCCGATCACGACGGCGAGGGCGACTCCGGAGAGGAACGCCGACGAGGCCGGCTTCGGGTTCTTGCCGGTCGCCAGGAGGAGGGCGCTCACCAGCTGTGGCCCGGCGACCATCACCACGGCCATCGGTAGGAGCGTCAGGAGACTCACGTCACCGTCCATTGGACTCCAGGTAAACCGGCGGCGAGCCGCTCCTCGGCGGCCTGAGGCGCCGTGTCGCGCCCGGCCGGGTCGCCACCGACCGCCGCCGTCGCGTCGCAGCGCACAGGATGGTTGGTCATGTGGCTCGGCACTACCCGCCGGACCGGACGGCGAACATGCCGAGGGAGGCGGCTGACCTGCCGGGCCGCCCGAGGGTCAGGCGGCCGAGCCGCGGCGCTCCTGCTGGGCGTCGTAGCGGGACCGGGCGGCGAGTACGTCGCCGAGGTGGGTGGTCGCCCACGCTTCGAGCCCGGCGACCAGGTCGAGCACGCTGCGGCCGAGGTCGGTCAGGTCGTAGTCGACCCTCGGGGGCACCGTGGCGTGCACGGTACGCGTCACCAGCCCGTCGCGTTCCAGTCCGCGCAGCGTCTGGGTGAGCATCTTCTGGCTCACCCCTTCGATGCGCTGCGCGAGTTCGCTGTACCGCTTCAGCCCGTCGGCGAGCATGAGGACGACGAGGACGCTCCACCGGTCGCCGATCCGGTCGAGGACCTGCCGGCTTCCACAATTCTTGGCGTACGGACTAGGTTCCACCTGTTTACTCTCCATCAGAAAGTAACAAACTTCAAGGTGCCTACTCTCCAACGGGAAGTAGATCGGACGGGTTCCCGTTGCTGCCAGACGCAAGCTCGTTCAACAGACCGTGAGGGAGTTCCCATGTCCATCGTCGTCACCGGCGCGACCGGTCACCTCGGCCGTCTCATCGTGGAGTCGCTGCTGCGCCGCGGCGTCCCGGCCGACCAGATCGTGGCGCTCGGCCGGGACGTGGCCAAGATCGACGACCTCGCCGCGCGCGGCGTGGTGGTGAAGCGCGCCGACTACAACGACGTCGAGTCGCTGCGGGCGGCGTTCGCCGGCGCCGACAAGCTGGCGTTCGTCTCCGGCAGCGAGGCCGGGCAGCGGGTGCCGCAGCACCGCAACGTCGTCGCCGCGGCCAAGGACGCCGGCGTCGGGCTGGTCGCCTACACCAGCATCGCCAACGCCGACACCTCGAGCCTGCTGCTGGCCGTCGAGCACAAGGCCACCGAGCAGGAGATCATCGCCTCCGGCCTGCCGTACGTGTTCCTGCGCAACAGCTGGTACATCGAGAACTACACCCCGCAGCTGCCGACCTACCTGGAGCACGGCATCGTCGGCGCGGCCGGCGACGGCAAGGTCAGCGCCGCCACCCGCGCCGACTACGCCGAGGCCACCGCGGCCGTTCTCACCACCGACGGCCACGCCGGCAAGGTGTACGAGCTGGGCGGCGCGCCGTTCACCATGGCCGACCTGGCCGCCGAGGTGTCCCGGCAGAGCGGTAAGCAGGTCGGCTACACCGACCTGCCGGTGGAGAAGTACACCGAGGTGCTGGTGAGCCTCGGTCTGCCGGAGCAGTTCGCCGCCGTCCTCGCCGACGGCGACCGCGGCCTCGCCAAGGGCGAGCTGTACGTGGCGGGCGACGACCTCGAGAAGCTCATCGGCCGGGCGCCGACGTCCCTCGCCGACGCCATCCGCGCCGCGCTCTGATCTCCATCGCCCGTGCCCTCTCCAGCTCGGGGAGGGCGCGGGCGGGAGGGCGCGGGCCGGACCGGCTCAGAAGCCGAACAGTCCGGCCGGGTTGGTGACCATCAGCTTGTGCCGGCGGTCCTCGTCCGGTGCGATCTCGGCGATCAGGTCCACGAGTACGCCGTCGTCCGGTGCCGCACCCCTGATGTTCGGGTGGGGGAAGTCCGTACCCCAGACGACCCGGTCGGGCGCGTGCGCCGCGAGCAGCCGGGCGAGCGCCACGGCGTCCGCGTACGGCGCCCCGGGCTCGGCCGACAGCTGAGCCGACAGCCGGTCGGCGCCGCTCAGCTTGACCCACACGCCGCCGGTGTCGAGCAGTCCGAGCAGCGATGCGACGTGCTCGCCGTCGAGCCCGTCACGGAGGTCGACGCGGGCCATGTGGTCGATGACGACCGGCGCGTCGATCGACCTGATGAAGTCGGCGTGGTCGGTGATCCCCGTGCCGGCGACATGCACGGACACGTGCCATCCGTACGGTCCGACGAGGCGGAGGATGGCGTCCATGGTCTCGCGCGACGGCGCGCCCCCGAGATGCGGCAGGAAGTTCAGGCGTACGCCGCACACGCCGGTCGCGTCCAGCCGGGCGATCTCGTCGGGGTGGGTCGCGGGCGTCACCAGGGCGACCCCCCGGTAGCGCCCGTCGGACGTCTCCAGAGCGTCGAGCAGAGCCGAGTGGTCCGTACCGTGGCAGGCGGACTGCACGATGAGCGCCCGGTCGAGGCCGAGGAAGTCGTGCAACCGCCGCAGCCGCTGGCGGGGGACGTCCACCGGCGTGAAGGTGCGGTCGGGGGCGAACGGGAAGAGCTCCGCCGGGCCGAAGACGTGGCAGTGCGAGTCACAGCTCAGCGCCGGCAGCGTGACGTCCGGCCGCTTCGGGCTGTCGACGGGCGGCGGGCAGTTGGGGCTTGTCTCGTTCATGCGGTTCCCTTTCAGTCGCACCGGGCGGTCATGCCGCCGTCGACCACGATCTCCGTACCGGTGACGAACCGGGCCTCGTCGGAGGCGAGGAAGAGCGCGGCATAGGCGGTGTCCCGGCCGTCGCCGGCGAAGCCCAGCGGAATGCGGGCCAGACGCTGCTCCAGCAGAGCCGTCACATCCCCGCCGGCCCGCTGATGCGCGAGCCGGGCCTCGACCATCGGGGTGTGCAACTGTCCGGGCACCACGGTGTTCACGCGGATCCCGTCGGGGGCGTACTGCACCGCGACCACGCGGGAGAGCTGGATGACCGCGGCCTTGGCGGCGGCGTAGCCCACCTGCGCGGAGCCGGTCCAGCGCAGGCCCGAGGTCGAGGCGATGTTGACGATCGCCCCGGACCGCTGCTCCTGCATCACCGGGAGGACGTGCCGGCAGGTGAGGTACGCGGTGGTGAGGTTGACGTCCAGCTGGGCCGCCCAGGCCTCCTCGGTGAGTTGGGTCGGGCCGCCGGGACGCGAACCACCGACGTTGTTGACGAGCACGTCGACGTGCCCGAGGTCGCGCCGGGCCTCCTCGACCAGCGCGGCGACCGAGTCGCTGTCCGTCACGTCGCAGACGTGGGGCTGGACCCGGCCACCCTCGCCCCGGATCGCCTCGACCGTCGGGGCGAGGGCGCCCGCGTCACGGTCCACCGCCACGACGGTCGCGCCCTCCCGGGCGAAGATGACGGCGATCGCGCGACCGTTCCCCCAACCGGGGCCGACGCTGCCGGCCCCGGTGACGATGGCGATCTTGCCCGCGAGCCGGCCCCCGCTCATGCCCGTACCTCCGCCGCCGGTGCCCCCGCCGCCGGTGCCGTTGTTTCCCGGTCGGCGGGCGTGAGCCGCATGGCGACGAGGAACCGCGAGACCAGGTTGTAGGCGCCCACGGTCGCCGTCAGCTCCAGGATCTGTCGCTGGTCGAAGTGCTCGCCCAAGGCGTCGAAGACCGGGTCGGGAACCTCCACGTCGCGGGTCATGGAGTCGGCGTACGCGGCGGCCGCCCGCTGTGCGGGGGAGAGGACGCCTGAGTCGCCGCCGTCCCGCAGTGCAGCCGACCGCAGGACCGCCAGGTGCTCGTCGCCCAGCCCGCCGCGGCGCGCCAACGGCTCGTGGGCCGCCCACTCGTACTCCGCGCCGTTGATCACGGCGACCCGCAGGATCACGAGTTCTCTGATGTCGTCGGGCAGGGTCGACTCGGTACGGATCGCGCCGAGGAGCGTGTTCCAGCCGTCGGCCACCGGCGGGCTGTGCAGCAACAGCCGGTCGAGCGGGGTCAGGGTGCCACCCCGCCGCGCTCGCATCCGGTCGGCGGTCTCGCTGTCATCTGCTGCGTAGGGCAGCCGGGGCATGTCTCTCTCCTGCTGAATCGGTGAACGGGGCTACTGGGGCGGGCCGCTATGCCGCGGCGCCGACCGGGGCCTTCTCGGGGAGCGCCACCGTGGCCTCGCCGTTCAGTTCGGCGCGGGCGTGGGGCACGTCCAGGACGCCTTCCCAGCGGCTGACCACGAGGCTGCCGAGGATCTGGCCACCGAGGCTGACCAGACCGCGCATGGTCGACAGGAACCGGTCGATGCCGAGGATGAGCATGATCCCCACGACCGGGACCGCCCCGGTGGTCGACAGGGTCGCGGCCAGGATGATGAAGCCGGATCCGGCGACGCCGGCGCTGCCCTTCGACGTGATGAGGAAGACGGCGAGCAGCCCGATCTGCTGCCACAGCGAGAGGTCCACGCCGAACGCCTGCGCGATGAACAGGGACGCGAAACCGAGGTACAGGCAGACGCCGTCGCCGTTGAAGGCGTACCCGGAGGGGACGACCAGGCTGACGATGGGCTTGGGGCAGCCCAGCCGCTCGAGCTTCTCGATCAGCCGGGGCATGACGGCCTCGTAGTTCGCCGTACCCAGCGTGATGAGGAGTTCGTCCTTGAAGTACGCGTACAGCTTGAGGATGCGCAGGCCGCAGAGGCGGGCGACGGCGCCGAAGACGATCAGCATGAAGAGGATCCCCACCGCCCAGAACAGCCCGATGAAGGCGCCCAGGCTCGACAGCGTCCTGCCGCCGAATTTGCCGACCGCGTACGCCATGGCGCCGAAGGCGCCGATCGGCGAGAAGTACATGACCATCTTCACGATGCCGAAGAAGACCTCGCCGACGCGCTCGACCGCCCCGATGATCGGCGCGCCGCGTTCGCCGAGGAGCTTCACGGCGATCGCGAACAGGACGGCCACGAACAGCACCTGCAGCACGTTGCCCTCGACGAAGGCGCTGACGACGGTCTTGGGGACGATGTTGACCAGGAAGTCGTACCAGTGTTCGTTGCCCGCGGCGCTGACGTAGCCCTTCGCGCTGCCGGTCAGGTGCAGATCGGACGGGTGGGCGTGGATCCCTCGGCCGGGGCCGACGAGGTCCATCGCCACCAGCCCGACGATCAGGGCGAGCGTGGTGACCACCTCGAAGTAGACCAGCGCCTTGATCCCGATCCGGCCGACGCTCGTCAGGTGCCCGGCGGAGGCGATACCGGTGACGATCGTGCAGAAGACCACCGGGCCGATGAGCATGCGGATCATTGCGATGAACGTGTCGCCGAGCGGTTGCAGCGACTCACCCGTCTTCGGGAAGGCGAGGCCCACCGCCGTTCCCAGCGCGATCGCCACGAGCACCGTGATGTACAGCCGGGAGGTGAATGCCTGCCTGGCCACACGGGCGGCCGCAGATGCCATGAGCTACCATCCTTGTGTTCGTCCTACGTACATTAGTTCGTCCGTCGCACATAGTGACATGGAACGCACCACGGCTGTCAAGAGCCGATCGGCGTACCCCTCAGGCGGTACGGACTGTGGAGGTGGGAAATGGCAGAGGGTTTGCTCCTCGTCCTGTCGGAGCAAGGCTCCGTCCCGGACGCGGAGTTCCACGACTGGTACGACGGCGAGCACGGCCCGGCCCGCATGGCGCTGAGCGGCATCCACACCGGGAGGCGGTTCCGCGCCACGGACGGGCAGACACCGACCTGGATGGCCGCGTACGACATCGATCTCGACGTCCTGGCCACCCCGGCCTACCGGGCGCTGCGTGACCGGCGGAGCCCGCGGGAGCAGGGCGTCATCGACCGGCTCGCGGTCCTGGACCGGCGAGTCTACGAACTGATCGACGAGCACGGTACGGCCGGGGGAGCGCCGCCGGTCGTCGTGTGCACCTCCATGTCGGTGCCCGCAGAGCGGGAGCCCGACCTGCACTCGTGGTACCTCGAAGAGCACATCCCGCTGCTGCACGCGATCCCCGGCTGGCTGCGCACGCGCCGGTACCGACTGGTCGAGGGGGACGCCCCGAGGTTCCTGGCGCTCCACGAACTGGCCGACCCCGCGCCGATGGCGACCGCCGCGTACCGCCACGCCACCAGTACGCCCAGGCGCGAAGAGCTGATCCGGTCGGTCACGGCGCGCGAGCGCCGCGTCTTCGCCTTCCACCGTGATTTCGGCGCAGCGTGACGTCGACGCAGCGTGATGTCGGCGCGCCGACCCCGGCCGTACTCGACCACGGTCGGCGGACCGGATAATGGCGTGAGCCCGGGGCGCCTCGGGCCGGAGCAGGCGGAGAAAGCGGGGGCGATGTCGCGAGAGGATCCGGACGTCATCGATTCGGTGGAGAAGGCATTCCGGCTTCTCCAGGCGTTCTCGGCGGAGCATCCCACGGTTACGGTCAGCGAGGCGGCCCAGCTCACGGGGCTCACCCGGGCCACCGCGCGCCGGATCCTGCTCACGTTCGTCCGGCTCGGCTTCGCCGAGGCCGTCGGGCGTGAGTTCCGGCTCACTCCGCACGTCCTGCGGCTCGGGTACGGGTACCTGAACTCGCAGCCGGTGGCAGAGCGGGCCCAGCCGCACATGCGGGCCCTCGCCGACAAGGTGCTGGAGTCGTGCTCGATGGCGACCCTCGACGAGGGCGAGATCGTCTATCTGGCTCGCGTACCGGCCGCCCGCAGCATGTCGATCACGCTGAGCGTCGGGTCCCGGCTGCCCGCGTACCCGACGTCGATGGGGCGGGTCCTGCTCGCGGCGCTCCCGCCGGAGCAGCTCCAGGCCTACCTCGACGGCTCCGAACTGCGAAAGCTCACCCCCCACACGATCGACGACGCCGACGCCCTGCGCGTGGAACTCGACCAGGTGCGGCAGCAGGGGTACGCGGTGGTCGACGGCGAGCGCGAGGAGGGGGTACGGTCGGCCGCCGCTCCGGTCCGCGACGCCTCGGGCGCCGTCATCGCGGCGATCAACGTGTCGGCGAACGCGGCGAGGGTGTCGTTGCGGAGCCTCCGCGAGGAGGTCGTCCCGCACGTGGTGGCGACCGCCGACGCCATCTCGCGGGACATCGGCTTCGGCGGTACCCGGGTGGTGTCATGACCGACAAGCCGGCGCGCGTCGCGGTTCTCGACGACTACCAGGGGGTGGCGCTGGACAGCGCCGACTGGTCGCCGCTGGCCGGTTCGGCCGACGTGACCGTGTTCCGGGAACACCTGCCGACCGAGGACGAGGTCGTCGAGGCGCTCCAGGAGTACCCCGTGGTGGTCGCGATGCGGGAGCGCACGCCGTTCCCACGCTCCACTCTGGAGCGGCTGCCGCGGCTGCGGTTGCTCGTGACGACGGGGGCCCGCAACGCCGCCATCGATCTCGAGGCGTGCCCGGAGCTGGGTATCACCGTGTGTGGTACCGGCGGGTCCGGCCTGGCGACCGCCGAGCTCACGTGGGCGCTGCTGCTGGCCTGCGCCCGGCGGCTCGACGTCGAGCTCGCGAACGTCCGCGCCGGTGGCTGGATGACGACCCTCGGTACTGAGCTTCGGGGCCGCACGCTCGGCGTACTCGGCCTGGGCCGGCTCGGCACGCAGGTCGCGCGGGTGGCCCAGGCGTTCGGCATGCGGGTCCTCGCCTGGAGCCAGCACCTCACCGACGTGCGCTGCCGAGAGGCGGGCGCCGAACGTGCCGCGTCCCTCGACCAGCTGCTCGCCGAGGCCGACTTCGTCACGATCCACCTCGTACTGTCCGAGCGCACCCGCGGGCTGATCGGGGCGGATCAGCTGCGGCGGATGAAGCCCACCGCCTGGCTGGTCAACACCAGCCGCGGTCCGATCTGCGACGAGGCGGCCCTGGAGCGCGCCTGTGCCGAGCGGTGGATCGCCGGCGCGGCCCTCGACGTCTTCGCCGACGAGCCGCTGCCGCCCGACCACCCGCTCCGTCGCCTGGACAACGTCCTGGCCACCCCGCACATCGGGTACGTCACGCAGGACACGTACCGGATCTGGTTCGAGCACGCCGTCGAGGACATCGCCGCCTTCCTCGCCGGAGAGCCGGTACGCGTACTCGCCGGCCCGTCGCGCTGAGGCATCAGTGGCAGATGTGGTACCGGCAGCCCCCGGCATCCGTGGTGGCGATGAGCCGGTGCGTCGGCCAGACTGGCGCAATGATCTCGGTCGAGGACTACCTGTTCTATGTCGACGAGGCGCTCGACGGAATGGTCGCCATCGTGACCGAACTCGGCGACGACCTGGCGAACCGGCGGCCCGCCCTGCCGGGCGCCAACTCTCCCTACGCGGTGCTCACCCACTGCCTCGGCGTGATGGAGTACTGGGCCGGCCAGGTGGTCGCGGGGCGCCGGATCACGCGCGACCGGGACGCCGAGTTCCGCGCCGCCGGTACGGTGGCGGACCTGGTGGATCGCACCCGCCGCGCCCGGCAGCAGCTTGAGATGGACCTGGCGGAGCTCGAACCGTTCGCCGCGCCGAGGGGAGCCCCGTCGGAGGATCTCGGCGCGTTGACGAGGACCCAGGGCGGGGCGCTGATCCACGTGTACGAGGAGCTGGCTCAGCACCGGGGCCAGCTGGAGGTTACCCGCGACGTGCTGCTCGGGCCGTGGGTGAAGCTCGCCTGACCCGCCGGATGATCAGCCGTGGTCCAATGTCGACATGGACATACTGTGGATCTTGGCGCAGGTGTTGTTGCCGGTACTGGCACTGGCGGTGTTGTTGCCGTTGCTGACACACCGGCGACCGGACCCGCAGCAGGCTCGGCAACTGGCCTCGATCGAACGCCAGCTTCAACTCATCATGGACCACCTGGACATCGCCGAGCCGCCGCCGACCTTTCCCGAGGTGGTGCGGCACCTGGAGGCCGGCAACAAGATCCGGGCCATCAAGTGTTACCGGGACGCCACCGGCGCCGACCTCAAGGGCGCCAAGGACGCGGTCGAGGAGATCGCCAGCCAGCGGGGTTTGTGAGTCGCGGAGCCTGTGCCCAGCGGCGCGAGTGCGCCACCCGTCAGTTTCCCAGCGCCGCGGCGACCGCGGCGGCGTTCTTCTCCCACCAGGCTTCCGCGCGCGGCATCCGGTCCTTGACCCCCTCGTCCCAGAGCCGCCGGAACACCGGGTCGGTCGCTGCCGCGGCCCGGGCGCCGGCGTGGCTGTCGCGTGCGCGCCTCACCGCGTACGGGACGAACTCGGCTCGCTGTTGCGCGGTCATCCCGTAGGCGTCGGCGAAGACCGCGACCCGGGCGGGATCTCAATGTGGAGGTGTCCCGACAGTACGGCCGCTTCGGCTCGTAGCCGCTCGGCGTGCTCCGGCCGACCGGCCCGGTCGTAGTCGCGCGCGGCGGCCTCACGCTCGGCCACCTCGGTGCGCACGATCTCTTCCACCTCTGCCTGCGTCAGCACCCGGCGCGGGGTCTCGGCCGCGCCGACGCCCACCGGGGTCTGCTCGATCGCCAGCCCCCGGACCGCGGGTGCCGCCACCGCTTCGGCGTTGTCGATCGCCGCCAGTGCCGAGCGCAGCGCCGCTACGGCGACGCGGTCGCGCGCCTTCATCGCGGCCGGCAGCGCCGCCCGTAACCGATCCCGCAGCGGTACCTCGATCGACATGGCCGTGACCTTAGCGGCCACTCTCCATGATCCTTAAGGGTTTTCCGGGTCAGCGGGCGCGGAGAATCCTTCTCAGATCATGGGGAGGCGCGACGATCAGCGGCCGCCGGAGACGGTGATGTCGCTGCCGGTGACGTACGACGCCGCGGGCGAGATCAGCCACGACACGGTGGCCGCGACCTCCTCGGAGCGGCCCATGCGACCGAGCGGGGTGCGCCCGGCGGCGTCCTCCGCGCCCGGGATCGCCGCCGCCATGTCGGTGGCGATGATGCCCGGCGAGACGCTGTTGACGCGGATCCCTTCGGCGCCGACCTCGTTCGCCAGGCCACGGGTGAACGTCAGCAGGGCGCCCTTGGTCGTCGCGTAGGGCACGAGCCCCGGCAGGCCGCCGGTCCGGGCGGCGACCGAGGCGACGTTGACGATGGATCCGCCCGCGCCGCCGCGCGCCGTCGACATCGCCCGTACGGCGTGCTTGGCGCAGACCATGGGCCCCACGACGTTGACCCGCATCAGCTGGGTCAGCTCGTCCGCGTCCCGCTCGTCGACGCGTGCCCCCTCGCCGAGCATCCCGGCGTTGTTCACCAGCGCGGTCAGCGGACCCAGCTCGTCGCGGGCCCGCTGGAACATCGTCGCGACCTCGTCGGGTGCCGTCACGTCGGCGCGTACGGCCACCGCCCGGCCGCCACCCGCTTTGATCGCGGAGACCACCGACCCGGCGCCGTCGGCGTCCCGCGCGTAGTTGACGAGCACGCCGTACCCGTCCCCGGCCAGCTTGACGGCGATCGCGGCGCCGATACCCCGGCTGGCGCCGGTGACGATCACCGCGCCCTTTCCCTGCTCGGTCACTGTCATTTGTAGATCTTCCCCTCCTCCTCATGATCGCGGAGACTCTTCCGTGCTCCGACCCGGAAAAGTTCCCGGGATCATGAGTGGAAGACCATGGCCCGCGCCTTGGCCGCCCGCACCTCGGCCGAGAGCGTGTCGATGTCGTACGCGCCATGGTGGCGTCGGCCGTTGATGAAGAACGTCGGCGTACCGGAGACCCCGCTCAGGTCGGCCGAGTCCACGTCGACCGCGACCCTGGCCGCGCCGGTCCGGTCGCGCAGGTGCTCGGTGAAACGCTCCACGTCCAGGCCCAGCTCCCGGGCGTACCGGACGAGGTCCCGCGCGGTCAGCCCGCCCTGGTGCGCCAGCAGTACGGCGTGCATCTCCCAGAACTGTCCCTGGTCCGCCGCGGCCTCGGAGGCCTCGGCGGCGAGCTGGGCGTGCGGGTGCACGTCGGTGAGCGGGAGGTGGCGCCAGACGTACCGCACGTCGCCGTGCCCGGTGAGCAGGTCCCGTACCACCGGCTCGGCCTGTCCGCAGTACGGGCACTCGAAGTCGCCGTACTCCACCAGGGTGACCGGTGCGTCGTCGCGCCCGCGGACGTGGTCGCGCCCGGGGTCGACCGGGGCCGCGAGGTCCACGATCGGTTCGGCCGCACCGAGCAGCGCGCGGAAGCGTCGCGGCGGCGACAGCAGCGCGGCGGCGCGGAAGACCACCCAGGTCAGTACCGAGGAGACCAGCGCGGCGGTGAGCACGCCGAGCTTGGCCTGCTCCAGCGCCACGCCGTTGAAGGCGAGGTCGGCGATGAGCAGGGAGACGGTGAAGCCGATGCCGGCGATGGTGCCGGCCCCGGCGACCGCGGCCCAGCCCACCGGCGGCCGCAGCCGGCCACGGCTGAGCCGGCTGACCATCCAGGTGGTACCGAGGATGCCGGCCGGCTTGCCCAGTACGTACCCGAGCACGATGCCGAGCGTGATCGGTGAGGTGAACGCGGCCGTCAGGAAGCCGGCGTTGATCGCGATTCCGGCGTTGGCGAGCGCGAACAGCGGCACGATCAGGTAGCTGGTCCACGGGTGGTACAGCTGCGCCAGCCGCTCGTTGGGGGAGATCGCCGAGGAGAGGCCGAGGCTCGCCGTACGGGCCAGCTGCGGCGTGGGTTGCTCGCGGAACAGGCGGAACAGGTCGCTGGCCCGGACGAGGTCGTCCCGCGCGGCCGGGTACGCGTACGTCAGCAGGCCCATCACCAAGCCGACCACGATCGGGTCGATGCCCGACTCATACACGGCGACCCAGGCGGCCACCCCCAGCAGCGCGTAGACCAACCCGGCCCGTATCCGCGCGGCGCGGACGAACAGGATCACCACGAAGATGCCGAGCGCCACCAGCAGCGCGAGGGCGCGCACCCGCTGGCTGTAGGCGACCGCGATCACGGCGAGTGCGATGAGGTCGTCGACCACGCTGACGGTGAGCATGAACGCCCGCAGCCGGTCCGGGAAGCGCGGACCGACCAGGGCGAGCATGCCCAGTGCGAAGGCGGTGTCGGTGGCCATCGTGGTACCCCAGCCGTGCGCCGACGGCCGGCCTGCGTTGACCGCGAGGTAGATCGCGACCGGTACCACCATCCCGCCGACCCCGGCGAGCACGGGCAGCGTCACCCGCCGCCGTTCGCGTAGCTCACCCATGTCGAACTCGCGGCGCGCCTCCAGCCCCACCACCAGGAAGAAGAACGTCATCAGCCCGCTGTTGACCCAGTGGCGCGCGTCCTGCGACACGGACCAGTCGCCCAGGCTCACCGACAGCGGGGTGTGCCACACCGTCGCGTACGAGGACGGGTGGAGGTTCACCCACGCCAGGGCGGCCAGCGTGGCGGTGAGCAGGACCGCTGCGCTGCCGGTCTCGGTACGCAGGAACTGGCGCAGCGGGGTCTGGATGCTCTTGGCCCAGTTCGTCCGCCCCAACCACGGCCTCGCGGAAGCCTGCCCGGTCATCCTGGAATTGTCCCGCCGTCTGACCGAGCAGGCGTCGTCACGCGCCGAGCTACCATCCGCGTATAGAGGGCGACCGGTCTCCAAAGGCGGGAGCTTGTCATGACTGTCCTCGATGTACTGATCGCCGCGCTCGCGCTTGGAGCGGGCGGGTTCGCTGCGAGCGCCCGGATCGTCAAGCAGTACGAGCGGGGCCTCGTCTTCCGGTTCGGGCGGGTGCTGTCGGCGGTACGCGGCCCAGGTCTCACCGTCGTCGTGCCGGGGGTCGACCGGCTGCGGAAGGTGAACATGCAGATCGTCACGCTGCCGGTGCCGGCGCAGGACGGCATCACGCGTGACAACGTGACGGTCAAGGTCGACGCGGTGGTGTACTTCAACGTCGTCGACCCGGTCCGGGCGATCGTGAACGTGCAGGACTACCGCTTCGCCGTGTCGCAGGTCGCGCAGACCTCGCTGCGTTCGGTGATCGGCAAGAGCGACCTGGACGACCTGCTGTCCAACCGGGAGCGGCTCAACCAGGGCCTGGAGATGATGATCGACAGTCCCGCGCTGGACTGGGGCGTCCACATCGACCGGGTGGAGATCAAGGACGTCTCGTTGCCGGAGTCGATGAAGCGTTCGATGTCGCGGCAGGCCGAGGCCGAACGGGAGCGGCGGGCCCGCATCATCACCGCCGACGGGGAGTTGCAGGCGTCGCACAAGCTCGCGCAGGCCGCGGCCACCATGGCCGACACCCCGACGGCGCTGCAACTGCGGCTGCTGGAGACGGTCGTTGAGGTGGCGGCCGAGAAGAACTCGACCCTGGTCCTGCCCTTCCCGGTCGAACTGCTGCGGTTCCTGGAGAGGAGCGCGGGGGAGCCCGGCACAACGTCCGAGAAGTCGTGGTCTCCGGCCCCGGCTGAGACCACGACTTCCGAGAAGCTGTGACGATCTTGGAGCGCGATTACGGCGGTTGCAGCGGGGGAGTTCCCCGCGGTGCGTCGTTCCCTGATCGCTGCGGTGGCGGCCGTCGCAGCGGTGTTTCTCCTGGTCTCCACGTGTGACCCGCCGCCTCGGGCGGCTGCGACGGACTGGACCACGTACCACCGCGACAACGGCCGGTCCGGGGTGGCGTCAAGGCTACCGCCGCTCGGCGCGCTGAGCAGGGACTGGGAGGTCCGGCTGGACGGCGCGGTCTACGGCCAGCCGCTCGTGGTGGGGGACCGGATCTTCGCCGCGACCGAGAACGACACGGTGTACGGGCTGGACGCGGCCACCGGGCGGGTGCTGTGGTCGACGCACCTCGGGACCCCGGTACCGCTGTCGAAGCTGCCCTGCGGCAACATCGACCCACTGGGGATCACGAGCACGATGGTCTACGACCGGGTGACGCGGCTGGTGTTCGCGCTGGCCGAGACGACCGGGGGCGCGCACGTGCTGGTCAGCATGGACGCCGCGACGGGCCGGGTACGCCAGCGGCGGGCGGCCGAGCCGCCGACCGGCGACCGGCTCGCCCACCAGCAGCGGGGCGCGCTCACGCTGATGGGCGGCCGGGTCTACATCCCGTACGGCGGGCTGTCGGGCGACTGCGGCGACTACCGGGGCTCGGTGGTCGCCCTGCCGGTCACCGGCTTCGGCCCACCGGTCAGCTACCACATCCCCACCACCCGTGAGGGTGGCATCTGGGCGCCCGGCGGCGGCGTCGCGGTCGGCGACCGGTTGCTGTACTCGGTCGGCAACGGCGAGTCGAAGACCGGGTACGACGGCAGCGACTCGGTGATCGCCCTCGACCGCGACCTGCGCCTGGTCGACCGGTTCACGCCCACCACCTGGGTCGAGGACAACGCCGCCGACGCGGACCTGGGCTCGATGACGCCGGCCCTCGTCGGCTCCTACGTGTATGCCAACGGCAAGCGCGGCGTCGGGTACACGCTGCGGCGCGACCGCCTGGGCGGCCTCGGTGGGCAGGTGGCGCAGGCGTACGTCTGCCCGGCCTTCGGCGGCGCCGCGGTCAGCGGGAACACGGTCTTCGTACCCTGCTTCGACGGCGTACGGGCGGTCACGGTCGACGCCGCCGGAAAGATCACCGTCGGCTGGCAGATGGTGATGTCCGGCGGCGGCTCGCCGGTGGTCGGTGCAGGCGCGGTCTGGGCCGTGGACACCGGGCCCGGAACCCTGTACGCGCTCAACCCCGCCACCGGCGACGTCCGCCAGCGGATCGCCGTCGGACCCGTACCGCACTTCGCCTCGCCGACGCTGGCCCACGACCGCGCCTACGTCGGCACGATGACCGGCGTGGTTGCCGTCGGGTGGACGTGAACCTAGGGCACCTTCACGTCCCGACGCCGTAGCCGCCGCGCCAGCGGCTCGGCGGCACGGGCGAGCAGCGGGCCGGCGACGGCGAGGATCAGCACGTACGCCGCGGCGAGCGGGCCGAGGCGCGGGTTGACCCCGGCGGCGACGGCCAGCCCGGCGATGACGATGTTGAACTCGCCGCGGGGGATGAGCGCCGCACCGGCCCGGAGCCGTCCGGTGGTGGCGGTGCCGAGGCGGGCGGCGGCGATCCAGCCGGTGAGGAGCTTGGTACCGATGCCCGCGACGGCCAGCAGCGCCGCGATCCCGGCGACCGGAGGCAGGTCGCCCGGGTTGGTGTGCAGTCCGAAGAAGACGAAGAACACCGCGGCGAACAGGTCCCGCAGCGGGCTGAGTAGCTCCCGCGCGGTGTGCGCGAGGGGGCCGGACAGCGCGATGCCGACCAGGAACGCCCCGACGGCGGCGGAGACCTGCAACTTCTGGGCGACCCCGGCGACCAGTACCGTCAGGCCCAGGACCTTGAGCAGGACCACTTCGTCGCTCGGGCTGGCCACGAACCGTTCGACCGCCCAGCCGAAGCGCAGCGCGACCAGCAGGATCACCCCGATGGTCAGGGCCGAGACGGCCAGCGTGATCGAGCCGCTCACCAGGCCGGCGCCGGCCAGCAGGGCGGTGAGGATCGGCAGGTACACGGCCATCGTGAGGTCCTCGAAGACCAGCAGCGACAGCACCGCCGGGGTTTCCCGGTTACCGAGCCAGCCCAGATCGCCGAGGACCTTGGCAGTGATCCCGGACGAGGTGACGTAGGTGACGCCGCCCATCGCCACCGCGGCCACCGGTCCCCAGCCCAGTACGAGCGCCGCGATCACGCCGGGTGCGGCGTTCAGGACCAGGTCGATCAACCCGCCGACGGCGGACGAGCGCAGGGTGCCGACCAGTTCGCCGGCGGTGTACTCCAGGCCGAGGGTGAACAGCAGCAGGATGACGCCGATCTCGGCGCCCGCGGAGATGAACTGGTCGCTGGTGGCCAGCGGCAGGATCCCGCCCTGCCCGAAGGCGAGCCCGGCCAGCAGGTACAGCGGGATGGGGGAGATGGAGAACCGCACCGAGACGGCGCCGAGCAGGCCCAGGCAGAGGATGATCGCGCCCAGTTCGATCAGCATCACGGATCCGTGCATGGGCGCTCCTATCCGTCAGCCAGGATCGCGGCGACCGCCGAGGTGCCCTCGGCGGTCCCCACCGCCACGACCACGTCACCGGCGCGAAACACGAAGTCGGGCCGGGGGCTGGCGATGACCTCCCGGTCGCGGACGACCGCCACGATCGATGCGCCGGTACGGGTACGGGTGCGGGTGTCGCCCAGGCTCCGTCCGTCGTACGCGGAGCCCGCCATGATCGGGATCTGCTCGCTGACCAGCCCCTCGACCTGCCGGTGCAGTTCGGCCAGGCGCTCCACGATGCGGGCCGCGCCGAGCAGTTCGGCCAGCGCGTTCGCCTCCTCCGGGTTCAGTACCACCGCCTCCGAGGCGCTGTCGGGATCGTCGCGGCGGTAGATGACCAGATCCCTCCGGCCATCGCGGTGGGAGACCACGCCGACACGGCGTCCGCGGGCGGTGGTGAAGACGTGCTGCAACCCGATGCCGGGTAGCGGCGTGCGCTCAAGGTCCACAGCGATTCCTTTCCAGTTCACGTGGTGGCCGGTCCGGGCGCCCGGCGCCGGACCGGGACGGATCAGACGCGGCTGAGCACTCCGTACGCCGCTCCCATGACCCCGGCTGCCTGGAGGACCATCAGGCCGATCATTCCCAGGGCGGGTTCGTTGCGGCGGAGCATATCGACCAACAGCCACATAGCGGCGGCGACGGTGGCGAACGTGAGAACAAAAAGAATGATCATGAAATCCCTCACGGAGATGGCGAAGCGCAGCGTCGGACGCGCCCACGGGCGGGTCCGAGTGCGGAGGTCATCAGGAACGTGATCGTGGAAAGCTTTCCACGATCACCGTGAGGGTGGGGCTCTCCCACGCGAGGTCGACGCGCCTACCGCGGCGGGCAGGGTCCACGTCCACGACGTCGTCCGGGACCGGACACCGGGCGGGAGCAGGGCGGCCAGCAGGGCGGCCAGCGCCAGTACGAACAGCAGCGCACCGCCGTGGCCACGGCCGGCCATCAGGCGGGGGTGCCCCGGCCGCTCGCCGGCCAGGACGGCGGTGCCGCTCGGGTCCGCGACCATGACGGCCGCCGGCGAGGGGGTGTCGAGCCGGCCGGGCCGGTCGGCGTCGGCGGCACGGCAGATCGCCGCGCCGAACGCCAGCACGAGCGCCAGCAGTACGGCGGAGATCCGCCACCCTGCCCGCTCGCGCCCCACCATCGGTCCCTCCGTCACCGCCGTCGTTTGATCGAACCCTACCTGGTGGCGACCACGGATCGTGTCGGTGGAACGATGATCGCTACGGTGGGTATAAGGCGATTGGCCGCTGATGCCGACCCGATCAGGACGGAGAACTCCGACATGCGCGCAACCATGATCTACGGTCCCCGCGACATCCGGCTGGAGGAGGTACCGGATCCCGCCGTCCGGTACCCGACCGACGCGGTGGTCCGGGTCGTGGCCTCCTGCGTGTGCGGCTCCGACCTGTGGCCCTATCGCGGCGTGCGCCCCACCGACGAGCCGCACCGGATCGGGCACGAGTTCGTGGGCGTCGTCGAGGAGGTCGGGGCCGGGGTCCGTACCGTGAAGCCCGGAGACTTCGTCATCGCGCCGTTCGCGATCAGCGACGGTACCTGCCCGCACTGCCGCAACGGCATCACCACCTCGTGCCAGAACGGCGGTTGGTGGGGCGCCGGCGACGAACCCGGATCGTCCGGCGACGCCGGTCAGGGTGAGCGGGTACGGGTACCGCTGGCCGACGGCACGCTGGTCGCCACGCCGGAGCAGCCCGACCCGGCGCTCGTACCGAGCCTGCTGACCCTGTCCGACGTGATGGGTACCGGTCACCACGCCGCGGTGTCGGCCGGGGTGACGAAGGGCAGCACGGTCGTGGTCGTCGGGGACGGTGCGGTCGGCCTGTGCGCCGTCCTGGCCGCCGGCCGGCTGGGCGCCGAGCGGATCATCGCCATGTCGCGGCACGCCGATCGGCAGGCGGTGGCGCGGGCGTTCGGGGCCACCGACATCGTCGCCGAGCGCGGCGAGGAGGGCGTCGCCTCGGTCAAGGACCTGCTCGGCGGGATCGGCGCGGACGCGGTCCTGGAGTGCGTCGGCACCAAGGAGTCGATGGAGCAGTCACTGAACTCGGCCCGGCCGGGCGGGTACGTCGGCTACGTCGGCGTACCGGCGGGCGGCCCGGAGTTGCCGATCGAGAAGATGTTCGGCAGCAACGTCAATGTCGCCGGTGGGGTCGCCCCGGTCCGCACGTACCTGCCCGAACTGCTCACCGACGTGCTGAACGGCACGATCGACCCGGGCCGGGTCTTCGACCTCGAACTGCCGCTGGACCAGGTGGCGGAGGCGTACGCGGCGATGGACGAACGCCGGGCGATCAAGACGCTGCTGCGCCCCTGAAGTGGCTGCCCTGCGTGGGTCGCGGACGAGTCATGCGTCCACGACCCACGACAGGTCACATCTTGCGCGCGCCTGCCTTGATGGCCTCGCGAATGCGGGTGTACGTGCCGCACCGGCAGATGTTGCGGAGCTCGTCGACGTCCGCGTCGCTGACCTCGTGCCCCGCCGCACGGGCCTGCTTGACCTTGGCGACGGCGGCCATGATCTGACCGGGCTGGCAGTAGCCGCACTGGGCGACGTCGTAGTCCAGCCAGGCCTCCTGCATCGGGTGCAGGTCCTTGCCGACGGTCGCCGGCAGGCCCTCGATGGTGGTGATCTCGTCGGTGGGCTTGATGTCGGACACCTGCACCGAGCACGGATTGAACGCCTTGCCGTTGATGTGGCTGGTGCACGCCTTGCAGACGTCCAGCGCGCACCCGTACTTCGGGCCGGTGACGCCGAGCAGGTCGCGTAGCACCCACAGCAGCCGGACGTTGTTCTCGGCTTCGACGGTGACCTGTTTGCCGTTGAGCTTGAAAGTGTGACTGGGCATCGGGTTCCTTTAGAAGGTGTGGTCGAGGCCGTCGGTGGGCGACTGCGGTGTGGACGGCTCCAGCGGCAGCGGCTCGAAGCCGAGGGTGCCGTGGTTGATCGGGAAAGAGGTCGGCATGGCTCCGGTGGCCCGGGCGTACGCGCAGGCGATGGCGGCGACGGCGGGCGCCACCGCCAGTTCTCCGGCGCCACTGGGGGTGTCGCTGGTGTTCGGCATGATGATCACCCGTAGGTCCAGCGGCGAGTTCCACTGCCGGGTGTAGAAGTAGTTGTCCCAGCTGCCTTCCAGCGGAATGCCGTTCCTGACGTGCAGGCTGGAGGTCAGTACCAGTGCGATGGCGTCCTGCACACCGCCGATCATCTGCGCTTCCAGGCCGCGCGGGTTGATGGCGAAGCCGGCATCGACGACCACCAGCGCCCTGGTCACCCGGGGGCCGGTCACGCCCTCACCGCGGATCGGCCGGTTCACCGTCTGCGGCCGGCAGTCGATCTCAGCCAGTACCGCCACCGCGCCCCGGTACTCCGAATGCAGCCCGATGCCCTGGGCGGTTCCGGCCGGCATCGGCTTGCCCCAGTTGCCGGCCTCGGCCGCCTTGTTCAGCACCGCGAGCAGCCGCTGATCCCGCAGGAACTCGCGGCGGAACCGGACCGGATCCTTGCCCATCTTCGCGGCGAGCTGGTCCACGACGAGTTCCTGCGCGCACACCACGTTCGGCGAGTAGATGTTGCGCATGCTGCCGGTGTTGAACTTGAGCGGGACCTCGTTGAGCACCTGGGTAGTGACCCCGAAGTTGTACGGGGAGGACTGGGTCAGCTCGAAGATCGTCTCGGCGAAGCTGAGGTTGCCCCCGACCGGCAGGTGCGCGGCGGTCGCGGTGATCATCTCGCCGAGCCCGTGGCCGAAGTCCGTCTGGACGCTGGTGTGCCGCTGCTCGTAGCTGAGCACGTTGCCCAGCGCGTAGTTCACCCGGACCCGGGAGATCGACATCGGGTGGGTGCGGCCCTGGCGGAAGTTGTCGGTACGCGACCACGACAGCTTCACCGGCTTGCCCATCTTCTGCGAGATCTCGGCCGCCTCGGCCGCCACGTCGTGGAACAGGTGCCGGCCGAACGAGCCGCCACCCTCGACGACGTGCACCTTCACCGCCGATACCGGCAGCCCCAGCCGCGCGGCGATCTGCTCCTGGGCGACGATCGGCACCTTCAGGCTCGCCCAGATCTCGGCCCGGTCCGGCCGGACGTCGGCGATCGCGTTGTCCGGTTCGAGGGGGCTGTTGCTGGCGAACGCGAAGGTGAACTCGGCGTCGATCGTCTTCGACAGCAGCGGTGGCACGGTCATCGGCACCTGGGCCGCGCGGAGCTTGGCCTTGACGGTGTCGTCGGATTCGCGGTCGACCGTACCCGGGCCCCAGGTCACGTCGAGCGCCTGGATCGCGTCGATGCACTGGCCGAAGGTGTCGCCGCGGACCGCCACGCCGTGGGTGATCGCGACGACGTCGGTGATGCCCGGCATGGCCCGGACGGCGGCGGCGTTGTTGACCGACACCACGGTGCCGTTGATCGTCGGCGGTCGGGCCACCATGGTCGGCTTGGCGTTCGGGACCTGTAGATCCATCCCGAACTTCTTGCGGCCCGTGACGATGTCGTGAGCGTCGATCCGGTTCTGCGGCTTACCGAGGATCGTGAACGTCGACGGCGACTTCAGCGTGGCGGAGACCGCGGTCGTCTGCCGGCTGGCCGCCGCCGTCGTCAGCGATCCGTAGCTCGCGGTCCGGCCGCCGGGGCCGGTGACGACACCGTTTCGGGTGCTCAACCCGGATGCCGCCACACCCCACTGCGCGGCGGCCGTCTCGACCAGTCGCTGCCGGGCGATCGCGGCCGCCGTGCGGACCGGGACGTACATGCTGCGCATCGAGTTGGAGCCGCCGGTGAGCTGGTTCATCATCAGTTCGGGACGCGCGTCCGCCAGGGTGACGGAGACCTTCTCCAGCGGCAGGTCCATCTCCTCGGCGACCATCATCGCGATCGCCGTCGTCATACCCTGGCCGACCTCGGCACGGGGTACGGCGAAGGACGCGGTGCCGTCGGTGTTCACCTGGACCGAGATCAGCCCGGAGGTGGGTGCGGCGGCGAGGTTCTGCAGGTCGCCGAGGTCGAACAGCTCCTCCGGCTGGGGCAGCGTGGGTACCGACGCGTAGGCCCGCTGCGGGTCGGTCGCCTCAGCCGCCCAGCTGACGGCCACCGCCAGGGTGGGCGCGGCGACGAGGTACCCGAGGAAGCGACGGCGTCCGAGCCCGCCGGGTTTGTCAGCCGACCCGTCGGCTGGGCCGTTCGGCGAACGGCGTAGTTCGGCCATGGAGGCTTCCTCTCCGAAACCCGTGGTTAACCATTGCTGGGAAGGCAGTGTGCCATCGATCACATCCGGCAGGCATGGCCAGCGTGCATACATTCATCCCAACCGCGTTGTGCACGTTGCACAGCGAATGGGCCGGCGCGGTCAGCGGATCAGCCGTGCGGGGTCGGCGGGAACAGCCGGGCTGCGCGTAGCGCGAGCCCGAGTTCGACCTGGAAGGCGGCGGCGGTGAGGTCGCGCCCGGTGATCTGGTGAATCCGGTGCAGCCGGTTGAGCACAGTGTTGCGATGGCAGTGCGCCAACTCGGCGGTACGCCTGATGGAGCCGGCCGCGGCCACCCACATCTCCAGGGTGTCGAGCAGGAGTTGGCGTTCGGCGGCGGGCAGCGTCATCAGGGGCGCCAGCCACAGCTCGACGAGTTGCCGGGCCAGCTCCGGGGAGCTGAGCAGCAGCGCTTCCGGCAGCCGCTCCGCCAGCGACGCGACCTCGACCCGGTCCGCCGGCAGGGTCCGCCGGGCGAGCGTCGCCTGCCGGTACGCCACGTCCACATCCGACAGCCGGGACACCACGCCGGACAGGCCGGCGGGGGTGCGCACCGCGCCGCGGAGCACGCCGAGCACCACGTCCAGGGCCACGGTCCCCAGCGCGAGCAGCCCGACGAGCGTGTGCGCACGCAGCTGCCAGACCGAGTCGACCCGGGCGCCGGCCAGCCGCCGCTCGAGCAGAGTGGCGGCCCGGTCGTCCTCGTCCTGGACCTCGACGGCCACTACCGCATACCGCCCGTCCACCGGGACGCCGAGGGTCCTCGCCGCCTCGTAGGCGAACGCCAGGTCCTTCGCCCGGCCGTGCAGCAGCCCTTCCCACAGGGCGGCCCTGCGCTGTTCGTCGGCCCGGACGAGATGCCGCTCGGCGCTGTGATAGGCCACCGCGACCCTGGACGACGTGCTGTCGACGACCTCCCACACCTTGCCCGCCACGTCCAGCAGCGCATCCATGTCGACCATGCCCTGCTCGCGCGCCTCGTCGATCAGCGCCTCCCACACCAGCCGCCCGCCGAGGCGGAACGACCGCAGCACGTCATCCAGCGGCATCCGCTGTTCGGCCCGGCGCCGGCCGGTCGCGTACGCCGCATCGAAGTAGTCGTCGATGTGGAAGTAGTCGTCGACCGCGGACCGGTCCGGCCGGTGCTCCATGCCGGCGACCAGTTGCAGGACCCGGGTGATGTTGTCGTGGCACGACTGCCACAGGTCATCCGCCGGAACCGAGTTCACCTCGAGGTAGCCGGGGTTCTGCTCGTAGATGGTGCGCACCAGCCGGTCGGTCACCGCGGGCACCCGCAGCAGCACGCTCGCGGCCAGCGACTCGGCGGTCCGCGCCCCGTCACGACGTTCCACTTCGCTCATGGTCGGCCCAGCATCGCACGCCGCGCCGACGTCGGTGACGCCCGACGGCTACCTCGACCCCGTCACCTTCGTCGCGGTGACGAGACCGTCGCCGGCCGGGGAGCCCTCGACGGTCACCGGCGTACCGGGGGCCAGGTCACTGAGCGCGCCGCCCTTGGTGACCTGTACCGACGTCGAGCCGTTGGTCCGCACGGTGACGACGTTGCCGTCCGCGGTCTGCACGTACACCGTTGTGCCGTCGACCAGCTTGACGGTGCCGGTGGTGGCGCCCGGGCCGGCGGCCGATGAAGCGCCGGTACGGGCGCCGCCGTTGCGGGCCGCGCCGTTCTGGCCGAAGGCGCCGCCCGCGAAGTTCGACGCGCCGCCCGCGAAGTTCGGCGCGCCGCCGCGACCCGACCCGCTCGCCGGCGTGCCGAAGTGCTTCTGCACCTGCGCGCCGGCGAGGAACCCACCGGCCGCGAGGACCAGGCCGGCGAGCACGGCCGTGGTACGCGTGGCGTACCGGCGCGGTGCCCGCGCCGCCAGTTGGTCGCTCAGATCGTCGGCGAACGGGTCGCTGGCAAGGTCAACGGCGTCGACAGGGTCGACGGGGTCAACGGGCGAGTGCAGTTCGACCGTGTCGTACACGGCGTGCCGTCCGGGGCTGTCCAACGGGATCGTGTCCTCACTCATAACGAAGCGCCTCGATCGGTCGAAGTCCCGCCGCCCGGCTGGCCGGGTAGCTGCCGAAGAACAGCCCGATCGCGACGGACACGCCGAGCGCGAGCGCCACCGAGGCGGGCACGATGACGGGCTTGATGCCGACGATGGTGAACTGGCTGCCCGCCACCGCGGCGGCGACGCCCAGCAGCCCGCCGATGAGGCTCAGTACCGTGGCCTCGACCAGGAACTGGGTGAGGATGGCACGTCTGGGCGCCCCGAGCGCCTTGCGGATGCCGATCTCGCGGGTGCGTTCCGTGACCGTCACCATCATGATGTTGGTGATGCCGATGCCGCCGACCAGCAGGCTGATCGCCGCGACCGCGCCGAGCAGCACGGTGAACGTCTTCGCGCTGTCCTGGCGGGCCGACAGCAGTTGGGACTGGTTGAGAATGCGGTACGGCGGGCTGGCCGGGTTGGTGACGTGTAGCTTCTGGTTGAGGATCGCGCTCACCTCGGCCTGGGCCGCGTCGACCGCGTCCGGCCCGGTGGCCTGGACCAGCAACTGGTTGAGCGGGCCGTAGCCGGTCAATGACTGCTGTACGGCGGTGATCGGCGCGATGGCGATGTCGTTGGGGTCGTTGAAGCCCGTACCGCCCTTGTCGGCCAGGACCCCGACGACGGTGAACAGCGTGCCCGAGACGGTGAGCTGCTTGCCGACGGGGTCCTCCCGGTCGAACAGCGCCGCGGCGGCGGTCGAGCCGAGGACCACGACCCGCCGGGCCTCCTTGACGTCGTCGGGGGTGAACGGCGTACCGCTGGCGACCGTGTTGTTGGCGGCCGACAGGTAGGCCGGGGTGGTGCCGATGAACTGCCCGAACGTGTGGTCGACGCCCTCGTACGCGGCGTCGGGTGAGCTGGTCACGACCGGCGAGACGCTCTTGACGTCGGGGGCCGCGTTCCGGTCGGTCAGCGCGTCGACCAGGTCGGGCGTCAGCGCCGTGTTCTGGACGGCGCTCGTCGCCTGCCGTACCCCGCCGCTGCTCACGGTCAGCGTGTTGGTACCCAGCCGTTCGATGCTCTGCTGGATCGCCCGGGACGAGCCGTTTCCGACCGCCACGAGCAGGATCACCGCGGCGACACCGATGAGGATGCCGAGGACCGTCAGCCCCGAGCGCAGCTTGTTGGCCAGCACGCCCCGTACGGCGAAGCGGACCGTCTCGACCGGGTTCATCCGGACACCGCCGCGCTCGCGTCGCGGGGCAGCACCTCGTCGCGGCGCAGGACCTCGTCGTGCACGATCTCCCCGTCAACCAGCCGGATCAGCCGCCTGGCGTGGGCGGCCACGTCGGCCTCGTGGGTGATCAGCACGATCGTGCGGCCGCTGCGGTTGAGCCGGTCGAGCACCGCCAGCACGTCCTCGGAGGAGCGGGTGTCGAGGTTGCCCGTCGGCTCGTCGGCCAGGACCAGCGCCGGCGCGGTGACCAGGGCCCGCGCCACCGCGACCCGCTGCTGCTGGCCGCCGGAGAGCTGGTTGGGCTCGTGACCGGCCCGGTCGGCCAGCCCCACGGCGCCCAGCGCCGCGAGGGCCCGGTGGCGGCGCTCGGCGGCCTTCATCCCCGCGTACGCCAACGGAAGCTCCACGTTGGACAGCGCGGTCATCCGGGGGATGAGGTTGAAGGCCTGGAACACGAAGCCGATGCGCCGGTTGCGGACCAGGGCCAGTTGGCGGTCGTCGAGGCGGCTGACGTCGACGCCATCGAGCAGGTACCGCCCGCTGGTCGGGATGTCCAGGCAGCCGAGGATGTTCATCAGGGTCGACTTGCCCGATCCGGACGAGCCCATGATCGCCACGTAGTCGCCCCGCTCGACGGTGAGGCTGACCCCGCGCAACGCGCGTACCTGTGTCTCGCCCGCGCCGTAGACCTTCACGAGGTTCCGCACGTCGAGTACGGGGTGGGGGAGCGCGGGATCGGGGACAGCGGTCATCCGGCACCGCCGGTCCGGCTACCGCCGCCGGTAGCTCCGCCGCCTCGGTTGCCCCCGCCGCCGGTGCCGGCGCCCGGGAAACCGCCGCCGTTGAGACCGCCGCCGCCGAACCGGCCGTTGCCGCCACCGGCGCCGGTGCCGGTACTGGTCGGCAGCGTGAGCGCGACCTGCTCACCCGGATCCAGCCCCGAGGTGACCTCCACGAACTGGTCGCCCTGGACGCCCACCTCGACCTGCCGGGTCTCCCGTTTGCCGTCGGCGGTCACGACGTCAACGGTGTGCCGCTGGCCGGTGCCGCGCACGGCGGCCGCGGGTACCCGTACCGCATCGTCGGCGGACTGGGCGACGGTCACCAGGACGGTCACGGTCTGCCCGATGCGGACCCCGTCGGGCAGCGAGTCGAGGTCGACGGTCACCGCGTACGAGTTGACGCTGTTCTGGGTGGTGGCGGTCGGCGAGATCGTCGACACCTTGCCGGTGACGCGGGTGCCGGACAGGGCCGCCCAGGTCACGTTCGCCACCTGGCCGGTCTTCAGCTTCGTCGCGTCCGCCTCCGCGAAGGACGCCGAGACCTGCATCTTGGACAGGTCGGCGATGCGGATGAAGCCGGTCGTCGCGGATCCGGTCGACGCGGCGGCGGAGCTTCCCGAGCCGCCGTTGGCCCCGCCCGCGCTGCCGCTTCCCGAACCGCCGTTGGCCCCGCCCGCGCTGCCGCTTCCCGAACCGCCGCTTCCCGTGTTGCCACTGCCGGAACCGCCCGACGCGGAGCCTGAACCGCTGCCGGAGCCGCTACCGGAACCGCCCGACGAGCCGGATGATCCGCCCGAGGAGCCGCCGACCGTACCGTTGACGGCGATCACCGTACCCGCCATCGGTGCGGTCAGGGTCGTACCGTCGACCGCCCGCTGGGCCGAGTTGACCGCGTTCTGTGCCTGCGTGACCTGCGCCTGCGCGGAGGCGATCGGCGCCGGGTCCGGCGGTGCGGCCGAATGCGCCCGGGCCAGGCTCTGCTGAGCGGAGGCCAGGTTGGCCTGTGCCGCGCTGAGCTGCTCCTGCGCCGCCGTGGGGCTGACTTTGGCCAGTACCTGGTCGGCCGTCACCGCGTCACCCACCTTGACGTCGATCTCGGTGACCGTGCCTCCGGTGACGAAGTTGGCGGCCGCCGTCGATGCGCTCTGCACCGTGCCGGTGGCCGACACCGACGCGGTCACCGGTCCCTGGGTCACCGGCACCACCCGGCTCGCCGTACCCGACGCCGACGCCGCCGGGTCAGCGGCGGAGACCGTGCGGTAGGACAGGACCGCGGCGACCGCCAGCAGCAGTACCAGTACGGCGTTGAGGACCAGCGCTGGCCGGCGTAGTCGCAGCCGTCGCAAGGGTGACGGCAGGCGTCGCCAGAGGGGCACGGCGGCAAGGGACATGGCGGCCATGGTGCCGATCACCCCTCAGAGCGCCGTTGGGGTTTCCTCATAACTGGCTGGGAGCGGAGAGTCCGGGACTGGAGAGTTCTGTGGGCAGTCCGCCGGAGCCGGTAACAGGACGCGGAAGCGGGCGCCGGTACCGGGGCCGGTGTGCAACTCGACCCGGCCGTCGTGGGCGGTGACGATGGCGGCCACGATGGCCAGGCCGAGGCCGGCGCCGCCGTGGCGGCGCGACCGGCTGGGGTCGGCGCGGTAGAGGCGCTCGAAGACGTGGCGGGCCTCGTCTCCGGCCATGCCGGGCCCGGTGTCGGCGACCTCGATGACGGCGGCCGATCCGTTGGCGGCCGGGGTCGTACCGACGGCTGCCACCGGTTCACCCTGGACCGGGGCGTCGCCGGCGCGGCCGATGCGGATGGTGACGCCGGCCGTGTCGGGGGTGTGCTGCAGGGCGTTGGCCAGGAGGTTGGTGACGACCTGGCGGATGCGGGGTTCGTCGCCGGTGACGGTGACGGGTTCGAAGGTGTCGCGGGTGTCGTCGAGGGCGGCGAGGCGGACGTAGCGGGTGGGTACGCGGACGTGGGCGTCGCGGACGGCGTCGGCGGCGACGGCGAGCAGGTCGACCGGATGCCGCTGCAGGGGGCGTTCCTCGTCGAGGCGGGCCAGCAGCAGCAGGTCGTTGACGAGTAGCCGCATCCGGCTGGCCTCGGCCTCGATGCGGCTCATGGCCTCGTCCAGGGCGGGTCCGGGCGGGGCGCCGCCGCGCCGGTACAGCTGAGCGAAGCCTTGGATGGAGGTCAGCGGCGTGCGGAGTTCATGGGAGGCGTCGGCGAGGAACTGACGCAGCCGCCGTTCGGAGGCGGTACGGTCGGCCAGCGCCGCCTCGATGCGCACCAGCATGGTGTTGAGCGCGGTGCCCAGCCGTCCGGGTTCGGTATGGGGGTCGGTGTCGGGCACCCGCCGCGACAGGTCGCCACCGGCGATCTCGGTCGCGATCTGTTCCATCCGGGTCAGCGGGCGCAGCCCGATGCGGACCACCGCCGCGGCGGCGAGCGCGATCAGCACCAGCACCAGCCCGGTGACCGCCGTGTCCACGAGGATCAGCGTCTGTTCGGTGACCTCGATGGCGTGCAGGGACACCGCGTGCGCCGCGTAGCCCTGGCCGTTCGCGACCGCGACGACCATCACCCGCCAGGCGCCCTCGGTACCGTCGACGGTGTACGGGCGGGCGCCGGCCTTGGCCTTCAGCGCGGCGAACCCGCCCAGCTGCGGCTCGTCCGCCGAGGTGGCCGGGGAGGCGGACCGGAGGGTGCCGTCGGCGTTGTACAGGTACACCCGCGATGAGCTGCCGAAGCCCGCCCCGGCTCGCAGCGCCCGGTTCTCGCCGCGCGGCGGAAGCAGGTTCAGCCGGGACACGGCGCGCGCCTGGAGCCTGAGTTGGGCGTCGACCCGCCCGACGAGCTGCGAGTGCAGCAGGGCCAGTCCGGCGACGTCGGCGACGACCAGGGCGACCGCGGCGAGAATGGCCGTGGTGACAACCATGCGGCGCAGCAGGGTCCACCGCTGCCAGGGCCGCAAGCTACGACTCATCGTCCCGTGGCAGTCGCAGCGAGTACCCGACGCCGCGGACGGTGTGGATCAACGGCGGGTCGAACTTGTCGACCTTGCGGCGGAGGTAGTAGACGTAGGACTCCACGATCCGGCCGTCGCCGCCGAAGTCGTAGTTCCACACCCGGTCCAGGATCTGCGCCTTGCTGACCACCCGGCCCGCATTGATCAGCAGGTACCTGAGCAGGTTGAACTCCGTGGGCGAGAGCTCGATCAGCTTGCCGCTCCGGCGCACCTCGTGCGCCTCGTCGTCGAGTTCGAGGTCGGCGTAGCCCAGCGAGCCGTTGTCAGCGGCCGGCTGCGACCCCGCCCGGCTGCGCCGCAGGATCGCGCGGATCCGCAGGACGACCTCTTCCAGGTTGAACGGCTTGGTGACGTAGTCGTCGCCGCCGGCCGCGAGCCCCGAGATCCGGTCCTCCACCGCGTCCCGCGCGGTCAGGAACAGGACGGGTACCGGCTTGCCGTTGGCCCGCAGCCGCTGGGCCACCTCGAAGCCGTCGAGATCGGGCAGCATCACGTCGAGGACGACGAGATCGGGGTCGAACTCGGCGGCGGCCAGCAGCGCCTCGCGGCCGGCACCGGCGACGCGGACGTCGTAGCCGGTCAGTCGCAGGGTCGCGGACAGCAGTGCGCAGATGTTGGCCTCGTCGTCGACGACGAGTACCCGGCCGGTGTGATCCGTCAATGTCGCTCGCCTCGTGCCTGACACTCCGTAGGTTCTATCGGTTCGACCTGCACAGTGGCTGACAGCAATCTGGGAAAGTGCTGACCGTGGTCGCTGTCAGCCGGTGACGACCAGCTCATCGCCTTCCTGGAGGCCGGATCGGATCTCGGTGTACTGGTCACCGCGCAGCCCGACGGAGACGGTCCGGTGCACGTCGTGCCCGCCGTCGCGGACGGTCACCGTGGCGCTGTTGCTGCTGTCGGATGACGGGTGGACCGCCGCCGAGGGGGCGTACAGGACGTCGGAGGCGGACGCGGTCACCACCGCGACGTCGGCGCTCTGACCGAGCAACAGATCGGCCGGTACCTCGTCGAAGGCCACCAGTACGCCGTAGCGGACCAGCCGGCCCGAGGTCGTGCCGGCCGGGTCGATCTGCGAGACCTTGCCCGTGACCTGGATCCCGTCGCGGTTGGGCAGCGTGACGGTGGCGGGCTGGCCCACGGCCAGGTGTGCGACGTCGGCCTCGGAGAACCCGGCCCGCACCACGGTGTCGGCGACCTCGCCGAGGACGATGAACCCACTGGCGCCCGGCGTCTGGTCGGCGCCGACCGTACCGGCGACGGACAGCACCCGGCCGGCCACCGGCGCCGTGATGGTCGTACCCGCCAGCTTGTCCTGGGCCAGCCGCAGCGCCAGCCGGGCGTTGGTGAGCTGTTGCTGCGCCGACAGCAGGCTGTCGCCGGATCCGGCGCGGCCGGCGGAGGAGCCGGATCCGGCGGCCGGGCCGGTGCAGGGGCGCCCCCCGCCACCCGTCGGGGTCGGCCCGCCGCCCGGTGCGGCGGGCCGACCACTCGGCCGGGCCGGCGCACCGGAGGGGAGCGGCGCGCCGGGCTCGGATCGGGTGCTGCTCGGCTCAGCTGGCGGCGACGGAGTGGCGGACGGGCCGACCGACGTCGACGGGCTCACCGGAGCCGGGCTGACGGCCTCGGCGTGGTTGGTATAGGCCGCGAGCGCCGCCTGGCAGGTCGACGCCCCGGGCGTGGCGGTCTGCTCCGCGCGGGTCAGCGCGTCGACCGCCGAGTCCACGCCGGCCTGGGCCGCGTTGACCTCGTCCTGGACGGCCGAGGCGTCCATGCGGGCGAGCACCTGGCTGGCGGTCACCGAGTCTCCCGGCTTCACGTCGATCTCGGTCACCACACCGCCGGTGCTGAAGCTCAGCCCCCGGGTCTGCGCGGCCTGCACGGTGCCGGCGGCCGACGCGGTCAGCTCGACCACGCCCCGCCGTACCCGTACCGTCGGCGACGCGTTCGCCGCCGGTGTGCCGCGATCGGCGTACGCGACGGTCGTGACCGCCACAGCGCCGGCGGCCACCGCGCCCAGCGCGAGCCACAGTGCCGCGCGGCGCCCACGGAGGCGTACCGGTAGCCGGGATCTCATGGTGCGCCAGTGTGATCGTCCCGGCTCGCCGTTGGCTCAGGCGTACCTCAGAGAAGCCTCAAAGCGCCGGCTGCGAGGCGACTCCCAGCCGATTCCGAGGTCGGTCTGACGCAATCCCCAGCAGGTGTGGTTTTGCTGTGCACGTCGTACGCCCTCGGCCATCAATCGGAGGTCACGGTGCGAAACCGGGTACGTGCTGCCGCTGGGCTGCTGGTTCTGGCCGGCGTGGGCGCGGTGGCTGGGTGTGGGTCCGGGTCACCGTCCTCGGCGGGCGCCCCTGCCGGCGGCTCTGGTCGGGCCGGTATCCAGGCGTACGTGGACTGTCTGAGCCGGCACGGCGTCACCCTGCCGTCGGCCTTCCCGCGCGGGAACCGGCCCAGTGCCCGGCCCAGCGGGGCACCGAGCCGCCAGCCCGGCCGGTTCGGTGGTTTCGGCAACGGGGACCAGCCGCCATCCGGCGTCGACGCGGCGACCTGGCAGCAGGCGCAGCAGGCGTGCGCGTCGCTGCGGCCCAGCCCGGGCACCCGGTCCGGTAACCGCGACAACGGGGCCATCACCGCGTACCGCAACTGTCTGTCCGATCACGGGGTGACGATGTCGGCCGGGCCGGGCGGGCTCGACCAGGCCGACCCGAAGGTGACGGCGGCCATGAAGGCGTGTGAGCCGTTGCGGCCGAGCGGACGCCCGGTGCCGAGCCCGACGAGCTGATCAGGGCTTGCGGCCGACCGCGCCCAGTACCGCCAGCTCCGGCCTGTCGTCGGCCTCCTCCTCCGGGTCGGGGTGCCAGTCGAGGATGGACACGACCCCCGGGTCGACGATCTCGAGCCCGTTGAGTATCGACGCCACCTGATCGGGCGTACGCAGGTAGAACGGGGTGGGGGTGCGCTCGTAGAGCCTGCGAAGGCTCTCCTCCTCGGTGTCGTACCCTCCGGACGGGGCGACGTGCGACACGGCGAAGTAGCTCCCGGACACCAGCGCGTCGCGGATGCTGGCGACGATGCCGGCCGGATCCTCGTCGTCGGAGACGAAGTGCAGCACCGCGTTCAGCAGTACGGCCACCGGTTCGGAGAGGTCGAGCAGGTTGAGGGCCTCGGGGTGGTTGAGGATGTCGGCCGGCCGGCGCAGGTCGCCCTCGATGGCCGTGGCCCGCGGGTTGTCGGCCAGGATGGCCCGTCCGTGCGCGACCGCGACCGGGTCGATGTCGACGTACATCACCCGGCTGTCGGGCGCCGCTGCCTGAGCCACCTCGTGCACGTTGCCCAGGGTCGGTATTCCCGAGCCGATGTCGAGGAACTGGCGTACGCCGGCCGCGGCCAGCCAGCGGACCACCCGCCCCAGGTATGCGCGGTTGGCGTGGGCCATCGGGACGAGCCCGGGCATCATCGCCTCCGCCTGGTGCAGGAAGTCCCGGTCGACGGTGAAGTTGTGGTAGCCACCCAGTGCGTAGTCGTACACGCGGGCGGCGTTCGGCACCGTGACGTTGACGCCCTCCGGAACCCAGGTCGGCAGTTCCACTCCACGCTCCTCACGTCGTCGCAACGGATCCAGTATTGACGCAAGTCGCTGTCTTCAATATCCACCGTGCGGCCGAACCGCTACCGGGAGCGGTCCAGGCCGTCGAGCAGTGCGCGCAGCCCGAAGTCGAAGTCGTAGTCGGGGTCCGGCTTGTCGCCGTACTCGCTGAACCTCAACACCGTCGGGTACTGGCGGGCCGGCAGGACGTCCAGCAGCGTGCTCAGCCCGGTCGGCTCGCCCGCCGCGCGGTGGTGGGCGGTCCCCGCGGTGAACAGCGCCGAGCAGACGACGAAGTGCACCACGGTGAAGTACGTCTGGACGGCGAACCGCGCGTCGCAGCCGTCGGAGTCCATGGCCCGCCAGAACAGTTCGCGGATGCGCATCGCGTTCGGGCCCAGCAGCGGCGACCTGGCAATGACGAGGACGACCGCCTGATGGGTGAGCAGCACCCGGCGGAGGTCGTGCGCGAGGTGCTCGACGGCGTCGCGCCAGCCCAGCGCCTCGTCGGGCTCGGTCAGCTCCCCGAGGACCCGGTCCGCCACCTCCACCAGGAGTTCCTCCCGGCTGGTGACGTGCCGGTACAGCGAGGCGGGGCCGGTGCCCAGTTCGTCGGCGAGCCGGCGCATGGTCAGCTCCGGCAGCCCTTCGGAGTCCAGGACCGCGAGTGCGGCCTCGCAGATCCGCTCGATGGTCAGGCCCCGGCCGCGCGCCCGCAGCCGCCGCTGGTAGCGGGCTCGCCACCAGGCGGGTGAGCCGGGCCGCGCCGCATTGACCGTTGCGAACATCGATCGCTATCTTAGCGAATCATGTTCGCATTGCGGGGATGAGGCACACCGTCCACTGCGTCCTCTTTGTTGACCATGGAGGCCCCCATGCAACGTAGTCGTCTGGTCCGCCGCGCCGTCGTCGTCGCGCTGGTCGCCGGTTCGGCCGCTGTCGTCCCGGCCGCGGCCGGACCGGCGCACGCGGACACCGGCCGGGTGGAGACCCCCGTCTCGACGAGTTCGCCGATCAGCAGCGTGGTGGAGTCGGTGGTACGGGTCAAGGTACCGCTGCCCGCGTCGGCCGGCCCGCACCCGCAGGCCTGCGACTGGCTGTCCTACCTGCGGTTCCGGCACGCGAACGGCCCGGCCCGGTCGGCGGGTGCGGACAAGATCCTCATCGCGCAGCCCGGCATCCTGGAGGGCGCCGGGGCGTTCGACAGCCTCGCGCGCGACACCATCGTGCAGGCCGCCGGCTCGGGCCGGTACCTGGAGTTCTGGGCCCTCGACCGGCGGTCCAACTGCCTGGAGGACTCCACCGGCCTGCGGGCCGGCCTCGCCGCCCGCGACCCGCACGTCGCGATCGACTACTACTACCGCCACAAGGAGATCGACGGCCGCACCTTCGCCGGCTACCTGGGCAACGGCCAGGTCGGCTGGCTGGCCCGGGTCGGGCTGGAGCAGACCGTCCGCGACCAGTACGACCTGATGGTCGCGGAACTGCCCGACCAGGGACTGCGCAAGCAGAAGGTGCTCTGCGGCGGGCACTCCCTGGGCGGCGTGCTCACCGGCTTCTTCGCCGAGTGGGACTTCGACGGCAACCCGGCCACCGTCGCGGACGCCGGCTACAACCAGTGCTCCGGCTACTTCGCCCTCGACAGTACGATCGCGACCTCGCTGAGCGACCTCAACGGCCTGCGCTCGACGCAGATGGTGCCGGACCCCGGCATCGGCTACGTGGCCATGCAGGCGGGGCTGGACACCGGGCTGCTGCCCCGTACGATCTCGCTGCCCGCCCTGATCAACGCCGAGACGATGAACGTCCTCGGCCTCGCGGGGCTGGCCGCCACCGTCAACCCGGGCGGGCGCTCCGACCTGGTGACCTACCTTCCGTCGAACGTCAACCTCGACACCACCCAGCGGCTGCTGTTCTCCAAGGACCACCTGACCTTCCTCACCGGCACGCCGTCCACAAAGGACTTCAACCTCACCAACCAGGTGGCCCTCGGTGCGCTGCTGGACGACAACTCCCAACCGCTGGCCTTCCTCCAGACCAGCGCCGGCTTCTTCGACGGCGGCCGGATCGTGGACAAGGACTTCCCGGTGCCGTACGACGTGACCCGGGTCGCCGAGCTGCGGCAGCTTCAGGGCCAGTTCGGTACCAGCCGCAAGGCGATCCCGGACTCCCCGCACGGGCCGCTGTACACCTGGCGCAACTACAACCGGGTCGGCGCGCCGGACGACCCGGCCTACGCCGGCCGGGACGGTGCGCCGTTCACCACCGAGGCGCGGGAGGTCACCGACATCCAGGAGCTGGCGCGCAGCCTGTCGGAGCACCCGCTCGACTTCACCGAGCACTACTTCCCGACCAAGCTGGTCACCGACATCTACCAGGCGAGCTCGCCGCAGATCTCCCGGCACGTGGTGCACACCGGCGGGATCGAGGCCAACCCCACCATCAACCTGCTCGGAGGGGAGGGGCTGGTCGTCGGCAACGGCACGCCGGCGCACGGTACGACGGTCATCGCGCCCGGGTACCACCACCTCGACGTGCTGACCGCCGCCCCGGACCAGAACGGCGGCCGGCCCGAGCTGGTCTCCGTCAACCTCGCCGCGTTCGCCCTGTCCCGGTGATCAGGGGAGGGGGCGCTGGCCGAGCTGCTTGAGGGAGCCGCGTACCAGGTGCTTGGTGGAGACGGTGACCAGGCAGGTGACCGACCGGTCGCCGAGCTGCCACTGGTTCTTGTCCGGACCCCACGCGAGTGAGGTGATGTCCGGGCGGGCATCCAACGCGTTCAGGGGCATACCGAGGAAGCCGGCGACCACCTGATCGCATCCGTCGAACCGCATCCGGTCCAGGGCCTTGTCGGTCACGGGGTAGATCAGGTCCGGTGGGTGGTACGTCCCGGCGTACTCGGCACTGTGCGCGATGCCGCAGTCGACCGGCAGGGCATCGTCCACCGGGTTGTAGAAGCCGTCGGCGTCCTTGGTGCCCACCTCGTTGAAGCAGCGCATCGCCAGTGGCCGGTCGCCGCTGAGGGCCCCCTTGAGGCTGCCGGACCGGCCCCGCACCTCGCCCTGCATGCTTGCGAGCTCCACCAGCGAACAGGAGAAGAACCTGGAGCCCCCGTCCCACGTCGAATTCGTGGGCGGCGAGTAGTGCAGGAACAGCCGGCCGTCGTGCCAGTCGCCACCGAGGTAGTCACGGGCGGCCCGGTCGCATTCGGCGTACGCCGCTCGAGAGTCATCGCTGTCGCGGGCGGGCGGATCGCCGGCGGCCGAGGCGGCGGCGCCGAACCGTCCCACATACACCACCTCGAGCGTGTGCGAGTCGGAGCAGTCGGCAGGCACGACGGGCAGGTTGGAGGTGTTCCCGGCGCCGATGTTTCCGATGTGGCACTCGAAGGCGACGGGGACCGGTACCTTCGGCTCGGGGAACGCCGACCAGTGGCCGGTGAGGTCGCCGTCCACACCGGCCGGCCGGCTACACGCGGTGAGTGCGAGCAGGCACAACGCCACCACGCCGCCGGTCCAGCGCGCCCGCCAGCTCGTCATCGCCGTCTCCCCATGGTCGAGATCCCGCCGCATCGTAGACCTCGGCCACGGGCATCGTCGGTCCCGCATCAGGCCCCGCGTGAACTCCGCGCAGGGTGTCAGTTGACCGCCTACTTGGACACCAGGGCGGCGGCGGCCCAGTAGGGCTGGTTGAGTGGATTGGACGGCACGACCCGGACCGTGTACCGGCCGGACACCGGCGGCACGAAGAGCATCTCCGGGTCGGCGTTCGACGTCGCCCGTGCCACCTCCCTGCCGGCGCTGTCGTACAGGTACAGGTCGTAGTCCGCGACGCTGGCCGACCAGCCGACGGCGACCTGCAGGTCGTGACCGGCGGCGTACCCCGACGGCACGTCGACGGTGAGGGTGACGTCGTCGCAGCGCATCACCTGATTGCACACCGGGTCGCCGACGTACGTCGACAGGTTGGGCATCAGGTACGGGCCGCCGTTCCAGGTGCTGGACGAGTTGGTCGGCGACACCGTGGCGGCACCGGTCGTGGCGGCCTCTGCCCTGGTCGCGCCGGCGAGGGCGACGAGGAACACGGCGGTGACGGCGGCCAGTCGCCGGGGCACCCGTGCGGACATGCGCGGTGGTCTCATACATCCTGCCTTTCGCCGCGGAGCGGCCCACGCTAACCGGTATGAATATTTATCGGATTCCCCGGAAGGGTGTAACGGATCTCACCATCCGGATCATCCGCCCTGGCCCGAACGGGTGAGTGGCCAGGCCGGATACCGGTCTTCATGCTTCAGCGGTGACCATCGCCGGGGGTGGTCGGCAGGATAGGACCGGCGCACGGTAGGGGGAACGGGTCAGGCCTTGGCGACCAGTACCGTGACCAGGGTGTCGCCATGGCAGCCGGACACCTCACGCAGCGTCCAGCGGCCCTTCAGGCCGCGACCCGAGTAGTTCGACTCGGCGTCCCGGTCCTCGACCTCGCCGGCGCTCAGGTCGAGGCCCGCTGACGGGTACGCCTGCTGCATGAACGCGAGGGTGTCGCGGAACCTGCCCGGCGCCACCGCCGTCACGATCTGCCGCCCACCTGAACGCTCCTCGTAGCCGGTGACGACCGCTTTCGGCGGTATCGGAACCTCGTGGGGGAAGGCGGTGGGCACCGGCGCCGGGCTGGCCGTACCCGCGCAGCCGACCGCCCCGGACCCGGCGGCCTCGGCAGGCAGCGGTTTTCCCTTGGTGACGCCGCCGCAGCCGGTGAGGGCTGCGGCGGCGACCAGCGCGCCGACGAGTGTGGCGAGTTGCTTCACGTCCAGGACCTCACCGTGGAGACGTTGCGGGGGAGGCCGCGTCGTTGGCGGCGAACAGCGTCTTCCCGCCGCTCTGCCGGGCGATCGTGGCGAGCGAGTCGAAGTTCTGCGCGCCACCGGTCGCGCACGCTGCGGTGCAGCCGTCGGCGTACCCGACCAGGATCCGGCCCTGCTTGTCGATCTGCACGTCCATGAAGTCGAGCAGGTTGCGATCGTTGCCGCAGGTGGTGCCGCCGGTGCAGATGGAGCCCTTCTGCACCGGGTCGTTCGGCGTGGCGTCGGTCAACGACCACGTCTTGCCGGCGTCGTACGTGGCGGCCACGTACAGGTGCCACTCGCCCGTGAAGTTCGCGGTGTCCTGGTAGTTGCCGCCGGTCGGGGTACCGATGAAGGCGAACGCGGCGCGATCGCCGTCCCCGGCCACCATGGCCGGGAACACCGTGTTCCTGATGCCCAGCGCCGCGCCGACGTCCTGGTCGTTCTCCCAGGTCGCGCCCTTGTCGTGGGAGATCGCGACGCGCGGGTGGCCGTCCGCGTTCTGGTATCCGAAGTAGACGGTGCCGTCGGCGCCGATGCCGACCGCCGGGTCGCTGTCGGCGGGCGCGCTGGTCGGCACCTTGCGCACCTGCCAGGTCGTGCCGTTGTCTGAGGAGACCGCGACCGCCTGGTTGGCGCCGCAGCCCTTGTTGGGCACGTAGACCGTGCCGTCCGGCGCGACCTTCACGTGGCCGTGCAGGCCGCCGCAGTCCAGCAGGGTGTACATCGGTACCGCCGGGCCGAACGTCAGACCGCCGTCCCGACTGGTCGAGCAGAGCGCGTCGGCGATGTCCTGCGAGCAGTAGTAGACCGCGTTCGGGTACAGCGGGGTGCCGCCGACGCCGTTCGCCGAGTACCTGCCGCCGCCGATCGTCTGGTGGTCGACGCCCGAGTTGAGGCCGCCGCCCTGCGACGGCGTCCAGGTCTCGCCGTCGTCGTCGGTGAAGCAGGTCAGGGACGCCTTGCCGGCCAACTGCGACTCGAACGTACGGCCGGTGTCGTGGTCGGTGAACAGGATCGGGTCCAGGGACCTGACCGCGGTGCACTTCGGCAGGCCGGCGCTCTTGTTCTCCCAGGTGGCCTTCGCCGTGTCGTCGAAGCTCACCCGGTACGTGTCGGTGTACGCCTGGTACATGACCTTGCCGGTCTTCCAGTTCACCCCGATCGACGGTTCACCGGCGTTGTGCGCCTGCGGCAGCGAGTCCGGGGCCGGGTAGTTGGTGAACGAGGTCGCGCCCGTCGGGCCGGGCGCCGGGGCAGCCGGCTTCGCGACCAGTTCTGCCTTCGCGGTGTAGCCGTCGCCGAGGGGGTTGAACGGCACCACCCGGACCGTGTACGTGCCGGCGACCGGTGGTACCACCAGGATCTCCGGATCCGCGTTCGACGCCGCCTGCGCCACCTCGGCGCCGGCGCTGTCGAGCAGGTACACGTCGAAGTCGGCGGCGGACTTCGGCCAGCCGACCGTGATCTTCAGGTCGTGGTCGGCGTCGTACCCGGCCGGAACGTCGACGTCGAGCGTGTAGTCGTCGCAGACGGTCGCGGCGTTGCACGCCAGGGTGCCCGTGGTGGCCGTGGCGTTGGGTACCGCGAACGGGCCGCCGTTCCAGGTGAGGTCCGGGCTGGCGGTGGAGACCGTTCCGCTGGTAGGAGTCGCGGCGTCGGCCGGGGTGGTGCCGAGCGCGACGACGACGAGCATGGTGGCGACGGCGACGACGGATCGTGGCGCGCGTCCGGCCATACGGGCCCGTTTCATGGCATCCCTACCTTCCGCGGCCGAACGGCCGCGCTAACCGGTGTGAATGTTTATCCGTGGGGGTACGCGCGGTGCAACGGCCGTGACCGTTCTGACAGTCATCGATCCCCCGAACGGGTGAACGCGCCGACGCCGGTCCGCTGCTGCGGTAACCGCCGGTCGCTGACCCTTTAGTCCCGTTTGCCGGGGCAGCGGCGCTGGTGACTGGAATTTCGTCGGTGGTCGTCGGCAGGATGGTGGCCGTGACGACGACCGCGCGACCGCCCGGTGCCGTGCTGGACGCGGTGCTGGAGCGGCTGACCTACGTCAACGAGGAGACCGGGTACACCGTGGCCCGGGTCGCCACCGACCGCTCCTCGGACCTGTTGACGGTGGTCGGCGCGCTGCTGGGCGCCCAGCCGGGGGAGAGCCTGCGGCTGGTGGGCCGGTGGTCGTCGCACCCCAAGTTCGGCCGGCAGTTCGAGGTCGAGTCGTACACCACCGTGCTACCCGCCACCATCCAGGGCATCCAGCGGTACCTGGGCTCCGGCCTGGTCAAGGGCATCGGACCGGTCTTCGCCGAGCGGATCGTCGCCCACTTCGGCCTGGACACGCTGCGGGTGATCGAGGAGGAGCCGGCGCGCCTGATCGAGGTGCCCGGCCTCGGGCCGAAGCGCACCGCGAAGATCACCGCGGCCTGGGACGAGCAGAAGGCCATCAAGGAGGTGATGGTCTTCCTCCAGGGCGTGGGGGTCTCCACCTCGCTGGCCGTGCGCATCTACAAGCAGTACGGCGACGGCTCGATCTCGGTGGTCAAGAACGAGCCGTACCGGCTGGCCGCCGACGTCTGGGGCATCGGCTTCAAGACCGCCGACACCATCGCCCGGGCGGTGGGGATCCCGCACGACAGCCCCGACCGGGTCAAGGCCGGCCTCCAGTACACGCTGTCGGAGGCGACCGACAACGGGCACTGCTACCTGCCCGAGCCGCAACTGATCGCGGACGCGGCCAAGATCCTCGACGTGCCCGCCGTTCTGATCGGCACCTGCCTCGACGAACTGGTCGCCGAGGAGGGGGTGGTCCGGGAGGAGGTGCCCGGACCCGACGGGCCGGTGCCGGCGGTCTACCTGGTGCCGTTCCACCGGGCCGAGATGTCGCTGGCCGGCAGCCTGCTGCGGTTGCTGAGCGAGCCCGTCGACCGGATGCCGCACTTCGCCGACGTCGACTGGGGCAGGGCGCTGGCCTGGCTGCACACCCGGACCGGCACCGACCTCGCCCCCGAGCAGGAGGAGGCCGTCCGGCAGGCGCTGACCAGCAAGGTCGCCGTGCTCACCGGTGGCCCCGGGTGCGGCAAGAGCTTCACCGTCCGCTCCATCGTCACCCTCGCCGCCGCGAAGAAGGCCAAGGTCACGCTCGTCGCGCCGACCGGGCGGGCGGCCAAGCGGCTGTCCGAGCTGACCGGCCACCCGGCCGCCACCGTCCACCGGCTGCTCCAGTTGCGGCCCGGCGGAGATCCGTCCTACGACCGCGACAACCCGCTCGACGTCGACCTGCTCGTCGTGGACGAGGCGTCCATGCTCGACCTGATCCTCGCCAACAAGCTGGTCAAGGCCGTACCGCCCGGCGCGCACCTGCTGCTCGTCGGCGACGTCGACCAGCTGCCCTCGGTCGGCGCCGGCGAGGTGCTGCGCGACCTGCTCACCGCCGACGCCATCCCACGGGTCCGGCTCACCCGCGTCTTCCGGCAGGCCCAGCAGTCCGGCGTGGTGACCAACGCGCACCGCATCAACGCGGGGAAGCCGCCGCTCACCACCGGCCTGAGCGATTTCTTCCTGTTCCCGTGCGACGACACCGAGGCCACCGCGGCGCTGACCGTGGACGTCGCCTACAACCGGGTGCCCGCCAAGTTCGGGTTCGACCCGCGCCGCGACATCCAGGTCCTCGCGCCGATGCACCGCGGGCCGGCCGGCGCCGGGGCGCTCAACACCCTCCTCCAGCAGCGGCTCACCCCCGGCCGGGAGGGGCTGCCCGAACGGCGCGCCGGCGGCCGGGTCTTCCGCATCGGCGACAAGGTCACCCAGATCAGAAACAACTACGACAAGGGCGCCGCGGGCGTCTTCAACGGCACCCTCGGCGTCGTCACCGCACTCTCCACGGAGGACCAGACGCTGGAGGTCCGCACCGACGAGGACGAGACCATCACGTACGACTTCGACGAGCTGGACGAGCTGGCTCACGCGTATGCGATGACCATCCACCGCTCGCAGGGCTCGGAGTACCCGGCCGTGGTGATCCCGCTGACCACGAGCGCCTGGATGATGCTGCAACGGAACCTGCTCTACACCGCGGTGACCCGGGCCAAGAAGCTCGTGGTGCTCGTGGGCTCCCGCCGGGCGCTCGCGGCCGCGGTGCGTACCGTCGGGGCGGGGCGGCGGCACACCGCTCTGGACCACCGGCTCGGGCGACGACCGGGCCGGTGACGCCCGGTGGCGTCGCGGCGCCAGGACCTTCTGAATACGCGCTTGCGCCGTGATGTCACCGTGATGGTCGTGCGGACGGGGCCTGTCGCGGTGCGTGAGCCGTCTCCCCGGCCGCTGCCGGGGAGACCACCCTCGGCACCGTCGTAGCCCTGGAGAATTGAAGATGTCAGTCCCCAAGTTTTCCGGCCGCGCGCCGCGCCGGTTCGTGCCGGCCACCGCCGTCGGCATGGTCGTGGGCGGGATGATCGCCGCCGTCGTGCTGGTCGTCAGCCTGGTGGGCGTGTTCGGCGGCTTCGACAAGACCACCGGCGGCGAGATCGGCGTGGTCCGCAACGGCGGCTGGTTCGACAACAACCGGGTACGCCAGGTCATCCAGCCGGGCTCCGGCATGACCTGGACCGGCCTCTGGTCGGTCACCCACAAGTACCCGGCCCAGCAGCGCTTCTACACCATCACCGCCGACGCCGGCCGGGGTGAGCGCACGGGCGTCGACGTGGTGCGCACCCCGTCCAGCGACGGCGTCGACCTGGGCATCGAGGGGACCATCTACTTCACCCTGAATCTCGACCCCAAGACGATGACGGAGTTCGACAACAAGTTCGGCACGCGCCAGTTCCGGGGCATCGACGGCAACCTGCGGTACCCGTACGAGAGCGACGAGGGCTGGAGCACCTTCCTCGACGCGATCGTGCGGCCGGTCATCGACAACGACCTGCGGATCCAGATCAGCAGCTTCCGCTGCGCCGAGCTCGTCTCCAGCTGCGCGCTGGTGCAGAACGGCAATGTGACCGGGGCCAACCCCGGCGCGGCGGTGGTCGCCAACGGCGGCCAGAACAACACGAACATCGCGAAGGTCCAGGACGCGGTGAACAACAGTCTGCCGCGTGACCTCCGGGAGATGCTGGGCGGCGACTTCTTCGAGGGCATCAAGTTCAACCTGTCCCGCATCACGCTGCCGCAGACCGTGCAGGACGCGGTGAACAAGGCGCAGGCCGCGTACGCCGCGGTGAGCGAGGCGCAGGCCCGGGTGGTCCAGGCGCAGGCCGAGGCGGACGCCAACAAGAAGCGCCAGGAAGGCTACAACGCCTGCCCGACGTGCTCGCAGATCGACATCGTCAAGGCGCTGCCGCCGGGGCTCACCACGTACGCGCCCGGCGCCAACACCGCCATCCCGACCAGGTAGCGGAGTCCGCCGTGCGTGCGCTCGCCCTGCTCCTCGCGCTCACCGTGGTGCTGCTCGTGATCGTCTGCGTCGGCGTGGTGGCCACCACGCTCGGCCGGCGCGCCCAACGCAGACGGCACCGGCAGGCACGGTGGCGGCTGCGCCACTACGAGGAGCGGGGCGAGACCGTCGTCGCGGTGAGCCTGTCGGCGGCGGCCGGCCCGCTCCTCGACGAGCACGTCGTCGCGCGCATCCCGGACGGGGCCGCCGACTGGACCGAACGGTTCCTGCTCGCCAAGGAGGTTGCCGAGGAGCGGGCGTACCACCTCAACTCCGCCGGCGACGATGCGATCGGGAACGGTGCGACGCGATAGCGTGCAGCCATGGCCGTAACGCTGCACGTCGTCCTCGTCGTCGCCGCGCTCGGCTGCGTGGTGCTGATGGCGCGCGCCCGGCGGTCGGCCCGCTCGACCGACGCCGCCGAGCCGGAGCCCGGGAACGACGAGTAGGTCTACCGTCCGTGACCGGCGGCGAGGATGCGCTGGCGTACCCGGCGCGCCTCGTCGCCGTACCGTGGGTCTGCCGTGAGGTTTTCGAGCAGGCTGAGAGCCTCGTCGGTACGGCGGGCCTCGGCGAGGCGGCCGGCGAGCCACAGGTTCATGCGGGGGAGGACAGTCGCCTCCCGGCGCAGCGCGGCGGTCAGGTCGTCGCCGGCATAGCGGCGGCTCAGGTACTCGTACAGGGTGAGCGTCGCCCGATCGTCACCGGCGGCGGCGATCTGTCGCAGGTCCTCGACCCGGTTGGTGTCGACCAGCAGCCGCATGAGGCGCACGAAAGCGCACCGGTGCCCCTCGTCCGTCATCGCGCGCAGCGCGTCGTCGCGGCCCTGGGCCAGCAGCAGGTCGGCGCGGCGGTGGCAGGTGCGGTGGGCGTCGGCGAGGGGGCAGACGTACAGGTCGGACAGGTAGGTCCAGTCGGCGTACCGGTCGTCGTCATCGCCGGGGTACGGCTGCGGTTCGCCGCCGGCCAGCCGGGCGTACTGGGCCGATGCCAGGAACCGGGTCAGTACCTCTACGGTGCCGGGGGTGAACTCCCGGCCGTCGAAGGCCTCGGCGGCCGGAACGAAGACCATGGCGGCGCCCTCGCCGAGGATCACGTCCTCCGGTACCGCGCAGGTGGAGCCGGAGAAGTAGTGCTTGACCAGGCCGTGCTCCGGCAACGTCTGCACCTCGAACAGGCCCAGCTCGTCGTCGGGGCGCAGCATCGCCTCCTCCCACAGTTCCCGCCGCGCCGCCTGCTCGGGCGACTCGCCGGGCTCGCGGTGCCCGCCCGGCAGACCCCACCTGTCCGGGAAGTTGGGCGCCTGGCTGTCGCGCAGTTGAAGCAGCAGCGCCCCGGACCGGTCCACGAGCAACACGAGGGAGATCTGAATCAGGGGGTCGGTCACGAGGTCACCTTATGCCGCGGCCGCGGCGATCCGGGGTAATCCGTTGGTCCGTGGTGGGCGGTGCGGCCTAGGCTGCGACCGTGGCGCATCTGATCTCGGTCAACCTCGCGGTTCCCCGGCCCAACCCCGCCAAGGGAGTCGGGATAACCGGCATCGACAAGCGGCCGGCGACCGGACCGGTCGAGGTGCGCGCACCCGGCCCGAAGGGCACCGGGCTCGGCAGTGGCCTGGTGGGGGACCGGATCTTCGACACCGCCCACCACGGTGGAGACGATCAGGCCGTGTACGCGTACGCCCGGGAGGATCTCGACGCCTGGGAGGCGGAGCTGGGCCGGACGCTGCCCGACGGGGTGTTCGGCGAGAACCTGACCACCACCGGGCTGGACGTCACCGGGGCGCTGATCGGTGAGCGCTGGCGCATCGGTGACCAGGTCGTCCTGGAGGTCGCCGTGCCGCGGATCCCGTGCGGCACGTTCGCGCAGTGGATGGCAGAGCAGCGGTGGGTCAAGCGCTTCACGGTCCGGGCGATCCCCGGCGCGTACCTGCGGGTGGTCACCGCCGGTCAGATCCGCGCCGGGGATCGGATCGTCGTGGTCGACCGGCCCGGGCACAACGTGACGGTGGGCGTGACGTTCCGGGCCCTGACCCGCGAGCCCGAGCTGCTGCCCCGGCTGCGCGAGGTCGACGCGATGCCGGCGGACGTGAAGGCGCTCGCCGCCCGCCGCGCGGCGCCGTACCCCGGCGAATGACATCGGCCGGCGCCGTACCCCGGCGAATGACATCGGCCGGCGCCGTCCCGCGTTATCCGCGCGGGTGACGCCGGCCGTCCGTCGTCGGAGTCGTCAGACCCGGAACCGCCCCACCGCAGCCTGCAGCTCGGCGGCCAGGTTGGCCAGTTCGGTCGCGGCCTGGTCGGCCTCGGTCAGGCTGGCCGTGGTGGTCTGCGTGGCGGAGGCCACGCCACCGATGTTCCCGGCGATGTCGGCCGCGCCGTGGGCGGCGTCGGCGACGCTGCGGCTCATCTCGCTGGTCGTGGAGGTCTGCTGCTCCACCGCCGAGGCGATCGTGACCTGGTAGTCGTTGATCTTCTCGATGATCCGGCCGATCTCGCCGATCGCCTCGACCGCGTTGGTGGTGTCCGCCTGGATGGCCTCGACCCGGCGGGAGATGTCCTCGGTCGCCTTGGCGGTCTCCTGAGCGAGGTCCTTGACCTCGCTCGCCACGACGGCGAAGCCCTTGCCCGCCTCGCCGGCGCGGGCCGCCTCGATGGTGGCGTTGAGGGCCAGCAGGTTGGTCTGCTCCGCGATGGAGGTGATCACCTTGATGACGTTGCCGATCTCGGCCGAGGACTCGCCGAGCTTGGACACCGTCTGGTTGGTCGACTCGGCCACGCCGACCGCCTCCGAGGCGACCCGCGCCGCACTGTGGGCGTTCTCGGCGATCTCGCGGATCGAGGCGTCCATCTCCTCGGCGCCGGCGGCCACGGTCTGCACGTTGCTCGACACCCCGCCGGCGGCGCCGGCCACCACGTCGGCCTGGGAGGCGGCCTCCTTGGCGCTGACGCCGATGCGCGCCGTCACCCCGGCCAGCTTCTCCGAGGTCGCGCCGAGGGTACGGGCGCCGGTGGTCAGGGTCTCCACGATCGAGCGGATGCCGTCGTTGGCGCGGTTGACCGACGTGGCGATCCGGCCCAGTTCGTCACGGGAGTACACCTCGGCCCTGCGGGTCAGGTCACCCTCGCCGATGGCGTTCAGCGCGTCGACGACGCTGCCGAGCTGGCGCCGCGACATCCGGGCGAACCAGATGCCCACCGCGAAGGCCAGCAGCAGGCCGAAGGTGAGCGAGCCGATGAGCAGGTTGCGGGCGGTGTCGTACCGGTCGGCGGCGGCCGCGATCAGCGCGTCGGCCTCGTCGTGCTCGGCCTTCTGCATGGCGGCCAGGGCCTGGTCCATGGCGGCCTCGTTACCCACGAACCCTTCGGTGATCTTGTCCGGCGCCGGCATGGTCCAGCCGGGCGGCGGCGCCTGCTGGAAGAAGATGACGTCGCGAAGCGTGCGGTGATCGTTCCAGGCGCGCTCGAACTTGTCGATCCCCGCCAGCCGTGCCGGGGAACCGGCGGCGAGCCTGCGGTACTCCGCGACCGCCTGCTTGACCTGCGCGTCGGCCCGCTGCAGGCTCTCCTTGCCCTGCGCCTGCAGGCCGCCGACCTGGTTGACGAGCAGGAACAGGCCCCGGAACATGGTGCCGAAGCCGCCCCGCAGCTCGCTGAGCTGCTGCATGCTGTTGACGTGGTTCGTCTTCATCGTCTTGAGGTCGTCGTCCGCCGCTGACATTCGCGTCAGTGACAGCGTGCTGACGGTGACGGCGACGAGCGCCATGACCACGACCGGGATCGCGGACTTCGCGGTGGTACCGCGGTCGGCGAACCAACCGGCGATGGGATTGCGGCGGACCGTGATGTCCGCCGTTGAGATCATGCTGGCCATGGTCTTTCGCACCTTCCCCGTCGTCACGCTCACCGGCAGCCCGGCTCGTCGGGACTCATCGGCAGGGCACCGGCCAGGCTGAGTGAAGTTGCACGCGGTTATCTTTTGCACGACGTGCGCCGATGGTTGCGTCCGCGCCAGCCGGGTAAGCGAAACACGTGCACCCGTCACCGGAGGAGATCCACATGCAGACCCGTTACCTCGGCCCCGACCGGCTCGCCGTCTCTGCTATCGGCCTCGGCTGCATGGGCATGAGCGAGTTCTACGGCACCGGCGACGAGCGGGAGTCGATCGAGGTCATCCACCGGGCCCTGGACCTCGGCGTCACCTTCCTGGACACCGCCGACATGTACGGACCGTTCACCAACGAGCGGCTGGTCGGCCGGGCGATCGCCGGGCGGCGCGACGAGGTCGTGCTCGCCACCAAGTTCGGCAACGAGCGGCGCGAGGACGGCTCCTGGGTCGGGATCAACGGCCGGCCCGAGTACGTGCGAGCGGCCTGCGACGCGAGCCTGCAGCGGCTGGGCACGGACCACATCGACCTGTACTACCAGCACCGCGTCGACCCCACCGTCCCGATCGAGGAGACGGTCGGCGCCATGGCGGAGCTGAAGCGGGAAGGCAAGATCCGCCACCTCGGGCTGTCGGAGGCCGCGCCCGAGACGATCCGGCGCGCACACGCGACATCCCCGATCACGGCGCTTCAGACCGAGTACAGCCTGTGGTCGCGCGACCCGGAGGACGAGATCCTGCCGACCGTACGGGAGCTCGGCATCGGGTTCGTCGCGTACAGCCCGCTCGGCCGGGGCTTCCTCACCGGCAGTATCCAGCGCCCGGAGGACCTCCCGGCGGACGACTTCCGCCGCAACCACCCGCGGTTCCAGGGTGAGAACTTCCAGCGCAACATCGACGTGGTCGCGAAGATCCGGGAGATCGCCGCCGAGAAGGGCTGCACGCCCGCCCAGTTGGCGCTGGCCTGGGTACTGGCGCAGGGCGAGGACATCGTGCCGATCCCGGGTACCAAGCGCATCACGTACCTGGAGGAGAACGTGGGCGCCCTGAACGTCACGCTGACGCGTGAGGACCTGGCCCGTATCGAGGAGGTCGCGCCGAAGGGCTTCACCGCCGGCACCCGGTACGCCGACATGAGCACGGTCAACCGCTGAGTGGATGGTGGAGCGGCCGCTGTCCGCGTTGAGGCGGCCGCACCACCTCGCTCACCATGTCGCCGCCATCGCCGGGTCAGGTGACCCCGACTATCGAATGGTGACCACGGCCGCGGACTCGGCAGGCAACTCCACCGCGCCGGGGGTCACCGTCGCGCCGCCCTCGGTGGCCAGTAGTACCGTCCCGACCCGGCCGGGGACCGCGATCCGCTGCCGCCGGTCGGCCAGGTTCGCCATCACCACGCAGCCACCCCGCCGGACGGTCAGGTACCGGTCGCCGGTGGCGACCTCCACCCGGTCCAGCCACGGGTCGGACAGGTCGGGGACCGCCTTGCGCAGCGCGATGAGTCGCCGGTACAGCTCCAGCAGCTCCCGATGGTCGGGCTTGTCCGGCTCCGACCAGTCCAGCGTGGAGCGCTGGAACGTCTCGGGCGCCTGCGGGTCGGGTACCTCCCCGGCCGGCCAGCCGTGCGCGGCGAACTCGCTCCGCCGCCCGTTCGCGACCGCCGCGGCCAGCTCCCGCTCCGGATGGCTGGTGAAGAACTGCCAGGGCGTGGTGGCGCCCCACTCCTCACCCATGAACAGCATCGGGGTGAAGGGGCCGGTCAGCAGCAGCGTCGCCCCGACCTTCAGCAGCCCGGTCGACAGCGTGGCCGGCAGCCGGTCGCCGACGGCCCGGTTGCCGATCTGGTCGTGGTTCTGCAGGTACGCGACGAACCGGTGGCCGGGCGTACGGGACCGGTCCACCGGGCGGCCGTGCCGGCGCCCCCGGAAGCTGGACCAGGTACCGGCGTGGAGGAATGCGTTCTCCAGTACGGCCGCGGCGCCCTCCAGCGAGCCGAAGTCGGCGTAGTAGCCCTGGCGCTCGCCGGTGAGCGCGGCGTGCAGCGCGTGGTGGACGTCGTCGTCCCACTGGGCGTGCAGGCCGTACCCGCCGGCCTCGCGCGAGGTGATCACCTTGGGGTCGTTCAGGTCGGACTCGCCGATCAGCGACAGCGGCCGGCCGAGGTGGGTCGAGAGCGACTCCACCTCGACGGCGAGCTGCTCCAGCAGGTGTACGGCACCGTGGTCGACCAGCGCGTGCACGGCGTCCAGGCGCAGCCCGTCGAGGTGGTAGTCGCGCAGCCACATCAGGGCGCTGTCGATGACGTACCGGCGGACCTCCTCGCTGTCGGGGCCGTCGAGGTTGATCGACGCGCCCCACGGGTTCGCCGCCTGGCCGAGGTACGGGCCGAACGTCGGGGTGTACGCGCCGGACGGACCGAAGTGGTTGTAGACCGCGTCGAGGATCACGCCGAGGCCGCGGGTGTGGCAGGCGTCCACGAAGCGCTTCAGGCCGTCCGGGCCGCCGTACGGCTCGTGCGGCGCGTACCAGCACACGCCGTCGTAGCCCCAGTTGTGCTCGCCGTTGAAGGCGTTCACCGGCAGCAGTTCGACCAGGTCGACGCCGAGGTCGACCAGGTGGTCCAGGCGATCGATGGCGGAGTCGAAGGTGCCCCCCGGCGTGAACGTGCCGACGTGCAGCTCGTACAGGACGCTGCCGGGGAGCTGGCGACCGGTCCAGCCGGCGTCGGTCCATTCGAACGCGGCGTGGTCGTACCGTCTGCTCGGCCCGTGCACCCCGTTCGGCTGCCACGCCGACCGGGGGTCGGGCAGCGCCTGGTCCGCGTCGTCGAGCAGGTACGCGTAGTCGGTCCCGGGGCCGGCCCCGTCGACGTCGACCCGCCACCAGCCCGACTCGGAGGCCTCCATCTCGTGGTCGCCGCCGCAGGCGCGCAGCCGTACCGTCGACGCCTTCGGCGCCCACACCCTGAACTCGGTCATGACAGTGCTCCTCCGGCCAGCAGCGCGACGGGGTAGGTGTCCAGCAGGTCTGCCAGCGGCACCGCGCCGGCGGTGAAACGTCGGCCGGTGAGGACGTCGGTGAGCGGAGAAGGCAGCGGCAGCCGGGTGTCACCCCAGCCACCGCCCCGCCGCAGGCCGACCGGCAGCCGGGTGGCGACGGAGATGGCACCACCGCGGTCGAACGCGACCACGTGGTCGGCGGCGGGGCCCTCGGCCGCCAGCGGCTCATAGCCGGTGAAAAGCTCCGGGCGGTCCCGGCGCAACCGCAGCGCCCGGCTGGTGACCAGCAGCTTCGCGGCGCCCGACGCGTCGACGGGCGGCCGCCAGCCGGCGTCCAGGCGGGCCAGCAATTCGCGGCGGGCGGGGAAGTCGACCGGGCGTCGGTTGTCCGGGTCGACCAGCGAGTAGTCCCACAGCTCGGTGCCCTGGTACACGTCGGGGGCACCCGGCATGGTGAGCTGCACCAGCTTCTGGCCCAGCGAGTTGGACCAGCCGGCGGCGGTGACCGTGTCGACGAACCCGCTGACGTCCGCCCGTAGCGCGGGGTCGTCGTAGACCGCGTCCACGACCGCGTGCATCGCCCGTTCGAAGTCCGGGTCGGGGTCGGCCCACGACGTCGACGTCGCCGCCTCGCGGGCGGCCTTCTCCGCGTACGCGTGCAGCCGTTCCCGCTCGATCGGCCACGCCCCGACGACGGCCTGCCACAGCAGCTGGGCCATCGCCACGTCGTTCGACGACCCGGTGGGCAGCGGCACGCGGGTCATCCACCGCTGCACCGCCGAGGCCCACGCGGTGGGAAGTTCGGAGAGTACGGCCAACCGCGCGCGCACGTCCTCGGAGCGCTTGGTGTCGTGTGTGGACAGTGCGGTCATCCCCGTGGGCCAGCGGCGCTGCCGGGCCCCGGCCGCGGCGTGGAAGTCCGCGACCGCAACGCCGAAGTGGCCCGGGTCGCCACCGACCTCGTTGGCCGCGGTGAACCGGCTGTACCGGTAGAAGGCGGTGTCTTCGACGCCCTTGGCCATCACCGCGCCGGTGTACTGCTGGAAGCGTACGGCCAGCTCGTCGTCCGGGTCGGAGAGGCGCGGCGTGAGGGCCTCGACCGCCGCGGCCAGGTCGGGGCGGTGCGCCGATGCCGCCGTGAGCGCTGACGTCAGGTGCCCGGCGCCGGCCGGCAGGTACGAGCGGTACACCGGGAAGTGCGTGGCGATCTCGGCGAGCGCCTCCCGCGCGGCCGGCACGTCCGGTGCGAAGCGCCCGAGGCGGGTCAGCTCGGCGGCGAGCAGTTTCGTGGCCGCCTCCTGCTTGCCCCGGTGCACCTCCTCGGGCCAGTCGGACGGGGAGAGTCGGCTGAACGCGCCCTCGGCCGCCGGGTCCACGAACAGCCCGGACACCTCGCGCAGCGCGTCGTACCCGGTGGTACCGGCGACCGGCCAGTCCGGCAGCTCCTCGCCGACCTCCAGGATCTTCTCCACGACCAGCCAGGCGTCCGGCGCCGCGTCGGCCAGCCGCCGCAGGTACCCGGCCGGGTCACGCAATCCGTCGGGGTGGTCGATCCGGATGCCGTCCAGCTCGCCGGACGTGTACCAGCGCAGCACCTCGCGGTGGGTGGCGTCGAACACCGAGGGGTCCTCGACCCGGATGCCGGCCAGCTCGGCGATGGCGAAGAACCGCCGGTAGTTGATCTCGGCGTTGCCCCGCCGCCACGACACCAGCTCGTAGTGCTGGCGGTCATGGATCTCGGCCGGGCTGCCGGAGTCGCCTGTGCCCGGCGCGATCGGGTACCGGTGGTCGTAGTAGTGCAGCTCGTCGCCGACCACTTCGAGCTTCTCGATCTCCTCGGACCCGTCGCCCAGCACCGGCAACAGGATCCGCGGGCGGGACCAGTCGATGTCGAACCAGTGCGCGTACGCCGACTCCCGGCCGTGCCGCAGCACGTCCCACCACGCGGGGTTGGCCTCCGGTACCGCCACCCCGACGTGGTTGGGCACGATGTCCACGACCAGGCCGAGCCCGGCCGAGCGGAGGGTGTCGACCAGCCGGCGCCGACCCTCCTCGCCGCCGAGCTGCGGGCTGACCCGGGAGTGGTTGACGACGTCGTACCCGTGCTCCGAGCCGGGCGTGGCCTCCAGCAGGGGAGCGGTGTACAGGTGGCTGGCGCCGAGCGTGGCGAGGTAGTCGACGAGCCCGGCGGTGGCGTCGAGGTCGAAGCCGGGCTGCACCTGCACCCGGTACGTGGAGACCGGTCGCACCTCAGGCCGCCCGCTTCAGCACGATGAACGACCGGTCGCGCACGTGCAGCTTCCCGCCGGCCTCGACCGTCTGCGATGACTTCACGTACTCGCTGGGGAACTCGCCGGTGTCGATGACCAGTTCCCACTTCTGCCCGAACTCGGCGGGTGGCAGCACGAACTCCAGCCAGTCGTGGTGGGCGTTGAAACAGAGGATGAACGAGTCATCGACCAGTCGCTCGCCGCGCGGGCCCGTCTCCTTGATGCCCTCGCCGTTGACGAAGAGCATGACCGAGCGGCCGAAGTCGGTGTCCCAGTCCTCCTCGGCCATCTCCCGCGCGTCGGGGGTGAACCAGCCCAGGTCCGGGATCGGCGTACCGCTGACCCGGCGCACCGGGCGGCCGGTGAAGAACCGGCGGCGGCGGAAGACCGGGTGCTTGGCCCGGAACTCGATCAGGGTCCGGGTGAACTTGAGCATCTGCTCGTCGGCGTTCGCCCAGTCCACCCAGCTCAGCTCGCTGTCCTGGCAGTACACGTTGTTGTTGCCCCGCTGGGTGCGGCCGAGCTCGTCACCGTGCCCGATCAGCGGCACGCCCTGTGACAGCAGCACGGTGGCGAGCAGGTTGCGCCGCTGCCGGCCCCGCAGTGCGAGGATGTCCGGGTCGTCGGTGGGCCCCTCGGCGCCGCAGTTCCAGGATCGGTTGTGGCCCTCGCCGTCGCGGTTGTCCTCGCCGTTGTCCTCGTTGTGCTTCTCGTTGTACGAGACCAGGTCGGTCAGGGTGAAACCGTCGTGGACGGTGACGAAGTTGACGCTGGCGAGCGGTCGCCGCCCGTCGTCGGCGTACAGGTCGGCCGAGCCCGAGATTCGGCTGGCGAACTCGCCGAGGGTGGCGGGCTCGCCGCGCCAGAAGTCGCGTACGGTGTCGCGGAACTTGCCGTTCCACTCCGTCCACAGTGGTGGGAAGTTGCCGACCTGGTAGCCGCCGGGGCCGACGTCCCACGGCTCGGCGATCAGCTTGACGTTGCCGACGACCGGGTCCTGCTGTACCACCTCGAAGAACGTCGAGAGCCGGTCGACCTCGTAGAACTCGCGGGCGAGGGTGGCGGCGAGGTCGAAGCGGAAGCCGTCGACGTGCATCTCCTGCACCCAGTACCGCAGCGAGTCCATGATCAACTGGAGCGTGTGCGGGCTGCGCACGTTGAGGCTGTTGCCGCAGCCGGTGTAGTCCATGTAGTACTGCGGGTCGTCGTCGACGAGCCGGTAGTACGAGGGGTTGTCGATGCCGCGGAAGCTCAGCGTGGGACCGAGGTGGTTGCCCTCGGCGGTGTGGTTGTAGACGACGTCGAGGATGACCTCGATGCCGGCCTCGTGCAGCGCCTTCACCATCGCCCGGAACTCCTGCACCTGCTGCCCGCCGTGACCCATGGACGAGTACGCGTAGTGCGGCGCGAAGTACCCGATCGTGTTGTAGCCCCAGTAGTTGGAGAGGTTCCGGTCGGCGAGGTGGTGGTCGTTGACGAACTGGTGCACCGGCATCAGTTCGATCGCGGTGACCCCCAGCGTCGTGAGGTGCTCGATCATGGCCGGGTGCGCGATGCCGGCGTACGTACCGCGCAGGTCCTCCGGGATCTCCGGGTGCTGGAAGGTCAGCCCCTTGACGTGCGCCTCGTAGAAGACGGTCTCGTGGTACGGGGTCCGCGGCGGCCGGTCGTTGCCCCAGTCGAAGTACGGGTTGACGACGACCGCCTTGGGCATGAACGGCGCGGAGTCGGTCTCCGACATGCGCTCCGGATCGTCGAACTCGTACGCGTAGACCGCCGGGTCCCAGTCGATGTCACCGTCGATCGCCTTCGCGTACGGGTCGATCAGCAGCTTGTGCGGGTTGCAGCGCAGCCCCCGCGCGGGGTCGTACGGCCCGTGTATCCGGTAGCCGTAGCGCTGCCCGGGCTCGATGCCCGGCAGGTAGGCGTGCCACACGAAACCGTCGACCTCGGTGAGGTCGACGCGGGTCTCGGTGCCGTCGGGGTCGAACAGGCAGAGCTCCACCCGGTCGGCGGTCTCGGAATAGAGCGCGAAGTTCGTCCCCGCGCCGTCGTAGCTGGCGCCCAGTGGGTACCGAGTTCCCGGCCACACCTGCATCTGTCCGCTCCTGCCTGGTGTCCTACGGCCCGCCACGTGTGCCGGCTGTCGGCTCCGTTTGCCCTATGGCGGTCCGCCGTAATCATGAGCCGAGACACATGATCGGATGAGGCAGGCGGGGCCAAACGGACTATATCCGCCATTACCGGATGATCGACAATCTTGGGATCCCGGCCGACTCCCATGATCACGGAGGAGAGTGGGGCACCAGGCGGGCGTGGTCGTCGCCGTGTTCACCCGTGAGGGTCGTCGGCTCGCGCCGGGCCCAGAGGCGCTCGACGTGCACGCCGTCCCAGCCGCGTGGCATCCGGACCGGCCGCTCGCACCACGACTCCGGGGGGCCGTCGCGCAGCCGCACCCCGGTCAGGCCGTACACACAGGCCGTCAGAAATCCGCCCAGGTTGGCGGTGAAGGGGCCGGCGACCGGCTGGTCGGGGTACACCTTCGGGCTGAACTCGGTGGTGATCCGGAAGGGCTCGACGACGAAGTCGGCGTAGCCGCGTTCGAACAGTTCCCGGGCGGCGTCGCGGTCGTCGATCCGTGCCGCGTACACGCCCAGCATCGACGACAGCATCGGTGCCCCCGCGTACCGGTGGGCGAACCGGAGGTAGTACGAAAGCGTCCGGCGCTCGGTCTCGGGGTCGACGTCGAACCCGAGCGGGAACAGCCCGGCCGGCGCCTCCGGCGTCTCGCCCTTCTCCTCGTCGGGGTCGTAGTCGTCGTGGTTGAGGATGATCCCGTTGTCCCGGTCGATCGGTAGCACGACCTCGGCGGCCAGGCGCTCCCAGGCGTCCGGCTCGCCGCGCCCCAGGGCGCGGCCGAGCGCCGCCGCCTCGCGGAGCGCGACGATGGCGGCCATGTTGACGAAGGCGTTGTTGTTCACCGTCGTGTTCGTCTGCGCGACGCCGTTGACGTAGCGGATCTCGTAGCCGCGTTCGGTCCGTTCGAGCCGGTCGTCCAGCCACTCGGCCACCCCGGACAGGACCGGCCAGGCCCGCTCGCGGGCGAACTCGGAGTCGCCGGAGGCGTGCAGGAACCGGGCGAACGCGACGGCGACGTCCATGCTGACGTGGTGCTCGACGGCGGCGGCCGGGGCGTCCACCGGCGCGGCCTCCTGGCCGTGGCGCAGGCTGCTCTCCCACGGGAACTGCACGCCGCCCCGGCCGACCGCGGCGGCGTTGCTGCGAGCGCCGGGCAGGCGGGTTCGCCGGAAGTTCAACAGGGCGCGGGCGGCCTCCGGGTAGGTGACGGTCAGCAGGGGCAGGGCGAACATCTCGATGTCCCACATGATGTGGCCCCGGTAGTAGTGGTAGTTCGGCCAGTAGGCCAGCCCGAACAGCGAGGTGCTGCTGGGCGAGGAGGGGTGCGCCGACGTGTGCAGGTAGAAGTACGCCGCGTCGGCGAGGGCCTGCCAGCGGGTCGGCGCGCCGACCAGGACGACCCGGCCCTTCCACAGTTCGCGCCAGGCGGCCCGGTTGTCCGCGCGCAGGCCGTCGAATCCGCGCAGCCGGGCGCCCTGAAGCATCCGGACCGCGTGGATGTGGGGCTCGTCGTGCAGCGCCTGGGGGAGGAGGCTGACCATCCGCCGCAGCCGGTAGCGGCGGCCGGCCTCGGCCCGGAACGAGTACGTGGTGCTCAGCGGCCCGATCCGGCTGCGGTCGAAGATCCGGTCGAACTCGTCCGTCCCGTTCAGCGTCGTCACGTAGGCGACCCCGCACGTGCTCAGGCCGCCGAAGCTGCGCCAGCGCAGCAGGCCGTCGACCGGCTGGGACGCCAGCGTGCCACCCGGGTCGACCTCGCGATCGACCCAGCTGCCGGGCAGGCCGCGAGTGTCGATGACCGCCGCGATCGTCAGGTCGCAGTCCCGGTCGACCCGTAGATCGATCTCCTGGAGCACCAGGGTCGGCTGGGTGCGGCTGCAGAAGTCCAGGATGTCGACCTCGGCGCGTGCGTGCTCACCTTCGAAGGTGAAGTGACCGGACAGCTCACCGCAGGAGAAGTCGTACCGGTACTCACCCAGCCGGAAGCGTTCCGGGCTGGCAGACAGCGTCACTCCGTCGACGCTCAGGTCCCCGCCCAGGGGATAGGGGGCGCGGGCGAACGCCTCCACCTCGTTGGCCGGGTCCAGGCCCTCGAACCCGCTGAGGACGGACACCCCGTTGGACATCGGTATCTTGCCGACGCGCATGCCCACCACGCCGTTGGAGAGGTACGCGGGCAGGTACCGCGGGTGCCACTCGGTGACCGGGTCCGGGCTGATCACATCGGTCATGGGGACAGCTCCCAGTCTCCCGGATCCTCGTCGAGAACCCGTTCCGGCCGGCCGGGCACCTCGACCCGGACCGCGCGCCGGGCCGGTGCGAAGTCTCCGTCGCGGCGCGCGGTCACGGTCCCGCCCCGGTAGGCGTACCGGGTGGTGGCCGAGGGGCCGGTGACGCCGACCCCGTCGTCCTCGTACAGCACGCCCTCGGCCGCGTTGTCGGCGTCCGGGAACACCCGCAGGGTCAGGGGATCGAGGGGGCCCTCGTCGACCCACCGCCGCACCGGGCCGAACGGGATGACGGCGCCGCCCCGGGCATAGACCGGGAGCTCGCCCTCCAGCGGCGCGTCGGCCAGCACGGAGGCGCGGCCGTCGGCCGCCGCGCCGGTGCGCAGGTCGTACCAGCGCCCCTCGGGCAGGTACACCTCCCGGGTCCGGCGGCCCGGCCGCAGCACCGGCGCGACCATCAGATCACGGCCGAGCAGGGCCTGGTCGTCGCGCAGCCGGGCGGACTCGTCGTCGCCGTAGTGGTACAGCAGCGGCCGCAGCACCGGCGCCCCGGTCCGGGACGCGTCGGCGAAGACCGTGTACAGGTACGGCAGCAGCCGGTAGCGCAGTTCGAGGGCGCGACGGCACACCGCCTCGATCCGCTCGCCCCACACCCACGGCTCCTGGTCGGAGCAGCCCTTGGCGTTGTGGGCACGTGCCAGCGGGTAGAACGCGCCGAGCTGGTACCAGCGGGCGAGCAGTTCCGGGCCGGCGTCGGCGTAGAAGCCGCCGATGTCGGCACCGGCGAACGCGGCGCCGCACAGCCCCAGGGTCAGCAGCTGCGGCAGGGACAGCTCCAGCTCTTCCCAGTAGCTGGCGTTGTCGCCGGTCCAGGTCGCCGCATCGCGTTGCAGGCCGGCGAAGCCCGCCCGGCTGAGCAGGAACGGTCGCTCCCCAGGGCGGTGCCGGATGATCGCACCGCGCGTCGCGACGTTCTCGGCGTTCGCGTAGACGTTGTGCACCTCGGCGTGCGTCGTCCGCTCGTCCGGCGGCCCGTGCGGGGTGTCCGGGGGTGGGTCAACGGGGCGCGCCCCGGGCTCGTAGATCGGCCGGTCCCGCATGGACGGCTCGTTCATGTCGTTGACGAAGCTGTGGATCCCGGTCGCGAGTAGTTCGTCGTGCAGGTGCCCCCACCAGTCGCGCACGTCGGGACGCAGGAAGTCGGGAAAGGCGCACAGTCCCGGCCACACGTACCGCAGCAGTAGGCGGCCGCCGCTGTCGGACAGGAAGTACCCGCGCTCGGCCCCCTCGGTGAACGGGCGGTAGCCGCCCTCGGGCTGGTACTTGATGCCGACGTCGACGAGCAGCACCGTCTGAAGACCCTGTGCGGCGAGGTCGCGGACCAGCCCGGCCGGGTCGGGGAAGCGTTTGCGGTCCCAGGTGAAGTTCCGGTACTCGTCGAGGGCCTCGATGTCGAGGTACACGGCGTCGGCCGGGATGCCGTCGGCCCGCAGCCGGGCGGCCACCTCCCGGATCTGTTTCTCGGTCTCGTAGCCCCAGCGGCTGTGGTGGTAGCCGAGCGCCCACCGGGGCGGCAGCGGCATCCGGCCGGTCACCGACGTGTAGCGCCCGACGACGTCGCCGGGGTGCGGCCCGGCGATCACGTACTGGTCCAGCTCACCGCCGTCGCACGCGATGACCAGGCGCTCGCCGCGCTCATCGGTCAGGTCGAAGACGGAACGGTACGTGTTGTTCAGGTACAGCCCGTGGCACCGGCCCGCTTCGTCCATCGCCAGGTAGAACGGGATTGACTTGTACAGCTCGTCGGTACCGGGGCAGTGGCCGGAGAACCGGTCGGTGTTCCAGAAGGTGTGCCGTCGGCCGCGCTTGTCCAGCGGCCCGGTGCGTTCGCCGAGGCCGAAGTAGTGCTGGTCGGCGGGCATCCGTCTGGTCCAGGTCAACGCGCTGCCGTCGGGGTCCCAGGCCGGTCCGCCGTCGGGGCCGTCGCTCAGCAGAACCCGCCCGGTCGCCGGGTCGAGGACCGTCACCCGGCCGGCCGCCGGCTCCAGGCGTACGGTCAGCCCGGTCGAGCCGATCTCGACGGCGCCGTCGGCCGTGGTCGTACCGCTGACCGGTGGCTCGTCGAAGTCGTCGTCCGGCGGTACCGGTGACCAGGAGCGGCGGGGAGCGAAAGCACCGCTCGGGGCGAAGCGGATCCGGGCGATGCCGGGGGTCAGCAGCGTGACGGACACGGCCGGACCGCCGTAGTCGGCGAAGAGGGTACGGCCGATCCTGCGATGCTCGCGCATCGTGCCGGGTCGGGCGGGGGTTTGCTCGGCGGCCACGCGTACTCCTACCGGAGTTCGGGCAGGATCTCGCGTTCGTAGAAGCGGAAGAAGCCCTCCTGATCGGGCCCGACCTGATCGACGTGCACGTGGTCGAAGCCCGCCTCGACGCACGTGCGGATGCCGTCGAGGTGCCGGCCCGGGTCCGGGCCGCAGACGACGACCTCCGCGATCTGGTCCTCGGTGACGGCGGCGGTGGCCTGCTCGAAGTGCTTCGGCGTCGGCAGCAGCGTGGTGACCTCGCCCTGCAGAGCCACGGTGGGTACGGTCTCGCGGGCGGTGCGGCGGGCCTCGGTCTCGTCGGCGGCCCAGCACACGTTGAACTGCACGAAGCGTGGTTTGTCGCCGCCGCCGGCCGCCCGGAACTCGGCGACGACCTCGTGGTCCGGCGTGAAGTTGATCAGCCCGTCGCCGATCCGGCCGGCGAGGTCGGCCGCGCGCCTGCCGGCCGCCGCGACGATGATCGGCGGCGTCGCGTCGGGGCGCGAGTACACCCGGGCGTTCTCCACGGTGAAGAACTCACCGTAGTGGCGTACCAGGTCGCCCGACCACAGCTGGCGGATGACATCGACGGCCTCCTCGAGCATCTCGGCGCGGACCTCGTGGGAGGGGAAGTGGTCACCGGTGATGTGCTCGTTGAGCGCTTCACCGGTGCCGACGCCGAGCAGGAACCGGCCGGGCATCATCTCCGCGACCGTCGCGGCCGCCTGGGCGATGATCGCCGGGTGGTAGCGCATCGTCGGGCAGGTGACCCCGGTACCCACGGTCAGGCGCGCGGTCTCGCGCGCGATGCCGCCCAGGACCGACCAGACGAAGGTGCTCTCACCCTGCTCGTCGATCCACGGGTGGTAGTGGTCGGAGATCATCGCGTACTCGAAGCCGGCCTCCTCGGCTCGGCGCGCGTACGCGACCAGATCGTTCGCCGGGTGCTCCTCGCTCGACAGCGCGTAGCCGATATGCACCATGCGCCAAACTCCCTCGGCGTGGTGGTACAGAGAGGGTCCTGGTCACCTACCCGGCTGGCCGGGGGCAAACCAGGACCCTCTGGGTCGTACCTCAGTAGCGGAACACCTGCACCAGGCCGTTGAGCTTGGTCGACAGCTTCGACAGGTCGTCGGCGGCCTCCCGGCTGGCGCGGGCGCTGTCGGCGGTGGCGTCGGCGACCTCGGCCACCGCACCGACGCCGCGCGTCACCTCGCCGCTGCCCTTGGCCGCGTCGGTGATAGCGCGGGTCATCTCGTTGGTCGTCGCTGACTGCTCCTCCACCGCCGAGGCGATGGTGGTGCTGAACTCGCTGATCTGCTCGATGACCTCGCGGATGCGCCCGACCGCGGTGGCCGCCCCGCTGCTGCTGTTCTGGATGGCGGTGATGCGGGCCGTGATGTCCTCGGTGGCCTTCGCGGTGGCCAGGGCGAGGTCCTTGACCTCGCTGGCCACGACCGCGAAGCCCTTACCTGCGTCACCGGCGCGGGCCGCCTCGATGGTGGCGTTGAGGGCGAGCAGGTTGGTCTGCTCGGCGATCGAGGTGATCAACTTGACGACGTCGCCGATCTCGGCGCTCGCCGCGCCCAGCTCCCTGATCTGACCGTTGGTGGACTCGGCGATCTCCATCGACTCCCGGGTGACGTCGGCGGCCTTCGTCGCGTTGCCGGCGATCTCCTTGATGGACGCCGACATCTGCTCGGCGCCGGCCATCACGGTCTGCACGCCGCCGTTGACCTGGTCGGCCGCCGCGGCCGCGCTGGTGGCCTTCGCCGAGGCGTCCGCGGCGCCGCTGCTGAGCTGGGAGCTGACGGCGGAGAGCTCCTGCGCGGCCGAGGCCAGCCCGTTGGCCGTGTCGGCAAGCTCCCCGACGGTCGAGCGCACCGACCCGATCGCGGTGTCGAGGTCACGGCTCATCCGGCCGAACTCGTCCGTGCTGGTCAGCCCGGCGGACGCGGTGAGGTCGCGGCGGGCCAGGTCACCCAGGGCCGCCGAGACCCGGCGCAGGTTGCCGACGATCGTGCCGACGATCAGCAGCGCGACGCCGAGGGCGATGACCAGCCCGGCCACCAGTACGGTGATCATGGTTGTGCGCGCCGACTTGTAGGCCGCTTCGCCGAGAAGAAGGCGCCGCCGGGCGTCCGCGTCCTCCGCCTTTGTGATCTCCTCGACGGTGGCCGTGGCCTTGTTGCCCGCGGGGACCAGCATCGAGTCGCGGACGCTGTCCAGCGCCGCGCCGTCGTTGCGCAGCGCGGCAGGCATCCAGCGCTCGTCGCGCAGCTTCTGGTACGCGGCCCAGTCCTCGCGCAACTGACTCACCAGCTGCGGGGAGACCGCGTCGGACGCGTACACCTCGATGGCTGCGGCGAACGCCGCGTCGTCCTTCTTGAGCGCCTCCACCATCCTCTGCTTGCCGGCCGGCTGTGCGATGGCGTACGCGTTGACCACGTCGAGGCGGGTCTGCTTCATGATGTCGGCGACCTTGGCGATGTTGCGCACCGGCACCAGCCCGCCGTTGTAGAGCGTGTGGGCGTCGTCGTTCATGACGCCCAGGCGAGTGATCCCGACCGATCCGACGGCGACGGCCACGACGGCCATCACGCCGACCGCGCCCAGGATCTTGGTACGCAGGCTCAGGTCACCGAGTACGCGGGAGACGACGTTCGGCCGAGGGGCTGTGGCCGGGCCGCTGTGGGTGGTGCTGGTCATTCGTCCCGCCTTCTCCGGCATTGTGCTGTCCGTTCGCACCGCGTCTCTGTCACGGCGGCCGACGAAACAGTCATCGGGGGAGCGGGACGTCCCCTTAGTTCTATTTGGGAATAAAGCGTTTCTTTTGGGGTGCGGGTACGGCAACGGCCCGGCCGTCACGGTCTCGCTGTCGAAACCGGACGCCGGGCCGTTGCTGTTCGGCTCTTTACCGCTTGGTCGTTGTCGTTCTGGTCGTCGTCTTTTGGCTCTTCAGGCGGCGGCCGCCGTGACGAGGTCGCGGACGGCGACCAGTCGCCTGTGGGTGGCCAGCCGGATCGCGTGAGCCTGCCCGCACATGACCATCACCGGATCGTCGGAGGCGGCGGCGGTGGCGACCAGTCGCTCGACGGCGGCCGAGTCGTTCTCCTGGCCGGTCAGTCCGGCGCGCTGCAGCAACTCGGTCCAGGCGCCCTGCGCTCCACCGGTGTACACCCGGTACACCGTGGTTCGCACGTCGTCCACCGTGGGCCGCGAGAAGCCGTAAGCCACCGCGTCCGCGCCGGACGGGTGGGTGACGAGATCGATCGACATGGCAGACCCCCGTAGTTGCCGCTGGTTCCTGGTCAGGTACAAAACGTAGCGGCGCGCGTGCACTGTGTGCAACGGTGCGCGGGGTGCATCACTGCGCGCGATGCACCGCGCGGGGAAAATGCCCGCCCGGTGTCCACCTGCTCGCCGATGAGGGCGACCGGCGGGATGACGTCTGGCGGCAATGCATCGCCCGGTGCTGACACATACCGGGCCGGCCGCGCCGACCGGATCGGCTGATTTCCATCCGGGCCGGCGCCGGGCTCGTCGCGGTGCGCACCACGGTCGCCCACCCGGCGGGGAACACGCTGCGTCAGACGGTCGTCAAGACCTACCGGCCGGCCTGACCGGACGGCCCGGAGTGGATCACGCCGCGTCGGCGCGGTACTTCACCGCGTCGGCGCGGCTCGCCGCCTTGGCGCGGTACATCGCCTCGTCGGCGCGGTGCAGCACCTCGTTGGTCGTGAGCTCGGGGTCGCTGATGCCGACGGCGCCGACACTGGCGGTGACGTGGACGTCGCCGACCTCCACGACGGCGGCCCGCCGCAGCCGTCCGGTCCAGGCGGCCAGCGCCGCCGGCGTGGGTGGCAGCATCCCGGCGACGACGAATTCGTCGCCGGCCAGCCGGCCGTACAGGTCGCCGGTACGCCCGGTGGTACCGAGCGACGAGGCGAGCCGGCGCAGTACCTCGTCGCCGATCGAGTGCCCGTGGGAATCGTTGACGTGCTTGAACCGGTCGACGTCGACGAAGGCCACGGCGAGCTGCTCGACGTCCGGGTGCAGTTCGAGCAGCGCGGTGGCGAGCCAGCTCTGGATTCCGGCGCGGTTGAGCAGGCCGGTGAGCGGGTCGCGTTCGGCGAGTTCGCGCAGCTTGCTCATCCGCTCCTCCAACGCGGCCATCCGGGCCAGTTCGGCGCTGCGGGCGGCCTCGCGCGCCAGTTGATCAGCGATGAGGCGGGCGAACATCTCCATGGAGGCCACGTGGCGAGGGTCGACCTCCTTCGACTTACCACTGGCCCCGCACAGCGTCCCGACCACGGCGCCGTGCGCGTCGAGGACGGGGACGGTGAGGTACGTGACGATGCCGAGGGCGCGGGCGACCTGCGACTCGCCCCAGATCTCGGGGACGTTGCTGGTCAGCGGCCGCCCCTGCTCGATGGCTCGCCGACAGAGCGTGTCCGACCAGGGGGCGCTGATGCCCTCCGGGATGTTCATCTCACCGGGGTTGGCGTTGAGCGAGTACGTGACCCGCTGCTCCTCGGCCTCCCAGTCGACGAACGAGAAGAACGCCGTGTCGAGGTGCGTGACCTGCCGGATCAGCTCCAGCAGTGGCCGGGTCAGCCCTTCGAGGTCCTGCCCGCCCGCCACGGCGCTCGACAGTCGGCTCAGGTCCACGGGTGCGGTCTGCGGATCGGCGGCGGCCGGACCGGTGAGCAGCTCTCCGATGTACGCGCTGAGGGCGCGCAGGGTCTCCGTGTCACGCTCGTTCAAGCTCTCGCGCGCGGTCCGGGACGCACAGCACAGTGTTCCGACGATCCGCGCCCCGGAGTACAGGGGTACGCCGGCGTGGGCGCCGATGCCCAGTCGGGCGGCGGGATGGGCGGATATGACCGGATGCGTGGTCGCGTCGGGGACCAGCGGCTCCAGCGCGCCGGTGGCGATCAGATGGCACAGGGTCTCCTCGACCGGCTGGGTCATGCCGACGGGTACGGTCAGGCTGCCCGGCACGCTCGCGGAGTGGGTGACGACGCGCTGACCGTCGTGGAACTCGCCGACGAAGGCGACCTCCATCCTCAGCTCCTCGAGGAGCACCTCGAGTGCGCGTGTGATCTGCTCGGATGCGGTGCCGCCCGCCCCGCGGAGCAGCCCGAGCAGTGTGTTCCGTCCGATCGCCTGGTCATGGCCCATACGCGGCTATCGGCATTATCTGCACTGAGTGAAGGAATGCGTCGTGACGTGCTGGGTCACACCGTCACGCCGGCACAGTGGACGGCGGTACGGCGGTACGGCGGTACGGCGGTACGGTGGGCCGTCCGGGCTCCGGACGGCCCACCGCGCGTGTCTCAGGCCGCGACGGCGGTGGCCGCCTCGCCGGCCGGGCGCAGCGCCAGCGCCAGCACGTCGGTGACGTCGCTGAGCGGGTGGATGGTGAGGGCCTCCCGCACCTCGGCCGGTACCTCGTCGAGGTCCGGTGCGTTGCGCGCCGGGATGATCACCTCGGTGAGCCCGGCCCGGGCTGCTGCGAGCAGCTTCTGCTTGACCCCGCCGATGGGCAGTACCCGACCCGACAGCGTCACCTCGCCGGTCATGCCCACCTCCGGGCGTACCGGACGCCCGGTGACCAGCGAGGCGAGCGCGGTCACCATCGTGATACCCGCGCTCGGGCCGTCCTTGGGGACGGCGCCCGCCGGCACGTGGACGTGGAGGCGGCGACCGCCCAGCGCGGTCGGGTCGATGCCCAGCTCGGTGGCGTGCGAGCGCAGGTACGACAGGGCGATCTGGGCCGACTCCTTCATCACATCGCCGAGCTGCCCGGTCAGGGTCAGACCAGGCTCGCCATCCATGACGGTGGCCTCGATGAACAGCACGTCCCCGCCGGTACCGGTGACGGCCAGCCCGGTCGCGACGCCGGGTACGGCCGTGCGCTCCGCCGACTCCGGGGTGAACCGGGGCCGGCCGAGGTACGCCCGAAGATCGGCGGCGTCGACGCGGATCGTCGACTCGTCGGAGGCCAGCTTGACGGCGGCCTTGCGCAGGATCCGGGTCAGCGCCCGCTCCAGCTGCCGTACGCCCGCCTCCCGGGTGTACTCGGTGGCGATCCGGCGCAGCACCTCGTCGTCGACGCTCACCTCGTCGTCGGTCAGGCCGGCGCGCTCGAGCTGGCGGGGGAGCAGGTGGTCGCGGGCGATGGCGACCTTCTCCGCCTCGGTGTACCCGTCGAGCGTCACCACGTCCATGCGGTCCAGCAGCGGGCCGGGCACGGTGTCGGCGACGTTCGCGGTGGACAGGAACAGCACGTCCGACAGGTCGAGGTCGACCTCCAGGTAGTGGTCGCGGAACGTGTGGTTCTGGGCCGGGTCGAGCACCTCCAGCAGCGCGGCGGCCGGGTCGCCCGCGTAGCCGGCCGACAGCTTGTCGACCTCGTCCAGCAGGACGACCGGGTTCATCGAGCCGGACTCACGGATCGCGCGCACGATGCGGCCGGGCAGCGCGCCGACGTAGGTACGCCGATGGCCGCGGATCTCCGCCTCGTCGCGGACGCCGCCCAGCGACACCCGGACGAACTTTCGGCCCAGCGCACGCGCGACGGACTCGCCGAGGCTGGTCTTGCCCACGCCGGGCGGGCCGACGAGGGCCAGCACCGCCCCGGAACCGCGTCCACCGACCACATGCAGGCCGCGGGCGGCCCGGCGGTTGCGCACCGCCAGGTACTCCAGGATCCGGTCCTTGACGTCGTCGAGGCCGGCGTGGTCGGCGTCGAGCACCGCCCGCGCCGCGTCCAGGTCGGTGTTGTCCTCGGTACGGGTGTTCCACGGCAGTTCGAGCACGGTGTCCAGCCAGGTACGGATCCAGCCGGCCTCCGGCGTGGCGTCGCTCGCCCGCTCCAGCTTGCCGACCTCACGCAGTGCCGCCTCGCGTACCTTCTCCGGAAGGTCGGCGGCCTCGACGCGGGACCGGTAGTCGCCGGCGCCGTCCGGCTCCTCCTCGCCCAGCTCCTTGCGGATCGCGGCGAGCTGCTGGCGCAGCAGGAACTCGCGCTGGCTCTTCTCCATGCCCTCGCGGACGTCCTCGCTGATCCGCTCGGCCACCTCGAGCTCGGCGACGTGCTGGCGGATCCAGTCGACGAGCAGGGTCAGTCGCGTGTCGACGTCGGCCGCGGCGAGCACCTCGGCCTTCTGGGCGACCGACAGCCAGGGGGAGTAGCCGGCGGAGTCGGCGATCTCGGCCGGGTCGTCCATCCGCTCGACGGCGTCGATCACCTGCCAGGCGCCGCGGCGCTGGAGGACCGAGGTGACCAGCGTCTTGTACTCGCGGGCCAGCTCCCGGGTCCGGCCGGTGGGCGCCGCCTCGTCGAACGGGGTGGTCTCGACCCACAGCGCGGCACCGGGGCCTGCCACGCCGGAGCCGATGTGGGCGCGGGCGAGGCCGCGGATCACGGCGGCGCGCTCGCCGCTGGCCAGCCGGCCGACCTTGTCGATCACGGCGGTCGTACCGACGGGGCCGTACTCGCCATCCAGCCGGGGCACGGCGATCAGGGTGTCGTCACCCGACGCGCGGGCCGCGTCGACGGCGGCCTGGGTGGCGGCGTCCAAGGTGACGGGGATGACCATGCCGGGCAGCAGGACCGCGTCGACAAGGGGCAACACCGGAAGGGTAGCCACATCACACCTCTGTAATCACGTAATCATGAGTGTGTTCGACTCAAGTCTGGTGGGCGCAAGAGTGTTCCCGTTGTGACGCGAGTCACAGCCTTCTCGCCTTCGCGGACCATTCCTGGGAGCGTGCCCGATTGCGATCGGGATCGATTGATACGGGGCCCGCGGACGGGCCGGGCACGGTATCGTGTCCGGAGCTAGAAGATCACTGACGTACGGAATCCGGGCTTTCGTGCCGCTTTTCTTCGGTCGCGGCGGGGGGACACGGCGCGGCCTCGGGTGGCCCAGGGGCGGGGTGTCGATGAGTGTCCGGATGAGTGCGGTGCCCCATGGCTGACCTGTCCACGGTGCCCGGCTGGGCCGCGGTCGCCCGCCACCGCCGCATCCACCGGCTCGGCCTCCTTCAGGGCACGGCGCTCTTCGTCGGCGCCGTACTCGGCCCGGGCGTGCTCGCGCTGCCCAAGCTCGCCGCGGCAGCGGCCGGTCCGGCGTCGCTGGTCACGTGGGCCGCCCTGCTCGCGTTGAGCGTGCCCGTGTCGCTCACCTTCGCCGCCCTCGGCGCCCGCTTCCCCGACAACGGCGGGGTCGCGAGGTTCGCCGGCTCCGCGTTCGGGCGGCACACCGCGGCGGCGGTCGGGTGGTGGTTCTTCCTCGCCGTCACGATCGGCGTACCGGCCGGCGCTTTGATCGGCGGCGAGTACGTGGCGGTCGCCCTCGGGCTCGGCCCGCAGGCGACCGCGCAGGTCGCGTGCGGGCTGGTGGTCGCCGCGCTGGTGGCCAACTACACCGGCCTGCGACTGTCCGGCTGGGTGCAACTGCTCCTGCTGGTGCTCCTGGTCGGGCTGCTCGTCGCGGCGGTGGTGGCCGCCGTCCCGTACGTGGAGCGGGACAACTTCACGCCGTTCACCCCGTACGGCTGGACCGGCGTCGCCAGCGCGGCCGGGGTGCTGTTCTTCGCCTTCGCCGGCTGGGAGGCCGCGAGCCACCTGTCGGCGGAGTTCTCCGACCCGCGCCGGCACCTGCCCTGGGCGACCGTGCTGACCCTGATCGTGGTCGGGGTGCTCTACCTCGGGCTGGCCGTCACCACGATCGGCGTGCTCGGTGGCCGGGCGGCCTCCTCGCCGGTGCCGCTCACCCTGCTGCTGGAGAAGGGGATCGGGGGAGCGGCCCGTACGATCACCGCCGCCGCGGCCGTCTTCCTCACCTTCGGGGCGATCAACACGTACATCGCCGGCGGGGCCAGGCTCGGGTCGGCGCTCGCCCGCCACCGCGCGCTCCCGCGGGCACTGGCCAAGGGCGGTGCCGCGGGGGAGGTGCCCCGCCGCAGCCTTACCCTGCTGGCCGTCCTGACCGGCCTGGCCACCGCGGCGACGGTGGGGTTCCGGATCGACCTGGACACGCTCCTGCGCGCGACCTCGGCCTGCCTGGCCGCCGTCACCATCGTCGGCACCGCCGCCGCGGTACGGATCCTCCCGCCGCGCAGCGCCGGTCGCCGGACGGCGGTGGTGGCGACCCTGTTCGCCGCGGTGGTGCTCGCCTCGTTCGGGATCTACCTGTTCGTCCCGGCCTTCATCGGCCTGGTGGCGGTCATGTTCAGGGGCTCGTCGCGGCGCACGGTGGTTCCGGCCGCCATCGCGAGCGAGCCGGCGCACGCGGCCACCTCCCTCGAACGGCGGCCGTCGCCGCAGGGGTCACCCGTCTGATCGACGTCCAATCGCGACTCGACGGGCGGTTACGCACAGTACGCGGGATACCAGGAATTTCACTTTTCGCGTATCGTCCGCTGCCGTGGAGCGGAGTCGATCGATGGATGGTCCCGGCGGCACGGACCCGGCCGGATCGGGCCGGACGGACGAGCCCGCGCCTTCGTCCACATCGGACGACAGGACCACTTCCGGGGACGGTACGACCACGGCCGAGACCGTACCGGCGGCGTCCGACACGACCCTGGCCACCACCGCCGGCCGTGCGCTGACCCCCGAGGCGGCCGCCCAGCTCGCCGCGCAGTTCGAGGAGGAGAAGCCGGGACGGGTTCTGACCGGCCGGCTCGCGACGCTGGTCAGCGGCGTCGCGGTGGCCGTCGGGCTGCTCGTGCTCTGGCAACTGTTCCGGCCACTGGCCCAGGGCAGCCAGTACTATCTGATCCTCTTTCTCGCCGGCGTGCTGCCGCTGGTGTTCCTCTCGTACGACGCCGGAATCCGCCTGCGTCGCATGAAGCCGCGCACCGACCGGCCGACCCCGCTGGACTGGGTGCTGGCCGTCGCTGCGTTGGTGGTCTCCCTCTACCCGGTGCTGCCGATCCCGCTCGCCGGGGCGGGCGGCGGGTACAACGCCTTCCTCAACCGCCAGGGGCTGCTCGACCCGGTCGACGTCGTGATGGGCGCGGTGCTGCTGGTACTCGTCCTGGAAGCCTGCCGGCGCACCACCGGCTGGGTGCTGCCGGGCGTCTGCGTGCTGTTCCTCGGGTACGCCTACTACGGCGGCTTCCTGCCGCAGGGCTGGTCGATCGCGCACGCCGGCCTGGACTTCAGCCAGATCGTGGACGCGCTCTACAACTCCGCCAGTGGTTTCTACGGCACGCCGCTCGACGTGGCGGCCACCTACATCGTGCTGTTCACCATCTACGGCGCGGTGCTGGACCTCTCCGGCGCCGGCGCGTTCTTCGTCGACCTGTCGGTGGCCGCCTTCCGCCGGTCGCGCGGTGCGGCCGGGCGCACCGCGGTCGCCGCGGGCTTCCTGCTCGGCACGGTCTCCGGATCGGGCGCCGCGACCACCGTCAGCGTCGGTGCCGTGACCTGGCCGATCCTGCGCCGGGCGGGCTATCCGGCGGAGCGCGCGGGTGGCATGCTCGCCGCGTCCGGGGTCGGCGCGATCCTGTCGCCGCCGACGCTCGGCGCCGCGGCGTTCATCATCGCCGAGTACCTCAACGTCTCGTACCTGAAGGTGCTGATCTGGGCGACCGGGCCCACGCTCCTGTACTACCTGGGCATCCTGCTCGCGGTGGAGATCGACGCCCGGCGCTTCGGGGTCCGCGGCGTCACCGTCGAGACGCGCTCGCCGTGGGCGCTGCTGGCCCGGTTCGGCTACCACTTCAGCTCGCTCATCGTGATCGTCGTCTTCCTGGCGCTCGGGCAGTCCGCGACCCGCGCGGTGGTGTACGCGACGCTGCTCGCCGCCGTGCTGTCCTATCTGGACCGCCGGTACCGGCTGACACCGCAGCGGTTGCTCCAGTCGCTCGCCGTCGGCATCCGGGGCGTGCTGCCGGTCGCCGCGGTCTGCGCGGCCGCCGGCGTCATCACCGCGGTCACCACCAAGACCGGCCTGGGCCCGCAGACGGCGGCGCTGCTGGTCGACGGCGCCAGGGCGGTGTCCGACAACGCCACCGTGGTGGCGACGCTGACGGCCATCCTCGCCGCGGTGGCCCTCACCCTGCTGGGGCTGGCGGTGCCGGTCACCGCCTCGTTCATCATCGGCTGGGTGGTCGTCGGCCCGGCGCTGATCCACCTCGGCGTCAGCCTGCCCGAGGCGGCCATGTTCGTCTTCTACTTCGCCGTCCTCTCCGAGGCGACCCCGCCGACGGCGCTCGCGGCGGTCGCGGCCGCGGCGGTGACCGGTGGCCGGATCATCCCGACCATGTGGCAGACCCTGCGGTACGCGCTGCCGGCCTACCTCGTGCCGCTGGCGTTCGTGCTCACGCCGGCCGGCGAGGGGCTGCTCGGCCGGGGAGGAGTCGGCCAGGTCGCGTTCGCGCTCGCGGCCTCCGCGCTCGGGGTGGCGGCGCTCGCCGTCGCCGCGGGCGGCTGGCTGCTCGGCGTCGGCCCGGCCGGCGTGGTCGAGCGGGTCCTCGCGGCGGCCGCCGGGGTGGCCCTGCTCTGGCTCGATCCGGTCACCACCGCCGTCGGCGCCGTGCTGGCCGTCGTGGTCGTCGCAGCCTGCCTGGTCCGTCGCCGGACGGCGACACCCGCGGCGCCGGGCGCGGCGGTTACATCGAGGGAGGAGCTCAGTTGAGATCTACCACGGGACGGCTCGTCATCGGTACGACCGTGCTGGCCGTGACCATCGCCGGCGGTGCCGGCTGCGGTGGTCGTCGCAGCGCCGGAGGTGGGGACACCGGGAGCGGTGCCATCACCTGCACGGTCGACAAGGACACCCGGCTCTCCATCGCGACCGGGAACGCCACCGGCGTGTACTACGCGCTGGGTAACGCGTACGCGTTGCAGCTGAAGGCCAACACCGGGAACAAGGTGCAGGCGACGGCCGCCGAGACCGGCGCCTCCGTGCAGAACATCCAGCAGCTCGTCGCCGGCGAGTACCAGATCGCCTTCTCGCTCTTCGACACCGCGACCGACGCGGTGCAGGGCAAGGCCTCCTTCGAGGGCAAGAAGCAGCCGGTACGGGCATTGGCCCGCATTTACGACAACTACACGCATGTGGTCGTGCGAGCCGATGCGGGCATCAACTCCGTAGCGGATATGAAAGGCAAACGTATCTCCACGGGGTCCCCGAAATCGGGCACCGAAGTGATCGCGCAGCGTTTGTTGAAGGCTGCCGGCGTCGATCCCGACAAGGACATCACGCCCCAACGGCTCGATCTCACCAAGACCATTGACGGTATGAAGGATGGCACCATCGACGGTTTGGTCTGGTCCGGTGGCCTTCCGACCCCTGCTGTCACCGATCTCTTTACCACCATGGGCAGCAAGGTTAAGTTCATCGAGGTCACCCCGTTGCTGCCGAAGCTGCGCGAGAGCAACGAGGCATACCAGGACGGGTCAATTCCGGCGGCGACCTACCGGACGGCCACTGACATTCCGACCATTGTGGTCCCTAACGTGTTGCTGGTTAAGGAGGACCTGGACGCCAACGTCGCCTGCGTACTGGCAAAGACCTTGTTCGACAAGCGTGACGATCTGGTCAAGGCCAACGCGGCGGCGAAGGGAATCAGTTTGGAGACGGCGCGAAAGACTGACCCTGTCCCGCTGCACCGAGGCGCCAAGGAAGCGCTTGACCGACTCGGCGCCAAGTAGCACTTGACCCGGCTGCCGGTCCGCGCAAGCGGATCCGGCAGCCCGCGCAGGAGAGCAATGGCGATCGCGACTACCCCCCAGCCACGACCCCCGGCCGGCCAGGTCCGCTCCCTGGCCGCCGACCCGACGATCGCCGGCCACCGCAGGGGCGGGCGTACGGGCGGTCCTCCCCGGCTGTGGTCGGTGCGTACCCAACTGCTCGCCCCGATCCTCGTCGCCATGCTGGGCCTGGGGATCCTCGGTACGGTACAGACCTCCGCCGCGGTCGACAGCGCCCGCGACGCCGCGCGCGCACAGGTCGTCGCCTCCACGGCGACGGCGACGGTCCGGCTCACCCACGAAATGGAGCGGGAGCTGGCCGAGACGATCGCCCTCCGGCAGCGGGGCGGACGCGCCGGCGAGCAGCTCGTCACCGCGCAGCGCACCCGGACCGACCAGGCGCTCGGGCGGTACCGCGCGGCCCGGGTGGCCGCCGCGGATACCGTCCCCGCGCTCGAGGGCCGGTTGAACGCCGCCGACGTCCAGTTGGACAAGCTCGACGCGGCCCGGTCGCAGAGCAACGCGGGCACCCTGCTGGGCGGCCAGAGCGACCAGACGTTCCGGGACATCGCGAGCGCCCTGCTCGCCGTCGCAGACGCCCTGCCGCTCCAGATCCGCGACCCCGGGCTGGCGTCCGCGGCGCGGGGGATCGCCGCGCTCGCCGCCGTCGAGCATTTCCACGCCCTCGAGCGGGACCTGCTCCGGGTCGTGTTCAGCCGCGGCACGTTGCCGGGCGCCGACCTGCTCACGCTGGCCAGGCTGGAGTCGGCCCGGCAGGAGCGGGAGGCCGAGTTCGAACGGGTGGCCGACGCCGCCGCCCGCGAGCGCTACGACACCACCGTGACCGGTCCCGACGTCGAGAGGGCGGCGCAGCGGCGGGCCGCGGTGCTCGGCAGCGAACCCGGCGCGGTGCGGGCCGACACCGACAGCTGGTACGTGGCGCAGAGCGGCACGATCCGGAAGGTCAACCAGGTCGGGCTGAGCCTCTCCGACGAGCTGGACCGGCGCGCCTCCGACATCTCCACCTCGGCCACCAGCCGGGCCTGGCTCACCGCGCTCGGCACCATCGGCCTGGGGCTGGGCGCGCTGGCCGCCGCGGCGATCCTGGCGGTGCGTACCAGTCGCCGGCTGCGCCGGCTGCGCGCCGCGGCGCTGACGGTCGCCCGTACCGAGCTGCCCGACACCATCGCCAAGGTGATGGCGGGCGCTTCGGTCGAGCAGACCGTCGGCGGCGACTCGCAGGCCGCCGCCATCACCCGCCGCATCGCGGCCAGCGAGGACGAGGTCGGCCAGGTGGCCGACGCGTTCTCGTCGGTCCACCACACCGCGATGCGGCTCGCCAGCGACCAGGCCGAGCTGCACGTCGACGTGGCCCGGATGGCGGAGGTCTTCGCCCGCCGCATCCGTACCCTCATCACCCGCCAGCTACGGCTACTGGACGAGTTCGAGCGCGAGGAGACCGACCCGGCGGCCCTGTCGCGCTTCTTCGCGCTCGACCACATCGCCGCGCGCCTGCGCCGCAACGGCGAGAACCTGCTCGTGCTCGCCGGTGGCGAGCCGGGCCGGCCGGCCACCGGGGCGTTCCCCCTGGCCGCCGTCGTCACCGCCGCGGCGTCCGAGATCGAGGACTTCGAGCGGGTCGAGGCGCAGTCGATGGACGCGGCGGTCGCCGGTCCGGTCGTCGGCGACCTGGTCCACCTGCTCGCCGAGCTGCTGGAGAACGCAGCCCGGTACTCGCCGCCGGACGCGCCGGTACGGGTCGACGCCCGGCACACCGTCGACGGCGTGGTGATCCGGGTGCACGACAGCGGGATCGGCCTGTCCGAGGCGCGGCTGGCGGAGGTCAACGGGCGGCTGGCCGAGCGGTCCGCCCGGCTGTCCAGCGCCGCGGCCGGCACCATGGGGCTCTACGTGGTGGCGCACCTGGCGGCCCGGCACGGGATCAAGGTGCGGCTGCACGCCACCGCCAGCGGCACCGTCGCGTACGTGCTGCTGCCGCTGTCCGTACTGGCGCCGGTGAAGTCGGTACGCGGCGCGACGGCCGAGTCTGCCCCGGCCGAGCCCGTCCTGGAAGGGCCCGGTGCGAGGCTGGCCCGGATCACCGCCGCGGCGGTGACCACCTGGTTCCGCGACCAGCAGGACGCCGACGTGGTGGCCGTTCCCGCCGACGCGGGGATGCCGCGGGTGGGTACCGGCGACGCTCCGGCGCCGGCACTCCCGGCACTCCCGGCGCTGCCGGCCCCGACACTGCCGGCCCCGACACTGCCGGCCCCGACACTGCCGGCCCCGACACTGCCGGCTCAGGCCGCGCCGCTCGTCACGGCGTCCGCCGCCGCACCGACCGCAGGGCCGCCGTCCGTCGATCCGGGGTGGCACACCGGACCACCCGGCGTCGTACCCCCACAGGAGGACACAGTGGACACGACCCCGCCCCGGGAAACACCCGGGGCGCTGCCGCGGCGCCGTCCCGGAGCCCAGTTCTCCGGTGATGTGCCGCCGGCCAGGACCGCACCGGCGCGCTCGCCGTCCGTCGACCCCGAGGTCGTACGGACCCGGCTGTCGGCGCTGGCGGAAGGCGTGTCGGCCGCTCACCGTCACACCAACCAATCACCCACTGCCGCGAAGGATCGATGATCTCCATGCAACAACAACAGACCGCCGGGCTCGACTGGTTGCTGGTGAACTTCGCGCGACAGGTACCGGACGTGGCCCACGCCGTGGTCGTCTCCGACGACGGGCTGCGCCTGGCGACCTCGGCCGACCTTCCGATCGACATGGCCGACCAGCTCTCCGCGGTGATCAGCGGGCTGGCCAGCCTGTGCTCCGGTACCGCCCGCCTGATGTCGGCGGGGAACGTCCGCCAGACGATCGTCGACATGGACGGTGGCGTGATGCTGGTCATGACGGTCGGCAACCGGGCGCTGATCGGGGTGCTGGCGGCGCCCGGCTGCGACCTGGGACAGGTCGGGTACGAGACCGCGATGCTCGTGCACCGGGTGGCGGATGCGCTCGAGCCGGCCGCCCGCGAGGACGGCTGACGTGAGGGCGCGCCGAGTCGTCCTCGCGCTCGTCGCGGTGCTGGGGCTGGCCGGCTGCGCGAACGCCGCTGCCGCGCCCGAACGCTGGCACAACGGCCGGCTCTACCTCGGCACCGGCAACACCAGCGGCGTGTTCTACCAGTTCGGCGGTGGCTACGCCGACCTGGCCAGCAAGTACCTGCCCGGCGGGTACGAGGTGAGCCCGGAGCCCACCGCCGCGTCCGGCGACAACGTGATCCGGTTGACCGGCGGGGACGTGGAGATCGCCCTGGTCAACGGGGACACCGCTGCCGAGGCGGTGGCCGCCCGCGGACCGGGCGCGGTACGCGGGGCCGAGGCCGGCAAGCAGCGGCCGATCCGGGCGCTGGCCCGGCTGTACCCGAACACGATGAACGTGGCGGTCCGCAGCGACGCGAAGATCCGCACCCTGGCCGACATGCGCGGCAAGCGGGTCTCCACCAGTACGTTGAACTCCGGCACCGATGTCGTCGCCGGTCGGATGCTGGAGGCCTCGGGGCTCAACCCCGAGACTGATCTCCAGCGGCTGCGGCTGTCGCTGCCCGACACCGTGAGCGGGATGAAGGCCGGCGTCATCGACGCGTTGTTCTTCATCGGCGGCCTGCCCACGAACGGCATCACCGAGCTGCTCGACAGCGCGCCCGGGAGATTCGAGCTGCTGCCGACACCGGGCCTGGTCGGGCCGCTGAACGCGAAGTTCGGGCCGGTGTACTCCAGCGTGACCATCCCCAAGCAGGTCTACCGGACCCCGGTCGACGTCGAGAGCATCGCGGTGCCCACGCTGCTGCTGGTGACCGCCGACATGCCGGACGAACTGGCGTACCAGTTGACCAAGGTGCTCTTCGAGCACCAGGCGGAGCTGGCGAAGGTACACCCGGAGGGTGCCAACTTCGACCGGGTCAACGGTCCGGACACCGAGCCGATCCCGCTGCACCCCGGCGCGAAGCGCTTCTACGAGAGCGGATGACCGGGACGGCGGACCGGGGCGGTACTCCCGGTGACTTCACCCGGTTGCGTCAGCAGATCACCTAAATCCGGCCCAACGGGTGCCGACTGTCACGAAGTGCCGCCCGGTGTCACGCCGAGGGTGCGGATATGCCGTGTCCGACGCCGACAGAGGCGAGCGGACGAAGGCGCGCTTGGCTTGACGAGGGAGCGGAAATGGCCGAGGGAGTTGTCAGGAACGGTGCCGGATGGCGCGGGCTGGGGGGCCGGCTGGTGGCCGGGTTCCTCGCCGTCGGCGCGTTGATGGTGGTGCTGGCGATGATGAACCTTGCGCAGCAGTCTCAGCTGAGTGGCCGGGCGGACGCGATGGCGGTGCGTGACCTGGCGCCGCTCAGCGACCTGCGTCAGGTGCAGACCTTCCAGACCGCCTATTCCAAGGCCAGCCTGCTGTCCGAGTCGCTCAAGGACCCGGCCAGCGTCAAGGCCGCGCTGGATCGCAAGCAGGTCGCCAAGGACCAGATCGGCCCGGCGCTGGACAAGCTCAAGGCGGACTCGCCCGCCGAGTTCCGCAGCGACGTCGACGACCTGGCCACCGCCTGGAACACGTACGTGACCACGCACGCGGCGCGCATGGCGGCCACCGCGGCCAACGCGCCGAACGCGGCCGACCTCGACAAACAAACCTCCGCGCTCAGCGCTGCCAACGACAAGAAGGTCGCTGCGTTCGCCGACCGGCTGCTCGTGGACGCCAACGCGCAGCGCAAGCAGATGGCGGCCCTGCGTAGTTCGTCGCGTACGGTCACCATCCTCGTTCTGGTCGTCGGCCTCGCCGTGGCGGTCTTCCTCGGTACCTGGATCGCCCGGACCGTCCGGCGCCCCATCGAGGCGATGGTCACCGCGCTCAACAAGGTCGCGGCCGGTGACCTGGGCGCCGAGATTCCGGTCCGGCGCAACGACGAGGTCGGCCGGATGGCTGACGCCGTCCGCTCGGCGCTGGCCGAGGTACGTGGCGTCGTGTCCCGGACGGCCGAGTCGGCGGCCAAGCTGTCCTCGGCGTCGCAGGGGCTGAGCCGGACGAGCCAGCAGATCGCCGCGTCCGCGGGGGAGGCGTCCAACCGGGCCTCCGAGATCTCCGGCACCGCCGACCAGGTCTCCACCAGCATCCACACCGTGGCGGCCGGGGCCGAGCAGATGGGCGCGTCGATCCACGAGGTGGCGCAGAGCGCCAGCGACGCCTCCCGCGTCGGCGCCGACGCCGTGGCCGCCGCTCAGGCGACCAACAGCACCATCGCCAAGCTCGGCGAGTCGTCGGCGGAGATCGGCAACGTCATCAAGGTGATCACGTCG
>NZ_BOON01000023.1 GCF_016863255.1 Planosporangium mesophilum
GGCCCAGGAGACCGCGAAGGCGACCGAGGACATCTCCCGCCGGGTCGAGGCCATCCAGGCCGACACCACCAACGCCGTCGAGGCCATCGGCGAGATCAGCCGGATCATCGACCGCATCAACTCCTACCAGACCACCATCGCCGCCGCCGTCGAGGAGCAGGCGGCCACCGCCAGCGAGATCAGCCGTAGCGTGGCGGCCGCGGCCACCGGAAGCACCGAGATCGCTCAGGCGATCGGTGGTGTGGCGGAGGCGACCGACACCACCAGCGGCGGTGTGATCGAGACCGAGCGCGCCGCCACCGAATTGGCCGAGATGAGCGGCGAGCTACAGCAACTGGTCGCGCGCTTCAAGTACTGACGGCCGTGGTGGAAGGGGGTGGCGGGGGACCCGCCGCCCCCTTCCACGTCGAAGGTCAGCCGGCCGAGGCGGTCAGCTCCGCCGCTGAGCTACGTGGCGGCCAGCTCCGCCGCGTCCTCGGCGCCGAAGGTCTCCTCCAGCTCCTCCGGGGACGCGTCGTAGTCGATCTGCCCGACCGGTGTCCCGATGGCCGACTCGATCGCGCCGAGGCGGCGTGCGGCGCGGCTCGACGCGTACGCCATCAGCTCGTCGACGTCGAGGTTGAACGCCTCCTGGTCGCTGTGCTCCATGGCCCACTCGATCTGGGCCATGGCGTGCGGCAGCAGCTCGACGAAGCGCTCCTGTACGACCTGCCAGTTCTTCTCGTCGGCGGCGACGTGCCGGCGGCAGGTGAAGGTGCCCCAGGCCATGTGCCGCCGCTCGTCGTCACCGATCCGCCGCACCAGCGTCCGCATGCCGGGCAGGATGTTCCGGGTCGTACAGATCTTGTTCCACACGTAGTAGCCGGTCAGCGCGAGCGAGCCCTCGACGACGTGGTTGTACGTGACGCTGGCGCGTACCTGGTTGGCCGGCGACGGGTCGTCGTCGAGCGAACCCAGCGCCTCGGGCAGGGCCTCGTAGAAGATGGCGCGGTACCCCGGGTTGTCCTCGATGTACGAGTGCAGGTCGTCGGTGACCCCGACCGCGTCGAGCCAGCGGCGGAAGACCTCGGTGTGCCGGGCCTCCTCGAAGGCGAACTGGGTCAGGTACATCTGGTCGCCGAAGCGGCCCTCGGCCGCCATGGCCCGGAGAAACGGCTGGATGTCCTGGGTGACCGCCTCCTCGCCGGCGATGAACTGGGCGCACAGCATCGTCGCGGAGAACCGCTGCCGCTCCTCGAGCCGCTGCCAGTCCTCGGCGTCCTGGCTGAAGTCGATGTCGGCGGCGTTCCAGAACTTACGGTTGCCCTTGGCGTACAGCCGAAGTGGCAGCGAGTCCCAGCTGAGGCCGCCGGCGCGCAGGGAGTGGAAGCCGGTCCGGTGGACGGTGTTCGTCTCCTGCTCGGTGTTCGTCGATCGGTCGATCATGGCTGCTCCGAGGGGATGAGTCGGGACACGACACGCGCGACGCTCTCCGCGGCGTGTTCGGGCGGGTCGAGGGGGAGAACCAGATGGCTGACGGTGAGCCGGACGGCGGTGTCGGCGACCAGCTCGGCGTCCGGGGTGGACCACTTGTCGCGCAGTTGGGCGACGATCCGCTTCCGGGCGGCGAGTACGACCGGCTCGCCCCGCGTGGTGATCAGCGGGAGCAGCTCCTCCGCGCCGTCGCCGGTGAGTGAGGCCTTGACCAGGGGGTTGTCCTGGCCGTCCTGGAGCACGTACCGCACCGCCTCCCGGATCGCCCGGTGCGGGTCGGCGTACGCGTTGAGCGCGGCCCCGATGCCGTCGAGCAGGCGGGCGGTCTCGTGCAGGACGAGCGCCTGGGCCAGCCGGCTCTTGTCGCCGAACTCGTTGTAGACCGTCTGCCGGCTCACGCCGACGCGGGCCGCGACGTCGGCCATGCGCAGGCGGCGGAAGCCGTACGCGACGATCAGTTCGCCGGTGGCCGTCAGGAGCGCGCTGCGGAGATCCCGGCGTACCCGGTCGGCGAACCGCTCACCCATGTCGGTGAGTTTTACACTCTTCGATGCGCCGTCAAGGGCCGTCGCGAATCGCGCCAATCGGCTACTCTCCGGTGCGTTCCGACCACCGCCGACGGGAGAGTCACCCATGTCTGTCCACGATCGCCTGACCGCCGTGCCCGACCTCGCCGCCGGGCCGGGGTACGCGCATGCCGTGACCGTTTCCGGGCGGTTGGCTTTCGTCTCCGGTCAGGTCGGCATGGACGCGGACGGGCGGGTCGTCGGCCCCGGTGACCTGGCCGCGCAGACCAGGCAGGCCCTGACCAACCTGCACCGGATCCTGCGTACGCTCGGCGCGGACTGGCCCGACGTCGCGCGCTTCGGCTGGTACGTGCTGGACGTGAGCCAGGTCCAGACGATCCGGGACGTGCGCGACGAGGTCATCCGGCCCGCGATGGGTGACCGGCCCAACCCGGCGAGCACGCTGGTACAGGTGTCGGCGCTGTTCCGGCCCGAGTTCCTGATGGAGGTCGAGGCGGTCGTCGCCCTTCCGGACTGACCGCGGCCTGATGTCACAGGCCGGTGCTCTGCTTGAGCGCCTCGATGAGCCGTGGCGTCAGGACCTCGCCGGTGCCGTGTGCGAAGAGCGTCATCGCGTGCGCGGTGGCGCCCAGGTTGGCCTCCTTGGTGGCGAGGACGCTCAACGCGCAGCCCGGGTTGATGGTGCGGACCAGTACGTACCCCTCGTCCATGCCGATGACGATCTTGTTGGCTTCGCCGAGGTCGAAGACGCGGGAGGCGCCGGCCGCGAGGCTGATGACGGCCGAGGTGATGGCCGCCAGCCGCTCGGCGTCCGCGCGCGGGCCGTCGGAGTCCGGCCGCCGACCCTCGGCGTCCCGCCGTGATCGCCAGCCCGATCCGGCGATCAGCAGGCCGTCGGAGGAGACCGTGATCGCCGCCCGTACCCCGGCGGTCTGCGTGACGAACCGGGTGAGCAGGCGGTTGACGTGGTCGGCGTCCGGGCTCGGGGGCGGCGTACGGCCGGGCTCCACGGCGTCCTCCTGGGCGGGGTGTGGGCGGGCTTCCCTACCCCGATGGGGGCAGCGGTACACCGGCTGAGCCGCATGAATTTTGACGCCGGTGAGTCGACCGATCGTGGATGGCGGACCCGGATTCGGTGACAGAGATCGTCATCACGATTACCCTTGGCGATGCTTCGCGGTTTGCGGCCGAGGCGCGACGGGTACCCGCGGACAGCGAAGCCCGTCGATCTGAGGAGCACCCATGCGAATGCGCCGGGCGACCATTCTGACCGCCCTCACGCTGTCGATCCCGTTGTTCACCCCGCTGACGTCGGCCCGGGCCGAGACCGTGCGGGCCGACCACCAGGCCGTCAGGTCGGCCGTTGCCGAGGGCTACGGCGGAGCCATCTCCACCGTGGACCCGACCGCCACCGACGTCGGCCTGGAGGTGCTGCGCCGGGGTGGCAACGCGGTCGACGCCGCGGTGGCCGCGGCCGCCACGCTCGGCGTGACCGAGCCGTTCTCGGCGGGCATCGGCGGCGGTGGCTTCTTCGTGTACTACGACGCGCGCAAGCACGCCGTGTACACCATCGACGGGCGTGAGGCGGCACCGATGTCGATGCGGGAGGACGCCTTCGTCGACCCCGCCACCGGCAAGGGGTACGCCTTCGACGAGGCGCGGGTCAGCGGCGTCTCGGTCGGGGTTCCCGGCACCCTGCTGACCTGGCAGGAGGCGCTGCGGCGGTGGGGTACCCGGTCGCTCGGCGCGTCGCTGTCGCCGGCCGCGCGGGTCGCCGACCGCGGGTTCCCGGTCGACGCCACGTTCGCCGGCCAGATCAGCGAGAACGCCGCCCCGTTCGGCCAGTTCGACTCGACCAGCAAGCTGTACCTGCCGAAGGGCGAGCCGCCGGCGGTCGGTTCGACGTTCCGCAACCCGGACCTCGCGGACACGTACCGTCTGATCGCGCGGCGCGGCGTCGAGGAGTTCTACCGGGGCGGGGTGGCCCGCGACATCGTCTCCACGGTGCAGCACCCGCCGGTCGCGGCCGACCCGGCCGTACCGTGGGCGCACCCGATCCGGCCCGGCACGATGAGCATGTCCGACCTGGCCGACTACCGGGTTCGGACCCCGGCGCCGACGCATTCGCGGTACCGCGGACTCGACGTGTACGGGATGGCCACGCCGTCCAGCGGCGGCACCACCGTCGGGGAGGCACTCAACATCCTGGAGCGCTCCGACCTGAGCCGGCTGCCCCGGGTCGAGGCCCTGCACCGGTACCTGGAGGCCAGCGCACTCGCGTTCGCCGACCGCAACCGCTACCTCGGCGACTACACCTCGCGCGCCACGCTGGAGCAGTTGCTCAGTGACGGGTTCGCGGGGGAGCGGGCGTGCCTGATCGACCCCGCGCACGCGCTGCCGAAGCCGGTCGGCCCGGGCGTACCGGACGGCTCCTACGGCCGCTGCGCCAAGGCGGCGGCCGGCGAGGCCAACACGCAGGGCACGCACACCACGAACCTGACCGTGGCCGACCGGTGGGGCAACGTCGTGGAGTACACCCTGACCATCGAGCAGACCGGCGGCAACGCCATGGTCGTACCCGGCCGCGGTTTCCTGCTCAACAACGAGCTGACGGACTTCAACTTCACCAACACGCAGGCCCCCGCCGCCGACCCGAACCTGCCCGGGCCGGGCAAGCGGCCGCGCAGCTCGATGTCGCCGACGATCGTGCTGGCGGACGGCAAGCCGTACCTGGCGGTCGGCTCGCCCGGCGGCTCGACCATCATCACCACGGTGCTGCAGATCCTGCTCGGGCGGCTCGACCTGGGCCTGACCCTGCCGGACGCGATCGCGGCGCCGCGGGCCAGCCAGCGCAACACCGCGAGTGTGCAGGCAGAGCCGGCGTTCCTGTCGTCACCGGAGGCCACGGCACTGCAAGAGCTGGGCCATGCGTTCACCGGTACCCCCGAGATCGGGGCGGCGACCGGGATCGAGTTCCGGCGTGACGGCCGGATGCTCGCGGCGGCCGAACCCACCCGCCGGGGTGGTGGCTCGGCGGCGGTAGTGCGGCGCTGACCGAACCTTCCATGATCGCGGATACTTTTCCATGCTTCGGCACGGCAAAGTATCCGCGATCATGCGATGCTGGGGTGGGCGTGCGGGATACATGTACATCGATGAGCGGGCGGTGCTCTTCACACCCCACCGATCGGAGAGAGCATGTCTTCGTCGCGCATCCTGTTCCCGTGGCGCCGGCGCCACCTCGCCGCGTTGGCCGCCGCCGCGACCTTGCTGGCGGCTGCCGGCTCCGTGGCCGTCACCACGAGAGCGAGCGCCGCCGGTACCTGTCGCGTCGACTACACGACGAACCAGTGGACCGGAGGGTTCACCGCGAACGTACGCATCGCGTCCGGTGACGCCCTCCACGGCTGGACGGTCACCTGGACGTACGCCGCGGGCCAGCAGGTCACCAGCGCCTGGAACGCCACGGTCACCCAGAGCGGCACGGCCGTGCGCGCCGCCAACGTCTCGTGGAACGGGGAGGTACCGGCCGGCGGGTCGACCGAGTTCGGCTTCCAGGGCACCTGGAGTTCGGCCAACCCGGCGCCGTCCGACTTCGCCGTCAACGGGGTCGCCTGCGGCGGCGGTGGAAGCCCGGGCCCGACCGGCGCCCCTACGACCGCGCCGCCGACGGCGGTGCCGCCCACGACAGCGCCGCCCACCACCCGGCCTCCTACCGCGCCTCCGACCTCGACGCCACCCGGCTCCGGCGGCTGTGCGGGTGCGGTGATCTGCGACGGTTTCGAGGGCCAGAGCGGCACCACGCCCGCTGGAAGCTGGTCACCGACCTATCCGGACTGTTCCGGCAGCGGCACCGCGACCGTCGACACGGCGGTCACGCACGGCGGCGCCCGGTCGCTCAAGATCACCGGTACCGCCGGGTACTGCAACCACGTGTTCGTCGCCTCGACCGCCGACCTCAGCAGGGTCGGGGCCAACTGGTACGTCCGCTTCTACGTCCGCCACACCACCCAGCTACCCGCGGCGCACGTCGCGTTCCTCGCGATGAACGACTCCGGCCAGAGCGGAAAGAACCTCCGCCTCGGCGGGCAGAACGGCGCCCTCCAGTGGAACCGTGAGCTCGACGACGCGACGCTGCCGGAGCAGAGCCCCGCCGGGGTGGCGCTCAGCGCCGCGCTGCCGACCGGTACCTGGAACTGCGTCGAGTTCAACGTCAACGGTGACGGCACGATGCGTACCTGGCTGGGCGGCTCCCAGGTGGCCGGCCTGACCGCCGACGGTACGCCGACGCACGATGTCGACAGCCAGTGGCTCGCCCGGTCCTGGCGACCGTCGCTGACCAGCCTCAAGCTCGGCTGGGAGGCGTACGGCGAGGGTACGGACACGCTCTGGTTCGACGACGTGGCCGTCGGGTCGAGCCGGATCGGCTGCTGACGGTACCCGGTGCCATGATCGCGGAGACTCTTCCGTGCCGGAGCGCGGAAAAGTTTCCGCGATCATGAGGTGGGAGCCAGCGCAGCCGGGGTAGGGGAGGGGGCCGTGGACCGGATCGTCGTGATCAGCGGCGCCAATCGTGGTATCGGCCGGGAGGCCGCCCGTCAGTTCGTCGAGCGCCGGGACACCGTGGTCGTGACCGCCCGCCGGGCCGACCAGGCCGGCGAGGTCGCCGCCGAGCTGAACAGCACCGCCGAGCGCGAAAGAGCCGTCGCCCGCCGGCTCGACGTCACCGACCAGGAGTCGATCGTGGATCTGGCCACCGACCTGGAGGACCGGTTCGGCCGGGTGGACGTACTGGTCAACAACGCCGGTATCCACTACGACGACTGGCAGAGTGCGGTCGACGCCGATCTCGACGTCGTACGGGAGGCGCTGGAGACCAACCTGTTCGGCGCCTGGATGCTGAGCCAGCACCTGCTCCCACTGCTCCGGGCCGCCAGGCACGGGCGGATCGTCAACGTCTCCAGCGAGCTCGGGTCGCTGGCCGTGATGGGCGGCGGCGCTCCCGCGTACAAGGTCTCGAAGGTCGGTCTCAACGCGCTGACCCGCATGCTCGCCGACGAGCTCGCGGGCGACGGCATCCTGGTCAACTCGGTCTGTCCGGGCTGGACGGCCACGGACATGGGCGGTCCCGGCGGCCGCCCGGTCGCGGAGGGTGCGGCCGGTATCGTCTGGGCCGCCGACCTGCCCGACGGCGGCCCGACCGGCGGACTGTTCCGGGACGGCCAGCCGCTGCCGTGGTGAATGTCGGCGCTACCGGATCCGGCCGAAGATGGGGTGGGGGCTGAGCTTGACGCGCGGCGCCGAGCCGCCGTTCCACGGCGCCTCGCGGATCGCCTTCATCGCCGCCCTGCGCCGCTCGGTGTCCATGCGGTCGATGAAGAGCACGCCGTCGAGGTGGTCGGTCTCGTGCTGGAGGCATCGCGCCATGTCACCGGAGCCGACGATCTGAAGCGGGTCGCCGTGCTGGGAGAAGCCCTTCGCGACGACGTTCAACCGCCGCTTGGTGTCGAAGTACAGGCCGGGGATGGACAGGCAGCCCTCCGGGCCGTCCTGCTCCTCCTCGTCGGGAAAGCGCAGCACCGGGTTGACCAGGTGACCGTACACACCGCCCACGTGGAACACGAAGACCCGCAGACTCACGCCCAACTGGGGCGCGGCGAGGCCGGCGCCCCGCTCGTCGCGCAGGGTGTCGGTCAGATCCCTGAGCAGGCTCCGCAGCTCCCGGTCGAAGGTCATCACCTCGTCGGCCGGCGTGGTCAGGACGGGGTCTCCGAACAGGCGTACGGGCAGGACGGCCATGGCGCTCCCTCGACGGCGTCGACACGCAGGTGCGTTGACTCGGTCTTTGCAAAGAACCATACTTTGCAAAGTGACGGAGGAACAGCGTGATGCGGTAGCCGAGGCGGCCCTGCGGCACCCGGTACGGGCGGCGTTGATGGAGCTGATCGGCGTGCGGGGGACCGTCACCTCCGCGCAGGCGGCCGAGGCGCTCGGTGGCAGCACCGGGCTGTACTCGTTCCACCTGCGCCAACTCGCCCGGTACGGTCTGATCGAGGAGGCGCCGGCCGGCCGGGGACGGGTGCGACCCTGGCGCCTGGCCACCGCGGAGCCCACGCCCGACGCCGCGAGCAGCGCCGCGACCGATCTCGACGGCCTCGCCCGCGGGCTGGAGGACGAGAGCTACCGGCGCTGGCAGGCCCAGCGCGACCGGGCGCCGGCGCGTTGGCGTCGGGACGAGGCGTTCAGCCAGGTCCTGTACCTCACGCCGGCCGAGCTGACCGAGATGGGCAGCGCGATCCGGGACCTCATCAGCCGGTACCGGCGGCGTGAGGACCGGCCTGCCACCCGGCCACCCGGCGCCGCCCCGGTGGCCGTCGTCGCCCGCCTGTTCCCGCTGCTGGAGCCGGACGCGCTGGAATCCGGTCCGGCGCAGCCCGATCCGCCGGAGCCGGACGCGGAAGCCTGACGCCCGTCAGCCGGACTGGGTCACGAGTGTGGGCGCCCGCGCCGCCGTCTGCAGCGGCTTGCGCGGCTCCTCCAACTCGCCGAGGGCGTTGATGTCGCGGGGGAAGACCGACGCCAGCACCCAGTCGGTGAACACCCGTACCTTCCTGGGGTTGCTCGGCAGCATCGCCAGGTGGTACCCGCGATGCAGCAGCCAGGCGGGCACGCCGCGCAGGCGGATGCCGTAGATCTGGGCGACGCCTTCGAGCCGGCCCAGCCCGGCGACCGCGCCGGCGAAGCGGTGCCGGTACGGCTCGGGCGGGTGGCGGTGGTCGGCGCGGAGTTCGGCGACGAGGTTGTCGGCGAGCCGCCGCCCCTGCCGGATCGCGTGCTGGGCCGTGGGAGCGCAGAGGGCGTTCGGATCGTCGCTGGTCAGGTCGGGTACGGCCGCGCAGTCACCGCCGGTCCACGCGCCGGCCTGGCCACGCACCCGCAGGTACGCGTCGGCGAGTATCCGGCTGCGCTCGTCGCGGGGCAGGTCGGTGTTGTCGACCAGCGGGTTGGGCCGTACCCCGGCCGTCCACACCAGCGTGTTGGCCTCGAGCACGTCGTCGGCGTACCGGCCGCCGAACCTGATCCGGCCGCCTACACAGGACGTGATGGTGGTGTTGAGACGGACCTCGACCCCCCGCTCCCGTAGCACGTCCGCGGTGTACTCGCTGAGCTCCGGGCTGACCTCCGGCATGATGCGGCCGGTAGCCTCGACCAGGATCCAGCGCAGGTCCTCGCGGCGCAGCCCGTGGAACGCCTCGACCGCGTCCCTCGACAGGTCCGACAGCTCGCCGAGCGCTTCGACACCGGCGTACCCGCCGCCGACCAGCAGGAACGTCATGGCGCGCCGCCGGACCTCGGGGCTGGTGGTCGACGCCGCCAGCGAGAGCTGGGTCAGTACCCGGTTGCGCAGGAAGACCGCCTCGCCGAGGGTCTTGAAGCCGACGGCCAGTTCGGGCAGCCCGGGAATCGGCAGCGTCTTGGAGACGGCGCCGGGGGCGACCACCACGTGGTCGTACGGGAGGTCGCGCTCCTCGCCGTCGACCAGCCGTACCTGGGCCGTACGGTCGGCGTGCCGTACCCTCACGGCCTGGCCGTTGCACACGGAGAACCGGGGGAGCACGCGGCGCAGCGGAACGGCGACGTGCCGTGGTTCGACGGTCCCGGCGGCCACCTCGGGCAGCAGCGGCTGGTAGGTGAAGTACGACAGGGGATCGACGATGATCAGTTCGGCCTCGCCCGGCCTCAGCCTCTTCTCCAGCCGCCGGGCAGCGTAGAGGCCGACCGCGCCGCCGCCGATGATGAGGATCCGGGGGGTGTGGGCCCTGGTCATGGCGGTCTCCTCAGCTCGTGGTCCGCCCTGTCCGCTGCGCTTTCCAACGCCTTGTTGTCGAACGCCCTGTTGTCCAACGCCCTGTCCACCGTCGCCGCGACCGCGCCGTACGCCAGGTGCGGCAGCACGTCGGCGACCCAGTCCGCGGCGCTCCACTCGCGCGGGTCGGTGATCCGCAGCAGGGTCATCGGTACGTTCGACCCGAGCATGGCCAGGGTCGCCAGGGTGACGGCCTCCCGCGGCCACGACCGCGGCCGGCCCGCCGTCAGCGCGTACCCGGCGGCGACGGCCATTCCGGTCGCGTACCCGAGCAGCGCCCCGATCCCGGCGCTGCGGTTGTCGGCGCGCTCGTCCTCGCCGAGGTCGAGGCCCAGGGCGTCGGCCAGACGCCGTGCGGTCCGCTGCGGTGTCGTACTGGCGGGGCGGCCGCGAAGCGCCATGTCGAGGTAGCTGACCATGTCGAGCGCCACCGTGCCGGCGGCGCCGGCGACGAGGCCGCGGTACAGCGGACGCACCACCTGCGGCTACCCGCCGGTCGACCCGCTACACCCGTCGCCGCCGTATACAGGCCCCCACGGACCGGCGATCGCGATCGCCGGTACGACGGTTCGCGCAGAACGTTGCCGTGACGCGGCAACCGGGAGCGAAGATCCTTGACGCTGTTCCCCGGTGTCGGATACATCTCCATCGAGATTCATCTCTTGATGGCCGTTGTCGACGGGAGGCGAAGGTGGCGAAGCGGGTGTCCCGCCGACAGGTGCTCATCGGCGGACTTGGCGTCGCTGGTGCGGTGGCGGCCACGGTCCCGGCCCGTCCGGCGTCCGCCCGTTCGACGACGGTCGCGGTATCGGCCGCCGACCTGCCGTGGCCGCATGCGCGGGCCATCGTCGCGGAGACCGTGGTCCCATCGTTTCCCCCGGTGACGTTCGACGTGACGGCGTTCGGAGCGAAGAACGACGGCACGACCGACAACACGGCGGCGTTCAGGCGGGCGATCGAGGTGTGCAACGCCGCCGGTGGAGGGACCGTCCTCGTGCCGCCGGGTACGTACCTCACCGGCGCGATCCGCCTCAGGAGCAACGTCAACCTCCGGCTCGCCGGCGCGACGCTGATGTTCTCCGGCGACGAGAGCAGGTACCCGGTCGTGCTCACCCGGTACGAGGGGATCGAGTGCATGAACCGGTCGCCGATGATCTACGCGTACGGCGAGCGGAACATCGCGCTGACCGGCGACGGCACCCTCGACGCCGCCGCCACGTCATCCTGGAACAAGGGCTCCGACCGGGCCTGGCTGGAGACCCAGGTGTCCAAGCCGCCGCAGCAGCGGGTGGTGCCCGGCTCCGGCCACGCCATGCGCTCGGCGTTCGTCGAGCCGTACCACTGCCGGAACGTGCTGATCCAGGGCGTCACGCTGAGGAACTCGATGTTCTGGCAGATCCACCCGACGCTGTGCCGCAACGTGACCGTGGACGGCGTAAGTACCGATCCGAGCACGGCGCACAACAACACCGACGGCTGCGACCCGGAGTCCTGCGACCACGTGGTCATCCGCAACTGCGACCTCGGCGCGCACGACGACAACGTCGCCATCAAGTCGGGCCGCGACGCCGACGGCCGGCGGGTCGACGTGCCCTGCCAGAACATCGTCGTGTTCGGCTGCCAGATGAACGGCAACTGGGGAGCGATCACGTGCGGCAGCGAGCAGACCGGTGGGATCCGCAACGTGTACGCATACCGCAACGCGCTGGTCGGGGCGACCAAGTTCGCCCTGTACGTGAAGTCCAATACGCAACGCGGTGGTTTCAGCCAGAACATCAACCTGGACAGCTTCTCCGGAACGGTCAACCGCGCGTACGCGTACGTGACCATGACCTACAACGGTCAGACCGGCAGCTACCCGCCGGCGTTCGGGCCGTTCACGATCACCAACTCCTCGTCGTCGAGCGCGCCACGGGTGTTCGACGTGAGCGGCCTGCCGAGCGACCACGTCAGGGGCTTTGCGGTCAGCAACTGCGACTTCAACGGCGTGGCCGACCCGTCGAACGCCTTCAACCACGTCGACGGCGTCGTCTTCAACGACGTGAAGATCAACGGCAGGACTGTCCAGCCGTAGCTACAGCCGGGACGGCAGCCGCCACACGGTCGTGGTCTTGACGTCGGTGCTCTCCAGGGATCGGTTGACGGGCACCTCGTGGACCGCCACCGACTCCAGGTGCTCCCGGGGCAGGTAGGCCCGCCCCGGATCGCCGACCAGGACGAGAGCGCCGCGCGCGGCGGCGCGGCGCAGGAACGGCAGTACCCGGTCGGTCATGGCCTTGCTGTAGAAGACGTCCCCGGCCAGCACCACCTCGGCCCCGTCGGCGTCGCCCGACAGGACGTCACCCAGGACAGCGGTGATCTTGACATCGTTGGCGTCCGCGTTGGCGGCGATGGCCGTGACCGCGAGCGGATCGATCTCGTTGGCGGTGACGGTCGCCGCACCCGCCCGGACGGCGGCGATCGCGACCAGGCCCGAGCCGGCGGCGAGGTCGAAGACGGTCCGGCCCCGGATCAGGTCGGGATGATCCAGGATGTACCGCGCCAGGGCCTGCCCGCCCGCCCAGGCGAACGCCCAGAACGGCGGCGGCTGCTCGCTGCCGCGCAGGTTCTCCTCGGTCTTCTCCCACAGCGCGATCGCGTCGTCGGCCAGGTGGAGGTGGACCTCCGGCACGTACGGGGCGGGGGAGAGCCGGGTGTGGGCGCGGACGAAGGCGTTTTCGGGCGAGTTGACGAGCGGGTGCACAGGCCGAACTGTACGCACCGGGCCTGGCTACCGGTTGGCACCCGTACCGGCACTCCGTCGCACCGCCTCTGCCGTTAGCTGAGTCACTGACGGAGATCAGCCAGAGGGGGATGCGATGGTCACCAGTGTGGAGTCGGTACGGGCGGAGGCGTTGTTCGCCTCGCCTCTTCAGTCCTCCGACCAGCCGGCCGCCCCGGAGGTCCTGCGGGCGGTGGCGACGACGCTGCGCCGGTTCGGGTCGCGCGGGTGCGCCGCCCGGGTGGCCGGCGAGTTCGGTGAGCACCCGGATACCGCGGTCCACCGGATGACGTGGGCCCTAGAGATGATCCGGTCCGTGTACCCGACGCCGGCCCAGCCGGACGCGCAGCCCGAGCCGCAGCCCCTCGCCCTCGCGGGCTGACCGGGATCGCACGGCGTCGCCGAGGCGGTGGCCTCAGGCGCGGCCCCGGGATCACGACCTTGCCGACGTCGTGACGATCACGGGACGGCCCGACGTGAGATCATTTTCGATGTGCGAGTACTCGTCGTAGGTGGTTCGGGGTATGTCGGCGAACTCCTCACGCCGCTGCTGGCTCGGCTGCACACCGTCCGCGTTCTCGACCTCCGGCCGCCCTCGATCCGGTTCGACTACGTCGCCGGGGACGCCACCGACCCCGCCGTTCTGGCGGAGGCGATGGCCGGGGTCGACGCGGTGGTGCACTGCGCGATGGGCACCAACCGGCTGGACCAGCCCGGCGCGGTGGCGAACGCGTTCGACGTCAACGTCAAGTCCGTCCATCTGACGCTGGTCGCCGCCCACGACGCGGGCGTGCCGCACGTCGTACACATCAGCAGCATGTCGGTCTACCGTGACCTGGAGCGCCGACGCCTCGACGACGAGTCCGTACCGCCGGACGCGACGGACCTGTACGGGTTGACCAAGCGGCTGGGGGAGCAGGTGTGCCGGGCGGCGGTCGAGGAGTTGGGGATCTCGGTCACCGCGCTCCGGCTGACCTGGCCCACTCCGGATGACGTGTGGCCGGCGTGGGGGTACTACGACCCGCCGAAGGTGCTGCGCAACGACGACGGCGTCGTCATACAGGCGACCGCGGCGACCGACCTGGCCCGCGCCGTGGCGGCGGCGCTGGAGTTTCGCGACGGCTTCCAGGTCTTCACGATCTCCGGTGACCGGTCGGCCCGGCTGTGGAGCACCGCCAGGGCGCAGCGCCTGCTGGGCTGGGCGCCAACCTTTGAAATGACCTCCGAACCGGATGGCCGTTAGTCCGATTCGTCCGAGTTCGGTGTCGTACGCGGGACGTTTTTGTTAAGTGCCCGTCAACTGACGCAAAAAGAACGGCGTGCTGTCGCTTTCCCGCGAAACACTGCACATGCGATGTTGGAGGGGCCCCGACGACCGAGGAGGCGTCGTGCTGATTAAGACGACCAGCTGTGATGTGGGTGTTCGGATCGATCTGTCGTGTGACTCCTGCGATCTGTTGTTTTTGCCGCGGCCGAGCACCCCGCAGGTGCTCTCGGCGGTCTGGAAGGCGGCGGCGGCCCGGGGGTGGAAGGCGACGGAGCCGGGACCGCGGGGGCGGCACTACTGTCCGGCCTGCGCCGACCTGCTCGCCGGGGGGAGGGTGGCCGAGGTCGTGGAGCCGGAGGCGTACCCGCGCAAGTCGGCCTGAACGTCGCCGGGGCTACCCCTCGAAACCGCCTCGACCTGCGGATAACCGGGTGGTGCGATGGGTATCCGTACCGTGTGACGAAGCCTGAGCCGCTGCCGGAGTACGAGCAGCGTACCGATGTCCATCCGATCGAGGATCGCCCCGATGTCCTCGAAGCGGTCGAGGACGACACGACCGCGCCGGGGTTCCCGGTTCCCGAGGCCGGCCCCGACGACCTGACCCCGCGGTTCCGGGAACCGCTGTAGCGCCGGTCGCTGAATGAGCGCGGCGGGGCCATGCTTCCCCGCCGCGGCGGTCTGCTGCGTCCACCTGATCTCGATGGGCTCGCCGCGCGCCCGTCCGAACAGAATATCTTGCTAAACGAACAGCATTGATGTTCTACTCGAACACGTGACTGTTCAACAACGCCACCAGGCCATCGTCGAGGCGCTCCAGGCCCACGGTCGGGTGACCGTAGCCGAGCTGAGCGCCCGGGCCGGCGTGTCGGAGATGACCATCCGCCGCGACCTCGAGCTGCTCGAGCGCGAGGGGCTGCTCCAGCGGGTGCACGGCGGTGCGGTCAGCACCGTCTCCGGCAGCTACGAGCCCCCGTTCGGGGTCCGCGCCCGCCTGCGCTCGGAGGAGAAGGCGCGCATCGGTACCGCTGCGGCCGCACTGATCGGCGCGAACGAGACGGTGGTCATCGACGCGGGTACGACCGCGCTGGCCGTCGCGCACGCGCTGCGGGGCCGCCGGCAGTTGACCGTGTGCGCGCTGAGCGTGCCGGCCGCCGCCGCGCTCGGCGACGAGCCGGGCATCCGGCTGATCGCCGCCGGCGGCGACGTGCGCCAGGGCGAGCAGGCCTTCGTGGGCCCGCTGGCCGAACGGATCTTCGACGACTTCCGCTTCGACACCCTTGTCCTGTCGGTCGGCGGCGTCGACGCGGAGCACGGGCTGACCGACTTCAACCCCGACGACGTACGCCTCAAGCGCGCCGCCGTCGCGGGCTCCCGCCGCCGCATCGTGGTGGCCGACTCGGCCAAGCTGGGTCGGGCGACCTTCGCCCGGATCGGCCCGACCCAGCTCGCCGACGTCCTCGTCACCGACGAGGGTGCGAGCGAGGACCAGGTGACGGCGCTGCACGCGGCGGGCGTCAACGTGGTGATCGCGGCATGATCGTCTTCGACTTCTGCGGCGTGCTCGGCGAGTGGCCGACACCGGCGGACCGGGCGGGGCTGGAGCGGCTCGCCGGCCGGGCGGGCGAGGAGTTCTGGGCCGACTACTGGTGCCACCGGCCGCCGTACGACATCGGGGCGCTCACCGACGAGGAGTATTGGGCCCGGGTGGCACCCGCCGCCTCGGTGTCCGCGCTGGTCGAGGCGGACACCGCCGCGTGGGTACGGCTGCGGCCGGAGGCCCTGACGCTGGTGGACCAGTTGCCCGGGCCGAAGGCGATCCTGTCCAACGCGCCGGCGCGGCTCGCCCACGCGATCGACACCGCGCCGTGGGCCGGACGCTTCGCCCACCGGGTGTTCAGCGCCGACGTCGGTGTGGCGAAGCCGCACGCGCGGGCGTACCGGGCGCTGTGTGAGCGGCTGGGTACCGCGCCCGACGAGATCGTGTTCGTCGACGACCGGCTGGAGAACGTCGTCGCCGCCGAGGCGGAGGGCCTGCGCGCCGTCCACTTCACCGACTTCCCGACGCTGAAGACGGCCCTGCGGACGGTGCTGCGGTGACAGGCGTGGCCGTGCCGCCGGTCGCGCCGCCCCGGCTGCGGCCGCTCGCCGTCGTGGGCGCTGTCGCGGCGTTCGCGCTGATCGGGGTGCAGCAGGCGCTGTACGGGCCGGCGATCCCGGCGCTGCGCGAGGTACACCAGATCTCGGCCGCCACCGCCGGCGCCGCGCTCAGCGTGCACTTCGCCGGCGCCATCGCCGGGGTCCTCGCGCTGCCGCTGGCCCGCCGGCTCGGCGTACCGGACGGCCTTTTCCTGGCCGGGTCGCTGGCGCTCATCGCGGCCGGCTGCGTCGCGTTCGTGTTCGCGCCGGCCTGGCCGGCGGCCCTGGTCGCGGTCTTCGTCGCGGGCGTCGGGTTCGGCGGCGTCGACGGCGGGGTCAACCAGGTCTTCACCGAGGTGTACGCCGACGGCGGCCACGGCATGCTCAACCTGCTGCACGGATGCTTCGGGGTCGGCGCCATCGCCGGCCCGGTCGCGGTCGGCGTGCTGGCCGGTCGCGCCCCGGCCGGTTATGCGGCGGCGTTCGCCGGCTGCGCGCTGATCGCCCTGGTGGCTCTGCCGATGCTGCGGGGCGTCGCGGGGACCGGTCGGTCCGCACGAGCGGAGCGGCCCGAGCCGGCCGAGCGGGCCCGCGGGTCGTCGTGGCGCCGGGCCGGCCTGGTCGGCGCCACCGGGTACGCGTTCATCGCGTTCTTCGTCCTGAACGTGGGCCTGGAGACCGGCGCCGGCGGTTGGGAGACCACCCACCTGATCGCCATCGGGCTGACCGCGCCGGCGGCGGCCTCCGCCACGTCCGGTTTCTGGCTGGCCTTCACCGCGGTGCGCTTCGCCGTCGTACCGCTCTGCCGGCGGTACCAGGCCCGCACCATCGTGATCGCGTCCACGGTGCTGACCGTGGTGGCCGGGGTCGCCACCCTGCTCGACCCGCTGGCGCCCCTGGCGTACGGGCTGCTCGGCGTCGCCGTCGGGCCGCTGTACCCGACCGGCCTGGCCTGGCTGGCCCAGGTACGGCCGCAGCTGACCTCGACCGTGGTGGCCGTGTCGATGGTCGGCGGCATCTGGGGCCCCTCGGCCATCGGGCTGGCCGTGGAGGCGTACGGCGCCGGTGCCGTCGCCTGGGCGATGGTCACGCTCGCCGTCGCCGGTCTGGCCACCGTCGTCGCGATCGACCGGGCGAGACGGTAGACGGTCGGGCGCCGGGGCCGCGATGGTGGTCGATGGTATGGGGGCCCCGAGGCTTGCCGGCGGACGCTACGATCGCCGCGTCGACGGGGAGGTACAGACGTTGCCCGATCATGAGTACGGCGTGCTGGCAAGGGGTGTCACACGCCGGTTCGGCTCCGTGGAGGCGCTGCGGGGTCTGGACCTGACCGTCCCGTACGGCCGGGTCACCGCCCTCGTCGGCCCGAACGGTGCCGGTAAGACGACGCTGCTGCTGGTGCTGGCGACGCTGCTGCGGCCGGACGCGGGGGAGGTGCGGGTCGCCGGCCTCGACCCGGCTGTCCACCCGGACCAGGTACGGGCCTCGATGGGCTGGATGCCCGATGTGTTCGGCGTCTACGACCAGCTCACGGTGCGCGAGTACCTGGCGTTCTTCGCCGACGCCTACCTGCTGGGCCGGTCCCGGGCCGGCGAGCGGGTCCGGTCGCTGCTCGGCCAGGTCCACCTCGACGAGTACGCCGACCGGCCGGTACACGTACTGTCGCGAGGCCAGAAACAGCGGCTGGCGCTGGCCCGCGCACTGGTGCACGAGCCGCGGGTCCTGCTGCTCGACGAGCCCGCGTCGGGGCTGGACCCGCGCTCCCGGATCGAGCTTCGCGACCTGCTGCGCGGCCTGGCCGAGGCGGGCACCGCGGTGCTCGTGTCCAGCCACATTCTCACCGAGCTGGAGGAGATCGCCGACCGGATCGTCTTCGTCGCCGACGGCCGCACCGTGGCCGAGCACGAGATCGGCGACCTCGCCGCGCGGACCGCGACCGGCTGGCGGGTACGCGCGACGGACCCGGTGGCGCTGCACGCCGCGCTGGAACGACACGGGGTGGCCGCCGGCGAGGCCAACGGCTCAGGTACCGAACTCCCGCCGATGTCCGAGGACGAGGCGGCCGATCTGCTCGCGGCGCTGGTCGCGGAAGGGGTACGCGTGGTGACCTTCGCGCCCATCGGGAGCCACCTGGAGTCGGCCTACCTGGCCATGGCGCAGGAGCGGCGATGACCGGCGGCACGATGACGGACGACCCGACGACCGGTGAGCACCTGAGCGGCGGCCCGACCACAGGCGGTGGCTTGGTGCGCGGGATCGCGCTGGTCACCCGCCACGAGTTCCGGGTCCGGCTGCGTACCGGCCGATGGCGGTGGCTGCTCGGCGCCTGGGTGGCGGTGATCGCGGTCTTCACCGGACTGCTGCACAGCGCGCTGGCCGTCACCGAGACCGAGCCCGGCATACCGCTGTTCGGCGGCCTGATGCTGTTCGTCCTGGCGCTGGTTCTCATCATCAGCCCCGCGCTGACCGCGCAGTCGATCAACGGCGACCGTGAGCGCGGCACGCTCGCCACACTCCAGGTGACCCGGCTGTCCGCGGCGCAGATCGCGCTCGGCAAGCTCCTCGCCGGTTGGGGGGTGGGGCTCACGGCGCTGGTGCTGACCGTGCCGTTCGTCGGCTGGGCGATGCTCCAGGGCGGGGTCGGCGGTCTGCGCGCGCTGGTGGTCATGGTCGTCGTCGCCCTGTTGATCGGCGTGGTGTGCGCGGTCTCCCAGGCGCTGTCGGCGCTGGTCGCCCGCAGCATCACCTCGGCGCTGCTGTCGTACGTCACGGTGTTCGCCCTGACCGTCGGCACGCTCGTCGCGTTCGGCCTGGCGTTGCCGTTGACGGCGGAGAAGGTCCAGCAGAGCACCTTCGACGGCCAGGAGTACACGACCAGTCGGGTGCGCACCGAGCGGGTCTGGTGGCTGCTCGCGCCCAACCCGTTCGCGGTGCTCGCCGACGCGGCGCCGCGACTTCCCCGGCCGGTCGACCCCTACACCGGCCAGCCGGAGCCGGTGCCGTTCGACCCGCTGGGCGAGGTCGGGCACGAGGTGCGCCGGCTGCGCGTGCCGTCGACGCCGGGCGGTCCCGAGGCGCCGGTGCCGGTGCCGGAGACGGAGTCCGGGCCGGTCTGGCCCTACGGGCTCGCGTTCGACCTGCTGCTCGGGGTCGGCGCCGGCTGGTTGACCGTACGGCGGTTGCGAACCCCCGCCCGTACCCTCGCGAAGGGGGTCCGGGTCGCCTGAGCGATCGTGGACACTCGGCCGATCCCGGGGTCGTACGAGTGTCCAGGACCCGCTGTGATCCGCGCCCAAAGCAGGTCTGATCCGGGCCGCGGCGTCAGACGCGTGTCGCAGGATTGGGCCCATGCGTCTGGAGCCCTACCGTCACGTCTTCGCCCTTCCCGGAGTGCTGCGACTACTACTGGTCGCGCTGCTGGCTCGGGTGCCGGTGACGGCCGTGGGGATCACGCTCACCCTCCACGTCGTACTCGATCTCAAGCGGGGATACGCGGCGGCCGGGGCGGTCAGCGCCTTGACGACGATCGGGATGGCGCTCGGCGGGCCGATCCTGGGCAGGTTCGTCGACCGGCGCGGGCTGCGGCCGGTGCTGCTGCTGACGACCGTGGCGTCGATGATCTTCTGGGCGGTCGCGCCCGAGCTGCCCTATCCGATGCTGCTGCCGGTAGCGTTCGTGGGTGGAGCGTTGACGCTCCCGGTGTTCTCGGTGGTCCGGCAGTCACTGGCCGCGCTCGTCCCCGACGAGCACCGCCGCGCGGCGTACTCCATCGACTCCATGTCGGTCGAGATCACCTTCATGGTCGGCCCGGCGCTGGCCGTGGTGATTCTGACCAGCACGTCCGCGACCGCCACCATGTGGGGACTCGGCACGGCCATTGCGCTCGCCGGCATCGGGCTCTACGCGTTCAACCCACCGACGAGGAGCGACGAGGAGCGCGCAGCCGGTACCCCGACCGAACGCCATCGCGTGCTCAACCCACGACTGGTCACCGTGCTGGCGGCGGTCGCCGGGTCGACGTTCGTGCTCGCCGGCACCGACGTCGGCATCGTCGCCGTGCTCAGGGATTCGGACCAGGTCAGCTGGACCGGGGTTGTGATCATCGCCTGGTGCGCGGCGTCCCTGGTCGGCGGCTTCGTCTACGGTGCCCTGCCGCGCCCGTGGTCACCTTTTGTGATCATGGCGCTGCTCGGCCTGCTCACGATGCCGGGTGGGCTCGCCGGCCACTGGCAATGGCTGTGCCTGCTGCTGGTACCGGCCGGCCTCCTGTGCGCCCCGGCGATGGCGTCCAGTTCGGACATCATCAGCCGGATGGTGCCGGCCCCGGTGCGGGGCGAGGCGATGGGCTGGTACAGCTCGGCGCTCACCACCGGCTCCTCGCTGGGCGCGCCGGCGGTTGGGTTCGTCATCGACCGGTTCGGGTCGGCCTGGGGCTTCGTTCTCGCCGGCGCCGGCGGCGCGGTGGTGGCACTGTTGGCGCTCCTGGTGACCCAGCGTCGTCCCGGCGCCCCCGCACCGACGCCGGCGCCGCAGGCGTTGGCCGGCGTCGGTGCGGGGGCCCCGTGATCGCTAATCGTCGTTGGTGATCGTCCCGGTGGCGGCCGCGCGGGTGTACCGGATCCGCGAATCGCCGCCGACCACCAGCGCGAACCGCTCGTCGGGCTCGCGGCGCCGGTCGCCGTTGACCGTCACGGTGAACGTCACGCTCGTCGTACCGGCCTTGACCTGCTGGCAGCCGAACAGCCGCTGGTAGTCCTGACCACCGGCGGCGGTCTGGTCGAACGTCGACGCGCACAGCAGCCCGGCCTCCGACAGCGGCCGCGACAGCGTCACCGTGAAAGCCAGCGGCCGGGTACCGCTGTTGCCCTCGGCCACCGACGCGTCCGTTACCGAGACGTACGGCCGCGACCTGAACCGCGCCACCTGCGGGTCGTGGTCGCTCACCCCACGTGCGCCGTCACCGGAGAAGTCCGCCGGGAAGTCGGCGTTGACGTGCGCGGCCCGTACCTCGATGAAATCGCGGTACAGGTTGTCGTCGACGAACAGGTTGTCCAGCGTCTGCGCCTGCCCCTGGAACACGTACGAGTACGCGGCCGCCGGGTTGACGCGGGCCAGGTCGTCCCACAGGTTGTGCAGGCCGGCCCGGTACAGCGGGCCCAACTGGTCCGACGGGGTGTCGGCGTCGGTACGGGCGATCGGGTCGTCCGGGCGCGGGAACACGTTGAGGTCGCCGCCGTAGACGAACCGGGCATCGGGAGCGGCCGCACGTACGGCGTCAGCGATCGCGGCACCGTACGCCGCCTGCTCGGTCCGCTGACCGACCCGGGCGTCCGGGGTGGAGGAGTAGTGGTTGCTCACCGCCCACAGGTCATAGCCTTCGGAGATCCCCGGTGCCGCCTTCACGAAGAAGTGCGCCACCTGGGGTGCGCGGGTGTAGACGTTGCTGCCGTCCACGCCGGTCGACCGGTCCACGTCGGTGGGCAGCGCCGCGTTGAGCGCCTTCGGGTTCTGCACGTCGGCGTTGTACGCCAGCCCGGCGGCGCGGTAGCGCACCGTCGGCGACGAGCCGAGGATCGGGTCGGCCGCCTCCGGCGCCGGCAGCGACAGCCGGTCGGTCCGGTACAGGAACGCCGACGTGATGCCGCGCGCGTCGGCGCCGTTGCGGTCGTACGCGGTGTCGTACGCCGGCCCACCCCGTGCGGCGATCGCGAGCGCCAGATCCTGGAGCACGTCCGGCTTCCCGTCGGCGTTGTCTTTCGGCCCGGTGTCGGCCGTGCCGCAGACGAGAGCGCCGGCTGCGACCGTGCAGATGTCCTGGTCCTCGGCCTCCTGGGTCAGGATCAGGTCCGGCGCCTTCAGGTCGTCGACCACCTGGGCCGCGATGCCGTTCAGGTGAGTGGTGTACGCGGCCTCGCTGGCCGGCACGTAGTCGAACGGCGGCCGGACACCGGTACAGCCGGGGTTGCCGGTGAAGTCGCAGCCGTCGAACGGGTCGTCGCGGTAGTCGTACAGGTTCTCCATGTTGAACGTCGCCACCGCGGCCTGTTCGTCGCGGTCGGCCGCCCGCACCGGGTGGTTGGCGGCCGGGTCCGGGCCGGGCGTGAACGCCACCTGCTCGGGCTGGACGCTGTACTTGCTGAAGCCGTAGCTCACCCCGCCGAACGCGTCGGCGGTCACCGTGTCGAGGTCGCGAGCGGGCGGGAGCAGCGCGGTGTTGTCACCGGCCCCGTTGTTACCAGCCGCCTTGACGCCCTGGCTGCCGATCAGGATGCGCTGCCCGTTGCCGTTGTCGAAACGGGTACCGGCCACGTCGTCGAGCGGGTGCGCGTCGCGGAAAACCCTTCTCGCGTACGGGTCGGAGCGGGTGGCGAGCGGTTCCTCCCGGTCGATCAGCCAGATCTCCGAGTCGGCGGTGGAGGCGAAGACGTCCCGGGCCCCGGTGACGGGGCTGCCCGCCCGGATGCGCATCCGTTCGCCCTCGTGGCGTTCCCAGTACCGGTCGGCCGCTGCCGAGTCGGCCGGCGGCCGGGTGTCGGTCACCGCGACGGCCGTGTTCACGTCCAGCCCGCTGGCGAGCACGCTGACCAGCGAGGCGGAAGACAGCTGGGTCTGGTTGAAGTACTCCGACACCCGGGCGCGCAGCACCACCTCGTCGCCGACCGTCGGCGCGTACCCGCCGACCAGGGTGGTGAACGAGCCCATGAACACGAAGATCCCGTCGGAGCTGGTCGGGTCGCCGTCTCCCGAGCCCAGCCGGCTCTGCAGGAAGAAGCCGTACTGGTCGGCGCCGGCAGACGTACGGGCCAGGGTCTTCTGGGTGATGACGCCCCGCACCTGGTACAGGCTGCTGCTGGTGGCGTTGCCCGACGCCGGGGCCAGCGGCGAGCGGTCGGTACCGCCCGTCTCGCTGTCCAGTGTGGAGCCCTGTACCTCTCCGACGGTGAGTACGGTGTCCGCCGCGGCCGCGCCGCTGACCGGCCCGAGTGCGGATAACGCGGTGGCGGCCACGGCGACCGTGGCCAGGATGTTCGGTAAACGCATCGATCCTCCGACCTCGCTGATGCACCGCAGAGGTTACGGCCCCGCATTGACGGATGTCTGATCCGCCATCGACGCGAGGGTGAACACGCGGGTCGGGGAAGGGCGCTGTCTCCCCTTCGGGTGAGGGCGTCGTTTTGGCGAGGGGTGTTGTTTCGTGCAGGAAAACTTTGATCTTCTGTGATCGGACGGTCACACGGAGCGCTCGAACGGTGCTAGCGTCAATGACCGGCGTAAATATTCACCCGACAGGGGTGCCTCGAACATACGACTCCGCGACCGGAGGGAATCGAGGCGATGGCCGACGCTCGGCACGACAGCGGCGATGTGGGTGGCACCGAACGCGGCGACGCGACGACTGAGTACCGGCGGGGCACCGCCAAGGGTGCCGCGTCGGTTCCGGGTGGCCTCTCGTCGCCGTACACGCCGGGCGTTCCACGCCGGCCCCCCGCACATCCGACACTCCCGTACGCTCCGGTCCCACGGCGCGGAGTAGCGCCGTTCGTCGGCGAGTTGCTGCCACCCGCCATGCCCGGCCGCCCCCGGCTGCGGCGGGTGCCGATCGACCAGGTACCGGCCGATCGGGTGCCGATCGATCGGCCGCCGGTCGCCCGGCCGCCGGTGGATCGCGTACCCGCCAGCCATACGGCGGTGGGCCGAGCGCAGGTCGGTCGGACGATCGCGGGTCAGGCGACGGCGCCGCTGCCGTCCAACCACCGGCGCCGCGAACGGGGCCGCCACTGGGCGGCCGTGTCCGGCCTACTGATCGGCGCCCTGACCATCGGAGTCGGCGGGGCCACCCTGATCAGCCAGGGCCCCGGAGCGATCGGGGTCTGCCCGCCCCCGATCCTGCGCATCGTCGCCGCACCGGAGATCGCGTCGCCCATCCGGGACGCGGCGAAGAGCATCGGCGGCCACTGCGCGCCGGCCGCCGTCGCCGCCCAGGAGCCGGCCGAGACCGTACGCGACCTCGAGGCCCACCCGCCGGACGTGTGGGTGCCGTCCTCCACAGCGTGGCTTCGGCTGGCCGATGCCCAGGGGTACCGGGCGGCCGGCACGTCGCTTGCCCGGTCCCCGCTCGTGGTCGCCACTCCGCGCCCGGTCGCCCGGTCGCTGGGCTGGCCGGGTCGCCAGCCGACCTGGACCGAACTGGCCGACAGGACGTACACCGGCGAGATCCAGCGGTTCAGCGTGCCCGACCCGCAGCGGGTGACCGCCGGGCTGCTCGCCGTGCTCGGGGTGGACGCCGCGGTCGGCCGGGGCGGCGACGGCCCCGGCGCGGCGAGGATGCGGGCGCTGACCTTCCGCAGCCGGCTCGCCGACGCCGACGCCGACCCGGCCCGGCTACTTCGCCAGGTGACCGCCGTACCGGACCCGGCCCGCGACGTCGGCCTGTTCCCGGTCACCGAGCAGGCGCTGTGGTCGAGCCTGACGGAGACCGGCGCCCGGTCGCTGGTCGCGGTGTACCCGCCCGACGGCCTCGTCGAGGCCGACTACCCGCTGGTGGCGTCGGACGGCGTACAGCACGACGCGGCGCGCCGGCCGGTCGTCGCGCGCCTGGGTGCCTGGTTCCGGAGCGGCGCCGGCGTCCGCAAGCTCACCGAACACGGCTTCCGGCCACCGGCGGGTGTGGCCGACGCGGCGGTGCCGGTCCGCGACGGGCTGCTGCCGCGGTACGGCCTGGCGTCGCCGATCCCGCCGGACGCGCGGGCGGTCACCGAGGCGGTCACCGCGTGGGCGCGGTACCAGCGGATGCGGTTCCAGGCGCTGTTGCTGGTCGACCAGTCCGCCTCGATGGGCGACCCGGTCCGGGACGGCGCGGGCGACCCCACCACCAAGGCGGCGCTGCTGCGCGAGTGCGCGGGCGAGGCGGTCCGGCTGCTGGGCGAGGACACCAGCCTCGCGATGTGGCTGTTCCCGCCGGCCCGAGCATCCGGCACGCCGTTCGTCGAGGCGGTACCGTTCGGCCCGCTCGACGGGGCGGTCGGCGGGGTGCCGCGCAGGACGGCGCTGAGCCGGGCGCTCGCCGACTACCAGCCGACGTCCCGTACCGGCGCACCCCTGCACGAGGCGGTGCTGCGGGCCACCGACGAGATGCGGCAGAGGTACCGCTCCGACGAGGTCACCCTCGTCGTCGTGGTAACCGACGGGCCGGACGGAGGGTCCAGCAGTCGGGCGTCGTTCCTGTCGAAGCTGGCCGGGGACGTCGACCCGTCCCGCCCGGTACCGGTGTTCGCCGTCGGCTACGGACCCGGCGCCGACATGGCGACCCTCCGCGAGGCGGCGCGGCTGACCGGCGGGCAGGCGTTCGCCGCCGCCAACCCCCGTGACCTCGACAGCGCCGTCCTGGCGGTGTTCCTGGCCGCGCACCAGGGCAGATCGGGCTAAGGTCGACAGCATGTCGGTCGCGCAGTTCAGCCAGGAGACATCCGGCAAGGGTGAGTGGGTACGCCAGGCCAACCGGTTCACCGGTCGGGTGAGCGCCGCGTCGACGTCGGCGCCCGGCGAGGGCCCTGACGACCAGGGGCGCTGGCCGGTCGAGCCCAACCGGTACCGCTTGATCTGGTCGAAGGCCTGCCCGTGGGCGCACCGCGCGGTGATCGTGCGCCGCCTGCTCGGCCTCGACGACGTGATCTCGCTCGGTACCGTGGACCCGATCCGCGACGAGCGTGGCTGGCGCTTCACCCTCGACCCTGACGGGCGCGACCCGGTCCTCGGCGTCGAGTTCCTCGCCGACGTGTACCGCGCCACCGACCCCGACTACACCGGCCGGGTCACCGTGCCGGCCTTGATCGACACGCTCACCGGTCAGGTCGTCACCAACGACTACCCGCAGCTCACGCTCGACTTCTCGACCGAGTGGACGGCGTTCCACGGTGACGGCGCCCCGGACCTGTACCCCGAGGCGCAGCGGCCCGAGATGGACGAGCTGATGTCGGAGATCTACACCGACGTCAACAACGGCGTGTACAAGTGCGGCTTCGCCGTCTCGCAGGAGGCGTACGAGAGCGCGTACCGGGGGCTGTTCGCGCGGCTGGACGCCCTGTCGGACCGGCTGGCCAGGCGCCGCTTCCTGATGGGCGACGCGATCACCGAGGCGGACGTGCGGCTGTTCACCACGCTGGTGCGCTTCGACGCCGTCTACCACAATCACTTCAAGTGCAACCGCAACAAGCTCACCGAGATGCCGGTGCTGTGGACGTACGCCCGCCGCCTGTTCCAGACCCCGGGATTCGGCGAGACCGTCGACTTCGACCAGATCAAGCGGCACTACTACGGTACGCACGCGGTGATCAACCCGAGCGGGATCGTGCCCGCCGGCCCGGACCTGCGCGGCTGGGTCATGCCGCTGGGCGACCGCTGACGGTGTCTGTGTGACGCCCAGCGCTCACCAGGGCAGGTCCGGTCGGATGCTCGGCCGGTAGACGCGGTAACCGGCGGAGTCCTGAGCCATCGCCGGGATCCCCTGGCGGGCGAGTTCGCCCTCGAAGGCGCGCCGCACCGGTGAGTCGACGGGGAAGGCGTACGCGGGGTCGGCCGCGGCGTCGACCGCGCGCCGGTACGGCTCGTACCGGTCCTTGCCGCGGGCCAGGTCGTCGCGGACCACGGCGCAGACGATCCGCTCCCGGGTGAGGTAGGACAGCCGGTTGCACGTCGGGTAGTCGCTGTAGACCCGGTCGGCGTCCAGCCGCCCCAACGCTGTGATCAGGTCGCGGACCTGGCGGTCCGGCGCGGACGCCTGCGGTACGTTCCGCACCGCGACGACCGTCGCGATGAGCATCGTCGCGGCGAAGCAGGCGAGCACGGCTGTCGAGGCGACCGCGGCGGCTCGTCGGGTCGTCCCGCCTGTCCCGCCGTCCGGCCGCAGCCGGCGCGCTGCCGCCCACAGCGGCCACAGGACGGCGGGCAGCGAAACCGGTAACGCGTGCAGGTAGCGGGCGTTCGACATGGGGTCGATGCCGGCGGTCGCGCTGCGCACGTACAGGAAGAGGCCGAGCGCGGCGGCGACGACCAGGGCGAGCCGGCCCGCGTGCCGGACCCGCTCGGTCGGCTCGTCCGCTCGCGTGGTGGCCCTTAGGCCCGCGACCGCGAGCGCTGCCGCGAGCGCCAACAGCGCCAGGTACACCGGAGCCCAGGACAACTGCCAGGGCACGCACCGGTCCGGACGGCACAGCCCGGTACTGAACGGAATCCCGACCAGGACCCCGCCGTACAGCCGGTCGGTCAGGCTGACCGGCGCGATTCCCTGGCTGAGCGCGACCACCTGGGTCAGCACGTTCTGGCCGGGTGCGGCGTGAAGCAGATGCGCGATCATCGGCGCGGCGCCGATTGCGGCGCCCGCAGCCAGCATCGCGCCCGCCCGGCCGAGCAGCTCCCTCCTGCTCGTCCAGATCAGCAGCGCGGCGCCGGCCGCCAGGTACGGCAGCGGCAGCCAGTTGTCCCACAGTACGAACCCGACGGTCAGGCCCCAGGCGCCGAACATCAGCGGGCGTCGCCATCCCCGTTCCGGACTTCTGTTCGCCAGCTCCACCGGGATCAGGACCAGCAGGGCGGCGGCGGCGCTCAGCTCGGGGTACCCGCCGGAGGCGCGCAACTGCATCGACACGATGTGGTCGGAACCCAGCGCCATCAGCCCGACGACCGCTACTGCGAACCAGCGGGTGCACAGGCGCGCGGTCAGCCGGTACATCAGCCATCCGAACGCCACGTACAGCGCCAGCACCATCGGTAGGCGCAGCGCGAGCACCGACGGGCCGAACAGTCCGACGACCGGAGCCGCGAGGTACGCCTCGAACGCGCCCATGTAGTCGTCGCCGTAGAAGTACGACGGGAAGTGGCGCCCCTCGGCGATGTGCAGCGCCATCAACCCGGTCGTCGACTCGTCGCCGTCGGTGTTGGGCACGTTCAACAGGATCAGTACCAGGCGATAGACCACCCCGAGCGCCAGCAGCGCGGCAGCGACGGCCGACGGCCTCCACCGCCCCCGGCGTGGCACGGGCGTGGGGGAGAGCGGCGGGCGGACCGGACGCTCGACCGTGTAGGTCACGGTGGCAGTATCTCAAGTGGACATCGATGGGTGTGCCCCGCTCCGGCGCCGAATCACCGGAGCGGGTTGCCCAATGTGTACAGAGCCGGCGGCTGGAGCCGGTGGCTCACACCCGGAACTGGGTGACGATCTGCTGCAGCTCGGTCGACATCTGAGCCAGGTCGGCGGCGGCCCGGTTCGCCTCGGCGACGCCGGTGCTGGTCGACTGCGCGGCGGCGGCGACGCCGGTGATGTTCTGCGCGATGTCGGTGGAGCCGCTGGCCGCCTCCGCCACGTTGCGCCCGATCTCACCGGCCGTCGCGGTCTGCTCCTCCACCGCGGAGGCGATCGTCTCGGAGTACCCGTGGATCTTCTCGATGACCTCGGCGATCTGTCGGATCGTCTCGACCGCGGCGTCGCTGTCGGTCTGGATCGCCTGGATCCGATCTGAGATGTCCTCGGTCGCCTTCGCGGTGGCCTGGGCGAGGTCCTTGACCTCGCTGGCGACGACGGCGAAGCCCTTGCCAGCCTCGCCGGCGCGGGCCGCCTCGATGGTGGCGTTCAGCGCCAGCAGGTTGGTCTGCTCGGCGATCGAGGTGATCAGCTTGACCACGTTGCCGATCTCGGTGCTGGACTCACCGAGCTTGGTGACGGTCTCGTTGGCCTGCTCGGCCACCTTGACCGCGCCCTGCGCCACCTGGGCGGCGTCGGTGGCGTTGGCGGAGATCTCCCGGATCGAGGCGTTCATCTCCTCGGCGCCGGTCGACACCGTCTCCACGTTGCGCGAGACCTGCTCCGCGGCGGCCGAGACGTTGTCGGCCTTCGAGCTGGCCTCCTCGGCGCTGCCGGCGATCTGGTGGCTCACCGCCGACAGTTCCTGGGCGGCGCCGGCCAGGGTCTCGCTGCTGGCACCGATGGTCGCGACGGTCTCGCGCAGCCGCGCGGTGGCGGTGTCGAGGCCGTTGGCCATCTGGCCGATCTCGTCACGGCCCGTCAACCCGGCGGTACGGGTCAGGTCGCCGACGGCGAGCCCCGCGGCCACGTCCGACACCCGGCGCAGCGAGACGACGATGGCGCGCGCCACCAGCAGTCCGAACGACGCGGCGATGGTCATGGCGAGGAGCTGTAGGCCGAGCGTGGTGTTGCGGGCGTGGATGTACGTCGCGTGCGCCTGGTCGGCCCGGTGCTTGTTCTCCTTCTGCTCCGTGGCGACGAGCTCCTGGACGATCCCCTCGGCCCTGTTCCCCGTCGGGGCGAGGAGCGTGTCACGTACCCGCTCGGCGCCGTCGAGGTCGTCGGTCCTGCTCGTGTCCATGAACTGCTGCCGGCCGCGCTGGTAGTCCGCCCAGACGGCGCGTAGCTCGTCGACTTTCCGCGGCTCGACCGACTCCTTCTGGTAAGCGGCGAGCTGGGCGGAGAACCGCGCGTCGTGGTCCTTGATGGCCTGCTCGTACCTGGCCACGTTGGCCGCACTCTGCGAGACCGAGTAGTTGAGCACGTCGGTACGGGTCTGGCGCATGGTGAGCGACAGTTCCTCGAGGTTTTGCAGCCGGAGGGTGCCCGAGACGTACAGGTTGCGCGCCGCGTCGTCGAGCGCCGACATCTTGCTCACCGCGTACAGACACACAGCGTCGGCCGAGAGCGCGAGAAACATGATCACGAGCATGATCTTCGTGAGCATCCGCCGGTTCGCCAGCCAGCGATTGAAGCCGCCGAGAAGCGACGTGCTCGGTGTCGAAGCGCCACCCTTGTCCGATACAGACATCGGTATCCCCGTTTGCTCAACAACTCCCGCGTATCGGCCGGTCGGCTCGCCAACGCCTGTCCAGGCTCAGATCGGAGACTCGGGTCGTACGTTGAGAAATTGGGAGAGGTTGAATGGTGGCGATTTTCACTGGCTGGCTACCCGTCGGCTACCCGGTCGCTCCGGGTCGACCGATTTGTCGGATCTTCTGCCTTGTCACACCTTCTGCCAGAGGGCCGGCGTGTTCGGCGGCTCCCAGCCGGTCTGCGCGGTGTGCGCCTGCCGGCACTGGTACGTCGCGCCGCCGTACGTCACCCGGTCGCCGACCTTGTACGCGGTGCCCGCCGACCAGGTGCCGCTCGCCGGCGGCGCGGTCGTGGGTGTCGGGGTCGGGCGTGGCGTGCTGGGCGGCGTGGCCGTCGGGGTGGGCGTGGGGTTGCCCCCTCCGCCGCCTCCGCCGCCGATCTGGAGGTCCACGCAGGAGTAGAAGGCGTTCGTGGTGTCGGCGATGTTCCACACCGCCAGGACCAGCTGACGCCCGGTCCGGCCGCCCAGGTTGACGCTATGGGAGACGTTGGCCCCCGGCTGCCGGCCGCCGTCGTCGAACACCGCGATCCGGCTACCGCCGATGAAGTACTCCCAGGTACTGGTGGCGTGGCGGGCCGTCAGCACCCAGTTGAACGTCACCGTGCTGCCGACGGACGTGGCCGGCCAACCCTTGTTCGGGTCGTCGAGCTGAGCGAAACGGCTGTTGCCGCCGCTGCAACTGCGTAGCCCCTTGGGCCCCTCGACGCTCTGCGGTTCGTACACGATGTCGCCGCAGTTGGCGACGCGTCCCTGGGCGCACATCGCCTGCCGGCTCGGCGGTGAGGACACGTACCCGTGTGCCGAAGCGGGCGAGGCCACCATGAGCGAGGCGGCAATGAAGGACACGGTCATCGAGACCAGCGCCATCAGCGGTATGCCGAACTTTCTTCGCATCGGACTGCTCCTTATGCGTGGGGCGGGTGCGGTCACGCTATAAGAAGGCTTGTTTATAGTAAATAAACTTTATCGAAATTTGCTGATGGAGAAACGGCGGGGACCGATCGCTTGGCCGGTAGGTCGTTACTGGTCACGTCGCCGGATGACGGGCCTGAAGCCGTCCGGTGATGGCGCCCGGCGCCGTCGAAAGCTCCGACGGCGCCGGGCGGCGGTGGGTTCGCGGAGTTCTTACCTGGCGCCGAAGAACCACGCCGCGGAGGCCGCGTCGACCAGGCCGGCGCCCTTGTCGGGCGCCATGGTGTACGAGCCGACCGTCGCGTACGGTGCGCCGTTGCTGAACTTGTACGCCGTCGACTTCAGCGCGTTCTCGATCTGCGCCGGGGTCGCGTTCGGTGCGACCTGGAACAGCTGGGCGACGATGCCGACGATGTGCGGCGTCGCCATCGAGGTACCGCTGATCGTGTTGAACGTGCCGATGTCCAGTAGCCCCGGGCCGTTCTGGGGAGCCAGGCCCGTGGTGCAGACCACCAGGTACAGCCGGCAGGACGAGGTGATGTTCGATCCGGGAGCGGAGATGTCCGGGTAGGTGTCCGGGTGGCCGGCCCAGCCTCGGCTGGAGAAGTCGGACACGGTGCCGTTGCGGGTACCGGTGCCCTGGTCGTCGTACGAGGCGACCATGATGATGCCGCCGGTCGGGTCCTGGCCCGGCGGGTTGGTGGCGGTGTTGTCCGGTCCGTCGTTACCGGCGGCCCAGACGGTGACCACGCCCTCGGCGGCCAAGGCACGCTGGAACTTCACGGTCGCGGAGTTCGGGTCGAACGGGCCGCCGCCGGACGGACCGTACGAGTTGTTGGTGACCTTGATCGGCGGGCAGCCGGCGCACGGGTTCGCGTGGTGCTCCAGTACCCAGTTCAGCGCGGCGTCGGAGCCGAAGATGCTCAGGCCCGCGCCGACCGACAGGCCGATCAGGGTGGCGCCCGGCGCCGCGCCGTGCAGCTTCGTACCGTCGGAGAGTTGGGTGTCGCGCCCGGCGACGATGCCGGCGACGTGCGTACCGTGCCCGCCCGCCGACAGCGTGTCGGTGTCGTTGACCGCGGTCGTGTCGACGAAGCAGGTGTCGTTGGGGACCGGTAGCGCCACGCCCAGGTCGGTGAGCGGGCCGCAGATGTTCTTCAGGTTGAGCTTGACCGCGCTGGAGCCGTCGGCGTTCTTGAAGAACGGGTGGGTGCCGTCGATGCCGGTGTCGATGACCGCGGCCGAGACGCCGCGTCCGTCGACCGGGCGGCCCTGCGCGTCGTGCAGTTGGGCCCGGGTCTGTTCGCCCCGGGTGGCGACGTTCGAGGTGGACAGGTACGGCTTGATCGCCTGGTCCCCTTCGACGTACGTCACGCCGCTGTGTGCCCGGACCGCCGCGATCTGGCTGGCGTTGCCGCGCGCCACCGCGACACCGATCTTGTTCCAGCTGGTGACGAGCGTCAGGCCGGAATCGGTGACCGCCCGCCGGGTGGCGGCGATGTCGGTGCCGTGGACGAAGACCGGGACGCTTCCGGTGAGGTTGCTCAACTGCCGGGACAGCGAGGCGGACACCGGCGCGAGCACACCGTCCGCCTGTGCAGGCGCGGGCATCAACGCGATGCCGGCCAGGAATGCGCTGAGCAGTACGGGGGTGGTTCGGCGCATAGGGGGGTCCTCTCGTGCGGGCAGACGCCGACTGCCGCGGCCGGTGATGACGGGAGCCGCGACTGGTTACCAAACGGTAGCCGCAGGGCAGCCGTCGATGTCAATGCATGAGATCGTTTCGATTTGTCGACACCCGATGTCGGGGGTCGATGGTACGAAGGTCGATGGCGGGAAGGTCGAGGGCAGGAAGGCTGCTGTGAGGCACATCGGGATCGAGGAGCGGCGGGCTCGGCTCGGTGTCCGCCACCGGCTGGCCGCGGCGGCGAGGGCGGCGACCCCTGCCGACGCCGCCCGCAGCGTGGTGGCGCTGCACGCCACCGATCCGGCGTCGGTGTTTCTTTCGGTACAGGCCCGCACCGTCGCGGCCGCCGCTGACGACGTCGATGTCGACGTAGAGGCGATCGAGCGCGCGCTGTACGACGAGCGGACCCTGAGCCGGATGCTCGGCATGCGCCGGACGATGTTCGTCGTGCCGACCGAGTTGGCACCGGTGATCCAGGCCGCCTGTACCAGCGCGATCGCGGCGGTGCAGCGGCGCAGGTACACGCAGTTCATCTCGGACGCCGGCCTGGGCGACGGCGCCTGGCTGGCCGACGTCGAGTCCTCGACCGCGCGGGCGCTCGCGGCCCGTGGCGAGGCGACCGCGGCGCAGCTGTCCATGGACGAGCCTCGCCTGCGCAGCCAGGTGCTGATGGCCGCCGGTAAGCCGTACGAGAGCAGAACGAACATCACCACCTGGGTGTTGTTTCTGCTCGCCGCCGACGGCCGGATCGTGCGTGGCCGGCCGAGCGGGTCGTGGACGAGCACGCAGTGGCGCTGGTCGCCGGTCGAGGAGTGGCTGCCGGGCGGGATGGTCGAGGTGCCGGTCGAGGAGGCCCGGGTGGAGTTGGTGCGCCGCTGGCTCGCGGCGTTCGGCCCCGGTACCGTCGCCGACCTGCGCTGGTGGACCGGGTGGACCGCAGCACATGTCAAGCGGGCCGTTGCCGCGGCCGGCGCGGTGGAGGTCGAGCTCGACGGTACGACCGGGCTGGTGCTGCCCGACGACCTGGAGCCGGTGGCGTCGCCGGAGCCCTGGGTGGCGCTGCTTCCGGCACTCGACCCGACGGCGATGGGCTGGCAGGAGCGGTCGTGGTACCTCGGCGCGCACGCCCCGGTGCTCTTCGACCGGTCGGGCAACATCGGGCCGACCGTGTGGAGCGACGGCCGGATCATCGGGGGCTGGGCCCAGCGGGCGGACGGTGAGGTGGTGTACCGGCTGCTCGAGGACGTCGGCGGCGACACGGTCGCGGCGGTGGAGGCGGCCGGCGCCCGGCTCACCAAGTGGATCGGCGACGTCCGGGTGATTCCGCGCTTCCGTACGCCGCTGGAGCGTGAACTGAGCGCCTGAGCCGGAGACCGCAGATGTCGGCGCTGATGATTTCGAAGTGTCCGCATCGACGGATTGAGAAAATAGACCTTGGTCACTTGTCGCGGGTGGCATGCATCGCGTTTTGTAGATATCGCGATTTGTAGATGCAGCCAGCGATGCGGCACCAGCGATGCGGCACCAGCGATGCGGCAGCCAGCGATCGGCGGACCGAGGGGCGGCATGCGATGTCGGAACCGGGCGGCTTACCTGGTCAGGAGTGGGAAACCCGCGTCACCGACCGTACCGAGCGGGCCCGGTTACTGGCGGCGTCGGGCCGTCCGGCCGCGGCGCTGATCCTGCAGGAGGAGGCGCTGGCGATCGTCCGGGACCTCGCCGCCGAGTACCCGGACGACCTGCGCGTCACGCGGATGCTCGCGGACGCCCTGTACGCGACGGGGTCCAGCCTGACCGCGATCGGCCGCCCGGACGTCGCGGTGGCGGTGCTGGACGAGGGTGCGCGGACGTACCAGGAGCTCGGCCGGCGGGGCGCGACGGTGCGGCGGCCGCTCGCCGACGTACACGCGGCCAAGGGCGCGGCGGAGCTGGCCCGCGGCCACGGCGCCTCCGCCGTCCTGGAGCTGGACTCGGCCGTCAACACGTACCTCGCCCTGCGGGCACTCACCGATGACAACCCCGCCGACGACAATGACGGCGACACGGACCCGCTCGACCTGGCCCGGGTCCTCGCGCTCAACGCGTCCGCCCTGCGGGCCCACGGTGACCCGGATCTCGCGGTGGCGTCGGCCGGAGCCGCACTCCGGCTGTACGCCTCGCACGCCCCGGCCTCTCCCGCGCACACCACGTACCTGCTTCTCGCGGCCAGCACCGCCTCGGATCTCCACGGCGCGCACGGCCGGCTGGAGAGCGCGCTGGAAGCCGACGACGTCGCGGTGCGGGCCGCCCGTGCGGCGGCGGAGGCGGGTGGGCGGCTCGGTCGGACGGCGGGTACCGGGGCTGCCGGTGACAGGGCTGCCGGTGACAGGGCTGCCGGTGACGGGGCTGCCGGTGACGGGGCTGCCGGCGATGACGGGGCTGCCGATGACCCGGTCGACCGCGACCGGGTCACGCGTGAGCTGGCCACCGCGCTGACCCGCAAGGGGGTACACCTGCGCGCGGTCGGGCGGGGCGCGGAGGGCGACTCCTTCGTGGCGCAGGGCCGGGCGGCCGACGCCGCGGCGTCGGACCTCGTGACACAGGAGTGGGAGGCCGGTACCCGTCCGGTGACGCTGGCCGGGTCGCTCGAGACGGCGGTCCGCGTACTGGGGCCGGGGCGGGTACCCGACACACTGGTGGAATCCCTGGTCGGGAGCGCCGCCAGCCGCGAGCTGCTGGCGCCGTCGGGGCGGTGCGGCCCGCAGGGGTCGCCCGGGTACGCGGCCACGCTCGCCGACATCGCGAACCAACTCCTGCCCGTGGCGCCGGCCGAGGGGGTGCGGATCGGGCTGGAGGCGCACTACCTGTTCGCGGTCGCCTCCCGAGCGCAGACCATGCCGATGCGCCACGCGTACGCGGAGTTCGGCTTCCGCTGGGCGCTGGTGCTGCTCGCCTGTTCCCGGCACTACGCCGCCGACGACCTGCCGATGGCGCTGGACCTCGCGGGCTGGGCCGACGTAGCCGCGATGGGCCTGGTGCCCTTCCTGGCCGGCTCACCGGGCATGACCGCGCTGGTTCGGGAGTGCCTGGTCCACCATGCCGACCTGTACGCCCGCAACGGCGAGACGGAGGCCGGCGCGGAGGTGCTCAGGGTGGTGCGCAGCCTCGACGAGTACGCCTGAATCCACGGGGTCACCGGCAATCCACGGGGGTCACCGGCGCGGAGCGCCGTCAGAGGAGCAGGGAGCGGTACTCGCCGGAGGCGAGGAACGCCGGCAGCACCTCGTCGACCCGGCTGGCCAACGGCAGCCGGATCGCCTCCTCCGGGGCGAAGAACCGCAGCGCCGCGCCCTCGCCGAGCACCACGTCACCCTGGTGGGCGGAGGTTGCGCCGCAGAAGACGTGCCAGTCGATGCGCGTACCCGGAGCCAGCCGAGCCGGGAAGGTGTCGTGCCGGAAGAGCGTGAGCTCGCCGTGGACCCGCAGGCCGGTCTCCTCGAGCAGTTCGCGCCGGGCCGCGACGGCCGGGTCCTCGCCCGGCTCCACGTGTCCGCCGGGCAGGCTCCAGCGGTCAGGGTCCATCCGCGCGTCGGGCTCGCGCAGTTGCAGCAGGACCGCGCCATCCGGGTTGACCAGGAGGACGCTGGCCAGGCGCAGGACTGCGGGAGACATGTGATCACTCTAGGGGGCGCGCGCACGGCCGAGCCGCAAATGCGTCGGGTAGTCAACGCGCGTCGGGGGTACATGGACCTCGATGACACCCGGTACCCCGATGAGCACAGCGACACCACGTTCGCTGGGGAGACCGCCGACGGGCCCGAACACGCCCGCGAGCCCGACCAGCCCAAGGGCCGCGACGCCTGGGCCAGCCACCCGCGGCCGCCGGGTCGACGAGGTGGGTCGGCGAGGCGGTTAAGGGCGGCGACTGCCGGGTAGCAGCGCTAACCCAGTCACCGGGAGGGCGCTGTGAGTACGTCACCGGAGCGCGGCGAGGACCTCGTCGATGTTCTCGTCCATGACCACCGCGAGATCGAGGAGATGTTCGCGGAGCTGGAGCCCGGCGACGCCGGCCTAGTGGAGCGTCGCCGGCTGACGAACGCCGTCGTGGCCGAACTGGTACGCCACTCCGTCGCGGAGGAGCAGTACCTGTACCCGGTGGTCCGCAGGGCGCTGCCGGCCGGCGACCGGATCGCCGAGCACGAGATGCACGACCACGCCGACGCCGAGCGGGACATGAAAAAGCTGGAGAACCTGGACCCGGCGACCGATCCGGATTTCGAGCTGGTGCTCACGAAGTTGATGGCCGAGACGCGCCAGCACTTCCTCGAGGAGGAGGTGGACCTCTTCCCCCGACTGCGCGCCGTGGTCGAGCCGGACGAGCTGCGCGAGCTGGCCCGCAAGGCGCAGCTGATCAAGAAGATCGCCCCGACCCGGCCGCACCCGGCGGCGCCGGACAGCCCGGCGGTGAGCAGGCTGCTCGTCCCGGCTCTCGGCCTCGTCGACCGGATCCGGGACGCCCTCAGGAAGCCGTGACCGGCGGGCCCGGACGGACAGATCAGGCGGCGTGCGAGATCAGCCGGTGTACAGGGGCACCGTCCGTCCGTCGCCGCGCCAGTACGCCTGCTGCCTCGGCAGGTCCTTGGTCACCTCGCCGCGCCGCTGGCGGGTCAGGATCCGGTATCCACCGTTGCCCGGCCCCATCGTCGTGAACGCCAGCGACATCGAACCGTCGACGCATTCGAAGGCGATGTCGTTCGCGCTCGCCGACGACTCGTACACCGCGCCGCCGAGCACCTCGGTACGGCCACCGCGCTCGGTCCGCATGACGGGCCCGTCCCGCTCGGTCTCCAGACCGAGCACCCATACCGTCGCCCCGGCGTTGACCAGCAACGGGGACTGGTCGTCGCCGGTGCCACGGTCGAGGTGGTTGAACTGGCGCGCCCACACCTGCTGCGGCTGGTCGAACTGCCAACCGGCGGCGGAGACGTTCTCGAGGTACAGCGGGCCGACGCCGGCCTGGGCCTGGTAGCTGGCCTTGGCGACGCCGCAGCAGTCCACGTCCTTGAGGACCAGCGGGCGGGTGGTGCGCTGCGCGAACCCGATCAGCCCGGCGGTCTTCGGCGATCCGGTCGTGGCCGTGCCGCCCTGGGGCGCCTTGGCGATCCTCAGCCCCCAGACCGTCACGTCGCGGGCGGTGCCCTCCTCGACCTGGATGACGGCGGCCGGCGCGGCGGCGTCCCCGAACGCCGCTCCGCCCGGGGTCAGCGTCGAGCCGAAGCCGGCGAGCTGCCGTACCGCGCCCTTGACGTGCAGCGTCTTGGAGATCACGTACCGGCCGGTGGGCAGGTAGACCACCGGCTTGCCGGAGTCGAGCGCCTTCTGGATCGCCGCGGTGTCGTCCTCGGCGTCGTCGGGCTTGGCGCCGTACGTGGCGACGCTGACCCAGTCCGTCGGCTGGGCCGCGACGAAGTCCGGGGTCTCCCGTACCGGTAGGTCGGCGGCGAGGCTCTGGGTCTCTGGGAACGGTGCGACCGCGGTCTTCGACGAGTACTGCGCCAGGTCGTTACCGCTGATGATCCTTCCGCCCTGGGTGAGCGCGGACCGGTACCCGGCGGTGCTGATCCGGCGGGCCATCAGCTCGCCGTAGTTCTGGATCGCGCTGAAGTCGGCGGTGCCACCGGTGAGCTTCGCGTCGACCAGGGAGATGAAGCCGCCACGCTCCCCGCTGCGGATCGCCGGTACGGTGTTGGCGCTGGTGAGGTCGCGGACGGCAAGGACGTTGCCGCTGTTGTCGAGTCCAGCGATCTTCTGCCCGGACAGGTTCAGGTGCTCCAGCGTCAGCCCGTACTGCCCCTGCGCCACCCGGACGCCGTAGTCGAAGCCCTTCACCGCCAGCCGGGAGATCAGGGCGGGACCGGGCAGGCCGCGCGTGATCGACAGGCCGGTGGCTCCCTGGCCGGTGATGGTGAGCCGGCGGATCGACGCGACGCTGCTGCCGGTGTAGTCGATGCCGGTGGCGCCCCGGTTGGCGCCGGTGTCGACGGTGAAGTTCTCCAGTTGGTTGCCGTACCCGCTGGCGTCGCCGCTACGGCCGGCCCCGTTGATGCTGGCGGCGCCCGCCCGCAGGACCGGGCGCGGGTTCCAGCGGTCGCCGTAGCCGGCGGCGCGGTCCTTCAGCTTGATGACCGTGCCGTTGCGCTCCTCGCCGACCAGCCGCAGGCCGGACTGCCAGCGCCCGGCCTTGTCCCGGGCCTCCAGCGGCTTGCTGACCAGGTACGTGCCGGCGGGCAGGTAGATGGTGCGGCCGGCGTTCTCGGTGATCGCCCTCTGGAGGGCTGCGGTGTCGTCGCTGCTGCCGTCGCCCTTGGCCTGGTAGGCGGCCTTGACGTCGACCACCGCGTCGGACGGGAACCGCAACCGGGGGCTGTCCAGCGCCGGGTCGCCGGCCGGCGTCGCGTTCGGCGCCGGGTCGGGGGCAGCGGGGGCCTTGGCCACGGGCGCCGGAGGCTGCGCCGCCGCGTGGGTGACGGGCCGCACCCCGACGCCGGCGGTGCATGCCACGGCCAACCCGCCGACCAGACTCAGCATGGTCAGGGCTGCCGTTGCCACCGTCTCGGACGACGGTCGTCTCTTGGTCATACGCTCCCTCGGGCGAACCGCTGGCAGGCCGCATCACCCTACTCAACCGTCGATGGAATTGGCACATTCGTGGCCAGACCAAGTTCCCCATCTCACGCCGCGTTACACGAAAATCCGGAAATATCGTGAACAGCGACGGTCGTACATGGTCGATAGAAGCAGGGCCGATAGAGGCAGGGCCGATAGAGCCGAGGCGAGCCATCTTTCCCTCAGGCGCCGCCGCGGCCCGCCGATGCTCCAGAACAGGGCGTCGCCGACGTTCAAGGCGGGGGAGTGGCGGAGTGAGCGGGTCCAGCGGGTATCAGCGGTCCTCCGACCGCGATGCCGCGCTGGTCAGGCTCATGCAGGAGGTGACCAGGGCGGCCAACGCGACCGACAGCGTGGTCGACGCGGGCCGCGTCGCTCTCGCCGCGGTGTGCCGGTTGACCGGCTGGCCCCTGGGACACCTGCTGGTACCCGCCGACGACGGTACCGACGACTACGTCAGCAGCGGGGTGTGGCACCCGGACCCGGCCCACGGGTTCGCCGAGCTGCGCGAGGTGAGCGCGGCCGTCCGCTTCCCGAGCGGCGGCGGCATGGTGGGCAGGGTGCGCGTCACGGGGGTACCGGCCTGGATCTACGACATCGGTACCGATCCGCTCTTCATCCGCAACCGCTTCGGACGCCCGCTCGAGGCCGTGTCGGCGTTCGCCTTCCCGGTGCTGTCGGCGCGGGGCGTCGCGGCGGTGCTGGAGTTCTTCTCGCCGGTGCCGGTCGGGCCCGACGAGCGGCTGCTCGAGGTGGTCGCCGACGTCGGTACCCAGCTCGGCCGGGTGATCGACCGGCTGGACGCGCGGCTGGAGCTGGAGGCCAGCAAGCGGCGCCTGGAACAGATCATCGAGACCTCCGCCGAAGCGTTCGTCGGCATGGACGAAGCGGGTCTGATCACCGACTGGAACGCCGCGGCCGAGCGCATGTTCGGTATCGAACGGGCCGATGCGATCAGGCGCTCGCTCGCCGAGACCGTCGTGCCGCCGCGCTACCGGGATGCGCATCGTCACGGCGTGGAGCGCTTCCTCGCCACCGGCGAGCGGCGGGTGCTCGGCCAGCGCGTCGAGATCAGCGCCTGGCACCGCGGCGACGAGCGGGAGTTCCCGGTGGAGATGGCGACCTGGGCCACCCGGGACGGGGACCGCTGGACGTTCTCGGCGTTCCTGCACGACATCAGCGAGCGGCGGCGCGCCGAGGGCGAGCGTGAGCGCCTCCTCGTCGAGCAGAAAATGCTGCTCGACTCCTCGTCACAGGGGATCTTCCGGCTCGACCGCAACGGCTACTGCACGTACGCCAACCCGGCCGCCGCGCAGCTGCTCGGCTGGCGCGCCGACGAGCTGATCGGCCTGGACATGCACGCGCTGACCCACCACCACCGCGCGGACGGCCGGCCGTACCCCTGGTTCGAGTGCCCGGTCGGGGAGGTCCTGCGCGGCGGGCAGGCGGTGCGGGTCGACAAGGACCTGATGTGGCGCCGCGACGGCACGTCGTTCCCGACCGAGTACTCCTGCGCCCCCATCATCGGCGCCGCCGGGACCGAGGGCGTCGTGGTCCTCTTCACCGACATCAGCGAGCGGCGGGCCGCCGAGCGGTCGCTGCGCCTGGCGTACGAGCACGAGCGGGTGGCGCTGGCCAAGCTCAAGGAGCTGGACGACGCCAAGACCAACTTTCTCGCCACCGTGTCGCACGAACTACGTACCCCGCTGACCAGCCTCGCGGGCTTCCTCGAACTGCTGATCGAGGGCGACGTCGGCGAGGTGTCCGCTCCCCAGCATCGGGTGTTGGAGACCATGTCGCGCAGCGCCGACCGGCTGCGCGCCCTGATCGAGGATCTCCTCACCGTCTCGAACGTGGAGGCCCGCCCGCTGGTCCTCCGGCCGAGGGAGACCGATCTGGCCGAGCTGCTCGCCGAGGCGGCGGCGCTGGTCGCCGAGGCGGCCCAGCGGCGCGACCACGAGCTGCGGGTACGGGTGGAGCCGTCGATCGGCCCGGTACGGGCGGACCCGGCGCAGCTCCGGAGAGTCCTGACGAGCTTGATCGACAACGCCGTCAAGTGCACGCCGGACGGCGGGGTGATCGAGATCAGGGCTGATGCCGCCGACGGCCACGTCGAGATCTCGGTCTCCGACAACGGCATCGGCATCGACCCGGACGAGGTGCCCCGGCTGTTCACGCGCTTCTTCCGGACCAGCGCGGCGACCCAGCTCGCGATTCAGGGCGCCGGACTGAGCCTCGCCATCGCCCGGCAGATCATCGACGGGCACGGCGGTCACATCGACGTACGGACGGCGCCCGGCGAGGGAGCCACGTTCACGGTGTCGCTGCCGGCCGAGGTCACCGTCACTCCGCTCCGGGACACGGCCTGAGGGGCGGTACGCTCGCAGGCGTGGCCCGGTTCCTGACACCCTCCTGGCTGGTGCGCCACGCGCTCATGCTGGTGCTGGTCAGTGTGTGCCTCGCAGCCGGCTGGTGGCAGATCGACCGGGCCCGTGGCGGCAATACGCTCAGCTTCGGGTACGCGCTGGAGTGGCCACTGTTCGCGGCGTTCATCGTCTTCGTCTGGTACAAGGAAGTCCGTGCTGAGCTGCGCAAAGGCGAGCCCGAGCCGGACCCTGAGCCGACCGAGGCGGTCCCGGCGGACCTCGCCGCGCTGCCCGGTTACATCCCGTTCGACGCCACAGTGCCGGCCCGGGCCACCCCGGCGCGGCCGCAGCTGGGGGCCGACGACGGCGACCCGGACCTGGTGGCGTACAACCGGTACCTTGAATGGCTGGCCGCCAACCCGGGCCGCCGGCCCAGCGAGTACCCCCGATCGGAAGGATGACCTTCAGTGGAGTCCGCCCTCAAGCGCTTCCGCGTGGCCGCGTACGTCGTCGGGGTCTTCCTGTTGATCCTCACGCTCGTGGCGATGCCCATGAAGTACCTAGGTGACGACAAGACGCTGATCGCCATCGTCGGACCGATCCACGGCTTCCTGTACATGGTCTATCTGGTCGTCGCGTTCCACCTCGCGGCGCTGGCCCGCTGGCCCTTCAAGTACACGCTGGGTGTGCTGCTCGCGGGGACGATCCCGTTCCTGTCGTTCGTCGCGGAGCGCAAGGTGACGCACCGCGTGCAGGCCGCCCAGGCGGCCGCCGGGGCGGAGCCGGTCAGGTCGTCGTCAGCCGCCCGATGAGCGACTGAGGCTCCCACGCCAGCTTCTTCTCGAAGTGCATGATCGTGCCCTGCTTGGGGTGGTGGTCCAGCCGCACGTTCTCGGTCAGCATGCGGATCAGGTGCAGGCCGCGGCCCTCTTCGGCGTTGGGGTGCGGCATCGACGCCTGTAGCGACTCCTCGTCGTAGCCCCGGCCGCTGTCCACCACGTCGATGCCGCAGACGGCGCCCTCGATCGAGATGGTCACCTCGTACTCGTCGGAGTAGGCCGCGTGCTGCACCACGTTCGCGCAGGCCTCCGTCAGGGCCAGCTCGACGTCGTACCGGACCTCCTCGACCACGCCCAGAGCGCTCAGCGCCGACCGTACGACCTGGCGACTGATCGACACGCTCGACGTCTCCCGAGGTAGGCGAAGCTGGACTCTTACCTGCACCTTGTGCCCCTCACGTTCAGCCGCGGCCGTCGGTGGGAACCGGCGGCGCGTGACAGTAGAGGTTAGTTGCGGCCACGCTATCCCGCTACACCTGGTGATGCCCGACGGCCGTCCGCGGCAAACCGAGGAGGGCAAGATCGCGGGTACGCGCCGGAACGGCGGAGGGTCAGCGGAGCCGACCGAAACACTGAGGGTCAGCGGTAGCGGACCGAAACCTTAAGCTTCGGCGCACCTCGTCCGATCGGTATGGTGCCGGACCCCACCACCCGACGGACCGCTCGCCGCCGGGATGGGGTCCGGCCCGCGTAACGGCGCAATGTCTCCAGGAAGGGCCCGACGATGGCGCAACTATGGCTCGACCTGGCTCCGACGCTGGTCGGTGGTCTGGGCGGCGTCCTCGGCGTCCACCTGGCCGAGGCCTACCTCATCGGACCCCGGGGCATCATCCGCCGGCTGTTCCGGCGCGGCTCCTAGTTACGGCAGAGCGTCCGGTAACGGCAGAGCGTCCGGTAACGGCAGAGCGTCCGGTAACGGCAGAGCGTCCGGTAACGGCAGAGCGTCGCCCACGGTGCCGAGTTGCTACAGCAGCGAGTCGGACGGGGCGAGCTCGTCCATCTCGCGGCCACCGGCAAAGGCCTCCTCGCCCACCGTGCCGCCCTCGTCGGAGTCGTAGTCCATAGCGATCCGCCAGACACCGTTCCGCTTGCGGCAGACGGTGTGGAACCTCCCGTACCAGAGCCGCTCGTCGGTGTCCGGGTAGGTCAGTGCGAGCCGGTACACACCCCGCTCGGACGAGGCCTCGTCGCCGGTGTGCCGCTCGGAGAACCGGAACCGGATGTCGAGGGCGCCCTCCTGCACCGCGACCCACTGGAACCACTCGCGAAGGCGCTCCGCGTACTCCTCGAAGCCGCCGACCCAGCCGCCGTTGCCCTCCACCCGGATCACGTCGGGGGAGTGCAGCGCGATGAAGGCTTCCGCGTCACAGGACGCGTACGCGGCGGAGAACGGGATCCAGACGTCACGATTGAGCTCGGTGAGCAGGTCCGCATTCGCCAACCGGATCGCCCCTCCTTGTGCCACAAGGCCCTCGGTGCCATAAAGACACTCGGTGCCACACCGACACTCGCGGCCGTACGTTAACACCGTGCGGTGAGGACTGTTAAGAGCCAGTGGTACCGGTTCGTGACGGGGAGCGTCACCCCCGCGGCAGTGGGTGCAGCGTCACGTCCAGCAGTTCGCCGTCGCGGATCTCGGCAGTCAGGTACGTGGCGACCGGCTGGCGGCGCCGGTCCGTGGGGGAGCCGGGGTTGAGCAGGCGCAGACCCCCCGGTGCGACGCTGTCCCAGGGGATGTGGCTGTGGCCGAAGACCAGGACGTCGGTATCGGGGAAGCGCTCGGCGCACCGGCGCTCCCGGCCGAGGGCCGGCCCGGTCTCGTGGACCACGGCCAGCCGCAGCCCGGCCAGCCCGACCCGCGCCACCTCGGGCAGCCGGGCGCGCAGCGGTGGGCCGTCGTTGTTGCCGTACACGCCGACGACCCGGGCGGCGCGCTCCTCCAACCGGTCGAGCAGCGCGACGTCGACCCAGTCGCCGGCGTGTACCACCACGTCGGCGGCGTCGATCGCGTGCCAGAGTGGCTCGGGCAGGTCACGGGCCCGCTTCGGTACGTGGGTGTCGGCGGTGAACAGGACCTTCACAGCACCGGATCCTTGCTCAATACTGCTCCCGGACGGCCCGCCAGCGCGGGCCCATCCGGGCGCCGAGATCGGCGAGGAAGGCCGGCGACAGCGACGGCCAGTTGTTGAACCGGACCGCGAGCTCGCCCACCAGGTACCCGTCCGGCCACTCGCCCAGCGGGCGCACCGCCGCGCAGCCGCCGCAGGTCACCCGCGGCTCGGTACCGTCCAGCCACGGCCGGATCAGGCCCTCCAGGGTCGCCTCGGCCAGTTCGTACCCGCAGTCCGGGCAGGCGGGGGCCTCGTGCGGTGACGTGTCGCGGTAGAGCTCGCGCTCGACGAGGATGTCGACGCCGTTGTTGGCGAGGGTGTAATCGGTGTCGCTGAAGCCGGGCGCGGCGTCCGACGCCCGCGGGCCGGGCAGGTACCCGCTGGGCTGCCAGGTGCTGCCCCGCAGCGGGTTGGACACGACCACCCCGGAGTCGAGGAGCCACCGGATGACGGCGTCGGCCCGATCGGCGGCCTCCAGGGGGCCGATCGACATCTCAACGACCGTGACGCACTCGTCACCCACGGTGCACCAGCCTAGGGGGCCGGCCGGCCCTGAGCGACCCCTCGGCCAACACGACCTCCCTGATCGTCGGTTCAACCCCCCGATCAGGGGGCTGTCACGGCTCCGCTCGGTCAGAGGCCGACGACCACCAGTCCATCCGCGTCGGCCCGGCGCGCGGCGTCGACGCTGCTGTAGACCGGGAACGTGTCGAGCAGCCCGACGATCGCCAGTACCCGGGAGATGTTCCGGTTGGGCGAGGCCAGCCGCAGGTAGCCCCCCTCGTGGAGACAATCGGTATTGGCCCGGACGAGGGTGCCGATGCCCGTCGAGTCACAGAAGATCAGGCCGGCGAGGTCCACGACGAGACGGTTGTGCCCGGTGTCGAGGAGGACGCCGAGGCGCCGCTCCAGTTCGCCGGCCGAAGCGATGTCCAGCTCGCCGGTGAGCGTGACGACCGTCGCGTCCGTACCCACGGGAACGGTCTCTCCGATGGTCTCGATGCCCAGATCCATTGCTCGCCCCTTCCGACGGGTGGCGTGAGCATACGTGCCGGCGGACCGGCACGTACGGCACGACCGTGGGCCAGTGAGACGGATGTTCAAGGAGGTGGATCGCTCTCCGGGTCGGGTCATCGAGCGGGTCTAGGCGGATCGGTTTCCGATCGCGGCGACCAGTCGGTCGGCCACCTCGTGCAGCGGGGCGTGCAGGTTGTTCGACGCCTGTCGCAGCACCTCGAGAGCATCCTCGGCGGGGCAGCCCCGCTGCGCCATCACGATGCCGATCGCCCGGTTGACGCTTTCCCCGCTGGACAGTGCCTCGGAGAGGTCGGCGGCCAGACCCGCGCGGCGGCCCCGGTCGAGCACCGCCGCGAGCAGCAACCCGGCGTGCTCGGCGACCAGCATCACCGCGAGTTGGACGTCCGGGGTGAAGGCGTGCGGCCGGCCGACGTACAGGTTCAGCGCCCCGATCACGTGGTCGTCGATGTCGAGCGGCATCGACAGTACGCCGGCGATGGCGTCGTCCACCGCGGCCTCGCGCCACTGCGGCCACCGGGGGTCGTTCGCCAGGTCGTCGGCGACGACCATCTCCCGGGTACGGATGGCGGTCAGTGCCGGGCCGTCGCCGACCTTGTACTGGATGTCGTCCACCCGGGCGGTCAGCGGGCTCGACGTGGCCTGCGTCGTCGGCGCCCCCGCCCGGATCAGGGTGATCCCGCACCAGGACTCGCCCGACACCGCCTGCGCGGTCGTGGCCACCAGGAACTCCAGCGCCTCGTCAAGGTCGTCGCTGGTGATGAGGCCGGCGGTCAGTTCCCTGAGCAGCGAGGCGATCTCGACCACGTGGAGCTGACCGTTTCCGTTACCCATCCCTATGTCTCCCCTCGGGGCGCCGGTACGCCGGCGCTCTGCCTACCCCACGGGGCTGTCGAAAACACGTGGCCCAGAACACGTAGCGGACAGCCGTAACCATTCACGTACGCACCGCGACCTTCGCCCACACCACCTTTCCGGCGCGCATGCACGTCATGCCCCAGTCCTCGCTCAGCGCGTCCACCATGAGCAGGCCCCGGCCGTTCTCGTCGGCCGGCGTGCTGGCCCGCGGCCGTGGCAGTGAGGGGTTCTCGTCTCCCACCGAGATCTGCAGGCACCCGTGGTGCAGCGACACGGTGAGCGTCACCTCACCGCCGCCGTGCCGGACCGCGTTGGCGACCAGCTCGGTGGTGACCAGCTCCGCGGGTTCGATCAGTTCCGGTACCGACCACGAGCGGCAGACCTGGCCGAGCAGCCGCCGGGCCGCCGGCGCGGCCACCGGGGAGGCGGGCAGCGCCTCGCGCAGCCGGTACCGGGGTGCGTCGGGGTCGGCCCCGTCCCGCGCGGCGGCCACCGACGGGTACGACGCGAGGTCCGCGCCGTGCCGGCGCACGGACGCGACCAGGGCGGCGGAGGCGCCGGCGAAGACGAGCGTGCTGCCGGGCCAGACGCAGGTCTGGCAGCACAGCACGGCGAAGTCCGGCAGGCACTCGTCGTCCGCCACGGCCAGGCCGGCCACGTCGAGGACGATCACGTCCGGCTCGGCCGCCAGGCAGTCCCGCACTCCGGCCCGCAGGTCGGGTAGGCCGCCGAGATCCAGCCGCCCGCTGACGTGAACCACCGCGACCGGGAAATCGGACTCGACGGTGCAGGTGAGTGGGCGGCCGAGGGGTGAACTCTCCAGCTCCCCGGTCCATCGGTCCATGCCCACGTACTACCCGAGGGCGGGAGATCCAATCGCCACCGTCGGTAATACCACACCACCGGGTACGGCCGTTTCGCTCCTAGCCGGGTGGGTAGACAGATACGCAGCGTTATGGAAGGAGCGTTCGATGAGCGCACCTCGCGATGACAACGTGAGCGCACCGCGCGACGAGTCCGGTGTATGGCGGGACGACCGGCGGCTGCCGCTGGCCGAACTGCACAAGGCGATCGCGGTCTTCTCGTTCGACGGCCACATCGACGACCCGACCGGTGGGGACGCGGCCTCGGAGGAGAAGTTCGGCGACGAGGAGCGGCTGGCCCAGTTCGACAAGTTGGCCCCCGACCACGATCCCGATCCCGACACCGAGGTCGGGCGCCGGTTGCGCCCGTCGTTCGAGGGCCACTCCGGTCCCGGCTGAGCCGTCGCCGACCGTACGGCGTCTCACCGCGGCCCCGGGCCCTGCCGCGGCTCGCCGGTCGCCAGCCGGTTGAGCCGGGGCAGCAGCCACGGGGCGATCACCTGTCGGACGCCCTCCGGGGTGAAGTGCAGACCGTCGCTGCGTACCCGTAAGCCGCCGACCGACCACGCGAAGGCACCGTCCGGGCACACCACCCGGTTGAGGTCGAGGACCGTCGGGTGGGCCGCGTCGGCGACCGCCTCCCGGGCCAGCAGCCGGTTCCAGGCGTCCACCCGCTCCGGGGTGTCCTCCGGGTACAGGGTCCCGTCGGGCCGCTCGTCCCGGTGCGTGTACGGCGCGGTCAGCAGCGCCACCCGGGCACCCCTGGCCGCCACGACGGAGATCGCGAGTCTCAGCTCGCCGGTCACGTACGCGTCGTAGTCCGGATCGCTCAGGTGCTGGTAGCGGCCGTTGATCCGGCGATCCATCAGCTCCCACCGGTCGAGCAGGATGACGGCGACGTCCGGGTCGTCGGTGTCCACGTCCCGGCGCCACCGGTCGTCCCAGTGGTCGCAGCCGGGGTAGTTGGTGTGTGGTGAGTCCAGGTACCGAACGTCTGGCAGTCGGGCGATCCCGCAGCCCTGCACCCCCCGGTTGGTGACGCCCAGGCCGCCGCGCACCGGCAGGAGGTACTCGCCGAGCGACCAGGCCACGGAGTCGCCGAAGACCGCGATCCGGGGTTCGTCGCCGGGGAGCCGCCCCGGCCGCGAGATCGGCGGCGGACCCGTTGTCGGTGGGTTCGCGGGCTGCGCCGGGTTGCTGGGCTGCGCCGTGGCGACCCAGACGGGGGTCGGCGCGGGGACCGCACCCGCGACCACCACCACGCCGACGGTCATCGCCGCCGCGCTCAGCCCGGCCGCCGCGGCGACCGG
>NZ_BOON01000024.1 GCF_016863255.1 Planosporangium mesophilum
CGGGTCACACCACCCGGGTGACCTCGTCGTAGTCCAACCGGGGCAGCCGGTCGAACCAGGCGTTGTGGCCCGGCTTGCCGATGTTGACCACCATCAGCGAGGTCCAGCGCCCCTCGGGGAAGAACTCCCGGTCCAGGCCGTCGACGTCGAAGCCGGTCATCGGCCCGGCGGCGAGGCCGGCCGCGCGGACGGCGAGCAGGTAGTAGCCGGCCTGGAGTGCGGCGTTGAACCGTGCCATCCGCTCCCGCCCGGTCGGGTCGCCCGCGAGGAAGTCCTTCATCTCCGGCCGGATCGGGAACACCTTCGGTACGAACTCGTGGAACTCCAGGTCGGCGGCGACGACCGCCACCACGGGAGCGGTGCGGGTCTTCTCCTTGTTGCCGTCGGACATGTGCCCGACCAGCCGCTCGCGCGCCTCCGGCGTCCGGACGTAGAGGATCCGCATGGGCTGGGTGTTGGCGGCGGTCGGGCCCCACTTGGTCAGCTCGTGGATGGCCTCGAGCTGGGCGTCTGTCACCGGCTCATCGCTGAACGTGTTGGCGGTCCGGGCTTCGGTGAACAGCAGCTCCCGGGCCCCGGCCGGCAGCGCGAAGAGGTCAAGCGGCGACGGGGAATCGGTCATCAGGCTCGTCATGGAAGAATCCTCACTTCGATGGACCGTGGAGCGGTATTGAACCTAGCAACTAGTTTTTTCAAAGGGCCATTCCGTGGCGAAGGACACGTACCCTGGTGGTCATGGCCGACAACCGAGCTGCGCAGGATCCCCGGGTCTGTGACCAGGGGCTGGCTCGGGCCTTCGCCTTTCTCGGCAAGCGTTGGAACGGTCTGATCATCGGCACCCTCGCCGTCGGCCCCGCGGGCTTCGCGGAGCTGGTCCGCGCCATCCCCGGCATCAGCGAGTCCGTGCTCTCCGACCGCCTGGCCGAGCTGGCCACGGCGGGCCTGGTCAGCCGCACCGTCCGGGAGGGCCCGCCGGTCGGCGTCACCTACCAGGTGACCGAGCGCGGCGCCACGCTGGTACCGGTGCTCGACCAGCTGGCCCGCTGGGCGCACGAGAACCTGCCCGACCGCGGGGACGCCTGCGCCTGAGGAACCTGTGCTTGGGGGAACGGCCGGCGATTACCGGCCGGACCCTGGGGTAGCTCGGTGCAGATGAACGGGCTGGTCGAGACGCCGGACCGGTACGGGGCGTACCCCCGGCTCAGCGAGGGGCAGATCGAGACCCTGGAGGCGAGAGGACAGCGTCGGTCGACCGACGTCGGTACCGTGCTGATCCGCGAGGGCGAGGAGGGGTACGACTTCTTCGTCGTGCTCGCCGGCAAGGTCGCCAACTACGAGGCGTACCGCACCCCGGACGAACGCCTGATCAGTGTCCACGGCCCGGGCCGCTTCCTCGGGGAGCTGAGCCTGTTCACCGGGCAGGCCGCCTTCTTCACCTCGGTGGTGGCCGAGCCGGGCGAGCTCCTCGACGTGCCGGCGGACGCCCTGCGGGAACTGGTCGCGCAGGACCCGGCGCTCGGTGACCTGATCCTGCGTGCCTACCTCATCCGCCGCTCCATCCTCATCGGACTCGGCGTCGGCATCCGGATCATCGGCTCCCGGTACTCGCAGGACACCCGGCGGCTGCGCGAGTTCGCCGCCCGCAACCGGCTGCCGTACCGCTGGATCGATCTGGAGCTCGACAAACCGGCCGAGGACCTGCTGCGCCAGTTGGGTGTGCGGCCGGAGGAGACGCCGGTGGTCATCTGTCCGGGCGGGCAGGTGCTGCGCAACCCGAGCAATGCCGAACTGGCCCGGGTCGTCGGCCTGCCGGCGCCGCATCTGGCCGAGGCGACCTGCGACCTGGCCATCGTCGGAGCCGGTCCGGCCGGCCTGGCCGCGGCCGTGTACGGCGCGTCCGAGGGGCTCGTCACGGTCGCCCTCGACGCGATCGCGGCCGGCGGCCAGGCGGGTACCTCGTCGAAGATCGAGAACTACCTCGGCTTCCCGACCGGGATCTCCGGCGGTGAACTGGCCGAACGGGCGGTCCTGCAGGCGGAGAAGTTCGGCGCGAGCTTCAACGTGCCGGCCGAGGCGCGGTCCCTCCAGACGCGCGAGGACGGGCACGTCATCGGGTTCACCGACGGATCCGAACTGCGTACCCGTACCGTCCTGATCGCCACCGGGGCGCACTACCGCAAGCTGCCGGTACCGCGCCTGGAGGAGTTCGAGAAGACCAGCGTGTACTACGCGGCCACCACGGCCGAGGCGCTGATGTGCCGCAACGACCCGGTGGCGATCGTGGGTGCGGGGAACTCGGCCGGACAGGCCACGCTGTTCCTGTCCAAGTACGCCGACCACGTGCGGCTCATCGTCCGCGGTGCCGACCTGAGCCAGGACATGTCGCGCTACCTGGTCGACCGGGTCGTCCGGCTGCCCAACGTGGAGATCATGCTGCACACCGAGGTGCGCGAGCTCCTGGGTAAGGACTCGCTCGAAGCGCTCCTGGTCGAGGACAACCAGACCGGGCAGCGCCAGCTGGTCGACGCCCGGGCGCTGTTCGTCTTCATCGGCGCGGAGCCGTGCACCGGCTGGCTGTCCGGCACGGTCGCGCTCGACCACAACGGCTTCGTCCTCACCGGCCGGGACGCTGAGGAGGCGGGGGCGCAGCGGGCGTTCTTCCTGGAGACGAGCCAGCCGGGTGTCTTCGCCGCCGGCGACGTCCGGCACGGTTCGATCAAGCGGGTGGCCTCGGCCGTGGGTGAGGGGTCGATGGCGGTACGGCTGGTGTGGGAGTACCTGCACACCACGGGCCGGACGGTGGTGTCGGCGGCGCGGTGAGGAGCGGGTCAGGCCGCCAGAGTCAGGCCGGCAGAGTCAGCGCGACCACACCTCGGCCACGGCCGCCGACACAGCCGCGGCCTGTGCCCGCCCCGCGCGGGCGGCCGGCGCGCGTCGGGCCGGGTCCAGTGCGTTGCGGCCGATGGCCTTGCGCGCCGGCTCGTCCGGTGAGACCACGACGGCCGCCCCGGACAGCGTCGCGACCTGCTTGGCGACGCTCGGGATCACCCCGCCGCCCCGGACCAGCGGCGCGATCACCACGACCCGCTCGTACCCCTGGGCCAGGTCGACGTTGGCCGCGGAGCGCACCCCACCGTCGACGTAGCGCCGCCCGTCGATGGTCACCGGCGGCCAGACGCCGGGGACGGCGCAGCTCGCGCCCACCGCGTCGACCAGGCGCACCCCGCTGTCGCGGTCGAAGGCGACGAACTCGCCGCTGGCGGCGTCGACGGCGGTGACCAGCAGCCGGCGCCCCGGCCAGTCGTGCACGGGCAGGCGCGCCTCGATGACCGCGCGCCGCTCGGCCTCCGGCACGGTACGCGCGGCCAGCGCCATCGCGCCGATGCGGGCCCGGACCCGCTGCGGGTCCCTGCTGCTGAGCGCGGCCAAGCCCCAGCGCAGCGCGGTCGCCGTGCTCAGCCGCGCGGCGAGCTCACTGCCCGGGCCCACCAGCTGGGCCTCGTACAGTTTCTCCAGGTCGACGCCGGAGGTCACCTGCGCGGCGACGACTGAGCCGGCCGAGGTGCCGATGACCACGTCGGCGTCCGTCAGATCGACCCCGGCCTCGGCGAGCCCGGCGAGCAGGCCCAGCTCCCACGCCACTCCGGTGACCCCGCCCCCGCCCAGTACCAGCGCACGACTCGTCATGGGCGACACCTTATGACGTATTGACGATCTTGGACGCTCGGGGCTACCTGTAGGTAGCCCCGAGCGTCCAAGATCGCGAACGTGAGGGACGGCTCAGACCGGCGTCGGGGTCGCCACCTCGGTCCGGGCCTCCGGACCGTCCTCCGGCGCGGCGTGGTCGTCGAGCATGGTCCGCTCGTCGAACGGGTCCTCGCCGCGCAGTACCGTCCTCGCGCGGTCCGGGTCGAACTCGCCGGACCACCGGCCCACCAGCACGGTGGCGACGGCGTTGCCGGCGAAGTTGGTCAGCGCGCGGGCCTCGGACATGAACCGGTCGATGCCGACGATCAGGCCGACGCCCTCCACGAGTTCCGGGCGGTGCGACTGCAGGCCACCGGCGAGGGTGGCCAGGCCGGCGCCGGTGATGCCGGCGGCGCCCTTGGAGGCGATGATCATGAACACCAGCAGCGAGACCTGCTCGCCGATCGACAGCGGCTTGCCCAGGGCGTCGGCCACGAACAGCGACGCCATGGTCAGGTAGATCGCGGTGCCGTCGAGGTTGAACGAGTACCCGGTCGGCACCGTGATGCCGACGACCGAACGGGACACTCCGAAGTGCTCCATCTTGGCGATCAGGCGGGGCAGGGCCGACTCCGACGACGAGGTCGACAGGATCAGCAGGAACTCGCGGGCGAGGTAGCGCAGCAGCGAGAAGATGTTCACCCGCGCCACGAGCCACAGCAGTGCGCCCAGCACGACGAACACGAAGATCGCGCAGGTGACGTAGAAGCCGACCATGATCTGGAGCAGCCCGATGAGCGCCTTCCAACCGGTCGCGCCCACCAGCGCCGCCATCGCGCCGAACGCGCCGATCGGCGCCACCCACATGATCATCGCGAGGATGCGGAACACCAGCCGCTGCAGGTGGCCGATGCCGCGCAGGATCGGCTCACCGCTGCGGCCCATGGTCTGCAGGGCGAAGCCGACCAGCAGGGCGATGAGCAGGGTCTGCAGCACCTGGCTCTGGGTGAGCGCGGAGAACAGCGTGTCCGGGATGATCTTGAGGAGGAAATCGACCGTACCGGCCGACTCCCCGCCCGCCGCCTTGGCGCCCGCGGCCTTCGCCGCGTTCGTCAGGTGCAGTCCGGTGCCGGGGCGGATGATGTTGCCGACCACGAGGCCGATCGCGAGCGCGACCGTCGACATCACCAGGAAGTACACCAGGGCCAGGCCGCCGACCTTGCCGACCTTCGCGGCCTTACGGACCGACCCGATGCCGAGCACGATCGTGCAGAAGATGATCGGGCTGATCATCATCTTGATCAGCTTGACGAAGCCGTCGCCCAGCGGCTTGAGTTCGACGGCGAACTTCGGGAAGAGCAGGCCGACGGCGACGCCTGCGACGACGGCGACGATCACCGCCAGGTACAGGAGATGGCTGCGATCACGGCGAGCCGGCGGTGCCGGCTCCGCTGCGGTCTGTGACATGGCAATTCCTCCGCAAGTGGGGGTACGCGACGAATGTCGGCGGATCGGGGGGTTGGTCAGCGCCGTTCGTCGGAGCCTAGGTTGCCAGACCGGTGGACAGGGAAATCGCGGCAGGGTGCGCTGGCTCGTACGGTCGGGTAAAACTCCGCACCCGGGGTAGGGGCCGCGGACCGCCTCGATCTCCCGGCTGCGGAGGCATCATGAGACGCGTACCGACATGAGCGGTGGCACCGCGCTGGTGCTGGCAGGCGGCGGAGCACCCGCGGCGTACTTCGGTGCCGGCGCCGTTGCGGCCCTGGAGGAGGCGGGGGAGCGGCCGGACATCGTCTCCGGGGTGTCGGCGGGCGCGATCAACGCGTACGCCGTGGGCGCCGGGATGGACGCGGCGGGGCTGGCCAGGATGTGGTGCAACGTCGGATGGCGGGACCTGTACCGGCCCCGGACCGACGTGTGGCACGCGATCAACGTCGGCCGCCTGCTGCGACCGACGACCAATCTCGCCGAGTACGTGCTGGACGCGATCGGATGGACCTGGCTGCTCGACCCGGCGCCGATCCGGGCGACCCTCGCGAAGCACCTCGGCGGTGCCCGGGTCCGAGCCGACGGCGACGTCACGGTGGTCCTGTCCGCGGTCGACGAGGCCGCCGGCGAGCCGGTCCGGTTCTGCTCCCGGCTGCCGCCGCGGCACCGGCGCGATCCGCGGTTCCGTGAGGTCGACGTGGGCGCCGACCACGTGCTGGCCAGCGTGGCGGTGCCGCTGCTGTTCCGGCCCGGTACCGACGGCGGCTCCCGGCTCGTCGACGCGGGCCTGGTGGCCAGCCGACCTCTCGCCCCGGTCATGCGGTACGAGCCCGACCGGGTCGTTGTCGTCTCCGGCGTGGCGATCGGCCGCCCGCCCGCCGAGCCGGACTCGCTCGGCGCCGCGATCACGCTGCTGGCCGGTACCGTCGCCCGCTTCGCGCTGGCCGCCGACGTCGACCACGCCCGTACGGTCAACCGGCTGGCCGGCGCCGCCCCGGCGGCGACCGTGAAGCGGTACGTGCCGATCCTGCTCGTCGAGCCGACCGACCCCGACCTCCCGCTCGACGGGTTCCTGAACTTCACCGCCGCCCACGCGAGGCACGTCATCGAGTACGGGCGGGAGCAGACCGGCAAGGCGCTCGCCGCCTGGAGCCCGTGACGGCGGTCGAACCCGCACGGCCGCCGCCGCGCCCGATCCATTCGCCGACGGGCCGTCCCTGCTAGCCTGCTAACCGTTCTCGGCGCTCCGACCAGCGGATCACCGATCGGACCTGGCCCGGGGGAGCGGCACACGTGGAACCGACACGCGCCGACGCGCCGACCGCCGCCGGTCGGATCCTCACCGTCCCCAATCTGATCAGCTTCGCCCGCCTCGCCGGCGTGCCGCTGTTCCTGTACCTGTTCCTGGTGGCCCACCGGGACGTCGCCGCGGTGGTCGTGCTCGCGTTGGGTGGCACCACCGACTGGGTCGACGGTTACCTCGCCCGCCGCCTCGGCCAGGTCAGCCGCCTCGGCGAGCTGCTGGACCCGCTCGCCGACCGGCTCTACATCCTCGCCACCCTGCTCGCGTTCACCGTCCGCGGCGTGGTGCCGTGGCCGTTCACCGCCGCGCTGCTGCTCCGCGAGCTGATGGTCGGCGTCACCATCCCGGCGCTGCGCCGGTACGGGTACGGGCCGCTGCCGGTCCATTACGTCGGCAAGACCGCCACGTTCCTGCTGCTGGCGGCTTTCCCGGTACTGCTGCTGGCGCACGCCAGCGCCGGCGCCAGGCCGCTCGCCGGCCCGATCGGGTGGGGCCTGGCCTGGTGGGGGATCGTCCTGTACTGGGTCGCGGGCGGGCTTTACGTCGCCCAGTGCGTCGTGGTCATCCGGGCTGCCCGCCGGCAGCGCCGCAGCGACCGAGCGGTGCCGGCGTGACCGGACCGGCGCCGACGGGCGAACCGCCACGGGGCCGCCCGGCCGACTTCCTGACCGAGCTGTTCCGCACTCCGCTCGACCCCGGGTACGCGCACGCCGCGCGCAAACGCGCCGCCGGAGCGCCGCCGCCGCGCCGCTGGCAGCGGCTGACGGCGCGCGGCACCGGGCTGGTCGCGCTCGTGACGATCGGGTTCCTGCTCGCCGTCTCCTACCGGTACGCCGTGGCGGCGCAGCCGGAGACGAGCCGCGCCCGGGCCGGCCTCGTAGCCGACGTCCGCGCCCGCCGCGCCGCAGCCGACGACCTGCAGAAGCGTGCGGACCTGCTGCGCGAGCAGGTGGTACGGGCGCGTGACGAGGCGCTGGCGGACAGTGACGAGAGCGCGCGGCTGCGCAACCTGGAGGCCGCCACCGGCCTGGCCCCGGTACGCGGTGACGGCCTCGTGGTCCGCGTGGTCGACGCGCCGCCGCCGGTCGACCCGGTGACGGGCCGGCAGTCCGCCACCAACCCCGGCCGGGTGCTCGACCGGGACCTGCAGGACATCTCCAACGACCTGTGGCGGCTCGGGGCGGAGGCGATCGCGATCAACGGGGAGCGGCTCACCGCCACCTCGACGATCCGGGCGGCCGGCGGTGCGATCCTGGTCGACTTCAAGCCGGTCACCGCGCCCTACGAGGTCGCGGCGATCGGGCCCGGCGACCTCCGGGACGCCTTCGACGGCTCGGCCACCGCGCGGCGGTTCCGGGACTACGTGAGCACCTACCGGATGCGGTTCTCGGTCGACCGGCGCACCGGGATGACGTTGGCCGCCGCCGTCCAGCCCGGTCTGCGGTACGCGCAGCCGCCCCAGTCGTCGCCGGCCGCGTCACCGTCGTCGCGGCCGTCAGCCGTGCCCAGCGGATCGCGGCGTCCGGCCGCTTCCCCCGTACCCTCGGCGTCGGGAGGTAGAAGATGATCGCGGTCCTCGCGCTGATCGTCGGTGTGGTGCTCGGTGTCGTCCTGGAGCCGACGGTGCCGGTCGCGCTCCAGCCGTACCTGCCGATCGCCGTCGTCGCGGCGCTCGACGCCGTGTTCGGCGGCATCCGGGCCAAGCTCGACGGGATCTTCGACGACAAGCAGTTCGTCGTCTCGTTCGTGTCCAACGTGCTCGTCGCCGGCCTGATCGTCTACCTGGGCGACCAACTGGGCGTGGGCGGCCAGCTGTCGACCGGCGTCGTCGTCGTGCTCGGCGTGCGCATCTTCGGCAACGTCGCCGCCATCCGCCGACACCTGTTCCGGGCGTGACGATGAGCACCGGCGACGACGACCGCAGGCCCGTGGCCGAACAGCCGGGTGTCGAACAGCCGGGTGTCGAACAGCCGACCGCCGACGAGCCCGGCGGGGAGTACGAGGCGGACGCCGCCCGAGCGGACCGGGCGCCCCGGCGCATCTCGGCCGCGAACGCCGTCATCGCCGTCCTGCTCGGGCTGCTCGGCTTCGCGGTGGTGGTCCAGCTACGCAGCAACGCCACCGACCCCGGCCTGTCCGCGGCCCGGCCGGAGGACCTCGTCCGGATCCTGTCCGATCTGGACAGTCGCTCCGACCGGCTGCGTCAGGAGATCGCCTCGCTGGAGGCGAGCCAGCGCCAGCTCGCCTCGGGCGCCCAGGGTCGGGGCGCGGCCGTGGAGGAGGCCCGCCGCCGCGCGGACGAGCTGGGCATCCTCGCCGGTACCCTGCCGGCCCAGGGCCGCGGGCTTCAGCTGAAGTTCGTGGCCGGGGGCGAGGCCATCGCGGCCGGTACGCTGCTCGATGCCGTGGAGGAGCTGCGCGGGGCCGGCGCGGAGGCGATGCAGATCGAAGGCTCGGGCGGCCGCCCGGTACGGATCGTGGCCTCGACCTACTTCACCGACGCCAAGGGTGGCGGCCTGATCGTGGACGGCACCCGCCTGACCGGCCCGTATACCGTGGTCGTCATCGGTGACCCGCAGACGATGCACACCGCGCTCAACATTCCCGGTGGGGTGGTCGACAGCGTCCATCAGCGCGGCGGTAACGTGATCGTTCAGGAATCGGACGCGGTGCGCGTCACCGCTCTGCACGAGGTGAGTGCCCCCAGGTTCGCGCGCCCGGTCTCCTGATCCAAAGTCCGCACGCACCGGCAGCCGCCGGCTGGCCAAAGGAACGCGACGTGATTCCTGACGACCTGCGATACACCGCCGAGCACGAGTGGGTGCAGCCAGAAGCGAGCAAGGTTCGCGTCGGTATCACCCACTACGCGCAGGACGCGCTCGGCGACATCGTCTACGTGCAACTGCCGGAGCCGGGTACCGAAGTGGCGGCCGGCGACTCGTTCGGTGAGGTCGAGTCGACCAAGAGCGTGTCCGAGATCTACGCTCCGATCGCCGGCAAGGTGGTCGCCCGCAACGACCAGCTCGGCGACGCCCCAGAGCTGATCAACTCGGATCCGTACGGGGAGGGTTGGCTGGTCGAGATCGAGCCGGCCGAGCCCGCACGCGTCGACGAACTGCTTGACGCGGCGTCGTACCGTCGACTCACCGAACAGTGATCTTTGTCCTTCATGGTCGCGTATTCCGCGCGTCCAGTTGACCCCACATTTCGGCCGTGACTAGGCTCGCTCAGTCGACCGTGAATCCACGGTCGCGGGTGAGGCATACGTCGTATGGCCGGGGGACAGCGCCGCATTCCGCTACGGGCAGCGCTTCAGCCGCGTCCCGTCGCATCCGACGCCCGACTGCTATTCCGTGAGGTGGTCTCAATGACGCGCCCAGACGACGAGTTCCCCCCGCTCGACGTCACGTCCACGCTCAATCTCGGCAGCCTTGACGAGACGATGGACGGTCCTGACGCCGACGTGGCACCGACCCGGATGTCGGGTTCACTCCCTCCCGGGATGGCGCTGCTGGCGGTGCGACGCGGCCCGAACGCGGGCGCACGCTTCCTGCTGGACCATGACGTGACGACGAGTGGTCGCCACCCCGACAGCGACATCTTCCTCGACGACGTGACGGTGTCTCGTCGCCACGCCGAGTTCCACCGCGAGAGCGGTACGTTCACCGTTCGCGATGTCGGCAGCCTCAACGGGACCTATGTCAACCGTGAGCGGGTTGAGTCGGCTACCCTCAGCAATGGTGACGAGGTCCAGATCGGCAAGTTCCGCTTGGTCTTCATCGCTGGTCCGCGCACCGAGGATCAGTAGGCGACAGCGGGTCTTGCGACCACGGGCACCCGTTGGCGCCGTAGGCCCCGTCGGGTGCCCGACCTGCGCGACGGGTGGGGAGGCTGAGTGAGCGGGGCGTCGGCGGCCGCGGCGGAGACCGCACGTCAACGGGGTCTGATGAGCATCGGTGAGGTTCTCGCCCACCTGCGTGTCGACTTTCCCGACACCACCATCTCCAAGCTGCGCTTCCTAGAGAGCGAGGGCCTCGTCCAGCCGAGCCGCACGGCGGCCGGCTACCGCAAGTACAGCGGGGAGGACGTGGCCCGGCTGCGGTACATCCTGACCCTCCAGCGTGATCATTATCTCCCGCTGCGGGTGATCCGGGACGAGCTGGCCGCGCTCGACTCCGGCGGAGCCGGCGGCGCCGGTGACATCGCCGCCGCCGAGGCGCCGATCGCGAGCGTGGACCGGGCCGACACCGGCCGGCTGCGGCCGGCGCTGGTGGCGGTCGGAACGGCCCAGCAGCCCGAACCGTTGCCCGACCCGGCCGACGTGGTCGTGCACCGCGATGACCTGCTCACCCGGTCCGGCCTGACGGACGCGACGCTCACGGCCCTGGAGCAGTACGGGCTGATCGGCCAGCGGCCGGGCGGCGGCTACGACGCGGACGCTTTGGAGGTCGCCACCGCGGCGGCCCGGCTGGCCGAGTACGGGATCGAGGCGCGGCACCTGCGCGCGTACCGGGCGGCGGCGGACCGTGAGATCGGGCTGTTCACGCAGCTGGTGGCGCCGCTGGCGAAGCAGAGCGGGCCGGCGGCCCGGACCCGGGCCGCCGAGACGGTCCGGGAGCTGACCGCCTGCACCGAACGGCTGCGCGCGGCCCTCGTCCGTGGGGGTCTCCGGCAGGTACTGGGCCGGTAGGCGAGAACGGACAATGTGTAAGGCACAGCATGGTATCGGTCGGTAGGCGTGGCCCGCTGGTCCGATGCGCCGTGTACCGTGCAGGGAGAGGGACGAAGCGACACGGAGGCGGCGGTGCGTGAGCTCAGCGTGGTCGGTGTTCGGGTGGAGCTGCCCACCAATCAGCCGATCGTGCTGCTCAAAGAGGTGGAAGGTGACCGCTACCTGCCGATCTGGATCGGTGCGGTAGAGGCGACGGCCATCGCCTACGAGCAGCAGGGTGTCAAGCCCGCGCGGCCTCTCACCCACGACCTGCTCCGGGACGTGCTGTCGGCGTTGAAGGCGCCGCTGCACGCCGTGGAGATCGTCGAGATGCGGGACAACATCTTCTACGCCGAACTGGTGATCGGCGAGGGGGTGCGCGTCTCGGCCCGACCCAGTGACTCGATCGCGCTGGCGCTCCGGGTCGGTGCCCCGATCCGCTGCGCCGACCAGGTGCTCACCGAGGCGGCCATCGTCATTCCGGACGAGCAGGAAGACGAGGTCGAGAAGTTCCGGGAGTTTCTGGAGCAGGTCAGCCCGGAGGACTTCGCCGGCTGACGCGGCCGCCGCGCCGCCACCTCGACGCGCCACCGCCCTCTGACAGTTTGGTTACGGCGTGTCGCGGAAAACCTCCCCGAACAGCGCTGATATGCGCTATAGGGTGACGGTATCGACGCTGGAGGTGGTCGTATGAGTCAGCCGCCCGACCCGGGTAACGGGGGCGCCGAGGATGCCGTGGGATACCGCGGAGTGACGGCTTGTTCCGCCGCCGGCATCAGCTACCGTCAGCTCGACTACTGGGCCCGCACCGGGTTGGTCGTCCCCAGCGTGCGGGACGCCTCCGGCTCCGGCACGCAGCGGCTGTACTCGTTCCGCGACATCGTCGTGCTCAAGGTGGTCAAGCGCCTCCTCGACGCCGGTGTCTCGCTCCAGAACATCCGCAAGGCGATCGACACGCTCCGGTCCCGGGGCGTCGACGACCTCGCGGTCATCACGCTCATCTCCGACGGCACGACCGTGTACGAGTGCCGTTCGCCGGAAGAGGTGGTGGATCTTCTCCAGGGGGGCCAGGGCGTCTTCGGCATCGCCATCGCCGGCGCCTTCAAGGAGATCCAGGGCACCCTGTCGCACCTGCCGGCGGAGCCGGCCATCGGGGCCGACGAGGCCGACGAGCACGCGGAGTTCGGCGGGGCCGGAGAGGGGCTGGCCGGCGACGAGTTGGCCGCCCGCCGTGCCCGCCGCCGTGCGGGCTGACTCCCGCCCGCCGTGCGGGCTGACTTCGGGCAACGTGCGGGCCGGCGGTCCGGGGATCTCCAGGGTCGAGATCCGCTGGTAGCGTTGTAGCCGCTGGCACGTTTACGCGCGAGAGACCGTCCCTGATTGCGGACGGCGCCGAAGGGGCAAATCCTCCCCGGAACCTCTCAGGCAAAAGGACCGCGTAGGCAGGCACCTCTGGAGCGACCGGGCACGTCCGGGCCATGACAGAGGGGGAGGGCGCGATATCTACCAATCCGCGACCTCCCGGAGCGTACGATGACCGACCCCATCGAGCTGGCCCGCAGCGATGCGTTCGCCCGTAGGCACATCGGCGCGTCCGCCGACGAGCAGCGGCGGATGCTGGAGACGATCGGGTACGGCTCGATCGACGAGCTGATGACCGCGGCCATTCCCGAGGTGATCCGCTGGCACGGCACTCTCGATCTTCCCGCGGCAGCCACCGAGGCCGAGGCGATCGCCGAACTACGGGCCCTCGCGGAGCGCAACCGCCCGATGGTGTCGATGATCGGGCTGGGCTACCACGGCACACACACCCCTGCCGTGATCCGGCGCAACGTGCTGGAGAGCCCCGCCTGGTACACCGCGTACACGCCGTACCAGCCGGAGATCAGCCAGGGCCGCCTCGAGGCGCTGCTCAACTTCCAGACCGTCATCGCCGACCTGACCGGTCTGCCGGTCGCCGGTGCCTCGCTGCTCGACGAGGCGACCGCCGCGGCCGAGGCGATGACCCTGGCCCGCCGCGCGGGCAAGGCCAAGAGCAACGTGTACGTCGTCGACGCGGACACCCTGCCGCAGACGATCGCCGTCCTCGCCACCCGGGCCGAGCCGCTCGGCATCGAGGTGCGCGTCGTCGACGTCGAGCGCGACGAACTTCCGTCCGAGTTCTACGGGCTGCACCTGCAGTACCCCGGCGCCTCCGGCGCGGTACGCGACCACGCCGCCCTGATCGCGGCCGCACACGAGCGCGGTGCCCTGGTGGCGGTCGCCGCCGACCTGCTCGCGCTCTGCCTGCTGCGAGAGCCGGGTGCGATCGGTGCCGACATCGCCGTGGGCAGCGCGCAGCGGTTCGGCGTACCGATGGGGTTCGGCGGGCCGCACGCCGGCTACATGTCGGTACGCGCGGGTCTGGAGCGGATGCTGCCCGGGCGGCTGGTCGGGGTGTCCCGGGACGCCGACGGTTCCGCCGCCTACCGGCTCGCGCTGCAGACCCGTGAGCAGCACATCCGCCGGGAGAAGGCGACCAGCAACATCTGTACCGCGCAGGTGCTGCTGGCCGTGATCGCCAGCATGTACGCGGTCTACCACGGCCCCGAGGGGCTGCGCGCGATCGCGCGGCGTACCCATGACGTGGCGGCCCGGCTGGCCGCCGGGCTGACCGCCGGCGGGGTCGAACTGGCCCACGGGGCGTTCTTCGACACGCTCACCGCCGTGGTGCCGGGCCGGGCCGACGAGGTCGTCGCGGCCGCCGCCGGGCGGGGCGTCAACCTGCGCCGGATCGACGTCGACCGGGTCGGGATCTCGTGTGACGAGACGACCACGGACGAGCACCTGGCGGCCGTGTGGGGCGCGTTCGACGTGACCGGCGTCGAGGCCGGCTCCGAGGTGCTGCCGGCCGGGCTGGGCCGGACCAGCGACTACCTGACCAACCCGGTCTTCTCCGCGCACCACTCCGAGACGGCGATGCTGCGCTACCTGCGCCGCCTGTCGGACAAGGACTACGCCCTCGACCGGGGCATGATCCCGCTCGGCTCCTGCACCATGAAGCTCAACGCGACCACCGAGATGGAGCCGATCACCTGGTCGGAGTTCGCGGAGCTGCACCCCTTCGCGCCGGCGGAGCAGACCGAGGGGTACCGGCAGCTCGTCGCGGACCTGGAGCGGTGGCTGGCCGAGGTCACCGGCTACGACGCGGTCAGCCTGCAGCCCAATGCGGGCTCGCAGGGTGAGTTCGCCGGGCTGCTGGCGATCCGGTCGTACCACCGTGACCGGGGCGACGACCACCGCGACGTCTGTCTGATCCCGTCGAGCGCCCACGGCACCAACGCGGCCAGTGCCGTGATGGCCGGCATGCGCGTCGTGGTGGTGGCCTGCGACGGCGACGGCAACGTCGACCTGGTCGACCTGGACCGCAAGATCGAGCAGCAGCGGGACCGGCTCGCCGCGATCATGGTGACGTACCCGTCGACCCACGGCGTGTACGAGACGGGCATCGCCGAGCTGTGCGCCAAGGTGCATGACGCGGGCGGCCAGGTGTACGTCGACGGTGCCAACCTCAACGCGCTGCTCGGCTTCGCCAAGCCGGGTCAGTTCGGCGCGGACGTGTCGCACCTGAACCTGCACAAGACCTTCTGCATCCCGCACGGCGGCGGCGGGCCGGGCGTGGGGCCGGTCGCGGTCCGCTCGCACCTCGCGCCGTTCCTGCCCGGACACCCGCTGCACGCGGAGAAGGGCGTGGGCCCGGTGGCCGCGGCGCCCCAGGGCTCGGCCGGCATCCTGCCGATCCCGTGGGCGTACCTGAGGATGATGGGTCCGGAGGGGCTGGCCCAGGCCACCGGGGTTGCCGTGCTGTCGGCCAACTACGTGGCGGCGCGACTGCGCGACCACTACCCGGTGCTCTACGCCGGTAACAAGGGCCTGGTGGCCCACGAGTGCATCCTCGACCTGCGGCCGATCACCAAGGCCAGCGGCGTGACCGTGGACGACGTGGCGAAGCGGCTGATCGACTACGGCTTCCACGCCCCGACGATGTCGTTCCCGGTGGCCGGCACCCTGATGGTCGAGCCGACCGAGAGCGAGGACCTGGCCGAGTTGGACCGGTTCTGCGACGCGATGATCGCGATCCGGGGCGAGATCGACCGGGTGGCGGCGGGCGAGTGGCCGGCGGGGGACAACCCGCTCGCCAACGCGCCGCACACGGCGTCGATGGTGACGGCGGACGACTGGCCGCACCCGTACCCGCGGTCGCTCGCGGCGTACCCGGGCGGCGGCGACCGGTCCGCGAAGTACTGGCCACCGGTCCGTCGGATCGACGGAGCGTACGGGGACCGGAACCTGGTGTGTTCCTGCCCGTCCCCCGCGGCGTACGAGTAAGCCCCTGAAAATAACGAGGATCTTGGAATGAACGGCCGCCGGGCCGGCTCATTCCAAGATCCGAGTGACGGGTGACCGTGTGGGGGTCAGGCGGCCTCAGCCATCATCGTGTGCGGGGCGGGGCCGCGGTGCGGCGCGACCGGTCTGCCGTCGGGCAGCAGTTCACCGGTGTCCTCGAACACGATGACGCCGTTGCAGAGGAGGTTCCACCCCTGCTCGGGATGGGACGCCACGATCCGGGCGGCGTCGTGGTCGACCGCCTCGGCATTGGGGCAGGAAGGCTGGTGCTCGCAATACATCGGGGTCTCCGACTTCCGCGCTCTCGATGGCTTGTGTGGTACCTCACATTGAACAGTCACGCACATTACCAACCACAAGGACGCAGTTTCGAGCACGTGTCGCCTTCTACACGGAATTCTCCGCCGTTCGGACGATGGGTAACGACCCGGTTGGCCGATCAGCTTTTGGTTACGGTGCGTGACATGGTGCCTGAGAGGGTGACGCCCGGTGCAGGGGTGTGCCACGAGGTGGCGCGCCTCGAATGGCGGCTCGACGACGGCGGCGACCCGGCCGAGCTGGTCGCCGACTTCCTCAACGCCCACGGCCTGGGCGAGGCCGGCCCCGCTGGTCTCGTGGGCGAGTACCGCGCCGCGCTGTACCTGTCGGCCGCCGCCTGCGCGCGCATGGTCGACCACGCCGGGGCGCCGAGTCCCGCGCCGGTCGTCCCCGACGTCGTCGTCGTGGTCGAGGCGCCGGGCGCGGGGCCGCCGGCTCCGCCCGGGCCTCGGCGGCCCGGGCCGTGGCGGCTCGACGAATGGGAACCGAGCTGGAGTCCGCAGGCGCACGCCCGCGCCGTCGAGGAGGTCCGGCGGGCGATCGCGCGCGGTGACGTGTACCAGGTCAACGTCGTGGGACACCAGAGCGCGGCGTACTCCGGTGATCCGCTCCCGGCGCTGCACCGCGTCGCCGCGCTGCCCGGCGCCCGCTACGGCGGGGTACTGACCGGCGACGGGTGGGCGCTCGCCTGCGCCTCACCGGAGACCCTGTTCACCGTCGCGGACGGGCGGATCGTGACGGGGCCGATCAAAGGCACCCGGCCGGCGACCGAGGCCGGCCGGCGCGAGCTGCTGACCTCCACCAAGGAGCGCGCCGAGCACGTGATGATCGTGGACCTGGAGCGGAACGACCTGGCGCGGATCGCCGTCACCGGCTCGGTGCGGGTGGACGAGCTGTACGCGATCCGCCGCTGGTGCGGCCTGTGGCAGGCGGAGTCGCTGGTGTCGGCCGACCTCGCCGACGGGGTGGGGCTGGCCGACGTACTGCGGGCGATGTGCCCCGGCGGCTCGGTCACCGGTGCGCCCAAGCTCGCGGCGCTCGACGTGATCGCCGGGCTCGAACCGGTGGGCCGCGGGCCGAGTATGGGCGCGTACGGCTGGGTCACCCGTGGGCGGATCGACCTCGGCCTGACCATCCGTACCGTCGCCGTGGACGCCGAGCGGGTGCATGTGTGGGCCGGCGGCGGCATCACGTGGGGAAGCGACCCGCAAGCCGAGGTGGCCGAGGCGGCCGCGAAGGCGATGCCGCTGCGGGAGGCGCTCGCCGGCCCGCCTTTCGAGTACGGCGGGCCCGGCCAGGTCCAGGGGCGTTGACGGATCGGCCGTCGTCACCACCGGGCGTCGTGGCAGCAGCCCGGACTGTCGGCCGGTTCGAGTTGGAGCGTGGCGTGCTCGACGCCCCGGCCGGACAGGATGCCGCGGGCGGCGGTCAGGACCGCCGGGGTCTTCGCATCCTCGGACACCGTGAGGTGGGCGGTGGCCGCCTCCATGCCGGAGGTGAGCGTCCACACGTGCAGGTCGTGGACCTCGAGGACGCCCGGCAGCGCGCCGAGCGCCGCCGCCACCTCGGCGACGTCCATGCCGGGCGGTGCGGCCTCCAGGAGGACCCGCAGCGCGGCCCGACCGAGGCCGATCGCGCGCGGCACGATGAGGACGGCGACCCCGATCGCCACCACGGGGTCGGCGGTACGCCATCCGGTCAGCCAGATCACCACGCCCGCGACCAGCGCGCCCAGGGCGGCGATGCCGTCGGCGAGCACCTCCGTCGAGGCGCCCCGCAGCGACAGTGCCTCGGCGGCGCCGCGGTGCAGCAGCGCGTACGCGACGCCGTTGACGACCAGGGCGCCCAGGGCGGTCACGGTCAGCGGTACGGGTGCCACGTCGACCGGGTGGCGCAGGCGCCCGACGGCCTCCACCAGGACCCAGATCGCGACCCCCGCCAGCAGCGCGGCGTTGACCAGGGTGGCGACGACCTCGATGCGGTACAGCCCGAACGTGCGGTGGGCCGACCGACTGGGCCGGGTGGCGGCGGTGACCGCGGCGAGCGTCATCGCGAGCCCGAACACGTCGACGGCGACGTGACCGGCGTCGGAGAGCAGGGCCAGGGAGCCGGTGGTCAGCCCCACCGCGACCTCGACCAGGGCGAGCGCGGCGAGCAGCCCGATGGTGATCAGGAGGCGACCGCGGTGACGGGCGCTGGCGGGCGCGACCACACCGTGCTGGTGCCCGTGGCTCATGCCGCCTCCCCATCCACTTATGCGAATAATGGCATTAGATCCTTGAATCCTACCGCCCACTCCCGCCCAGTTCGCGGCCTGTGAACGACAGGTTGCCAAGGTCGGCGGGCGGCTGGCGGGATAGCCATGCGTCGAGCCTACGGGCTCAGGGTGGGTCGATCCGCCGGTCGCCGTCTCTTACCGGTGTTCAGCGAAATCGTCACCTATTCCCGACGGTCTCGTTACGGTGGTGTACCGAGGTAGGGATCGCATTCACATGGTCAGGTTGCTTGTCGAGGCGCTGTTCGCGCTCGTGTTCGCGCAGGCCTTGGCGGCGTACCTGCGACGCCGCGACCCGATACAGCGCGACGTGATGGCCGTCTTCGCCGCCGCCGCGATGCTGTTCGTCCTGGACCTGGCGCGCCGGTTCCTCGGCGAGCCGCCTCAGGTGCTCCGCACCACCGCCCTGATCCTGCTGTTCGCCCAGCCGTACCTCACGCTGCGGCTGGTGCACCGGGTCCGCCCCGGGCCCCGCTGGGTACAGGTGGTGGGGGCGGCCGCGTTCGTGGTCAGCATCGTGCCGATCTTCGCGACCCGGCGGCTGCCGCTGACGATGCTGTTCGCGATGGTGGGCCTGTTCGTCGCGGTCCAGATGGCCGCCGCCGTCCAGTTCGCGCGCGAGGCGGGCGCCCGTACCGGTTCGCCGCGGGTCAGGTTCGGCATCGCTGCCGCGTCGACCGCGCTGTTCGGCCTCGGGATCCTGTCCGTCGCCGTCGGCACCGCCCATGCCGGCCTCCAGGAGGCGGCCGGCACCTTCGGGTACACCCTCTGCCTGTTCTCCGCGCTCGGCTACGTCGTCGCGTTCCGGCCGCCGGCCTGGATCCGGCGGATGTGGTCGGGTACCGCCTCCTACCGGGTCAGCCGGCAACTGCTGGAGGCCCCCGCCGCCGACGCGCCGGCGAAGACCTGGGTCCGGTACGCCCGTACCGTGCGTGAGGTCAGCGGCGCGGACGCGGTCCTGGTCGTGCCGCCCTGCGGCGACGGGAAGCGGCGCGTGATCACGGCCGGCGTCTCCGAGCGGGAGGTGACCGCCGACGAGGGCGACGTCGGCCGGCTGCTGCGGCTGCCCGAGATGGCGGCCGTCCCCCGGCATCTCGACGAGTTGCCGGCGTTCGTCGTCGCGTGCGCCGGTGAGGCGGGCGCGCGCTTCGCCACCGCCGCCGCGCTGCGCTCGCCGCTCGGCGCGTCCGGCGCCCTGGTGCTGCTCAACCGTCGCCGCGGCCTGTTCACCGAGGACGACGTGCAACTGCTGGCCGAGCTGGGCAGCCAGGCCGCGCTCATCGCCGAGCGCGGCGCGGTCCGCGCCGAGCAGGAGCGGCTCGCGCAGGAACTGGCCCGGTCGGTACGGGCGCTGAGCGCGGCCAACCAGGCCAAGAATGACTTCCTGGCGAACATGAGCCACGAACTGCGTACTCCGCTCAACGCGATCATCGGCTTCAGCGAGCTGATGCGCGGCGAGCAGAGCATCGGGGACTCCCGGGTCGTACCGGAGGAGTGGATCGAGCACATCTACGCCAGCGGGCGTCACCTGCTCGACCTCATCAACGACGTCCTGGACCTCACCAAGGTGGAGGCGGGCCGGCTGGAGCTGGACCAGAACCGGGTCGACCTGTCGGTACTCGTCTCCGAGGCGGTCAACACCCTGCGCCCGCTGCTGGAGCGCAAGGACCTCCAACTGCGCACCGACGTCCGTCCTGTCGAGGTGTGGGCCGACCGGGTCCGGCTGCGGCAGGTCCTGGACAACCTGCTGTCCAACGCGATCAAGTTCACCCCCGAGGGCGGGCGGATCAGCGTCGAGGCCGGCCGCGCCGACGGCGAGGTGTACCTGGCGGTGCTCGACACCGGCGTCGGCATCAGCGCCGCGGACGCCGACCGCGTCTTCGACAAGTTCCAGCAGGTGGGCGACCCCGAGATGCGGCAGGCCGGCACCGGACTGGGGCTTGCGCTGACCCGGCGGCTGGTCGAGGCGCACGGCGGCCGGGTGGAGTTGGAGTCCACGCCCGGGGTCGGTTCGCGGTTCACGGTGACCCTGCCGGACGACGCCACCGCCGGCCCGACGGTACCCATCCGCACCCGAGTCGCCGGTGTCGAGGCCGCGGTCGACGGTGAGGGTACGGAGGTCGGGGGCTCGACGGCGCCCGCCGCGGAGGCCGAGGGAGCGGAGGCCGAGGGATCGGCGATTCCCGGGGCGGCGCACATCCTCCTCATCGAGGACGACGCGGGCGCGGCCCGGCTGCTGCGTACCTACCTCGAGGGCGCCGGCTACCGCGTCCAGGTGGCCGGCAGCGGCGAGGACGGGCTGGCGGCGGCCCGCCGGGAACGTCCGGACGCGGTCATCCTGGACGTGCTGCTACCCGGCATCGACGGCTGGGGCGTGCTCCGGACGCTCAAACACGACCCCGGGCTGCACGACGTACCCGTCTTCGTGGTCAGCGTCGTGGACGAGCGCGACGCCGGGCTCTCGCTGGGCGCGGCGGACTTCTTCCTCAAGCCCATCGACCGGCGGCGCCTGCTGGCGAAGGTGGGCGAGTACCTGCTGGACGCGCAGGCCGACCCCGACCCGATGACCGTGCTCGCGGTCGACGACGACCCGGCGACGCTCGACGTGCTGGCCCGGGCGCTGCGCGAGCAGCGGGTGGACGTGGTGACCGCCGGTACCGGTCGCGAGGCGGTGCGACTGGCCCGTACCCGGCCGTTCGACCTGATCATCAGTGACCTGACGATGCCCGACATCGACGGCGTCAGTCTGATGCGCGCGCTCGACCAGGACCCGGCGACGAGCCGGATCCCGGTCCTCGTGGTGACCGGGCGTGACCTCGGCGGCGGCGCGCTGGACCCGAAGGCGCTCGGCATCCTGCCCAAGGGCGAAGCCGTGCTCACGGCGCTGCACCGCTGGATGGAGAGGCTGCCCCGGCCCTCGGTGCAGCCGTCCGGCAGTATCGGCCAGAATGGCAGCAACCGTACTAACGGCAACAACCGTACTGGCGGCACCAACCGCGACAACGGTGGCACCGGCGACAGCGGCGACACCGGACCGGAGGCAACCTCGTGACCGACTCCCCGCTGCGCATCCTTCTCGTCGAGGACAACGAGCTCAACCGGGCCCTGGTCCGCGCCATCGTGACCCGGGCCGCCGACCCGGCGGTCCGCGGGGCCCAACTGCTGGAGGCGCACAACCTCACGCAGGCGCGGGCGGTCCTGGCCATCGAGGAGGTCGACGCGGTCCTGCTCGACGTCCAGCTCCCGGACGGCAGCGGGCTGTCGCTGCTGGACGACTTCGCCGGCCGCGCCGACGTCCGCCGGCCCGCGATCATCGCGGTCACCGGTGGCGTGATGCCCGAGCAGCGGGCGGCCGCCTTCGCGGCGGGCTGCGACGCGATCCTGCAGAAGCCGTTCGTCGCCGCCGAGCTGGTACGCGTCCTCAACGACAGCATCACCAGCCGCTCAACCGGCTGAGACCCCTCAAGCCGTCCGGGCGCCGCGGGCGCCGCTGCCCGGCCTCCGGCCGTTGTCCCGACTCGGGAGCGCCAGGACGCCGCGCTCGATCTCGGTGCGGATCCGGGGGAGCGCCTGCGGCTGCTGGTCGCGCAGCCACTCGACCAGCCGCTCCCGTACCAGGCAGCGGAGGTCCCACAGGGTGTCCGCGTCGGCGGCGCTGACCAGGCACCTGACCCTGACGTGCTCGCCCGTCGCGTCGGTCACCTGCAACAGTGACAGCCGCTCGTCCCAGAGCGGGCTGTCGCTGACGATGCGTTGGAGCTCCTCGCGCATCGGCTGGAGCGGCACCGTCCAGTCCACGTCCAGCTCGACGGTGCCGAGCAGTCGGGACTCGGTCCGCGTCCAGTTCTGGAACGGGTGACTGGCGAAGTACGAGGTCGGCACCACCAGCCTGCGGTCGTCCCAGATCCGTACCACGACGTGGGTGAGCGTGATCTCCTCGACGTGACCCCACTCCTTCTCGACGATCACCACGTCCTCGAGCCGGACGGCGCCGCTGAGCGCGAGCTGCACGCCCGCCAACATGCTCGCCAGCAGGGCCTGCGCGGCCAGGGCGGCCAGTACGCCGACGACGCCGGCGGACAGGAGCAGGCTCTTGCCGGTGGTCCTGGCGTTGGGGAACGTGGTCAGCATGGCGGCGACCGTGAGTACGGCGATCACGGCGATGGTGACCCGGCGGATGATCCGGACCCGCGTGTGCACCCGGCGCGCGTGCAGGTTGTCGCGCACGTCGGTGCGGTAGCGCTGGAGCGCCCGGTCCTCGGTGATCAGCAGCAGCACGCCGATCAGCCACGCCGACACGGCGATCACCGCGAGGTCGAGCAGGTGCAACAGCGGTGATTTCCATCGGCTCTCGGGCAGCGGCAGCGAGTTCAGCGTCGCGTACGAGGCGAAGACGACCGCGAACCACCGCAGGGGTTGGTGTGCCCGGCGGGCGAACTCGCGCGGGAACGGGCCGCGCCGGCCCAGCCGGAGCAGGGCGTGGTGCGCCACCTCGACGACGACCAGGGCGCCGCCCACCGCGGCGAAGAGAGCCAGCAGATGTACCAGGAGCTGGTGAACCGAGCGGGCCATTCCCGGCCAGTACCCCTGTGACGGATCCGATACCGTCCGTGTGCCTGTTCGGGTCGGGGGAGCGAATCGGGCACGGGCGCCGGTTTACCCGGCACGTGCCGGGTTAGGGACATCGGTACCGAACCCCGACCGTCTGCGGAGGAGTCGCCATGGGTACCGCCCACACCCCGGCCGACAACATCTTCTACGACCTGGTGGCGATCGAGTACCACGCGCTCAAGGGTTCCCAGGTCTACGACCAGTACATCCGGGACGCGGCCGAACACGACGACGTACGCCAGTTCATCGAGCAGGTCAAGCAGGAGGACAACCAGCGCGCGATCCGCTCGCACGAGTTCATCATGAAGCTGACCCAGGAGGCCACCGAGAAGACGCCCGTCGGCAAGCGCTGACGCCGGAGTCCACCCGGCGGCCCCCGCCCCCCGGTCCGGGTCGAACCCGGACCGGGTCAGTTGTTGAGAACGGTGGAGAGCTCTTCGACGAAGCGGCGTTCGGACTCGCTGACCCAGGATCCGCCGATGCCGAGGAAGCCCCCGGACTTGGCGGCGTTGACGACCTGGTCGGCGATGCTCACGAGCCAGTGCCGGTACGCCGCGGCCTCCCCGGGGCCGGCCTTCGCCGTGAGCAGGTCGGCGGCCGACCGGGCGCGGTCCAGGACGTCGGTCAAATCCACCTCGCGGCTGCCCAGGTCGAGCACCGGCGGCAGATCTCCGGTCTCCGGGTCGCCGAGCCTGCTGGACAGTTCCAGCGCCACGTCCCGCACCAGCGTGCTGCCGGAGTCGCGGCCGGCGGCGATCGCGTCCAGGCCCGCGCCGCTCTCGGACGCCGTCCGGTTCGTACTGTCGCTCTCGGCGGCGACGGCCGCCATCATGATCGCCTGCGGCAGGCCCACAAGCAGGCCCCACTCCTCGTCCGAGTACACGCGCTGGCTTGTCATCGCACCTGCCTTCTGTCGATCGAATTCGACACGAGGGTAACCCTGTCCGGGCGGCCGCGCTCGGCACCGTTCACCGAGGGGTGCGCCACCCGTCACCGGCCGGGGAGCCCGTCGGTGGTCTGCCGGGCCAGGAGGGCGAGGACTCCGCCCAGCCCGTCGTCGTGGCGCGCCCGATGCTGCCGTGCCGCGCCGCTGCCGTGCTGGCGCAACAGCTCCACCAGACGGGTGACCGTGCCCAGGTCGCCGTGCCGGACCAGGGCCGGCTCGACGTACCCGATCAGCCGGTCGAGCAGGTCCCAGGCGCGGTGCACGGTGCCGGTACGGGCGTCGACGCCGCCACCCTCCAGCCCGTCGTGCGCGGCGCGCCAGTGGGCGGCCTTCAGCAGCTCGTCGGGCACCCGCGGCGCGTCGCGGCCGTCCTCGATATCGGCGATGATCGATGCCACCAGGGCCCGGACGAGCGCCGCGACCAGGACGGTGTCGTCGGGGGTGGCGCAGACGTCACCGATGCGCACCTCGACGGTGGGGTAGTTGGCCGACGGCCGCGCGTACCAGTAGATCATTCCCTCGTCGAGCATGACGCCCGTCGGGACCAGGCACTCGACGGCGGCGCGGTACTCGGCCAGGTCCCGGAAGTGCGGGGTCGGCCCGGTGCTCGGCCAGCGCGTCCACAGGATGGACCGCCAACTGGCGTGGCCGGTGTCGCGTCCGGCGTAGAACGGTGAGTTGGCGGTCATCGCCTGCAGGGTCGGCAGCCACGGTCGTAGGTGGTTGCAGACCTGTACCGCCAGCTCCCGGTCGGGCACGCCGACGTGGACGTGGCAGCCGCACAGGCCGGGGGTGTCGGCGATCGCGCCGAACCGCTCCGCCATCCGCGCGTACCGGGAATCGTCGGTCACCGGCGGCGGTGGCCCGTCGATCACGGCGGTACCCACGGCGAGGATCCGGCACCCGACGCTGACCGCGGCGGTCGTCAGCGAGCGCCGCAGGTCGACCAGTTCCGCGCGCAGCGCGGCCAGGTCGGTGTGGACCGTGGTCGCCACCTCGATCTGGCTGGCGTGGAACTCGCGACTCACCCGGGACCGCACGTCGGGCTCCAGGGCCGCCTCGACCTCGTCGACGCGGGCCACGGCGGTGGCGCTGTCCAGGTCGACGAGGAGGTACTCCTCCTCGACGCCGAGGGTCAGCGGAGCCGCCGGGTCACCGAAGTTGCCGGAGTCACCGGAGTCACCGGACACCACCGGCCGGGATCCGGACCCCCCGGTGGCCGGCGCGGTGACAACCCGCGCGTCCGTCCGCCCTACAGTCATGCATGCCCCCAAACGTCAACCGTGCATCTGGATCGTGCCCCGGTGCGGCGCTCGGCAAACCGGGACGGTACGGGCGGCGGGCGGGTGCGATAGCGTGATCGGACCGGCCGCGTCGAGGTGCGGAAATCCGCCCCGACGCCTGCTCATCGGGTAGCAGCGTGGCTCCGTTGAGTAATCGAGTGTTCCCCCTTACAGTTGATGATCCGGCTCGCTGCGGCAGACTGGGGAAGGTGCAGGATTTATCGGCACAGCCACGGCGAGTAGGAAAAAGCGGAGCGGTTGAGGAGCAGGCATGACGGAATTTAAGCTGGACCACGCCAACGGCCAGCTACCGCTGACGGCGCATGAGGCGACCGAGGGGCCCGCCGGGCTCGATATCAGCAAGCTCCTCAAGGAGACCGACCACGTCACCCTCGATGTCGGTTTCGTCAATACCGCGTCCTGCACGTCCGCCATCACGTTCATCGACGGCGACGCCGGCATCCTGCGATACCGGGGCTACCCGATCGACCAGCTCGCCGGCAAGGTCTCCTTCCTCGAGGTGTCCTACCTGCTGATCTACGGTGAGCTGCCCACGCAGACGCAGCTCGACCAGTTCGCGGACCGGGTACGCAACCACACCCTCCTGCACGAGGAGATGCGGCGCTTCTTCGACGGCTTCCCCCGCGACGCGCACCCGATGCCGGTGCTCTCGTCCGCGGTGAGCGCGCTGTCGACCTTCTACCAGGACAACCTCAACCCGTTCGACCGCGAGCAGGTCGACCTGTCGACGGTCCGGCTGCTGGCCAAGGTCCCCACGATCGCGTCGTACGCGTACAAGAAGTCGATCGGCCAGCCGCTGCTGTACCCGGACAACTCCCTCGGGTACGTGGAGAACTTCCTGCGGATGACGTTCGGCGTGCCGGCCGCACCGTACGAGGTGGACCCGGTCTTCGCGCGGGTGCTCGACATGCTGTTCGTGCTGCACGCCGACCACGAACAGAACTGTTCGACGTCGACGGTGCGCCTGGTCGGCTCCAGCCAGGCCAACCTCTTCGCGTCCGTCTCGGCGGGCGTCAACGCGCTGTTCGGGCCGCTGCACGGCGGCGCCAACCAGGCCGTACTGGAGATGCTCGAGGCCATCCACGCCAGCGGCGACGACGTCGACACCTTCGTCCGCAAGGTGAAGAACCGCGAGGACGGCATCAAGCTCATGGGCTTCGGCCACCGGGTCTACAAGAACTACGACCCGCGCGCGGCGATCGTGAAGAAGGCGGCGCAGGAGGTCCTCGGCCGGATGGAGAAGCCGGACCCGCTGCTGGACATCGCGATGCGGCTCGAGGAGGTCGCACTCCAGGACGACTTCTTCGTCTCGCGGAAGCTGTACCCGAACGTGGACTTCTACACCGGTCTCATCTACAAGGCGATGGGCTTCCCGACCAAGATGTTCACGGTCCTGTTCGCGCTCGGCCGCCTGCCCGGCTGGATCGCCCAGTGGCGCGAGATGATCGAGGACCCGGACACGAAGATCGGCCGGCCGCGTCAGGTGTACACCGGCGAGACCGAGCGCGAGTTCGTCCCGATCGAGCAGCGCTGACCCGTACCCTGAACCGTCTTGAGCGATCGGCACAGCTTCGTCGAAGCTGTGCCGATCGCTTTTTCCTCTCTTGAAGTCCGGCGTCCCCCGCACCCGATCGGAACCACTACCGCACCGGTACATATCCCTTGATTTGTTTGTTCATCGGCGCCCTCGGCCGATCGTGACGTGTAAGGAACCACGTCATGACGAGGGAGCACCCCATGTTTCACCTGCTGCGACGGCTCCGGCTGCGCAACCGACTGCTCGGCGCGTTCGGCGCGCTGTGTGTCCTGCTCGCCGGTGTCACCTGGATCGGGGTCTCCCAGTCCGGTCAGCAGCAGGAGATCACCGGCGAGGTCGCCCGGCTCGCCGCGCTGAACCGCACCGTCATGCAGTTGAAGTTCCGCAACACCGACCTCAGCGGATGGCAGATCGCGTACGCGTGGGACGCGACCCTGATCGGCGGGCGGGCGGCCACCGAGGACCAGTCGCCCAACCGCAAGGGCTTCCTCGAGTCCGCCGCCTCCCAGGACAAGGAGATCGCCGCCGTGCCGGTCGGCGACCTGAGCCCCGCCGAGCGGACCCTGTTCGCCACGATCAAGTCCGAGCTCGCCAGGTTCATGGAGACCGACAAGCAGATCGTCCAGCTCTACCGGCAGGACACCCCGGCCGCCCTCAAGCAGGGCAACGACCTCGTCATCGGCCCCGGGTACGACGTCTACTTCAAGGTGGTCGACGCGACGACCAAGCTGACCGACTCGGTGGCCAAGCGCAGCGACGACGCCCAGGCGCAGGCGACCTCGGAGGCCAAGCACGCGCGCATCATGATGATCGCCGGTTTCGCGGTCGCGCTGGTCCTGGCGCTGCTGCTCGCGCTGCTCATCACGGCCAGCATCGTGGAGCCGGTCCGGAAGGTCGCCGAGGGACTGCGTACGCTCGCCGGCCGGGATCTCACCTCGACTCTCGACGACGCAGGCGCCGACGAGCTGGCCGAGATGGCGCACGCGTACAACGCCGCCACCGCCACCATGCGCGACGCACTGGGAGGCGTGGGCGAGCGGGCCGGTACGCTGGCCGGCGCGTCGACAGAGCTGTCGGCGGTCTCGGGGCGGCTGGACGGGCAGGCGGCCACGGCCAGTGACCAGGCCACCGCGGCCGCGGGCGCGGCCGATGAGATGTCGGGCCAGGTCAGTACCGTGGCGTCGGCCGCCGAGGAGATGGCCGCCTCGATCTCCGAGATCGCCCGCAGCACGGCGTCGGCCGTGGCGGTCGCCGCCGACGCGGTCACCAGCACCGAGGCGACCAGGGCGGCCGTGGGTGAGCTGAGCGCCGCGAGCCTGGAGATCGGCCAGATCGTCAAGACCATCACCTCGATCGCCGAGCAGACCAACCTGCTCGCGCTCAACGCGACGATCGAGGCGGCCCGCGCCGGCGACGCCGGCAAGGGATTCGCCGTGGTGGCCAGCGAGGTCAAGGATCTCGCCCAGGAGACCGCACGGGCGTCGGAGGACATCATCGGCAAGATCGACGCAATCCAGGTGACGACCCAGCGCGCCGGCGAGGCGATCGGCCAGATCGCCGACGTGGTGAACCGGATCGCGGAGATCCAGCAGACCGTCGCCGCCGCCGTCGAGCAGCAGTCCGCGACGACCAGCGAGATCAATCGCAACGTCAGTGACCTGGCCAACGGCTCGCAGCAGATCGCCGGCAACATCACCGGCGTCGCGGGCACCGTCGCGGCCACGAGCGGCGACGCGGCGACGACCCAGCGGTCGGCCGCGGAGCTGGCCGCGATGGCGACGGCCCTGCAGACGCTGGTGGGGGCGTTCCGCTACTGACCGGACGACCGTGGCACCCGGTACGGCTCCTCGCGGGCAGTACCGGGTGCCACGGTCGTTGGTTCAGACGTTCGCGTCGAACCGTAGGCAGGTGGGCTTGGCGCCGGTCACCATGTACTCGGTGGCGGCCCGGATGGCCTGCTCGGGCGTCACCCGGGTCCAGGCCGGCTTGAAGTCGACCACCTCGATGCCGCAGTCGAAGCCGATCGGCTCCGGCCACGCCTCGAGGTCGTCGTCGATGCCGTAACTGCCACGCCCGGCGCCGGCGGCGCCGTCGAGCCAGATCGCGAAGGCACGCTGCGGGTGGCCGAGTCCGAGTTGCAGGCCGCCCTCGGTGGCGCCGGCGGGGAGCAGGTCAACTCCGTGCGGTGCGCCGTCCCGGCCGCGGACGGTGGTGAGAAACGAGAGCAGGCCATCGAGTTCGGCAACCGTGGCGATTCGCCGGGCGTTGTCGCGGCCCCAGTGCAGCGTGTATCGCACCGCCGTCGCTCCTTCCGGTCGTTGTTGGCCGGCATGGGACCGCGGCCGCCGACCGTGCTGAGCTGACCGTCGGACCCATGGCTTGCTTCGCCGCGCTCCCCCTCGACCGATCGACATGACTCGTAGTCACGCCGCTCAGCGGCATCAGTCACCATGCCGCAGTCCGGGTCGGTCCGCAACTGCCGACGCGAAATTCTTACTTTGTGGTCGACTGGCGGACACCCTCCGTCATGGACGGGGTGAGACCTGCCGGGGTCGAACACGTGAGTTTGCGCAACGGCGGTGCGAAATGGTGCGACACTCGATCCGTGGCCGGCGATCGGCCACAACAACAAAAATCCGTGGCAGCGATGAGCCGCGACGTTCGGGTCCGCGGCCGGGGGACCGCGCCGGGTGGGGGCACGCCGGCGCGCGGGTCACGTCGCCGACCGTCCGGAGCCGTCATCGAATCGTGATTCATCGGTCGTTTACCGGCGGGTGGATGGGGGACGCCCCGTGTCGGCCGCGTCGTGGGGACGGCGCGCGATCCATGTGACGGGATCCAGATACCAAAGGGGGGACACGTGAATGAGATGCAGGAAGCGGGGGCGGCCGGTACGCAACAGGTGACCCGGGTGGCCGCACGGCCGTTCGTCAAGCCGGAGAGCGCGCTGGCACGTACGGCGATCGACATCTCGGCGGCGCACGTCGCCGCGGGGGAGTCGGGCGTGTGTGGATACTGCGGGCTCTACTTCCCATGCCCGCCCGCAGTCCATGCCCGGATGGTCGTCACCGCCGCCGGCTTCGATGCCAGTGCGCCGCTGCGCCTGCCCGACGCGGACGTGGAGCGGGTGCCGGACGACGCCCCGGGTGAGAACCCGCCGGAGATCACGCCGCAGCGCGCAGCCGACGCCGCGGACGAGGAGGACAGCGAGGTCGCACCGCGCGACCGGGTCGGCGCGGTGTAGCCGGGGCCGTCGGTGGGGGCCCGGGGGCGGCGTCGACCGTCGGCGGGGCCGCTCCTGAGTGAGGTCGCCGGACTGAAATCCTCAGGAAGCGCCCCGCCGGGTCGATGAGGACAGCACTCGGCTGTCTCCCTGTGTATGCCGACGACGAGAGGTGACGGCGTGCGTGCTCTGATCATCGACGATGCCCGTGCGATGCGGTCGATCCTGAAGCGCATCGTGGTGCCGCTGGGCTTCGAGGTGCACGAGGCAACCAACGGCCGAGAGGCGCTCGATCACCTCATCGCCGCCGACGAGGTGCCCGACCTCGCGCTGGTGGACTGGAACATGCCCGAGATGAACGGGTACGACTTCATCAAGGCGGTGCGCGCCGACCGCCGCTGGCGGAACATGTCGATCATGATGGTCACCACCGAGAGCGAGAACCACCAGGTGGTACGCGCGCTCGCGGCGGGGGCCCACGAGTACGTGATCAAGCCGTTCCCGCCCGTGGCGATCATCGAGAAGCTCGTCCTGCTCGGCCTCGTACCGAGCGAGGCGGCGGCTACCGCGGCGGCCTGACCGCCGTCGGCTCGCTCGCGCGGGCCGGCTGTGCCTCGTGCGCCGGGTGGCCGACCCGGCACTGGTGGGTCGCCCCCGTCTTCGGTATCGCCGCTGACGCTGCCCGCAGGTGGACCCGGAAGGTCGCGCCGGAGCCCGGCGCGGTGCGCACCTCGACGGTGCCGTCGTGGGCGGCCACGATGGCGGCGACGATCGCCAGGCCAAGGCCACTGCCGCCGGTGTGCCGGGCCCGTGACGGATCGGCCCGGTAGAACCGTTCGAAGACCCGCGCGGCGTGCTCCGGCGCCAGGCCCGGACCCCGGTCGGCGACCTCCAGGAGTACCCCTGTCTCGCCGTCCCGCGCGACGGTGACCGCCACCGGTACGCCCGGTGCCGTGTGCGTCAGGGCGTTGGTGACCAGGTTGCCCAGGACCTGCCGCAGTCGTGGCTCGTCGCCGTTGACCACGCAGGCGCCGCTCGTACGCAGCTCGATGCGCCGGTCGGTGGCGATCACCCGGGCGTCGTGCACCGCGTCGGCGGCGAGGACCGCCAGGTCGACCGGCCGGCGCTGGAGCGGTCGCTGCTGGTCCAGCCGGGCGAGCAGCAGCAGGTCCTCGACCAGCAGCCCCATCCGGGACGACTCGGCCTCGATGCGGCGCATGTACCGGGACACGTCGGCCGTGTCGGCGGCGGCGCCCTGCCGGTACAGCTCGGCGAAGCCGCGGATCGACGTCAGCGGCGTGCGGAGCTCGTGGCTGGCGTCGGCGACGAACCGGCGCATCCGCGCCTCGGACGCGCGGGCCTGCGCCTCCGAGGCCTCCCGGTCGCGGAAGGCGCCCTCGATCCGGGCCAGCATCGCGTTGAGCGCCTCGGTCAGGCGCCCGACCTCGGTGCGCGGGTCCCGCTGGGGTACCCGCTGGTCGAGCTGGCCGTCCGCGATGGCGGCCGCGACGGTCTCCACCTGCCGCAGCGGGCGGAGGCTGGCGCGTACCAGCAGGAACCCCACGCCGCCGAGCAGGACGAGCACGACGGCACCGACCACGAAGTCGATCAGGGCCAGGCCCGTCACGATCGCCGACTGCTCGCTCAGGCTCACGGCCATGACCAGGGTCGCGTTCGAGGCGGGTACCGGCTCCACCACCAGGCGCCAGGAGCCGCCGCCACCGGTACCCGGCACGGTCCTCGGGGCGTCGAAGGCGACGGTGGTGGGATCGGCGGGGACCGCCGGCACCTGGCCGCCGGGCGGCGGCAGGTCGAAGACGCTGTCCCCGTTCCCGTCGTCGACCCGCAGGTAGACGGCGCCGGGCAGGTTGAACCGGGCCAGGTCGCCGCCGCCGGGCGGTACCCCGTGCCGAAGCTGCGCCGCGGTGGTCCGCGCCGACGAGGTGAGCTGGCCGTCCAGTCGGGCGGTCAGGTACCGGTCCAGCGCCTCGAGCGCGACCGCGCCGGTCACGACCTGCGCGACGGCCACCGTCACCAGCATGGCGACGACCAGGCGTACCCGCAGCGGCACCCGGTCGACGAACGCGCCGACCCGGCGGGCGGACCCCCGGGCCCGGCCGCGGACGGCGTGCCAGCCGGCCACGGCCGGACGCCGGGCCGCGGCGAGCGAGCGCGCGGTCCGGTCCAACGTGTCACGGCTGGGCACTTCCCTACTGTGCGTCACCGTGCTGGACGGCTGCCGATACCGGGCTGTGAGGTCTCTGGGAAATTCGCCGAGCCGGGTGTCAACCGGCCGCCGGCCACCCGGGGGTGGCCAGCAGGGTGCCGTCGTCGCGTACCAGGAGCGCCTCGTAGCCGGGCAGCCCGTCCAGCCATCTCACCGCCTCCGGGCCGCGGGCCACGGCCGCCGTGGCGTACACGTCCGCCCAGGTCAGGGACGGTCCCGTCACGGTCACAGAGCGGAGCCCGCGCGCCGGTGCGCCGGTGTGCGGGTCGAGGATGTGGGCGCCGCGGTGCGCGCCGCCCGAGGTGGCGACCGCGTGATCGGTGACCTCCAGGACGGTGAGCAGCCGGTCCGGCTGCGCCGGATCCTCCACGCCGATCCGCCAAGAGCCGCGGGTCACCAGGTCCCCGCCGGCACTCACGTAGTGGTCGATTCCCCGCAGGTGGGCCGCGGCGCGCTCCACGGCCCAGCCCTTGACCAGGCCCGACGGGTCGAACGCCGGCCGGCTGGCGGCCCTGCGCAGGTACGCGTCGAAGTACCCGCCGGTGCGATCGCGCGCCTGCTCGCAGAGCTCCAGTACGGTCTCCACCAGCGGGCCGGTGACCCGCTCGCCCCGGTTCAGCGCGCTGACCCGGCTGTCCGGGCGGTACGGGCTGAACAGCGCGTCGATCATGCGTAACTCGGCGAAGACCGCGGCGACCGCGTCCCCCACACCGGTGCTGTCCGCGTGCGGGCCGCGCACGTGCACGCTGACCGGCAGGCCCATGATCTGCTCGACGAACGCCCGTCTCGTCAACGCGTCAGCCCTTGAAGTGCGCGCTGTCGAGCGCCGCCTGGAGCGACCCGAGGTAGCCCTCGCTGGTCACGGTCGCCCCGGACACGACGTCGATGTCGGCGCTCTGTGCGGTCAGTACCTCCGAGCGCAGGTGCGGTACGGCGAACGAGTTGATCTCGATGTCGCGGCGGTTCCCGTTCGGGACCTGGAGCGCCGTCACGTCGGTGATCCTGCCGCTGATGATGTGCACCTGGACCTGCACCGGCCCCCACCGGGTCTGTACCACCGTGCCGTTGACGACCAGGTCCGTCCCTGCCTTGGCGGTGTTCCCGGGCGTGCCGGGCGCGGTCGGCGGGGCGGTGTCCCCGGCGCCGCTGCCCGGCGGGTCGGCGGCCGCACCCGGTGAGCCGGACACGATGCCCGGCGCGGTGCCGCCCTCGGCGGTGCCGCCCTCCGCGGCCGACGCCGGACCGGCCGGACCCATGGTCGAGGTCCGGTAGCTGAACAGCAGGACGACCACGGCGACCGTGGCCACCAGCCACATCGTGATCCTGCGCATGGGCGCCAGCCCCTTTCGACGTGGCCTACCAGGTGAACCGTTCGAGGTGGATGCGGTCGGCGGGCACCGTCGCCCGGCGAGCCGCGCGTACCACCGACTCCATCCACGGGTCCGGCCCGCAGACGAACACGTCGTGGCGTGCGATGTCGGGGACTAGATGGCGCAGGGACTGCGCGTCGTCGCCCCAGCCCGCCGGCAGCCACGACCCGTCCCGGCCCCGCGGTCCGAGCAGGTACAGCACCCGTACGCCGCGGACCGCCGCCAGGTGCTCCAGTTCGCGCCGGAACACCAGGTCCGCGTCGGAGCGGGTGCGGTAGAGCAGGGTGACGTCGCCGGGGGAGTACGCAAGCTCCTCCAGCAGCGCGCGCAGCGGGGTGATGCCGACCCCCGACGCGATCATCGTGACCCGACGGGCGGTGCGCCGGTCGGCGGTCAGCCGCCCGTACGGGCCCTCGATGAGCACCTTCGTCCCCGGCCGCAGCGTGGACACCCGTCGGCTGTCGTCGCCGAGTGACTTCACCGTGATCCGCAGCGAGCCAGGCCGGGGCGCGGCCGACAGCGAGTACGGGTGGGCCCGGCTCCAGCCCGGCCCGGCCAGGAACCGCCACTGGAGGAACTGGCCGGCGCGCACCGGCAGCCGGTGCAGGTCACGGCCGCGCAGGTAGATCGAGTGGACGCCGGGCGCCTCGGGTACGACGGCGGCGACCTCGAGCCGGTGCCGGACCGTGCGCCACACGGGCACCCCGAGCCGGAAGACCACCACGGCGGCGGCGCAGACGCCGTACGCGGTCCACCAGTACGCCGCGGCCAGCGGCGAAGCGGTGAAGTCGGCACCGGTCCACAGTTGGTGGGGCAGCGCCAGCCCGGCGCCGAGATAGGCGTACAGGTGCAGCAGGTGCCAGGACTCGTAGCGCAGTCGCCGCCGGGCCGCGCGAACCGAGGTCACGGCGACCATCACCAGCGCCGCCGAGCCTGCTGTCGCCAGCAACATCCCCGGATACGTGGTGACCAGGTCCCACGCCTCGCGCAGGACCGGCACGGAGGCGGTTCCCGCGTACCCGAGCGTGATCAGCACGATGTGGGCGAGCATCAGGTTGAAGGAGGTGAACCCGACCAGCCGGTGCCAGTGGGCGAGCCGGTCCTGGCCGTAGGTCCGCTCGATCCACGGCACCCGGGCCATCAGCAGAACCTGTATCAGCAGCAGCTCGGCCGAGACGAGGCCGGTCAACCGGCCGATGGAGGTGACGCCGGTCCACCAGCCGGTGAGATCCTGGAGGCCGCGGCCGCGTACCCACAGCGCGACGACGAAGAGCAGGCTGAACGCGGCGGCGGCGCCGAGGACGTCCGGCCGGAGTGACCTCGTCGAACCGGTCACCACGTCCACCGGTGGCCTGGCCGTCCGGGTCGTCACCGCCGTCACGGCACCTCCTGAGTTGTTGTCGGGGCAACTATTACCGACGAACCTGTGGGGATGCTGTCCGCGACCTGGGAGTTCGGTGATCGGGAAAACGTGTGCGAGGATCTCGATCCACATCGGATGTCGTCCTCGTCGAGGCGGGGGCTGGTATCCCACCCGGGTCCGTGGTCGCCGCCGGCGCACGGGTACGGCGGGAGCGGCCTTCTTCCTGAAGATGACGGATGCCAACCGGGGCAATGCATAGTTAAAATCGTGAATACCGCACCACCCGACCCCCGGGAGGTGCGGCCGTTCGCTCTTCTGAGCCGGTGACCAGATGTGGGGGGCAGCGTTGTCGTGACCGCGCCAGCGACCCTTGCCGCGCCGGCGGGTTTCGTGCCCGCCCTCGCCATCGCCCTGTGGCTGGGTCTGCTCGCCGTGGCCGCCGTGGTGCTCCTGGCGACCGGCTCCCTGGCGTGGTGGCAGCGCCGCCGGGACGGCTCGATCCCGGCGCTGCCGGTGACGCGGCTACGCGGCGGCCGGCCCCGACGCGAGGACCTGGTCCGCCTGGTGGCCGAGGTCGAGGCGTTGAACGTGCACGCGGTCAGTGCCGGCATCGCCGCCGCCGACGCGGAGTCGGCGGCGGTGCGGGCCCGGGCCCGGTGCCGGGCGGCCGAGTGGCGGCGCGAGCGGGCCTGGAACGAGTACGACACCGCCCAGCGTGAGTACGTCGCGGCGCTGCGGGCCGGCGCCGACGACGAGGAGGTGTGGCCGGCGGCGAGTACGAGCGGCGCGTGGCCGGTACTGGTGGCCGGGGGTGCCGAGCCGGCCGGTCAACCGCCCACCGGGCCGTCGCCGTCGCCCGAGGAGCAGCCGGCCGTAGAGCAGCCGCCGGTGGGGCAGCCGCCGGTGGAGCCCGAGCCGGAACTGCGGGACGAGGTGGCGCGCGCGGCGCTCGCCGCGTACCGGCGCGGTGGCATCTCGGTGGAGCAGTTGCGGGCGGTGCTGCGGCACACCGACGGCTGGACCCACGTTCACGCCCGCCACGAGCGCGAGGTACTGCTGCGGCGCGCGGCCGAACGGGCGGCGCACCGCCGGTACACGGCCGCCGCCCTGGCCGAGCGCAGCGCGTACCAGGCCGTCGACGTCGCCGACGCGGCGGCGAGGGCCTGGGCCGACGAGGCGATGGACGCGGCGGAGGACGCCCGCCTGGCGCGCGCCTACCTCGCCCACTGCCTGCGCACGGCGGGCGTCCGGCGGCGGCTGGCACGCGCGTACGGGGCACCGGGCGCTCGCCGGCGGCTGCCCCGCCAGCGGCGGCGCGAGGCGGCAAGGGCGGCGGCCGCGCCGGCCGACCCCACAGTCGCGCCGGCCGACGCCGCCCCCGTCATGACCGGCGACTCCGGTGTCGTGACCGGCGACGCGGCCGCCTGACGCGCCCGCGAGCCGGGGCGACCGCGTCGCGGGCTTCCGCGGCCGCGTCGTACCGGCCCAGCTCGTGCCCTGCTCAGGCCCGGCGCGCCGCCAGGTACATCGCCGCCATGTCCTCGTCGCGATGGCTGCCGCGGGCCACCTCGTCGAGGTGCCGCCGGGCCGCCTCGACGGCCGCCAGGTCCACCCCGGCCGACTCGCCGGCGGCCAGGATCAGGTTCGCGTCCTTGACCGCGCCGCTGACCGGGAACGACGGCGGAAACTCCCGGCGCATCATCAGCGCGCCCTTGACGTGCGCGTACGTGAGGTCGAGCGGGCCGCCCTCGATCACCTTGAGGAAGTCGTTGCCGTCGAGTCCGAGCGCGTCGGCGAGGGCGAACGCGTTGGCGACGCCCTCCGTCGCGGTGAGGACCCACGTGTTGGCCACGAGCTTCAGCCGGCTGCCCTGGCCCGCCGGCCCCACCCACAGCACCTTCGCGGCGACCGGCCGCAGCACGGTCTCGACGCGGTCGCGTACCTCGTCCGGGCCGGACGCGAGCGCGGTCAGCTTGCCCTGCTCGGCCGGCTCCTTCGTACCGACGACGGGGGAGTCCACATACGTGAGCCGCCGCTGGGTGGCGAGGTCCGCCAGTCGCTGCGCCCCCTCGATACCGACGGTGCTCATCTGCAGCCACAGCGCGCCCGGCCCGATCCGGCCGGCGGCCGCCTCCATCGCCTGCGCCACCGCATCGGCGTCGTAGAGCATCGTCACAATCACGTCGGCGCCCTCGACGGCGCTGCCGGGGTCGTCGGCCACCTGTGCGCCCGCCTCGGCCAGCGGCTCGGCCTTGGCGCGGGTCCGGTTCCACACCCGCACCGTCTCGCCCGCCTTCAGCCAGTTGCGGGCCATCGCCGAGCCCATGATGCCGGTGCCGAGTACCGCGATCGTCATGCTGTGCCCCCTCGTTCGACGTTCCACGCCCGCGTACCCGGGCATCGCCTGATCCACACCAACCTGCCAGACGCGAACCGAGGCGCCGCTGCCGGTGTTCGGCAGCGGCGCCTCGGTTCGCGTGGTGGGTGGGTGTCTGCTCAGTAGCCGCCGCTGTCCCCGCCGGTACCGGCGCCGCCAGCGGCCGGGGGCTCCGCCGGGGTCGGGGTGGAGGTCGGCAGGCAGGTCAGGTTCTTCTTACCGGTCGGGGTCGACACGAACCAGGTACCGCCGACCATCTGGCCGGTCCACTTGCCCGGGGTCTTGTCGCCCACGTACCGGTACAGCGGCCAGCCCCCGAGCGTGATCTGGGTGCCGCCGTCGGCGCGCTTGATGGTGCCGACCAGGTCCTGGTTCACACCCTCGAGTTGCGGGGCGTTGCCGTCGCTGGACAGCAGCGGCGGCCAGACCTGCGCGCACTTGTCCTTGCAGTTGGAGGCGGGCGGGTTGGCGGTGTCCTTGTCGAACCGGTACAGCACCCAGCCGCCGTCGTCGACCACGACCTGGCCCATGCGGGGCAGCGACTTCGCGGTGAGCTTGGTGGTCTTGGAACCGACCGGGGTGGCTTCGGCGGCTCCGCCGGTACCGCCGCCTGAGCCGTAGCCGCCGGCCGCTGGGTCACCGGCCGCCGGGGTACCGGCGGGGGCGGCCAACGGGACCGAGGTGGTGCGGGCGACCTGGTTGCTTGGCGTCCCGGCCGCCCGGACGGCCCACCCCGCCAGTGCGAGCGCGGTCAACACCCCGCAGACGAGGTATGCAGCGCGGCTGGCTCGGATCACGTCTCCTCCTTGGTACTCACACGGGTGTGTCAGCTGTCCGGTGGGGCGATTGCGCGACCCACGTCCGGTGAACGCGGTCGTCGGGGTCCGGGCGCCTCGGTCCCCGCCGATCGATCCGTTTACGTCGGGGAGTACGCGGGGTGGCAGCGGCCGGTTCACGGGGTGTCGAGAACTAATCGAAACTTAATTATTTCGACCTTCTGACCTCGGAGAGTCGGTACTTGGCAGGCAAGTTACCGGCCGGTACCTTGCTGGTCTGCGTACCGAATGACCCGGGAGGTCGGTTTGAGCACGCGCGTCTTCACCGACATGTCAGCCTCCGAACTGGCCACCGCGATCCGGCATCGGCGCGCGAGCGCCGTCGAGGTGGTGGAGGCGCACATCGCCACCCTCCGACGGGTCAACCCGGCGCTCAACGCCCTGGTCGCGGACCGCTTCGACGCCGCCCGGGCGGCCGCGACGGCCGCCGACGCGCGGGTCGCCGCGGCCGCGCCCGACGAGCCGCTGCCGCCCCTGCTGGGCGTGCCGTGCACGATCAAGGAGTCGGTGGCGGTCGCCGGCCTGCCCAACACCGCCGGGGTCGTCGCGCGCGCCGGGGTACCGGCCGCGACCTCCGCTCCGGTCGCGCAGCGCCTCATCGACGCCGGGGCGATCGTGCTCGGCGTGACCAACACGTCCGAGCTGTGCTTATGGGTGGAGACCGAGAACCGGCTCTACGGGCGTACCCGCAACCCGTACGACCCGTCGAGGACCGCCGGCGGCTCGTCCGGGGGAGAGGGCGCGGTGGTCGGCAGCGGCGCGTCCCCGTTCGGCCTCGGCTCGGACATCGGCGGCTCCATCCGGATCCCGTCGTTCTGCTGCGGGGTGTTCGGCCACAAGCCGTCGCGCGGCCTGTCGCCGGCCACCGGCTCGTGGCCGCCGTGTGACGACGGCAACCGCCCGCTGTTCGCGCACGGGCCGCTCGCGCGCCGCGCCGAGGACCTGATGCCGCTGCTGCGCGTCATCGCCGGCCCCGACGGGGTGGACCCGATCGCCGGCGTGGCAGCCCTCGGCGACCCCGCCGACGTCTCCCTGCGCGACCTGCCGGTCCTGCTCATCGACGAGTCCTGGCCGCTGGTCGCCAGCGACGACATGCTGTGGGCCCGGGAACGGGCCGCCGGTGCGCTCGCCGCCGCCGGGGCCCGGGTACGCCGCCGGCGGATGCCCGCGCTGCGCCGCGCCGTCGACGCGTACCTGACGACCCTGGCCCGCAGTTCCGGCATCGGGGCCCGCGACTTCCTGTTCGCGGCCGGCGCCGGCGAGGTCGGCCTGAGCGCGCTGCTGCGCCGGGGTGGTCCGCACACCGTCGCGACCCGGCTGCTGCTGGTCGCCGAGCGGGCGCAGGCCCGGGTACCGCGCCGGCTGGCGGAGCAGTTGATCAGGGCCGGCGAGACGATCGCCGTCGAGCTCAGGGAGGCGATCGGCGACGGCGTACTGCTCGAGCCGCCGCTGGCGACGGCCGCCCCCCGTCACGGCCGTACGGTGGGGCGGCCGTGGTGGCTGGCCCATGTGGTGCCGTTCAACCTGGCCGGGCTGCCGGTCACCCAGACCCCGCTGGGGCTGGACCGCGACGGGCTTCCACTGGGCGTACAGGTGGTGGCCGGGCACGGCCGTGACCACGTGTCGATCGCGGTCGCCCTGGAACTGGAGCGGGTCTTCGGCGGCTGGACGCCGCCGAAGACCCGCTACCTTGCCGATCTCGGAGAACCTGCCGAACTTTCCAGGATCTAGGAGGAGCTGGTGACCGGCTCCGGCGTCTCCCGGGTGTGGCGCAGCCGGCTGCTGCGGCGGCTGTACAGGAAGTAGATCACCAGCCCGACGGCCATCCAGACCACGAACCGGATCCAGGTCTGCACCGGCAGGTTCAGCATCAGCCAGACGCTCGCGGCGACGCTCAGCGCGGGCAGCCACGGCACCCCGGGGGCCCGGAACGCCCGCGGCAGGTCCGGCCGGGTACGGCGCAGGACGACCACTCCGATCGAGACCACCACGAACGCGAAGAGCGTGCCGATGCTGGTCAGTTCGGAGAGCTCGGACAGCGGGATGAACCCGGCGAGGGCCGCGACCACCGCGCAGGTGATGATCGTGATGACCCAGGGCGTCCCGAACCGGGGGTGCACCTTGCCCACGACGGGCGGCAGCAGGCCGTCCCGCGACATCGCGAAGAACACCCGGGTCTGACCCAGCATCAGCACCAGGATCACGGTCGTGATGCCGCAGATGGCGCCCAGCGAGATCAGATTGGCCGCCCAGCCCTGGCCCACCTCGTCGAACGCTCTGGCCAGCGGCGCGCCGGTGTTCAGGTTGGTGTACTTGGTCATGCCGGTGACGACCGCCGACACGGCGACGTACAGCAGGGCGCAGACGGCGAGCGAGCCGATGATGCCGCGCGGCATGTCCCGCTGCGGGTTGCGGGTCTCCTCGGCCGTCGTGGCGACCACGTCGAAGCCGATGTAGGCGAAGAAGACGATCGCCGCCGCGGCCAGGATGCCGAACCAGCCGAAGTGCTGCGGCGTCACCCCGGCGATCACCTGGAGCAGCGGTTCTTCGCCGCCACTGACCTTCTCGGCCGGCCTGGCCGGCGGGATGAACGGGTGGTAGTTGGCGGCCTTGATGAAGAACACGCCCAGGCCGATCACGAACAGGACCACCGCGAGCTTGACCGCGACCAGGATGTTGGTGAGCCGGCTCGACACCTTCACGCCGACGATCATGACGATGCCGAGGAGCGCGACGATGCCGATCGCGCCCCAGTCCGGTATGGCCTTGTCCCCGGCCAGCCAGGTCGGCAGGTCGAACAGTCGCTGGAGGTACGCCGACCAGCCGCGCGACACGACCGAGGCGCCGAGCGCCAGCTCCAGGCACAGGTCCCAGCCGATGATCCAGGCGATGAACTCGCCGAGGGTGGCGTACGCGAACGTGTACGCCGACCCCGCCACCGGCACGGTGGAGGCGAACTCGGCGTAGCACATCGCGGCCAGGGCGCAGACGATGCCGGCGATCACGAACGAGATGACGATGGCCGGGCCGGCGTTGATCGCCGCCTGCTGACCGGTCAGTACGAAGATGCCGGTACCGACGATGACCCCGATGCCGAACGCGGCGAGATCCACCGCGGACAGATCGCGGCGTAGCTTGCGCTCGGGATCGTCGGTCTCCCGGATCGACTGCTCTACCGGTTTCGTACGGAAAATGGACACCGCCCACCTACCCTGTCTCGATTGCCACCGTTCATGCCCGGGCGGTAGGGGGGTTGAAACGCGGATCGTAAAGATTACGGCCGATGGATGAGGATGCAGGCCGGACTGGGTACGTCGATCCGTGCACCGGTCAGGCTCGGCACGCCGGTACCGGGGTCGATGCGCAGCACGGCCACGGTGTGCGAGTTCTGGTTGGCCACGTACATCAGGTCGCCGTCGAGCACGAGATGGCGCGGCCAGCGCCCGCCGCAGGGCGTCTCGTCGACGCCGGTCAGCCCCTCGCCGTCGACCGCGAACGTGGTCACGGTGTCGTTGCCGCGGTTGCCGACGTAGACGAATCGTCCGTCGGCCGACAGCGCGATCTCCGCCGGGTAGTTGCGCTCGGTGGGCGGCGTCAGCGTCGCCGGCCGGCGCTGTACCAGTCGCAGTCCTCCGGTGGCCGGGTCCGGGTCGTAGACGGAGACCGTCGAGGAGAGCTCGTCGGTGACGTACAGGCGACCGGTCGGGGCGGTGACGAGGTGGCGGGGCCCGATCCCGGCGCCGGCGCCGGTCTCCCAGGACGGCGCCAGCCGCCCGTCGGCGCCCAGCCGGTACCCGTACAGCGTGTCGGTACCGAGGTCGACGGCGGTCACGTCGGTGCCGGGGGCGCCGGAGGTGACCACCTGGTGGGCGTGCGGGCCGTCCTGCCGCTCCGGGTCCGGCCCGCAGCCGTGGTGGTGCACCAGGTCGGTGGGGGCGGCGAGCGTACCGTCGTCGTCGACGGCGAGGACGGTGACACTGCCGCTGCCGTAGTTGGCGCACAGCAGGTACCGCCCGTCCGGGGTGATGTCGAGGTGGCACGGGGCGGCGCCGTCGGTGGGCTGCCGCGCCTGGGGCGTCAGCGTCCCGTCGGGGGCGATCGACAGCGCCGTCACCGTGCCGATCTCGAGCTCACTCACCGCGTACAGCACCGCCGCGGTCGGGTGCGCGACCAGCCAGGACGGGGCCGCCAGGGCGACCGTCGGCGCGGCCGGCCGTAGCTGGGCGTCCCACACCGAGATCCCGGTGCCCTTGCCGTCGGCCTCCGGCGTGTACGACCCGACGTAGATCAGCATGAGCGACAACCTCCCGGCAGTCAGGTGCCCGCGAGCCGCGCCTTCTCACGCGCGAGGTCGACCGAGGGCGGTGGGTAGTGCGGGTCCAGCTCGGCGAGGGTCTCGCGCAGCAGGTGCGCCACGGCCCAGTCGCGGTACCACTTGCGGTCGGCCGGCACGACGTACCAGGGTGCCTCGTCGGTCGAGCAACGGCCGAGCGCGTCGCCGTAGGCGGCCTGGTAGTCCGCCCAGTGCCGCCGCTCCTCCAGATCGGCCGGGTCGTACTTCCAGTACTTCGTCGGATCCTCCAACCGGGCGCGCAGCCGCCTGCGCTGCTCATCGGGGGAGATGTGCAGCATCACCTTGATGATCGTGACCTGCTCGTCGACGAGCTCCCGCTCGAACGAGTTGATCTCGTCGTAGCGGCGTGACCAGATCCGCTCCGGCACCGCCCCGCGTACCCGCGCGACCAGGACGTCTTCGTAGTGCGAGCGGTTGAACACCCCGACGTACCCCGGCCGCGGCACCTCCCGGCGCACCCGCCACAGGAAGTGGTGGCGGCGCTCGGCGGGCGTCGGCGGCCCGAAGCTGACGATGTGGACGCCCTGCGGGTTGAGCCGGCCGATGACCTTGCGGATCGTGCCGTCCTTGCCACCGCAGTCCATGGCCTGCAGGACCAGCAGCAGCCGCCGGCCGGTGCCACCGGCCTTGGCCTGGGCGTACAGCCGCTCCTGGTACCCGGCAAGCTCGTCGCCGACGCGGCTGAGCTGCTCGCGCGCCTTCGCCTTCGGGCGGCGGATGTCGGGCAGGCCCGGGGTGGACCGGGGGTCCACCGACGCGAGGTCGACGGTGTCGCCGTGCGGCACCCGCAGAAGTTCCCGGATGGTCGCCATGCCCCGATCATGCCGTAGTGTGCGGCCACCGTCCGGGACGTAGATTCAACGGGTGACATTGCTGCTGGTCATCGTCGGTCTGGTAACCACCGTCGTGGCTGTCTCGGTCGTGGCTCGCCGGCTCGGGGCGCTCGCGCCGATCCTGCTGGTCGTCGTGGGCCTGGCCTTCTCGTTCGTCGCGGCCGTCCCGCAGGTGCGCCTCGATCCGGAGATCGTGCTGATCGGCGTGCTGCCGCCGCTGCTGTACGTGGCGGCCGTCGAGACGTCGGTGCCGGCGTTCCGGTACAACCTGCGGCCCATCCTGCTGCTGGCGGTCGGGCTCGTGATCTTCACCACCGCGGCCGTCGGGTACTCCCTCCACCTGCTGCTGCCGGACGTCCCGCTCGCGGCCACGATGGCACTGGGCGCGATCGTGGCCCCGCCCGACGCGGTCGCCGCGACCGCGGTGGCCCGCCGCATCGGCCTGCCCCGGCGCGTCGTCGCGATCCTCGAGGGCGAGAGCCTGGTCAACGACGCGACCGCGCTGGTGCTGTTCCGCGTCGCGGTCGCCGCCGCCACCGGCCACATCCTCACGCCGCTCGGCGTCACGGGCGACGCGCTGATCGCCGCCGTCGGTGGCGTCGCGATCGGTGGGACCGGCGCGGTCGTCCTCGCCTGGGTCCACCGCCGGGTCCACGAGCCGCTGATCGACAACGCGGTGTCGCTGCTCGCGCCGTGGCTGGTCTACCTGCCGGCCGAGCAGGTGCACGCCTCCGGCGTCGTCGCGGTGGTGGTCACCGGGCTGTACCTCGGCCACCGGTACCCGACGCTGATGTCGGCCGCCTCCCGGCTGCAGATGGAGGCGTTCTGGCGGATGCTCAAGTTCCTGCTGGAAGGCATCGTCTTCCTGCTGGTCGGCCTGCAGTTGCGGTTCATCGTGCACGACCTGGCGACCAACCCGGACATCCGGCTCGGCCTGGTCGTCAACGCCACCCTGGCGGTGCTCGCGGTCGTCGTGGCGGCCCGCTTCGTCTGGATGTACCCCGCGACCTACCTGACCCGGCTCGTGCCGCGGGTCCGCCGGCGCGACCCGGCGCCGCCGATGGAGTACCCGACGATCCTCGCCTGGACCGGGATGCGCGGGGTGGTCACCCTCGCGGCGGCGCTCGCGCTGCCGCCGACCCTCGCCGGCGGCAGGCCGTACCCTCGTGACCTGTTCGTCTGGCTGGCCTTCTCGGTGATCGTCGGCACCCTCGTGCTCCAGGGCGTGACCCTGCCGGCCATTGTCCGGTGGCTGCGCATCCCGCGCGACGACCCGAAGCGGGACGCGCTCGCCGAGGCGACGGTGCAGCAGGCGGCGACCCGGGCGGCCCACGAGCGGCTGGACAAGGAGGCCGACCGGGACGGTGAGGTACCCGAGGCCGTGCTCGACCGGCTGCGGACGATGCTCACCGACCGCTCCAACCTGGCCTGGGAACGGCTGGGCGGCCGGCGCCGGGAGACGCCGTCCGAGGCGTACAGCCGGTTGCGGCTCGCCATGATCGACGCGGAGCGCGACGTGTTCCGGCTGGCCCGCGACGAGGGGAGAATCCCCGAGGAGGTGCTGCGCCGGGCGCAGCGCGACATGGACCTCGAGGAGTCGTTGCTGCAACGGGAGGACTGAATGACCTGTACGCACATCGAGGCGCTCGGCACCTCCGAGCCGACGCCCGTCACCGCCGAGGGCTGCGCCGGCTGCCTGTCCGAGGGCCGCACCGACTGGGTCCACCTGCGGCTCTGCCTGGACTGCGGGTATGTGGGCTGCTGCGACTCGTCGCCGCGCAAGCACGCCGGCGGGCACTTCGACGCGACCGGGCACCCCGTGGTGCGCTCGTTCGAGCCGGGGGAGTACTGGCGCTGGTGTTTCGTGGACGAGGTGGCCGGTTGATCAGTCCCGGCGGTCAGTTCCGGCGGACCTCGCCGGGGTCGCGGTCCGGACGCAGCCCGCGCCAGGATGGGTGGCGCAGCCGGCCGTCGGGTGTGACGGTGCGGTAGGCGACCTCGCCGACCAGCACCGGCCACACCCACCGGGCTTCGCGGGTGTACTCGCGCGGCACCGCGCCGTCCACCGGGGAGGTGTCGCGGGCCAGTGGGCGGAGCCGCTCGAGCAGCAGGCCGAGGGCGGCCTGGGTGAGGCCGGTGCCGACGTGCCCGAGGTAGACCAGCCGCCCGTCGCCGTCGTGGGCGCCCATCAGCAGCGAGCCGATCGTGCCGGCACGCCGTCCCGCGCCCGGTTTCCAGCCCACCACGACGACCTCCATGGTCGGCGTGATCGGCGTCTTGATCCAGTCGCGGGATCGCGCACCCGGCCGGTACGGCGACTCCAGCCGTTTGGCGACGACGCCCTCCAGCCCGGTCTCGCGGGCGGCGGCCAGCACGTCCTCGCCGTCGCCGGTGAAGTGCGGCGGGGCGTGGACCACCGGCCCGGCGAGGTTCAGGTCGGCCAGCAGGTCGCGGCGCTGCCGGTACGGCAGGTCGACGGTCGGCTCGCCGTCGAGGGCCAGCACGTCGAACACGTACAGTCCGACCGGTACGCCCGTGACCAGGCGGGCCGACGGGTTCCGGACGTGCATGCGCTGCTGCAGGGTGGAGAAGTCGGGTACGCCGGTCGGGCCGGCGGCGACGAGCTCCCCGTCGATCACCGCGTCGCGGCCCGCGAGGGCGTCGGCCACCGCGGCGAGCTCCGGGTAGCCGGCGGTGATGTCGCGCCCGTTGCGGCTGTACGCGCGGACGCCCGTGCCGCGCGCCTCCACCAGGGCGCGGACGCCGTCCCACTTGAACTCGAAGGCCCACTCCGGCCCGGTCGGTACCGGTCCGGCGGTGGCCAGCATCGGCTGCACGTCCCGATCATGAACAAGAAACCGGGACTATGAGGTTGAAACGGTCAAATCACGCTAGTTCGCGGGGTCGTCCGGCGCCTCGCTAGCCCGGCGGCTCGCCCAGCGCGTCCAGGAACTCCCTGGCCCACCGGCCGACGTCGTGGGCGCACACGTGCTCGCGCATCCGCCGCATCCGCTCACCCAGCTCCTCCGCCGGGGTCTCGAGCGCCGCCACGAACGCCTCCTTGAGCCCGTCCACGTCGTGCGGGTTCACTCCGAACGCCTCGGGCAGCTCGGCGGCGGCCCCGGTGAACTCGCTGAGCACCAGCGCGCCCGAGTTGTCGGTACGCGCGGCGACGTACTCCTTGGCCACCAGGTTCATGCCGTCCCGCAGCGGGGTCACCACCATCACGTCGGCGGCCAGGTACAGCGCGAGCAGTTCTTCCCGGTCGTAGGAGCGGAAGAGGTAGTGCACCGGCGCCAGGCCCACCTCGCCGAACTCGCCGTTGATGCGGCCCACCTCGCGCTCGACGCGCTCGCGCAGCTGGCGGTACTGGGCGACCCGCAGCCGGCTCGGCGTCGCCACCTGTACCAGCGCGACGTCCTGATTGGACAGTCGCCCCTCCGCCAGCAGTTCGCGGTACGCCTTGAGCCGGTGCTCGATGCCCTTGGTGTAGTCGAGCCGGTCCACGCCGAGCAGCAGCCGCCGGTGGCCGCCCAGCTCCTCGCTGAGCTGCTTGGCCCGCTGCCGGATGTGCGGGTCGGCCGCGAGCTTCTCCATCTCGTCCACGTCGATCGAGATCGGGAAGGCCCGGGCGGTGACCGTGCGCCCGTCGACGACGACGCGGTCGCCCTCGGGCTCCAGCCCGAGGTTGTGGGTCAGCCGCAGGAAGTTCTCGGCGCCGCCGGGGCGCTGGAAGCCGACGAGATCGGCGCCGAGCAGTCCCTTGAGGATCTGGGTCCGCCACGGCAGCTGCATGAAGAGCTCGACCGGCGGGAACGGGATGTGCAGGAAGAAGCCGATCCGCAGGTCGGGGCGTAGCTCGCGGAGCATCGCCGGTACGAGCTGCAGCTGGTAGTCGTGTACCCAGACCACCGCGCCGGGCGCGGCCAGCTCGGCGGCGGCCTCGGCGAAGCGCTGGTTCACCCGCCGGTACGCCTCGCGCCAGTGCCGGTGGAACGCGGGCGTCTCGACCGCGTCGTGGTAGAGCGGCCAGATCGTGGCGTTGGACTCGCCCTCGTAGTAGTGGTCCAGCTCCTGCTGGGTCAGGGCGATCGGGTGCAGCCACATGCCGTCGAGCGCGAACGGCTCCGGCGCCTCGCCGGTCCCGCCCGCCCAGCCGATCCACGCGCCCCGCCGGGCCCGTACGGTCGGCTGGAGGGCGCTGACCAGACCCCCTGGACTCCGGGTCCACGCCCGCTTACCGTCGTCGTCGACGATCTCATCGACCGGCAGGCGATTGGCTACGACGACGAACCGGTACTGCTCGCTCACGGCTGCCTCTCCGTTTTCCCCGGTCTATTTCCGCGACCGGTGTTCACCAAACGTGATCTGGATCGCCGGTCGGCGTTGACCGTAGGCGCGGTCGGGTCGCGATCATGAAACGATCGCGGGCGTCGCTGAGTGCGGGTACCTGGACACCATACGGCGAGCAAACGCTTACGTGGAGTACGCGTGAGAGAATCTCACATTGGCGCAATCCGGCGGGGGAGCGGGTTCCGCCGTGCACAACTCCGGGGTAACGTCCACTTCGCACCGCTACGCCTGACCCGTCGGCGGGATTGGACGAACTAGCGGGTACCGCCGACGACCACGCACCCCCTACGCTTCTCGCGTGACGAGCCGTCGGTCTATGGGGCGCCCGGGTGGGTCGCGTGACGGCGTATGGCTGGAACGGTCGGACGGGGCGGTCGCGGTCGCCGGGGAGCGGGTGGATCTCGACGCCGTCACCCATCGCTGGGCGCAGGCGATCAATGATGCCGGCTACGTGCCCATGAGCCCGGTGCGGCTGCGCGAGGTACTGCACGATCTCGTCAAGCGGATGGCAGGCGCGCTGGCGGCGGAGCCGTTCGACCCCGGGCCGGGCCGACGCGTCGGGGCCGACCTGGTGCTGGCCGGCATCACCGGGGGCGGAGCGCTCGGCTGCACCGTCGAGGTGCTGGGCAGTGGGCTGGCACAGCCGGCCGACGGCCGGCATCTGCGACTGCTCGGCGCGCTCGCCGAGGGGTTCACCGAGGCGCTGTGCGAGCGCACACTCGACGCGCAGGAGGAGATCAGGGCCGCGGCGGCGGTCGCCCGGTCCGACACCGAGGCGGCGCTGCGGGCCGCCGAGGCGCGCTTCCGGGCGGTGTTCGCCGGCTCCGCCTTCGGTATCGGCATCGCCGACCTGGACGGCCGCCTGGTCGACGCCAACGCGACCCTGGCCGAGATGATCGGATACAGCCGGGACGAGCTGTGCGGTCGGGCGATCGTTGACTTCGTGCCCGGTACCGACGTGGCCGGCGTCGCCGACCTGTTCGCGCAGCTCGGCCGCTCCGAGCACGATCGTGTCCGCACCGACCAGCGGCTGTACCGCCGGGACGGTCAGGTGCTCTGGGCGCACCTGGCGGCCTCCCTCATCCGCGACGAGCGCGGCGAGCCGCGGTTCCAGACGATCATGGTCGAGGACGTGACGGACCGGCACCACCTGCAGACCCGGCTCCGCCACCAGGCCACCCACGACCCGCTCACCGGGCTGCCCAACCGCACCCTGCTCTTCGACCGCCTCTACGAGCTGTTCGCCTCGGCGGACAGCCGGCAGCGGGTCGCGGTGTGCTACATCGACCTCGACGGGTTCAAGGCGGTCAACGACAGCTTCGGCCACGACATCGGCGACGAGCTGCTGGTGGCCGTGGCGCACCGGCTGCACGAGTGCGTGTCCCGGGCCGGCCACCTCGTCGCCCGGATGGGCGGCGACGAGTTCGTGATCCTGGTGCACGACCACCCGTCGACCCAGGACGTCGTCGCGCTCGCCGAGGCGGTGCTGGCGGCGCTGACCGAGCCGGTCGGCGCCGGCGGGCACCGGCTGGCGATCTCGGCGAGCATCGGCATCGTCGACCGGGCCTGCGCCTCCACCACGCCGTCCGAGTTGATGCGGGCCGCCGACATCACGCTGTACTGGGCCAAGGCCGACGGCAAGGGTAAGTGGGCGCTGTTCGACGCCGACCGTACCGACCGCGAGGTGGCCAGGTACGAGCTCTCCGCGTCGATGCCCGGCGCGCTGGAGCGCGGCGAGTTCCTGCTGGAGTACCAGCCGCTGGTGCTGTGCGGCGGCGAGACGGTCGTCGGCGCCGAGGCGCTGGTGCGGTGGCGGCATCCCCGGCTCGGCCTGCTCGGGCCGGACCGGTTCGTGAGCCTGGCCGAGGAGACGGGGATGATCGTCCCGCTCGGCCTGTGGGTCCTGGAGGAGGCCTGCCGGCAGGGCCGCCGCTGGCTCGACCTCGCCGGCGACGCGGCACCGCTGATCAGCGTCAACCTCGCCGTACGGCAGGCGCAGGAGCCGAGCCTGGTCGACGACGTCGCCGCCATCCTGGCGCGCACCCGCCTCGAACCGGAGTGCCTCCAGCTCGAGCTGACCGAGAGCGCGCTGATCGGGCCCGGCCACGAGCCGCTCGCCGCGTTGACCAAGCTGGCCGAGATGGGCGTGCGGATCGCGATCGACGACTTCGGTACCGGCTACTCCAACCTGACCTACCTGCGTACCCTGCCGGTACAGGCGATCAAGCTCGCCGGCTCGTTCGTCGACGGGCTGCGCACCTCCGGCCGCGACCCCGGTCGGGTCGACCGGGCCGGCGAGCGGATGGTCGCGACGCTGGTACAGCTCGCGCACGCGCTCGATCTGACGGTGACCGCCGAAGGCGTGGAGACCAGGATGCAGGCGGACCGGCTGCGGGCGGTGGACTGCGACTCCGGGCAGGGCTTCTTCTACGCCCACCCCGGGCCGCCGGAGCAGATAACCGCGATGATCACCCGCGGGTAGCGTACGAGGCCTCGGCCATCGCCGGGGCAGGTCCGGCGCACCGGCGGACCGGGCGCCGGAGTCCGTCGGGCAGCAGGGCCGGGCGGCGCCGGGCGGCCACGTCCTCCACCCAGCCGAAGCACCCGACGGCCACCACGACCAGCGTGACCACGCCACTGAGCAGGAGCAGCCGGCCGCTGACGCCGGTCAGGTCGAACCGCCAGCGGCCCGCGACGAGCACGACGACCCCGATCGCCGTCTGGTGCCACAGGTACACCGTCATCACCCGGCTGTTGAACGCAGCCAGCAGCCCGGCCGCCCGGGGGCGCACCCGCCACCCGTTCGTCGGCGCGAGGCCGAGCAGGACCAGCAGGAACGCCGTCGACCAGAGCGCGTTGCCGAGCGGGATGTCGTTGAGGTCGTAGCCGCGGCCGCCCGGGTGGGTCAGGAACCAGGCGGCGCCGGCGGTGGCCAGGCCGCCGACCGTGAGCAGCAGCGTGGAGCGGCGCAGCCGGCGCAGCAGCCCGTCGTGCTGGGCGAAGCCGAGCAGCCAGCAGTCGCCGTACAGGGCCAGGTCGGCGATCGGGGCCGGCGCCTTGACGCCGGTCAGGGTGAGGCCGACCAGCAGCGCCAGCGGCACCGCCAGGGTGATCGCCGGCCAGCGGCGGAACGCCACCAGGGCGAGCGGCGAGAGCAGCACGAACCACAGGTACTGCCGGAGGTACCAGATCATGCCGAGCGTCGCCGCACCCCAGGAGTTGGCGGGCGGGTTGTCCACCGGGAACAGCCACAGCAGGGCTGACCAGTCCAGCCGCATGCCACCGACGACCATGACCGGTACGCAGACCGCGGCGAGCATCCAGAGCGGGGGGAGCAGGCGGCGCAGCCGCCGGCCGACCGCGACCGGGCCGGCGCGGTCCAGCGACGCCGCCATCAACGAGCCGGCCAGCGCGAACATCACCCCGACGGCCGGGAAGACGATCGTCAACCAGGCGAGGCCGAGACTGTGGTACGCGACCACGCGCAGGATCGCGAGGACCCGCAGCACGTCGAAGTACACGCTGCGGGCCGGTGCGCGGGCCGGTGACGGCTCGCCGCGTGAGGGCTCGGGCGCATCCGGTACGCCGAGGGTGGCGGTACCCGACGTACCGGATGAGATCAGGCCTCCATCGCGGGAGGGCGACACAGGCCCACGTCCCCTCGTTCGTCGTTAGCCGGGCACGCCGCGAAAGAGCGTTTCGCGGCTTTCAGTCGTGCTCCCACTGTCTCCGACGGTTCTGCGTACAGCCTCAGCAGAACCTGTGAAGACGCTGGGAGGGGGCGGAGCGGTTACGGCACGCGCCACTCATGGACCGGCGTGTTGCTGTGCATGCACTCCACGTAGCGGTCCAGCATGCCGCGCAGCGCCTCATGGCGGTCGAGGTTGCGCTCCCGTTCCAGGTGGCGCGCGGTGTCCACCTGCCAGCGGGCCCCGTTACGGCCGGTGACGCAGCGCCGCTCGATGACGCCGAGCAGCCGGTCGCGCTCGACCGGGTCGACGCCCCACTTGTCGAGCCCCTCGTACGCCAGCGGCAGCAGCCGGCGAACCACCAGTTCGGTGGCGGGTACCGTGCCCATGCCCGGCCAGTACAGGTTGGCGTCCAGGCCGTGGCGGGCGGCCGAGTGGAAGTCCTCGGACGCGGACGCGAACGACATCTGGGTCCAGACCGGCCGCTCCGCCTCGGCGAGCGCCCGGACCAGCCCGAAGTAGAAGGCGGCGTTGGCCAGGGTGTCCACCACGGTGGGGCCGGCGGGCAGGACACGGTTCTCCACCCGTACGTGCGGCCGGCCCCGCACCACGTCGTACACGGGGCGGTTCCAGCGGTACACCGTGCCGTTGTGCAGCCGCAGTTCGGCGAGGCTCGGCGTGTCGCCGCGGTCGAGCACCTCGACCGGGTCCTCGTCCTCGCAGACCGGCAGCAGGGCGGGGAAGTAGCGCACGTTCTCCTCGAACAGGTCGAAGATCGAGGTGATCCAGCGCTCGCCGAACCACACCCGCGGGCGTACGCCCTGCTCCTTGAGCTCCTCGGACCGGGTGTCGGTGGCCTGCTCGAACAGGGGTATCCGGGTCTCGCGCCACAGCTCCTTGCCGAACAGGAACGGGGAGTTGGCCCCGACGGCCACCTGCGCGCCGGCGATCGCCTGCGCGGCGTTCCAGTACGCCGGGAACTGCTCCGGGCTGACCTGGAGGTGGAACTGCGCGCTGGTGCAGGCCGCCTCCGGCGCGACGGTGTCCGCCGAGGTCTGCAGCCGCTCGACGCCCTCGATCGAGATGTACAGGTCCTCGCCACGGGCGGCGAAGATCTGGTCGTTGAGCAGCGCGTACCGCGGGTTGTTCGACAGCGACTCGCGGGTCACATGCGCGGGCCGCAGCGTGGGCAGGATGCCGACCATGACCATGTGCGCGCCGACCCGCTGGGCCCGGTCCTCGGCGGCGTTGAGGCTCGCCCGTACCTGCTGCTCGAACCCGCGCAGGCCGTCGCCGGCGAGCGGGCGCGGCTCCACGTTGACCTCGACGTTGAACTGCGCCAGCTCGGTCTGGAAGTCGGGGTCGGCGATCGCCCGCAGTACCTCGGCGTTGCGCATCGCCGGTTCGCGCCGGTCGTCGACCAGATTCAGCTCGATCTCCAGCCCGGACATCGGCCGCTCCGCCTCGAAGCGCGCCTCTCGCAGCATCCGGGCGAACACGTCCAGGCAGCGCCGCACCTTCTGACGGTGCCGCTGCCTGTCCTGGCGGGTGAATTCCCGCTGCTCGACCTCCTGGCCCACCGAGCACCACCCTTCGCAATTGGCGACAGAGTCATACCCGCGCAGGTGGGAGCCACAAACGCAGCGCGCCCGATGGTCGCTGCCCCGGCCGCGGCGGCCTTGCTAGGCAGCCGTCGCCAGCCAGGTTGACCATCGTGTACCGATGCGTCGGCCGAACCGTCCGCCCGCGGGTATATCGTTCTTGATATGTCCGATGACGACGACCTTCCGGTCCTCCCCGGATTCCGCGAGATGGCCCGGTCCGCCCGCGGCCACCGGGACCTGCTGGCGGGCCTGGTGGCGGAGCGCCGGGCGCAGGGGCTGTCGCAGGCCGAGGTGGCTGTGCGGATGGGTACGTCGCAGCCGGCGGTCGCGCGGGTTGAGGCGGGTGCCGTGGACGTCCGGCTCTCCACCCTCCAGCGGTACGCGGCGGCGGTCGGTCGTCAACTCGAGGTCCGGCTCGCGCCAGGCGAGGTCGGTGCCTCCCGAGACCAGGAGCGTGAGGCATGAACGTACGGATGCACGACGATCCGCCGGGCCGCCGGAGCGTGCCGCCGGGCCGCTGGGACGTACCGCTGTCCCCACCGGCGGCCGCGGCCGACGCCGGCGTGGCCCCCTGGTTGGAGGAGCGGATGTTCGCCCAGCGCATCGTGCTGCTTCAGGGCCCGGTCGGGCCGCAGACGGCCAACCGGGTGGCCGCCACGCTGCTCACGCTGGACGCGCTCGGCACCGAGCCGGTCCGGCTGCACGTCAACGCCCCGCAGGGTGAGCTCTCCGCCGTCTTCGCGCTGGTCGACGCGCTCGAGGTGATGCGGGCACCGGTCCACGCCACGGCGATCGGCGAGGTGGGCGGAGCGGTCATCGGGGTGTACGCCGCCGCGCGCCGGCGTCTGGCCTACTCGCACGCCCGGTTCAGGCTCGCCGAGCCCGGCGCCGAAGGCGTGAAGGGGACCGCCGACGAGGTGACCGCCGCCGCGGGCCGCTACCTGCGGGCGCTCGAGGACCTGGTGGTACGGGTGGTCGAGGTGACCGGCCGGCCCCGCAACCGGGTGGAGGACGACTTCGGCGCCGGCCTCGTGCTGAGCGCGGCGGAGGCCCGCGAGTACGGGCTGGTCGACGAGATCGTGCCTCCGACGCCCCGGTAGAGCGCCCGCGTCACGCCAGGGGGGTCTCCCGGATCGTGAATCCGGACAGCCCCTCCGGCAGCTCGTCATGGACGTCGACCCGCGTCACCGTCGCGCCCTGCGGTCCGCGCCGCGCCCAGTCCACGAGCCGCTGTACCGGGTCCGCCGCGCCCTCGAAGACCGCCTCCACCCGACGGTCCGGCAGGTTGCGCACCCAGCCGGCGACCCCGTGCGTGGCCGCGACGCGTCGGCAGGTGTCGCGGAAGTACACGCCCTGGACGCGACCCGAGACGACCACCCGCTTGCGGACCACGGCCAGCTCGGGCGTTTACGCGCCGGGTCGCGTGCCGGCCGGCTGCTCGTCCCAGGCGCGGGCCTTGCGGATCTCGTCGAAGAAGCCCAGCAGTCGGTTGAGCTCCGACGTGTCGGCCTTGCCCTCCTCGCGTGCCGCCTTCGCGCTCTTGGTCCCCGAGGTGCGGTGGGAGCGGATCTCGGTGCGCTGCAGCAGCTCCTGCGGGTCCTCCGCCTGCTCCCGGGCCGGCTCGCGGAGGGCGGGCATCGGCGGCGGGGTCGGCTGGTGGACGGCCGGCATGGGTGGCGGGGTCGGCTGGTGGACCGGTTGCGCCATCGGCTGGTGGACCGGGTGCGGCATCGGCGACGTCGGCATCGGCGATATCGGTGCAGGGTTGGGCTGCCGCGCACCACGCGGCTGCCCGTTGGGCTGGTGGGCACCGGGTACCGGCTGTCCGTTCGGCTGGCGGGCCGGGCGGCCCGACGGTGCCGAGGGCTGCTGGAGCGGCGGCCGGGTCGCCTGCGGGCCGGCCGGCTGGTACGCGCCGTACCCCGGCTGGCGGCCGCCACGCGGCGGCGCCATCGGCGGCGAGGGAGGACCCATCGACGGCGGCCCCATCGGCGGGCCGGGCTTGCGGCGGGGCCGCGTCGGTGCCGAGAGCGGCTCGCGGACGGCGTACGACGCCTGCCGGGCCGGCTCGTCGGCTGGCTGCACCGGGTATCCGTTGGCCGCGGGTGCCGGCTGCGGCGCCGGGTAGGACGCGGGTGCGGGAACCGGGGGAGTGAGCTGGCGGCCCGACGGCGCGGGCGGACCCGACGGCGGCGTCGGAGTCGGCTGGTACACCGGCTGCGGCGGGTACGGCGTCGGCTGCCGGAGCGCCGGCGACGGCACCTCGCGGACCGCGTGCGACGGCGGTGGGGTCAGCTCCCGCGCCGCGTGCGACGGCGGTGGGGTCAGCTCCCGCGCCGCATGCGACGGCGGTGGGGTCAGCTCCCGCGCCGCGTGCGACGGCGGCGGCGTCAGCTCGCGAACGGCGGACGCCGACGGCGTGAGCTCGCGGGCGGCGTGGGACGGTGTCGTCAGCTCGCGGGCGGCGCGGGACGGCGGGGTCAACTCACGCGCTGCGTGGGACGGCGGCGGCGTGGGCGTTGGCTGGTAGAGCGGCTGCGGCGGGTACGGCGTCGGCTGCTGCACCGGCGGGGTGAGCTGGCGCGCGGCGTGCGACGGCGCCGGAGTCGGGGTCGGCTGGTAGACCGGCTGCGGCGGGTACGGCGTCGGCTCCCGGAGGGCGTGCGACGCGCGGGACGGCGCCTCGGGGGCCGCGTGAGCCCGGCGGCGACCGCCGGAGGGGATGACCCGGATCTCGGCCACAGCGGGGAGTTGCTCGGTCAGCACGGTGGCGAGCCGCATCACGTCGTCGCCGGCACCGCGCGGGACCGCGAACCGGACGCGGGGTCGCGCGTCGGCGGGCAGGTGCTCCAGCAGCGTGGTGACCAGGTCGGCCGGTGGCGGCAGGTACCCGCCGGTCGGCGCCCCCACGACGACGGTGCACTCGTCGACGTCGAGCGGCAGCGTGCGCGCCCAGTCGGCGGACTCCGTCGCCTGGGCCGGGCGGATCCAGATACCCGCCTCGATCATCTCGGCGACCCAGCCGCCGCCGAGCGCGAAGGTGGCCGGCGCGACGGGCTGGGACAGCAGGTCGGTCACGGGGTTGACCCAGTCGGTCGGCTCGACCGACGACGCCCGTGGATCGAAGCGCTGCTCATGGACGAACGGCCGCCACCGCGGACGTCCGTCGGCGTCGATGGTGACGAGCGCGCGCTGACCGCCGGACCCGTACAGCGGCAGGCCCGTGCGGGCGCGGGTGGGAGCCCCGAGCAGGGACGCCGCGACCTCGCCGAGCCGGCCGTCGGCCACCGGCTCCGGCCCGTACGGCGTGAAGATGAGGCGCTCCGCCGTCCGGCGGGGCAGGATGGCCAGCGCGCGGGCGAGTTCGTCGCGCTGCAACGGCTTCTCGTCGGGGTGCGACACGATGAGGGCCGGATCGTCCGGATCGACCGGCACCGAGTAGACCAGGTCGGTCATGCTGCGGTACCCGGAGCGGTGCAGCCACAGGCCGGCCGGCACCTGCTCGACCACCAGGTCGTTGCCCAGGTCGCCGACCTCACCGAGGTCGGGGTCCCAGTGCGGCGCAGGGTAGCGCCAGCCGACCCGCGACGGGGCGCTGCCGGGGGCGAACCGCCACCAGCCACCGGGGCGCTGCGCGCCGCGCCCGGCGGCCGCGAAGAGCGAGCCACCGGGGACGCCGAGCAAGGGGCCGGCCGGTGCGATGACCTCGACCCCGAGGCGGGTGGCGAGCTGGTAGGCCGGGGCGGGCCGGTCGTCGTGCAGGCATCCGCTGTTCCAGGCGACGAGCCGAACCCGGTTGCAGCGCGCCGGGAACTGGTCGGCCAGCGCGTCGGCGAGTTCGTTCATCATCGCCGGAAGAAGGCGAAGGGTGTGCGAGGTGACAACCACGGGGAATTCGGTGGAGCCGGATGCCTTCGCGACCAGCGACGTCATGCCTGCGCCCGGCTCGGGCCCGGAGTGCACCATGGCACATCCGGACACCCATGTGAGGCGCATGTCAGGCCAGTGCCTGAGACTGAGCTGCACTGAAAAGGTCACCCTCCGTGAGGATATTCCGGCGGTGGCGCGTCGGTGATCGTACCTCAAATTCCGAGACCGAACGTTTAACTGCCGCCAAGCACAATTCGCCTCTCGCACGCGTAGCGCAACCCCGACGCGCCGGTCACGTTGAGTATCTAGCCGTTCACCGCTTGCCGGGTGACGGTCGACACGCCGAGGTGTGACCGGTCGGAGGCGCGGCGGCCGCAGAAAGATCGTTCTAGATCATGTTTTCCCGCGATTGCGCGTGGTAGTGATGTTGCATGGGCGTGCGCACCTGGATCGAGGGCTGGCCGGTCTACCGTCAGCTCACCGGTACCGACCCGCTGGGGCGCGGGCTCGCCGCGATGTCGCCGCGCTCGGCGGAGCTGCGGCCGCGTACCGAGACCGCGGACTCGATGGCCAGGTCGGTCTGTCCTTATTGTGCGGTCGGCTGCGGCCAGCGGGTGTACGTCAAGGACGGCCGGGTCACCCAGATCGAGGGCGACCCCGATTCGCCGATCAACCGGGGACGGCTGTGTCCCAAGGGTGCGGCCAGCAAGAACCTCGTGACCAGCAAGTTCCGTCAGACCAGGGTGCGCTACCGCCGGCCGTACTCGACCGAGTGGGAGGACCTGGACCTCGACACGGCGATGGACATGATCGCCGACCGGGTCATCGCCGCCCGGGCCGCCCGGTGGGAGGACGTCGACGACTCCGGCCGGCCGCTCAACCGCACGCTGGGCTTCTCGGGTCTGGGCGGCGCGACGCTGGACAACGAGGAGAACTACCTCATCAAGAAGCTGTTCACCGCCCTGGGCGCGATCCAGATCGAGAACCAGGCCCGGATTTGACACTCGTCCACCGTCCCCGGTCTGGGGACCAGCCTCGGCCGCGGCGGCGCCACCAACTTCCAGCAGGACCTCGCCAACGCTGACTGCATCATCATCCAGGGCTCGAACATGGCCGAGTGCCATCCGGTCGGGTTCCAGTGGGTCATGGCCGCGAAGGAGCGGGGCGCGAGAGTCATCCACGTCGACCCGCGGTTCACCCGTACCAGTGCCGTGGCCAACACGTACGTGCCGATCCGCGCCGGCTCGGACATCGCGTTCATGGGCGGGATCGTGAAGTACATCCTGGACAACGAGCTGGACTTCCGGGAGTACGTGCTCGCCTACACCAACGCGGCGACCATCGTCAGCGACGACTTCTGCGACACCGAGGACCTCGACGGGCTGTTCTCCGGCTACGACCCGGAGCTGGGCGTCTACGACCCGACGACGTGGCAGTACGAGGGCCATGAGGCCGCCGTCGAGCCGCGCGACCCGGCCATGGAGCGGGAGACGGCGATGCCGATGCAGCACGAGTCGCACGGGCCGGGCGTCTCCGCCCGGGTCCGCCGCGACGAGACGCTGCAGCACCCGCGCTGCGTGTACCAGCTCCTCAAGCGGCACTTCTCCCGGTACACGCCGGAGATGGTGGAGAAGGTCTGCGGCGTACCGCGGGAGAGGTTCCTCGACGTCGCCCGGGCCTGGACGGAGAACTCGGGCCGGGAGCGCACCACCGCGCTGGTCTACGCGGTCGGCTGGACCCAGCACACCACCGGCGCGCAGACGATCCGTACCGGTGCGATCATCCAGCTGCTGCTGGGCAACGTCGGGCGGCCGGGCGGCGGCGTCATGGCGCTGCGCGGGCACGCCTCCATCCAGGGCTCGACGGACATCCCGACGCTGTTCAACCTGCTGCCCGGCTACCTGCCGATGCCCAACGCGGTGCTGCACCCCACGTACTCCGACTGGGTCACCAGCATCTGCCATCCGGAGCAGAAGGGATTCTGGTACAAGGCGCCGGCGTACTGCGCGAGCCTGCTCAAGGCGTACTGGGGCGACAAGGCGACGCCGGACAACGACTTCTGCTACGGGTACATGCCGCGCCTGACCGGCGACCACGGCATCTACAAGCAGGTCCTCGACATGATCGACGGCAAGATCAAGGGGTACTTCCTGATGGGGCAGAACCCCGCTGTCGGCTCGATGAACGGCCGGGCCCAGCGACTGGGCATGGGCAACCTGGACTGGCTGGTGGTGCGCGACCTGTTCGAGATCGAGAGCGCCACGTTCTGGAAGAACAGCGTCGAGGTCGAGACCGGCGAGATCGTCCCCGAGGAGTGCCCCACCGAGGTGTTCTTCATGCCGGCGGCGTCCCATGTGGAGAAGGAGGGCACCTTCACCCAGACCCAGCGGCTGCTGCAGTGGCGGGAGAAGGCGCTCGACCCGCCGGGCGACGCCCGCTCGGACCTGTGGTTCTTCTTCCATCTGGGCCGCATCATCCGCGAGAAACTGGCCGGCTCGCCGCTGCGCCGGGACCGCCCGATCCTGGACCTGGCCTGGAACTACCCGACGCACGGGCCGCACGAGGAGCCGAGCGCCGAGGCGGTGCTGCGCGAGATCAACGGGTACGCCGTCGACACCGGCCTCACGCTGCGGACGTTCGGCCAGCTACGCGACGACGGCTCGACGGTCTGCGGCGCCTGGATCTACTGCGGAGTCTTCGCCGACGGGGTCAACCAGGCCAACCGGCGCCGGCCAGGCAAGGAACAGACCTGGGTGGCGCCCGAGTGGGGCTGGGCCTGGCCGTCCAACCGGCGCATCCTGTACAACCGTGCCTCGGCCGACCCGGAGGGCCGGCCGTGGAGCGAGCGCAAGGCCTACCTCTGGTGGGACGAGACGAAGGGCTGCTGGGACGGGTACGACGACCCCGACTTCGAGAAGACGAAGCCGCCGACCTACCGGCCGGGACCCGAGGCCGAGGGTACGGAGGCGATCGCCGGCGATGACCCGTTCATCATGCAGGGCGACGGGAAGGGCTGGCTGTACGCCCCGTCGGGGCTGCTGGACGGGCCGCTGCCGACGCACTACGAGCCGCCGGAGTCGCCGGTGCGCAACCCGCTGTACGGGCAGCAGGCCAACCCGGTCCGCAAGGTGTACGACCGGCCGGAGAACATCACCCACCCGAGCCCGCCCGAGCCGCACACCGACGTGTTCCCGTACGTGTTCACCATCGCCCGGCTCACCGAGCACCACACGGCCGGCGGGATGAGCCGGTACGTCGAGCACCTGGCGGAGCTTCAGCCGGAGATGTTCTTCGAGGTGTCGCCGGAACTGGCCGCCGAGCGGGGACTGACCCATCTGGACTTCGGCCACGTGGTCACCGCGCGCGGCGCGGTCGAGGGGAAGGTGCTGGTCACCGACCGGCTCACCCCGCTGCGGGTGGGCAATCGGGCGGTCCACCAGATCTGGCTGCCCTACCACTGGGGACCCGGGGGGTGGTCCAAGGGAGACTCGGCCAACGACCTGTTCACAATGGTCCTTGATCCGAATGTCCTGATTCAGGAAGGCAAGGCCGGCACCTGCGATGTCCGACCGGGGCGGCGGCCGCACGGAAAGGAACTCGTGGATTATCTGAACGAGTACCGGCGGCGGGCCGGAAACCTCGAATACCACCAGACGCCAATCATCACCACGGACGCAGTTCACGAGTCACACCGGCGCGGGAGGCCCGACGATGGAAGTTGAGAACAGAGGGCTGCGCGACGAGCGGGTGATCCGGGAGAACAGGCTCTACGGGCCGCTCGACCCCGCGCCGGAGGCGGGGTACGGCATGGACGCCCCGCCGCGGATGGGCTTCTTCACCGACACCAGCGTGTGTATCGGATGCAAGGCCTGCGAGGTGGCCTGCAAGGAGTGGAACAACGTTCCCGAGACCGGCCTGGACCTGCTCGGCATGTCGTTCGACAACACCGGCGACCTGACCGCGAACTCGTGGCGCCACGTCGCCTTCATCGAGCAGCCGGTGTCCCGCGAGAAGCTGGCCGACCGGGGGGTCGCCGTCGGCGGGCAGGCCGGCAACGAGCCGCCGGCCTTCGAGGGGCTGCCGACCTCCAGGACGGCCGCACCGGAGATGGCCGCGCGGGCGGCGACCACCGGCAAGGAGACCGGCACGGAGCCGGGCGTGCCGCCCAGCCCCGAGCCGGGCGCCGCGGTCGAGATGGCGACCGAGTTCCTCGGCATGCCGTCGTCCGTGCTCCCCGGCCGGCTGCCGGGTGGTGAGCGCACCGACTTCCGCTGGCTGATGATGTCCGACGTCTGCAAGCACTGCACCCACGCCGGCTGCCTGGACGTCTGCCCGACCGGGGCGCTGTTCCGCACCGAGTTCGGCACGGTCGTGGTGCAGGAGGACATCTGCAACGGCTGCGGGTACTGCATCTCGGGCTGCCCGTACGGCGTGATCGACCAGCGCAAGGACGACGGCCGGGCGTGGAAGTGCACGCTGTGCTACGACCGGCTCAAGGACGACATGATGCCGGCCTGCGCCAAGGCGTGCCCGACCGAGTCGATCCAGTACGGACCGCTGGACGAACTGCGCGAGCGGGCGGCGCGCCGGCTCGAGAAGCTGCATGAGCAGGGCGAGACGGCGGCCCGGCTCTACGGCAACGACCCGGAGGACGGTGTCGGCGGCGACGGCGCGTTCTTCCTGCTGCTGGACGAGCCCGAGGTGTACGGGCTGCCGCCGGACCCGGTGGTGCCCACCCGCGACGCGCCCGCCATGTGGAAGCGCGCCGGGATGGCCGCGCTGACCATGGCCGCGGCCGCCGCGGTCGCGTTCGTGGGCCGTCGGTCGTGATCGTCGGTACGTCGGCGGGCGTGGTCCCCGGGTCCGTAGGCATGGGGTCCGTAGGCATGTTCGGCGGTGCGGTCGTCCCGACCGTCGCCGCGCTTCAGGGAGGGTTGTTGTCGTGACCGCCGGTGAGATGAGTAGCGCGGACCGCCGGGCCGCGAGTCGCGAGCCGGCGGGCCGGCCGCCGGTCGGTGACCGTTTCCGTGACTTCAAGGAAGGCCGGCGCGGTGGCGGTGGACGGCGCGGCGGCGGTGGCGGCGGCGAGCGGTCGATGGTGCCGCAGGCCGAGTTCCGGTCGTACTACGGCCGGCCGATCCTCAAGCCGCCGGTCTGGCACCACGACATCGCGGCCTACCTGTTCACCGGCGGCCTCGCCGCCGGCTCCTCGATGATCGCGGCCGGCGCCGACCTGACCGGCCGGCCGGTACTGCGCCGGGTGGGCCGGCTGACCTCGCTCGCCGCGGTCGGTGCCAGTACCTACTTCCTGATCAACGACCTGGGCCGCCCGGAGCGGTTCCACCACATGCTGCGGGTGGCCAAACCGACCTCGCCGATGTCGGTGGGTACCTGGATCCTGGCCACCTTCGGCCCGGCCGCCGGGGTCGCGGCCGTCGCCGAGGTGGCACCCTTGCTGCCCGAGCGCGGGCTGCTCGGGCTGGCCCGGCGGATCCTGCCGCCGGTCGGCCGGGGCGCCAACCTGGTGGCCGCCGTCATGGCTCCACCGCTGGCCACGTACACCGCGGTGCTGCTGGCGCACACCGCCGTGCCGTCCTGGAACCGGGCGTACCCGTACCTGCCGTTCGTCTTCGCCGGCAGCGCGTCGGCGGCGGCGTCGGGGGTGGGGCTGATCGCGGCGCCGCTGGAGGAGACCGGTCCGGTGCGGCGGCTCGCGGTCGCCGGCGCGGCGCTGGACCTGGCGGCGATGCGGCAGGTCGAGCACTCGATGGGGGTCGTGAGCGAGCCCTACCAGTTGGGGCGCCAGGGCCGGTTGCTGCGGGCGGCCCGCGCGTTCACCGTTGGCGGGGCGGTCGGCGCCCTGCTGAGCCGGCGCAGCCGGCTGCTGTCCGCGCTCTCCGGGGCCTCGTTGGTCGTCGGGTCGCTGCTGACCCGGTTTGGTGTCTTCGAAGCTGGTAAGGCATCCGCCGAGGACCCGAAGTACACGGTGGTCCCGCAGCGGCAGCGGCTGGAGGCACGGGGCGTGGCCGAGGTGGAGAAGGTGAACGTGCCGGAGCCCGACTGACGGAGGACGGCACGATGACAGCGTTGCGGACGGGCGCAGACCAGGTCACCCTGACCCGCCGGCGCTGGGCGCTCGTCGTCGCGGCCGTGCTGGTCCAGTTGGCACTGGGCGCGCTGTACGCGTGGAGCGTGTTCAACAAACCCCTGCAGGACCAGTTCCACTGGAGCAAGGCGCAGGTCGTGCTGCCGTTCGAGGTGGCGGTCGGCACCATCTTCATCGGCAGCATGATCGGTGGCCGGATCCAGGACCGATACGGTCCTCGCCCGGTCGCGCTCGGCGGCGGCGTGCTGTACGCGGTCGGCACGATGCTGGCGTCCCTGGTGACCTCGCCCGGCCAGTTGTGGCTGCTCGTCCTGGGGTACGGGGTGCTGGGCGGCATCGGGATGGGCGCGGCGTACATCACGCCGATCGCGATGCTGACGAAGTGGTTCCCGGACAAACGCGGGTTGATCACGGGGATCGCGGTCGCCGGCTTCGGCTTCGGCGCGGTCATCACCGCCCCGGTCGCGAAGCACCTGCTGGCCACCGCCCCCCGCAAGACCGAGGTCTTCCTGCCGCTCGGCGCGGCGTACCTGGTGGCGGTCCTGCTCGGCGCGTCGTTGTTCCGTGATCCGCCGCCGGGGTACCGGGTGCCGGGCTTCGTCGCGCCGACCACCGGACGGGCCGCCGCCGGCAACCGTTCCTACACCTTGAACGAGGCGTTGCGCACCCCCCAGTGGTACCTGTTGACCGCGATCCTGACCCTGAACGTCGCCTGCGGAATCGGCCTCATCTCGCAGGCAGCCGACGCCGCGCACGTCATCGCCGGGGCGAGTGCGGCCACCGCGGCGACGATCGTGGGCGTGCTGGGGCTGTTCAACGCCGGCGGCCGGGTGGTGTGGGCCTGGCTGTCCGACCGGATCGGCCGGATGACGGCGTTCGTGGGCATGCTCACCCTGCAGGGGGTCTGCTTCCTCGTGTTGCCGCACGCCCACGCCCTGGCGCTGTTCGCGCTGTTCGCCGCGCTCATCGTGCTCGCATACGGCGGCGGGTTCGGGACCATGCCGGCCACGGCGGCGGACTACTTCGGTACCACGCACGCCGGCGCGATCTACGGCGCGATCATCGTGGCGTGGAGCATCGGCGGGGTGGTCGGGCCGACGGTCACCGCGCTGCTGTACGAGCGGGGCGGGCACAGCTACACGCTGCCGTTCACGGTCCTCGCGCTCGTCGCGCTGATGGCGGTGGCGCTGCCGGTCGTCACACGGATGCCGACGGAGCCGGCGCCGTACCGGGGCGGGGTGACCCCGGTAGCGCGGCACTGATCCGTACGCTGCTGGCATGTCGCGGTTCGTGATCGACCAGCGCGCCCGGCGCGCGATCGCCCGGTTCAACGCGGTGATGCAGCCCGAGCTCGATCGGCTGCGGAAGCGCTGTGCCGGTGCGCCGGTCGACGAGGTGCGCGCCGAACTCGCGAAGGTGTGGGGCGCCAACGCGGGCAAGGCGCTGCCCGAGCCGTATCTGACGACCTGGGCGACGTCTCTCAGCAACGGCCAGCGCGTCGTTCTCTCATGATCCTTCAGGATCATGAGAGTCAGCGGACGAACAGGGTGACACCCTCCCGGCGGGGGACCAGTTCGCCGATCACCGGGTAGCCGGGCACCTCGCCGGCGACCAGCAGCCCGCCCGAGGTCTGCGCGTCGGCCAGCAGCAGCAGTTCGTCCTCGGCCACGCCGTCCGCGCTCAGGTACGGGCGTACCCAGTCGAGGTTGCGGCGGGTCCCGCCGCTGACGTACCCGGCGTCGAGGGCGTCCCGCGCGCCGTCGAGGTACGGCACCGCCGTGCTGTCGATCACCGCGGTCACCCCGCTCGCCCGGGCCAGCTTGTGCAGGTGGCCCAGCAGGCCGAACCCGGTCACGTCGGTGGCGCAGACAGCACCCGCCTTTGCGGCGGCCGCGGCGGCGGCCCGGTTGAGTGTGGTCATGGCGGCGACCGCGGGCGCGGACACCTCGCCGGTCGCCTTGTGCCGGCTGTTGAGCACCCCGATGCCGAGCGGCTTGGTCAGCGTCAGGGGCAGCCCCGGCGAGCCGGCGTCGTTGCGCATGAGCCGGTCCGGGTCGGCCACCCCGGTGACGGCCATGCCGTACTTGGGCTCGGGGTCGTCCACGCTGTGGCCCCCGGCCACGTGACAGCCGGCCTCCCGCGCCACGTCCAGACCCCCGCGCAGCACCTCGGCGGCCAGCTCCAGCGGGAGGACCTCGCGCGGCCACGCGAGCAGGTTGACGGCGACGACCGGGGTGCCGCCCATGGCGTACACATCGGACAGTGCGTTGGCGGCGGCGATGCGACCCCAGTCGTAGGCGTCGTCGACGACCGGGGTGAAGAAGTCGGCCGTCGCGACGATCGCCGTACCGTTCGCGATCCGTACCACCGCGGCGTCGTCTCCGTCGTCGAGCCCGACGAGGAGCTCACCGGGCCCGTCCGGCGGAGTGTCGCCGACGAGGCCGGCGACGACGGCCTCCAACTCGCCGGGCGGGATCTTGCAGGCACAGCCGCCACCGTGGGCGTACTGGGTCAGGCGCATGGCTCTCACTCTCGCACGTCGGATGTCGGCAAGGGGAGTTCGGGTGGGTGGTCGGCGACACCGGGAACGTGGACTGAAGCGGCCGAGGTGCGGTTTCGTCGCCTCCGGCCAGCAGCGAATCCGCACGCCACGATCGGTGCATGACCCGTACAATCTGCGGCGTCGGCGCGGTATCCGCGACCTTTGATGGTCGGTAACACCATCGTGCTGATTGCCATGGGTGGGTCCACGCTCACTCAGCAACCGGGGGAGCGCCAGCATGTCACCATGGGACGGACGCGACGACCTGAAGCTGGCCAGTCTGGACGGTCTGGGGGACTCGGAGGCGCTGCGCGCTGAGGCCGAGCAGGCAGTGCGCGCGGCCGGAGGCGACGTCTCGCCACCCCGGTACCAGGAGGGAGCCGACGCGTCGGACTCGGTCCGGGTGACCGTCGATGGTCGAGGCGAGTTGGAAAGCGTCGACATCAGCCGCCACTGGCGGGACCGGTTGGCGGTTGGCGGCCTCGCCGGTGCCCTCTTCGAGGCGTACACCGCCGCGTTGACCAAGGCGGTGAGCGCCCTCGGGCTGGCGGCGATGACGGGCGACCATGCACTGGCCGGGCAGCCATCCAGGGCCGACGGTAACGAAGACTGGCCGCGGCCCGACCCGGAGGTCGACGAGGAGCGTTGGCTGGCCGCGAGTTGGGCGATGCTCGACGAGATCCACGCCGAACTGCGCCGATTGACGGCTCTGGAGGCCGACAGCGCCGCCGCCGCGCACCGCGACACCACCCTGTCCAGTCCTCGCGGCTGTTTCACGGTACGGCTGCGGGGCCGCGACATCGTCGAGATCACGGGTGATATCTCGCGTATCGCCATGGCTGAGGCCGAACAACTTCGCCTGGACGCGCTGGCCGTGTTGCGTGCCGCGCAGAGCGGCCACTGACCCGAGGGGATCGCACAGCATGTCCGAAGAAGTCAAAGTCATCACCGAGTCGGTGCGGGACGAGGCCAAGAAATGGCGAAGCCTCGCCGATCAGATGGAACCCGTCAAGCAGGCTGTGCACGATATGTCCCTAGCCCCCGAGGCCTTCTTCATCGGCGATGCCAACATCCTCGAACACCACAGCGCCTACTGCAGCTACCGGGAGTTCATGGAGAAGGCCCTCACCGGCGCGGTCGTCGAGTTCGAGCAGATCGGCCGTGCGCTCGACAAGATCGCCGACGCGTACGACAACGCGGACAATGTCGTCACGCTCGATCTCAATAAGATTTACAGCGCGTAGTCATTCGCGCCAATCCTTCGGAGGATCATCGACGATGGCATCGGACGCCGAGTTCACCGCCCTTTTCAACCAGTCTTTCGATGAAATCGGCAACGCTGTGAAGAAGGCCGTCGACGCCTTCAACAGGGTCGTCGACCAGTCCAACCACTATCGCTGGATGCTGGGGGCGGCGGCCTTCTGGGTCAAGAACCAACTCGACAAGGCCCACCACGCGCTCGACGAGATCCTCAAGATCGTAAAGCACGCGGCCGACCACCAGATCCCGGTCCTTTCGCTCATCCGGACGAGTTTCCACTGGGTCGGCCAGGTCAAGTCGCCGGTCTCGGCGATGTCCATGCCGGCCAGCGACCCGGCCAACGAAAACCTCGCGAACTGGACCGGCCCCGCGGCCAACGCCTACCGGGACAAGGCCGCCAAGCAGCGGGCCGCGATCGACGACGTCGCCGTCAAGGCCGAGTTCATCAGTGGCTGGCTGTACAAGATCGCCGCGACGAACGTTGACTTCGCGGTGCAGCTGGCAAAGGTCATCACCAAGCTCGCCGGCAAGTTCGTCCAGGCCGCCGCCGACGCGGCCTCCGTCTTCGGCATCATCGAGGCCGTCAACGCGCTCGCCAGCATGGCGGGAACCATCTTCGAAGAGACCCTCAACATCGTTGTCACCGTCGGTCAGCGCTTCGTGCAGGCGCTGGGCAATGTACGGGACATCGCGACGCAGGTCGGCGACCACTCGAAGCTGTCGTCGCAGGGATGGCCCCAGGCGGTCCGCAACTAGCGCCACGGTGGCGTCGTGTGGTGGTCAGGACCGGGGCACGGCGCTCAGCGTTGCCTTGACAATTGCCTGGCACGTGGCCGCCAGCGTCGCCTTGGGTGTGAATTCGTTGCCACCCACCGCCAGCCAGACCTTGACGACCAGGTTGCCGCTGCGTGCATGCATCAGGTACTCGGAGTACTTGTATCCCGGCTGCGACTGCTTGGAGAACGCCTCGGCTTCGTCACCGAGACCCATGATCGGGCCCTCGGGCGACATGACCGTCACCGCGGCCTTGGAGCGGAAGAGACGCTGAGCTTCCTCTATCGACGGCGGCGTGGACGCCTCCACCAACAGGGTTGCTTTGTGTCCGTCGGCGGTGTGCATGCTGAACTGGCACGCATCGCCAGCCCCGGACGTGGGCTGCTTCGCCTCCGCGCGATCCACGGTGAGTGACAGGGTGGCCAGCTGAGCCGAATCGGTCTTGGTGCATACGTCCAGCCCTATGGCGTTGTACGTCGGCCCGGCGCTGGCGGAGGCCGAGGTCGTACCCGTCGGCACCGAGGGTGGGGAGTCGGCGGTCGACTGCGGCAGCGGCTGCCTGCCACCCGAGCAGCCCGCGACCACGACAGCGCCGACCAGGACAGCGAGTGCCGCGACGGCGCGCCGACGATACGACAGGCGCCGGTACCGGCCCGACACACCGTGCCCAGACAGCGGAATCACACCGTGAGGGTACCGATTCCGCGCCACCCCGCGGCCGCCCCATCGGGGCGCCACGACATCAGCCGACGTCGACTACGGTGACCGCATGGCCTTCCATGGAACCCCCGAGACGGTCAACTGGAGCCGCCATGTAGCCGCCGACGCGGTCATTGCCGGCGCCTTCGACCCACGTAGCTACCCGTACCGGCTGCTCAGTGTCGTCACCGAGGACGGCAGCGCCGTCCAGCGAATGACAGCGGTCCTCGGAGCCGCCGACCGGCTCGAGACAGCAAGGCTGGGAACTCGTCGGCGTGACGGAGATCGGCCCCGGTCGTGCCGTCTTCGGGGTCCTGCGCCGCCGGTAGACGTTCGGACGTCATCCGCGACCCCGCGACCGTCACAGCGCGATGTCGAGAGCGCCGCTGACGTGTTCCATGCGCAGCCGGCACACCATTTCGCCTTCGACGGCGCTCCGCTCGCCGCGCGCGTCGACCAGGAACCAGATCGGCGCGAGGTGCGGCACGCCGACCATCCGAACCTTGCCGGTACCTTCTGGTGACCGCACCGTCGAAGTCCTCGCCCTTGGCGACGGCCCGGGGGTTCCGTGGAGTCGGCTCGTGGCGGTGCTTGTTGCTCATGGGGGGACGGTCCGTGCGTCGTGGAGGACGTCCGCCAGCCTGCGGGTCCGAGGAGCGCGGCTACCGACGAACACTGAAAGACCGTGGGAGTGATCCACTCCCGTGTGGGTATGACGTCGTTGATCTTGGTAGGCTGGACGACGTTGGCTTCCTTGCCTGCGGTGTTTTCGCAGGTCAGAGGCTTTGGGAGGCGTTCGGGCGGCTGGTGCCCCCCACGGTCTTCAAAACCGATGTGACCCGGGATCCGGGTCAGGCGGGTTCGATTCCCGTCCGCCTCCGCCACCAGCACGTCGCCCCGTAGACCTGCCGGGACGTAGATCAACGGGGCGTCCTGAAAGATCAGCGCCCTCGATGCACTTGGCGTAGACCTTGAGGTGTCCGGCCGGTAGGGGTCACTTCACCTGGCGGCGACCTTGCACCCGCCTCACTGGGTGCGTCCCATTCGGGGCGCAGCCACGTCGCTCAACGGAGTCTGGTCGTTGTCGCTACAGTGCACGCACGGCGGTCGGTCGAACCACGGGAACCGGCGGTATGCCCTACATGAACGCCGAGGCGTGGTCGGTGGCCCACTGGTGAAAGGGTCGTGCCGGCGCTCGGAGGATGTCGGAGATCGAAGAAGTCACGTAGGCCGGGCGCCCCATCGTCGCGTCCCAGGCGGCCAGTAGCATGTCCACGACCGGGCGCGGCCAGGTGGCCGCCGTCTCGCGCCGGAACTCGTCGGGTGACAGCTCCTCGAATGCGATGTCGCGGCCGATGGCGGTACCGATGATGCGAACCTGTTCGGCCTGACTCAATGATTCGGGGCCGGTGAGGACGTAGTCGCCTCCGGCGTAGCCTTCGTCGGCGAGCACACGGGCAGCCACCGCCGCGACGTCGCGGTCGTCGACGGGCGCGGTCTCGGCTGCGCCGTAGGGCCAGCGGACCGGGTGTCCGCTTCGGATCGTCGGGGCCCACCAGTTGAGCGTGTTCGAGGCGAACATTCCCGGCCGGATAACCGTCGACAGCATCCCGGCGTCGGCGATCAGCTGCTCGATGTCCGCGTGGAGCTTGGCCATGGGGTTGGGTTGCTGGAAGAACGGATGCGGCGTGCGGTGAGGCGCGGACAGAAACACGACGCGCCGCACGCGGCGGGCGATTCGCTCGATAACGGCGGGAGCGGTGGCGAAAGGCAGTGTCCACACAAGGAACACCGCTCCCACGTCGCGCAACCCCTCCTCGAGTGAGTCGGGAACAGTAAAGTCGCCCCCGACGACCTCCACTGCCGCGGGGAAAGACGCCTTCTCTGGCCGGCGCGTGAGCGCACGCGTGGGCACACCCGCGTCCAGTAAGTAATCAACCACCATCCGGCCGACGCGGCCGGTGCTGCCGGTGACCAGGACAGGACCCAGCTCGGCTCGCATCATGCCGCCTCCCGTGGAACACGGTAAAGAGATCACGATTCTAGGCCGCCGCAGCGAGGCTGGGCGCAGGACCTGGGGCGCCCGTGGGTGCGGTCCGCGCATCAGGGGCGCCGCCTGCGTCCCTCCGGCGAGTTGGACGAGGCCGGCAACCCCGTCCCAGTGCGTCGCCACCACCCGGAGGAGCCCCGGCGCACCCGCCCGCGCCGCTTCGCGCTATGACCAGCCGCCGCGGGTCAGGACAGCATCGTGCGTAGGGCGTGCACCGAACCGGTACGGATGATGGTGTCGGTGTCGCAGCGGCCGAGCACGGAAAGTCGGACCGTCGCGCCGGTCACAACCGCGACGCATATATACCCCCTAGGGGTATGGTGTAGCGGTCACCGACGAACGGGAGGCCGCCATGGACCACGCCGCGCACCACCCGGCACGGGCCGTCGCGACCTGGGCGATGGCCGCCCAGGCGACGCTGCACTGCCTCACCGGCTGCGCCATCGGTGAGGTCGCCGGAATGGTCATCGGTACCGCGCTGGGTCTGCACAACGCCGCGATCGTCGTACTGTCCGTGGTGCTGGCCTTCGTGTTCGGCTACGCGCTCACCATGCGCGGGGTGCTCCGCGCCGGGGTGGGTCTCAAGACCGCTTTCACCGTCGCGCTGGCCGCCGACACGGTCTCCATCGCCATCATGGAGGTTCTCGACAACGCGGTGATGATCGCCGTTCCCGGCGCGATGGACGCCGGACTCACCAGCCTGTTGTTCTGGGGCTCGCTGGCGTTCTCCTTCGTCGTGGCGTTCGTGCTCACCACCCCGGTCAACAAGTGGCTGATCGGCCGCGGTCGCGGACACGCCGTCGTCCACGCGTACCACGCCCACCACTGAACGGGGCGCCCGATCGGGTCAGGTGTCTGTGGCGTTGTCGCGGATGCGCGTCGAGATCGCCGTGAGTGTGTCGATCTCCTCCGGGCTGAGCAGGTCGACGAAGTGGCGGCGGACGGTCTCGACGTGCCCGGGCGCGGCCGTCTCGACGGCTCGCCTCCCGGCCGGCGTCAACGTGATCAGCGTGCCGCGCGCGTCGCTGGGGCACTCGCGTCGGGTGAGCAGCCCCCGCTGCTCCATGCGGCGAAGCTGGTGGGACAGCCGGCTGCGATCCCAGCCGACATGGTTGGCGAGGTCACGTGCGCGCAGCCCGTCGCCGGGCGCCTCGGAGAGCGGTACCAGCAGGTCGTAGTCCGCAGTGGACAGCCCGGCGTCGGCCAACTGGCGCTCGATCGCCTTGTCCAGGTGGCGGCGCATCTCGTAGAACGCGCGCCACATGCGCGCCTCGCCGTCGTCCAACCACCTCGTCCCGGCCACGGTGATGATCCTACCGGAGTGAATGCTGACACGTCAGCATCATCGTGCTAGTTTGTTGATACGTCAGCAACACGTCCGTCGGGCGGCCCAGCCGTCCAGCAGGAAGGCCGCGCATCATGGGTACTCCGACAATCGCCCCGGGCCGCACCGTGTCGCGGGTGACGACCAAGCAGCACTTCGGCCCGGACGCCCAGGTCGACGACAAGGCCCTGGTCATCGCCCCGGTCGACCCGTCGCTGACCGACCCGTTCCTGCTGCTGTCGGAGGACTGGTTCTCCGAGCCGGGGTTCGAGTGGCACCCGCACCGCGGCCTGGAGACGGTCACCACCGTGCTCGACGGCGTCCTCGAACACGGCGACAACCTCGGCAACGCCGGCGCGCTGCAGGCTGGTGACGTGCAGTGGATGACGGCCGGGCGCGGCATCATCCACCGGGAGCTGGCGTTCCGCAACGAGCACGCGCACACGCTTCAGCTGTGGCTGAACCTGCCCGCCCGTTCCAAGCTGGCCGACACCCGCTACCAGGACGTACTCGCGGTCAACCGGCCGCGGCTGACGCTGCCGGGTGTGGTGATCGACGTCGTCTCCGGCACGATCGCCGGCGTCACCGGTCCGGCGCTCAACCACTGGCCGGTGCAGGGTGCGATCGTCACCCTCGACCCCGGAGCGTCCACCGGGTACCCGCTGCCGGCCAACCATCGGGCCTTCGTCTACGTCGTGTCCGGAGAGGTCGGCATCGCCGGCCGGACCGTACGGGCCGGGCAGACCGCATGGTCTGACCCGAGCGGCGTCGCCGCGACGGACAGCCTCCTGCAGTTGGCCGCCGCCGACCGCGACGGGCAGAGCAGGGTGATGGTCTACAGTGGCCAGCCGATCGGCGAGCCGGTCGCCATGGGCGGCCCGTTCGTGATGAACAAGCGCACCGAGATCACCCAGGCGTTCGCCGACTTCCACGCCGGCAAGTTCGGTGACGTGCCCCGCCAGGCGCGGCTGAAGTACGACCGCTGAGACGGCGGCGTCAGGCCGGCGGGGGCATGTTGGCGGCGATCTCCAGGGCGGTGGTGATCAGGGAGTGCGCCCGAGCGGTGATCGCGGCGAGCAGGCCGTGCGCCTCGGGGCCGGCGCTGTGCGCGACCTCCTGCAGGCTCTGTAGATCCTGACCGAGCTTGGTGAGCAGGCCGGCGACGGCGTCGCCGCTCGGTTCCCGCTGCATCGCGGCGGCGATGTCGTGCAGGCTGACGCCGTGGGCTTCCAGTTGGCGGATGACGGCGATGCGGTCGACCGCGTCGGGGGAGTAGAGGCGGTAGTTGCCGCCGGTGCGGCCGGCCGGGCTGAGCAGGCCCAGGGTGGTGTAGAAGTCCACGGTCCGGGCGCTCACGTCGGCGCGGGTCGCCAGTTCGCCGATGCGGAGCAGTTCGTCGGACATCAGGCACCCCCTTGGCTACAGCATTGCACCCTAAACCATACAGTCGCACGTGCTACTGTTGTTGCGTGACCAGCTCACCTGACAGCGAAGGCTGTAGTACCCCGCCGGGTGACGCCCGGCTGCGGATTCCATCGAGGCCGGCAGTGGTCGGCACGGTGAAGGCCGAGGACGGTGTCCCGGCATGTTGATCATCGTGGGTCTTGCCCTGATCGTCGCGTTGACGGCGGCGACGGGCTACTTCGTGGCCCAGGAGTTCGCCTACGTCGCGGTCGACCGCGCCAAGCTTCAGCAACTGGCCGACGGCGGCGACGAGCCGGCGCTGCGGGCGCTGCGGGTGTCCGGTCGGCTGTCGTTCATGCTCTCCGGCGCGCAGCTGGGGATCACCGTGACGGCGCTGCTGGTCGGCTTCGTCGCCGAGCCGTACCTGGGCGCCGGGCTCGCCGGCCTCCTCGACACCGCCGGAGTACCGACGGCCGTGAGCCTTCCGCTCTCGGTGGCGGCGGCGCTGCTGTTCGCCACGGTGGTACAGATGGTGCTGGGCGAACTGGCCCCCAAGAACCTGGCGATCGCCAGGCCCGAGGCCCTCGCGCGGGCGCTGAGCCGCTCGACGCTGGCGTACCTGGCGGTCGCCGGCCCGCTCATCCGGCTGTTCGACGCCGCCGCCACCCGGCTGCTGCGCCGCGTCGGTGTGGAGCCCGTGGAGGAGCTTCCGGCCGGAGCCACCGCCGAGGAGCTGGAGCGCATCGTCGCCGACGCGCGCGCCGACGGCCACCTGGACGACGAAACGTCCCGACTGCTGGCCCGCGGGCTGGAGTTCCGGCAGCGTACCGCCGGGCAGGTGATGACCCCGCGGGTCGACGTGCGGACCGTGCGCGCCACCGAGCCGGCCACCCGGGTGGTGGAGCTGCTCGACACCGGCCACTCGCGGTTCCCGGTCCTGGGCGACGACGGCGTGGACGACATCGTCGGCGTCGTCGGGGTCAGCGACATCCTCGCCCTGTCGCCGTCCGAGCGCGCCGGTATCCCCGTCGCAGCGGTGACGACGCCTGCCCTGCTGCTGCCCGAGACGCTGCCGCTGCCGGCTGTCCTCGATCGGCTGCGCGGCGAGCACCGGCAACTGGCGTGCGTCCTCGACGAGTACGGCGCGTTCGCCGGCGTGATCACGCTCGAGGACGTCGCCGAGGAGCTCGTCGGGCAGATCCTCGACGAGGACGACCACGCCGAGCCCGGTGCGCTGCGGCGCCCGGACGGGTCATGGCTGGTCCCCGGCCGCTGGCGGGTCGACGAGGTCGTCGACGCCACCGGCGTACCGCTACCCGAGGGCGAGCACTACGACACCGTCGCCGGCCTGATCATGACCCGACTGGGACGCGTGCCTCAACCCGGTGACCGGGTCGGGATCACGCTGCCCGGGGTGTCCGACGAGGTCGCCCTGGAGGTCGTGACGGTCGCCCGCCACGTGCCGGCCTCGGTCGCGGTGGCCGTGACCAAGCACGCCAGTACGGCGGTGGCGGCATGAGTACCACCTGGGCGTTGACCATCTCGCTGGTGCTGCTGGCCGCCAACGGCTTCTTCGTGGCCGCCGAGTTCGCGCTGGTGGCCAGCAAGCGCCACCGCCTCGAACAGGCGGCCGAGCACGGCAGCCGGGCCGCCGTGGCCGCGCTGGCCGGCAGCCGGGAGCTGTCGCTGATGCTCGCCGGGGCGCAGTTGGGCATCACGCTGTGCTCACTAGGGCTCGGCGCGCTCGCCGAGCCGGCGATCGCGCACCTGCTCGACCCGGTCCTGACCGCGGCCGGCCTGCCGGCCGAGCTCAGCTACGCGGTCGCGTTCGTGGTCGCCCTGGCGCTGGTGGTGTTCTGCCACATGGTGGTGGGGGAGATGGCGCCGAAGTCGTGGGCGATCAGCGACCCGGAGCGCTCCGCCCTGCTGCTGGCCCTGCCGTTCCGGGCCTTCGCCCGGCTGGCCCGTCCCGTGCTGTCCGTCCTCAACGGCGCGGCGAACCTCGCCCTGCGGGCGGTACGGGTCGACCCCGTCGACACGGTGGCCCAGGCGCACGGACCGGACGAGCTGCGGATGCTGCTCGAGCAGTCCCGTGAGCACGGGCTCCTGCCGGCCGGCGAGCAGCGCCTGCTGACCCGGCTGCTCCAGTTGCAGAACACGACGCTTCGCCAGGTGATGGCGCCGCGTGGGCAGATCGTCGCGGTTGGAGGCGACGCCGATGCGCGCCGGGTGGAGCGGGTCAGCCGGGACACCGGCCGGTCCCGCCTCGCCGTCACCGACGACGGCGGCCGCATCGTCGGTCAGGTACACGTCCGCGACGCCGTGCGCGCCACCACCGCCGGGCGGCCCGCCCGCGCCGGCGACCTGATGACCACCCCGTACACCCTCGCTGCCGACACGACCGTGCCGTCCGCGGTCACCGCCATGCGCCAGCACCGCGCCCAGGTCGCCTTCGTCACCGAGGGTGGGCGGGTCGTCGGCCTGGTGGCGCTGGAGGACCTGTTGGAGGAGGTCATCGGCGAGTTCGATGACGAGACCGACCGCACCCGGGTGACCACCGCCCGGGCTGCGAGGAAGTGAGGTAACCATGCACCGCCACTACAACGGGCTGAAGACAGCCATGCTGCTCGGCCTGCTGACCGCGTTGATCATCGCCGCCGGCTACTGGATCGGCGGCAGCGCCGGACTGGTCATCGCCGTGCTGCTGTCCCTGGCGATGAACGCCGGCACCTACTTCTGGTCGGACAAGCTCGCGCTGCGCTCGATGGCCGCCCAGCCGGTCACCGAGGCGCAGGCGCCCGAGCTGTACGCGATGGTGCGCGAGCTGGCCACCACGGCCGGCCAGCCGATGCCGCGCCTGTACGTCAGCCCGACCCCGCAGCCGAACGCGTTCGCCACCGGCCGCAACCCGGCCAACGCGGCGGTGTGCGTCACCGAGGGCATCCTCGGCCTGCTCACACCCCGTGAGCTGCGCGCGGTGCTCGGCCACGAACTGTCGCATGTGTACAACCGCGACATCCTCATCTCCAGCGTCGCCGCCGCGCTTGCCGGCATCATCACCGCGGTGGCGAACCTCGCCCTGTTCCTGCCGTTCACCTCCGACGACGAGGACGGCCCCAACCCGCTGGCGGTCATCGCGATGCTCATCCTCGGCCCGCTCGCCGCCGGGCTGATCCAGTTCGCCATCAGCCGCAGCCGCGAGTTCCAGGCCGACGCGGACGGCGCTCGCCTCTCCGGCGACCCGCTCGGCCTCGCCAGCGCGTTGGACAAGATCGAGCACGGGGCGCGGCTGGTACCTCTGCCGGCCGATTCCCAGCACGCCTCACACGCCCACCTGATGATCGCCAACCCGCTGGCCGGTGGCGGTCTGGCCGCGTTGTTCCGCACCCATCCGCCGACCGCGGACCGGATCCGCCGCCTGCACCAGATGGCGACCGAGCCCACCGTCTCGCACTGAGTGGGCGCCTGTACGTACCTTCCCTTGGCCTGGTCTCGTGACCCAGTTAGGAGATGTTGGTGGTATTCAAGAAGATGCTCGGCGCGCTCGGCGTCGGTGGCCCGTCGGTCGACACGGTGCTCACCGACCCGTACACCCGTCCCGGTGGCATGCTTCAGGGGCAGGTCCACCTGGAGGGTGGCAAGAGCGACGTCGACATCGAGCACGTCGCCGTCGGTCTGGTCACCCGGGTCGAGACGGAGAGCGGTGACCACGAGTACAACAGCACCGTGGAGTTCCACCGCGTACCGGTGACCGGCCCGCTGCGCCTGGCCGCCGGTGCCCGGCAGTCGATCCCGTTCCAGTTCCCCGTGCCGTGGGAAACCCCGATCACCGACGTGTACGGCCAGCGCCTGCACGGCATGACGATGGGCCTGCGTACCGAGGTCGCGGTCGCCCGCGCGGTCGACAAGGGCGACCTCGACCCCGTCTTCGTGCAGCCCCTACCCGCCCAGGAGGCCGTCCTGGAGGCGATGGGCCGGCTCGGCTTCCGGTTCCGGTCGGCGGACCTGGAGCGCGGGTACATCCGGGGCGTGCAGCAGAGCCTGCCGTTCTACCAGGAGATCGAGTTCTGGGCGGCGCCGCAGTACTCCCACGCCCTCAACCAGCTTGAGCTGACCTTCGTGGCCAACCCGCACGCCCTCGACGTGATCATCGAGGTCGACAAGCGCGGTGGGCTGTTCACCGCCGGTCGCGACGTGTTCCACCACCTGCGCGTCGAGCACGCGAACGCCGACCGTACCGACTGGGCCGAGCAGATCGACGGCTGGCTGCGGCAGGCCGTGGTCTCCCGCAGCGGCGGCCACTTCGGCACGCCGCAGGGGTACGGCCACGGGTACGGTCCCGGCAAGTCGGGCCACGGGCACGGGCACCGCGGCATGGGCGCCGGGGCGGTCGTCGGCGGCATCGCCGCCGGCATGGTCGGCGGCTACATCGCCAGCGAGATGATGGACGAGGTCTTCGACGGCGGCGACATGGACTTCGGCGGCGACTTCTAGTCACCTCGGTGGCCCCGCCCCGCTCCGCTGGTGCGGACGGGGCGGGGCCACCGTCGTTCAGTCCGGTTCGGGCCCGGGTGACCGGGTGAGGCCGGTGAGCCGGCACAGGGCGGCGAACCCGTCGTCGCTGCCGGGCCAGTGCGCGCGGACCGCGTCGATCCCGGCCCGGCGGACCGTGCTGCGCAGCACGAGGGTCACGACGATGGCGTCGTCGGCATAGCCGAGAACCGGGATGAAGTCCGGGATGACGTCGATCGGGATGGCCAGGTACGCCATCAGCAGGGCCAACCGGAGCCGTACGTCACGCGGCAGGTGGCGGTCGGCGGTGAGCCGGCGCAGCAGCCGCAGCAGGTCCGGCAGCAGCCGCATCGCCTCGCCGAGCAGTGAGCCCTTCGGTCTGGCGATGAGCAGCGCGACGACCAGCGCGGCCCAGGCGAGCACCAGCGCGACCGCAACCCCGAGCAGGGTCTGCCACCACCAGGCCATGTCTTACGAGGCGCCGAGGGAGCGGACCTGTACCCGCTCGCGCTGATTCGTCATGACACGAGCTTGACATCCTCCCCGCCGTGAACGACGGGGATTCCCGTGGTTGCTCGCCAGAGTTAGTCGGCGAGGCCACGGACGGGTTCCTGCTTCACCGGGGTCTGCTGCGGCTAGCCGCGGTCTCATAACCCCTCCACAGGCGTTTAACGTCTCCGCAACCGGCGCGAGGCCGGTGGTCTGCCCTGCGGCGACAAGAATGTTCGTGGCAGCGTTGTAGTCCCGATCCAAGGTGGTTCCGCAGCCGGCGCAGGTCCATACCCGCACGCTCAGCGGCTTCGGACCGTCCAACCGGCCGCACACCCCGCACGACTGCGACGTGTACGCCGGATCCACCGCGAGCACGCTCCGGCCGTACTCGGCGGCCTTGACGGTCAGGACCCGCAGAAACTGGCCCCAACCCGCATCGTGCACGGAGCGGCGCAACCCTGCACCTCGGCGGCCTTTCGCGCCGGAGCGAGCCAGGCCGCGCACGTTCAATGCCTCTACGGTGATCGTTTGGTTTTCACTAACCAGCCGGAGAGCGAGGTTGTGCGCGTGGTCGAGCCGGGCCTCCCGCACCTTGCGGTGGGCTGCTGTTACCTTCGCCCGAGCCTTGGCCCGGTTCTTACTGTCCTTCTCCTTCCGCGCGAGAGCGCGCTGATGATGAGCGAGCCGCCGCTGGGCGGCCCGCAGAAACCTCGGGTTGGCGATCTTGTCGCGTGTGCCGTCCGTGGCGACCACGGCCGCGAAGTCGACCAAACCAAGGTCCAACGCGACGTGCCGGCTCGATTCGGGCAGCGGCTGCTTGGCTGGGGTCTCGACGACGAACGAGACGTAGTACCGACCGTCAGCCTCACCGACCACGGTCACGCTCGACGGGTTCGACGGCAGTCGGCGAGAAAGCCGGAACATGACCTCACCAGGCACACCCGGCAGGGTCAGCAGCGCCCGCTCCCGATTCACGACCCGGATCTTGAACCGGGAGTTACGCGTGTATCGCACAGCCTGCCGGGCGTTCTTCTTGCTCTTGAACCTGGGCTTACCGACGAACCGGCCCTTGCCGCCGTTGGCTTTGCGGTTCTTGGCCGCCTGGAAGAAGTTGCGGTAGGCACGGTCCGCGTCGGCGAGGGCCTGCTGCAACACGACCGCCGACACCTCACCCAACCAGGCCCGCTCCGGGGTCTTCTTCGCTTCAGTCAAGCGCTGGGACAGTTCGGCGAGTTTCGGGTACGTCAGGCCATTCGCATGGGCGGTCTCGCGGGCGTGGAGCGCGTCATTGTAGACGACCCGCGCACACCCGAACGCTCGCGCGAGGGCAGGCTCCTGTGCGGGCGTCGGGTACGCCCGGTACTGGAACCTCTTGGTCGTCATGAGATCAGTATCGACCAGGGGTACGACACTTCTCGATCTCCATGCTTGGACGATGGACGTCTGTCCGCCGTGACCGCGAACAGGCTTTTCCTTGCCCCGCTACACGGGACAGTCCGCTTCACCCCCGGCCTGAAGGCCGCAGCACTGCGGACAAACCCGGTAGCGACGAATCGTCAGCCGAGAGCCCCGGCGGGTCGGCCGACCCGCCGGGGCTCTCGTGAATACCGCTGTCAGGCCGGGAATCCGACCGAGTGGGTGTCCATGAACTCGCGGATGCCCTCGATGCCCATCTCCCGGCCCATGCCGCTCTGGTTGAAGCCACCGAACGGCGCCCGCTCGTCGAGGTGCGCGGCACCGTGCGAGTTGACGAACGTGTACCCGGTCCGCAGCTGGGCGGCGACCGCGGCGGCGCGGTCGAGGTCCTGCGTCCAGACCGACGAGCACAGACCCGACCAGGTGTCGTTGGCGCGGGCGATCGCGTCGTTGTCGTCGTCGAACGGCAGGATCGGCAGGGTCGGGCCGAACTGCTCCTCGACCACCACGCGGGCGTCGTCGGCGGGGTCGAGCACCAGCGACGGGCGGATGAAGTTGCCTCCGAGGTCGGGCAGCTCGCCGAACTCGCGCACCTCGGCGCCGGTCTGGCGGGCGTGGTCGACGAGCTCCTGGACGTACTCGAGCTGGCGCCGGCTGTGCAGCGGGCCCATGGTGACGCCCTCGTCGAGGCCGTGCCCGAGGCGGGTGGCGGCGGCGATCGCGGACAGCCCCTCCACCACTTCCTCATACCGCGACCGGTGCACGTAGAGCCGCTTCGAGGCCATGCAGATCTGGCCGGTGGAGTCGAACGTGCCGGTGAACAGCCGCTGCATCGCCTCGGGGCCGAGGTCGGCGTCGGCCAGGACGATCGCCGGGTCGTTGCCGCCGAGCTCCAGCGCCACCCGGGTCAGGGACGCGGCCGCCATCTCCATGATCCGCTTGCCGCCGCCGACGCTGCCGGTGAAGCAGACCTTCCGTACCCGGTCGTCCTGGATCAGCACGGGGCCGACCTCGGCATCGGTACCGGTGACGACGTTGAGCACGCCCGGCGGGAGCGCCTCGGCCACCAGTTGCACCGTGCGGACGGTGGCCAGCGGCGCGGTGGGTGGCGGCTTCACCACGACGGTGTTGCCGGCCAGCAGCGCCTGGGGCAGCGAGGCGGCCAGGATCGCCAGCGGCCAGTTGAACGGGACGATGATCGTCACCACGCCCAGCGGCAGGTAGGAGACCTCGGTCCGGTACGGCGGGCCCGCCAGCCGGCTCACGTGGTCCAGCTCGTCGGTCAGGCCGACCGCCAGGTTGAAGCGGTGCTCGAAGACGATGGAGTCGATGAAGGACTCCATCCGGATCTTGCCGTTCTCGCGGGTCAGGACCTCCGCCGTCGCGGGGCGGTCGGCCTCCAGCGGTGCGATCGCCTTGGTCAGCAGTGCCGCCCGCTCCTGCGGGGTGCGCGCCGCCCACTCCGGGAAGGCCCGGTGCGCGGCGGCCACCGCGGCCTCGGCCTGCTTGCTGCTCGCGGCGGCCGCGTACCCGACGACGGACACCCCGTCGGCCGGATCGATGACCCGCAGCGTGTCGTCGGACGTGTGCACGGCGCCGTCGATGAAGAGGTCGGTCCTGATCTCGGGCAACTGGTCGAGGGACACCATGTGGCCTCGCTCCTCTCGGTCGTCGCAGAGCCATGCAACGGCCGCGACTGTGTGTTGGGTCACCGTAGACCGGTCGCGGGGTGACCTCCCGAGTCATCGGACCCGTACCGGCAGGTTCACTCCGGAGACCGGCGACGCGACATCTGACGTAGTACGGCCGTCGACCGACGTTCACCCGACCGGGTGACGGCATCGCGGACCTGGCCGAAAGGGGCGTTGACCTGCGATTGGCGCCGGTGATGCGACAGATGACGTAGACCGTCCGGTACAAGCGACGCGGCCCGGTCGGGTCGGTGGGCTCGGGCGCGGTGACCGCTGACCAGCTTGTATCCCTATAGCCGTGAGACCGGCATCACACCCCGCCCCGGCTACATATACCAGCCGGCCTCCTGAGGAGAAAAGACGCGTGGCCTTACCCGCAACCGCCGATAAGTCGCGGACGAAGCGCATCTTCGCCGCGAGCTTCATCGGTACCGCGATCGAGTGGTACGACTACTACATCTTCGGCACCGCCGCCGCGCTGGCGTTCGGCAGCCTGTTCTACCCCAAGTTCTCGCCGGTCGCCGGCACGCTGGCGGCCTTCGCGACCTTCGCGGTCGGCTTCGTCGCCCGCCCGCTGGGCGCCGCGATCATCGGGCACTTCGGTGACCGGATCGGCCGCAAGTCGATGCTGATCCTCACGCTGCTGATGACCGGTGGCGCCACGTTCGCCATCGGCCTGCTGCCCACGTACGCGGCCATCGGCGTCGGGGCGCCCGTGCTGCTGGTGGCGCTCCGCCTGATCCAGGGCTTCGGTGTGGGCGGTGAGTGGGGCGGTGCGGTCCTGATCGCCACCGAGCACGCCTCACCGAGGCGCCGCGCGGTCTACGGCAGCTTCGCCCAGCTCGGCCTCCCCGCCGGCGTGCTGCTGTCCAACCTCGCCTTCCTCGCTGTGTCGGGAATGTCGAATGAGGACTTCCTCAGCTACGGCTGGCGCATCCCCTTCATCATCAGCATCGTCCTGGTCGTCGTCGGCTTCATGATCCGCTCCAAGCTGGAGGACGCGCCCGAGTTCCAGGCGGTCAAGCAGGACAAGGCGACCAGCAAGGTTCCCGTCGCCGACCTCGTGCGCCGGCAGTCGGGCACGCTCCTGCTGGCCAGCCTGGCCTCCATCGCCCCGCCCGCGGTCGGCTACACGGTCATCGCGTACATGCTGAACTACGGCACCACGGTGGTGGGCTTCAGCCGGTCCACGCTGCTCACGCTGATCCTGCTGTCGACCGCCGCGTGGGGCGCCACGATCGTGGGCGCCGCGGTGCTCGCGGACCGGTTCGGCTCCAAGAAGGTGTACCTGTTCGGCGCGCTGACCGCGGTGATCTGGCCGTGGCCCATGTTCGAGATGGTCAACACCAAGAGCACCGGCCTGGCGCTGATCGCCTTCATGGTGGCCGCGATCGTGCAGGGCCTCATGGCCGGCGCCCAGGGCGGCCTGTTCACCGACATCTTCGAGGTGCGCACCCGGTATAGCGGTATCTCCATCTCCTACCAGCTGGGCGGCATGATCGGCGGGGCGATCACCCCGTTGGTGGCGACCGCGCTGTTCGGCGCCTACAAGTCCTCCACGCCGATCGCGCTCTACGTGTCCGCGCTGGCACTGGTGAGCCTGCTCGCCGCCCTCGGGCTGCGCAACCAGGCCAAGGCCCGCGAGGCCGCAGCGGGCGCGGCCCAGCCGGTCGACGGCGGGGTTCCCGCGACGGAGCCGGCGCGGTGACGTGAGCTCGCAGCCACTCCGCTCGGTGTGCCGCCGGGGTTCGACCCCCCGGCGGCGCACCGAGCCGCTGCAACACCGGTACCGGTCGGGGGGCGGGTGGATATGATTCGCGCCGAACGCGGGCTTTACGGTGGTTCCGGGCCTAGCGACCAGGCAGAGGTGTGCAGCAACGTGAAATGCCGTGTCGACGAACCGTCCGTGCCGGGTCTCGGCGCCGACTCCGTGCTGCGCGCCCTCGTGGCCGTGTCCGCCGACGGCCTGGCGCTGCTCGACCGGCACGGCCGCTTCACCGTGCTCAACGCCGCCGCCCTCGACGTGCTGGGACTGCCCGCCGACGACCTCATCGGGCACCCGGCCCCGTTCCCGCTGGGCGACGCCGACCTCGCCGGGCTGCGCGACCACCGCCGCCGCACCGTGTGGCTGACCCCGGACGGGCGCCGGCGCGACCTGGAGTACCGGCTCGTCCCCCTGGCCGGCGGTGCCTACGCGGCCTGGTTCAGCGACGTGACCAACGTCCTGCGGCAGCAGGAGCGGCTCACCGCCATCACCCGCGCCGCCTCCAGCGTCGCGGACGCCGGTTCGCTGCGGGGGACCCTGGACGCCGTGGCGAACGAGATCGTGATGACCGCGAACATCGCCGCCGTCCAGATCCTGGCGATCGACAACCCCTCCGACGAACTGCGGGTACTGGGCATGGCCGGCTTCGGGGACGCCGCCGACTTCGTCCAGCGGCTGTCCGCCTGCCGGCGGCTGGGCGCCCGCGTCCGCTTCATGGACGCCATCCAGACCCGCGAACCGGTCGTGGTCCTCAACCGGAAGCCCGCCATCCTGGCCGACCCGACCTGGGCGCCGCTGCACGAGATCATGGACTACCCGAACTGGGACAGCTTCGCCTCCATGCCCCTGATCGTGCGCGGCCGGACCATCGGCGTCATCAACGCGTACTACGTACCGGGGGACGACCCGGGCCCCAGCTCGCTGGCCTTCCTCGAGGCGATGGCCGACCACGCCGCCATCGCGATCGACATCGCGGCGCACCTGGCCCGTACCCGCTCCCAGGCCCAGTCGGACGAGCGCCGCCGGCTGGCCCGGGACCTGCACGACTCGGTCGTACAGCAGTTGTTCTCGATGCGCATGCAGGCCGAGGCGCTGCGCAGCCAGGTCGACAACGCCGACGCCGACCCGGCGCGGATGCGCAGCCGGGCGCAGGAGCTGGCCGACCTGTCCCGGACCGCGCTGGCCGACCTGCGCGGGCTGGTCTTCGAGCTGCACCCGCTGGAGCTTGCCGAGCTGGGCCTGGTGGAGGCCGTCCGGGCCCACGCGGCGAGCCTGCAGGCGCGTACCGCCCTGGTGGTCGACGTCCAGGCGCCCGAGGAGCTGGACTTCGACCTGGCGATCGAGATCCAGGAGGACCTGTACCGCATCGTCCAGGAGGCCCTGCACAACGTCGTCAAGCACGCCCGGGCCTCCACCGTGGCGGTCCGCTTCGCCCTGGCCGACCGCGTGCTGTCCATCGACGTCACCGACGACGGCTGCGGCCCGGAGCCCGGCCCGGAGCGGGCTGCGCCCACCCGGGCGCCACGGGCCACGCTCGGGCTGGTATCCATGCGGGAACGGGCGGAGCGGTGGGGCGGCCAGTTGTACGCCGGCCCGCACCCGACCGGCGGCTGGACCGTTAAGGTCACGGTGCCGGCAGCGGCCTGGCACAACCAGCCAGTGGAGGAGACGACGAGCAGGTGAGCACCGACCGACCTCAGGACGAGGTCATCCGGGTGATGGTGGTCGACGATCACGCCATCGTCCGCCGCGGACTGCTCGCCTACGCCGATACGATCCCGTTCCTGCACGTGGTCGGCGAGGCGGCCGACGGCGAGCAGGCGGTCGCCCTCCTCCGGCAGTGGCATACCACGGGGGACCCCATGCCCGACGTGGTGCTGATGGACCTGCGGATGCCCCGGATGGACGGCGTGGCGGCGACCGAGGTGATCACCCGGGCCCATCCGGACGTGAAGGTCGTCGTGCTCACCAGCTTCGGCGAGGTGGAGCGGGTGCATGCCGCGCTGGCTGCCGGAGCGGCCGGGTACCTGCTCAAGGACGCCGATCCGAACGAGGTGGCCACCGCCATCCGGGCCGCGGCGGCCGGCGAGGTCCACCTGGACTCGGCCGTCGCCCGCCAGCTCACGAAGCGGATCGCGGCCCCGCAGGTCGGGCTGGCGTCCCTGACGGCGCGGGAGCGGGAGATCCTGGTCCTGGTCGCCCGGGGGAAGTCCAACCGGGAGATCGCCGACACCCTGGTCATCAGCGAGCGTACGGCCCGCACGCACGTCAGCAACGTCCTGACCAAGCTCCAGCTCGCCTCGCGGACGCAGGCCGCGCTTCTGGCCATCAGGGAAGGGCTCATCCCGCCGACCTGACCGGCGGCGGCGCGGGACCCGGTGACGGGACCGCGACGGATGACGTAGGCGATCCCCGCCGCAACGGTTGTCCACGAGCTGACATCGGGCCGATCCCTGCCCCTTGCGTACTTCGTACGTTGTGTGTGACGGCGGTCATGTGTGATCGCCCTCGCCTACCGGTAACCACCCAGGGAGGTCCCGCGCCGTGACATCCACCGTTTTCGACGCATCCGCCCCCGCGGCCCGCACCAGTTCCGACTTCGAGGCCGAAGTCGTGGTCGTGGAGCGCCGCGACGAGGCGGATGGGGTCGTCGGTGTGGAGCTCGCCCTCCCGGGCGGGTCGGACCTGCCGTCCTGGACGCCGGGCGCACACATCGACGTCGAGCTGCCGGGCGGGCTGACCCGCCAGTACTCGCTCTGCGGCGACCCCGCCGACACCAGCCGCTGGCGCATCGGCGTCCTCCGCGAAATCGACGGGCGCGGTGGCTCCCGGTGGATCGCCGAGGAGCTGACCGTCGGGACGAGCCTGCGCATCCGCGGCCCCCGCAACAACTTCCCGCTGCACCCCGCGGCGCGGTACGTCTTCGTGGCCGGCGGCATCGGCATCACCCCGCTGGTGCCGATGGTGCGCGCGGCCGAGGCGGCCGGCGCCGACTGGGTACTGCACTACGGCGGTCGTACCCGCGCCTCCATGGCCTTCCTGGGTGAGCTGGCCGGCTACGGCGACCGGGTCCGGGTCCACCCGCAGGACGAGACCGGCCTGCTCGACCTCGACGCGATCCTGGGCGCGCCCGCCGAGGGCACCCTGGTCTACTGCTGCGGCCCGACCGCGCTGCTGGACGTGGTGGCGGAGCGCTGCCGCGAGTGGCCGGCCGGCTCGCTGCACGTCGAGCGGTTCACCGCCGCCCCGGCCGTCGTCGACGGCGAGGATACCGGGTTCGAGGTGGTCTGCGAACGCTCCGGCCTGACCGTCGCGGTACCGCCGGAGCTGAGCATCCTCGAGGCGGTGGAGAATGCCGGGGTCAACGTCCTGTCGTCGTGCACCGAGGGCATCTGCGGCACCTGCGAGACCCCGGTACTCGAGGGGGAGCCCGACCACCGCGACTCGCTGCTCACCGAGGACGAGCGGGCCGCCAACGACACGATGATGATCTGCGTCTCCCGCTGCCGGGGCGCCCGCCTCGTCCTCGACCTCTAGACCGTCCGCCCACCACTACCTGGAAGGCCGCATGAGCCAGCACGTGATCGTACGGACCAAGCGGCGGCCCGACCCCGAGGCCGTGAGCGTTCTCGGCCGCGTCGGTGTCGCCACCGCGCACGAGGCGATGGGCCGTCGTGGCCTGACCCACCCGGTGCTGCGGCCGATCTACCCGGGTGCGCGCATCGCCGGGCGCGCCGTGACCGTACTCAGCCAGCCCGGCGACAACCTGATGATCCACGCCTGCATCGAGCAGTGCGGCCCCGGTGACATCCTCGTCGTCACCACCACCTCGCCGTCGACCGACGGCATGTTCGGTGAGCTGTTCGCCACCCAGCTCGCCGCCCGCGGCGTCCTCGGCCTGATCATCGACGCCGGTGTCCGCGACGTCGCCGACCTGACCGCGATGGGCTTCCCCGTGTGGTCGCGCGCCGTCTCCGCCCAGGGCACCGTCAAGGCAACCCCCGGCTCGGTGAACGTGCCGGTCGTCCTCGCGGGCGCGCAGGTACGGCCGGGCGACGTGATCGTCGCCGACGACGACGGCGTGCTCGTCGTCCCGCTCCCGGACGCCCCTGGCGTGGCGGAGAAGTCGCTCGCCCGCGAGGCCGCGGAGCAGGAGAAGCGCGAGAAGTTCCAGGCCGGCGTCCTCGGCCTCGACGTCTACGGCATGCGGGAGAAGCTCGCTGCCCTGGGCGTCACCTACGTCGACGAGCCGGCGGACGACGCCGAGCCCGGCAACCTCTGAGGAGAACTGTCATGGCAGCGAACCCCATCGTCATGAACGGCTGGTACATCGGCGCGTGGTCCGACGAGGTCAGCCGTACGCTGATGCAGCGGTGGATCGCCAATCGGCCGGTGTGCTTCTATCGCCTCTCCGACGGTAGCGTGAACGCCATCGAGGACCGCTGTCCCCACCGCCGCTACCCGCTGTCGCTGGGCCGGCTGGAGGACGACGTCATCACCTGCAATTACCACGGGTACCAGATCGACGGCTCCGGTACCTGCGTCGGGGTCGCCGAGCAGCCCGACGTCCCGAAGGCCTCGGTGCACCGGTTCCCGGTCGTCGAGCGGTACGGCATCGTCTGGATCTGGCCCGGTGACCCGGAGCAGGCCAACCCGGACGACATCCCCGACGTCTCGTGGCTGACCGACGAGAACTGGACCCACGTGCACGGGGTCGTGCCGCTGAAGGCCCGCCAGGTGCTCCTGGTCGAGAACCTGCTGGACCTGACCCACGAGACGTTCCTGCACCCGAGCAGCATCGGCAACGCCGCCGTCGCGTCCACCCCGATCGACGTGACCAGCGAGGGCAACAAGGTCTCGTTCATCCGGCACATGATCGGGATCGAGGCGCCGCCGTTCTACCGCTCGTCGATGGGCGTGACGACCGACATCGACCGCTGGCAGGACGGCGACTTCTACGCCCCCGGCATCTTCATCCTCAACATCCGGATCGCCCCGACCGGCACCGAGGAGCCCGAGGGCTTCCACATGAAGGTCATCTACGGCATGACCCCGGCGACGGACACCGAGACGCACGACTTCTTCGCCCTGGGCCGCGACTACAAGATCGACGACGCCGAGCTGTCGGCGTTCCAGCTCAAGCAGCAGCTGGCAGTCATGAAGGAGGACGTCGACGCCCTGGAGATCCAGGAGGTCATGGTCGCGACCGACCCGGGCATGCTCGAGTCGTCGATCCGCTCCGACGTGGCGGGCATCCGTGGCCGCCGCCTGCTGGAGCGGATGGCCAAGGCGGAGGCGGCGGCCGCCGCGCCGGCGCGGCCGCGGGCGGCGGTGGCGGGCGCATGAGCGAGCGAAGCGAGCGAATCATGGGCTCAGCGCACCTCGTGCCTCATGGCGGCACCGAGCGCAGCGAGGTGCCGGCATGAGCACGTTCGTCCTGGTGCATGGGGCCTGGCACGGCGGGTGGTGCTGGGACCGGGTCGCCCCGCTGCTGCGCGCGGCCGGGCACGAGGTCCACGCGCCGACGCTGACCGGCCTGTCGGAGCGGGCCCACCTGCTCTCACCGCAGGTGGGGCTCGACACCCACGTCGAGGACGTGGTCCGGCTCATCGACACCCTCGGCCTGACCGACGTGGTACTGGTCGGCCACAGCTACGCCGGCCAGATCGTCACCGGGGTCGCCGACCGGCGGCCGGACGCGATCGCCCGCCGGGTCTACCTCGACGCGTTCGTGGGCACCGACGGTGAGGCCGCGCGTGACCTGCTGCCGGAGACGGTGGAGCACCACTGGGCCGAGTCCGCTGCCGAGCAGGGTTTCGGGTGGCTGGTACCGGTACGCAAGCTGTCGGTGCTCGGGGTGACCGAGCAGGCCGACATCGACTGGCTGACGCCCAAGCTCACACCGCACCCGTGGAAGACCTACACCGACCCGCTGCGGCTGACCGGCGCGGTCGACGGCGTACCGGCGGCGTTCATCGAGTGCGTCACCTGGATGCGGGTGTTCGCCGGCCAGGCCGAGCGGGCGCGCGAGCGCGGCTGGCCGGTGCACGACCTGGACACCGGGCACGAGGCGATGGTCACCGCCCCGAAGCCGCTGGCCGACGTCCTGCTTTCCCTCGTCTGAGACCACTTAGGAGAGATCGTGGAGTTCCTCGTCCGGTCCGAGAACCGCCTGCCTCCGGAGACGCCGGCCGAGCGGCGGGAGGAGTTGCGGGCCGCCGAGCGGGCCCGTGCCGTGGAGTTGCGCGCGGCCGGCATCCTCAAGCGGCTCTGGCGGGTACCGGGCCGCAACGCGACCGTCGGGCTCTACGAGGCCGAGGACCCGGCCGCGCTGCACGACGCGCTCATGTCGCTGCCCATGGCGCCGTGGCTGGACGTCACCGTCGAGGCCCTGGCGACCCATCCCCAGGAGCGGAAATGACCGCCACGGAGACCGGGCGTGAACTGCGCATCACCTTCCGGCAGTACGACGGGGAGATGCTCGGTACCTGCTGGTGCGGACTGACGTCCACCAGCGCCCACCCGCGCACACTGTGGGAGTGGCTGGACGACCACGAGCACGCCGTACCCGAGCAGGGGAGTGCCGTCCATGGCAGCTGAGAGCAGGTTCGACGTTGCGGGTACGCCGGTCTTCGACGGGCAGACCAGCCGGCGCGGCTTCCGGATGAACAAGCTCTTCATGAGCCTGCGGTTCGCCGAGAACCGGGAGCGGTTCGGAGCCGACGAGGGCGCCTACTGCGACCAGTTCGGGCTCACGCCCGAGCAGCGCACGGCGGTGTTGGACCGCGACTGGCAGGCGATGATCGACCTCGGCGGCAGCATCTTCTACGTCTACAAGTTGGCGATGATGGACGGCAGGTCCATGCAGTACCTCGGCGGGGTCTTCACCGGCATGACCGAGGAGGAGTTCGTGGCGGCGATGCGGGCGGGAGGACGTTCCGGTGGCTGAGGTGATCTGGGGTCTGGCGACGTCGCACGTGCCGTCGATCGGCGCGGCGATGGACCGCGGCAAGACCGAGGACCCGAACTGGAAGGCGCTGTTCGACGGCTACCGGCCGGCCCGCGAATGGCTGGCCGAGCACAAGCCGGACGTCGCGATCGTGATCTACAACGACCACGCCAACGGCATCGACCTCGACATCGTCCCCACCTTCGGGATCGGGACGGCCGACCGGTACGACGTGGCCGACGAGGGTTTCGGCCGGCGCCCGGTCCCCGACGTCATCGGTGACCCCGAGCTGTCGTTGCACCTGCTGGAGAGCCTGGTCGACGAGGGCTTCGACCTCACCGTCTTCCAGGAGCTCGACGTCGACCACGGGTTCACCGTGCCGCTGTCGGTCTGGACGCCGGACCCCGGCGACTCCTGGCCGTGCCCGGTGGTACCGCTGCTGGTGAATGTCATCCAGTACCCCCAGCCCACCGCCGCCCGGTGCTACGCCCTGGGGCAGGCCCTCGGCCGGGCGATCGCGAGCTACGGCAAGGACGTGAAGGTCGGCATCCTCGGTACCGGCGGGATGTCGCACCAGCTCGCCGGGGCCCGCGCGGGATTCATCAACGCCGAGTTCGACCGCATGTTCATGGAGGCGATCGAGTCCGACCCGGCGAAGCTCGCGGCGCTCAGCCGGGAGGAGCTGATCCGCGAGGCCGGCTCCGAGGGCATCGAGATGATCATGTGGCTGATCATGCGCGGCGCCATGAACGAGCGGGTGCGCAAGGTGCACTCGCACTACTTCGTACCGGCATCCAACACCGCCGCCGGACTGGCGCTGTTCGACAACCGTCCCTGACATTCGCGCAGGCTCCTCCGTCTTCGAAGACGGAGGAGCCTGCGCGACTATGAGGGCGTCCGGTTGAAGTACGCCCTCCGACCGGGTCGGCACCCACAGCGCGGCCGGCCGGGACCGTACGGGCGAGCAGCAGGTAGAGCACGGCCATCAGCGACGACGACCTGGAACGCGGCGAGCGCGTACAACAACCATGCGGTCCAGCGCACCGGCAGGGGAGCCGCTCCGACCGTACGCTGCTCGTCGATCTCGGCCACTGTGGACCCCTCTCGTGTGATGGCGCCTATGGGCGATGTCAATGGCAAACGTCCGCCCCCGAGTCCAGAATGGTGCTCGGAGGTGATCGAACGGGAAGGCGTCGGGCGGCGTACCCCGAGGGCAACGAGTTCTGCATCTGCTGGTGAGCCGAGGTGACAGTCATGTACTCGACACGGGTCTTCCAACACGTGAACGCGCCGCGTCCAGCCGTGTACCGGGCGCTGCTGGATCCGGACGCGATCGCGACGTGGCGGGTGCCGGACGGGATGAGCAGCCAGATGCACGAGTTCGACGGCCGTGAGGGCGGCGCGTTCCGCGTCTCGCTCACGTACGAGGTGCCGGGCGGCGTCGGCAAGTCGGCGGTGCACACCGACACGTACCACGGCCACTTCCGCAGGCTCGTGCCGGACGAGCAGGTGGTCGAGGTGCTTGAGTTCGAGACCTCGGACCCCGCGTTCCAGGGCACGATGACGATGACGACCACGCTGACCGACGTGGACGGTGGGACCGGGGTTGTCGTCGTACACGACGGCCTTCCCGACGCTGTGCCCGCCGCCGACAACGAGACGGGTACCCGCATGGCGTTGGCGAAGCTCGCCCGGCTGGTCGAGGCGGAGCAGCGGTCGTCGTAATCGGCTACGGGAGGAAGGCCGTTGATGCGATGCTTCCGACCATGACCGAATCTGATCCGAAGGCGGACCTCCACCGTTACCTGCGGCAGGCCCGGGAGGCCCTGCTGTGGAAGCTCGACGGGCTGTCGGAGTACGACGTCCGCCGTCCCCTGGTGCCGACCGGCACCAACCTGCTCGGCATCGTCAAGCACGTGGCCAGCGTCGAAGCGGGCTACTTCGGCGCCACGTTCGGCCGGCCGTTCGACGAGCCGCTGCCGTGGTTCGACGACGACGCCGAGCCGAACGCCGACATGTGGGCTACCGCCGAGGAGTCGCGGGAACAGATCGTCGGCCTGTACCGCCGGGTCTGGGCGCACTCCGACGCCACGATCGAGGCGCTGGCGCTGGACGCGATCGGCCAGGTCGCGTGGTGGCCACCGGAGCGTCGCGAGGTCCCGCTGCACCGGATCCTGGTACACATGATCGCCGAGACCAACCGGCATGCCGGCCACGCCGACATCGTCCGGGAACTCATCGACGGCGCCGCCGGACTGCGCGACGGCAACGACAACCTGGCGCCGGTCGACTGGCAGCAGCACCGCGACCGGTTGGAGCAGGTCGCGCGGCAGGCCGCCTCGGCCTGATTAGCCGATCCCCGTGCGCCGCCTCACCGGTCTGCGCGCCGGCACCGTCACTAGGGTCGGTGGCGTGACGACCATGAGCGGGCCGGTACGACCGGTAGGGGAGTTGCTGCGCGACTGGCGCCGGAGTCGCGGGATGAGCCAGCTCGACCTGTCGATCGAGACGGGGGTATCGACCCGGCACCTGAGCTTCGTGGAGACCGGGCGGTCCCGGCCGAGCCCGGAGCTCATCCTGCGGCTGGCGGACCGGCTCGACGTGCCGCTGGCGGAGCGCAACACGATGCTGCTCGCCGGCGGTTACGCCCCCGCCTACCCGAGCCACGAGGTGAGTGACCCGCACCTGGCTCCGGTACTGACCGCCGCGCGGCAGCTGCTGCACGGGCACGGGCCGTACCCCGCGGTCCTCCTCGACCGGCACTGGAACCTCGTCGAGGCCAACCCCGCCGTCGCCGTCCTCACCGCCGGCGCCGCGCCGCACCTGCTCGCTTCACCGGTCAACGTGCTGCGGCTGAGCCTGCACCCCGACGGGATGGCCCCGCGCATCCTCAACCTGCCCGAGTGGCGCGCGCACCTGCTCAGCCGGTTGCACCAGCAAGCGGTGACCACCAACGACGCGGCCCTGTACGAGCTGCACGAGGAGCTTCGCGGCTACCCCGCCGGTACCGACCACGCGCCACCGGCGGGTGACGGGGCTCCGCGCGTCGTCATCCCGCTCCGGTACCGCCACGGTGACCGGGAGCTGTCGTTCATCAGCACCACCACGGTGTTCGGCACGCCGCTGGACATCACCGTCGCCGGACTGGCCATCGAGGCGTTCTTCCCCGCGGACCCGGCGACCGCCGAGACGCTCCACGCCCTCGCCGCAGCGTGAGCCGGCATCAGGCGGCTACGCCACCTCCAGCAGGGTCTTGCCCACGGTGGCGCGCGACTCGATCACCGCGTGCGCGTCGGCGGCCCGGTCCAGCGGGTACCGTTGCCCGAACACCGGCCGGAGCCGGCCGGCCGCCGCCGCGGCCAGCGCGTTCTCGGTGAACGCGCGCAGCTCGGCGGGCGAGGCCTGCGCCCGTAGTACCGTCACCCCGCGGTCGGTGGCGGCTTCGTCGGAGATGCTCGCCCATTCGCCGCTCGCGAGCCCGAAACTGAGCATCCGCCCGCCGCGGCCGAGCAGCTCGAACGCGGATCGACCGATCGCGCCACCCACCCCGTCGAAGACGACGTCCACCCCGCCGGCGGCCTCCCGTACCCGCTCCGGCCAGTCCGGCTCCAGGTAGTCGACCACCACGTCGGCGCCGAGGTCGCCGGCCACCCGGGTCTTTCGCGTACCGCCGGCCGCCGCGACGACGGTCGCGCCGGCGGCCCGGGCGAGCTGTACCAGCAGCGTGCCCACGCCGCCCGCCGCAGCTTCGACCAGTACCCGGTCCCCGTCGCGCAGCCCGGCCGCCCGGACCAGCAGCATCGCTGTCCGCCCGTCGGCCAGCAGCGCCACCGCGGTGTCGAGCGCGACGCCGTCCGGTACCTCGATGAGCGCGCCCGCGTCGACCGCGACGCGCTCGGCATAGCCGCCGCTGCCGCCGGTACTGCCGATGACGCGCTTGCCGACGAGGGACCGGTCGGCCTCGCCGCCGACCGAGGTGACCACACCGCCCACGCCGTTGCCGGGGATCATCGGGAGCTCCGCCCGGAACGGTCCGGCACCGCTCGCGCGGAACTGGGTCTCCACGAAGGTGATGTTGGCGTAGGCCACCTCGACCAGTGCCTGTCCGGGTCCGGCGACCGGATCGGGCGCGTCGCCCTCGACGAGCACCCCCGGCCCACCGAACTCCGTCAACCACACCGCGCGCATCGGACCCCCTCCGCCGACTTGGCTGTCGGGGACCAAGCGTGCAACCTCAACCGTGGTTGAGGTCAACGTCCCCGGTGCGACCGCTTGATGATCTGGTCGATTTCCGCGCGTCGATACTTGATCATTGATCTTCGTCCGGGTAGCACTTCTGACAGAAGACCGTCGAGTTGCTGCCTGGAGGAGACTGTGGACGGAACGGCCGGGCCCGACGCGGCGCCGCGTGCCTGGGCGCAGGTGGCTGCGGGATGACCGAGGCCGCGACCACCGTGCCCGCGACTACCGCGGCCGCCCCGCCACAGGTCCTCAACGCCGGTGAACCGGTCTTGACCGGGGGACCCGTGACGCTCGTCGAGGGCTCCACGTTCTGCCTCTCCGAACGGTCCGGGGACGTGCGGCCGGGCGGCGCCCACGGCCTGTTCGTCCGCGACGCCCGCGTGCTGTCGCGCTGGGAGTTGCGGCTGGACGGGTACGCGCCGCAGCCGCTGGCCGTGATCCCGTCCGACGCGTTCACCGCCCGCTTCGTGCTGCGCCGCCCCGACAGCAGCCTGCTGCTGGTACGCGAGCGGCTGGTCGGCGACGGCCTGCGCGAGACGCTGACCGTGGAGAACCTGGGCCGCGAGGCGACCACCGCGGTCGTCACCCTGCTCGTCGACGGCGACTTCTCCGACCTGTTCGCGGTCAAGGAGGGCCGGACGGCCGGCGATGACAGCCAGGTCCGCGGCGCCCACGTCCGCGTCGCCGGGCAGGAACTGCTGCTGACCGCCCGCGCCGACGCCGGCCGGGGGCTGCGCGTCACCGGCTCCGGCGACCCGGTCGTGACGCCCCGCGCCCTGAGCTGGCGGGTCGTCGTCCCGGCCCGCGGGCGGTGGTCGGCCGAGGTGGTGGCGGAGCCGATGGTCGCCGGCCGGTGGATCGAACCGGGCTTCCGGCGCGGCGAGCCGGTGGAGGCCACGGCCGCCGCGCAGAAGCTGCGCGCCTGGCGGCGCACCAGTGCGCAGGTCAGCGTCGACGATCCGGTACTCGCCAAAGTCCTGCGGCGCACCGAAACCGACCTCGGCGCGCTCCAGATCACCGACCCGGACACCGGCCGGCCGTTCGTGGCCGCGGGCGCCCCGTGGTTCATGACCCTGTTCGGCCGGGACAGCCTGCTGACCGCATGGATGGCGCTGCCGCTCGACGTCAACCTCGCCATCGGTACATTGCAGGCCCTCGCCGCCACGCAGGCCCGTACCGTCGACCCGGCCACCGACTCCGAGCCCGGCCGGATCCTGCACGAGCTGCGGGCCGGGCCCGACAGCGACCGGGTCCTCGGCGGCAGCCACTACTACGGCAGCGTCGACGCCACCCCGCTCTTCGTCATGCTGCTGGGGGAGTGCTGGCGGTGGGGCGTCGACGAGGCGACGGTCCGGGCGCTGCTGCCGGCCGCCGACGCCGCCCTCGACTGGATCGACCGGTACGGCGACCGCGACGGCGACGGGTTCGTCGAGTACCGGCGGGCGACCGACCGCGGGCTGGCCAACCAGGGGTGGAAGGACAGTTCCGACGCGATGAACTTCGCCGACGGCACCCTGGCCGAGGCCCCGCTGGCGCTGTGCGAGGTACAGGGCTACGGCTACGCCGCCTTGCTGGCCCGCGCCGAGCTGGCTGAGGCGTTCGGCGACTCCGACCGCGCCGAGCGGTGCCGGTGGCGGGCCAAGGAGCTGCGGGACGCCTTCGCCGAGCGGTACTGGCTGCCCGATCGCGGCTGGTACGCCGTCGCCCTGGACCGGCACAAGCGGCCGGTGGACGCCCTGACGAGCAACGCCGCGCACTGCCTGTGGACCGGCATCGCCCGCGACGAGCACGCCGAGGTCCTCGTCAGGCGACTGTCCGGAGTGGACATGGACACCGGGTACGGGCTGCGTACCCTGTCCGCCGCGATGGGCGCGTACAACCCGATGAGCTACCACAACGGCTCGGTCTGGCCGCATGACACGGCCATCGCGGTCGCCGGCCTGATGCGGTACGCACACGTGCCCGGGGCGGTCGAGCTGGCGCACCGGCTGGCCGACGGGGTGCTGGACGCCGCGGGCGGGTTCGGCGGCCGGCTGCCCGAGCTGTTCTGCGGCTTCGGCCGCGACCAGTTCGCCCCGCCGGTGCCGTACCCGACCTCGTGTTCACCGCAGGCCTGGGCGACCGCGGCGCCGCTGCTGCTGGTACGCGCCGTGCTGGGGTTGGACCCGCACGTGCCGCACCGGACCCTCGGCCTCGCACCGCGGCTGCCCGAACGGTGGGGCCGGGTGACCCTGTCCAACCTCCGGCTCGGGCCGGCCACCGTCAACCTGACCGCGCACGGGGACCGCGCCACGGTCCGCGGCCTGCCCGGCGACTGGACCGGCAACGACTGACCGTCAGCGGCGCGTACCGTCGAACCGGCCCATCCAGGGGACGTGGTCGTCGCTCGGGCGCTCCGGCGGTACCGGTACGAAGTTGGCGGCGTCGTCGGTGCTGCCCGAGCCGTCATACCGGGCGACCAGTGGATAGGGAAAGACCGGGCGGGTACGGGTGACGGCGCCGCCGTCCACCTTCGCCGCCACCACGCTGGTCGGCGCGGTACCGGTCTCCACCCAGTTCACCAGCCCGGTGAGCAGGTCGAACGAGCTGGGCCCGGTGCCGCCGGCGCAGTGGTACATGCCGGGGAACATGAACAGCCGGGCGAACGACTGGGTGGCCGCGAGCCCGCCCATCCGGTCGGAGACGGCCTGGTAGTACGCGACCGTGCCGGTGGCCGGGATGGCCTGGTCGGACCAGCCGTGCCAGAGTACGAGCTTGCCGCCGGAGCGCCTGAAGTCGGTCAGGTCCGGGTCGATGGCGTCGTACAGCCCGGACAGCTGGCGTACCCGTTCGAAGGTGGCGCGGTCGAAGGCGATGTCGTTGAGGGTGGACGACAGCGGCGGGTTCTGCGTGAACGCGAGGTACTTGACCCAGGCGTTGCCGATGCGCCATGCGATCGTCGAGCTCTGCGGCGCGTCGGCGTCCTGGGGGATGAACCAGCCGGCCCAGGCGAGCTCCGAGCCGTACGCCTGGCCGCCCGGGTACAGGTGCTGTCCCCGGCCGTCCACGGCGCCGGAGTAGATCTTCCGCACCACGGTCACCTGGGCGGCGGTCAGGCAGTTCGGGGTGTCGGCGCCGCGGCAGGCGATGCCCGCCGGGTCGAAGTCGCACCGGCGCGGATCGTCGAGCTGGCCGTCGACCAGACCGTCGAGCCGGTCGCAGCGGTCCATCACCGCCGCGTGCAGGGCGGGAAGCTTGCTCGCCGGCAGGATCGCCTTCCCCGCGGCGTCGAAGTCCACCCGGGCGAGCCACGGCTGGTTGAAGGTGTTGAGCTCGGTGGTGATGGAGGCGGGTGCGCCGGCGAGGATGCCGTCGAAGTCGTCGGGGTAGCGCTGCGCCTCGGTGAGCCCTTCGTGGCCGCCCTGCGAGCAGCCGTCGAAGTAGGAGTACCTCGGGGGCTGGCCGTAGAACCTGGCGATGAGCGCCTTCGCCGTCAGTGCGGTCACGTGGTCGGCACGGTAGGCGAAGTCGACGCGCAGTTGCGGGTCGGTGCCGAACACGCCGTCGGCGCTGCCGCCGCCGACGTGGCCCTGGTTGTTCGAGGCGGTCGCGAACGCGCCGTCGGTGACCGGCGCGCAGCCGGCCGCCGCCTGGACGTTGACCGCCAGCGTGCCGCAGAGCCCACCGCAACCGGCCTGCAGGTAGCGCTGCCGGTACGTACGGGTGGGCAGCTGCACCTGGAACTGGATCTGCGGAGCGATCACCCCGCGGACGTCACAGACCTGGTACCCGGCGCCGGCCGTGGCGAGCGCCGCCGACGTGACGCCCATGCCCGCGCCGATCTCGGTCGACACGTCGACGCCGGCGAGGTCTTCACAGGCGAGGTGGGGGGTGACGACCGGCAGCTCGGTGGCGACCCGCTCCGCCCGGGGCGGAGCTGGCCGGGCGGTCGCCGGTTCGGCGGCGGCCAACAGTGGAACGGTCAGCAGGGCGAGGGCGAGGGACACGGAGATGTGGCGCTTGCGGCTGGCCGGCATGCCGCTCCTCCTTGTGGGCGGGGATACGTCTGCTCTGCGTACACGCGTTCGGGCTGCGAACGGCCAGGCTACGATCTCATTCGATGCCCGTCAATGCGCGATTGCGTACAGTTGTCGATGTGGTTATCCCCGTCCACGACGTGAACCCGGTCCGGCGTAGGCCCTGGGTCACGTACCTGCTGATCGCCGCGAACGTCGGAGTGTTCCTGCTGACGCCCGCAGCCACCACTACCGGCGTGGAGTCCAGCAGCCTGGGTGAGCTGTGCCGGCAGGAGGCCTTCTACGACCGGTACGCCGCCATTCCCCGGGAGTTGATCGGCAACCGGCAACTGCCCGAGGTGCCGACCGGCGAGGTGGGCGTCGGTGCCGGCGGCCCCGGCTGCGTGGTCTCGGAACCGTCGTACCACAAGCTACCGGCGTTGTCGGTGCTGTACTCGATGTTCCTGCATGGCGGCTGGCTGCACCTGCTCGGCAACATGCTGTTCCTGTGGGTGTTCGGCAACAACGTCGAGGACCGGTTCGGCCGGCTGCGGTACCTGCTGGTCTACCTGTTGTGCGGGTACGTCGCCGCCTACGGGTTCGCACTGGGCAGCCACGACGCGGTCACGCCGCTGGTCGGCGCGTCCGGGGCGGTCTCCGGGGTGCTCGGCGCCTATCTGGTGCTCTTCCCGCGGGCCCGGGTCTGGAGCCTGGTGCCCGTCCTGCTGTTCATCCCGTTGCGGCTGCCCGCCTGGCTGGTACTGGGCCTGTGGTTCGTGATCCAGTGGGTCTACTCGGCCGGGTACGCCGTCTCCGGGGCGGGCTCCGTCGCCTACCTCGCGCACGTGTTCGGGTTCGTGACCGGCGTGCTCGCCGCGCTGACGCTGGCGGGGCGGCAGCGCCCGGAAGACCCGTACCGCCGCCGGGAACCCCGGCGGCGGGTCGCCTAGCGACGGTGCGTTACTGCGGCGGAGATGTCAGTGGCGTACGTCCGCCGGCCCCGAGGTGAGCGGCAAGCCGGCGCGCTGCCACGCCTCGACTCCACCGATCATGTCCGTGGCGCGCCACAGGCCGATCGCCCGCAGGCTCGCGGCCGCCAGGCTTGAGCTGTAGCCCTGCCGGCAGATGACGATGATCTCCAGGTCGTGGTCCACGGCCTCCGGAATGCGCGCGTCGCTCAGCGGGTCCAGCCGCCACTCGAGCACCGTACGGTCGATCACCAGTGAGCCCGGGATCTCGCCCTGCTCCTGGCGCTGGTGCTCGGTACGGGTGTCGACTACCAGCGCCCCTCTGCGTCCGGCCGCCTCCGTCTCTTCAGGAGTCATCCGTCGTGTGCCGGTCCGTACCTTGGCGAGAATCTCGCCGATGCCCGTATGCCGCTCGACCTCCACGTTCATAGTGTGCCGGATGTGTCGATCTTCGGCACAACTCGCCTCTCTTATAACGGAACGTACACGCGCAGACACCCAGCGGTAGTCACCATCAACGTTTGACGAACCAGTTCAGGATCCTAGGATGCTGTACGGGCGGTGGTCCGACCCACAGCGAACGGTGCGTCGCCAGGGCGGGCGGTGGAGCGTCGCGGCACGCACCGCGGCGGCAGACAAAAGGGCGCCGCGTCACAAGGCGGAGGCAGGCAGGGGAGCCGCGACAAAGACGGCAGAGGCGGACGGCCCCGGTCAGGTCGTGCGCGGTCCGTCGGCGGACAGGAGATCGTACAGATTGAGGACCGTCATAATCCGCAGCACCTTGCCGTGTGCGTTGGCCACGGAGAAGGTGATTCCACGGTGCTGCGCGGTCCGCATCGCGCTCAACAGGACCTGGATGCCGGTCGAGTCGATGAAGTCCAGCGGCTGGACGTCGATGACCAGGGAGGTGGTACCCGGCTCGGCGAGGACGGCGGCGATGGTCTCGTGGAGCCGCTCCAGGTTGCTGATGTCGACCTCGCCGGTCGTGACCAGGCGTGCGTTGCCGTGACCGTCATCGGACCGAACCAGATCCAAGCTGGCCGGAGCGATCCCCACACGAGGCGTATCCATCTGGTCCTCCCTGGCCGACCGCATGAGCATAGCCCCGGTGGCGCTCGCCCAAGCCGGCACCACCGGGCCCCGGGTACGGGGAGGGCGCCAGCACCGAGGCGCGGCGATCGTTGGCGGCCGGGAGGGGTCGGCATACGGTATGACGGTGGGATCTCCGTTGGACGCGTGGCGCGACGCCGTCCTCGAGCTGCTACGCGCCGCTCAGGTGGCGCTGCCCGGAGGCCTGGCAGGCGCGGTGAACGACGCGGTCCGTCCGCTGGGGGTCGAGTTCACCATGTACCTGGTCGATCTTGAGCAGCGGTCGCTGCGAGCGGTGCCCGGGGCGACCGAGCCCGTACCGCGGTCCCTGCCGATCGACGACGGCCCGGCCGGGCAGGCCTTCATGATGATCAGCCCGGTGTCGGTACCCGACCGACCGCGGCGGTTGTGGATGCCGCTGCAGGACGGTACCGAGCGGCTCGGGGTCCTGGAGGTGGCGCTGCCGGACTGGCTCGACCCTGACGATCCCGAGCTGCGCGAAGGCGTCACGCTGGTCGCGATGCTGCTCGGCCACCTGGTCGCGGCAAAGACCGAGTACGGCGACATCCTGCTGAAGTCCAGACGCTCCCGGCGCCTGTCCACCGCGTCCGAGTTGTTGTGGCGAACCGTGCCGCGGCTGACCTTCGCGACCGAGCGGATGGTCATCTCGGCGGTGCTGGAGCCGTGCTACGAGGCTGGCGGCGACGCCTTCGACTACGCGGTCGATGCCGACCTCGCCCGGGTGGCGGTCCTGGACGGCGTCGGTCACGGCCTGACCGCCGGCCTCACCACGGCCGTCGCGATGTCCGCGATGCGTACCGCGAGGGTGGACGGGCAGCCGTTGGAAGGGATGGCCGGTGCGGCCGACGAGGCCATCATCGGCAACTTCAGCGACCAGCGGTTCGTCACCGCCGTGCTGGCGGAGGTCGACCTGGCCACCGGCGTCGTGCGCTACCTCAACGCCGGCCACCCACCGCCGGTACTGCTGCGCGGCGGCAAGGCGGTCGCCCTCCTGGACCAGGGGAGGCGGACACCGCTCGGTATCGCCGACCCGACCGCCGAGGTCGGCCAACACGAGCTGGAGCCGGGTGACCGGCTGCTGTGCTACACCGACGGCTTCACCGAGGCGCGCGACGAGCACGGCGAGGAGTTCGGCCTGTCCCGGCTGGTCGAGCTCGCCGAGTGCCACACGGCCGCCGGGCTACCGGTACCCGAGACCCTCCGGAGGCTCTCCCACGACGTGCTCGACCACCAGGTCGGACCCCTGCACGACGACGCGACCCTGCTGATGTTCAGCTGGTCGGCCGCTGACAGTCGGCGGACTCTCCTGTAAACGCCGGCCGCTCACAGCGCCGGCCGCTCACAGCGCCGGCCGCTCACGGTGCCGGCCGCTTACGGTGCGTGTCCACGGGTGCACGCGGCGGCGCGTTCGGCAAGCAGGACGCGTTCGCGGTTGTTACGGGTCAGCGACGCCGCACGCTCGAAGTCGGCGCGCGCCTCGTCGAAGCGGCCGAGCTTGGCCAGGAGGTCGCCGCGCACACTCGGCAGCAGGTGGTACCCCTTGAGCGCCGGCTCCGCGACCAGCGTGTCGACGAGTTCCAGACCCGCCGCCGGGCCGAACGCCATCGAGACCGCGACGGCGCGGTTCAGCTCGACGATGGGCGAGGGGGAGAGCTGGCCGAGTGCGGCGTAGAGCGCGGCGATGCGGGCCCAGTCCGTCTCTTGCGGCGTCAGCGCCCGGGCGTGGCAGGCGGCTATCGCGGCCTGCAGCGCGTACCGGCCGAGCGCGCCGCCGAGCTGCTCGGCGCGCTCCAACGCCGCGAGGCCGCGGCGGATGAGGAGCCGGTCCCAGCGTGTACGGTCCTGGTCGAGCAGCAGGACGGGCTCGCCGGACGGACCGATCCGTGCCCTCAGCCGCGACGCCTGGATCTCCATGAGCGAGACGAGGCCGTGTACCTCGGGCTCGGCCGGCGCGAGCCCGGCCAGGATGCGACCGAGACGCAGGGCCTCCTCGCACAGCGACGGCCGTACCCAGTCGTCACCAGCGGTCGCCGAGTAGCCCTCGTTGAAGACGAGGTAGACGACCTCGAGTACCGAGGCCAGGCGGTCGCCGCGGTCGGCGCCGCTGGGGACCTCGAAGGGGACCTTCTTGTCGGCCAGGCTCCGCTTGGCGCGGACGATGCGCTGGGCGACGGTCGGCTCCGGTACCAGGAAGGCGCGCGCGATCTCGTCGGTCGTCAGGCCGCCCAGCATCCGGAGCGTGAGCGCGACCCGCGCCTCGACGGAGAGGACGGGATGGCAGGCCGTGAAGATGAGGCGCAGCAGGTCGTCGCCGATGTCGTCATCGATCGCGGCGTCCAGGTCCTGCTCGTCGGTGCCGAGCCGGGCCTCCAGGTCGCGACCGACCTCCACCTGCTTGCGCTCCAGCGTGGCCTGCCGGCGCATCGCGTCGATCGCGCGGCGCTTGGCGACGGCCATGAGCCAGGCGCCCGGGTTGTTCGGGACGCCTGACTGCGGCCACTGCTCGAGCGCGGCCACGAGCGCGTCCTGCGCCAGGTCCTCGGCGAGGCCGATGTCGCGTACCATCCGCGCGAGACCGGCGGTGAGCCTGGCCGACTCGATCCGCCAGACCGCGTCGATCGCGCGATGGGTATCGGTAGCCGTCACGGCTACCGATACAACCATCCGGGCCGGTGTGCCGCGACACCGCCGCCGTCGACCAGCGCTGTGAAATACCGCTGTGAACTACCGCTGCTGGTCGGCCACCTGCGCGCGCAGGCGCTCCTCCTGTTGCCGGAGTTCGGGAGTGAACTCCTCGCCGAAGTCCTCGGCTTCGAACACCGGTCGGATCTCGACCTCGGCGCCCCCGTCGAACGGCGAGCGCTTGAGCCATTCGATCGCCTCGTCCATCGACTTGACCTGCCACAGCCAGAACCCGGCGATCAGCTCCTTCGCCTCGGCGTAGGGCCCGTCGGTCACGGTCGCCGTCCCGCCGGAGAACGTCATCCGAACGCCCTTGGAGCTCGGGTGCAGCCCCTCGCCGGCGATCATCACGCCGGCCCTGACCAGCTCTTCGTTGTACTTACCCATGGCGGCGAGGATCTCCTGGCTGGGCATGACGCCCGCCTCGCTGTCCCGGTCCGCCCTGATCATCACCATGACGCGCATTGCCGTGTCTCCTCCTGGTTGGCGGTCGGGAGTGCCTCCCGGACCGTCTTAGGCCTGGTGTTGAACCTTCGATCTACCAGAGCGTCGAACGAGGACGACCGGAATCGACACGGCGGCCAGAATTTTCTCCGGGGGCACTCGACGCGGTCCGGGCGGATCCTTGATCATCAATCTGTTATCGCGCAAGTGCTCTTGGTAACAGGAAGAGGGTCTTGGCAGGTCCGATACCTGCCCGTATGGTCATCGCGTCCGATCCGGTCTCGTGGTCACCGTAGGTGGCGCCGGAGCGGACCCGTCGAGTCGTGCTGTTCACGAGCCGGGGACCCACCGCAACTCTGGGGTGAATCCGCGGGCCGCTGGCCTGCGGTAGGGCGACCTTTCCCGCCCGAATCCGTCAGCTAACCCGGTAGGCGGCAGCGTAAGGAGAACATGCCGTGCAAGACCCCGTCGCCCCATTACTCTCGCGGGTTTCCCATCGCACCACGTATGTGCCCTGGACCGGTCGGTCCGAAACGGGTCCGTGACCTGGTCCGCTCATTCGGACCAACAGCCTCCGGGTGAGGCGGTCACCAATCTGGCCCGTCGCCGTCGTCGCGGCAGTGCCTTGCGCCCGCTCTAGCGGACCGGTCTGCCGTCACGTGACGCGGCAGCCGTAGCCGCGAGCGTGGCAGCCGGTGATCCCTCACGCCGCCGCACCGCGCGTCCTCCGGTTTCTGCCGGTCGACCCGTCACCGCGGCGATCCCGTCGTTGAAAAACGGTCAGCCGACCGGCGCATGCCGATCGGCAGACCTGGCACACCCGTGGAGACCTTGAATTGAAGCCCCGACGTACCCGCAACAAGTTCAGGCACGCCGCAGCCCCCCGCGTCCCTCGGGCGCTGGTCACCTCGGCCGCCGTGCTCGCCGCGGCCGCCACCACCGGCATCCTGTTGAGCGAACCGTCCGTTCACGCGGCGCCCAGCGCCGCCCGCGTCTCCGTGGTGGACACGGTCCGCGACAATCCCGGTACGGTCGGGCGTGGCGGACTCGCCGCGGCGCCCGCGCCGGGCACCGCCGGCCAGACGGTGAAGCCGGCCCGTCCGGCGCCGACGGCGCCGGCAACGGCGACGCAGGCGGCACCGCCGCCGGCCCCACCCTCGGCCCCGCCGACGCCGGCCGCCCCGCCGGCCCCGCCGTCCATGAAGGAGCTGGCCTACCAGTACGAGGCGCAGCCGAACTTCTACTACTGCGGCCCGGCGTCGACGCGGATCGCCCTGACCGCCCGCGGCAAGGTCGTCAGCCAGGACCTGGCCGCCCGCGAGTTGCGGACCACGACGGGCGGGACGGACTCCGCCGAGGACACGACGCGCGCGCTGAACGGCATCCTCGGTACCGACTTCTACAAGACCCGGTCCATTCCCGGCCCCGCGGCCACCCCGGCCCAGATGGACCAGCTGCAGGCCGACGTCGTCCACGCCATCAGCAACGGGTACGCCATGGTGGCCAACGTCGTCGGCTCGGCCACGGACATGGCCGGTGGCGGGCACAGCTACGGCGGGGGCCACTACGTGGCCGTCGTCGGCTACAAGGACGACGGTCGGGCCGTGAAGATCGCCGACCCGGCCAACCCCGCCAACAGCAGCTACTGGGTCACCACCATCAACATGGCCCAGTGGATGGTCAACCGGGGCTACTCGTACTGACCTCGCATACCGGGTGCGTCACGGCCCGGCGGCGCATCGTGCGCCGCCGGGCCGTTTCAGTCGATCCTCAGGTGAGGATCGGTACGAGGCACGCGGCGAAGGCGGCGTAGAAAAGCGCGGCCGTGGACAGGGTCCAGGCGTTGAACTTCCGGGTACGCAGCAGCACCAGCAGGTACCCGATCGCGACCATCGTGGCGATGCCGGACAGCAGCAGCGGAGAGTCGAACCGCCACGGGGTGAAGAGCAGGCCCAGGCCGCTGGGCACGGTCGCCTGGATCATCATGGCGCCGGAGATGTTCGCCAGGGCCAGGGGAGTCTTGCCCTGGCGGACCCAGATGATGGCGTTCATGATCTCGGGCAGCTCGGTGGCGATCGGCGACAGCAGCAGCGCGGTCACCGTCGCCGACAGCCCGAGCATCGGCCCGACGGCGTCGAGCTGGTGCACGAACAGCTGCGACGCGCCGAAGATGACCACCAGGGTGGCCAGGGTCTGGGTGACCACGGCCCAGGTCGCGGGCTTGGCGCGGCGGCGCTGCAGCAGCAGCGGTGCGAGCTCCTCGCCGTCGCCGTCGCCGTGCTCGCCGCCGCCGCGCATCTCCCGCCAGAAGTACACCGCATAGGCGGCGAAGAACAGCAGCCCCAGCCACGGCTTGAACGCGAACGCCACCAGCCCGAGGGCCACCTTCACGACGAAGATCGCCAGGAACCACCGCTGGTCGCGGGCCAGCTTGCCGGGATCGCCGATGCCGTCGCCGAGGTGAGACCCGCCGGTACCCGCAACGCCGGCAGGGCCGGGCGACCCGCCGGAGCCGGTTGACCCGGTGGTGCCGGCCATCGCCGGTACGGCGGTCCTCGCGGCGGCCGTCTTACGCCGTCGCGTCCACATCATCACGCCGGTCACGCCGTACGCGACGGTCGCCAGCGCCAGCGGACCGCCCATCGCGGCGCCCACCCCGATGTCCTTCTGGGCTTCGCCGGAGCCGAAGACGACGGCCACGAACGTGACGACGCTCTCCGGCAGGGCGGTACCGAACGCGGCCAGGATCGTACCGACGGCGAGCGGTCCCACCTTGAGCCGCTGGCCGAGCCACTCCACGGCGTTGACGAACCACTCGCACGACAGGTAGATCACCGCCGCGCAGACGATCAGCAGTACAAAATGGATCACGGGTCTGGTCTTCTTTCCCGCACCACGCGGGGAAGCCGTGCCCGGAGAAACCGTACCGAGACCTCGACCCCGCCATGACGCGCACGTCACCTATGGGTCGAAGGTCTCGTCCACCCCGGGGGCCGGGGCCCGGCCACCGGGAGCCCACTAGGGTTCCAGCATGTCGACGACCGGCGAAGGACTACTCCCCTTCAGGTCAGCAGCCTATCAGGCTCACCGGCGTGGATCACGGTAAAAGACGATCTCGGATGCGACGGCGGCCACACTCCCGATCGTCGGTGCTTCTGGACACGCTCGGTAGCATTAGCTTAGGCTCTCCTAACCAAGGTTGTCCTTACTTAGGGAGCTCGATGCGCAAGGGTAGACGACGGGTACTGGCGATTGTGGCTGCCCTGGCGGTTGCGCCGGGCCTGGCGGCGTGCGGCGGCTCGGACAAGTCCGGGTCGGCGGGCTCCCCGGAGAAGGCCACGCTCACCCTGTACAACGCGCAGCACGAGCCGATGATGAAAGAGCTGGTCGACGGCTTCACCAAGGAGACCGGCATCAAGGTCAACTTCCGGAACGGCAAAGATTCGGAGATGGCCAACCAGATCGTCCAGGAGGGCGCCGCGTCGCCGGCCGACGTTTTCGTCACCGAGAACTCCCCGGCGATGACGCTCGTCGACAGCAAGGGCGGTTTCGCCAAGCTCGACGACGCGACCCTGGCGCAGGTACCGAAGCAGTATGTGCCGTCCACCGGCAACTGGATGGGCTTCGCCTCCCGCTCGACGGTGTTCGCGTACAACTCCAAGCAGCTCACCAAGGAGCAGTTGCCGGCGTCCATCATGGACATCACGCAGCCGCAGTGGAAGGGCAAGATCGGCGTCGCCGCGGCCGGCGCTGACTTCCAGGCGATCGTGAGTGCCGTGCTCGCGGTGAAGGGCGAGGCCGCGACGGCCGAGTGGCTCAAGGGGCTCAAGGCCAACGCGAAGGTCTACCGGGGCAACGGTGCGGTGATGAAGGCCGTCAACGACGGTGAGATCTCCGGCGGCGTCATTTACCACTACTACTGGGTCAACGACCGGGCCGAGTCGGGCGCCAACAGCGCCAACACCGAACTGCACTACTTCGGTAACTCCGATCCCGGCGCCTTCGTCAGCGTCTCCGGCGCCGGCGTGCTCAAGGCCAGCAAGCACCAGGCCGAGGCCCGGCAGCTCGTGAAGTACCTGACCGGCAAGAACGGCCAGAAGATCCTCGCCGACGGCAAGTCCGGGGAGTACTCCATCTCGGCCGAGGTGCCCACCAACCCCAAGCTCAAGCCGCTCGGTGAGCTCAACGCGCCGGAGCTGGACGTCGCCAAGCTCAACGGGCCGAAGGTGGTCGAGCTGATGCAGCAGGCGGGTCTGCTCTGAGCATCCTCACCACCCGTACCGCCGGGGTGGGGCGCCGCGTCGCGGCGTACCCACCCCTGCTGCTCGCCGCGTGCGTCCTCGTCGCGCTCGTCGCCGCCATCCCGCTGGCCTTCGTCGTCGGGTACACGGTCAGTACGGGCTGGGACGAGGCGTGGCGGTTGCTGGTACGCCCCCGCATCGGTGAGCTGCTGGTCAACACGGCCCGACTCACGCTGGGCTGCATGGTGCTCACCGCCGTCCTGGGTACCGGGGCGGCCTGGCTGGTCGAGCGCACCACGCTGCCCGGCCGCCGGATCTGGAACGCCCTGCTGGCCGCGCCGCTGGCAGTCCCCGCCTTCGTGACCAGCTTCGGTTGGGTGTCGCTCACCCCGGCGGTCGAGGGGTACTGGGGCGCCCTGCTCATCGTCACCGTGTCGTACTACCCGCTGGTCTTCCTGCCCGCGGCGGCGGCGCTGCGGGGCCTCGACCCGGCGCTGGAGGAGACCGCCCGTGCCCTCGGCCACGGACCGTGGCGCACCTTCCTGCGGGTGGTGCTGCCGCAGCTGCGCCCGGCCGTGCTCGGCGGCTCGCTGCTGGTCGGGCTGCACCTGCTCGCCGAGTTCGGCGCGCTGCAGATGCTGCGGTACCCGACCTTCACCACCGCGATCTTCGACCAGTACGAGTCGGCGTTCAACGCGCCGGCGGCCAACATGCTGGCCACCGTCCTGGTGCTGTGCTGCGCGCTCCTGCTCACGGCCGAGCTGCGGCTGCGCGGGCGGCGCCGGTACGCGCGGGTGGGGCGCGGCGCCGCCCGGAGCCTCGAACCCGTACGGCTGCGGGGCTGGACCGCACCCGCCCTGGTGGCCCTGTTCGCCGTCGTGGCGCTCGCCCTCGGGGTACCGATGGGCAGCCTGGTGCACTGGCTGGTCGTCGGTGCGTCCACCGCCTTCCCGGTCGCGTCCCTGGTGACGACCGCCGCCACGTCCATCGGCCTGGGGCTGCTGGCGGCGCTGCTCACCACGGCGCTCGCACTTCCGGTCGCGTGGCTGTCCGTCCGGTACCGCGGGAGCGTCAGCACGCTGCTGGAGCGCAGCACGTACGTGGCGAACGCCCTGCCCGGCATCGTCGTCGCGCTGGCGCTGATCACGGTGTCGATCCGGTTCGTGCCGTCGGCGTATCAGACGACCGGGGTCCTGCTGGTCGGGTACGCCATCCTCTTCCTGCCGCGGGCGATGGTGAGCGCCCGGGCGGCGATCGCCCAGGCGCCGCCGGTCCTCGAGGACGTCGCGCACTCCCTGGGTACCCGGGGCGCGACGACGCTGCGGCGGGTGATCCTGCCCCTCATCGCGCCGGGTGTCGGCGCCGGCGCCGCGCTGGTGTTCCTCGCGGTCGTCACCGAGCTCACCGCTACGCTGCTGCTGGCGCCGATCGGAACGCGGACCCTGGCCACCGAGTTCTGGAGCCACTCCAGCGACATCGCCTACGGCGCCGCCGCTCCGTACGCCGCCCTCATGGTGGCCATCTCGGCGCCGGCCACCTACCTGCTCACCCGACGCACGAGGAACACCTCATGACCGCACTGGCCATCCGTCAGGTCACCAAGAGCTTCGGTCCCGTCTCCGCGCTGACCGGGGTCGACCTCGACGTACCCGCCCAGAGCTTCACGGCGGTGCTCGGCCCGTCCGGCTGCGGCAAGACCACGCTGCTGCGGTTGATCGCCGGCTTCGCCGCCCCGGACGGCGGCACCATCGCCTTCGGTGACCAGCAGGTGGCCGGCCCCGGAGTCTTCGTACCGCCGCAGCGCCGGCAGGTCGGGTACGTACCCCAGGAGGGCGCCCTCTTCCCGCACCTCGACGTCGCCGCCAACATCACGTTCGGCCTGCCCCGGGCCGCCCGCCGCTCCGGCGAACGCCTGGCCGAACTGCTCGACCTCGTCGAACTCGGCCGTGACGTCGCCACGCGGTACCCGCACGAACTCTCCGGCGGCCAGCAGCAGCGGGTCGCGCTGGCCCGGGCGCTCGCGCCGAAGCCGTCCATCGTCCTGCTCGACGAGCCGTTCTCGTCGCTGGACGCCGCGCTGCGGCTGGGTACCGCCCGCGCTGTGGCGCAGGCGCTGCGGGCCGCGAACGCCACCGCCGTCCTGGTCACCCACGACCAGGACGAGGCGCTGTCCCTGGCCGACCAGGTCGCTGTCATGCGGAGCGGCCGGCTGGTCCAGGCGGCCGCCCCGGACGTCGTCTACGCCAGCCCCGCCGACCCGGCGGTGGCCGCGTTCGTCGGCGCCGCGGTGCTGCTGCCGGGGACGGTCCGGGGCGGGACGGCGGACTGCGCGCTGGGTGCCGTCGCCGTCGCGCCCGGCGCCGTCGAGGGCGCCGCGCACCTGCTCATCCGGCCCGAGCAGATCCGGATCCTGGCCGGCTCCGACGCGGTGCCTGCCGCTGAGGGCGTGCTCGCCCGCGTCGGAGAGGTCGCCTACTTCGGCCACGACGCGACCGTACGGCTTCAGCTGGAACCGTCCGGCCCGGAGGTGGTCGCCCGCGTCATGGGTACCCGTACCCCCGCGGCAGGGGAGCGGGTGCGGCTCGCCGTGGACGGCGTCGCGGCAGCCTTCCCCGCCAACGGCCACTGACCCCTGCCGGTCGCCGCGCCGATCACGATCCCGATGGTCCGTCGTCGAGGATCCTCCGCATGACGCCTCCCCGTCTCGGTGCGCTGCCACGTGCGCGGTCTCTCGACCGAAGGGGTTTCTCCGCCGAACGCCGGTACGGACGGGACCTTCGGCTCTTCCGCCCGTAGATCCTGCGGACAAGGGTGGTTCAGGACCCGGGACGCCGGGGGAGGTGATCGACGTGGTGTTCGTCGTCTTCTTGATCGTGCTCGCGCTGCTGCTGGCGACCGTCGACGTCGCACCGTCCGTCGGCCGCTGGTTCGCCCGGTCACGGGCCCGGCGTGCCGCCCGGCGGCTGTCGTCGGAGGGGGCGGACGCCGCCGCCGTGGTCGCCACGGGTACCGCCAACAGTGACCGGGCGGAGGCCGTACTCGTCGCGGCCCTGCTCATGGGCCGACTGTCGCCGGCGCAGTACCGGTCGGCGATGGCCGATCTCGCGGCACGGGACGCGCTACGCCGTCCACTGGTTGTGCCACCCGACCGCGAGATGTGACTCCGCGAGATGCGACGCCGCATGGTGTGACCCGTGCGGGTACGGGGCCGGGGGTGCCACGGCCGACAGTCGGGTGCGTCTGCGGTCCGTCGCGAACCCCGCGCCGGCCGCCACCGTCCGGCGCGGATTCGGCCGGGGGTGGGCATGGGCGTGTGCCACGAGCACCGGGCACTGTGCCCGGTGGATCAGTGCTCGGCTGACCGAGCCGGGTAGCAGGCTGGTACACGCGGTGCGGCCCCGGCAGCCGACCACCACCAGGGGCGCGGAGGCGGAGGCGGCCACGAACGCGGACACCACGTCCGGGGCGTACATCGGCTCGGACACCACCGCCACCTCCGGGTACCGGTCGGGCCAGCCGTCCAGAGCCTCCGCGATGAGCTCGGCCGAGCAGGCCTGCGCCGTCCCGACGGTGTACTTGCCGCCCTCGTCCGTCTCGGCCGCTGCCCGCGGGCCGATGCAGTGCACGTTCACCGCCCGTACCGGCACCCCGCGCAGCATCGCCTGTTCGAACGCGAGCGGTACGGCGGCGTCGCTGTGTTCGGAGCCGTCGAGCCCCACGAGGATCGGCCGGTGCGCATCCGTCCCATGGTCGCAGTCGGCATGGTCGCAGGCGGCATGGTCGCAGGCGACGCGGGCGTGCGCGACGAGTACCGGGCAGTGCGAGTGGGTCACGACCCGGTCGTTCAACCACCGGCCCAGGAGGTTGTCGTAGCCGCCCGTGTGCCGGGGACCGACGACGACCAGGGCGGCGTCGTAGGACTGCTCGACGAGGACGTCGGCGAGGGCGCCGCGGTTCGCGGCGGGGTACGCGGTGGTGGTCATCACCAGGGTGGGGAAGCGCTCGCGCAGGCGTTCGACCGTCTGCGCGAGGATCGACCGGGAACTCGCGGCCGGGTACCGGCAGCAGGCCAGTCGCAGGGGGAGGTGGAACCGGTACGCCTCGGCGGCGGCCGTCTCGGCGGCGACCATGCCGTCCTGTAGATCGGCTCTGTCCTGTAGATGGGCTCTGTCCGGTAGATCGGCCCGTGGGTCGGCACCGTCCCCTGGATCGGCGCCGTCGCACGAGTCGATGCCGACGAGCACCGGCCGCCGCGCCCGGGTGACCATGACACACCTCCGTGACACCTCCAGCCTGTGGCGGATGCGGCAGGGTCGGCAGGGGCGAACGTCCCGGGCCCGGGGACGGGCGCCCCATCGGATGCCGCTCGTCAGGCGCGCGGATATGTGGAATGTCGGTGGCGGTCCACTGTGTACGAGTGCACGTGACGACCTACGAGGCGAATCTTCCTCCGCCGGTATTGTCCGGATCAGGTGCATGGGATCGCCGGATGGCACGTCGGCTCATCGGCCTCTCAGCTCAACTGTCCACCAGTTGGGCTCTCCCGCTCGTCCCGTAGGCCTGCTCCAAGCACACTCCGGAGGTCCCGAGGCCGGCAGGGCCGAAAGTCCTGTCGTCGACAGGGCCATTCGCCCTCATCAGGAGAATGCGAGTACATCGCGGGATTCATCACCATCTGTACGAGTGGTCGCACTCCAGGCGCCGACGGGGCCCTCTCGCCGTGGTGCCGGTGCGGTACTGTCCCGCCGGTTCGACCTATTAGACCCAAGGGGAGTGGTCTCGTGCGGGGTACGAGAAGGACGGCTCTGGTATTGCTGTCACTGGGCGCGTTCGCGCTGGCGGGCTGCGGGCCGGACTCGTCGAAGGCCGGCGGAAACGCGGACGGCAAGGCGGACACGCTGGCGCTGATGCGCAGCGACGCCAAGGGCTCGATACAGAAGGCCGCGGACAACAGCGGCAAGGCCACCTCGGTCGCGCTGACCATGAGCGGGACGGCCGACGGCGAGCCGCTCAAGGGTCGCGGCGTGGTGGCGCTGGGCGGGCCGCTCAAGGCAGAGCTCGTCATCGAGGATGCGACGGACGGCCCAGGGACCATCCGGATGCTCGGTACCACGTTCTACGTCCAGATCCCCGCCAAGGACCGGGCCGACATGGACGGTAAGAGCTGGATGAAGCTGGACCTCGCAGCAGCCAGTGGCCAGCAGGCGGCCGGTGAGGTCGCCCGCCAACTCGACCACATGAATCCGGCCAAGCAGGTCCAGATGCTCGTCGACAGCGGCTCGGTCACCGCGGTCGGCGAGGAGACGGTGAACGGCGCGAAGACGATCCACTACGCGGGGACCATGCCGGTCTCCACCTACCTCGGCCAACTCGACCCGTCGATTCGTTCGCAGGTCGAGAAGACGCTGAACGAGAAGAGCGTCAAGGAGGCCAAGGTCGACCTGTGGGTGGACGAGCAGTACAACCTGCGCCGCAGTCGCAGCGTCCTGGGTACCACCACCGACCTGACCGTGGACTACACCGACTACAACAAGCCGGTCACCGTCGAGGCTCCGCCGGCCGCGGAGACCTTCGACTTCGCCGAGATGATGAACAAGCTGAAGTCCGGGATCACCGGCTGACGACCGGTACGGGCGGGTCCGGCCATCGGCACGGGCCCGCCCGGAGGGTTGCGCCTGGTCACCTGACCAGCAGGCTCTCCAGGCTCAACCGGTTACGCCGCCACAGGCTCCAGGGCCTGTTGAGCGAGACCGTGTTCGTACCGCGGGTCAGCGGCACGGTGTAACTGACGGTTCCGTCGCCGGTCCCGATGAAGAGCATCCGCGCGGCGTGCCGCACCCCGTTCACGCTCAGGTGGCGGACCGTGTCGCGGGCGGCCGCGTACCGGAACGTCAGGATGTGGTCGCGCGTGGCCGCGGCGTCCACGGTGACGGTGACGTCCCGCCCGTCCGGCTGCGGGGGTACCTCGTACACCGTGCCCTCGGTCGGTGGTACCTCGTCGGTCTCGCCGCCGGCGTGCAGCAGCGCCACGCCGCCGACCAGCAACGCCGCCGCGGCCTGGGTGGCCGCGTTGACCCTGCCGCGCCGCTGTGTCCAGTACGGCCCGACGCCCCGGCGCAGCCGCTGGCGCGCCCGCCACACCGCGTCGGCGTTCGTGTTCAGGAACCTCTGGTACGCGGGCCCGCCGTCCGGATCGGCGCCGTGGAGCCGCGCGAGGTTCTGGACGAAGATGCCCTTGAAGACTTGGGCGTCCCCGACGCAGCGTGCCGGCTCGCCGGGCTCGGCCAGGATCGAGCCGGTCGAGCCCGTCGGATCCTCGTGGACGAGCGTGGCGACGGCGGCGTCCGCGATCTGCCGGGCGCGGGCGAGGTGGCTCCGGTCGCCGGTGATGCGCCACAGTTCCACCAGGCCGCCGAGGATGACGCCCTGGTTGTATGTCCAGGTGGTACCGCCGTTGTTGGCGCAGGACGCGTCGAGGCCGTCGTTGACCTGATGATAGGAGTTGATCATCCCGCTCGCGTCGAACCAGTTCCACTCGCGTAGCGCCCAGTCGAGGTAGCGGCCCTCGCCGGTCGGTGCGCCGGCCCGCCGGTGCAGCCGCGCGGCGGCGAGCAGGAACAGTTCGTTGGTGATGGCGTTCTTGTACCCGCGGTCGGCGTTCCACCACAGGCCGCCGCCGCACACGCCGTCCCAGGCCTCGGTCATCTTGGCGAAGAGCGCCTCGGCCTCGTCGAGGTACTTGGCGTCGCCGGTGACGTCGTACGCGCGCAGCCAGGCGTTGAGGTACCACCCGTCGTCGTCGTAGAAGTGCGACCGCCGGCCCCGGTAGCGGGCGAACGACTTCTCGATGACGTTCAGGTAGGCGACGTCGCGTGTGCGCTCGTACGTGTTGACCACCGCGTCGATGGCCAGGGCCGGCTGCCACGCCTCACCGGTCGGGGTCGTCCACTTGCCGGTCCGAGGGTGGAAGAAGCGGAGCAGCCGGGCGACCGCGAGCCGGTCGCGCTCGTCCGCGACCGCCCGACCAGCCGGGTCGGCGCCCTCCATTGTCACGAGAACAGTCTGACATCAATGCGACCGTCCGCTGTCATGACTGAGAACGCATGGGGTCGCCACCGTCCGTTGATGTCCTCGCCGAATCGACACCGATGGGTGCCGCAGTGGCACCCGATAGGGGGGTGCGAACGGGTGGCCCGTGATGGCAAGATCCCCTCCGGTCTGCTCCCTACAGACCCCAGATTGATCACGGAGGATCCCTGAGTGGAAGAAGAGACCAAGTCGGCGCTCGACCGTCGTCGACTGCTGCGTAGCGCGAGCGCTGTGGCGGCCGGCGTGGGGGCGGCCGGGGTGGCAAGCGCACTCACCGCCAGCCCGGCCCAGGCGGCTCCCGGCGAGGCGGTGAAGCTCGGCGCGGCTGTCATCAACGACGGGGGTGCCGAGACCACCGTCATCAAGAACAGTTCCGCCACGGGCGCCACCCTCGAGCTGACCAACAGCGCGAACGGCCCGTCGCTGCGGCTCGCGCCGTCCAGCAAATACATGCCGGCGGACGTGGCGCCGGGCTCGTTCAACGCCACCGCCGGCGGCGAGCTGGAGTTCCAGGCGACCGCGGACATCGCCACCCTGGTCAACACCAGTTACACCGCGACGCAGACCTGGCCGGTCACGCCCTTCCGGGCGCTGGACACCCGTGGCCTCGGCGGCGTCAGCGGAAACGGCCGGGAGCTCATTCTCAACCCCGACGTGCTCGGCCCCTCCGGGCTTCGGGCCGGCCAGACGCTGCTGCTGAACCTGACCCCGTTCGTCAACTACGGCTGGGCGGTGCTCGGCAACGCGACCGTGCAGGGCCCGGAGGCGAACGGCTTCGTCACGATCGCGCCGGCGGGCGTCACCCGTCCGAACACGTCGTCGATCAACTTCCTCAAGGGCTGGCCGCTGTCGAACGCCATCGTGTGCGCGCTCGGCGAGTCATCGACCCAGGACCCCAATCAGAGCGACGTGATCCAGATCTACGCGTCCTGCACCACCCACCTCATCTTCGATGTGACCGGGTTCGTCGTGGCGAGCCTGTACAACATCAACCCGTCGCTGCGGCCGTTCACGCCCGCGTCTTCGGCCTCGGTGAGCGCCAACTCCACCCGCAAGGCCACCCGGGCCGACCGGGTCCGGGCCTACAAGCCGAAGCGCTGATCACCGGCTCCTGACACGGTGGCCCGCGGCCGACGCCGCGGGCCACCGTGTTCTTCAGGGGCACCGTGCCGTAGGGCCACCGTGCTGTTGGGCCATCCGATGTGGTGACCGGGGCGTGACGGCGAGCCGTTCCCACCCGGCGATGTCGTCCCTGAGCGATGTCGTCCCCGAGCGATGTCGTTCCTGAGCTGTGTAGTGTCTGGGCTGTGCAAAAGCCGTCTCCGCCGACCAGCTCGCCGGGCGTGACGGTGGACCCGCGCCGGCTCGTACCCCGTACCGATGTCGTCCTCGCCGATGCCCGCCTCGCCGCCGCCGCCGCGACGCTCGGCCACGCTCAGGTCAAGGCGCTCGTGAACGCGGCGCAGGAGCGGGCCCGCCGGGGTGAGATCGCTCCCGAGCACGTCGCCGACGCCGCGGCCGCCGCCCTGCCGGCGGGTCCGACGAGCCTGCGTACCGTCCTCAACGCCACCGGCGTCGTGCTGCACACCAACCTCGGCCGGGCGCCGCTGTCGGACGCGGCCGTCGACGCGCTCGCCGCCGCCGCCGGCCACACCGACGTGGAGCTCGACCTCAGCACCGGCCGGCGGGCCCGCCGCGGCCGGGGCACGCTCGACGCGCTGCGCGCCGCCGTCCCCGACGCGACGGGCGTCCACGTCGTCAACAACGGCGCCGCGGCGCTCGTCCTCGCCGCGACCGTCCTCGCCGCCGGCAGGGAGATCATCGTCAGCCGCGGCGAACTCGTCGAGATCGGCGACGGGTTCCGCCTGCCCGACCTGCTGGAGTCCACCGGCGCCCGGCTGCGGGAGGTGGGTACGACCAACCGCAGCGCGCTCGCCGACTACGCGGCAGCGGTCGGGCCCGACACCGGGTTCGTCCTCAAGGTGCACCCGTCCAACTTCGTGGTACACGGTTTCACCTCCTCGGTACCGGTCGCGGACCTGGCCGGGCTCGGTGTGCCGGTCGTCGTCGACATCGGCTCGGGGCTGCTCGCCCCCGACCCGCTGCTGCCCGACGAGCCGGACGCCGCGACCAGCCTGCGAGCCGGCGCGGCCCTCGTCACGGCCAGCGGCGACAAGTTGCTCGGCGGTCCCCAGGCCGGCCTGCTGCTCGGCGACGCCGACCTGGTGGAGCGGCTGCGTCGCCACCCGCTCGCCCGGGCGCTGCGGGTCGACAAGCTCACCCTCGCCGCCCTCGAAGCCACGCTGCGCGGACCCACGCCACCGACCTGGGTCGCCCTGCGGGCGGATCCGGCGCGGTTGAGGGTACGGGTGGAGCGGTTGCGGGAATCCCTGGGTGACCTCGACGCGGACGTCGTCGCGACGGCGGCCGTCGTCGGTGGCGGGGGAGCGCCCGGGCTGGAACTGGAGTCGTGGGCGGTGTCCCTGCCGGAGCGGCTCGCGCTGCCGCTGCGCACCGGCCAGCCGCCCGTCCTCGGCCGCGTCGAGCGCGGTCGGCTGCTGCTCGACCTGCGCTGCGTACCGCCGGAGCGCGACTCGGAGGTGGCGTCGGCGGTCAGACGGGCCGCGGTCGGGCAGGCGTAGTCATGCACGTCATAGCCACCGCCGGCCACGTCGACCACGGCAAGTCCACCCTGGTCCGGGCGCTGACCGGGATGGAGCCCGACCGGTGGGCCGAGGAGCGCCGCCGGGGCATGACCATCGACCTCGGCTTCGCCTGGACCACCCTGGGCTCCGGTGAGGTGGTCGCGTTCGTCGACGTACCCGGTCACGAGCGGTTCGTCCCGAACATGCTGGCCGGCATCGGGCCGGTTCCGGCGGCGCTCGTCGTGGTCGCCGCCGACGAGGGGTGGATGCCGCAGTCCGCCGAGCACCTCGCCGCGCTCAACGCCCTCGGGGTGAGCCACGGCCTCCTCGTCGTCACCCGTAGCGACCTGTTCGACCCGGCGTTGGCCACGGCCGAGGCGCAGGAACAGATCGCGGCGACCTCGCTCGGCGCCGTCGACGCCGTCGCCGTCAGCGCGGTCACCGGCGCCGGCCTCGACGATCTGCGCGCCGCCCTGGACGCCCTGGTGGCCCGGCTGCCCGCGCCCGACCGGGACGCGCCGGTACGGTTGTGGGTCGACCGTTCGTTCACGATCCGGGGCGCCGGCACGGTCGTCACCGGCACGCTCGGCGCCGGCCGGCTGCGACCGAACGACGAGCTGGAACTCGCCGCCAGCGGTCGGCCGGTACGGGTACGCGGCCTGCAGTCGCTGGGCGCCCCGGTGGCGGAGGCGGCCGCCGTGGCGCGCGTCGCGGTGAACCTGCGCGGGATCGAGCGCGACGAGGTGGGCCGCGGGGACGCGCTCGTCACGCCAGGGCGGTTCCACCGCACCGACGTCGTCGACGTGCGGCTGGCCGGCGACCCGGTCGCCGACCTGCCGTCCACGCTGACGCTGCACGTCGGCTCCGCGGCGGTGGCCGTACGGATCCGGCCGCTGGGCGTGGACACCGCCCGGCTGCGACTGGACGCCGCGCTGCCGCTGCGGGTCGGCGACCGTGCCCTGCTGCGCGACCCGGGCCGCCACCACGTCGCCGGTGGCGTGACGGTCCTCGACGTGTCCCCGCCGCCGCTGCGCCGTCGGGGCGCCGCCGCCGCCCGCGCCCGCGAGCTGTCCACGATGGACGGCGTACCGTCGCAAAGCGACGAGCTGCGCCGCCGGGGCCTGGTACGCCGGCCCGAGCTGGAACGGATGGGCGTGCCGGCGGCTGGTACCCCGGTCGCCGGGGACTGGCTGGCCGACCCCGACCACTGGTCGGCGCTGCGCAAGCGGCTTGCCGAGGAGGTGGCCGACTACGCCCGGGACCATCCGCTGGAAACCGGCGCGCCGGTCGACGCGCTGCGACACGCCCTCGGCCTGCCCGACCGGGCCCTCGTCGACGCGCTCGTGGCGCCGCCGCTCACGGCGCGGTCGGGCCGGATCGCGCAGGCCGGGCAGGGGAGCAGCCTGCCGGGGCCGGTCGCCGACGCGGTCGACCGGGTCCGCGCCGATCTCGAGGGCGACCCGTTCCGCGCCCCGGAGGCGGCCCGGTTGGCCGAGCTCGGCCTCGGGCCGCGCGAGCTGGCCGCGGCGGTACGCGCCGGAGCCCTGGTACGCGTCGCCGACGGCGTGGTCCTGCTGCCCGGCGCGCTCGACGAGGCCGTGGCGGTCCTGTCGCGGGTGTCCCAGCCGTTCACGCTCAGCGACGCCCGCCAGGCGCTCGGCACGAGCCGGCGGGTCGCCGTGCCGCTACTGGAGATGCTGGACCGCAGCGGCGCCACCCGGCGCCTGCCCGACGACCGCCGGGTCGTCGCCGGCGAGGTGGACGGCTAGCTCGACGCGTACCGGGTGGTCGCCCCGGCGCACCTGGCCGCGCGGTTGGACGCTCGCTGGCCCGGCCCGTACGCGAAGAGCCCCGCACAGCCGGTCGGCTGTGCGGGGCCCCGTGGACCGCTCAGGTCACTTCTTGTAGCCCATGTCCTCGTAGACCGGGTCGGCGAACGCGAAGGCGCCGAAGTTGACGAGGCCCTTCTTGACCGCCCAGAGGTCCGGACGCTGGTACATGGGCAGCGAGAAGACCTCGTCCCAGATCTTGGCGTCGATCTTGTTGCCCAGCTCGTGGTTCTTGTCCTTGTTCAGCTCGGCGTTGGCCTGCTTGAACAGCGCGTCGATCTCGTCGGTGCCGATGCGCGAGTAGTTCTGCTCGACCTTCAGCTCGCCCTTCTCGTCCTTGACCGGCTTCTTGTAGATCGACTCGGCCGAGCTGACCGGGAACGCGGTGCCGATCCAGGAGAAGACCGTCATGTCGTAGTCACCCGGCGTGATGTACTTGTCGAAGAACTCCGCCGAGGGCACCGCCTTGATGTTGACGGTGACGCCGACCTCCTTGAGCATCGCCTGGATGAGCTCGGACTCCTGCTTGCTCGCCTGGACGTTGGCCGGGATCACGAAGTTGATCTCCAGCGACGCGCCGTCCTTCTTGCGGACGGCCCCGTCGACCTTCCAACCGGCCTCGTCGAGCATCGACTTGGCCTTCTCCAGGTTGTACTTGCCCAGCTCACCGGCGTTGTCCTTGTACGCCGAGTGGTTGGTCATGAAGATGTGGTTGTTGAGGACGCTCGGCTCCATCTCCAGCGGCTGCAGCAGCGCCTTACCGATGGTCTGCCGGTTGATGGCCAGCGCGAGGGCCTGGCGCACCTTCTTGTCGGCCAGTTGCGGCTTGGAGCCGTTGATGGTGATGTGACGGAAGTTCGGGCCACCGGCGCGGCGCAGGTCGACCTTGTCTGCCATCGTCTTGGCGCGCTTGTAGTTGTTGACGTTGGCGCCGATCTCCATGAAGTCGACCTCGCCGTTGGCCAGGGCGTCGGCGGTCGCGTTGTCGTCGACCTCCTTGTAGACGATCTTGTCGAGCTTCGCCTTGTTGCCCCACCACTTCTCGTTGCGCACGAGGGTGATGGTCTTGGCCGTCTTGTCGAGCGACTCGAACTTGAACGGGCCGGCCCCGGCCGGCATCTTCTCGATCCAGCCCTCGTTGAAGACCTTCGGGTCCTGGTTGGTCGACTTGGGGTAGAGCGGGTTGTTCAGCAGCCCCTGCCAGTCGGCGTACTTGTTCTTGAAGGTCACGACGGCCTCACGGTCGTCCTTGCCCTTCTCCACGCTCTCGATGTCCTGCCAGCCGTTGGCGGACGAGATGTTGTACTCCTTGTTCTGGCCGCTCGAGGCCTTCCACTGCCACTGGATGTCTTCCCAGGTGATCGGCGTGCCGTCGTTCCACGCCGCCTTGGGGTTGAGCTTGTAGGTGACGACCTGCTTCGGGTCGGTCTGGAGTTTCGGCTCCTCGGCGAGGTAGTCCTTGTTCCAGATCGGGTTGCCGCCCGCGTCGACCACGTAGAGCATCGGCAGCACGGCCTTCATGACATCCGAGTTGTCCCTGAGGGTGCCGTCGAGCTGGAAGTAGTTGAAGTTCGGCGGGAAGCCGCCGAGCGGCCAGACCAGCTGGCCGCCCTCCTTCACCTGGTCGCGCGGGGTCGCCGCGATGTCGTTCACGCCGGCCTTCGCCGGCGGCTGGTTCTTGGCGGCCGAACCGCCTCCGCCGCTGCCGCACGCCGCCAGGCCGCCGGACAGCGCCAGGGCCGTCAGCGTGGCGAGGACTGCTCTACGCCTCACGATTCCTCCATGGATTCTCGATACTGGTTGGGTCACAGCACGTCCACCACGCGTGCGTAGTGACACGCGGCGAGGTGGTCCCCGTCGCCCTGAGGCAGCGACGGGGGGTGCTGTTCAAGGCACTTCTGCCGACGGCCCTCGTCAAGACCGGCGAACAGTTGGCAGCGGGTGCGGAACCGGCAGCCCGACGGCGGATCCGCCGGGCTGGGCAGGTCGCCCTCGAGGATGATCCGCCTACGCTGCCGTTCCTTGATCGGGTCCGGCAACGGGATCGCCGAAAGCAGGGCCTGCGTGTACGGGTGCGACGGCGCGTCGAACACCCGGTCCACCGGTCCACTCTCGACGATCTTGCCCAGGTACATGACCGCCACGCGGTCGGCGATGTGGCGCACCACCGACAGGTCGTGGGCCACGAACAGATATGACAGCCCCAGCTCGACCTTGAGCCGTTCGAGCAGGTTGATGACACCGGCCTGGATCGACACGTCGAGGGCCGAGACCGGCTCGTCGAGCACGACCAGTCTGGGCTTGAGCGCCAGCGCCCGGGCGATGCCGATGCGCTGGCGCTGCCCGCCGGAGAACTCGTGCGGGTACCGGTCGGCGTGCTCCGGTGCCAGGCCCACCAGCTTCAGCAGCGCCCGTACCTCCTGACGCCGTTCGGCCTCCGGTACGCCGTGGGTCAGCAACGGTTCGGCCAGGATGTCGCCGACCGGCATGCGCGGATCGAGGGACGCGAACGGGTCCTGGAAGACGATCTGCACGTCCCGGCGGATCGCGAACCGGTCGCGGCCGGACATGGTCGCGGTGTCCTTGCCGAGCACGACCACCGTGCCGTCCTGCGGTCGCGCCATGCGCAGCAGCTCGGTCAGCGTGGTCGTCTTGCCGCAGCCGGACTCGCCGACGAGCCCGAGGGTCTCGCCCTCGCGGATGTCGAAGCTGATGCCGTCCACCGCCTTGACGGTGCCGATCCGGCGGCGGAAGACGTGGCCCTTGGTGAGGGGGTAGTGCTTGACCAGGTCGGTGACCTCCAGGACAGTCGGCCGCTGCTCGCGGGGCGTGCGTTCCGCCACGGACTCCGGCGCCACCACGGCCGGGAAGATGTCGGTGCTGGTCAGGTTGGAACGTTCGATCTCGTCGCTGCGGTGGCAGGCCGAGAAGTGCCGGTCGCCCGAGTTGGGCATGCGCAGCAGGGGCGGCTCGGTCTGCGAGCAGATGTCGATCGCCATCGGGCAACGGGGCACGAACGGGCAGCCGGGCGGAAGGCTCGCCAGCGACGGCGGGTTGCCCTCCACCGGGGTCAGCGGCTGCCGCCCGCCGGCGTCGAGGCGGGGGATCGATCCGAGCAGGCCCAGCGTGTACGGCATCCGCCCCTGGTAGAAGACCTCCTCGGTCGAGCCGGTCTCGACGGCCTTGCCGGCGTACATGACCAGCAGCCGGTCGGCGAAGCCGGCCACCACCCCGAGGTCGTGGGTGATGAGGACGATCGCCGCGCCGGTCGCCTGCTGTGCGGTCTTGAGTACCTCGAGGATCTGCGCCTGGATCGTGACGTCGAGCGCCGTGGTCGGCTCGTCGGCGATGATCAGGTCCGGGTCGTTGGCGATCGCCATGGCGATCATCGCCCGCTGCCGCATCCCGCCGGAGAACTCGTGCGGGAACGCCAGCGCCCGCTGCTTCGGGTTGGGGATCCCGACCAGGTCGAGCAGTTCGACCGAGCGCCGGGCGGCGGCCTCCTTGCCGATGTCGGAGTGGATGCGCAGCGCCTCGGCGATCTGGTCGCCGACCGTGTACACCGGGGTGAGCGCCGAGAGCGGGTCCTGGAAGACCATCGCGATCTCTTTACCGCGGATGCCGGAGGCGGCCCGGTCGTCGAGCCCCAGCAGTTCCCTGCCCCGGTACCGGGCCGAGCCGCTGATACGCGCGTTGCGGGGGAGCAGGCCCATCACGGCCAGGGACGAGACGGACTTGCCGGAGCCGGACTCGCCGACGATGCCGAGAACCTCACCCGCCCGTACGTCGTAGGACAGTCCCCGGACCGCGGTGACGTCCCCGCTGTCGGTGGGGAAGGTGACGTGAAGATCGGTGACCTCGAGTACGACCTCGGGGTCGGCGGTCGCGTCCCGGAAGGCCGGTTCGTTGCGGACGGCGGTCACCATGTCTCCTTGCCGTGATGCGTGGGGCTGGTCATCAGTGCGAGCCTCGGGATGCGTTCGACGTCGGGTCGAAGGCGTCCCGCAGCCCGTCACCGATGAGGTTGACCGCGAGGACGATGGCGACCAGGAAGCCGGACGGGAACAGGAACAGCCAACTGTCGGTGAGGAACGCGACGCTGCCCTCGGCGATCAGCGTGCCGAGCGAGATGTCCGGCGGCTGGATACCGAAGCCGAAGAACGCCAGGCTGGCCTCGCCGATGATCGCGACGCCCACGTTGACCGTGGCGTCGACGATCAGCAGCGACGACATGTTCGGCAGGATGTGCCGAAGGATGATCTTGTACGCCGGCACGCCCATGAAGCGCGCGGCCTCCACGTACTCGCGTTCCTTGAGCGACAGCGTCATGCTCCGGACCACCCGCGACGTGATCATCCAGGCGAACCCGGCCAGCAGGACGACGAACAGCAGCCAGCTCTTGCCCCGGAACTGGGGCGACAGCAGCGCGAGGATCAGGAACGACGGCAGGACCAGGAGCAGGTCGACGAACCACATCAGGGCCCGGTCCACCCAGCCGCCGAAGTACCCCGCGCTGGCCCCGACGAGGGCGGCGACGCCCGTCGCGATCAACGCCGCCAACAGGCCGATGATCAACGATTTCTGCATGCCGCGCAGCGTCTGTGCGAACAGGTCCGCGCCGGTCTGGTTGGTGCCGAACCAGTGGCCGGCAGACGGCGGGGACAGGAACGACTCGAAGTCCTTCTGCTCGTAGCTCCAGGGGCTCAGGTACGGGCCGAGGAACGCCAGCAGGAACAGCAGTACCAGGACGACCAGCCCGGCGATGGCCAGCCGCTTGCGCAGGAACCGGCGCAGCACGAGCCGGCCGCGCGACAGTGACGCCTGCTCGGCCGGGCCGTCCTCGACAGGTGTCGGGGCGGTCTCCACGACCACCTTGGGATCAATGCTCATCGCTTCTCCTAGTTGGCGCGTACGCGTGGGTCGAGGGCGGCGTACGCGAGGTCGGCGAGCATCCCGGCGATCAGTACGAGGATCGCCGAGAAGAAGACGACCGCACCGACCGAGTTGATGTCGTTCTTGCCGATCGCATCGATGAACCACTCGCCCATGCCGTGCCAGCCGAAGATCTTCTCGGTGAAGATGGCGCCCACGAACATGAGGACGAACTGGTAGGAGAAGAAGGTCATCATCGGGATCAACGCGGTGCGCAGCCCGTGCTTGACCAGTGCCTGGCGCCGGCGCAGCCCCTTCGCGCGGGCGGTGCGCAGGAAGTCGCTGCCGAGGACGTCGAGCATCGTCGCGCGCTGGTACCGGCTGTAGAACGCGACGAGGCCCAGTGCGAGCGACAGGGTCGGCACGACGAGGTGCTGGATCCGGTCGAGGATCGCCGCCCCCGACCATCCGCCGCCGCCCGCCTGGTACTCACCCTGGATGAACAGGACGTCGGTGCCGAACAGGCCGTTGAACCCGATCGCGGGCTGCTTCAGCGCGACGGCGAGCACGAAGACCGGGATGGAGATGACCACGAAGGACAGGAACGTGATCGTATGGTCGGACCATCGGTACTGGTTGATGGCGCTGTAGGCGCCGACGGCGACCCCGACGACCGAGCCGAGGATCGTGCCGATCAGCAGCAGCCGCAGGCTGACCCAGATCCGCCGGCCGAACTCCTCGTTGATGGGCTTGTTGTCGATGGTCTTGCCGAAGTCGCCCCCGGTGACGATGCCCTTCGCCCAGCGGCCGAGCCGGTCCAGCTTCGGGTCGGCCGGGTTCATGTTCAGGTTGCTCAGCGTCTGGCTGATCGACGCCTCCGGCGGACGCGGCTGCATCGTGTCGTACTTCGCGCGCGGGTTGAGCGTGGAAGCCGCGAGCAGATAACCAAAGCTGGTCGCGATCACGATCAGTACCAGGTAGTTCGCGAACCTGCGCAGCAGGAACCCGAGCATCGGCGACTCTCCCAGGACGGTGGTTCAGGACGCCCGAGTTGCTCGTCGTCCGCAGGTGGCAAGCAACGTATACGGGGTGTGACAACCCTGGGAAGATCCTCCGAATGATCGTTACATGGACGCGTCCAAAACCCTGCAAGATGCCCTACATTCGCCCGCGAGGGTGCCGTCCGGGTGCGCGATGGCAGACACTCGCCCGGTGACCGGTGCCGCAGCGCGCGTCTTCGAGGAGCGGACCGTCGACCTGGGCGGCGTCTCGCTGTTCGTACGCCGCCACGGCGCCCCGGACGCGCCCGTTCTCCTGGGCATCCATGGTGGTCCGTGCTGGGACCACTCCTACCTGCTGCCCGCCATGGACGACCTCACCGACCTGCGTCAGGTCGTGCTGTTCGACCTGCGCGGTTGCGGTCGCAGCAGCCGCGACCTGCCCGACGACGCCTACCAGCCGGACCTGTGTGTCGAGGACACCGCCCGGCTGATCGAGTGGCTCGGCGCCAGCCAGGTGGACCTGCTCGGATTCTCCTACGGCGGGCAGCTCGCGATGCTCCTCGCCGAGCGGTATCCGCAGCTGATCGACCGGCTCGTCCTCGCCTCGACCACCGCCTACCCCGACATCCACGGATACCTGGCAGAGAACGCGGAGTACCGCCGGCGGGCAGCGGAGATCGACGCTTTGACCGCGGGGATCTTCACCGACGAGTCGATCGACGCCGCGGAGTGCACCCGCCGCGACGCCATGCTCAGCGCCCCGATGTCGCTCTGGGACCTCGGCCTGCTCGACGAGTGGCGTGCGGTGCTGGCCGGCGTGCGGTTCTCCGGCGAGTGGAACCCGGCCTGGCCGGCCGGCCGGCTGCGCTCACCTCGCCCGGCCGACCCCGAGCGGGTGCTGCGTGAGCTCGACCGGCCGACCCTGATCCTGCACGGCGCCCAGGAGCTGGGCTTCCCGGTGCAGGTGGCGCACCGGCTGCACGCCGCGGTGCCGCACAGCGAACTGGCGCTCATCGACGGCGCCGGACACGCCGCGCACTTCGAGAAGCGGGCCGAGTGGGTGGCCCGGCTCCGCGCCTTCCTCACTCGATGACTACTCCGCCGGTGGCGGGAAGCCGCCCGTCGCGATCGGTCCCCAGTCGTCGACCGTCATGCGGATCAGGCTCTTGCCCTGCTTGACCATGGCTTCCCGGTACTCGTCCCAGTCCGGGTGCTCGCCGGAGATCGAGCGGAAGTAGTCGACGAGCGGGTCGAGCGCCTCTGGTAGGTCCAGGACCTCGGCGGTGCCGTCGACGTGCACCCATGGCCCGTTGAAGTCGTCGGACATGACGCACATCGAGACCTGCGGGTTCCTTCGCACGTTGGTGACCTTCGCGCGCTGGGGGTAGGTGGAGATGACGATCCGGCCCTCGGCGTCGACGCCGCAGGTGACCGGTGAGGACTGGGGCCGGCCGTCGCGGCGCTGCGTGATGAGCACGCCGCGGTGGCGGGACGCGAGGAACTCTCGTAGCCCGGCGCGGTCGACGGGCGTGTTCGAGGCATAGGTACGGGCCATCGCCCCAGCCTACTTACTCGAGCCGGACGCAGGATCTTGCCGGGTCGGCTGGACCCCTTCCACCTCCGCCAGCAGCAGCTTCAGGCTCTGGGAGTGCTCGTCGGCGGGCAACCGGTTCAGCGCCGCCCGGGCGTACGCCTTGCCGATCTCGACGTCACCCGCCCTGGCCACCATGAGCCCGCGGTGAAGCTCGATGTGGGTCGCGAAGCGGGCCAGTTCCCTCGGGCGGGTACGGTCGGCCGCGTCCTGTTCGCCGACGGCACGCGGGTCGCCCAGCCGGCTCAGCAGCATCGACGCGAACGTGTGGAAACGCCACTCGGGTACCGCGAAGTCGGAGATCAGGTCGCCGGATCCGACGACGTCGAAGACGCGTCTGGCGTCGTCGAGCAGGCGCAGGGCGTTCGCCCGGTCGCCCTGGACGGCTGCCGCCTGCGCCCGCGCCACCAGCGCGCTCAGCCGACCCGGTGAGGGGCGGTCGTCGATGTCCAGGGCCTGCCGGGCCATCTCGGTGGCGACGGGGAGCCGGGCACCCTCGTACGCGAGGGCCAGCGCGGCCCGGCCCCGTACCCAGACCCGAACGCAGTTCACCTCCGAGCGGTCCGCCACCAGGTTCGCCAGGCGGTACCAGGAGACCGCCTCGTCGACGTCCCCGCTGGTCTTGCCGAACGTGGTCAGCAGGCGGGCCGCGGCCGCCCACAGCGCGGGTTGCTCCAAGTGCTGCTGCAACACGACCAGGTCGGCGGCCAGTTTCCGCTGCAGGTGGGCGGCGCCGCAGGTCATGTACTGGTGGCCGTAGCTCTCCACCCGCTCCAGCCAGGTGTCGACCGACGCGTCTGCGTGCAGCGCCGCCGTGAACCCTCTCCTGATCAGCTCGGCCACGGCGGTCGACCCGACGGCGGTAGCGGCCAGGCCGGTGAGCAGTCCCCTGCGGTCCACGTCATCCCCAAGCACGCGCTCGTACGCCAACACCACGTCCGGTGTCACCGTCCGGCGACCGGCTTCGATGTTGGACAGGTGCCCCTTGCTGAAGTTCGTCCGGGCGGCCATCGCCCGCAGGCTCACTCCGGCCGCGTTCCGGGCTACCCGCAACTGTGCGCCAGTTCTAGTCATGATCCGCCGTCCACACCGGTATTGAAGACCTTTGAAGACCCTCGGGAGATTCACGGTGCGCGTTGCAAGCGTGACGCTACATCGAGGGGCGTCGTGGCGTGCTGATTCCGGCGAAAAGCCAGCATTGAACGTTGAGGCCGCGATCTCCGCCGAAGGGGGGCAGGTGGTCATGGACTGGAGCGACATCGAGCGCATCAAGATCACGCACCGGCCGTGGTTCTGGTGGCTGGGCATCCCACCGGTGTTCGGCTGCCGCTGCGGCAGCCGCGAGTTTCCTTGTAGTGCCCTGGTCACCGCCTTGGAGGCGGAGCGGCACGCGGTACAGCCGCACATCGAGCGACTGGTGACCGAGCTGATCCGTCGCCAGTACGGCGGGTCCGCCCGCACAGGCATGGCCGGCCGATAGCGGCGAGCCGGATCGGCAACCGCTGAGCCACCGCGGTGCGCCGGGCCGCCGCGAAAGCGCTAAGCCACCGCGAAAGCGCTAAGCCACCGCGTAACCGGATCTCGCCGTGGCCCTCGGGCGGCCGGGCGCGGCGACCTCCGGCCAGTCGGCGGTCGGGGCACCGAGATCAGCAAGGCCACTGAGGTCGCCGAGATCACCGCGGCGGCGGCGGACAACACGGGCCGCGCGGGCGCGGTCGGCACGAACAAGCTCCGCACGCAGCCGCTGCGCGTGGCGGTGCATCTCGGCGAGCCGCTCCGCCACCCGGCGCTCGTACCCGCGACGTCCGGCCGGCCGCCAGGTCGCGTCCAGTTCGGCGTGGCCCGCCGCGACGTCCGCGAGCGCGGCCCGGTACCCCTGGTGGTAGGCGACCTCGATCTCCCACTCGACCAGTTCGTGTACGGCGTCGGGGACAGCCATCACGGTTCTCCCTCCATGGCGTGTTCGCCGGACGGGGGAAGGCGTCGGCATGTCGGCCGGACGGGGGAAGGCGCCCTCGGCTGTACGTCCAGTGTCCCACGGCTCGCCGTTACCGTCCGAAATTGCTTGCTTGCAGATAGGTACGATCACTTTCCTTTGGTCGCCGGGCGGCCAGCCGATGAACGGTGACAAGGTGGCCGACAGCGTGCTGTTCGGCCGTGACGGGACGGGCGACACGTGAGCATGAACCTGGGGACGGCGCGCGGTACCTTCCCCGACGTCAGCTTCCCTGACGTCGAGGTGATCTCCGAGCTTGGCCGTGGCGCCGAGACGGTCGTGTACCGCGTGCGCAGGCACGGCGTCGAGTACGCCCTCAAGCTGCTCGGCGCGCCCGGCGTGGACGCCGATCGGGCCCTTGCCGCGGTCCGGCGGGAGGCCGCGCTGCTGGGCTGCGTCGACCACCCGCTGCTGCCGCGTATCTTCGAGGTCGGGCTGGCCGACGCCGGCCCGTACCTGATCCTCGAACTGATCGAGGGCGACCCGCTGTCGCACGCGCTGCGCGCCGGCCGCTTCGACGAGGCGCGTACCCTACGCCTGGCCATCGACGTGGTCGGACCCCTCGCCGCGGCCCACCGGTCCGGCCTGGTCCATCGCGACGTCAAGCCGGACAACGTGATGATCACCCCGGACGGTACCGCCCGGCTGATCGACTTCGGCCTGGCCGCGCGCGACGGCGCGCAGGGCGGCGCGGTCGCCGGCACCCTGATCTACAGCGCGCCGGAACAGAGCGGCATGCTCAAGCGCCCGGTGGACGGCCGGTCCGACCTGTACGCGCTGGGCGCGGTGCTGTACGAGTGCCTGACCGGCGCGCCGCCGTTCCAGTCCGACGACGCCGGAGAGCTGATCCGGCTGCACGCGACGACGCCGGCGCCGGACCTGCGGACGGCCCGTCCGGACGTGTCGCAGACCTTTGCCGCGATCATTCACAAGCTGCTCGCGAAGGACCCCGACGACCGGTACCCGAACGGCGAGAGCCTGCTGGCCGATCTGGAGCGGCTGCGCGCCGAACCCCGCTCGGTCTTCGCCGTCGGCACCGTAGAGGGCCGGACCATGGTGATCAGGGGCCAGGACACACTCGTCGGCCGGGATCATGAGATGGCGGTGCTGACCGGCCGCTGGCGCAAGGCCCGGAGTCGCCGCGGTGGCGTGGCCCTGGTGCAGGGCCAGCCGGGCGGTGGCAAGAGCCGGCTGGTCCGCGAGGTGGCGACCATGGTGCGCGCCGACGGGCGCCTGGTGCTGCACGGCAAGTGCGTACCCGACGATCCGGTGCCCCTCGCGCCGCTGCGCGCCGCGGTGGAGCAGTACCTGCGTGACATCGACCAGCTGCCGCAGGACGAACGCGACGACGAGCTGGCGCGACTCCGGCTGGCGGTCGGCCCCGGCGGGGCCCTGCTCAAGGCGCTCTCGCCGATGCTCGGGGCGCTCGCGCCGGCCCCGGAGCTGGACAGCGGCGACGACCGTCACGAGCAGTTCACCAACGCGGTGGCGGCCTTCCTGATCCACCTGGCGGAGGCGGCCGGCGGCGCGGTGCTGCACCTCGACGACGTCCAGTGGCTCGACGCAGCGACCCGCAGGGTGCTGCAGCAGATCGCGGTACGCCTGTCCGACGTGCCACTGCTGGTGGTCGCGACGGCCCGCGACGACGCCGACAACCGCCCGGCGGTCGACGTGTTCCGCGCCGAGATGGCAGAGGCGCTCGACACGGTCGTCTCCCTCGAGGACCTGAGCGACCGGACCGTCGCTGACCTCGTGGCCGCACACCTGGGCGCCATGCGGGTCGACCGGCGCGTGATCAACCAGCTCGTGACGCGGGTCGGCGGCAACCCGTTCACGATCGTGGAGTACGTGCGGGCCGTCATCGATGCCGGCCTGATGACCCCGTCGTGGGACGGCTGGCGGCTGGACCTGGCCGGGCTGGACCGGCTCGAACTGTCCGGCGACGCCCTCGACCTGGTGCTGCGCCGCATGGACGGCTTCAGCGCCGAGACCCGGCGGCTGCTGACCGTGGGCGCCGCCCTCGGCGTGCGGTTCAGCGTCAGCCTCGTCGCGCGGGTCTGCGAGTCCGACCTTGACCAGGCGCTGGACGAGCTGGCCGAGGCGGAGGCACGCCGGCTGCTCACCGCGGTCGACGGCGGGTACGCGTTCCTGCACGACCGGATCCGCGAGGCGCTGCTGGCCCGGCTGGACCCGGCCGAACTGCGCCGCCTCCACCAGCGCATCGCCGAGGCGCTGGACGCGGAGGCACTGGACGCGGAGGCAGCCGACGCGGAAGCACGGGAAAGCGCGGGGTCGAACAACCCCGAGCGGGTCTACGCGATGGCGCGCCACTACGCCAGGGGCGAGTCCGACCGTACGCCGGAGAAGGTCTTCGCGACGGGAGCGGCGGCGGGCCGGCTCGCGCTCGCGGCCCACGCGCCGGCGGAGGCCCTGGACTTCCTCGAAGCGGCCGCGGCCGCGGCCGCAGTCGGCGGTTTCGCCCCGGGCACCGACTTCCACCGCGCTCTCGGCGTCGCCTGTACCCGCGCCGGCCGGTTCGTGGAGGCCCTCGAACACCTGGAGCGGGCGCTGGCCGCGGAGTCCGACCGGCTGCGCCGCGCCGACCTCCTCGCCCAGCTCGCCTACGTGCACGCCAGCGCCTGGGACCCGGACCGGGCCTGGGACACGGTGTGCCGGGGCATGGCAGAGTTGGGCAGTCCGATCCCGCGCGGCCGGTTCGCGCTGGTCGTCACCACGCTGATGTCGTTCCTGGCCGGACTGGTGATCGGGCTGACCAAGATCGGCTTCGGTACGGTCTCGGGCGAGAAGCGGGAACGGTACCGGCTGCAGGCGGTCTTCTACGACGTCGGCTCCTACGCCTCCACGCTGGGCATGCGGCTGAAGCGGCGCGCGATCGTGTCGTTCCGCTCGCTGTACGCCATCAACCGCCTCGGCCCCGGCGTCGAGTACACCCGGCACATGTCCGGGTTCGGGCTGGTCGCCAACATCGCCGGCCGGCACCGCCTGGCCGAGCGGCTCTTCGACCGTTCCGCCGCCGTCGCGGCCGAGATCGGCGACCCGGCCCTGGTCGGCTACGTCGAGTGGAAGCGCGGCGCCGGCGCGGTCATGGGCCAGGCCGAGGGGGGTGAGCTGGTGTGGCAGCGCATCCTCGTCGCGCACGAGCGCTGGCTCGACCTCGGCGACTACCTGACCGCTGTCGCGGCGCTCTGCGTCCGGCTGGTCGTGAAGGGGCAGACCCGGGAGGCCCAGGTCTGGTACGAGCGCGGCCGCGCCCGGCTGGCGTCCGGCGGCGAGGCCGAGGGCGCGGCGTTCTGCATGGCGGCCGCGACCGTACCGGCGCAGTTCGGCCGGCCGGACGAGGCGGCGACCGGGGTGGAGTCGCTGGACCGGTTCCTCGAGATCAACCCCCACAACCTCGCCCAGCAGATCAACCTGCGTACCGTCGAGCTGTTCACGGCGGTCGAGCAGGACGAGGTCGGTGAGCCGTTCGAGGTGGCGGCGAAGCGGTTCGCGCGCCTCGGGCTGCGCCCCGGAGACATGCTCTCCGAGCAGCGCCTGGTCTACCTCGCCCTGGCGATGGGCAGGCTCGCCCGCTGTCGCAAGGCGGCTCCCACCGCGGCCGAAGACGAGCGCGCCCGCCTGCTCGCCGAGGCCGAGCAGGCGCTCAAGGACCTGGCGAAGGGCGCCAACAACTCGATCCTGCGCGCGTACGTGCAGGTCGGCCGGGCCGATCTCGCGGTCCTCCGGGGACGTCCCGAGCAGGCGCTGCGCGACCTGCTGCGCGCCGAGACGCGCGAGCTTCGGCTGTACGCGCCGATGATCGCGTACGAGACGGCGCGGGTACGCGCCCGCGCCTACGGGCTGCTCGACGAGCCGGAGCTGGCCGCGCAGCATGCCCGGTACGCCCTGATGATCGCCACCCAGCAGCAGTGGCTCTACCGGGCCCGCTGGGTGCGCATCGAGTTCGCCGTCAACGACGCGGCGTCCGCGCCCAGCGGCGCGGCCACGAAGACGAGCAGCGGCAACGGCGGGGCCCTGAACGGGCGGCGCCTGGCCGCCCTGCAACAGGTCAGCCTCGCCGCCGCGACCGTACTGGACCCGCGCGAGCTGGCCCGGGTCGCGCTCGACGAGACGTTGAAGATCCTCGGCGCCGAGCGCGCGTACCTGTTCCTGGTCGACGCCGAACGCGACCGGCTCGTGCCGCACCTGGGCCGGGACGCCGGCGGTCGCGACATCGACCAGCTCACCGGGTACAGCTCCACGCTGGTCGAACGGGTCCGCGACACCGGCGAGGCGCTTGTGGTGACCGGCAGCGAGGAGGGCGTGGCCCTCGGTTCGCGGAGCGCGCTCGTCCACGGGCTGCGCAGCATCATGATCGCGCCGCTGCAGTTCGACGGGCGGGTACTCGGCGTGGTCTACCTCGACAGCCGGGTGGCCAAGGGCATCTTCACCGCCGAGGACGTCGACATCCTGACCGCCGTCACCCACCACGTAGGTGTGTCGCTGGAGACCGCCCGCGCCGCCCAGTTGGAGGTTGTCGCCCAGACGGCGCGCCGCCAGCGGGACGTCGCGGAGACGTTGCGCGCGGCCATGGGTGAGCTGAGCGCCACGCTGGACCCGGACGAGGTGATGCACCACCTGTTGCGGGCGGTGACCCGCCTGCTGCCGGGCGACGCCGCGGCGTTGCTGCGGCCGACCGGCGACCGGGTCGCCCTGGTCGTGGGCTTCGGCTCGGAGCAGCTGTCCGCCGCGGCGGGCCGGACCTTCAGCGCTGACAACGACACCGCGCTGGCCGACCTCGCGCACCTGACCGGCCCGTACGTCGCGGCGGGTGACACCGGGTGGAACGGACCGCTCGGCGCGCTGCTCGGCCGGCCCCGCTCGTGGCTTGCGATCCCGCTGATCTCGCGCGACGAGTCACTCGGCACCCTGCTGGTCGGCTCGGCCCGTACCGAGGTGCCGGAGGACGCCCAGGTGCAGGTGGCGGCGGCGCTCGTCGGACAGGGCATGATCGCGTACGAGAACGCCCGGCTGTTCAGCCAGGTGCGGCGGATGGCGACGATCGACGGCCTGACCGGGTTGTACAACCGCAACCACTTCTTCGCCGAGGCGGGACGGCAGTTGCAGCTCGCGCAGCGCCACCGCCGCCCGATCGCCGTCATCATGCTCGACGTCGACCACTTCAAGCGGATCAACGACACGTACGGGCACCCGGTCGGTGACGAGGTGATCCGTACGATCGCCGCCCGCCTGCGCGAGAGTACCCGCGACACCGACGTGGTGGGCCGGTACGGCGGTGAGGAGTTCGTACTCGTCACGCCCGAGACCGGCGGTGGCGCCACGCTGCTGGCCGAGCGGCTGCGGACCGCCATCTGTGAGCGGCCGGTCGAGACCGAGGCCGGTCCGCTGCCGGTCACCATCAGCGTCGGAGTGGCCCATGTGGACAGTGGCGAGCAGGACCTCAGCCAACTGCTGGAGCGCGCCGACAGCGCGCTGTACGTGGCGAAGCAGCATGGCCGCAACCGGGTCGAGGTGATGGTGTCGAAGTGACGGTGTCGAAGTGACGGTGTCACAGTGACGAGGATTCCGGCGCGGGTTGCCGGCTCGGCTCGGCACGCTCGGCCAGCAGCCGCCGTACCGCGGTGATGTCACCCGGTGAGGTACGCGACGCCAGGTAGTACATCAGCGCGGTCGGTACGAAGAACAGCTGGAAGAGAGCGAGCCCGGTGGCGTAGTTGCCCGGCGGCGGCAGCGCGGTCGACAGCGACCGGAACACCACCCCGACCAGGCCGTTGCCGGCGGCCCGGCCGACGCCGTTGACGAGGTTGCCCGCGCTGTACACGGTCGCCCGGTGCTCGGGTGGGTTGACGTCGGCGATCAGCGCGAACCAGTTCGGCGAGTTCGCCGACGTCAGCGCCAGCGCGACCAGCGCGGTGAGGAACGTCAGCGCCATCGCCGGCTCGGTGACGATGCTGGCGAGGACGGCCCGGGCGACCATGGCGCCGCCCGCGTCGGTCGGCGCGTCGATCCGCAGCGGGGCGTAGAAGAGCAGGACGTACAGCGGGACGCCGGCGAGGATGCCGGTCGCCGCGACGAGCGCGCGGCCGCGCAGCGTACGCCGCTGCAGCCGGTCACCCACCAGACCGCCGACGATCGACAGCACCCCGCCGAGCTGGAACAGGATGGCGAACAGGCTGCCGATGAGGATCGCGGTGGCCTCCGGGTACCCCTGGGCCTCCGCCTTCGACTGCAGCAGGCGCGGCAGCCACACCAGCGAACCGAACGTCACCTGCGCGGTGAGCCCCTGCAGGACCAGCCAGACGTTGCTGCGCCGGCGCAGGATCGCCGGCAGGTCGTCCCGGCCGATCCGGTAGGAGTAGTCGCCGCCCGCCTCGAAGACGCGGGCCAGTTCCGGCTCGCTCTGCCCGCGCCGGATGTCGTACGTGAACAGGTAGGCGAGCGTCGCGGCGACTCCGACCCCGGCGAGCAGCCAGAAGGGCCGACGCCAGTCGGCGCCGCCGAGCACCCCGCCCAGCAGCGTGCCGGCGAGCGTACCCACGCCCTGCGACAGGCCCCACAGGCTCATGACCAGGCCGCGGCGGCGGGGTGAGATCAGGTCGGTGACGACCGAGTAGCCCACCGAGCCGACCGCGCCGAGCCCGAGGCTGGCCACCAGCTGGGCGGCGAAGAAGGCCACCCAGCCGTCCGCCAGGGCGGTACCGGCCAGCCCGGCGGCCCACAGCAGTGTGCCGATCATCAGCAGCGGCTTGCGGTTGGACCGGTCGCCCCGGTACGCCCAGAACACCCCGGCGAGCGCGGTGACCAGGAAGCTGACCGCGGTGACCAGGCCGATGCCGCTCTCGCTGCTGCCGAGGTTTCGGCTGATCGGGCTGACCAGCGGCGGCACCAGGCCGATCGCCACGTTGTCCAGCGAGGCGAGGACGACGAAGACCACGACGCTGTACACGCGGTGCGGTGCACTGCCGGTGATGGCGTTACGGGGGCTACCGCCCCGGCGCCCGGTCATGCTCGTCATGTCCGGCACTGTCTCAGGAGCCCCCGCGAAGGTCCAGCGCGCAGAAGACCTTGTCGTACCGGTGCTCGCCGACCGCCACGAAGTCCGCCAGCCGCCCGTACTCCACGAAGCCCAGGCTCCGGTACAGCGTCAGCGCCCGGTCGTTGTCACCGCGCGCGTCCAGCGTGAGCACCTCGATGCCCCGTTCGCGCGCCGCGTCCACCAGCGCCGCCGTCAGCGCCCGTCCCACGCCACGGCCCTGCGCGGCCCCGTCGACGGCGACCTTCTCCAGGTCGGCGTGCGGCTGGTGGGTCGGCCGGGCGTAGCGGCGCCAGTACCCGACCCCGACCAGGTCCGAGCCGTCGTACGCGGCCCGCAGTGCCGCGTCACCGGCCAGGGCGGCGAGCCCGACCTCGGCGAGCAGCGCCGTGACCTCGTCGGCGGACGGGGGTTCGACCCAGCCCAGCGCCGCGCCGTCGGCGACGAGGCCGGCCAGGATCTCGTGCGCCCGCCCGACGAACAGGTCGGAGTCGAAACGATCGACGGCGTCAACGATCCGCAGGCCGGTCATGAGACGACCGTACTTGACCGCGGGCGCCATCCATCGAAGGATCTATTGATGCGCGCAACCGAACCGGTGACGCTCGGCCGCACCGACCTCGTGGTGACCCGACTGGGGCTGGGGCTCGCCCCGATCGGCGGCCTCTACGAACCCGTGGGCGATACCCGGGCGGTCGCCACCGTCGACCGGGCGTGGCAGCGGGGGCTGCGGCTGTTCGACACCGCGCCGCTGTACGGGTACGGGCTGTCCGAGCGCCGGGCCGGCGCGGCGCTGGCCCGCCGCCCGCGCGACGGGTACGTCCTGTCCACCAAGATCGGCCGGCTGCTGGAGCCCGACGGCCCCGACACCGACGACGTCTGGGCGGAGGTGGCCGACGGCGTTGCGCCCCGGTTCGACTTCTCCTACCCGGCGGTGCGCGCGTCGCTTTCGGCCAGCCTCGAACGGCTCGGCCTCGACCGGGTCGACGTGCTGCACATCCACGACCCCGACAACCACTTCGACGCCGCGCTCACCGGCGCCTACCGCGCCCTGGCCGACCTCCGCGAGGCCGGTGTGATCGGGGCGGTCGGAGCCGGCATGAACCAGGCGCCGATGCTGGCCCGCTTCGCCCGCGAGGCCGACGCCCCCGGCTTCGACTGCTTCCTGCTGGCCGGCCGGTACACCCTGCTCGACCAGTCGGGCCTGAACGAACTGCTGCCGCTGTGCGCCAAGCGGGGGATCGCGGTCCTCGCCGGTGGCGTCTACAACTCCGGCCTGCTGGCCGATCCGCAGCCCGGGGCGACCTACAATTACGCCCCCGCGCCCGCGCCGGTACTGGCGAAGGCGCTGGCCATCCGGGAGGTGTGCGACCGTCACGGGGTGCCGTTGCCGGCCGCCGCGATCCAGTTCCCGCTCGGCCACCCGGCGGTGACCAGCGTGGTCATCGGCGCACGCTCGCCGGAGGAGGTCGACGAGAACATCGCGCTGTTCGAGTACCCGATCCCGGCGGCGCTGTGGGCCGACCTCACATCTGAGGGCCTGCTGCCCGACCACGTGCCGACACCGGAGTGATAGGTGGGGCGCCCACCGCGTGGTTCGCGACGGGCACCCCGTACCCGTATCAGAGGGCGAGCTGCTGACCCGGCAGGATCAGGTTCGGGTCGCCGCCCAGCAGTTGACGGTTGAGCTCGTACAACGCCTGCCATCCACCGGCGATGCCCTGCCGCTCGGCGATCGTGGACAGTGTGTCGCCGGTCTGCACCTGGTAGGTACGACCGGTGGCCTGCGCCGGCTGGGCCTGCTGAGCCGGCTCGGTCTTCGCGGTCTGCTCCTGTGCCTGTCCGCCCGACTGGGTCTTCGGGGTGGACTTCTTCGGCGTGTACTGCTTGGTGGAGCTACCGCGCGAGCCGCAGACGGGCCAGGCACCCATGCCCTGCCCCTGCCGGACCTTCTCGGCGACGGCGATCTGCTGCTCCCGGCTGGCCAGGTCGGCGCGGGCGGCGTACTGCTTGCCGCCGTAACCGGCCCAGGTGCCCTGCGAGAACTGCAGACCACCGTAGTAGCCGTTGCCGGTGTTGATGTGCCAGTTACCGCTTGATTCGCACTGGGCAACGGCGTCCCAGTTGACGCTCGAGGCAGCGCTGGCGGCCGTAGCCGGACCCAGCAGGGACGCCGCTCCGGCAGCGCCCGCGGTGACGGCGCCGAGCGCGAGGCGCCCGGTCAACCGCCGTGCGGCAGACGGCTGCTGATGGCGCGCGTGGTACCGGTTATGTGCCATGTAAAAACCTCCACGCCTACGAGGTGAGCTGTCGGGTTCGGGCCGAGGAGCCCGGCCGCTGGGCGGCTTCACCCCGAGGTACGCAACGAGGATCGTGCGTACCGAGGAACGTGTGGGTCCCCCGCTCCTGCCTGATTGACGGTGCCCAGCGGTCGGCGGCAGGACTCGGCGTTACCGACCGTGGGGCCCGCGATCGCGGACGTAGCCGACGGTAGGCATGGCCTCCGCGTCACCGCCAAGCATTCGGCCAAATTCGTGATGTTCTTCATTTCTGGTCGTGCACATCGTGAAAAATGTATACGGACAGTTACGAACAATGGGTGGCCCCGGCGGTTGTGGGACACGCGGGTACTCCCGCGAGGAACCATTGGTACCGCCCGATTCCGGCCTGTTTCACCCTATGTCTGGGAGTCCGTGGTCGCACGCCACCACGCCGGTGGCGTCGTTGTACTCCGCGCTTCGGTCCGACTTGTCCACCCTCGACCGTGGACGGCGTTACGTCCTGTAATCGGTCCCGGCGTCCCGACTGGCGCCACTCGTACGGGTGACGTCGGCCTGGTGGTCGCAGCGAAACGGCGGCATCCGTCAATGGGTGGACGGAGTCCGTCGCCGTCCGCTGTCGCCACACCGGACTCTCTGTCCGGCCGGCTGTCGGCCGGCGGCGTCAGGACACGACGGCGGTTGGTCCCGGCGGCGCTGGTGCCGGTCGTCGCGCCGGCGTCCGGATCACCGTCCGGATCACCGTCCGGATCACCGTCCGGCGGTGAACCATGAAGTGCCGGGGACCATGAAGTGTTGTGGACCATGAAGTGTTGTGGACCGCGACGTCGGACCCCGCCGGCCGTAATCGGCGGAGACCGCGGGTTAGTTCACCAACCGGGTGGGCAGGACCTCGACGTGGTCGGTCACGTCATGGTCTTCGTCCCGGCGCCGCGACTGACGGTAACCATCGAGTTGCTCGCCGGAGCGCCCGACATCCACCTGCACCCGGGCGGCCAGGGCGTGTGGCAGGCCAGGATGCTGCGGGCGATGGATACGCGGGTGGTGCTGTGCGCGGTCTTCGGCGGTGAGACCGGCCAGGTCACGCGTGACCTGCTCGCCGACACCGACCTCGAGGTACGGGCGGTGGACGGCGAGTCGCGCACCGGCGCGTACGTCCACGACCGGCGCGGCGGGGACCGGATCGACGTGGCGGAGATGCCGGGTGAGCCGCTGAGCCGGCACGAGGTGGACGAGCTGTACGGCCTGGCGCTGGCCGAGGGGCTGCGCGCCGGCGTATGCCTGCTGGGTGGGCCGGGCCATCCGCCGGTGGTCGAGCCGGAGGTGTACCGGCGGCTCGCGGCCGACCTGAGCGCCAACGGCTGTTTGGTCGTCGCCGACCTGCGCGGCGCGCACCTGCACGCGGCGGCGGCCGGCGGGGTGCGGCTGATCAAGGTCAGTCACGAGGAGCTCCTGATCGACGGCGACGCCGGCGCGGACACCCTCGATGAGCTGGTACGCGCCGCGTCCGCGCTGCGCCGCGAGGGCGTCGAGACGGTGATCGTGACCCGGGGACAGCACCCGGCCCTGGCGTTGATCGGCGACGAGGTGTACGAGGTGGTGGCGCCCCTGCTGGAGGCGGTCGACACGAAGGGCGCGGGCGACTCGACGATCGCGGCGATCGTGGCCAGCATCGCCCAGCACGAGGACCTCGCCGACGCGATCCGCACCGGTGTCGCCGCCGGCACGCTCAACGTCACGCGCCACGGCCTCGGCAGCGGGCAGCGTGAGGCGATCATGGAGCTGCGGGAACGGGTCCGGCTGCAGCCGGTACGCGAGACCGGCGCGGAGCGGGGCACCTGGGAGGGCCCGCACCTGCGGGCTACCCCGGAAGAGCTGGCGGAACGGATCCGACCGAGATGACACGGGTACTGGTCACCAACGACGACGGAATCGACTCGCCGGGCATCGCGTGCCTGGCCACCGCCGTCCGGGACGCCGGTCTGGAGGTGCTACTGGCCGCGCCGATCGCGGAGGCGTCCGGCAGTTCGGCGTCCATCACGGCGCACGAGAAGGACGGGCGGGTGTACCTGGAGGAGCGCGAGCTGCCCGACCTGCCCGCAGTGGAGACGTACGCGGTCGCGGCGCCACCGGCGCTCATCACCTTGATCGCCACCCGTGGCGCCTTCGGTGAGCCGCCGGAGCTGGTGCTGTCCGGCATCAACCGCGGCGCCAACACCGGCCACGCGATCCTGCACTCCGGTACGGTCGGCGCCGCGCTGACCGGGGCGGCCAACGGCCGGCCGGCGCTGGCCGTGTCGCTGGACGTGGGCCTGGCCCCGGCCGGGACGCCGCACTGGGAGTCGTCCGCGCGGTTCGTGCGCGACCTGATACCCGTACTCCGCCGGGTGACCGTACCGGTGGTGCTCAACCTCAACACGCCCGACATCCCCGCCGACGAGGTGCGGGGGCTGCGGCACGCGAGCCTGGCCTCGTTCGGCATGGTGCAGACCAACTTCGAGGTCGACAGCGGCTACGTGCGGATGGAGGTCGTGGACGAGACGTCCCTGCACGAGCCGGGTACCGACGCGGCGCTGCTGATCGAGGGGTACGCCACGGTCACCGCCATCAGCCCGATCTTCGAGGTGTCCCAGGTGGATCTTGACGGCGTGCTCGAGCGGGTCAATCCCTGACACGACCGTGGCCCGGGAGGTCATCTCCCGGGCCACTGCCACCTGCCGTCGATCGGTCAGTCACACCGGCCGACGTACCGGCAGGCCACCGTGCGCGGCTGCTCGCTGACCCGCCCCGCGGAGACGTCCTGCGCCAGCCGCACGTACTGGGCGTGGGTCCAGATCAGCGGCGTGGCGGAGAACGTCGGGGCGCCGGGGGTGAAGCCCGGGGCGCCCGACGGCGGGTTGTCGTCCCAGACCTGTTCCGGCAGCATCGCGCCGGAGTTGGCGGTACGCGCGATCGTCGCGAGGTGGGACCGGGCACCGGCCAGGTCGCCGGCGGCGATGGCGTACTCGCCGCGCTCCCCGTTGAAGATCGGCCAGCCCCGGCCGCGGGTGGCCCGCGAGTCGGCCGGGAAGTTGTAGTTCCACGGCTCGCCGGTGAGCGTCTCGCCGTACCCGTCGAACGAGAACCGGTGCCAGAAACGGCCGCGCGGGGTGTCGAAGGAGAGCTGCTCGTCGACGACGGCGAGGCTGTTGACGACCGTGGTGTCGCGCGCCGGCTTCACCCCGAGGCGTACCAGCTCCAGGAAGCTCGGGTCGACCACGGCGCGCTGGTCCACTGCGGACGGCCCGCCGTCACCGATCGAGTACGTGGTGCCGGCGTTCGGGTTGCCGTCCTTGGTCAGGCGCAGGTAGTACGGCTTGGACGAGTACGGTCCGGTGCTGGTGACCGTCCAGGACTCCACGCGGCGCTGCCAGGCGTCTGCGGTCTGAAGGTACCGCTGCTCCGCGGCGGTGTCGCCGTTGGCGTGCGCGATCCGCGCCGCGCAGACCAGACCCGCGATCTCGCTGGCGATCGTCGCCGGGGAGTAGCCGCTCTGGTTCTCCCACCGCTCCTGCGGCGTCCAGGGAGCGGAGTTCCCGTCCCGGGAGAAGGCGACCAGGAAGTCGGCCGCGGCCTTGACGTGGGTCCAGGTCGCTGCGTCGGTGCGGCCGAGCTGCTCGGCCAGGACGATCGGGTACGCGACCTCGTCGAGCTGCAGGTTGCCCCAGACCGGCCGACCGTCGACCGTGCTGTTCTGCGGGAACGAGCCGTCGGGCTTCTGCTGGACGGTGAACAGGAAGTCCAGCGCCCGGTTGGCGCCGGCCCGGTCGCCGACGGCGATCAGTCCGGTCGCCACCTCGTACAGGTCACGCGACCACACCGCGTGGTACACGTCGGAGACGACCGAGTCGCCCCAGACCCACGGCATCGACGGGGACGCGATGTACGCGCCCGGGTTGGCCTTGTCCTCGCTCGCCGCCAGGACCATCGCCGACACCCGGTAGAGCTGGCGTTCCCGGGTCGTACGCAGGCTGGCGGGGGTGGCGTTCAGCGACCGGAGGTACCGCTGCCAGCCCTGGCCGTAGCCGGCCGCGGCCCGCTCGAAGCCGCCGCGCAGCGTCGCGGTACCGGCGCGCAGCGCGGCGCCGGTGTCCGACCCGAAGCCGAGCGCGAGTTCGAGGTGGCGGGCGCCGGGCAGGCCGGTCAGCGCCGTACGGCCGGTCTGCACCACGTTGCCGGGGGTGGCTGCGCGGTCGTACGCGTGGTCCAGGCGCCCGTCGGCTGCCAGATCGGTCCATCCGTCGCTGGTACCGAGGTACCCGCTGGAGATGGCCGTGAAGTCCGGGGCGGCGACCAGGGCGCTCGCTGTCGTGGCGTCGCTCGCCAGCAGGGCGCGACCCGAGGTGGCGCCGGTGTCGTCGGAGCCATTGTTGGACAGCGCCGGGTCGTAGAGCACGTAGAGCTGACGCGCCCGGCGGTCGGTCGACGTGAAGTCCACCCGTACGGCGACCGTGGACCGCGCCGGGTCGGTGACGTACGTGGTGTCCAGCCGCCAGCGCCCGGCCCGGTCGGTGTCGGTCTGCCGGTACGTCAGGCCGTGGGCGTCGTCGACCGTCGTGGCATGGTCGGCCGCGTCGGCGACCTTGACCGCCCGGCCGCCCGGCTCCACGACGACGAACTCGAGCCGCCGCGCGCTCGGGGTGCTGAGGTCGGGGTAGTACACCTCGCTCAGCCCGCCGGCGGCCGACAGCGTGAACCAGGTCTTGCTCGCCGCCGCGCCGTACGCGGTGCCGAACCCGGCCTTGTTCGCGGGGGTCCAGGTCGCGGGGGCGCCCGGCGCACCGGGCGCCGGTCCATCGGCGGTCTCGGCGCGGGCCGAGGCACCGGGGGAGAGGACGAGGGCCAGCACCGCGGCGGTCGCCACCGCGACCGAGCGTGTCCGTCTCATACGATTGTCTCCTGATCCCTATCAGTTGGACGGCTGCGTCAGTTGGACGGCTGGGGCGAGGCGGCCGGGCCGCGGTGCCCGTCCTTGTCGACCGCCCGTACCCCGAACTGCACGTTGTCCTTGGACAGGTCGACCGTGGCCGACGTGACGTCCCCGACCGCGACGACGTGTGTCCAGTTCGGAGCGGTGCTCTCCCGCCACACCACCTCGTACCCGGCCAGGTCGGGCTCGGTGCCGCGCTGCCACCGCAGCGTCGTGTCGTTGGTCAGGCCAGCGGTGTCGATCTTCACCTCCCGCGGCGTGCCGGGCCCCTGGGCGAGCGACCACAGCGCCGCCGCGTTCACCTTCGCCACGCGGGTGATGTACCCGAAGTCGCAGAACTCGGGCAGGTCGCCGTACTGGACCCCGTTCTCCACCCGCGTGTCCTGGTGCTGGTGGGCGAAGTTCTCCCGGCCCTCGGTGAACCGGCCCGCCGGGTAGCCCTCGCGCAGGAACGGGATGTGGTCGCTGCCGCGCAGGAACCGGTCGCGCCGCCAGATCACCCGTACGTTCATTCCGGTCTGGTCGTTGGACGCGACCTCGGAGACGAAGCGGGCCAGTTGGCGGGACGGGCCGTCGTTCTCGCCGCCGATCGACTGGCGGATCGCGGCCTGGGCGGCCGTCTCCGAGGTCGGGACGCCCTCGACGAACAGCCGGACCGTGTACGGGTCGGGCGGGGTGCCGTCATGCCCGGTACTGGCGCCGATGATGTCGTTGCTGAACATGCCCTGCACGTCGACGCCGGCGGCCTTGAGCTGCTTGGCCAGGTATGTCGACCCGTACAGGCCCTGCTCCTCGCCGGCCACCGCGACGAACATGATGGTCGCCTCGGTGCGCCGGGTCCCCATCACCCGGGCCAGTTCCATGACGGCGGCCACCCCGGACGCGTCGTCGTCGGCGCCGGGCGCGTCGCTGGTGGCGTTCATGACGTCGGTGACGCGCGAGTCGTAGTGGCCGGAGACGACGTACACCCGGTTGGGGGCGGTGTCGCCGCGCAGGGTGGCGATCACGTTGGTGATCCGGGTCGGCTGCGGGATGCGGGGCGCCGGCTCCTGGACGTACGACTGGAGCTCGACCGTCATCCGGCCACCGGACGCCGCGGCGTAGCTCTGCAACTGCGCGTAGATCCAGTCCCGGGCGGCGCCGATGCCGCGGTTCGGGTCATCCTGAGTGGACAGCGTGTGCCGGGTACCGAACGAGACGAGTCGGCGCACGGTCGCCTCGATCCGGCGCTGGTCCAGCTCGCCGAGCAGGGCGCGTAGTTCGCGGTCGGGTGGCTGCGGGGTGGCCGGCCGCCCGGGTCCCCGGGCCGCGCTCGGGCCGGCCGGGTCCGACGTCGCGGCCGGGTTGGCCGTCGCTGCCGCCCCGCCGACCAGCGGTGCCACCACCGCCGCGGCGGTACCGGCGGCCAGGAACGCACGCCGGGTGGGCGTAGCCCGAGGTACTTCCTCTGATTCACGATTGTCCATACATCGAATCGTATGCCCGGCGGGCGGGCTCACCGTACTCATCGGAGGCCGGCGCTCATGGGAGATCGACGGTCACGGAAAGTCGGCCGCGTCAACTCTCCGTGATCATGCGGACGCGCGTACAGTTAACTACGTCGTCCGGTCGGCCGCCCTGGTCCTGTCGGGATCCCGGTCAACAGGGATCGTGCAACTCGTCTGTGTGGCGGCCGCCCGAAGGCGAGAGCGTGGAGCCACCGCCGCAGTCGCGTGTCACCTCGGCGACTGCGGACGCACTGACCAGCGCGTCCTCTCCAGGGGGTCGGCATGGACCTTGTCGACGTGTACCGACACAGCCTCACGGACTTCATCGACCGGGTGCACCAGGTGCGTCCCGAGCAGTGGCCGGAGTCCAGCCCCTGCCCGGGCTGGGACGTCCGGGCCCTGGTCAACCACCTGGTCGGCCAGGACCGCTGGACCGTCGAACTGCTCGCCGGTGCCACGATCGCAGAGGTGGGCGACCGCTTCGACGGCGACCTCCTCGGCACCGACCCGGTCGGGATCGTCACCGAGGCGGCCAAGCAGGCCCAGGCCGCCGTCACCGCGCCCGGCGCGCTCGACCGCAGCGTCCACCTCTCGTACGGGCCGACGCCCGCCGACGAGTACGTGCGGCAACTCTTCGCCGACCACCTCATCCACGCCTGGGACCTCGCCGCCGCGATCGGCGTCGACCGTCATCTCGACTCCGAGCTGGTGCGGATCTGCTCCGACTGGTTCTCGGGGCGGGCCGAGATGTACCGGCGCGCCGGCGTGATCGGCCCGCCGGTCGCACTGCCGGAGCCGGTGGGGCAGCAGGACGTGCTGCTCGCCGCGTTCGGCCGGGATCCGGCCTGGTCGTCGATCCCCATCTGAGGCGACGGAGATCTGAATGTGCGAGGGGCCGCCGGGTTTTCACCCGACGGCCCCTCGCGAGAACTCCCCGCTGTTACCTGCGATGCTCCGCACGCCGCTGGCAGTCCATGCACAGCGACGCCTGGGGGATGGCGAGCAGCCGCTCGAGCGGGATCGGCGCGTGGCACCGGGCGCAGCAGCCGTACCGCCCGAGGTTCATCCTCGTCAGGGCCCCGTCGATGTCGTCGAGCGCCTGCCGCGCGGCCGCCTCGACGGCCGCGGACACCTCGACGCGCGCGATGTCCGCACTCGCGTCGAGGGTGTCGACGTGACGGCCGCCGGCCGGGTGCTGCGTGGTGAGCTGGGCGAGCTGGTCGAGCCGGAAACGCCGGTGCTCCTCGAGCATGCCGCGCAGCCGGGGTAGCTGGTCTGCGACGTCGGCGTACGGGCTGGGCTTGGGCATGGTGATGCTGGACATTGGCCGCCTCCAGGAGAGGAGTGTCAGAGAAGTGATGTCAGTGATCGCGGGTGCGTGCGGTGTGCCGGAGCCGAGCGGACGGGGGCGGCGCCCGTCCACGTCGGATCGGTCGCACCGGCACGGGTACGGCCGCGCGGCGTTGCCGTGCGACCGCGCCGATCAGCATCAGTGCGAGGACGACGAGCCCGGTGACCGGCAGTGCGTCCGGTAGCTGCGCGATCGGCCGCGAGGTCGGGAAGGCGGCTGAGATGCGTGCCTGCGCGACGGTGACCGTCGCGGCGGCGGGGTGCGCGTGCCGCATCGCACGAAGCTGGGACGGCAGCGGCGCGTACTGCGACACCCATACGGCGGCGGTCGCGGCCACTGCCGCGGCGAGGATGCCCGCCGCTGCGAGCCGCTTTCCAGCCATGCCCATCATCATGAGGTCGCCGGCTGAGAGCTTGCTGTGGTCGTGGCTGTGAACTTGCTGAGGGTTCGGGAGCGTCCGCCGCGCTCGACAGTGGTCAGGTCCGGCGGGCGACCAGGTCCCAGTACTCGTTCGGGAGCTGGTCGGTGACGTCGAAGAATTCCTCACGCACCGTCTGGCGCAGCGTGTTGAAGACGGCTCGCGTGTACTCGCGCGCCCGCGCCGGGGGAAGCCCAGGCGTGTCCGGAGGGATGCCGAGGCGCTCGGCGATCCGGTTGAGGAACTCGTCCGCCGACAGGCTGCGGGTCCGGTCGTTCGCGGCGAACGCGCCGCGTTTGAGCGCCGTGTGCAGCCCGACCGGCAACTGGGTCAGCAGGTCGTCGACCTCGCCGGGGCCGATGCGCTCGCCGAGCGTCTGGAGGACGACGTCGGTGATCCGGCGGGCGGTGTCGGTGTCCACGCCGGCGCGCGCCGAGACGCCGCCCAGGAACGCGCTCAGCGAGGCGGCTCCGCCGGCCGTCGGCCCCTTGGGCAGCAGCGGCACGTAGTCGTTGGAGAGTCGGCTCACCATGTGGGCGTACGCGTCATCGGTCAGTGCCCGGCCGAGCGCCATGAGGACCGCGCGGGCATGCCGCTCGGCGGTCGCGGTGTCCGTACGCTCGCGCTCGGCGATCCGGCGCAGGAACTCGGTGACCTCGAAGCCCTGCGCGGCACCCTCCGAGAACAGCCAGCCGCCCAGCGCCGGCGGCAACTGGGGGACGAGCTGCCGGCACACGTCGCGGCCGAGGTGCTCGCCGAGGGTGGCGAGGGTTGCCTGGGCCGCCCGCTCCGCGGTCTCCCGATCGGTGCCGATGGTCTGTTCGACCAGTGAGATGAAGTCGTCGTAATCCACTGTGCTGCGGTCCGCTCGGTTACGGGACGTCTGTCCTTACGGGATATCGGCGTGGACCAGAGGCGTGTCGACCAGGTGTTCGGCGAGGAACCACGCCTGTAGCTCGCCGGTCCGGATCACGCCCGACACCAACAGGTCGTTGGTGCCGTCGTCGCCCAGCTCGGCCACCCGGGCCGCGGCGTCGTGCGCCTCCTTCAGGATGATCTCGTGGGCCTCCAGTAGGCGGGACAGCATCGCCGGTACCTCCTCCGCGCCGTCCGGGGCCCGCGGGATCCGGGTGATCTCCGTCGCCTTGCGCGGGTCGCCGACGGCGACCCCGCCCAGCGTCTGTACCCGTTCGGCCAGCTCGTCCACGAGCTCACGCTGCTTGCCGGCGTGCTTGTCGAGCAGGAGGTGCAGTTGGTAGAACGTGACGCCACGTACCAGCCAGTGATGCTTCTTGTACAAGGCGTACAGAATCTGGCTGTCCGCCAGGATCCGGTTCAGCACCTCGCAGGACTGCCTGCGAGTCTCGCTCGGTAACGCGACCGGGAACTGCCGCACGGTACCGAACGCCTGGATCTCCCGTCCGTCTACGTGGAGCCAGGGCTGGCTCCGGATCTCCGTGGCGGTCATGCACGTTGCACTGCCCGAATCCGGGCGCCCCTAACCTGTCCCCGAGTGGGTGGGAACGGGGTCGGGAGGGTAGGGCCTGGGGATGGCAACCCGGCCCAAGGTGCGAATATCGCGGGCCCTCGGTATCCCGCTCACGCCCAAAGCGACCCGCTACTTCGAACGCCGTCCGTACCCGCCCGGGGTACACGGACGACGGCGTCGTAACCCCAGTGACTACCGGCTGCGGCTGCTGCAGAAGCAGCGGCTGCGCCACCAGTACGACATCCGCGAGCGGCAACTACGGCGGATCCTGCACGAGGCGATGCGCCGGCCCGGCAAGACCGGCGAGAACCTGATCGAGTTGCTGGAGCGCAGGCTCGATTCGGTCGTGCTGCGCTCGGGCTTCGCCCGTACGATCTACCAGGCCCGGCAGATGGTCACGCACGGGCACATCGCCGTCGACGGCCAGCGGGTCACCGCACCGTCGTACCGGGTGGCGCCGGGCCAGACCGTTGAGGTGCGCCAGGCCAGCCGCGACAAGGCACCGTTTCAGCTCGCCGCGGCGGGGGCACACGCGCCCGCAGCGGTACCGCCGTACCTCGAGGTCCAACTGCCGGAGTTGCGTACCACCCTCACCCGCGATCCGCAGCGCACGGAGATCCCCGTCGTCTGCGACGAGACGATGGTGGTCGAGTACTACTCGCGCTGAGTCCGCGTCTACCGCTGGGGGTGCGGTATCCGCTCCGACCGGGTGTGTACCGGGTTGAACAGGTCGTCGGGCTGACCGGCGTCGACCGGCTGGAAGACGTAGCGGACGAAGTCCCAGCCGGCCTCGTTGTTGAGGCTGCCCTGCCACTGGCCGAGAGCGTCGATGCCGACGACCTGCCGCTGGCCGGTGGCGTCGTCCTCCACTACCGCCCACACCGTCAGCGGCGACGTCCGGGTGGTCTCGGGGGCCAGTCGCCAGCGCGCGTACCAGCCCGGCTGGGCCGGCTCAATCTCCATGATCTTCTTCATGGCTGCTCTTCCTTCCGCCGGCTGTCGTACACATCTGGCTGCCCCGGTGTGCGATCACTAATCCTTGACGACCAAGCCCCCGGGGCGGGGCCGGAGCCCCGGGGCTCGGGCAGGCCGAGGCATGAAGCGCACGGCGAGGGGTAGGGCCGCCCAGTGCGGGAATCGCACCAGCAACGGTGGCCCCGGTGGCAGGACGGGGACAGTGATGGCGGTGACGCGTAACGGGCACGGGAACGGATCTCTCGGCGCCGGCCGGTACGACTACGCCGACATCGACGACCACACCGACATCCAGGTCGCGACAGCAGCATCGCCGGTCGCACGGCCGCCGATCGAACAACCGCGCCGATCGAACAACCGCGCCGATCGAACAACCGCATAGCAAGGCAAGCACAGGAGGGACGAGTCGAGATGGCCGGTACCACTGGGTATCACTCGTTCGACACGACCGTTGACAAGACCAATCGGCTTCTCAAGGAGATCGAGCAGGAGTACGGGTGGCCCAAGGACCGCCGCAACCAGTCATATGCCGCGCTCCGCGGAGTCCTGCACGCCCTTCGCGACCGCATGACGGTCGAGGAGGCCGCACAGTTCGCGGCGCAGCTACCGATGCTGGTCCGGGGCCTGTACTACGAGGGCTGGGACCCCTCGCACGTGCCCGTGCGGATGGGGCGGGACGAGTTCCTGGGCCGGGTCCGGCAGGAGTTCCCGTACGAGGTGAAGGGCGGCATCCAGCCACTGTGCTCCACGGTGCTGCGGGCCTTGAAGCTCTACGGCACCGAGGGGGAGTGGGCGGACATCAGGGCGAGCATGCCCAAGGAGCTCGCCACGGTGGTCCCGTAGCTGACCCGGTGCCGTAGCCGACATCCACCGCGCGGCCGTGCCGGCCACCCGTGCCGCTCTCGTACGCTGGCGCGGTGATCAGTACATGCTTGAGTGACGGCCGCGCCGAGATCGAGTCGGGCGTCGACGGCCTGCGGGCGGCCGTGGGCGTCGACGGCGTGGCCGTCCTGACGATCGACCGGCCGGAAAAGCGCAACGCCGTGACGCTGGCGATGTGGCGCGCCCTGCCGGGCCTGCTCGGCGGGCTGGCCCACGATCCTCGGGTACGGGTACTGATGCTGACCGGGTCGGGCGGCACCTTCTCGGCCGGGGCGGACATCGCCGAGCTGCTGCACGTGTACGGCGATCCGGAGCGCGCGGACGCGTACCACGCGACGAACGTCGCCGCCGAGGAGGCCCTCGCCGCGTTCCCCCGGCCGACGATCGCGGCCATCGCCGGGGCGTGCGTCGGGGGCGGATGCCAGCTCGCCGTCGCCTGCGACCTGCGCCTCGCGGACTCCGGGGCCCGGCTCGGGATCACGCCGGCGAAGCTGGGCGTGGTGTACCCGGCGGTGCCGGCCGCCCGGCTGGTACGGCTGGTCGGGCCGGCGCGGGCGAAGTATCTGCTGTTCTCCGCCGACCTCGTCAGCGCCGACCGGGCCGCCCAGTTCGGCCTGGTCGACGAGGTGGTGGCCGACGGCGGGCTGGCCGAGCGGGCGCTCGCGTTCGCGCGGACCATCGCCGGGCGCTCGCCGCAGACGCTCGGTGCGGTCAAGGACGTGGTGAACGCGGTGGCCGCCGGTGCCGATCCGCAGGCCGCGATCGAGCCCTGGGAGCGCAGGTCGCGGTACTCCCCGGACGTACGGGAGGGGCTGGCCGCCTTCGTGGAGCGGCGCCAGCCGGTGTTCCCGCCCTTGGGCTGAGATCTGCCCGATGCCCGATGCCCGATGCCCGATGCCCGATGCCCGTCGCTCAGGCGGCCGGCGCCGTCGCGATCTGAAACCCACCCTTGCCGCGGACCTTGGCCGCGTACATCGCCTCGTCGGCCCGCTGCAGCAGGGCGCCGGCGTCGTCTCCGTTCTCGGCCCGAGCCGACGCGACGCCCACACTGGCCCCGACCCGGACTTCGGTCCCGGCCACCCGGCACGGCGCGTCGATCGCCCGTACGATGCGCGCGGCCGTCGCGGAGAGCCCGTCGGGCGATGCCTGCTCGAGCAGGACCGCGAACTCGTCGCCGCCGAGCCGGGCCACCACGTCGGTCGACCGTACGCAGCCGCGTAACCGCGCCGCGACCTCGACCAGGACGGCGTCGCCGGCCGCATGCCCGAAGCGGTCGTTGACCGGTTTGAAATCGTCGAGGTCCACGAGCAGGACGGAGATCTCGCCGTCCCGGCGGACCCGCTCCATGGCCTCACCGAGCCGGTCGAGGAACATCGCCCGGTTCGCCAGGCCGGTCAGGCTGTCGGAGAACGCGATCTCGCGCAGCCGCGTCGCCAGGGCGTCGCGCTCCGCCAGCAGGTCCGCGTTGTCGGCGAACGCGACGAGCTGACGGGCCATCACGAGGCCGTTGCAGATGATCGCGCCGGCCAGCGCGATCCATGCCCGCAGGTCGAGCCCGTTGACGGCCAGAGTGACGGCCAGCAGTCCGTACGTGGCGGCGACGGCGAAGTACGGCAGGCGACTGTACGGCCGCTTGCGCGCGCCGCGCCGCATGCCGGGGCCGAGCAGGTACCGCTGGTGCTGCACCCAGGCGACCGTCAGCAGCAGCGCGTGGGCGACGAGCGCCGACGCGAAGATCCATCGTGCCTGGTCGGCGCGGGCCAGCGCGGGGCCGACCGCCCTGGCGACGCCCTCGACGACCGCCGCGATCGGTGCCATCACCCCGACATGCCAGCTGAACGGGGAAGTACCGCTCATGAACAGCCTGCCGACCGCGAACGCCGCCAGCATGGCGGTCATCGGGCCGACGGCCACGGCGCCGAGTTCGTGGATCAGGTTGCCCCGATCGAGCTGGACACCGGACATGGTCAGGTAGAGACCGTAGGTTCCGGCCGCCATGATCAGGATCGCGAGGTCGAGCCAGTAGCAGATGCGCTCGCGGGCCGACCGGCGCGGAATCGGGTACGTGAGCACCGCGGCGCTCAACATGACGCAACCGGCCGCGAGCGCGACGGTCCGGGCCAACCCGGTCCCGGTCTGGGCTGCGGCCGAGGTGGGGTCGACCGCGACGGCGAACACCTGGGCCCACTCGCCGGCGGCCCACACCGCGCCGGCGAGGCCGAAAGCCGTCCAGAACCGCCGCGCGGGGTCGGCGCGGTCCATGAGTCGGCTCGTCCGGTAGGCGTAGTAGGCCATCAGGGAGGCACAGACGGCGACGGCGAGCCAGGCGCTGGCGACCTGGAAGGTCGCTCCGCCGAGATCGAGTAGGTAGCTGCTGACCAGACCGCCTGTCACCACCGCGAGACAGGTCAGGAATGGGTCCCGATTCCCGAGCCTGCTCATACTCCTCCAATGACACGACGCATGCGCGTCAATGTGGACAGTTACGATCCCAGGCGTCTCTTCGGCCCGTACCGTCCGGTGCTGAGGGGTTTTGGCCGGTTGGTAGGCCGACCGTCGTCAGGCGGACTCGCGCACGACCAGTTCGGTGGGGAGCAGCGTGGCCCGCTCGATCGTCTCCCCGCCGGCGAGCCGCAGCAGCTGGCGGGCCATCGTACGGCCGATGTCCATGATCGGCTGGCGGACCGTGGTCAGCGGCGGCTCGGTGTAGCGGGCGATCTCGGTGTCGTCGAAGCCGACCACCGCCACGTCGTCGGGTACCCGCCGGCCGGCCTGGCGCAGCGCCCGCATCGCCCCCTCCGCCATCAGATCGGAGGCGACGAAGACCGCGTCCAGGGACGGGTCGTCGGCGAGTAGTTGGCGCATGGCCTCGGTACCCGATTCGCGGGTGAAGTCGCCGATGGCGATGATCGAGCGGCGGTCGGAGTCCCGCAGCTCCGCGCGGTACCCGCTGAGCCGGTCGACCCCGCCGACCATGTCCTGCGGTCCGGCGATGGTGGCGATGCGCCGCCGGCCGGAGCCGACGAGGTGGCGTACCGCGAGCCGGGCACCGTCGGCGTTGGCGACGTCCACGTACGGCACGGTCGTTCCGCCCAGGGGCCGGCCGTTGACCACCACCGGGATGCCCCGCCGGGCGAGCGTGCCGGGCAGCGGGTCGGCGCCGTGCATGGAGGCGACCATGACGCCGTCGACGTGGCCGCCGATCGCGTACTGCTCCACCCGGTCGTGGCTCGCCGCGGAGTTGACCATCATCAGGACGAGCTGCTTGCCGGCGGCGTCGAGCACCTGGCTCACGCCCTGCACGATGGTGGGGAAGAACGGGTCGTCGGAGAAGACCCGGCCGGCGGACTCGGTCAGTACCAGGGCGATCGAGTCGGTGCGCTGGGTGACCAGGCTGCGGGCCGCCTGGTTGGGCACGTACCCGAGGTCGGAGACGGCGCGCAGGACCGCCTCGCGGATGTGCGGTGCGACGGTCGGGGAGCCGTTCACGACCCGGGAGGCCGTCGCCCGCGACACCCCGGCCCGGCTGGCAACGCTCTCCAGGGTCGGCCGCTCGCGGCCGGGCGCCCCAAGGCTCATGCTGTCCTCCCGCTCAGCGATGGCTGCTCCCTCCATCGTGCCGTGCCGGACGCCCGACGGCGGCCCCCGGCCGGTCGGGCGCGCCCGGCACCGCTCTCCGCGCTGCGGAGTGGGTACGTTCGGGATTATTCTCTAGAAAATCATGCGGGGGACGGTGAAGCGTTGAGCGCGCAGGCGTCCGTGGCCGGCTCGTCGGAGGCGATCGAGCGGCTTGAGTTCCCACCCGGCTTCCTCTGGGGCGCGGCGACGGCCGCGTACCAGATCGAGGGCGCGGCGACGGAGGACGGGCGTACCCCGTCGATCTGGGACACCTTCTCGGCCACGCCGGGTAAGGTCCTGAACGGGGACACCGGTGCGGTGGCGGCCGACCACTACCACCGGCACGCCCAGGACATCGTCATCATGCGAGCGCTGGGCCTGAACGCCTACCGCTTCTCGATCAGCTGGCCACGGGTACGGCCGGCCGGCAGCGGCCCGGTCAACCCCGCCGGCATGGGCTTCTACGACCGGCTCGTGGACGACCTGCTCGGCGCCGGGATCAAACCGGTCGCCACCCTGTACCACTGGGACCTGCCGCAGGAGCTGGAGGACGGCGGCGGCTGGCCCAACCGGGACACCGCGTACCGGTTCGCCGACTACGCCGCGCTGGTCGCCCGCCACCTCGGCGACCGGGTCACGCTCTGGGCCACGCTCAACGAGCCGTGGTGCTCGGCGTTTCTCGGGTACGCCTCCGGCGAGCACGCTCCGGGGCGTACCGAGCCGGCCGCCGCCCTGGCCGCCGCCCACCACCTGCTGCTGGGGCACGGCCTCGGGGTACGGGCGCTGCGGGAGGGCGGGCTGCGCCCCGACGCCCAGGTGTCCTTGGTGATCAACCCGACCGCGGTACGCCCGGTCAGTACGGGGGCGGACGACGTCGACGCGGCCCGCCGCATCGACGGTCTGATGAACCGGATCTGGCTCGACCCGGTGCTGCGCGGGGAGTACCCGGCCGACGTGCGGGCCGACACCGCGCACCTGACCGACTGGGGCTTCGTGCGGGACGGGGATCTGGGGATCATCGCCACGCCGATCGACCTGCTGGGCGTCAACTACTACCAGCCGATGGTGGTCGGCGCCGGTGAGGCGCCCGGACCGGTCCCGGTCGGCTCACCCGAGGCGGTGCGTCCGGCGTCGGCGTGGCCGGGCAGCGAGCACGTGCGCTTCCACCAGGCGCCGGGTCCACTCACCGACATGGGCTGGTCGGTCGACGCGACCGGGCTGCGCGAGCTGCTGGGGCGGATCCGGGCCGACTACGGCGATGTCCCGATCGTCATCACCGAGAACGGCGCGGCCTACCCGGACGAGCCGGACCCGACCGGTGAGGTACATGACCCGGACCGGGTGGCGTACCTGCGCGAGCACCTCACCGCCGCGCACGAGTCGCTGCGCGACGGCGTGGACCTGCGGGGCTACTTCGTCTGGTCGCTGCTGGACAACTTCGAGTGGGCGTGGGGGTACTCGAAGCGGTTCGGGATCGTCCACGTCGACTACGCCACCCAGCGGCGCACCCTCAAGGACAGCGCGTACTGGTACCGCGACGTGATCGCGAACGGCGGGGTACCGGTTAACCTGTCGGCATGACGAAAGTCGCCGGCATCGATTCCTCCACCCAGTCGACCAAGATCGTGGTCTGTGACGCCGACACCGGGAAGGTCGTCGGCGAGGCCAGCGCGCCCCACCCGGACGGGACCGAGGTACACCCGGACGCCTGGTGGGAGGCCTTCTCGGCGGCGAGCGCGGGCGGGCTGCTCGACGACGTCGCCGCGATCGGTGTCGGCGCCCAGCAGCACGGCCTCGTCGCCCTGGACGAGGCAGGGGAGGTCGTGCGGCCCGCGCTGCTGTGGAACGACACCCGCTCGGCGGCCGCCGGCGAGGAGCTCATCCGTGACCTCGGTGGACCGGCGGCGTGGGCGGAGGCGGTCGGCTCGGTACCGGTCGCCAGCTTCACCGTCACGAAGCTGCGCTGGCTTGCCGAGCACGAGCCGGACCTGGCCGCGCGGGTCACCGACGTGATGCTGCCCCACGACTGGCTGACCTGGCGGCTGCTGGCGCCGGGGTCGACCCCGGCCACCGACCGGGGCGACGCCTCCGGCACCGGGTACTGGTCGCCCGCGACGGGCGAGTACCGCGAGGACATCCTGGAGCGGGCGTTCGGCCGGGTGCCGCGGCTGCCCCGGGTGCTGGGCCCGGCCGAGGCGGCCGGCGAGACCCGGACCGGGGTGCTGCTGTCCGCCGGTACCGGTGACAACATGGCGGCCGCCCTCGGCCTGGACGCCCGCCCCGGCGACGTCGTCGTATCCCTGGGTACCAGTGGGACCGCGTTCGCCGTACACGGCGCGCCGGTCGCCGACGCCTCCGGTACGGTCGCCGGCTTCGCCGACGCCACCGGCGGGTACCTGCCGCTGGTCTGCACACTCAACGCGGCGCGGGTGCTCACCGCGACGGCGGCGATGCTCGACACCGACCTGGCCGGGCTGGACCGGCTGGCGCTCGAAGCCCCGGCCGGTGCCGACGGGCTGGTCCTGCTGCCGTACCTGGAGGGGGAGCGTACGCCCAACCTGCCGGACGCCACCGGTACCCTCGCCGGGCTCCGACGGACCAACATGACGCCGGCGAACCTGGCCCGCGCGGCGGTCGAAGGCATGCTGTGCGGCCTGGCCGACGGACTGGCGGCGCTGCGCGTGTTCGGCGTCGAGGTGCGCCGGGTCCTGCTGATCGGTGGGGCGTCGCGCTCCCGCGCAGTGCGCGCCATCGCGCCGACCGTGTTCGGCGCGCCGGTCGTGGTACCCGAGCCGGGCGAGTACGTGGCGCTCGGCGCCGCCCGGCAGGCGGCGTGGGCGCTGTCCGGGAGCGCCGAGCCGCCGACCTGGCGCGCGGACGAGTCCAGCGCTGAGGAGTCCGCTGTGGAGTTCGGGCAGGACGACGCGGAGGCGGGGGAGCGGGTCCGGATCGCGTACGCGGCGACGCGAGCGGCCATGTACGGCGGCTGATCCGCCCATGCGCCGCGAGAGGGGCGCAGCGCAAGGGATCAGTCCGGGAGGTCGCGCCGGGAGAGCCGTACCTCCTCGGCGTCGAGCTGCGCCTGGATCTGCCGGAGCGCGGTGTCGTCGATGCGCTCCTCATCGCGCAGCCGCACGATGGTCTGCCGCTTGCGGTCGAGCAGTCCGAGACGTAGGGACCGGAAATCAGACTCGGCCCGGCGGCCCGGGTTGGGATCGGCCTCGTCGCCGTGTGCGCGCAGCACCTTGAGATGCTTCTCGTACTCGGCGCGCATCCGGTCCACGACCCGCGGGTCGATGCCGCGGTCGGCGGCGATCTTGCCCATCGCGGCGAGGGCCTCCTCGGTGGCCACGGTCTCGGCCAGGTGGCGCTCCTCCTCGACGCTGGTGTCGGCCACCAACCGGGTCCAGCGCACCACGAGCGGCAACGCCGGGCCCTGCAGCAGGAGGCTGACCACGATGACTCCGGCCGTCACAAAAATGATCTCGTCTCGGGCCGGGAACGGCGCGCCGGAGGCCACCCGCTCGGGTACGGCGAGGGCAGCGGCCAGTGACACCGCACCGCGGAAGCCCGACATGGAGCCGATCAGCCAGTCGCCGGCGTAGATCTCCCGCGCGGGCCGCCCGGTGAGCCGGTCCAGCCATCGCTGGAGGTGTCCCGAGACGAGCAGGCACGCGACTCGGACCCCGAGGATCACCGCCGAGACGGCGGCCACGGCGGTGACGGCACTGCGCAGGTGGACGCTCGTGAGGTCCCGCAGCACGGTCGGCAGTTGCAGCCCCACGAGGACGAACAGGGTGGCGTTGAGCGCGAAGCTCGACAGTCTCCAGAACGCGAACGACTGCACGCGGGTGTCGGCGCGGACGACCAGAGGACCGATCCGGCTGAGGACGAGTCCGCAGACGACGACGGCGAGCACTCCGGAAGCGTGGACCAGTTCGGCCAGCAGGAAGGCGGTGAACGGGGTCAGCAGGCTGACGGTGTTCTCCAGCAGTGGGGCGTCGAGCAGGCGGCGCACCCGCAGCGACAGCCAGGCGGTGACCAACCCGGCTGCCGCGCCTCCCGCGTACGACAGCAGGAACAGCCCCAGCACATGGACCGGGCGCAGCCGCTGCTCGCTGACGGTGGCCGAGACCGCGATGCCGTAGATGACCAGCGCGGTGCCGTCGTTGATCAGGCTCTCCGCGCTGAGGATGTGCATCAGCCGCCGGGGAAGATTCCGGGCGAGCGCGGCGACGGCGGCGGCGTCCGTGGGTGCTACCGCGCCGCCGAGTACCCAGGCGGGCCGCCACGGTAGGCCGAGGGCGTGGGCGACCGCCGCCACGGCGGCGGCGGTCGCGACGACCAGGCCGATGGTGACCAGCGCGACGAGGACCAGGTTGCTGCGGATCTCGCGGAGCGATGTGGTCAGGCTCTCCCAGTACAGCAGCGCCGGCAGGAACAGCAGCAGCACCACCACCGGCGGCAGGCTGATGGCGTGGAGCGCGGGCACGAACCCCAGCAGCACACCGGAGAGCAGCCAGAACACCGGAGCGGGAACGCCAAGCCGGTGCGCGGCCATCCCGCCCAGCAGCACGGCGACCCCGAGGACGACGACGAGTTCAAGACCGAGCACGACGTTCCTCCGAAGCGCGACCCAGGCCGGCGCTTGCCGATCTCCAGGCCCGTACGGCCGGTGAGCCCTCGCCCGGCCCGGCGTGACCGGGCACGCCTACGATCTCGGCGAGACGTCCGCGTGGCGGCGCCGGACGTGTCGAACGTCATGGCGATAGGGGCGCCAACTGGTGGGGTGGGCCGCCGGATACTCGGGTCATTGACCACGAGCCGGCGAACGCACGGTGACCGCCTCGGTCCCGTCGTTCGAAGCCCGGGCCGGCCTTGCCGGCCGAGGCTGTCTCACACCATCGGTGATGATCACGCGTACACGACCCACATTTTGGACGAGTCAGATCACCAGCACCGTCAAGGTCGCTTTGTCTTCGTCCGAGCCGCCCCGACACGTCGCTGTTTTCCCTGCGTAACCGGTTGTCGAAGCCACCCGGCACCCTCGGGTCGGTCATACCCAGCACCAGACCGCCAACCGCATGCCGGCCTGTTATCTGGCACGGGCCGGTGGCCCCGCCGGGAACAGGCCTGCTGGCAGACCCTGCCGGTTCATCCGCGCGGGGTAGTTTCGGTCGATGGGATCCGGTGGCGCCAGGTGCGCCTCTCGGTCTCGCATCCCGGCCTGCGGGGACGGACGCTTCGGGTGAAGATCGATCGGCTGACCGCTGCGGGCAAGACCAGCTTCGGTCATGAGCAACGCCTTCGACTCGCCGGCCGCCGCGAGGCTCTTGCTCGAACCGGCCGGCGGCGGCTCCGGTGACTGCGTGCTGTGCAGCATCGACCGCTTACTCAGGCGGACCACTCCGACTCGGAGCGACCACGGATGCCAGGCGCGGCGGCAGCGCCGGCCTGGCATCCGTGGTTCACAGTCGTGACGCTCCGTTTGCTGTCCACAAAGGATCGCGGCCGATGAAGCCCAGCAGTCCGGTCTGCGGGTCCGCGTCGCCGGGCACCTCGACCCTGGCGCCGTACTGTCCCGAGGAGCGGATGATTTGTTCCAGGGGCTCCATCCCGGACAACAGCCGGCGGCAGAAGTCGGGGTCCAGCCGGTCGTCCTGGCCAGTCGCACGGGCCAGATCCCAGGTGTGCATGAACAGGTCCGAGGTGTAGAACTGGTCGATCGCGCGGTCGAGCGGCAGCGTGCCGATATGGGGATTGGTCAGGGTCTGATCCGCGGTCGCCGGGTCGTCCAGTACGGGCTTGCACGGCGTCGCAGTGGACCTGCCAGGCGGTGACCGGGTCCTCGTCCACGGGCGGTCCGCTGGGCAGTTCGACAGCCGCGCCGGCGGAGAGGAACGCGGGCAGCCACGTGGTCAGATGCCGTACGACGTCGCGGGCGACCCACCCGTCGACCGGGGCCGGGGCATCCCAGGACCGGGTGCCGCGGACCCGGTCGGTGAACGTCCGGGCTACCTGCCGGTGCCGTTCGGCGGGGTGATCAGACAGCGCCATCGGCGATCATCCCTTCGAGCTTCGCGTAACCCTGGTTGACGCCGGTCTCCATGCCGCCGGCCAGCCAGGCGTCGCGGCCTTCGAAGCTGTCGACCAGCGACTGCGCGTGCAGGCGGGTGCGGCCGTTGCCGAGGTCCTCGAACCACAACGTCTCCAGTGCGACGCCGTCCGGCTCCCCCTCGTACGTGAAGGTCTGCACGATCCGGTCCGGACGTACCTCGTGGAAACAGCCGCGGAACCCGTACTCGGCGCCGTCGTGCGCCGAGACGAACCGCCAGTTGCCGCCGGTGCGCGCCTCCCAGTGCTCGATCCGGGTGTCGTGACCGTCCGGACCGATCCACTGGGCGAACAGTGCGGGGTCGGTGTGGGCGCGGAACAGCTGTTCGGGCGTTGCGGTGAAGTCGCGGGTGATACGGATGACCGGAAGCTTCGGGTCAGCCTCGATGGTTGTTCCTGTGGTCTCGGTCATGGCCGGCTTCCTCCTCGTCGGTTCTGCTCTCGCTCTCGGTTTCGTTGTCTGTCGCGTTCATCGCCGCCAGAACGGCGTCGAGGCGGCGGTACCGCTGCTCGGCCCGGCGCCGGTAACGCTCGATCCAGGCGTCCATCACGTCGAAGACCTGCGTCTCCAGGTGCACCGAGCGAGGCTGCGGTCCCTGCGGCCGGCTCACCAGCCCGGCGTCCTCGAGCACGCGCAGGTGCTTGTAAACGGCCTGCAGCGACATCCGGTACGGCTCGGCCAGCTGGTTCACCGTTGCGTCACCCTCGGCGAGCCGGGCCACGATGTCGCGACGGGTCGGATCGGCGAGGGCGGAGAAGACCCTGGACAGGGTGTCCGCGGTCATCGACTCCTCATTTCAACTTCCTGGTTGAAAGCCAACCTAGACGCTTGCCGCCCGGTCGTCAACCGGGCGGTTGAAACAGCTGGTTACAGCGCGAGTCGGAGCCAGCCGGTGATGGTCGAGAGCTGGACCCTCGGCGACATAGCGCAGCGAACCGATGAAGTCGACCAGCGCCTCGTCCGGGACCGGGACCGCGTACCGACCGCTCTGGTACGAACGTCAAGTGGCGTACTTCGCGGACCTGACCGGCTACACCTACAGCAAGACTGATGTCATCGAGCTTGACGGGGGATGGCTCACATTCCGGCCCCGACACGACCGGCTCAATGTCGGCTGGCTGGACGCCCCGCACACCTTCGAGCAAGGCCCCGCAGCCCGCTTGGAACCTGGTGAACGAGCTGCGCGAACGGCGCCCGTATGCCAGGTCCACGAAGGACCGCGGCGGGACGCCGCCGCTGCCGCTGGGGTGATCGATCGCCTTGGCTCCCCGCTCGCGCAGCCACGCCCGCGGACCCGCTCGGTACTCATGCCGTGTCGCGCGCGTGCCGGCCACCGGGCGGCGCCTCGATAGCCTCGGATTCGGTGTACCGGGCGGCCCGCTCCGCGAGCAGCTGACCGAACAGTCCATTGGGTCGGCCGCAGTCGCGGCACAGGAAGTTGTCGTCCAGCCGCCGGCCGCCGCAGTGGTCGCAGCGACCCTGGTCGCGCGGATCGTGGTACGCGCGCAGCGCCTCCACCAGCGCCCGGGCGACCGGCGCGCGCAGCGTCAGCCGCACCTGCTGCCCGCCGAGGCGTACCTCGAGGTCTCCCACCAGTGGCGCCGCCGGATCGAGCGCGTCGATCCGCGCGGCGAAGTCCCGAAGGGCGGCCAGGAGGGCGTCAGGCAGCGACATGGTCCCGACGGTACGACATCGCCGCACACCGACATCACCACGCACCGCCCGAGCGTCCACAGTGTTCGCAGGGTACGCGGAGCGTGACGTGGTCCGCGTTGCCGGTTGCGGGACCTACGGTACCGGTCTGAACATCATGGACGGTGAGTCTGCACCGACCCGGGCGTCAGGAGTGGTCGAAGAGCTCGCCGCCCCCCGCCGGCGACCGCCCGCCGGTCAGGATGGCCACGCCGGCGGGCGCCAGCAGGAAGACCCCGCGCGCCAACCGGTGGATGTCGCCCCGACGGCCGAAGATCAGACCGGCCGCGAAGTCCACGATGCGACGCGCGTCCGAGTCGTCGAGCCCGGACAGGTCGATGATCACCGGGATGTCGCGGCGGAAGTACTCGCCGACGGTACGGGCGTCGTGGAAGCTGTGGGCGTGCACAGTGGCGATCTCGAAGCTGCTGTCCGTCGCCTCCGGGCGCAGTGGCTCGACCGTACCCGGGCCGAGGTCGCCGACCAGCGCCGCGCGGGTACGCCGCGCCATCCGTAGGTCGACCGAACCACGCCGGCCCGACCTCCGGTCCTCGTGCTCCACCGGGCCGTCGTCGTACAGATCAACGTCCGGATCCAACTCGTCCTCGCTGTCCTCGGCAAGCCCGAGCCAGACACTGGTTTTTCGAAGTGACCCCACCGCACCATTCCCCCCGCCCGTGTCGTCGGTCGAATCGCGGTCGACCGCAACCGATGCGCAGTGCGTTTGACGGTACGCCAGTCGCGCACCTTCGCGCGCGATAAATGGCGCGGCTCGCCGGAACGGGCGGTCAGGTTTCGTGTCGATCGCGGTGGGCAACGTCTTAGACGGCACCGATCGACCCGGTGCCGATTGGCGCGGCGCCGACTCGACATGGCGCCGACTCGACAGAGCGCCGATGTGAGACGGCACCGCTCGACACGGTGCGAGCACGGTGAGGTGATCAACGTGAACGACCCGCAGGAACGGCGCCCGGTTGGCAGGAAGACCGAGCAGACGCTGGACGAACGCGGGCTCTACGGCCCCGGTTATCTCGACGAGATCACCGAGCCGCAGGACGAGGCGCGGCAGGCCCGGGAGGCGGCCGACCGCCAGGACGTCGCCGACCACCCGCTCGACCCTCAGATCTACCGCGACGGCGGCCCGCAGGAGACGCCGGGGATGGTGACCACCACCGGCGGGCACGCGGGCAAGTCCAGCGCGCACCCGTACCACGACCGGCAGCCGAAGGGCCCGGGCAAGGTCGCCAACCCGACCACAGGTGACGCGACGAGCGGCGGGATGGGCACCCCGGTGGGTGGCTCCACCAGCGACGCCACGACCGGCGGCAGCGTCGGCGGCACCATCGTCGGAGGGTGCGACCAGGAACCCGACGGCGCCCCGGCGGAAGGCGCCGGCGCGGACCGGACGGGCGGCGGCGAGTACGGCGGATGACGCCGGGTTACCTGCTGGTCGGCCCGGAGTCCAGCGGTACGAAACTGACCGCTGAGCTGCTGCGGCGGGCCGGCTGCCGGTCGGTGGAGATCCTCGGTGGGGACGACGGCCCGGAGCTGCGGCTCGACGGGCATCCGCCGCTGATCCGGCGCAGCCTGCCGCACGGCCACCGGTGGTTCACGATCTCGGAGCTGGCGACGCTCCTCGGCGTCGAAGACGTGCGGGTCGTCGTCACGACCCGAGACTGGTTCACGATGATCGACAGCCAGGTGGCACGCGGCCTCGCGGCCGATCCCGAGACCGCCGTGGCCAGCATCCGCCGCGCGTACCACGACATTTTCGCCGGTATCCGCGAGCTTGACGCGCCGTACCTGGTGTCCAGCTACGAAGCGCTCACGTCGCAGCCCCGGTACGCCCCACGCCTGCTGCGCTCGCTCGACCTTCCCTCCGCGTCAGTGGAGTGCTACGAGGCGAACGCCAAGTGGTACGGCGACGCGCCGGCCAGGACCGGCCCACCGCCGGGAGCCTGGACCGCCGGTCAGATCTGATCCGGGCCGCGTCTGATCCGGGCCGCGTCTGAGCCGGTTCGGCGTCTGACCCGTCGACTTTCCGGTTGAGTCGTTTTTCCGGCGGACCCGCGGGGTGGCCGGCGCGCGACAATGGAGCGACCCGCGCGCGTGAAGACACGCTATCTTTAGTGGTTCGGGCACAAAAAAAGAACGACTTCGCAGCCGTTCGAACTCAAAGATTAGCGGACAGGGAGTCAGTTTGTCAAGCTTCGGCGTCTCCGACGGCCAGCTAGCCGAGACCGTCTCCGACAGCGATCGAGCCGGCACCGTCTCCGACGGCACGCTGACCGAAGCCGTCCCCGACGGCAGCCGAGCCGCCTCCAACGGCGGCTCGACCGACGAGTGCGGCCGGGAGCAGGAGCACGTGTCGATGCTGTACGGCCGCCTCGACGACCTGCGTGAGCAGGCGTCGCGCCGGCGCGACGCGTCGCTACGGGCTACCGGCGGCACCCCGCAGGCGCGGGCGGAGCGCGAGACCGCGATCACCCTGTACACCGACCAGTTGGCTCAGCTCAGCGCGGTGGAGAACGGCCTGTGCTTCGGCCGGCTGGACTTCTCCGGGGGTGAGCGCCACTACATCGGCCGGATCGGGATCTTCGACGACAGCGGGGACTACGAGCCGCTGCTGCTGGATTGGCGGGCGCCCGCGGCCCGCCCGTTCTACCTGGCCACCGCGGCGTCCCCGGAGGGCGTCACCCGCCGCCGGCACATCCGTACCCGGTACCGCAAGGTTGTCGGCCTTGACGACGAGGTGCTCGACCTGACCGCCACCCGGCGCTCCGCTCACGAGGACGTGACCGGGGAGGCGGCGTTGCTCGCCGCGCTGGACGCCGGTCGTACGGGCAGGATGCGCGACATCGTCGAGACCATCCAGGCCGAGCAGGACCGGGTCATCCGCGACGACCTCGGCGGGGCCCTCGTCGTGCAGGGCGGCCCCGGTACCGGCAAGACCGCCGTCGCGCTGCACCGGGTCGCGTACCTGCTCTACACGTACCGGCAGCAGCTGTCCACGCGGGTGGTGCTGGTCGTCGGGCCGAACGAGACCTTCCTGCGCTACATCTCCCAGGTGCTGCCGTCGCTGGCCGAGACCGGCGTGCTGCTCGGCACCGTCGGTGACCTGTACCCGGGCATCACCGCCCGGCGCCCGGAGCCGCCCGAGGCCGCCGCGATCAAGGGTCGCCTGGAGATGACCGACGTGCTGGCCGCCGCGATCCGCGACCGGCAGCAGGTGCCCGAGAAGTACATCGACCTCACCATCGACCAGGACATGCTGCGGCTGGACCGGGCGATCTGCGAGGACGCCCGGGCGGCGGCGCGGAGGACCGGCAAGCTGCACAACCTGGCCCGGCCGATCTTCGACACCGAGGTCATCCACGCGCTCTCCCTCCAACTGGCCGAGAAGATCGGCACCGACCCGTACGCCGACGACCCGCTGGGCGACGACGACGCACCGGGCGACCCGCAGATCCTGGAGGAGGCCGACCTCGCCGAGATCCGCCGGGAGCTGCGCGAGGAGCCCGAGGTCAAGGCGGCGCTCGACTGGATGTGGCCGATCCTCACCCCGCAGGACCTGCTCAGCGACCTGTACGCCTCGGCCGACCGGCTCGCCACCGCCGCGCCGGACCTGTCCGACGCCGAGCGGGCCCTGCTGCTGCGCGAGCCGGGCGGCGGGTGGACCCCGGCCGACGTACCGCTGCTCGACGAGGCGGCCGAGCTGCTCGGCGCGCACGACAAGCCGGTCGACGCGCTCGCTGAGAAGCGGCGCCGGGAGCGGATCGCGTACGCCGAGGGTGCCCTGGAGATCATGTCCGGCTCGGCTTCCTACGAGTTCGAGGACGAGGCCGAGTCGGAGATCCTCGCCGCGACCGACCTGCTGGAGGCCGAGCGGCTCGCCGAGCGGCACGGGGAGGAGGCGAGGCTGACCCCGGCCGAGCGGGCCGCCGCCGACCGTACCTGGGCCTTCGGGCACATCGTCGTGGACGAGGCGCAGGAGCTGTCACCGATGGCCTGGCGGCTGCTGATGCGCCGGTGCCCGAGCCGCTCCATGACGGTCGTCGGGGACGTGGCACAGACCGGCGACCTGGCCGGCACGTCGTCCTGGGCCCAGGTGCTGGAGCCGTACGTGGACCACCGCTGGCGCCTGGAGGAGCTGACCGTCAACTACCGCACCCCGGCCGAGATCATGGCGGTCGGCGGCGGGCTGCTGGCCGCGATCGACCCGGCCCTGCGGCCGCCCCGTTCGGTACGGTCGACCGGCGTCGAGCCGTGGGCCGCGCGGGTGGAGCCGGAGCACCTCGCCGAGGGGCTGGTGGACGTCGTCCTGCGCGAGGTCGCCGAGGTCGACGACGGCAGGATCGGGGTGATCGTCGCCGCCGGTCAGGAGGAGGAGCTGGGCGCCGCCGTGACCAAGGCCGTGCCCGAGGCGGCGGTCGGGGAGCAGCCCGACCTGTCCAGCCGGGTGGTCGTCCTGACCGTGCGTCAGGCCAAGGGGCTGGAGTTCGACTCCGTCGTCGTGGTCGAGCCGGCCCGGATCCTGGCCGAGTCGCCCCGCGGCCTCAGCGACCTGTACGTGGCGCTCACCCGGGCGACGCAGCGCCTCGGCGTGCTGCACACGGAGCCGCTGCCGGTGGGGCTGGAGGGCTTGCGGCCGGTGGCCGTCGAAAAGTCGGCGTCACCGGCCGGAGTCTGAGCCGGCGTCTGAGCCCGGATCTCCGACTGCCGGTTGGCGGCTGAGCCTCATCTACTCAGTCCGGCCACCAGGTTGATCGTCAACGCCATGATGACGGTGCCGAACAGGTACGACAGTAGGGCGTGCTTGAGTACCGTCGCGCGGAAAACGGAGGTGTTCAGTTCCGTGTCGGAGACCTGGAAGGTCATGCCGATGGTGAAGGCCAGGTAGGCGAAGTCGGAGTAGCGCGGCGCGGCCTCCTCGTGGAAGTCGACTCCGCCGTCGGGGTCGACCCCGCCGTCGGAGTCGACCCCGACGGCGGAGTCGACCCCGCCGTCGGAGTCGACGTAGTACATCCTGGCGTACCGGAGCGCGAACACCGTGTGGATCACCGACCAGGACAGCAGCACGCTCCCGACGCCGAAGCCCACCTGTAGGCCCTCCCGCAGGCCCCCGCCCGGGCCGGCAGCCACGATGACGTAGCCGATCGCGATGAGGCTGGCGATGGCGGCGGCCAGCAGCAGTACATCGGCGGCGGCGCGGGTGGGGTCTTCGCGCCCGGCGTGGCGGGCGGTCTCGCGCGCGTCGAGCCTCCAGATGGTGGCCCAGACCCAGCACACGAAGGTCACCGCGGCGACGTCCCAGGCGACCAGCGGAGCCAGTTGCCACGGCAGGACGGCGATCGACACGAGGCCCGCGCCGAGCCCGAGCGCTCCCGAGGTTGCGACGCGCCGTCGTGCGGATACGCCGTGACGGGCGTTCTCGTCGCGTCGGCGGCGCATCGGAGCCTCCCATACATGAGATCCGTTACATGAGATCCGCTGGCACATGATCCGCACAGCCATCATGCACGTGCCCCAGCATCGTGGCCGGCGAAACGCGTGACGCGGAGCCGCTGCCGGGTAGAAACGCGCGTCTTCGGGTTTCCCGTCAACCGGTGCGGTGAGTTGTGCCGCATGGAGCGCCCATGGCGCCCCGGGGAGGAGCGGTGCGGTGACTGACGTGGTGTTCGTGTTGCTGACCGTGGTCGTGTTCGCCGGCCTGGCCGTCGTGGTACGGGCGTTGGAGCGGCTGTGACCCCGGAGAACATCGTCGGTCTGGTGCTCGCGGTCGCGCTGGTGGGGTACCTCGTGCTGGCTCTGCTGTTTCCGGAGCGGTTCTAGATGAGCCCGACGAGCGCGGGCGTGCTGTTCATCGCCTCCCTGATGGTCGCGCTCGCCGCGGCCTACGCGCCGGTGGGCGACTACCTGTACCGGGTCCTCACCGGAGCCCGGCACTCGCGGGTGGAGCGCGGCGTCTACCGGGTGGTCGGCGTCAACCCCGACGGCGAGCAGACCTGGAGCGGGTACGCGCGCGCAGTGCTGGCCTTCTCGGCGGTGTCGGTGCTGTTCCTGTACGTCTTCCTGCGGCTGCAGAACCACCTGTGGCTGTCGCTCGGGCGGCCGCCGGTCCGGCCCGACCAGGCCTGGAACACGGCGGTCAGCTTCACCACCAACACCGACTGGCAGTCGTACGCGGCTGAGTCGACGATGGGACACCTGGTGCAGATGGCCGGCCTGACGGTGCAGAACTTCGCCTCGGCGGCGGTCGGCATCGCGGTCGCGGCGGCGCTGGTGCGCGGCTTCGCCCGAAGCCGCACGACCCTGGTGGGCAACTTCTGGGTCGACCTGGTACGCGTCTGCCTGCGGGTGCTGCTCCCGGTCGCGGTGATCGGCGCGCTGCTGTTCGTCGCCGCCGGCGCGGTGCAGAACCTGTCGGCCGGCCGAGACGCGCACACCCTCGCCGGCGCGACGCAGCACGTCCCCGGCGGCCCGGTGGCGAGCCAGGAGGTCATCAAGGAGTTCGGTACGAACGGCGGCGGCTTCTACAACGCCAACAGCGCCCATCCGTTCGAGAACCCGACCGCCTGGACCAACTGGCTCCAGGTCTTCCTGCTGATGGTCGTCGCGTTCTCGCTGCCGCGGGCGTTCGGTCGGATGGTGGGTGACAACCGGCAGGGCCTCGCGATCGCGGTCATCATGGCGATCCTCGCGATCGGCAGCGTCGTCGCGGTCAACGCCTTCCAGGTGGCCCACCGCGGGACCGTGCCGCAGGCGGTGGGCGCGGCGGCCGAGGGGGTGGAGGTGCGCTTCGGCGTTCCGCAGTCGGCGACGTTCGCGGCAGCCACCACGTTGACGTCGACCGGCGCGGTGGACTCGGTGCACGACTCGTACACCGCTCTGGGCGGCGCGATTCCGCTGGCGAACATGATGCTGGGCGAGGTCGCGCCAGGCGGGACCGGGTCGGGCCTGTACGGCATCCTGGTTCTCGCCGTGATCACGGTCTTCGTGGCCGGGCTGATGGTGGGGCGGACCCCGGAGTACCTGGGCAAGAAGATCGGCGCCCGCGAGGTCAAGCTCGCCTCGCTGTACTTCCTGACCACCCCGGCGCTGGTGCTGGTCGGTACCGGCGCCGCGATGGCGTCGACGTGGGCGCGGGCGTCGATGCTCAACTCCGGGCCGCACGGGCTGTCGGAAGTGCTCTACGCGTACACCTCGGCGGCCAACAACAACGGCTCGGCGTTCGCCGGCCTGACCGCCGACACCTCCTGGTACAACACCACCCTCGGTGCCGTGATGCTGGTCGGCCGCCTGCTGCCGATCCTCCTCGTGCTCGGCCTGGCCGGCTCGCTCGCGGCGCAACAGCCGGTACCGCCGTCAGCCGGCACGCTCAAGACCCATCAACCCCTGTTCGTCGGCATGGTCGTCGGCGTCGTCCTGGTACTGGTGGCGCTGACCTATCTGCCCGCCCTCGCGCTCGGTCCCCTCGCCGAGGGCCTGTGACACGAGGGCCAGTGACACGAGGGCGCATGACAACCGGGAGTACAGCCGAGATGTCGACCATGGCGCCGAAGGTGCCACCGGTGGCCCAACTGCCGCCCCCGCGCGGTCCGGACCGGGTACGCGGCGGACTGCTCGACCCTAGGCAACTGATCAGATCCCTGCCGGACGCGCTGCGCAAGCTCAACCCGGCGACGCTGCGGCGCAAGCCGGTCATGTTCATCGTCGAGATCGGGTCGGTGTTCACCACCGTGCTGGCGATGCTCCACCCGACCGTGTTCGCGTGGTTGACCACCGGCTGGCTGTGGCTGACGGTGGTGTTCGCCAACCTGGCCGAGGCGGTCGCCGAGGGGCGGGGCAAGGCGCAGGCGGAGACGCTGCGCCGGGCCAACCGCGCCACGGTCGCCCGGCGGCTGCGCGGCTGGAGGCCGGGCGACGGGGGGAGCGGTGACGGGCGGAACGGCGACGGGCGTGGCGACGAGGAGGCCGTACCGGCGCAACTGCTGCGCCCCGGCGACATCGTGGTGGTCGAGGCCGGTGATGTCATCCCCGGTGACGGGGACGTGGTCGAGGGCATCGCCAGCGTCGACGAGTCGGCGATCACCGGCGAGTCGGCGCCGGTGATCCGGGAGTCCGGTGGGGACCGGTCGGCGGTGACCGGCGGCACGAAGGTCCTGAGTGATCGCATCGTCGTGCGGATCACGCAGAAGCCGGGGGAGAGTTTCATCGACCGGATGATCGCTCTGGTCGAGGGTGCCAACCGGCAGAAGACCCCGAACGAGATCGCGCTGAACATCCTGCTCGCCGCGCTGAGCATCATCTTCCTGCTTGCGGTCGCGACGCTCCAGCCGCTGGCGATCTACTCCAAGAGCGTCCAGGCGTTCGCGTCCGACACCGAGGCGTTGACCCGGCACGGCGTCAGCGGCATCGTGCTGGTGTCACTGCTGGTATGCCTGATCCCCACCACGATCGGGGCGCTGCTGTCGGCGATCGGCATCGCCGGCATGGACCGGCTGATACAGCGCAACGTCCTCGCCACGAGTGGTCGTGCTGTGGAAGCGGCAGGGGACGTGAACACGCTGCTGCTGGACAAGACCGGCACCGTCACCCTGGGCAACCGGCAGGCCAACGAGTTCACACCCGTGGACGACGTGGACGAGAAGGTGCTCGCCGACGCCGCCCAACTGTCCAGCCTCGCCGACCAGACCCCGGAGGGGCGTTCGATCGTGGTGTACGCCAAGCAGCGCTACGGGCTGCGCGAACGGCAGATCCACTGCGCGACCTGGGTACCGTTCCGCGCGGCCACGCGGATGTCGGGTGTGGACCTCGACGAGGATGGACAGGTTCGCCGGATCCGCAAGGGCGCTGCGGGCGCGGTGTTGAAGTGGGTACGCGACAACGGCGGGCACACCAGCGACCACGTGGCCACGGTGGTCGACGGGATCAGCGCCAGCGGCGGTACGCCGCTGGTGGTGGCCGAGGCGCGGCAGGACCGACCGGCGCGGGCTCTGGGCGTCATCGACCTCAAGGACGTGGTCAAGACCGGGATGCGGGAGCGGTTCGACGCGATGCGGCGGATGGGGATCCGCACCGTGATGATCACTGGCGACAATCCGCTGACCGCGCGGGCGATCGCCGCGGAGGCCGGGGTGGACGACTTCCTGGCCGAGGCCAAGCCCGAGGACAAGATGGCGCTGATCAAGAGAGAGCAGGAGGGCGGCAAGCTGGTCGCGATGACCGGCGACGGCACCAACGACGCCCCCGCCCTCGCCCAGGCCGACGTCGGGGTGGCCATGAACACCGGTACGTCGGCGGCCAAGGAGGCCGGCAACATGGTCGACCTCGACTCCGACCCCACCAAGCTGATCGAGATCGTCGAGATCGGCAAACAGTTGCTGATCACCCGGGGGGCGTTGACGACGTTCTCGATCGCCAACGACATCGCCAAGTACTTCGCGATCATCCCGGCGATGTTCGTGGCCGTGTACCCGGGCCTGGCGGCGCTCGACATCATGCGGCTGCACAGCCCGACCTCGGCGATCCTGTCCGCGGTCATCTTCAACGCGCTGATCATCGTGGCGTTGATCCCGCTGGCGTTGCGGGGGGTGCGCTACACGCCGAGCAGCGCGGCCGCGCTGCTGCGGCGCAACCTGCTCGTCTACGGCCTCGGCGGCATCGTCGCGCCGTTCATCGGCATCAAACTCATCGACCTGATCATCCAGCTCATCCCGGGGATCTGACGATGCGACTTCCGCACTGGCTGTCGGCGCACCTGGCCGCGCTGCGGGCGCTGCTCGTGCTCACCGCGCTGCTCGGCATCGCCTACCCGCTCGCGGTCACCGCCGTCGCCCGGGCACCCGGGCTGTCCCACCACGCCGACGGGTCGCCGGTCACGGCCGGCGGCCGCAGGGTGGGCAGCGCGCTCATCGGCCAGTCGTTCACCGGCGCCGACGGCCGGCCGCTCGCCCGGTACTTCCAGTCCCGACCGTCGGCCGCCGGCCCGGGCAACGGCTACGACCCGGCCGCCAGCGGCGGGTCCAACCTCGGCCCGAACAGCGTCGTCGACCGCGGTCCCGACCGGCCCAGCCTGCTGACCCAGGTCTGCGCGCGCAGCAGGGCCGTCGCGGTGCTGGAAGGCGTCGACGGGCGGCGGCCGTACTGCACCCGCGACGGCGTCGGCGCGGTCCTCGCGGTGTTCCACCGCGACGGCGTCACCGGACCGGTCACCCGCGTGGTCAGCCTCAACCAGGGCTGTCCTGCGGTGCCGTTCGTCGCGGCGTACCGGGGCGTGCCGGTCGAGTGCGCGAGGACCGCCGAGGACTACGCGCACGGTGTGGTCACCCCGATCCGCGGCGACGCGCCCGCCACCCCGGTCGTACCCGCCGACGCGGTCACCTCCAGCGGCAGCGGCCTCGACCCGCACATCAGCCCCGCGTACGCGAAGCTCCAGGTGAACCGGGTGGCCCGGGTACGCGGGACTACCGTTGACAAGGTGGCCGAACTCGTCGACCGGCACACCGCCGGGCGGGTCCTCGGCTTCCTGGGAGAGCCGGCCGTCAACGTCCTCGACCTCAACCTGGACCTCGACCGGACGTATCCGTACCGCGGTTAGGGGGACGTAATGGCCCGCGGACAGCTTCGCGTCTACCTCGGCGCCGCCCCCGGCGTCGGCAAGACGTACAAGATGCTGGAGGAGGGCGCGCGCCGGTCCGGCCGGGGCACCGACGTGGTCGTGGGTCTCGTCGAGAGCCACGGCAGGCGGATCATCGAGGAGCTCATCGACGGGCTCGAGGTCGTACCGCGCAAGAAGGTCACGTACCGCGGGGGCACCTTCACCGAGATGGACCTCGACGCTGTGCTCGCCCGCCGCCCGCAGGTCGCCCTGATCGACGAGCTGGCCCACACCAACGTGCCCGGTGGCGGCAACGCCAAGCGCTGGCAGGACGTCGAGCAGCTGCTCGAGGCCGGCATCACGGTGGTCACCACGCTGAACATCCAGCACCTGGAGTCGCTCAACGACGTCGTCGAGCAGATCACCGGCGTCGTGCAGCGCGAGACGATCCCCGACGAGGTGGTGCGCCGCGCCGAGCAGATCGAGCTGGTCGACATGACCCCGGAGGCGCTGCGGCGCCGGATGGCCCACGGCAACGTCTACAGGCCGGAGGGGATCGACGCGGCGCTCGGCAACTACTTCCGGGTCGGCAACCTCACCGCCCTGCGCGAACTGGCCCTGCTGTGGGTGGTCGACAAGGTCGACGACCAGCTCGACCGGTACCGGACCGACCACCACATCGGCACCACCTGGGAGACCCGGGAACGCGTTGTCGTCGCGCTCACCGGCGGGCCGGAGGGCGACACGCTGATCCGGCGGGCCGGGCGCATCGCGGCGCGTACCAAGGGCGCGGACCTGATGGCGGTACACGTGGCCCGCGGCGACGGGCTGGCCGGTGACGACCCGGCGCACCTGGAGCGCCAGCGGGACCTCGTCGAGGAGTTCGGCGGCACATACCACCAGGTGATCGGCCACGACATCCCCAACGCCCTGCTGGAGTTCGCCGAAGGTGTCAACGCCACCCAGCTCGTCCTGGGCGCCAGCCGCCGCGGCCGGTTCGCGCAGATCCTCTCGCCGGGCGTCGGGGTCACCACCACCGCGGAGTCCGGCCACATCGACGTCCACCTGGTCACCCACGAGGAGGCCAGGCGCCGCCGCCCCCCGGTACGGATCACCGGCGGCCTGACCGCCGACCGCCTGCTCGGCGGCGCGGCCCTGGCGGTACTGGGGCCGCCGCTGCTGGCCGCCGGGATGGCCCGGCTGCGGGCCGACCTGTCGCCGGCCGACTACCTGCTCGCGTTCCTGCTCGCCGTTCTCGCCATCGCGCTGGTAGGCGGCCTCCTCCCGGCGCTGCTGGCGACCGCGGTGAGCTTCGCGCTGCTCGACTGGTACTCCATGCCACCGGTGCACCACTTCGCCGTCGCGGGGCGGGACAATGTGTTCGCGCTGCTGGCCTTCCTTCTGGTCGCGGTCACCGTCAGCACCGTCGTCCACGTCGCCGCCCGCCGCGGCGGGGAGGCGTCCCACGCCCGCGCCGAGGCCGAGACCCTGTCCACGGTGGCGGGCAGGGTGCTGCACGGCGAACGCCCGCTGTGGGAACTCCTGCAGCAGGTCCGGGATACCTTCTCCCTGGCCAGCGTCACGCTGCTGGAGCTGAAGCCGGACGCGCCGCCGGCCCCGGAGCAGCGGCACGACCCCACCGCGTGGAGGGTCGTCGCGACCGTCGGCGATCCGCCGTGCACCATTCCCGACGACTGCGACAGCGATGTGCCGATCGACGGGCACCTGTCGCTGGTGCTGCGCGGGCGGGCGCTCGACGCCGGGGACCGACGGGTCGTGGAGGCGTTCGCGGCACAGGCCGCGCTCGCGCTGCGCCAGCAACGGCTGGCCGAGCAGGCCGCCGCCGTCCGGCCGCTGGAAGAGGCGGACCGGGTGCGCAGGTACCTGCTCAATGCGGTCAGCCACGACCTGCGTACCCCGCTGTCGTCGGCGCGGACGGCCATCGCCGAGCTGCGTGGTGGGGACGGGGCGCTCGACGACGCCTACCGGACCCGCCTGCTCGGCGCCGCCGACGAGTGCCTGGAACGGCTGGGGCGGCTGGTGGACAACCTGATCGACATGAGCCGGCTGCAGGCCGGGGCGCTGGGCCTGCATCCGCAGTTGATCAGCGCGGCCGAGGCACTGCCCCGGGCCGTCGAAGACCTGGGGGAGGTGGGGCAGGGCATCCGGATCAACGTCCCCGAGGACGTGCCTGAGGTGTACGCCGACTCGACCCTGCTGGAGCGGATCCTCGCGAACCTCGTCGCGAACGCGGTGCGGTTCAGCCCCACCGGGCGACCGCCCGTCATCACCGTCAGCGAGCACGGTGGCCGGGTCGAGGTACGGGTGATCGACCGTGGCCCGGGCATCCCGGTCGCCGACCGGGAGCGGGTGTTCCGGCCGTTCCAGCGACTGGGCAACGGCGACAACGGAAACCGGGTCGGTCTCGGGCTCGCGCTGTCCCGCGGCCTCGCGGAGGTGATGGGTGGTGACCTGACCCCCGCCACCACGCCCGGCGGAGGGTTGACGATGACGCTGAGCCTGCCGGTGGCGGACCTGGTCGGCGGGGCCGAGCCGCCGCCGGACTTGGAGGTTCAGCAGGCCAACCCGGCCATCCTCGAACGGCTGGACACCTGGTCGCGCCACGAGCTGGGTGACCGGCCGTGAGCGACGTACCGGCTCCGACCGTTGTCGAGGCCGAGCCGACGGAACACCGCGCAGGTCTGCGCGGCTGGCTGCTCGACGACCTCAACGAGGGCAGGTCGCCGGTCGAGGGGCCGCACTCGCGGCCGGAGTCGTCGCAGCAGCGGCCCTGGTGGCAGGTGATGTGCCTGACGGGACTGGACTACTTCTCCACGCTCGGGTACCAGCCCGGCATCGCCGCCCTCGCGGCGGGTGCGCTGGCGCCGGTCGCGACGCTCCTCCTGGTGGCGCTGACGCTGTTGGGGGCGTTGCCGGTGTACCGGCAGGTGGCCCGCGAGAGCCCGCACGGCCAGGGCTCGATCGCCATGCTCGAACGGGTGCTGCCGCGATGGACCGGCAAGCTGTTCGTCCTGGTGCTGCTGGGCTTCGCCGCGACCGACTTCGTCATCACGATGACCCTGTCAGCGGCGGACGCGACCGCGCACGTGCTGGAGAACCCGTACGTTCCGAACGTGCTGCGCGGTCACCAGATGGGCGTGACGCTGCTGCTGCTCGCGATGCTGGGCGCGGTCTTCCTGCGGGGCTTCAAGGAGGCCATCGGCATCGCGGTCGTCCTGGTCGGGGTCTACCTGACGCTCAACCTCATCGTGGTCGTCTTCGCGTTGCAGGACATCCTCACCCACCCGCATCTGGCGGTGACCTGGCGGAGCCTGCTGGTTCACGAGTACCCCAGCCCGCTCGCCATGGCCGCGGTGGCGCTGCTGGTCTTCCCGAAGCTCGCCCTGGGCCTGTCCGGCTTCGAGACCGGCGTCGCCGTGATGCCGCTCATCCGTACCCGTACCCCCGGCGACCTCCGGGCCCGGATCAGGGGCGCGCACCGGCTGCTGACCACGGCCGCCGTGATCATGAGCTGTTTCCTGATCGCCAGCAGCTTCGTGACGACCGTGCTCATCCCGCCGCGCGAGTTCAATCCCGGTGGCCGGGCGTACGGTCGGGCCCTGGCTTACCTGGCGCACGAGCACCTGGGCAACGTCTTCGGCACGGTGTACGACGTGAGCACCGTGCTGATCCTCTGGTTCGCCGGCGCCTCGGCGATGGCCGGGCTGCTCAACCTGATCCCCCGGTACCTGCCCCGCTACGGTATGGCGCCGGCCTGGACCCGCGCGGTCCGGCCACTGGTACTGGTGCTGACGGCCATCGCGTTCCTGGTGACGTTCGCGTTCCGGGCCGACGTCAACGCGCAGGGCGGCGCCTACGCGACGGGTGTCCTGGTGCTGATCACGTCGGCGGCGGTCGCGGTCACGCTGTCCGCCCGCCGGCGCGGCCACCGCCGGCTGACCGTCGCGTTCTCCGTGATCACCCTGATCTTCGTGTACACCACAATCGCCAACATCATCGAACGCCCCGACGGCGTGAAGATCGCATCGCTGTTCATCGCCGGCATCGTCACCTTCTCGGTGCTGTCGAGGATCCTGCGGGCGACCGAGCTTCGCGCCACCGGGATCGAGATGGACGACCTGGCCCGACAGTTCATCGAGGATGCCGCGGCGTCCGGGACCATCCACATCATCGCCAACGAACCCGATGCCCGGGACGAGCGCGAGTACCGGGAGAAGGAGGAGGAGCAGCGCCTTGGCAACCACATCCCGGACAGCGACCCGGTGCTCTTCGTGGAGGTCACCGTCACCGACCCCTCGGACTTCGAGACGCCCCTGCGGGTACGGGGGGAGGAGCGGCACGGGTTCCGGATCCTCAAGGTCGAGGGCCCGTCCATCTCGAACGCGATTGCGGCCCTGCTGCTGTGCATCCGGGACCTGACCGGCAAGAAGCCGCACGTCTACTTCAGCTGGACCGAAAGCAACCCGGTGGTGTCCCTGCTGCGCTACCTGCTGTTCGGGGAGGGCGAGATCGCCCCGATCACCCGGGAGGTGCTGCGCGAGGCCGAGCACAACACCCGCCGCCGGCCGATGGTCCACGTCGGTTAGCCGACACAGTCCGGCGGCCATCGGTGTACGCGTCCAGGTTTTGGATCGCTGAATTTGGTGAGATTCCCAGATATCTGAGCCGCCCAGACATCTGAACCGCCCAGACATCTGAGTTGTCCTGAATCCAAGCGGAAGCCATGCCGGTCGGCGGGGGGAAGCCCGTGTCAGATACCACCGTGGAAGCGCTGGCCGAGCATCGACCCTTCATTCGGCGGGAGGCGGGGTTGCAGTCGCCGTTCCCGCCCATCGAGGACTACGGATTCCTGTCCGACTGCGAGACGACGGCGCTCGTCGCGCCGAGCGGCAACGTCGAGTGGCTGTGCCTGCCGCGGATGGACTCGCCCAGCGTGTTCGCCGCGATCCTGGACCGGGACGCCGGCGGGTTCCGGTTGGGCCCGGCGGACGTCCTGGTACCGGCCGACCGCCGCTACCTGCCGGGCACGATGGTGCTCGAGACCAGTTGGGGCACGCCCACCGGCTGGGTCATCGTGCGGGACGTGCTGCTCATCGGGCCGTGGCACCACGAGCACGAGTTGTCGCACACGCATCGGCGGGCGCCCACCGACTACGACGCCGACCACGTCCTGCTGCGGACCGTCCGGTGCGTCTCCGGCGAGGTGCAGGTGACGCTCGACTGCGAACCCGTGTTCGACTACGGCCGCCGGCAGGTGCGCTGGTCGTACACGGACCGGGGCTACCACGAGGGGATCGCCCGCTCCGACGGGTGCGATCTGGAACTGTGCCTGACCACCGACATGCGGATCGGCTTCGAGGCAGCCCGGGCCACCGCCCGTACCCTGCTCAAGGAGGGCGAGACCCGGTTCTGCGCGTTGACCTGGACCGAGCACCCGCCGCCGTACACCTTCGAGGAGGCCTCCCGGCGGCTGACCTGGACGGCGCACCACTGGCAGCACTGGCTGGCCCGCGGCCGCTTCCCCGACCACCGCTTCCGCAGCTATCTCGAGCGCAGCGCGCTGACGCTCAAGGGGCTCACGTTCGCCCCGACCGGTGCCCTGGCCGCCGCGGCGACCACCTCGCTGCCCGAGACCCCCGGCGGCGAGCGCAACTGGGACTACCGGTACAGCTGGGTCCGCGACGCCACCTTCGCCCTGTGGGGTCTGTACACCCTCGATTTCGACTGGGAGGCCAACGACTTCTTCTACTTCATCGCCGACGTCGCCGAGCGCGACCAGGACCTGCAGATCATGTACGGGGTCGGCGGCGAACGGGATCTCGTCGAGGAGGTGCTGGACCACCTGCACGGGTACGAGGGGGCGAGACCGGTACGGGTCGGCAACGACGCGTACCACCACCGGCAGAACGACGTGTGGGGCGCCGTCCTCGACGCCGTGTACCTGCACACCAGGTCACGGGACCGCCTCGACGAGCGGATCTGGCGGATTCTCAAGCGCCAGGTCGAGAATGCGATCGCGCACTGGCAGGAGCCCGACCGCGGCATCTGGGAGGTACGCGGCGAGCCCAAGCACTTCACCTCGTCCAAGGTGATGTGCTGGGTGGCGGTCGACCGTGGGGTGCGGCTGGCCCGGATCCGGGAGGACCACGCGCTCGCCGAGCGGTGGCGGAAGATCGCCGACGAGATCCACGCCGACGTGTGCGAGCACGCCGTCGACGAGCGGGGCGTGTTCACCGCGCACTACGACACCGACGCCCTGGACGCCTCGGTGCTGCTGATCCCGCTGATGGGGTTCCTGCCGCCGGACGACCCGCGGGTACGGAACACCGTCTTCGCCGTCGCCGACGAGTTGACCGTGGACGAGATGGTGCTGCGCTACTGGCCGGAGAAGACCGACGAGGGCCTGCAAGGGGTGGGCGAGGAGGGTACGTTCGCGATCTGCTCGTTCTGGCTGGTCTCGGCGTTCACGCTGATCGGCGAGCACCTGCGGGCCCGGCGGCTGTGCCAGAAGCTGCTGTCGTTCGCCGGCCCGCTCGGCCTGTACGCCGAGGAGATCGATCCGCGCAGCGGCCGGCATCTGGGCAACTTCCCGCAGGCGTTCACCCACCTGGCCCTGATCAACGCCGTCTTCCACGTGATCGACGTGGAGCAGCGCGAAGGCGGCGGGCTGTTCCCCTGACTGTTCCCCTGACCAGCGGGTATCAGTGCGGCGAACGTGGGTAGCGTGTGGGAACAGACGCGACATACCCCTGGAGATCGTCATGTCGCTGGCAGGCCGAACTTTGCGGCGCATCGGTCTGGACCGCAATCCGTTGCGCCGGACGATCGACCGGGTCGAAGCGTGGATCACGGTCGTGATCATGGTGGTCTCCCTGTTCCTCCTGCCGGCCACCGTCTGGTTCACCGGGCGGACGGCGTACGCCGCCGGCGTACACACCGAGCAGGTCGAGCGGGCGCACCGGTACCAGTCGCGGGCGGTACTGCTGGCCGATGCCGGCACGGACGCCATCCCCGATCTGCCGCCCGCGGCCCGCGGCCCGGCGCCCACCCGGGCGGGCACGGCGACCACCGGGGTACGGACCCCGGCGCACTGGACCAGCGCGGACGGTACCCGGCACCGCGGCTCGGTGCTGGTCGACGAGCGCGCCCGGGCCGGCGAGTGGGTGACGGTGTGGACGGATGCCCACGGTGACCTGTCCGACCCGCCGCAGCAGCGGGTCCAGACCGAAATCAACGCGGCCGCGGCCGCGGTCCTCGCGGGCGCCTTCGTGGCGGGCCTGGCGGGGGCCGTCTGGTTCCTGATACGCCGGGTGTTCGACGCGCGCCGGATGGCCCAGTGGGAGGCGGCGTGGTGGCAGTTCGAGCCGCGCTGGACCGGTAGGTCCTGAGCCGTCCCGAGCCCGGGGGACCTGCCGTCTTTCCGGTGAGCGACCTGCCGTCCCGAACGCTCAGATGATCCCGAACGGCCGGATCGTGCCGACACTTTTGTATGCCACGACAAGAGTTTTGATTGGGGACGCAAAACCTATAGACGTCAGCGGCGCAACCGCCCTAGAGTCTCCGCCACAGCCCGGAGAGTGACGCGAACCGATGTCCCGGGCGTGACGCGGCTGGACGCGGAGGCCATGGTGACGTCGAACGACGGGCTCGCGGACGACCCCCTCGCGGACGACCGTCCCGCAGGTGGCGACCGTCCCGCGGACGACCGTCCCGCAGGTGACGATGTGGTGCTGCGGCTCGCCGGCGTGGTCAAGACCTTCCCGGGCGTACGGGCCCTCGACGGGGTCCGGCTGGAGGTACGGGCCGGTGAGGTGCACTGCCTGCTGGGGCAGAACGGCGCCGGCAAGTCCACTTTGATCAAGGTGTTGTCGGGCGTGTACCGGCCCGACGACGGTGACATCGTCTGGCAGGGCCGGCACGTGCACCTCGCCAACCCGCAGGCGGCGATGAAGGCCGGCATCGCCACGATCTACCAGGAGTTGGATCTGGTCGACGACCTGTCGGTGGCGGAGAACATCTATATCGGGCAGGAGCCGCACCGGGCCGGTTTCGTCCGCCGGGGCGAGATGCGCCGCGGCGCCGGGGAGATCCTCACCCGGCTCGGGCACCCCGAGATCCCGGTCGGCGCGGAGGTCGGCAGGCTGCCGGCGGCCGCCAAGCAGATCGTCAGCATGGGCCGGGCGCTGTCCCGGGACGCCAAGCTTCTGATCATGGACGAGCCGAGTGCCGTGCTCGCCCAGGACGAGGTCAGCAACCTGTTCCGGGTGGTACGCGACCTGACGGCGCAGGGCATCGCGGTCATCTACATCTCGCACCGGCTCGAGGAGGTCCGCGAGATCGGCGACCGGGTGACCGTACTCAAGGACGGCCGGACCTCGGCGGTCAACCTCGACGCCCGCAGCACCCCGACGCGGGACCTGGTCAGCCGGATGACCGGCCGCACGATCGAGTACGTCTTTCCGCCCCGACCACCAGAGCCCACCCGGCGGGGCGAGCCGCTGCTGCTGGTGGACCGGATCACCCGCCGGGGCGAGTTCGAGGACGTGTCCCTGACCATCCACTCCGGAGAGATCGTCGGGATCGCCGGGCTGGTCGGCTCCGGGCGTTCGGAGCTGCTGGAGACGATCTACGGCGCCCGCCGCCCCGACGCGGGCCGCGTACTGTCCAACGGCCGGCCGCTGCGGCCCGGGGACGTCGCGGCCGCGGTACGGGCCGGGCTGGGCATGGCGCCGGAGGAGCGAAAGTCGCAGGCGCTGCTGCTCGGCGAGCCGGTGTACCGCAACATCACCCTCGCCACCTTCCGGCGCTTCGCGGCGGCCGGGTTCACCCGCTCGGCCCGGGAGCGGGCGGCCGCCGCCGCGGTAGCCGACGGACTGCAGCTCCGGCCGCGCGACGTCGACCGGGCGGTGGGCACGCTTTCGGGCGGCAACCAGCAGAAGGTCGTGGTCGGGCGGTGGCTGCTCGGTGACGTCTCGCTGCTGCTCCTGGACGAGCCGACCCGCGGGGTCGACGTCGGCGCCCGAGCCGAGCTGTACCAGATGATCCGCCGGCTCGCCGACGACGGCGTCGGCATCCTGCTGGTCTCCAGCGAGGTACCGGAGGTCCTCGGCCTGTCCGACCGGGTGCTGGTCATGCGCGAGGGCCGGCTGGTGCACCAGGCCAGCGCCGAGGAGCTCGACGAAGACAGCGTGCTCGACCTCGTCATGGCGGGGTCACTACTCGAGGGGGACCGGGTTTGACCGCGGGTACGGGGCCCACGACGAACGAGCCGACGACGAACGGGCCCACGACGAACGGGCCGACGACGAACGGGCCGACGACGAACGGGCCGACGACGAACGGGCCCACGACGAACGAGGCCGTGCCGTCCGGTCGACCGGGTTCGCCGGCTCCCGGCCTGCGGTGGGTCGCCGGGGAGCCGGTGAAGCGGACCCTGGGGCTGGTCGCCGTCCTGGTCGCGCTGCTCGTGGTCGGCGCGGTCACCCGGCCGGACATCTTCGGCGACACCTCGAAGCTCTGGCAGAACGAGCTGACGGTACTGACGCTGGCGTCCGCCATCGGGATCGTCACGGTCGGCATGACGTTCGTGATGATCGGCGGCGGCATCGACCTGTCCGTCGGCGCGCTGCTGGCCCTGGCGAGCGTGTGGTGCACGACGGTGGCGACCCAGAGCTACGGCGTCGGCGGCGTGATCTTCTCGGCCCTCGCCGTCGGTGCCGGTGCCGGCTTCGTCAACGGGCTGCTCATCTCGTACGGGCGGCTCGTGCCGTTCATCGCCACCCTCGCGATGATGGTCGCCGCCCGGGGCCTGGCGCAGAAGATCTCCGGATCGCGTACCCAGATCAACCACGTGTCGCTCATCAACGACCTGGCCAGCGAGAAGATCCTCGGCGTCCCGTACATCGTGCTGGTCTTCGCCGTCGTCGTCGCGCTCGGCTGGGTGCTGCTCAACCGCACCACGTTCGGCCGCCGTACGGTCGCCGTCGGCGGCAACGCCGAGGCCGCCCGGCTGGCCGGCATCAACACCCGCCGGCACACCGTCCTGCTCTACGCCCTGTCCGGCCTGTGCTGCGGCATCGCCGCCCTGGTGGTGGTCGCGCAGACCACGTCGGGGTCGAACACCAACGGCGACCTGTACGAGCTCAACGCTATCGCCGCCGCGATCATCGGTGGCACGGCGCTCGCCGGTGGGCGGGGCACGATCGTCGGTTCGCTGGTCGGGGTGCTCATCTTCAGCCAGATCGCCAACCTGTTCACGGTCAACAACCTGCCCACCGAGACCCAGCGCATCGTCAACGGCGCCATCATCGTCGGCGCCGTCCTCATCCAGCAGTTCCGGCTGGCCGACCTCCGGAGGCGGCCGAAGCTGTCGACCTGACCCGACCGCGCCGAGCCCCGGCGCGTTACCCCCCCCGTACCGTCTCAAGCCATTTCAGGAGCGCGTCATGTCAGATGTTTCCCGTCGCGGGCTCTTACTCGGCGGATCCGCCCTCGGTGCCGGCGTCCTGCTGGCCGGATGCACCTCGAACGAGACGAAGAACGACGGCGGCCAGACCAAGGTGTCTGAGGGTAAGAACGCGGCGCCCGGCAAGAACGTCACCATCGGCTTCTCCGCCCCGGCCGCCGACCACGGCTGGATCGGCGCCATCACCGCCAACGCCAAGGCCCAGGCCGCCAAGTACAGCGACGTCAAGCTGCTACCGGTCGACGCGGGCAAGGACGCGCCGGCCCAGATCGCGGCGATCGAGTCGCTGATCCAGCAGAAGCCGGACGCCATCGTGCTGCTTCCCAACGACGGCGCGCAGCTCACCGCGGTCGCCCGGAAGGCGATGGAGGCCGGCATCGTCGTGATCAACCTGGACCGCGAGTTCTCCGACCCCGCCGCGTCGTTCGCGCTGATCAAGGGGGACAACTACGGCATGGGCGTCTCCGCCGGCCACTACATCGGCAGGAAGCTCAAGGGCCGCGGCGACGCGGTGATCGCCGAGGTCGCCGGCATCGACACGCTCCAGCTCACCAAGGACCGGTCCAAGGGCTTCGCCGACACGCTGGCGACCTATGGCCTGCGGGTCAGCAACCGGGTCGCGGCGGACTTCACCGTACCCGGCGGGCAGGCCGTGACCGCCAACCTGCTGCAGGCAGCGTCGAAGATCGACGCGATCTGGAACCACGACGACGACCAGGGCGTCGGTGTGCTCGCCGCGATCAAGCAGGCCGGCCGCAAGGAATTCTTCATGGTCGGCGGCGCCGGTTCGCTGGACGCGATGGACCACATCGCCGCGGGGGACACGCCGCTGGAGGCGACGGTCACGTACCCGCCCACCATGGCCTCGTCGGCGATCTCACTGGCCCGGCTCGCGGTACAGGGCAAGGGGCTGGATGATCTGGTCGAGCTGCAGGTTCCGAAGTTGATCGTTCTTCAGTCGGAGACGGTGACCAGGTCCAACGTGGACAGGTACAGGCCGCTGGGCTTCAAGTCGTAGTGGACATTGGGCCGTAGTGGGGACTGAGCCGTAGTGGACGGTAGGGGGAGAGTCGATGCCAGACGGTAGGCAGGTGCGGGCCGGCCGCCAGCTACGGATCGGCATGGTCGGGTACGCGTTCATGGGCGCCGCGCACTCGCAGGCGTGGCGCACCGTGAACCGGGTGTTCGACCTGCCGGCCGCCGCCAGGATGGTGGCCGTCTGCGGCCGGGACGCCGCCGCTGTGGCCGCGGCCGCCGACCGCCTCGGCTGGGAGGAGTCGGTGACCGACTGGCGCGCGCTGGTCGCCCGTGACGACATCGACGTCGTGGACATCTGCACGCCGGGCGACAGCCACGCGGAGATCGCCATCGCCGCGCTCGCCGCCGGCAAGCATGTGCTGTGCGAGAAGCCCCTCGCCAACACGGTGGAGGAGGCCCGCGCGATGGTCGACGCCGCGCAGGCGGCGCGGGCGCACGGGGTACGGGCCATGTGCGGGTACAACTACCGCCGGGTGCCGGCGGTCGTGCTCATGCGCCAGCTGGTGGCCGACGGGAGACTCGGCGAGATCCGGCACGTACGCGCGGCGTACCTCCAGGACTGGATCGTCGACCCGCAGTTCCCGCTGGTGTGGCGGCTGCAGCGGGACAAGGCCGGCTCCGGCGCGCTCGGCGACATCGGCGCGCACATCATCGACCTCACCCAGTACGTCACGGGCCAGCTCATCACGGAGGTCTGCGGCCTGACCGAGACCTTCGTCAAGGAGCGACCATTGCCGTCGGCCACCGGTCCGGCGGCGTCCAGCGGCCTGGCTGCATCGGCCGAGTTGGCAGGGGCCGGCTCGGGCGACGCGGCCACCGGTCCGGTGACCGTCGACGACGCGGCGCTGTTCCTCGCGCGCCTGGACGGCGGCGCGGTCGCCACGTACGAGGCGACGCGGTTCGCCACCGGGCGCAGGAACGCGCTCCGTGTGGAGATCAACGGCTCGCTCGGTACGGTCGCCTTCGACCTCGAACGCCTCAACGAACTCGAGTTCCACGACGCCACCCGGCCGGGCGCCGAGCAGGGCTTCACCCGGATCCTGGTGACGGAGCCCGACCACCCGTACATGGCGGCGTGGTGGCCGCCCGGCCACATCATCGGGTACGAGCACTCGTTCACCCACGAGGTGCGTGACTTCATCGAGGCGATCGCCACGGGTACCGACCCGCGGCCGTCGTTCGAGGACGCGTTGCGGGTCCAACTGGTCCTGGACGCGGTGTCGTGCAGCGCCGCCGGCGCCGGGTGGACGTCGATTCAGGAGGTGCCCGCCTACCCGCGGGTGTGACGACAGGCTCCCCGGTCCCGTGGCGAGGGTCGGCCGCGGTTGCGCCCCGCGGTCGGCAGGGGATCGGGAAGAACCGGCGTGACCTGGCACGGGGGTACGCCGGGTGGCAGGTCCGGTACGGCCGGCGGAAACGGCCCGTACCGGACCGGCCACGGGCCGATCGACGGGCCGATCGACGGGCCGATCGACGGCCCCGATCGACGGCCCCGATCGACGGGCCGATCGACCAGCGGCCGGTGCGGATGTCCGCACCAGGTGGAAAGGGGCACCATGCGACCGTAGAAATCGATATATCTAAAGGTATGACGGCAGACGGTGTGGTACGGGTGCTCGGCGGCGCCCCACCCCACCGGCCGGCGCGGCGGCGCGCGCCCTGCCTGGCTCACTCGTACGGTAGTCAGGAAGGGGTACAGCCACCCATGTCCGCCTTTGCGCCCCGATGGGGCGGGCTGCCCGTTGCGGCCGCCCTCAGCATCGCCAGCACCGCCACCGTGGTGCTCGGCGCGTCCGCGTCGCCCGCCCGGGCGGCCGTCGACCCTGCCGACTTCCAGCAGGTGACCCTCGCGAAGGGGGTCGCCGAGGTCGGAGAGCCGATGTCGCTCGCGGTGCTGCCCGACCGGTCCGTCGTGCACACCTCGCGGGACGGCAGAGTCTGGTACACCGACGCGGCCGGCAACACGAAGTCGGCCGGCAAGCTCGACGTCTACAGCCACGATGAGGAGGGCCTGCAGGGCGTCCAGGTCGACCCGGACTTCGCCGCCAACCGCTGGCTGTACCTGTTCTACGCGCCGCCGCTGTCCACCCCGGCCGGTGACGCCCCGAACACCGGCACGGCGGCCGACTTCGCGCCGTTCGACGGGTACAACCAGTTGTCGCGGTTCAAGCTGAGAAGCGACAACACCCTCGACCAGACCAGCGAACAACAGATCCTGCGGGTGGGCACCAGTCGCGGCATCTGCTGCCACGTCGGCGGCGACCTCGACTTCGACAGGGCCGGGAACCTGTACCTGACCACCGGCGACGACAGCAACCCGTTCGCCTCCGACGGGTACTCGCCGCTGGACGAGCGGGCCGACCGCAACCCGGCCTACGACGCGCAGCGCACCTCGGCCAACTCGAACGACCTCCGCGGCAAGATCCTACGGATCAAGGTCAACGACGACGGGTCGTACGCGATCCCGGCCGGCAACCTGTTCACCCCCGGTACGCCCGGCACCCGCCCCGAGATCTACGCGATGGGCTTCCGTAACCCGTTCCGGATGGCGGTCGACAAGCCGACCGGCATCGTGTACCTGGGCGACTACGGCCCCGACGCCGGCAGCACCGACGCCAACCGCGGCCCCGGCGGCCAGGTCGAGTTCGACCGGGTCACCGGCCCCGGCTTCTACGGTTGGCCGTACTGCACCGGCTCCAACACCACCGCCGAGAGCTACAACCACTACGACTTCGCCACCGGCACCTCGGGCGCGAAGTACGACTGCGCGAACGGTCCGCGCAACACCTCCCGCCACAACACCGGGGTGTCGGACCTGCCGGCCGCCAAGCCGTCGTGGATCAAGTACGGCGACGCGGGCTCGCGGCCCGAGATGGGCCCGGGCGGCTCGGAGTCGCCGATGGGCGGCCCGGTCTACCACTACGACGCGGACAACCCGTCGACCACCAAGTTCCCGCAGTCGCTGGACGGGCACGTCTTCCTCGGCGAGTTCGGCCGTGGCTGGATCAAGGAGGCCACGGTCGCGGGCGACGGCTCCGCCGGCGCGATCGGGGACTTCCCGTTCGCCGGCAAGCAGGTCATGGACCTGGCGTTCGGCCCGGAGGGCAGTCTGTACGTGCTCGACTACGGCACCGGGTACTTCGGCGGCGACCAGAACTCCGCGCTGTACCGCATCGACTACATCGGCGGGGCCAACCGTGCCCCGACGGTCTCGGCCGGCGCGGACCGTACGTCCGGCCCCACCCCGCTGACGGTGAACTTCACGTCCACGGCCAGCGATCCCGACGGCGACCCGCTCAGCTACTCCTGGGTCTTCGGCGACGGGGGTACCGCGACCGGAGCCGGCGCCAGCCACACCTACACCACCGACGGGCAGTACACCGCGACCGTCACCGTGGACGACGGGCACGGCAACACGGCGACGGCGGACGTGGTCGTGACCGTGGGCAACACCGCCCCGACGGTCACGCTCGACCCGCCACACGACGGCCAGTTGTTCAGTTTCGGTGACGCGGTCTCCTATCGGGTGGCCGTCTCCGACCCCGAGGACGGCACGATCGACTGCACCGCCGTCACCGTCACGTACATCCTCGGCCACGACAGCCACGGCCACCCGCAGACCGAGGCGTTGGGCTGCTCGGGCACGATCCAGACGCTGGTCGACGGCGAGCACGCGGCCGATGCCAACGTCTTCGGCGTCCTCGACGCCGAGTACACCGACAAGGGCGGCCTGACCACCCACGACCGGCGGATCCTGCAGCCCCGGCACCGCCAGGCCGAGCACTTCACCACCTCCTCCGGGGTCCAGGTGGTCGACCACGCGGGCGCGAACGGCGCCAGGACGGTCGGCTACATCGACAACGGGGACTGGATCGAGTTCGACCCGTACGCGCTGGCCGACGCCGTCCGGTTCACCGCGCGGGTCTCGTCGGCGGGCGCCGGCGGCACCATCGAGGTACGGTCCGGCTCAGCCACCGGCACGCTGCTCGGCTCGGTGGCCGTGCCGGTGACCGGCGGGTGGGAGACGTTCCAGGACGTGTCCACCGACCTGTCCGGCCAGCCGTCCGGCACGACCAAGCTGTACCTGGTCTTCACCGGCGGCGCCGGTGCGCTGTTCGACCTCGACGACTTCACCTTCGGTACCGGTACCGGCACGTCGGCCCGGACGTACACCCTGCCCTGACCCGTCTCCGCGGGCGGCGGCGCACCCTGCCGCCGCCCCTACCGCGGGGCCCTACCGCAGGGCCCTACCGCGGGGCCCCTACCGCATAGACTCTTCGGGAGGGAACAGTCGTGAACCGTCTTCCTCGCTGGCGACTCCTCGCGGCGACGGCCGCCGCGGTGCTGACCATCTTCACGCTCGCGCCCTGTGCGACAGCCACCGACGGCGCGTACAACGTGCTCGTCTTCTCCAAGACGGCCGGGTTCCGCCACGACTCCATCCCCGCCGGCATCCAGGCGCTGAGGGAGCTGGGCGCCGCCGGCAACTTCACCGTCGACGCCACCGAGGACAGCGCGGTCTTCACCGGCGACAACCTGTCCCGGTACCAGGCCGTCGTCTTCCTCAACACCACCGGCGACGTCCTGACCGACCCGCAGCAGACCGCCCTGGAGAGCTACGTGAAGGGCGGCGGCGGCTGGGTGGGCGTCCACTCCGCCGCCGACACCGAGTACGACTGGCCGTTCTACGGCGAACTCGTCGGTGCCTGGTTCCGCAGCCACCCGGCCATCCAGGACGCGACGGTACGGGTGTCCGACCGCGCCCACCCGGCGACCGCGCACCTCGAGCCGACCTGGCAGCGCAACGACGAGTGGTACAACTACCGGACCAACCCGCGACCCGACCTCCACGTGCTGGCCAACCTCGACGAGTCGACGTACTCCGGGGGAGACATGGGCGACCACCCGACCGCCTGGTGCCACCCCGAGGGCAACGGCCGCGCGTTCTACACCGGCGGCGGACACACCATCGCCTCGTACTCCGAGCCGGCCTTCCGCCAGCACCTGCTCGGCGGCGTCCGGTACGCCGCGGGAAAGGCCCACGCCGACTGCCGGCCGGAGAACGGCTACACCGCCCTGTACAACGGCTCCACCGCCGGCTGGACCCAGTCCGGCCCCGGCAGCTTCAGCAACTCCGACGCCACCCTGACCTCGGTCGGCGGTATGGGCCTGCTGTGGTACTCCGCCCGGAAGGTCGCCTCGTACTCGCTCAAGCTGGACTGGAAGCTGCGCGGCGACGACAACTCCGGCGTCTACGTCGGTATCCCGGACAGCGCCGACCCGGTCAACGCGGCCATCGACAAGGGGTACGAGATCCAGATCGACGCCACGGACAGCCCAGACCGCACGACGGGGGCGATCTACGGGTTCCAGTCGGCCGACCTCGTCGTACGGGACGCCAACCTCAACCCACCGGGGGAGTGGAACACCTACGAGATCACCGTCGACGGACCCCGGCAGAACATCCAGGTGTACCTCAACGGCGTGAAGATCAACGACTTCACGAGCACCGACCCCGGCCGCGACATCAGCGCCGGGTACGTCGGGATCCAGAACCATGGCGACGCCGACGAGGTCTCGTTCCGCAACATCCGGATCAGGGAGACCGGTGGCGGCGGCACCCCGGGTCCCACCACGATCCAGGCCGAGAACTGGTCGTCGGCGAGCGGCGTGCAGACGTACCCGCACGCCCCGGCGCACAACGGCACGGTGCTCGGGTTCGTCGACCCCGGTGACTGGGCGGCCTACGACGGCGTCGACCTGACCGGGGTCACTTCCCTGACCGCGCGGGTCGCCTCGCCCGGCCCGTCCGGTGACGCGGGTATCGAGATCCGCGCCGGCGGCACCACCGGTACCCGCCTCGGCGTGGCGACGGTACCCGCCACCGGCGGCTGGGAGTCCTGCCGGGACATCCCGGTCACCCTGTCCGACGTGCCCTCCGGCAGTCAGAGTCTCTACCTCGTCTTCACGGGCGGCGGGTTCGACGTCGACGACTTCACCCTCAACGGCGGCGGCAGCGGCCGTACCGGTTCCTGAGTTGTCGCCGCTGTCCCGACCTCACGCCTGTCCCGACCTCACGCCTGTCCCGACCTCACGCCTGTCCCGACCTCACGCCTGTCCCGACCTCACGCCTGTCCC
>NZ_BOON01000025.1 GCF_016863255.1 Planosporangium mesophilum
TCACGCCTGTCCCGACCTCACGCCTGTCCCGACCTCACGCCTGTCCCGACCTCACGCCTGTCCCGACCTCACGCCTGTCCCGACCTCACGCCGCCCTCCGGTCGAGGGCGCCGCAGACGGGGTGGGGCGGTGCCGCCGCGCGCCGTCCCACCGCCGACCCCGCCCGCCCGGCGCCTCGCGTCCGGGTGTGCCGGGCGTGCCTGGCGCCGCCGACGCCATGCCGTACGGCCGCCCGGATGCCGGGCGGGCGGGGGTCCAACCCCGATGCGGGGGGGATCCCACCGATCCCGCAGAGCCTGGTGCGCGGCCGCCCGGCCCGCCTAGGATGAGCGAACCTGGCCCGGGGACGTCCCGGACCGGTCGGGCGGTTTCCGGCGTTCCTCGCCGGCGTCCCGGCGGGAGGCGCAACCCGCCGGCGATGCCCACCGCGCGACCGGCACCGTCACCTCCTGAGCTGGCAGGTCACCCTCGCGCCTGCTCATTACGCCGACAGTGGAGGAAGAGCACGATGGCGCGACCGATCACGCTGTTCACCGGCCAGTGGGCCGACCTTCCGTTCGAAGAGGTCTGCCGGCTGGCGTCCGAGTGGGGCTACGACGGACTGGAGCTCGCCTGCTGGGGCGACCACTTCGAGGTGGACAAGGCGCTCGACGACGACACCTATGTCGAGCGCAAGCTCGGCACCCTGGCCAAGTACGGGCTGCAGGTCTGGGCGATCTCCAACCACCTGGTGGGCCAGGCCGTCTGCGACCACCCGATCGACGAGCGGCACCGGGGCATCCTGCCGGCGCGGCTGTGGGGCGACGGCGAGCCGGAAGGGGTACGCCGACGGGCGGCCGAGGAGATGAAGGACACCGCCCGGGCCGCGGCGAAGCTGGGCGTACGAACGGTCGTGGGCTTCACCGGATCGTCGATCTGGCACACCGTCGCCATGTTCCCGCCGGTACCGGAGTCGATGATCGACGCCGGCTACCGCGACTTCGCCGACCGGTGGAACCCGATCCTGGACGTGTTCGACGAGGTGGGCGTGCGGTTCGCGCACGAGGTACACCCGAGCGAGATCGCGTACGACTACTACACGACGGTGCGCACGCTCGACGCGATCGGCCACCGGCCGGCGTTCGGGCTCAACTGGGACCCGTCGCACTTCGTATGGCAGCAGTTGGACCCGGTCAACTTCATCTTCGACTTCGCCGACCGCATCTACCACGTCGACTGCAAGGACGCGAAGGTACGGTGCGGTGACGGCCGCCGCGGCCGGCTGTCGTCGCACCTACCCTGGGCGGACCTGCGGCGCGGCTGGGACTTCGTGTCGACCGGCCACGGCGACGTGCCGTGGGAGGACTGCTTCCGGGCGCTCAACGCGATCGGGTACGACGGCCCGATCTCCATCGAGTGGGAGGACGCCGGGATGGACCGCCTCGTCGGTGCGCCCGAGGCGGTGCGGTTCGTGCGGGGGCTCGCCTTCGACCCGCCCGCCGCCGCGTTCGACGCCGCGTTCAGCAGCGACCGCTGACCGGCACCACCGTCACCTCCCGTGATCATCGAGGGTTCGGGGCGCTATGGGTTTGGGGCGTTATGGCGCCGCGAACCGTCAGAGATTTGAATTGGCGTGGGTATCGGGCGATGCGTCGGTCTCCGGCCGTTCGGCATCGTCGCGCCGGCCCCGCCGAGCATGTCGCGTCGA
>NZ_BOON01000026.1 GCF_016863255.1 Planosporangium mesophilum
AGACACGGGTGGTGGGCAGGCGAGGACGGAACTCCGCCCCCCGGCCCGATGACCTTGGGCGTGGATGGATATGGAAGAGTAGATGACCGCCGGAAAATCATCGATGATTGAGGGTCGCCCCCACCAGGGGCCGGCCCTCGATGTGTTTCTAGACCCCGGACGTACCCTGCCCGGCACGCCACGTAAGGATGGACCTGTGAACGCTTCGCCAAATGACCGCCGTGGCCGCGACGAAGGCGACCGCTCGCGCCAGCCCCGGCGCGGCGATGACAGATCGCAGAGCGGTGGCTACCGCGGCGGTGGAAGCTCGGAATCGCGGTACGGACGCCCGGCCGGCGGCCGGGGCGGGGACGACCGAGGCCGCAGGGACGATCGCGAGCGCGGCGGCTCCGGGAGCTACGGACGCGACCGCGACGCCGGCGGTTACCGCGGCGGTCGTGAGGGCGGTGCTGGGCGTTCCGGTGGTGGTTACGACCGTGGTGGTCGTGAGGGCGGTGCTGGGCGTCCGGGCGGTGGTTACGACCGTGGTGGTCGGGGC
>NZ_BOON01000027.1 GCF_016863255.1 Planosporangium mesophilum
CCGGCCGGGGCCGCCCGGGCGGCGGGTACCGCGAGGGCGGGTACCGCGAGCGTGACGACCGACCGCGGCACGGCGATCGGGACCGTGGCTACCGCCCCGGGTCCCAGGAGCGCGGGGAAGACCGAGGCTACCGAGGCGATCGGGACCGGGAGCGCGGCGGTTACCGTGGCGGCCCGGATCGTGATCAGCGTGGGGGCTTCGGGGACCGTGGCCCCCGGGAGGAGCGTGGCTTCCGGGGCGACCGCGACCGCGATCGGGGCGGGTACCGCCGGGAGGGCGGCCCGCGCCAGGAAGGTTACGAGCGCCGCGACCGCGGAGCTGGCCCGGAGGAGAGGCGTCACCGGCCGACCGCCGAGCCGACGCCCCGCCCGGCGACCGAGGACCTGGGTGCCGACGTCGAGGCCACCGGTATCGAGACGACTGGTATCGAGGACACCGCGACGGGCGCAGTCGGTGAGCGTGGCGCGTTCGTCGGCGACGAGAAGCTAGAGACCGGCCCGGCCGCTCCCGCCGAGGAGCGCGGGTTCCGCGACGACCGCGACCGCGGGTTCCGCGACGACCGCGACCGCGGCTTCCGTGACGACCGTGACCGCGGGTTCCGCGAGGAGCGCGGGTTCCGTCGTGAGGACCGCGGATTCCGGGGTGACCGTGACCGCGGACCGGCGCGGGGCTACGGCCGCGACGAAGACAGATCGGCCGGTCCCGGCGTCGGCCTGGCCCCGCCGGAGGACGTCGACCCGCATGACCTGGCGCCGGAGGTACGCGACGAGCTGCGCAGTCTCTCCAAGTCCACTGCCGACGGCGTCGCCCGTCATCTGGTCGCGACCGGTGAGCTGCTCGACGACGAGCCGGAGGCCGCGCTCGAGCACGCCCGGGCGGCCCGTCACCTGGCCCCTCGCATCGCGGCGGTACGCGAGGCGCTGGGTCTGGCCGCGTACCGCAACGGGGAGTGGCAGAGTGCGATCGCGGAGCTGCGCACGTACCACCGGCTGACCGGGCGGCAGACGCACCTCGCGGTCATCGCCGACGCGGAGCGGGCGCTGGGCCGGCCGGAGCGGGCGATCGACATCTACCGCACCGCGGACCGGTCGAAGCTGGCCGCGGACGAGGCGACCGAGCTGCTCATCGTGGCCGCCGGTGCCCGCGGGGACCTCGGTCAGCGGGACGCGGCCGTGGCGATGCTGCAGGTCCGTGAGCTGACCTCGGCGACGCGGGAGCCGTGGGTGGCGCGGCTGCGGTACGCGTACGCGGAGTCGCTGCTGGCGGCCGGGCGTCGCGACGAAGCACGGGAATGGTTCGCCCGGGCGGCGGACATCGACGACGAGTTGGGTACCGACGCCGCGGAGCGCATGCTGGAGCTCGACGGGGTGGTACTCGAGGACCTGGACACGGACTTCGAAGACGAAGACGAGGACGAGGAACTCGAGGAGGACCTCGTCGAGGACCGCGAGACGGATCTTCTCGACGTCGACGTCGAGAAGGAAGAAGACGAGGACGAGGACCGGGACGAGGACCGGGACGAGGACCGGGACGAGGACGAGGACCGAGAGAGCGGCGAGACGGACCGGGGCGAGACCGTACCCGAGGAGAAGACCGACGAACCGGGTGAACGTGGCTCCGAGGGCCGGGAGGACGACAGGCGGTGAGTGACGCGCTCGTCGACGGGTACGACCTTGTCATCTTCGACCTGGACGGGGTCGTGTACCTGGGCGACCAGCCCGTTCCCGGGGCGCCCGAGGCCCTCGCCCGGCTGCGCGAGCGGGGCACGCCGAGGGCGTACGCGACCAACAACGCCTCCCGCCGGGCCCCCGACGTGGCAGCGCTGCTGACCACGGTCGGGGTGCCGGCGGAGGCCGGCGAGGTGACGACCTCGGCGCAGGCGTCCGCCGCCGTCCTGTCGCGGCGGCTGCCGGCCGGTAGCCCGGTCCTGGTGGTGGGCGCGCCCGCGCTGCACGAAGAGATCGCCGACGTGGGGCTGCGCCCGGTACACCGCGCCGCCGAGGAGCCGGTGGCCGTCGTGCAGGGCTTCGGGCCGAAGGTCGGTTGGGAGCAGCTGGCGGAGGCGTCGGTGGCGATCGCGGCCGGGGCGATCTGGGTCGCGACGAACGCCGACCGTACGTTGCCGACGCCGCGCGGGCCGGTGCCCGGCAACGGCTCGCTCGTCGCCGCGCTCGCCACAGCGCTCGGCCGCCGGCCGGACGTGGTGGTCGGCAAGCCGGAGCCGACGCTGTTCGAGCAGATCGTGAAGGTACGGGGAGCCAAGCGGGCGCTCGTGGTCGGTGACCGCATCGACACCGACATCGAGGGGGCGCACCGGGCCGGGATGGACAGCCTGCTCGTCCTCACCGGGGTGAGCAGGGCCGAAGACGTGCTGCACACGCCGCCGCCGCACCGCCCCACGTACCTGGCCGCCGACCTCGGCGGTCTTTTCCAGCCCGCGGACGAGGTCCGGGTACCGCCGAAGGAGAGCACCTGGCGGTTCAGCGACGGCCGGCTCTCCGGCAGCGGTGACCCGGTCGCGGCTCTGCGGGTACTCGCGGGGGCGTCGACCCTCGACGGCCCGCCGGCCGCCGACGGACCGGATGCCGAACGCGCGCTCCGCGCCCTGGGCCTCACATCGTGAGCACGGCGGCGCCGTTGACCCGGTCGGCGGCGAGGTCCGCCAGAGCCCGGTCGGCTGCGTCCAGCGGGTAGGCGGTTGTGCGGACCCGCAGCGGGTGCGTCTGCGCGAAGGCGAGGAACTCCCGGCCGTCGTCGCGGGTGTTCGCCGTGACGCTGCGCAGGTTGCGCTCGTAGAACAGGTGCCGCTCGTAGTGCAGCGGCGGTACGTCGGTCAGGTGGATGCCGGCGATCGCGAGGGTCCCGCCGCGGTCGAGGGCGGCCAGCGCCACCGGTACCAGGGTGCCGACCGGCGCGAACAGGATCGCGGAGTCCAGGCGCTCGGGCGGCTCGTCGGTGGCGCCGCCGACCGACGTGGCGCCCAGTTCCAGGGCGAGCTCCTGGGCGCCCGCCGAGCGGGTCAGCACGTGCACGGTCGCGCCCTGCGCGAGCGCGACCTGCGTGGCCAGGTGCGCCGACGCGCCGAAGCCGTAGACGCCCAGCCGGCCGCCGGACGGCAGGTTGGCGCGGCGCAGCGCCCGGTACCCGATGATCCCGGCGCACAGCATCGGGGCGACCTCGGCGTCGTCGTACCCGTCGGGAAGCCGGTACGCGAAGTCGGCCGGGACCGTGGCGTACTCGGCGTACCCGCCATCGGCGTCCCAGCCGGTGTAGCGGGACTGCGGGCAGAGATTCTCCAGGCCGCGCCGGCAGTACACGCACACCCCGTCGGTGTGGCGCAGCCAGGCGATGCCGACCCGTTCACCGATGAGGAAGCCGTCGACGTCGTTGCCGATGGCGGCGACGCTGCCGACCGCCTCGTGCCCCGGCACCACGTCGGGCTTGTGCACGGGGAGGTCGCCCTCGGCGACGTGTAGGTCGGTACGGCAGACGCCGCAGGCGCTCAGCCGTACCAGCAGTTCGTCAGGGGCGGGTGACGGTACCGGTACGTCGACCATCCGAAGCGGGCCGGTCCCGATCGGACCGGGGCGGTGTACCTGCCAGGCACGCATGAATCAAGTCTGCGTCCCCGCTCGAAGATCGGCTATTGGATCGAGGCGCTCACGGAGAACCGGCCGATTACCGTGCTTCGCGCCTGGCCCTGAGTCGCCGCGACATGACTACAGCAGCTTGCGCAGCTTCATCAGGTCCATCAGGCTGGCGTCGATCTTGATGCGGCCGCTGGCCCAGGCCGACGCCACGTTGAGCTTGCCCTGTACCAGCGCCACGAGGTCGTCGCTGGCGGCAGTCAGCTTCAGCTTGGCCTTCGGGTCGTCACCGTCGGTGACGTCGAGAATCTGGCCACCGGAGAGTCTGGCATGGAAGGCGACGCCGAGATCGGAGATCCGGCAGCTCAACGAACGGTCGAAGTCCAGCTTCTCCCTGGTCCGATCGGCGTGGGTCGCCATGCGGTCGGTCAGATGCCCCAGTGCCGCACGGCACTCTTCGACGCTCGCCATTTCCAAATCTCCCGCAGGTCTGTACGCGTTCCGTGGGCACGCTACCGCACGCTGTGCGTACCTCGCCCGGTAGCGCTCCGGCGGCACCGGTAGCGTTGCAGCAGCATTGTTGCCTGGACGGTGGTGGAGGAGGGAAGCACACTATGCGGCAGGAAGCATGGCGGGCCTACCTGGAGTTGGCGCTCGGCCTGACCGACGCGTCACGGAAGAAGGCCACCAAGGCCGTCAAGCGGGCGTTGGGCAAGGGTGGTGCGACCGCGGAGCAGTTGCAGGAACTCGCTGAGGACCTGCTCAAGACGAGTGCGGCCAACCGCGAGGCCATCACGAAGCTCGTACGCGCCGAGCTGGACCGCGCGCTCAGCCGGGTGGGGCTGGCGACCAGCGACGACGTGGCCGAGCTGACCGCCCGGGTGCGCCAGCTGGAGGCCGAGCTGGCGGCCGCCCAGGCCGAGGCCGCGGAGCTGCTGGCCACCGCGCCGCCGATGGCCGTCGCGGTCCCGGTCGCGGAGCCGTTCGGCGGCGACGTGGAGACGAGCATCACAGAACCGGTAGCGGTACCGGTCCCCGCCGACGAACTCGAGGCCGCCGAACTGGCGGCGGTGATCCCCACCGAGGAGGGGATCGCCGTTATCGAGGAGCCGGTCGCCATCATCGTCGAACCGGTGGCCGAGCCGGTCGTACCGCGCGTCGCTGGGCCGGCGGCCCGCGAGCCCGGTGCCGCCGAGCCGGCCGCCCCGCGTAAGAGGGCTGAGGCGGCGAAGAGGGCTGAGGCTGCCAAGAGGGCTGAGGCGGCGAAGAAGGCCGAGCCCGCGAAGAGGGCGGCGGCGAAGAAGGCCGAGCCCGCCAAGAGGGCGGCGGCGAAGAAGGCTGAGCCTACGAAGAGGGCGGCGGCGAAGAAGGCCGAGCCCGCAACGAAGGCCGAGCCGGCCAAGAGGGCTGAGCCCGCGAAGAGGGCAGCGGCGAAGAGGGCAGCGGCGAAGAAGGCAGCTGGCGCTGCCGAGGCGCCGGTGAAGAAGGCGCCCGGCCGGCGGGCGGCCACGAACCGTGGCCCGGGCAAGAAGGCGCCGGCCCGTAAGGCCGCCGGTGGCGGTACCGGAGCGGCCACATGACCGGACCGTTCGACCCCCGCAGGCTGGCGGACCTGGCGGCCCGGCCGATGGCCGCACCGGCGTCCGCCGTGCCGGTACCCGCCGCGCCCGGGCCGGCGGCACCGGCACTGCCCGGCGCGATCGCCGACGTGCCGATGGACGGCGCCGGACCCACCGGGCACCGGCACGTTGACGCGGTCCTGGCAGAGCTGGAGCGCGCCGAGCAGCTGCCGCCGGATCAGCAGATCCCCGCGTACGAGGCGGTCCACCGCACGCTGCAGGAGACCCTGCGCTCGATCGAGCAGAACTAGGGAGCTTGCGCAGCATCATGGCGCGTCGTATCCGGCTCGACGCCGAGCTCGTCCGTCGGGGTCTGGCCCGGTCGCGGGAACAGGCGGCCGCCCTCATCGAGGCCGGCCGGGTGGAGGTGCGCGGCGCACCGGCCCGCAAGGCCGCCGCGCAGGTCGACCCGGCCGACCCGGTACGGGTCCTCGGCGGGGACGCGGCCCAGGAGTACGTCTCCCGGGGCGGCCACAAGCTCGTGGGCGCGCTGGAGGCGTTCACCCCGGCCGGCCTGACCGTGGCCGGCCGGCGCTGTCTCGACGCCGGCGCGTCCACCGGCGGCTTCACCGACGTGCTGCTGCGCGCCGGCGCCGCCGAGGTCGTCGCCGTCGACGTCGGGTACGGGCAGCTGGCCTGGCCGCTGCGCACCGACGAGCGGGTACACGTCCTGGAGCGCACCAACGTGCGTGGGCTGACCCCGGAGGCGATCGACGGGACCGTCGACCTGACCGTGGCCGACCTGTCGTTCATCTCGCTGCGGCTGGTGCTGCCCGCGCTCGCCGCCTGCACCGCACCCGACGGCGACCTCGTACCGATGGTGAAGCCGCAGTTCGAGGTCGGTCGCGAGCGGGTCGGGGCCGGCGGCGTGGTACGTGACCCGCAGGTGCGCGCCGACGCGGTGCTGGACGTGGCCAACGCCGCCGCCGGGCTGGGCCTCGGCGTGGCCGGTGTCGTGCCCAGCCCGCTGCCCGGGCCGTCGGGCAACGTCGAGTTCTTCCTCTGGCTCCGCCGCGACGCTCCGCCGGTGAACCAGGAGACGGTGCGTCGCGTAGTGGAGTGGGAGGTGCCGAATGAGTCGTGAAGCTCTACTGATCACGCACACCGGACGGAAGTCGAACTTCGAGCCGGCCCGTACGGTCACCCGTGACCTGCTGGAGGCCGGATTCAACGTACGGGTGCCGGCCGAGGAGGCCGCCGAGCTCGACCTGCCGGGCATCGAGGCGGTGATCGGGCCGTACGCCGCCGACGGCGTCGAGATCGTGTTCGCGCTCGGCGGTGACGGCACCGTCCTGCGCGCGGCGGAGCTGGCCCGCCCGTTCGGCGCCCCGCTGCTCGGGATCAACCTGGGTCATGTGGGCTTCCTGGCCGAGGCCGAGATCAGCGACCTCGACCAGGCCGTGCGGGACGTGGTGAAGCGCGAGTACAGGGTCGATGAACGGCTCACCCTCGAGGTCGTCGCCGAGTGCGACGGCGAGGTGGTGGCCCGGTCGTGGGCGCTCAACGAGGTCAGCATCGAAAAGGGCGCGCGCGAGAAGATGCTCGAGGTGCGCGTGGACGTCGACGGCCGGCCGCTGTCGCGGTACGGCTGCGACGGGGTGGTGGTGGCCACCCCGACCGGCTCGACCGCGTACGCGATGTCGGCCGGCGGGCCGGTGGTCTGGCCCGAGCTGGAGGCGCTGCTGCTGGTCCCGGTCAGCGCCCACGCGCTGTTCAGCCGGCCGCTGGTGACCGCGCCCACGTCGACGATCCAGATCGCGGTCGACCCGTACACGACCTTCGCCTTCCTGTCGTGTGACGGGCGTCGCTCGTTCGATCTCGCGCCGGGTTCCCGCATCACGGTCAACCGCGGCCAGCTCCCGGTACGCGTGGTGCAGCTGCGCCCCAAGCCGTTCACCGACCGGCTGGTGGCGAAGTTCGGGCTGCCCGTCGAGGGCTGGCGGGGCAACGGCGCCGAGCGCTGGCCGGACCAGCCGGCGCGGTGAGATCGGCGCGGGGCGTTGGAGACTGTCACCCGGCACCGCTACTGTCTTGTGCTGTGCTGGAGGAGCTCCGCATCACCGGACTCGGCGTCATCGAAGATGCCACCCTTCCCCTCGGTCGTGGCCTGACGGTCATCACCGGGGAGACGGGCGCGGGCAAGACGATGGTCGTCACGAGCCTCGGCCTGCTCTTCGGCGGCCGAGCCGACGCCGGCCGGGTCCGCGCCGACCTCGGCCGTGCCGTCGTCGAGGGGCGGCTACGGCTGAACGGCGCCTCGGGTAGGGCGGTGCAGGCGCGGGTCTCCGACGCCGGCGCGGAGCCCGACGAGGACGGCAGCCTGCTGATGAGCCGCACCGTGACCAGCGAGGGGCGGTCGCGGGCCTACATCGGCGGCCGGTCCGTACCGGTGGCGGTGCTCGGCGACGTCGGTGAGCACGTCGTCGCGGTCCATGGGCAGTCCGACCAGCTGCGGCTGCTGCGCCCGGCCGAGCAGCGCGCGGCGCTCGACCGCTTCGCCGGGCCGGAGCACGAGAAGCTGCTGGAGAGCTTCCAGCAGCTGTACGCGCGGTGGCGGCACGTCGAGGACGACCTGGCCGACCGGCGGCGCAACGCCCGGGAGCGCAACCAGGAGGCCGACCTGCTCCGGCTGGGCCTGGACGAGATCACCAGGGTCGACCCGCAGCCGGGCGAGGACGAGGCGCTGCGCGAGGAGGCGCAGCGGCTCGAGCACGTCGAGGGGCTGCGGGCCGCGGCGCAGCTGGCCCACCAGGTCCTCGCCGGCGGGCCGGACGCCGCCACCGACGACGTCCCGGACGCGGTGAGCATGCTGGGGATGGCCCGCAACACCCTGGAAGGGCAGGCAGGCGTCGACCGGTCGCTGGGCGACCTCGCCGGCCGGCTGGCCGAGGCCGCCGCGCTGGTGGGCGACGCGGCGGTCGAGCTGTCGAGCTACCTCGACTCGCTGGACGCAGACCCGGCCCGGCTGCAGGCGGTGTACGAGCGGCGGGCCATGCTCAAGAGCCTGACCCGCAAGTACGCCGAAGACGTCGACGGCGTGATCGCCTGGGCCGACCGGGCCCGTGCCCGCCTGGCCGAGCTGGACACCTCCGACGAGCTGCTCGAGGAGCTCGACCGGGAGCGCCAGCGGCTGGCCGGTGAGGTGGCGGAGCTGGCCGGGGCGCTGTCGGCGGCCCGGCGGGCGGCCGCGACCCGGTTCTCCGACGAGGTGACGACCGAGCTGGCCGGCCTTGCGATGCCGCACGCCCGGGTCGAGGTCGTCGTCGCGCCGAAGTCGGCCGGCCGGTCGGAGCCGACGCTGACGGTGGCGGGCGCGGAGACCGGGGTCGGCCCGGACGGCGCCGACGAGGTCGAGCTGCGCCTGCACGCGCACCCCGGCGCGCCGGCGCTGCCGCTGCAGCGCGGCGCTTCCGGCGGTGAGCTGTCGCGGGTGATGCTCGCCATCGAGGTGGTCTTCGCCGGCGTCGGCGGGCCGCCGACGCTGGTCTTCGACGAGGTCGACGCCGGGGTCGGCGGGCGGGCCGCGGTCGAGATCGGCCGCCGGCTGGCCCGGCTGGCCCGCGAGCACCAGGTGCTCGTCGTCACGCACCTGCCGCAGGTCGCCGCGTTCGCCGACCGCCACCTCGTGGTGGCGAAGGACACCGGGGGTGCGGTGACCACGAGCGGGGTCCGGCAGGTGGAAGACACCGAGCGCGCCCGCGAGCTGGCGCGGATGCTCGCCGGCCTGCCCGACTCCGACCTGGGTATCGCGCACGCGGAGGAGCTGCTCGCGGTCGCGGCCCGCGAGAAGCGCGGCTGAGCCGGGATGGACAGCCCAAACGGTGCACGACGGGTGATCTGTGCACCTTTACCGTGTGTGCTCGCGCATGTCGCGACCGCGTTGGGGGTATCGGCATGCCAGGATGGGTGACGATGCGACTGCCAACGTTGCGTCGGACCCGGCCGGCCGAGCCGGGTGTTGTCTCCGGCGCGGTGCGACTCGATCGGCGTACCAAGCGACTCGTGGGCCGGCTACGGCCGGGCGAGATCGCGGTCATCGACCATGTCGACCTCGACCGGGTGGCGGCCGACTCGCTGGTCGCCGCCGGCGTGGCCGCGGTACTCAACGCCAAGCCCTCGGTGTCCGGCCGTTATCCGAACCTCGGCCCCGAGGTTCTGGTCAAGGCCGGTATCCCCCTGGTGGACGACCTCGGCGAGGAGCTGTTCGACCGGCTGCGCGAGGGCGACGTGGTCCGGGTGGAGGGCGACGCGGTCTTCTGTGACGGCAAGCCGGTGGCGCAGGGCCGCCGCCAGGACGGCCAGACCGTCGCGGCGGCCATGTCCGACGCCCGGGAGGGGCTGTCGGTACAGCTCGAGGCGTTCGCCGCGAACACCATGGAGTACCTCAAGCAGGAGCGAGACCTGCTGCTCGACGGTGTCGGCGTGCCCGACGTGCAGACGAGCATCGCCGGCCGGCACTGCCTGATCGTGGTGCGCGGCTACGACTACAAGGCCGACCTGGAAGTGCTGCGCCCCTACATCCGGGAGTTCAAGCCGGTCCTCATCGGCGTCGACGGTGGTGCCGACGCGCTGGTCGAGGCGGGCTACACCCCGGACATGATCGTCGGGGACATGGACTCCGTCTCCGACGACGTGCTGCGCTGCGGCGCCGAGATCGTGGTGCACGCGTACCCGGACGGCCGGGCGCCCGGCCTGTCCCGGGTGCACCAGCTAGGCCTGCCGGCCACCCCGTTCCCCGCCGCGGCGACCAGCGAGGACATCGCGATGCTGCTCGCCGACGAGAAGGGCGCGTCGCTGATCGTGGCCGTCGGTACCCACGCCACGCTGGTCGAGTTCCTCGACAAGGGGCGCGGCGGCATGGCGTCGACGTTCCTGACCCGGCTCAAGGTCGGTGGCAAGCTGGTCGACGCCAAGGGCGTCAGCCGGCTGTACCGGCAGAGCATGTCCGGCTCGTCGCTGCTGCTGCTCGTGCTGTCCGCGATCGCGGCGATGGCGTCCGCCGTGGCGGTCTCGACCGTCGGCAAGGCCTACCTCGGGGTGGTCGCCGAGTGGTGGGACAATCTGTTGTTCTCGATTTTCTCCTGACCGAAGGTTTGCGACCCTGTGATCAATTTCCGGTACCACGTGGTTTCGCTGACCGCCGTCTTCCTCGCGTTGGCGATCGGTCTCGTGGTCGGCACGGCGGCGCTCAACGGCCCTGCCGCGGATGCCCTCCAGGAGCAGGTCACCGGGATCGGCAAGCAGAATCAGCAGCTGCGTGACCAGGTCAACCACCTCAAGGACGAGGCGAACACGCAGGAGCAGTTCGCCACCCAGGCCGCGCCGGTCATCCTGGCCGAGAAGCTGCGCAACCGTCGGGTCCTCGTGGTCGCGCTGCCGGCCGCGGGCCGGTACGTCAAGGACGTGGTCGACACGCTCCAGCTCGGCGGCGCGAAGATCACCGGCCAGGTCGAGGTGCAGGACAAGTTCACCGCCTCGGACAACAACTCGCAGTTGCTGGACCTGGCCACGATCACCCGGCCGGTCGGCGTGAGCGGGCCGGCGTCGCCCAACACCGACGGCGTGCAGACCTCGACGGGGCTGCTCGCGGCGGTGCTGCTGGACCGGCCCGCCGGCCAGCCGGCCATCCCGGAAGACCAGCGCCGCACCGTGCTCAGCGCGTACGTGTCGGGCGGCTGGATCATCAGCACCGGTGCCGTGACCGGACCCGCCGAGGCGGTGGTCCTGCTCACCGGCGCGCCGTACGTCGACCACGACGCCACCAAGCGCAACGCGGCCGTGGTGAACATGGTCGACCAGTTCGCCCACGCCGGCCGGCTCGTCGTCGGCAGTGACGGGGTGGGCACCGACGGCAACGCGGTGACGGCCGTGCGCCGCGATCCGGTGCTGACCAAGACGATCTCGACCGTGGACAACATCGCCACCCCGCAGGGGCGGGTCATCGCGGCGCTGGCCATGGCAGAGCAGTTGGCCGGGGGAGCCGGGCACTACGGCATCGGTGACGGCGCGGTGTCGCTGGTACCCAAGCCGGCCGCGAGCAAGACCAGTGGCTCGTAGCCTCGGCGTGGGTGCTGGCCCCGGCCGGCGACTGCTCGTCGCGGGGCTCGGCGCGCTCGCGGCCCGCCAGGCGCTGACCCTGGTGGCCACCAGCGTGCACCCCGACCACCTGGCCCGTACCAACTTCCGGGGCCGCCGGGTCACTCTCGCCGGCGGCCCGGCCCTGGTGCTCGGCGCCACCGCCGCCGCGGCGCTGGGCGCGGACAGCGCGCCGCTGCGGGCGGCGACGGTCGTGGCCGGTCTCGGCGCCGGCGCCGTCGGCGCGTACGACGACCTGGTCGGCGGCCGGCCCGAGCAGCAGGCCAAGGGCTTCCGTGGGCATCTGCGGGCACTCGCCGAGGGGCGGGTGACCAGCGGACTGGTCAAGATCGTCGGGGTGGGTGCGAGTGCGCTCGCCGCCGCGGCCCTGCTGGAGGCCGGCAAGGCCGGCACGACGTCGGGGAAGTCGTGGTCTCGGAGGGCCCCGGAGGCCACGACGTCGGGGACGTTGCGCAGATCGTTCGACACGCTGCTGGCGGCCGGTGTGATCGCCGGCAGCGCCAACCTGGTCAACCTGCTCGACCTGCGCCCCGGCCGGGCGATCAAGGCCGGCCTGCTGGTCGGCGCGCCGCTCGCCGCCGGTACCGGCCCGGGCGGAGGGGTCGCGGCGGGCGCCGTGGGCGCCGCGGGCGGCCTGCTGCCGGCCGACCTCGACGAGCAGATCATGCTCGGCGACGCCGGAGCCAACGCGCTCGGTGCGCTGCTGGGCACCGCCCTCGCCGCCCGTAGCGGTACCGTCGGCCGGGCCGCGGCGCTGGCCGGGATCGCAGCAGCCACCGCGGCCAGCGAGAAGGTCAGCTTCACCCAGGTCATCGGCCGGACCCCGGTACTACGCGACCTGGACGCCCTGGGCCGGCGCGCGGACTGACGGCGGGCGTATCCTCGCCGCGATCGACATGACCGAAACGACCGACGTAGCCGCGGCGGGCGGCACCGCGCCCGGGCGCCGCGCCGCCAAACTGGCCGGCGCGGCCCTGCTCATCGCGGTGCTCACGGTGGCGGCCCGGCTGGCCGGCTTCGCCCGTACCCTCGTCTTCGTCCACCTCGTCGGTGACCGTGACCTGGGTGCGATCTACCAGAGCGCCAACACCGTCCCCAACATCATCTTCGAGATCGTGGCGGGCGGGGCCCTCGCCAGCCTGGTCGTGCCGATGCTCGCCGGCGCGATCGCGCGCGGCGACCGGCCGGCGGTCGCCGCCACCACGTCCGCGCTGCTGACCTGGGTGTTGACGCTGCTCGCCCCGGTCGCCGTGGTGGTCGCCGTCGCCGCCGAGCCGGTCGTACGGCTGCTCGACCCGGGCGCTGACGCGCGGACGGTCGCCGTCGGCGCCGACATGCTGCGGGTGTTCGCGCCGCAGCTACCGCTGTACGGGGTCGGCATCGTGCTCACCGGCGTGCTCCAGGCCCACCGGCGCTTCGCCTGGCCGGTGCTCGCCCCGCTGCTGTCGAGCGTCACGGTGATGACGGCGTACGCCGGGTTTGCCGTCGTCGCAGGCCGCCGGCCGGACATCGCCCACGTCGGCGGCGTCGGCATAGCGGTGCTGTCGGTGGGCACCACCCTCGGCGTGGTCGTGCTGTCGCTGTGCCTGCTGGTCCCGCTGCGGCGGCTGCGGCTGCGACTGCGCCCCACGTACGCGTTCAGCGCGCAGGCGGCCGGTACGGTGCGCCGCCTCGCCGCCGCCGGCGCGGTCACCGTCGCCGCCCAGCAGCTCACCGCCGGGCTCACGATCGTGCTGGCCAACGCCGGCGACACCGGCACGCTGGTGCAGTTGACCCTGGCCCAGACGGTGTACCTGCTGCCGTGGTCGGTACTGGCGGTACCGATCGCCACCTCGGCGTACCCGGCCCTGGCGGAGGCCGCGGCCCGCGACGACCCGGACACGTACGCGGCCACCCTGGCCGGCGCCACCCGCGGCCTGGTCCTGCTGGGCTGCCTCGGCGCCGCCGCGCTGGCCGCCCTCGCGCCGCCGCTGGCCTGGACCCTGGCCAGCACCACCTCCAGCCCCGCCCGGGTCGCCGCCGGCATCGCCGCGCTGGCGCCCGGCCTGCTCGGGTACGCCCTGTTCGCGCTGCTGTCCCGGGCGCTGTACGCGCGGGGAGACACCCGGCACGCCGCCGCCGCGACGGTCGTGGGCTGGGCCGCCGTCGCGCTCGTGTCGGTCGGGCTGGCCGTCGCGCTGCCCGGCGGGCAGCGGCTGACCGCCCTGGCGCTGGCCAACTCAGCGGGCATGCTGCTGCTCGGCGCGCTGCTGATCATCCTGGTGGCGCGGAGGGCCGGCCGGGCCGCGTTCGACGGGCTGACCCGTACCCTGGTCGCCGCGGTGATCGCCGCGGTGATCGCCTGCGCGGCGGGTGTCGGGGTTCGCCGGCTGCTCTGGGGGGATGCCACCCCCGGTGTCGCCGGGGCGCTCGGACAGGGCATGCTGTCCGGTGCCGTGGTGGCCGCGGCGTTTCTCGGTGTGGCGTACGTGCTGGACCCCCGCGACGTGCGGCCGCTGCTCGCGCGGTTGGTGCGCACGGCGGCCCGGATGGTCGGCCGCGGCCGAGCAACACGGGAGGTGCGGGAGTGAGTGAGGAGTCGCAGCGGCGCGTCGCGCTCGTACTCGCGTCCAGTACCGGCGGCGTCGGTCGGCACGTCGCGTCGCTGGCCGCCGGGCTGGTCGGGCAGGGCGCGGAGGTCACCGTGTGTGGCCCTACGGACACTGATCGCCGGTTCGCCTTCGCCCTCGCCGGCGCGCGGTTCGCCCCCGTCGAGATCCCGGCGAGCCCGCAGCCGCGCGACGCGGCCGCCGTACACGCGCTGCGCCGGGCCCTGCGGGCCGCCGCGCCGGACGTGGTGCACGCGCACGGCCTGCGGGCCGGCCTGGTCGCCGCGCTCGCCCGGCCCACCGGCTGCCCGCTCGTGGTGACCTGGCACAACCAGGTCATGGCCCAGGGCATGCGCGGCCGGGTGTACCGGCAGCTGGAGGGGTACGTGGCCCGGGCCGCCGACGTCACGCTCGGGGCCTCCGCCGACCTGGTCGGCCGGGCCGCGGCGCTCGGCGCCCGGGACGCCCGCCTGGGCGCCGTGGCCGCCCCGGAGCTCGCCCCGGCCACCCGCTCCGCCGCCGAGGTACGTGAGGATCTGGGCGTCCCCGCCGACCGGCCGCTGGTGTTGTCGGTGGGCCGGCTGCATCCGCAGAAGGGGTACGACGTGCTGGTCGCCGCCGCCTCGCGGTGGCGCGCCCGGCAGCCCGTCCCCGCCGTGGTGATCGCCGGCAGCGGACCGGCGTACATGCGGCTGGCCGGCCAGATCTCCCTCCAGCGGGCGCCGGTCATCCTCGCCGGGCACCGTACCGACGTGCCCGACCTGCTCGCCGCCGCCGACCTCGCCGTGGTCACCAGCGTCTGGGAGGCGCGCCAACTGTTCGCCCAGGAGGCCATGCGGGCGGGTACCCCGCTGGTCGCCACCTCCGTCGGCGGCCTGCCGGAGCTGGTCGGTGACGCCGCGCTGCTGGTGCCGCCGGGGGACGTGGACGCGCTCGACGAGGCGGTACGGTTGCTGCTGGACGACCCGTCCCGGCGGGCCGAGTACGGCCGCCGGGGCAGTGAGCGCGCGACCGCCTGGCCCACCGAGGCCGACATGCTGGCGCAGATCGGCGCGGTGTACGACGAGGTCGTCGACGGGGTACGTGGAGCCAGCCAGGAGGCGCGTTGAGCGGTTTCGGTCGGCTCTCGTCGCTGACCCCGGCGCGCCGGGGTCCCCGTGCAGCCTCCAGGTCGGTGCGCCGGGCGCCCTACCTGATCGTGGTGCTCGCCGCGATCGCGACCGTGGTCGGTCTGGTGCCCGGGCCGGCCAGCGGCGCGCCGTCCGACACCGTCGACTACGTGGTCCTCGCCGGCGCGGCCGGCCTGCGCTGGGACGACGTCAACGCCACCGACACGCCGACGATGTGGCGGCTGGCCGGCAGCGGTTCGATCGGCGCGCTGGCGGTCCGGTCGGGGCACCGTCCGACCTGCCCCGGTGACGGCTGGCTGACGCTCGGCGCGGGTAACCTCACAGCCCGTTCCGACCGGCGTACCGAACCCGCCTGCCCGCCGCTGCCGGTCGGCATCGACCACCAGGGCCAGGACGGTGCGTTCCTGTCCGGTGCGGAGAAGGACCGGATCCTCAGCGCCAACAAGGACCTGCCGTGGGGCGCCCAGCCCGGCGCGCTCCCCGAGTCGATGCGCTGCACCACCACGATCGGACCCGGCGCCGCACTGGCGGGCGCCCGACCCTTCGGCCGCATCGACCGGTACCGCGCGGAGCTTCCGGACGACCCGAAGGAGCTGCTGGCCGGCTGCGTGCTGGCGGTGGTGGACCTCGGCACGGTCGACGGTTCCGGGGCCGCCCGCCGGACCGCGGCGAAGGTGGCCGACGAGCGGCTGGCGCGGTTGGTGGCGGCCCGGCCGCCGCGGTCGCTGCTGATGCTCGCCGGGGTGTCCGACACCGACGCCGACGCGCGACTGCACGTCGCCGTCGCAGACGGCCCCGGGTACGCGGGCGGGCTGCTCACCTCGGCCAGTACCGGGCGGCCCGGGTACGTGCAGCTCATCGACCTCGCGCCGACCGCGCTGTCCGCGCTGGGCCGGTCGGTGCCCAGCAAGCTGTTCCCCGGCACCCCGGCGATCACCGCCGGCCGCCGCGTGTCGCTGGACGACGAGGTGCGACGGCTGGTCGACGCGGACCGGGAGGTACGCGCGCAGGGGTCGGTCTCGTCCGGGTTCTTCACCATCCTCACGATCTGCGAGCTGCTGCTGTTCCTCGCCGCGATACCGCTGCTGCGCCGGGCCCGCCGGCCGGCCGGTCCGGTCACACCGGCGCCCAACCCGCCGTGGTTCGAGCGCGGCGTCGAGGTGCTGCTGGTCGCCGCCTCGCTGGTGGTACCCGCGGCGCTGCTGGCCGGGGCCGTACCGTGGTGGCGGACGTCGGCGCCCGGTCTGGTCTTCGCCGCCGCCACCCTCGCGGTCGTGGCCGTCTTCACCGCCGTGATCGTCTGGACCCGGGGTGCGCGGTGGGTACTCGGGCCGCTCGGCGGGGTGGCCGCGCTGGGCGCCGTGGTCGTCGCCGTGGACGTGCTCGCCGGCTCCCGCTTGCAGCTCAACAGCGTCGTCGGGTACTCGGCCGTGGCCGGCGGGCAGTACGCCGGGCTGGCGGCGGTCGGGCTCGGCGTGTTCGCCGCCGGGGTACTCGTGGCCGCCGGGTGCCTGGCCCAGCACGTACACCGGCAGTGGCGCCCGGTCGTGGTCGCGGTGCTCGGCGGGATCGCGGTCGTCCTGACCGGCAGCCCGTACCTGGGGGCGGACGCGGCGGGGGCGGTGGCCCTGACCGCCGGGGTCTGCGTCGCGGCGGCGATGTCCACCGGCGGCTGGTTGTCGTTCCCGCGGGTCGCCTGGGCGCTGATGGCCGGCCTCGCCGTCACCACCGCGTTCGCGCTGCTCGACATGCATCGGCCGGCCGGCCAGCGGGGCACCGTCGGTCGGTTCCTCGGCCACCTCGGCGACGGTACCGGCCGCCTGGTCATCCATCCGATCGAGGCGGACAACGCGGTGGTGATGGCGACCAGCCCGCTCACGCTGCTGGTCATCGGTGTCGGCGCGCTGCTGTTCTTCGCGCTGCTACGCCCCTGGGGCGGACTGAAGCGGCTGTTCGGGCTGTACCCGGCGGTACGGGCCGGGCTGGCCGGCACGGCGGTCGCCACCCTGGTCGCGGGGCCGATGCGGGGCGTGGGGTTCAACATCGCGGGCGTCGCGGCGGCGACCGTGGTACCGCTGGCCGTTCTCGCGGCGCTGCGGGTGCTGCGCCACGCCGACGTGCGTACGCCCGCCGTGAGCGTGGACCCGACGGGCGCCGCCGTCATGACCGAGCAGGCGGCTGGACCCGCGACCGTCGCGGAGCTGTCGGCCGAGCAGCCGGCGGAGCGCGCGGCGTCACAGCCGTGACGTCGTCCACGCTGTGGTGATCATTCGTGGGCAGGATCATGGCGAGTCCTGGGCGGGGGTGTCGGGTGGCCGCCGACCTGGGTGTTACTGTGGAGTCCCGTGGATCGGCCGTCGGAATTGCTGGCCACACCGTTAGACGAGAGATCTCGCAACGACCACGGGAGCAGGCTTTGGCCCCTTCGGCTAGGACGACCAAGCACATTTTCGTCACTGGGGGCGTCGCCTCCTCACTCGGTAAGGGCTTGACCGCCTCGAGTCTGGGTAACCTGCTGACCGCCCGCGGCCTGCGGGTGGTGATGCAGAAGCTCGACCCGTACCTCAACGTCGACCCGGGCACCATGAACCCGTTCCAGCACGGCGAGGTTTTCGTCACCGAGGACGGGGCCGAGACCGACCTGGACGTCGGACACTACGAGCGTTTCCTGGACCGCCCGCTGTCGGCCAAGGCCAACGTCACCACCGGCCAGATCTACTCCGAGGTGATCGCCAAGGAGCGGCGCGGCGAGTACCTGGGCGACACCGTCCAGGTCATCCCGCACATCACCAACGAGATCAAGGACCGGATCCGGGCGATGGCCGAGCCCGACGAGGACGGCCTCATCCCGGACGTGGTGATCACCGAGGTGGGCGGCACCGTCGGCGACATCGAGTCGCTGCCGTTCCTGGAGGCGATCCGGCAGGTACGCCACGACGTCGGCCGCGACAACGTCTTCTACCTGCACGTGTCGCTGGTGCCCTACCTCGCGCCGAGCGGGGAGCTCAAGACCAAGCCGACCCAGCACTCGGTCGCCGCGCTGCGCAACATCGGTATCCAGCCCGACGCCCTGGTCTGTCGCTCGGACCGGGAGATCCCGCAGAAGCTCAAGGAGAAGCTCGGGCTGTACTGCGACGTCGACCGCGAGGCCGTGGTCTCCGCGCCGGACGCGCCGAGCATCTACGAGATCCCGAAGGTGCTGCACCGCGAGGGGCTCGACGCGTACGTGGTGCGCCGGCTCAACCTGTCGTTCCGCGACGTGGACTGGACCCGCTGGGACGACCTGCTCGACCGGGTGCGCCACCCGCGCCAGACGGTCACCGTCGCGATCGTCGGCAAGTACATCGACCTGCCCGACGCGTACCTGTCGGTCACCGAGGCCGTGCGCGCGGCCGGGTTCGCCCACCGGGCCCGCGTCAACATCCGCTGGGTGCCCAGTGACGACTGCACCAGCCCGTCCGGTGCGGCCAAGGAGCTGGCGGGCGTCGACGGCGTCCTGATCCCGGGTGGCTTCGGTGTCCGGGGCATCGAGGGGAAGGTCGGCGCGATCCGGTACGCCCGGGAGAACCGCATCCCGACCCTCGGCCTGTGCCTGGGCCTGCAGTGCATGGCGATCGAGACGCTGCGTCACGAGGGCGGCGTCACCGGCGCGAACTCGCTGGAGTTCGACCCGGCCACGCCCGACCCGGTGATCTCGACCATGGCCGACCAGGAGGACATCGTCGCAGGCCGGGGCGACCTGGGCGGCACGATGCGGCTGGGCGCCTACGACGCGAAGCTGCAGCCGGGCTCGATCGTGGCCGAGGCGTACGGGTCGACCGAGATCTCGGAGCGGCACCGCCACCGGTACGAGGTGAACAACGCCTACCGCGACGCGCTCGACCGTGCCGGCATGCTGGTGTCGGGTACCTCCCCGGACGGGCGGCTGGTCGAGTTCGTCGAGCTGAGGCGCGAGCGGCACCCGTTCTTCGTCGGTACCCAGGCACACCCGGAGCTCAAGAGCCGGCCCACCAAGGCGCACCCGCTGTTCGCGGCGTTCGTCGGCGCGGCGATCGACTACGCCAACGCCGACCGGCTGCCGGTCGAGCTGGCCGAGCCGGCGGTCGGTGTGGCCTCCGACGCCTCCGACGCCTCCGGTAAGACCGGCGTCCCGGCCGGCGAGGCCGAGGTGAAGGAGCGCAACGCCAAGCGCCAGGCGCCGCGCGACGGGGCGACCCGGGCGTCGGTACGGTCGTGACCGACCAGTACCGGGTGCGTTCGCGTACCGGGCACTTCACCGGTCCGATGTTCGACGTCGTCACCGACGAGGTGCAGATGCCGGACGGCAACGTCGCCAAGCGCGACTACATGGTCCACATCGGTGCGGTCGGCGTGGTCGCGCTCGACGACGAGGGGCGGGTGGTACTGGTGCGCCAGTACCGCCACCCCGTCGGGCAGCACCTGTGGGAGCTGCCGGCCGGGCTCATCGACGTCGCCGGCGAGGCCCTCGACAGGGCCGCCGTGCGAGAGTTGGAGGAGGAGGCAGACCTGACCGCCGGCCGCCTCGACGTGCTGGTCGACATGTATCCGTCGCCCGGCTGCTCGACCGAGGTCATCCGGCTGTTCCTGGCCCGTGACCTGAGTCCGGTACCGCCGGAGCGCCGCCACGAGCGTCGCGACGAGGAGGCCGGCATGGTCGTGCGCCGGTTCGACCTGGACGAGGCGGTGGCGATGGCGCTGCGCGGTGAGATCGCCAACGCGGCGTGCCTGGTGGGCGTGTTGGCCGCGGCCAGGGCCCGGGACTGCGACTGGTCGTCGCTGCGGCCGCTGGACACGCCGTTCGAGCGTCGGGAGTTGGCACTGCCCAGCTGACATGCTGTCACCGATGCTGGGAATTACTTTCCACAATGCTCAGGGCCGGCCTGGCGCGCCGGCCCTAGACTCCCTCCGCGAGGCTCCGCGTCCTCGCAGGTGGCAACGGGGCCACCACGAAGCGATTGAGGGGTCACCACGGTGAAGGTCGGAATCCCGCGCGAGATCAAGGTCCACGAGTACCGGGTAGCGATCACGCCAGCCGGCGTGCACGAGTTCGTCCGCCACGGTCACGAGGTCCTCATCGAGGCCGGCGCCGGGCTGGGGTCGTCCATCACCGACGAGGAGTACCGCGCCGCCGGCGCGACCATCCTCGCGGACGCCGACGACGTATGGGGGACCGCCGAGCTGGTCTGCAAGGTCAAGGAGCCGATCGCGGAGGAGTACCACCGGATGCGGTCCGGGCAGGTGCTGTTCACGTACCTGCACCTGGCCGCGTCGGCGGACTGCACGCGGGCGCTGCTGGAGCGCGGCGTCACCGGCATCGCGTACGAGACCGTGGAACTGCCGGACCGGTCGCTGCCGCTGCTCGCCCCGATGTCCGAGGTGGCCGGGCGGCTCGCGCCGCAGGTCGGGGCGTATCACCTGATGCGCTCCGGTGGCGGGCGCGGCGTGCTGATGGGCGGCGTGCCCGGCGTGCACGGGGCGAAGGTCGTCGTCATCGGCGCCGGCGTGTCCGGCATGAACGCCGCCACGATCGCGCTGGGCATGCAGGCCGAGGTGGTGCTGCTGGACAAGAACATCGAGAAGCTGCGCCAGGCCGACCGGGTCTACCGCGGACACCTGCAGACGGTCGCCTCCAACCTGTACGAGATCGAGAAGGCGGTGCTCGAGGCCGACCTGGTCATCGGCGCGGTGCTGGTACCTGGTGCCAAGGCCCCGACGCTGGTCTCCAACGACCTGGTCAAGCGGATGAAGGCCGGCAGCGTGCTCGTCGACATCGCCATCGACCAGGGCGGCTGCTTCGAGGACTCGCGGCCGACCACGCACGCCGATCCGACGTACCAGGTGCACAACTCGCTGTTCTACTGCGTGGCCAACATGCCCGGCGCGGTGCCGCACACCTCCACGTACGCGCTGACCAACGTGACCCTGCCGTACGCGGTGGAGCTGGCCGACCGGGGCTGGCGCGACGCGCTGCGCGCCGACCCGGCCCTGGCCAAGGGCCTGAACACGCACGCCGGCCAGCTCACGTACGGGCCGGTGGCCGAGGCGCACGGTCTGACGCACGTGCCGGTCGCGGAGGTGCTCGGCTGAACGTCCCGGCGGCGAAGCCCGAACCCGGACCGGCTCTACGGCGGGTACTGCGAACCTATCTTGACCACCTGACGGTCGAGCGTGGCCTGGCGGCGAACACGCTCAGCTCGTACCGTCGTGATCTTGATCGCTACCTGGCCGTGCTCGCCGCGGCGGGGGTCGCCGACCTCGCCGCGGTCGGGCCGCGCGAGGTCGCCGCGCACCTGGCCACGCTGCGCGCGGGGGACGACGAGCACCCGCCGCTGTCGGCGGCGTCCGCGGCCCGCGCCGCCAGCGCGGTGCGCGGACTGCACCGCTTCGCCGTCCGGGAGGGCCTGACCGAGCACGACCCGGCGCGCGAGGTCAAGCCGCCGACGCTGCCCCGCCGGCTGCCCAAGGCCCTGGACGTCGACCAGGTGGAGCGGCTGCTGGCGGCGGTCGGCGCCGACGATCCGCTCGCGGTCCGCGACCGGGCGCTGCTGGAGTTCCTGTACGCGACCGGCGCGCGCATCTCCGAGGCGGTCGGCTGCGACGTCGACGACCTCGACCTGGGCGAGGGCACGGTCCTGCTCCACGGCAAGGGCGGCAAGCAGCGCCTGGTGCCCGTCGGCGGGTACGCCCGCCAGGCGCTCGACGCCTTCCTGGTACGGGCCCGGCCGGGGCTGCTGGCCGCCGGCCGGGGGAGCTCTGCGGTGTTCGTCAACGCCAGGGGCGGGCGGCTGTCGCGTCAGAGCGCGTGGGCGATCCTGCGCCGGGCGGCCGGGGCGGCCGGACTGCCGGTCGACGGTGCGCACGGCGTCTCGCCGCACACCCTGCGGCACTCGTACGCCACCCACCTGCTCGACGGCGGCGCCGACATCCGGGTGGTGCAGGAACTGCTCGGGCACGCGTCGGTGACGACGACGCAGGTGTACACGCTGGTCACGGTGGAGCGGCTGCGCGAGGTGTACGCGACCGCCCATCCGCGGGCCCGCGCCTGAAGTTTGTCGCCCATTCGTGGTACATCGTCCATTGTGTACGGACCGTCAATAAGATGATCACTGACGGTATTCGGATGACGGCGGTAACGACACGCCGGGCGACTGTCAGGAGATTTGGGTAGGCCGTGGCGTACAGTCGGGCGACGGCCATTCTCCGCGTAAGCCCGGTGTCGCGAGCCGGTGCGGACCCGAAGCGGCGGGCTTGTGCCGCCGGGAGGGGCGGGAACCAAATGGGCATTGGCGAGCAGCAGGCAGAGGCGTGGACCTCCGCCCTTCGTGCGGAGCAGTCCGCAATGGACCTCGGCGCGCAGCTCGGCCCCGCCGATCCGACGGCGTACACCACGCGCCGGCCGATCCCGGACCCGGTCCCGATCGACCGCCACGGCCCGGCGCGCATCATCGCCCTGGCCAACCAGAAGGGCGGCGTCGGAAAGACCACGAGCACCATCAACCTGGGCGCGGCCCTGGCCGAGTACGGCCGACGGGTGCTGCTGGTCGACTTCGACCCGCAGGGCGCGCTCTCGGTCGGCCTCGGCGTCAACCCGCACGAGCTCGAGATGTCGGTCTACAACCTGCTGATGGACTCCGAGGTCGGCATCGACGACATCAAGATCAAGACTAACGTCGCCGGGCTGCACCTGCTGCCGGCCAACATCGACCTGTCCGCCGCCGAGATCCAGCTCGTCAACGAGGTGGCCCGGGAGATGGCCCTCGCCCGGGTGCTGCGGCCGGTGCTGCGCGACTACGACTTCATCCTGATCGACTGCCAGCCGTCGCTGGGCCTGCTCACGATCAACGCGCTGACCGTCGCCCACGGCGTACTGATCCCGCTGGAGTGCGAGTTCTTCAGCCTGCGCGGCGTGGCGCTGCTGCTCGACACCATCGACAAGGTCCGCGAGCGGCTCAACTTCGACCTCGATCTCGAAGGCATCCTCGCCACCATGTACGACAGCCGCACCACCCACTGCCGCCAGGTGCTCCAGCGGGTGGTCGAGGCCTTCGGCGACAAGGTGTACCAGACGGTGGTCACCAAGACCGTGAAGTTCCCCGAGTCCACCGTCGCCGGCGCACCGATCACCACGCTCGACCCGGCCTCCTCGGGGGCGCGCAACTACCGGCAGCTCGCCCGCGAGCTCATCGCGGCGCACGCCGAGCGGGACGGCAGGTAGCTTTCCCCCTGTGTGAATTCTCCGGTGCTCCGCCGAGCGGGGCACCGGCGTGAGCTACCGTCTTCGGGTGACCGCGACCGTCGACGAACCAGCTGTACCAGTCGACGATCCCGTCGTCCCCACTGCTGCGTCGTCCGTCGACGAGTCGACCGCCGGGTTCACCGTACGGCTGGCCAACTTCACCGGCCCGTTCGACCTGCTGCTGCAGCTGATCGGCAAGCACAAGCTGGACGTGACCGAGGTGGCGCTGCACCAGGTCACCGACGAGTTCATCGCCTACATCCGGGCCCTGGGCGACGAGTGGGATCTCGACGAGGCCAGCGAGTTCCTCCTGATCGCCGCGACCCTGCTCGACCTGAAGGCGGCCCGGCTGCTGCCCGCGGCCGCCGTCGAGGACGAGGAGGACCTCGCCCTGCTCGAGGCGCGGGACCTGCTGTTCGCGCGGCTGCTCCAGTACAAGGCGTTCAAGGAGGCGGCGTCCGCCATCTCCGCGATGGAGGCGGTGGCGGCGCGCCGGTGGCCCCGCTCGGTCCAGCTCGAGCCCCGGTACGCCGAGGCCCTGCCCGACCTGGTGCTCGGCTTCGGCCCGGAGCGGCTGGCGGAGCTGGCGATGAAGGCGTTCACACCGAAGGCGCCGCCGGTCGTCTCGATCGACCACATCCACATGGTGCGCGTCAGCGTCCGCGAGCATGCCGAGATACTGCGGGAGCAGCTGATCCGGATCCGGACGGCCTCCTTCCGTACCCTGTGCACCGACTGCCAGAGCACCCTCGAGGTGGTGGCCCGGTTCCTGGCCCTGCTGGAGCTGTACCGGGAGGGGCTGGTCGGCTTCGAACAGGTGGAGGCGCTGGGGGAGTTGACCGTACGCTGGAGCGGCTCCGACGACGCGAGCGCCGACGGTCTCGACATCGACGAGTACGGCGAGGACGACACTGAGGGTGAGCGTTCCGGTGGTCAGGAACCTGATGATCCGGAGCTCGGCGGTCAGGAAGGTGAGTCGGAGTGAGTGGCGAGGACGAGGCCCGGTCGCTTGCGGAGCAGGCGGCGGCCTGGGTACCGCCGTGGGAGCGCAAGCCCGCTCCCGAGCCGGTCGCCGAGCCGGCTGCTGAGCCTGCTTCCGAGGCGCCCGAGGTCGAGCCGGCCGAGGCGCCCGAGGTCGTGCTGGCTGAGGAGTCCGAGTCCGAGCCGGTCGTGCTGGCCGAGGCTGCGCCCGAGGTGGCCGCGCCGGCCGAGGCGCCCGTGGCGGCGCCCGCGCCGAGGCAGCCCGCCGAGCCCATGGAGGCCCCCGAGCCGGAGCCCGAGTCGCTCACGCCGGAACCCGAGCCGGAGCCGGTCGAGGAGTCCGAGTCGGAGCTGGTCGATGCGCCCGAGCCGCCCCCCGCCCCCGACCCCGCGATCCTCGACGACCCCACCGAACTGCGCGGGGCGGTCGAGTCGATCCTCCTCGTCATCGACGAGCCGGTCTCCGAGATCACCCTCGCCCAGGTACTCGATCAGCCCACCGACCGCATCCTGGCCGTACTCGTCGACCTGGTCGGCGACTACACCGCACAGCGGCGCGGCTTCGAACTGCGGCGCGCGGCCGGGGGCTGGCGGCTGTACACCCGGGCCGACTACGCCGCGTACGTGGAGCGCTTCGTCCTCGACGGCCAGCAGGTACGCCTGACCCAGGCGGCGCTCGAGACCCTCGCCGTGATCGCGTACAAGCAGCCGGTCACCCGCTCGCGTATCTCGGCCATCCGTGGCGTCAACTGCGACGGCGTCGTGCGTACCCTGCTGTCCCGCGGCCTGATCGAGGACTGCGGGAGCGAACCCGACAGCGGCGCGTTCCTGTACCGGACGACGCCACTGTTCCTCGAGAAGCTGGGTATCAACAGCGTCGAGGACCTGCCCCCGCTGGCCCCGTTCCTGCCCGACGATGTGGATGAGATAGCCAATGCCCAAGGTTGAGTCCGAGAATGCCGAACGGCTGCAGAAGGTCCTCGCCTCCGCCGGGGTCGGTTCACGCCGCGCCTGCGAGGTGCTGATCGCCGCCGGCCGGGTCACCGTCGATGGCCAGAGAGCGAGCCTGGGGGACAAGGTCGACCCCGAGACCGCCGAGATCCACGTCGACGGCCAGCGGGTGGTCACCAACACCAAGCTGGTGTACATCGCGATGAACAAGCCGCGCGGCGTGGTGTCGACCATGGCCGACGAGCGCGGCCGGGAAGCCCTCGCGGACTACGTGGGCGACGTCAACCAGCGGGTGTACCACGTCGGGCGGCTCGACGCCGACAGCGAGGGGCTGCTGCTGCTCACCAACGACGGCACCCTCGCGCACCGGCTCATGCACCCCTCGTACGAGGTGCCCAAGACGTACCGCGCCGAGGTCGCCGGCCCGGTGCCCCGGGCGGTCGGCCGGCAGTTGCTCAAGGGCGTCGAGCTCGAGGACGGGCCGGCCAAGGCCGACGCGTTCAAGCTGGTGGATGCCTTCGGGCGCACCGCCCTGATCGAGATCGTCCTGCACGAGGGCCGCAAGCACATCGTCCGCCGCATGTTCGACGAGGTCGGCCACCCGGTGAGCCGGCTGATCCGTACCGCGATCGGGCCGATCCGGCTCGGTGATCTCAAGCCGGGCCGTACCCGCCGGCTCACCAACGCGGAGGTCGCCGCCCTGTTCAAGTCGGTCGGAGGGTAGCCGGCCGAAGGCGCTCGGGCGACGACCGGCATTATTGAGGGGGTCGTCGGAGCGTATCGGAGGCGGACAAGGTGAGCGAACAGCGTTGTGTGGTGGCCGTGGACGGCCCCTCGGGGTCCGGCAAGTCCACCGTCTCGCGCCGTCTCGCCGTCGCGCTCGGCGCCCGGTACCTGGACACCGGCGCGATGTACCGGGCCGTGACCTGGGCGGTGCTGCGCGACGGGATCGACCCGGCAGACGCCGACGCGGTCACCAAGGTCGCCGACAGCGTGCTCCTCTCGGTCGGTACCGATCCTGAGGCCCCGCACATCAGCGTGGACGGCACCCCCGTCGACGGGCCGATCCGCGGGTCCGAGGTCACCGCGGCCGTGTCGCCGGTCGCGGCGGTCCCGGCGGTACGCGCGAAGTTGGTCGCCCAGCAGCGCGAGATCATCGTCGCCGCGGGGCGCATCGTCGTCGAGGGCCGGGACATCGGCACCGTCGTGGCGCCCGATGCCGACCTGAAGGTCTACCTGACCGCGTCGGAGGCGGAGCGGGGCCGCCGGCGCAGCGCCGAGACCGCCACCGACCTGGCGGCGACAGTGGCAGACCTGGCCCGCCGCGACAAGTTCGACTCCAGCCGTAAGGCCGACCCGCTGCGCCAGGCCGACGACGCGGTGGTGCTCGACAGCACGGACATGGGTATCGACGAGGTCGTGGCCTACTTGACAACACTGGTGGACGGGGCGACGCGACGGTGACGAGCAACGAGCCGGGCTGGACGGGACTGGACGAGGCCGACGTCGACGTCGAGGTCGACTTCGACGAGGGCGAGTTCGACGAGAGCGACTTCGAGGAAGCCGAGGCCGCCGAGGGTGACATCGAGGACGTCGACGAGGGGCCGGTACCCGTCGTCGCGGTCGTCGGGCGGCCGAACGTCGGCAAGTCCACCCTGGTCAACCGGATCATCGGCCGGCGGCAGGCGGTCGTGGAGGATGTCCCCGGCGTGACCCGCGACCGGGTCGCCTACGACGCGCTGTGGTCCGGGCGCCGCTTCACGATCGTCGACACCGGCGGCTGGGAGCCCGACGCCCGCGACCGGGCCAAGGCGATCGCGGCGCAGGCCGAGGCCGCGGTGCAGACCTCGGACGTGGTGCTGTTCGTGGTCGACGCGACGGTCGGCCCGACCGACGACGACGAGGCGGCCGTACGCATGCTGCGCCGCGGCGGCAAGCCGGTGGTCCTGGTCGCCAACAAGGTCGACAACGCCCGACTGGAGGCCGAGGCGACCCTGCTGTGGTCGCTGGGCCTGGGCGAGCCGCACCCGGTGTCGGCGCTGCACGGTCGAGGCTCGGGCGACCTGCTCGACGCCGTCCTGGACGCGATTCCCGAGCATCCGACCGGCATGGTCCGCCCGCGCGGTCCCCGCCGGGTGGCGCTCGTGGGCCGCCCCAACGTCGGCAAGTCCAGCCTGCTCAACCGGCTGGCCAGGGAGGAGCGGGCGGTCGTCGACTCGGTCGCCGGTACGACCGTCGACCCGGTGGACAGCCTGGTCAGCATCGGCGGCGAGATCTGGAACCTCGTCGACACGGCAGGCCTGCGCAAGCGGGTCGGTTTCGCCAGCGGTACCGAGTACTACGCCAGCCTGCGCACGTCCGCCGCGATCGAGGCGGCCGAGGTCGCCGTCGTCCTGCTCGACGCCCACGAGCCGATCAGCGAGCAGGACCAGCGCATCATCACGATGGTCGCCGAGGCGGGCCGCGCGCTGATCATCGCGTTCAACAAGTGGGACCTCGTCGACGAGGACCGGCGCTACCAGTTGGGCCGCGAGGTCGAGCGCGAGCTGCGCCGGGTGCCGTGGGCGCTGCGGCTGAACATCTCCGCCAAGACCGGCCGCGCCGTCGACAAGCTCGCCCCGGCCCTGCGTACCGCGCTGGACAACTGGTCACGGCGGATCTCCACCGGCCGGCTCAACCAGTTCCTCACCGCGCTGGTACAGGCCACCCCGCACCCCGTACGCGGTGGGAAGTCGCCCCGCATCCTGTTCGCCACCCAGGCCGGTACGAGCCCGCCGCGGTTCGTGCTGTTCACCACCGGGGCGCTGGATCCCGGGTACGTCCGGTTCGTGGAGCGCCGACTGCGCGAGGAGTTCGACTTCGCCGGTACGCCGATCCACGTGTCGGTGCGCCCGCGCAAGAAGCAGAACCACGGGCGCGGACGGGGCTGATACGCTGTCCGGCATGTCCGCGCGCCTGAACAGTTGGTGGCCCGCCTGATCGGCGGCCCACCCAGACCCGCGCGCGACACAGTCATCCGCGGCCGCCTTTTCCGAGGCGGCCGTCGGCGTTTCCGCGGTCATTCCGCCCCGGGGCAGGCGGCGTCACCGAGAGGCTATTAAGCCGAAAGGAACGCCCCATGGAGATCCCCACCGGCCCGTTCGCGCTGCTGCGCCGTGAGGGCCGCGACCACGTCGAGATCCTCACCGGCCCCGTCGAGACGGCCGAGCGCCTGGCCGACGTACCGCTGCGCGACACCGCTCTCGACGTACTCCTGCTGGTGCCGTATCAACAGGTGCGCGAACGCGGCTTCGAGGCGGTCGACGACGGCGCGCCGCTTCAGTACCTGCGCATCGCCCAGCACCGTGAACTGCCCGTCGACGAGGTCCTGGCGGCGCTGCCATCCGACCCGCCGCGCGTGACCGGTGGCCGCTTCGACGTGGACGACGCCACCTACGCGGACATCGTCGGTACCGTGCTCCGCGACGAGATCGGCCGGGGCGAGGGCTCCAACTTCGTGATCCACCGGGTGTACCAGGCGAGCGTCGACGGTGATCCGCTGACCGCCGCGCTGGCCGCGTTCGCCCGGCTGCTGCGCGACGAGCGCGGCGCGTACTGGACGTTCCTGGTCCACACCGGTTCCCTGACATTCGTCGGCGCGAGCCCCGAGCGGCACGTCAGCGTCGACGACGGCCTGGTCATGATGAACCCGATCAGCGGCACGTACCGGCACCCGGCCGGTGGCCCCGACCGCGACGGGCTGCTGGCGTTCCTCGCCGACGGCAAGGAGCGCGACGAGCTGTACATGGTGCTCGACGAGGAGCTCAAGATGATGGCGACCGTCGCGGACCGGGGTGGGCAGGTCGTCGGGCCGTACCTCAAGCAGATGTCCCACCTCACCCACACCGAGTACCTGCTCGTCGGGCGCGGCTCGAAGGACGTCCGCGAGGTGCTGCGGGAGACCATGTTCGCGCCGACCGTCGTCGGCAGCCCGATCGAGAACGCCTGCCGGGTGGTGGCCCGCCACGAGCGGCGCGGACGCGGATACTACGGCGGCGTACTCGCCCTGATCGGCCGGGACGACACCGGCAGGCAGACGCTCGACGCGCCGATCCTGATCCGTACCGCCGTCATCTCCGCTGACGGTTCGCTTCGGGTGCCCGTCGGGGCGACCCTGGTACGGCACTCCACCCCCGCGCACGAGGTGGCCGAGACGTACGCCAAGGCGGCAGGCGTCATGGCAGCCCTGGGCCTGCGGGGGAGCACCGACGGTTCTTCACCGGCCCTGTTCGCCGCCGATGATCTGGTACGGGCGGAGCTGGCGCGGCGGAACGAGACGCTGGCCCGGTTCTGGCTCCAGGAGCGGGTGATCGCCTCGCCGGTGTTCGCCGGCCGGCGGGTGCTCGTCGTGGACGCCGAGGACACGTTCACCGGCATGCTCGCCCACCAGCTGAGGGCCCTGGGCTTCGCGGTGACGCTCCGCTCGTACCGTGAAGACTTTGATCGTGAGGGTTTCGACCTGGTCGTGGTCGGACCGGGGCCGGGCGATCCGGCCGATCTCAGCGATCCGAAGATGGCCACGCTGCACCGGCTGGTGCGCGACCTGCTGGCGGAGCGGCAGCCGATGCTGGCGATCTGCCTGGGCCATCAGGTGCTCTCGGCGGTGCTGGGCCTGCCGCTGGATCGGAAGGACGCGCCGTACCAGGGGATGCAGCGCGAGATCGACTTCTTCGGCCGGCCGGAGCGGGTGGCCTTCTACTCGACGTACACGGCTGTGTGTCGTGGTGCCGCTTCCGGCCTGGACGTCAGTCGTGACCCGGACTCCGGTGAGGTCCACGCGCTGCGGGGGTCGTCGTTCGCCGGCGTCCAGTTCCACCCTGAGTCGGTACTGACCGAGCACGGGGTCGACCTGCTGCGGGAACTCGTGACGCCGCTGATGGCGCTCAGCCCGGAAGGTCGCCGCTGAGGCTGTAGCCGGCGTGGACCGGCGCCATCATCGTCCGGACCAGGTCGTTCGTGACCTGGGCGGTGGCGGCGCCGTTGTCCAGGCCACGCCGCGTACAGGAGCTGAAGCGGATCCGTACGGTCGTGGTGGTCACCCGCAGCATGGCGTCGGGGTCGGGCCGGTCGGTGCGGGCGTCGCAGCTGCGGGCCGGCCGGTCAGGATTGCGGCCGGGCGGGGCCGCGTTGATCATCCCGACCAGCCGGTGGGCCTCGTCGCCGGTGATCTCGGCCGACGCCTGGAGCCGGTCGGTACCGGCGTAGTAGCAGACGCTGATCCTGGCAGGATCGGCCGGGACGAAGCCGGCCCGGGGCGGGGGACCGGTCGTGTTCGGGGGCCGGGTGGGGCAGCCCAGATGGTCGACGTCCACGAGCCTGAAGCTGTGCAGAATCCAGTCCGTCGTCTGTGGGTTGCGAGTCCGTACGTCGAGCGTGACGTGGCGGGAGGGTACCGAGATCCACCCGGCGTACCGGCCGTCCGCCAGGCGCATCTCGTCGCGCTGGGCCGGTACGCCGTCGATCGTGGTGGGGGAGCCCTGCTTCGGGGAGCTCTGTTCCGGGGCCTCCCGGATGATCGCCAGCTCCTTGGTGGCGGGCTCGCGGGTGTAACACAGCGTCTGCAAGCCCTTGCCGCGTACGACGCTGGGCCTGGCGGTCATCCCGCAGCCGCTGTCGTTGACCTCCCAGTAGGCCGGTACCGCGACCTGGGCGCCCAGGGAACTCTCGAACCGCCATCCTGTAGGCGGGTTGTCTGCGCTGGGGCGCGTGGCCGTCATGGTGGTGAGCGCGGCCAGCCCGGTCGCCGTCACGGCGACGGTGGCGAGGACCCGGTTGCGTGCCCGCATGGTCTCTTCCATCGTAGGTCGGGTCTTCGTAGGTCTCGTGGGTCTTCGCCGCTCCGGGGGGAATGCCCCGCGCACATCGGTGTAGCGGTGCGCTACGCTGTACCGGCTGCCAGGGCATGGCTGTGGTGGCAACGGGACGTGGCGCAGTTTGGTAGCGCACTTGACTGGGGGTCAAGGGGTCGTCGGTTCAAATCCGGCCGTCCCGACACAGCTCAGAGGGCATATTCCATTGATGGATATGCCCTCTCGTCGTCTCTGGGTGACTATCTGGGTGACTAACCCTCACGGTGGTCCACCCCGAAGATCTCATCCATGGCCACGGCGCCCTGAAGCAGCACCGGCCGGAGCTGGTGGCGGTAGACGGTCTCGGTGACGGTCGTACCCGAGTGCCCGCACAGGTCCGCGATGTCCTCGACGCGCATGCCGCTGTCGGACAGCAGGGACACGAAGCTGTGCCGCAGCTCGCGAGGAGTCCACTGGTCGGGGTGCAAACCAGCCTGCTTGACGACCGGGCGGAAGGCGCGCAGCACATTGTGGCGGTCCAGCTCGGTGCCGGCGGCGCTGGCGAACACGAGCCGTCCGTCGAGGCCGGCGCCCTGGCGCTCGCGGTGATGGCGGAGCGCGGCGACGCAGCGCACGGGCAGGGCGAGGGTCCGCCGGGACTTCCGGGTCTTGGTGTCACCACCGACCCGGACGGAGTGCCAGACCTCGATCGACGGTGGGATCGGCGGCTGGGCGTCGGGCTTGCCGTCGAGGTCGACGCGGTCCCAGGTGAGCGCGCGAAGCTCCTCGGTGCGGGCGCCGGTGAGCAGGGAGACCACGATGTAGGCGTGCATCGGGCTGTCGGCGGCGGCCGCGAGCAGCGCCTTGGCCTGGTCGAGGGTGAGTGACTTCGACGGGCGACCCTGCTGACCCTGGGGGACATGGCACAGGGCCACGACGTTACGTTTGACCTTGTCGCGGGCCATGGCCCGGATGATCGCGCGGTTGAGGATCGAGTGCAGCAGCCGCAGCGTGCGAGTGCTCAGACTCCTGGCCTTGTCGGCCAGCCACCGGTCGACGTCGGTGGCGCTCAGGTCGCGCAGCTTGCGGGCGCCGAGGCCGGAAATGATGTGCGTGCGCGCGAGGACGGCGTAGTTGTCGCGGGTGTTGTCGACGGTCCCGGTCAGGCCGTAGGTCAGCCAGTCGGTGACCGCGTCGGCGACGGTGAGGCTGTTGGTGGCGATGGCGAGGCCGTCTTCGTACTCGCGGATCTTCTCGCGCAGCTTCGCCCGTGCCTCGGTCTTGGTCTTGCCGCTGCCCTTGCGGACGATGCGTTTGCCGGCGGGGGTGTAGCCGGCGGTGACTGAGGCGATCCACCGCTGGCGGGCTTCGTCCCAGTGCAGACCACCCTCGCCGCGGCCACGGCGTTTGGTCATCAGGCGGCTCCCTTCAGGGTCTCGCGTTCGAGCAGGGCGATGTAGTCGGCGACGGCGGATGCGGGTACCAGCCGGGTGCGGCCCTGCTTGACGGTGCGCAGCCGGCCGGTGCGGATCTGCTCGTAGATGACGGATCGGCTGAGGCTGAGCCGTCGCATGGCCTCCGGGATGCGGTAGAGGTCCTTGGTGTCGGGGGTCGTCGGGGCGGGGGTCATCGGTCCTCTCATGCGTGGGTCAGGCCGCGACCGATGAGCACGCTGACGACGCCCCGGACGGGGCGACTGGTCGAGCGGTGTGGTGGTGTCCACGGTCGGGCCTTTCGTGTCAAGGACGCCTTGACGCTGATTCGGTCAGGCGGCGAGCGGTTGGGGTGTCGCGTAGGGCGAGGTGTTGATCTGGTCGGTGAGGGCGTCGCGGGCGGCCTGTTGTCGCTCGCGGGCCAGGGCGGCGGAGGTGTTTGCCAGGAGGGCGTCGCCGGGGGTGCGCCAGCCGGCGCCGGCGTAGGCGAGTAGGCCGACGATGGCGGTGGTCTGCTGGGTGTGGTGGGCGGCGAGGTCGCCGGATTCGGTGCGGCGCCAGATGATGCGCCGGTCGCGCAGGAGGCGGAAGGTGACCGAGTAGCGGCGGGATTTGGTGAGGAAGTGGCCGCCGAAGCCGAGCATGTGTGCCCAGCGGCGCAGGCCCCGCCAGTCGCGCGGTCGGCCGAGTGTCCAGCACGCGTCGACGAGGCGCTCGGTGTGGGAGCCGTCGGGGTCGGCGTGCAGGTCGATGGTCTCATCGGTCAGCCGCCGGGAGGTGTGGCCGGTGGCTTCGGTGGACTTGGTGGCGTACTTGGCCAGGTAGCCGGCGACCATGCCGTCGGTGATGGCGCCGTCGCCGTGCACGCGTACGGGCCGGATGTCGACCTGCTCGCCCCAGGCGATGGGCCAGCCGGCCGGGTTGGCCGGGTGCGGGTCGGTGGTGAAGCCGGTGGTGCGGGCGGCGTGGTCGACGGCGTCGACGAGGTCGTCGACGGTGAGGCCGGGTGGGGGTGGGAGGAGCGCGTCGGGGTGGTCGGGGTCGGCGCCGTCGAGGCGGACGATGGCGTGGTAGTGCACCACGCCCCGGCGTTGCATCTCGGCCACCTTGCCGAACGACAGCCGCACCCGCTTGGCCGGGATGCCGAGGGTTTTGGCGCGGCGGCGGATCGCGCGGGTGATGGCGATGGTGGTGCGCCGCCACAGTTCCGGGGCTTCGTAGTTCCAGATGACTTCGGCGTCGTGGTCGTAGCACTCCAGACACAGCGGCTGGCCGAGGGCGCGTTCGTCGGCGGCGTGGATACGGTCGCAGCGCAGGTCGACACCGTGCGGGCACAGGACGGGGTGGCGGCGCGGCCGACAGCGCAACTGGCGGCCGGTCTTGCTGGCCCGGCGGGTGTGGACGTGGCCGAAGCTCGGGGCGGTGAGGGTGGGGAACACGGCCGGGTGGGCGGCGACGGTGGCGGGGATGCCTTTGCCGCCGACGAGGCCGGCGCGGATGAGCTGGTAGGCGTCGCGGCGGTAGGTGTCGGCGCAGGAGGGGCAGACGGTGGCGCGGCGGTTACCGCAGGGCTTGTAGATGACGCCGTCGGGCATGTCAGCGGTGTCCACAGCCGACAGCACCTGATCCGTCGAGGTGTCGACGGTGGCCACGGTGCCGGCGAGGCGGATGGGGTGGGTGCAGCCGGCGGCGGGGCGGATGTGGTCGAGCCAGGCGAATACGTCGGGGTCGGTGGCGGCGCGTTGGAAGGCGAGTTCGTGGGCCGGGGTGCCGGCCGGTGGCCGGGTGCCGGGGATAGGCAGGCGGTAGATGGTGGCGGTCGGCTCGGCGCGCGGGGCCGCACCCGGGGCCGCGGGGGTTCCGGGTGCGACGGTCAGCGTCGAGACGCTCACCGGCCAGCTCCGTGCGGGTGGCCGTTGTGGGCGACAGTCAGGGCCGACCCGCCGGTGTGTTCACCGAGGGCGGTGAGGATGCGGTCGGCGGTGTCGGCCGGCAGGTTCATGCGTTCGGCCAGCAGGAGTGGGGTGATGGGCTGGCCGGTGGCCTGCCGGTGGGATGCGGCGATGATGCGGGCGCCGGGTAGCAGCGCGGCCGGGACGGTGTCCGGGCGTGGTTCGACGTCGGTGATGGGTGTGCCGGGGTCGGCGGCTGGCGCGATGCTGGTGGGCGCGGCCGGGGGTTCGGTGCCGATGGTCGGGGTGGTGTGGGCGTCGGCCCGGTCAGTGGCGCGGATGCGGCCGGCGAGCTCGACGAGGCTGATGGAGGCGACGGCGATGAGGCCGTCGACGGACAACGGCATCAGGTGGGCCGACACGGTGGTTTCGCCGTAGCGGATGCAGACGCCGACCATGTGCCAGTAGGAGACCCAGGCGGCGATGCCAGCGATGATCGCGGTGGCCGAGATCCGGACCACGGATAGGCCGGCGCGGTGGACGGGGATGCGGGAGATCAGTTCGACGGTCAGCAGCAGCGCCAGTGGGGGCCAGGCGGCGATGGTCTGGCTGATGGGGTTGTGGTTGGCGTGCAGGATGTTGGCGGCCACGGATGCGGCCACGCCGAGGGCGAGGGTGGCGCGTACGGCCCAGCGGATGCGGTGGAGTTGGGTCGCAGTGGTCATCGGGTCACCTCCGTGGTGGCGGGGTGGATGTCGAGGACGCCGAGGCAGCCCCGGCACAGGTCGATGGCGAAGCCGAGGGCGTAGAGGGCGTCGGTGAGGTATTCGAAGGCGCCGAGTTGGGCGGGCCAGACGGCGTCGCCGTTGCAGGTGCGGCAGGGCGCGTAGCAGGCCGGGCAGATGCGGTAGACCGGGCCGAGGACGGGGTGGATGCCGGCCGGGGCCATGACGCCCAGGCAGATTGGGCAGTCACCGAGCGGTTTGGTGGTCATGACCGGCTCCGGGTGACGGTGTAGTGCGCGGCGGTGGCGGTGACCGCCAGGGAGATCGCGGCGCAGGTGCCGCAGCCGGGAGTACGGCATTCGGTGGCGTGCACGAGGTGGATGGTGTTGATGGCCGTGGCGGTGGTGTCGACCACCAGGGGCCAGTAGCCGGCGGTGGCGGCCCGCTTGGTGAAGGCGTCGATGGCAGCGGCGAGCTTGTCGGGATCGGGGTTCATCCGGGCACACGCCGCTTCCACGGCGAGCCGGTTGTAGAGGCGTTCGTGACGGGGCGGGGTGCTGGTGGTCATCGCGGACCTCCGGGGTGGCAGTCGAGGCATTCGCCGTAACGGCGGGGGATGTAGTAGCCCTTGACCTGGCCGCAGGTCGGGCAGGTCCGTCGGGCGCTCAGCGCCTTGGCGACGGCGGCGAGCTGGGCGGCCGTGGCGGTGCGCTTGGGTTTGGCCCCGGCAAGCGGGTAGAGGTAGGCCACCCGGCATTGCTTCTTGTGCCGCCACAGGATCTGGCCGGCGATCGGTTGGCCGGCGGGGCGTAGCCCACGGGCGCGTAGTTGGCGGCGGGTGGCGTACCCGTCGGGGGCGTGCCGGTAGGGGAAGGTCGGCAGCCCGAAGCGGGTGCCGTCAGGGTCGTAAAACTCGATGTAGCGGCCGAGCGCGACCAGGGTGTCCAGGTAGGCGTTGGGCGGCATCAGGCACCCCCGCCGGTGGTCTGGCCGGCGCGTTCGGCGCTGTACTCCGCGAGCAGGCGGCGGATCTGGGCAAGCGCCTGATCGGCGCTGACCGGGGTCGCGTAGTCGGGCGTATCCAGCGGGGCATCAACCCAGAAATCGATGCGGCCGAGCAGTTCGCCTTTGCGGCAGGCGTCGTTGAACCAGTAGTCGGATTGTTCGCGGTCGAAGCTGGTCATGGCCGGTCGCCGCCCCAGCGTTCGTGGGCGGCCTGGCGGCTGATGCCGAGGCGGTTGGCGATTTCGGCCCAGGAGTAGCCGAAGGCCCGGAGGCCGACGACGGCAGTCGACATGGCGTGGTCGACCTCCGTGGACAGGGCGACGAGGTCGCGGAGGGCTTCGACGTCGCCGGTGGCGACGCGGCGGCCGTAGGCGCGCAAGGCCCGGCGGATGAACGCGGCGTAGGCGTCGTTCTCGACGACGCGCCGGGGGCGGTCGGGTGTCAAGGCTGTCTTGACGGCCGGGGCGCTCATTCGGCACCTCGGTGCATGCGGTCCCAGTCGTCGGCGGCGCCCCGCATGGTGGCGGTGACCTCGTCGGCGGTGCGGCCGGGAACGTCGTTCCAGGTGAAGGGAGATGGATCGCCGTATGTGTCCCACGGCGGCGGGTCGGTCAGGTCGAGGAAGTCGACCAGGACGTCGATCGCGCGGGCGTGGTCGCGCATCTCGGCGGCGATGCAGTCGTCGTCGGTGATCCGGCTGCCGAAGGCGGCCATGCGGATCGCGCCCACGGCGCAGGCGGGCGGGAACGGGCCGGTGGCGTCGGGGCGGTAGTAGTCGCCCTGGATCCAGCCATGGCGCTCCAGATAGAGCGCGGCGCCGCGCAGCGTCTGGGCCGGCGTCTGCTCGACGCCGGTCACGGCGGGCTGATGGTCGGTAGGGTGCATGATGTCCACGTCCTTTCCTGGGTGGTGGATGGTTCGGGGCCCGCGTCTGCCGGCAAGCTGAGTGCGGGTCCCGAGCGCTTTTCGTAGGTCAGGCGGCCGCCACGAGGTGCGAGGTAGGCACGGTGGCGAGGTGGCCGGGGCGGCGGATCCAGGCGGCGTAGTCGGCCAGGGCGATGATGTCGGCGTCCGACAGGTAGGCGCCTTTGATCAGGTAAGGGATGCCGCCTTCGGCGATGAGCAGGCCGGCGCCGGGGTTGTCGGTGGCGATGGTGTTGGCGGTGAAGCCGCGGGCGGCCCAGCCGTGGCCGAGGATGATGTCGGAGGACACGTCGTTGGTGGTGCGGCCGGCAAACCGCCAGGCAAACAGGTCGCGCAGCGACGGGGGGATGATGTCGGCCGAGGGACGTTGGGTGGCGGCGATGACGATGATGCCGACGGCGCGGCCCCGGGCGACGATGTCGCGTAGCAGGGCGGAGAACAGTTCCCGGTCGGGTTTGTCGCCGGCGGTGGCGGAGAAGTAGGCGATCTCGTCGATGGCGCAGACGATGACGTTCATCCCGTCGGCGCGGCTGATCTTGCGTCGTTTGTGGAACAGCAGGTAGGCGTAGCGGTTGTCCATCACGCGCTGCAGGCGCATCAGAGTGCGGTTGGCGCGGGTCAGGTCAGGGCCGACGAACACGTCGGCGGCCTCACGCCACAGGCCGAGTTCGACCTGCTTGCCGTCCAGCAGGCACAGCCGGGTGTCGGTGCACAGGGCGACGTGGCCGAGAGCGGTGTTGAGCAGGGAGGATTTCCCGGCGCCGGGTTCGCCGCCCATGAGCATGTTGCGGTAGATCAGCGGCACGGACACGGGCGCGCCGAATTCGTCGATGCCCAGGTAAACGGGGTCGAAGGCGGACAGGACGGGGCCGACCGGCACGGTGTCCGGTCCGGTGGCGGGTGCCGCGCGGGTGGCGGGCATGGCGTTCTCCTTCACAAGGGATTGGGTGGCGCGGGATGCCCCGCAGGGCAGGGCCCGCGCCGGGTGCGGACAGGTCAGATCCAGTCGGAGAGGTCGTCGCCGCTGGACGTGGCGGCGGGGGCCGGCGCGGTGGCCGGCGTGGTGGTGCGCACGGGCTTGAGCGGTTTGCGCTCGGTGGCCGGAGCGTCGGCCGGGGCACTGAAGTCGTCCTCGGGCACGTCGGTCAGGTCGAGGGCGGTCGGGGCGAGGGCCGGGGAGACCGGCGCGTCGTCGGATGCGTTGCGGTGCAACGGGATGAGCCGCGTCAGCGGCGAGAGCACCTTGGCCGTGAGCGGGTCGCGGGCAGTGACGTCCACCCGGATCAGGGCGGCGTGCCGGTTGGAGGCCGGGGCGATCTTGATCTCTTTGGCCCAGCAGGCGACGGCGAGTTTGTCCAGACGGGCTTCCAGGTCGGCCAGCGACAGCCCGGGGCGCAGCCACACCCAGATGCGGCCCCCGGCGGGGGTCGGGCGGGCGGTCAGGATGAACGGCACGGAGCCGTAGCGGTTGGACTTGATGAAGGCGTCGAACGACAGCCGCAGCCGGTGGCGCCAGACGGCGCACCACACGACCGGCGTGACGGCGTGGCGGGTGAACGGCAGCACCATTGGCGCCACCGTGCAGGCGGCCAGGATGGCCAGGGCCAGCCAGAACGACACGACCTGGACCAGGGCCAGGTAGCCGGCGAGCAGAACGGCGCCGAGGGTGATCTCGGCGGCCCAGTGCCACAGCACCCGGACCACAGGCCAGGCCAGCACGACCAGGCTGGCCGTCACGGCGAGGGCGAGCGCGGCAAGGAAGCCGACGGACGCGGCCAGCAGCGCGTGGGCGATGCCGTGCGGACCGAGCACCCCGTAGGTGATGACGGCGATGGTGGGCCAGCCGACCAGGCCGACGACCCAGAAGGTGAGCTTGGCGATGCGCACGTTGTGCCGCTGCTCGGCGATTTCGATGATGGGAACGTTTCCCGCCCGGCCGCGGCGGGTGATGCGGTCGGGCAGGTTGGACCTAGACTTGGGCATGACGAGTCCTCCCTTTTCAGGGCTGGATGAGTTCGGAAAGTGCGGGGCCGGTAGTGATGTAGGAGTCGATGCCGGCCCTGCGCCGTCTTTGGACACGTACGTGTCAGGCGGCGGTGGTCGGGGACGTTAGGAGTCGAACCGCCCCCGACCGATCTACCGTCAGACGACCTGGTCGTAGGTCGCCCAGTAGGCGTCATAGACCTCGTTGCGGGTCTGGTTCGCCTTGTCCCAGGCCAGATACGCCTCACCACGCTGGATGGCGGCGGCCTGGTACTCGGTGTACTTGACGTCGGCAGTAGCCGACGCTTTCTCGTAGGCGTGCCACGCGGCGTCGGTGGCAACCACCAGTTGTTCGTAGTCCACCCACAACTGCGCGGGCGTGCGGCCGTTGGTCTGCTGCTTGGTCATGACACACCTCGATCCGGGTGCGGTCACCGAATGCGGTACGACCCTTGTCGGCTACTTGCCGGCCGTAACGGCAACCGGCTTGAGCTGCTCGGCGCGGTAGGCCACACCGTGCTTACCGTTGGTGTTCCACGGGATCGCCTCCAGACCGACCGGAGACACGAGCTGCTGAACAGTGACGTTCGGCTTCTCACCAGCCACGGTCACCATCAGAATCTCGCCTCCGGTCTCGTCGAGGGCCTGGAGCTGGGTCTGCCACATGGGCGCCCCGTCCTTGCTGAACCGCTGCTTGCCGTTCTGGTCGTTGCGAGCCTCGGGGTTACGGGTCACCGAGAACTGCACCTTGCTCGTGTCGATCAACAGCTTCACGACATACCTCCTGTCACTGAGCGCGTCCCCTATGGACTGTCGCTCTCGGCGTATGGCCCACTTCGATGGGGCCGCCGATGTGACTTCAATGGAAGTCGCACAAGTGCGAAACGGGGATGTACTGGCAGTGCATCGGCAGTGCACTCCTGTCGCATCCCATTGATACTCTTGAACGAGTTGCTCGGTGTCACTCGAGACGGAGGCCGTTCACGGTGGAGGTCGTCGACATTTGGACTGGACGTCACGCGTGCGCGTTGCGGAGTGCTCTCCGTCTTACCAACGAGGGTTTCGCCGAAGCGCTAGGCACCTCCGTGCGGGCGGTCGCAAAATGGAACGCAGAGCCTGATCTTGTTCCGGTGTCTGAGATGCAACGCGCTTTGGACACTGCGCTGATGCGGGCTTCGCCTGATGAGAAGAAGCGGTTCTCACTTTTGTTGGCACCGGATCAGCGGGCGACTCAGGCGTCTGACGCGCTCGACGTCGAAGGCACGCAGGTTTCCCGCAACCCATTTGCGGCCAGCATTGAGCTACGCCTGGATCACGATCCCGACGTGAACGATGTGCTTGACTGGCTCGACGAGCATGCAGAGTGGTCAAATGGCGAAGCGCGCAAACAAGTGTCGGACCTGACGAAAAAGATCGACATTCGAGCCGTCAAGGATGCCTCACGTCGACGCAGTCGAGTAAGCCGAAGCGCGATCGCGGAAGCCCTCGCCGGCTTCTACAGCCTTGATTCGTCTGACTACGAGCTCTATTGGGCGGGAAGTCGAATTGAGACGAGCATCCTCACCCGCCCGGAGTGGCTCGATCTTCGGCTCGTGATGGGGCAAGGTCGCGATGACCTTTCGCTCCGGTCCAACACAGGCCCAAGCATTGGCTCGCTCGACGCCAAGGCGGCCCAGGCGGCCGCCGTCCGCATCGCAGAGGTCCTCGCCACGGATACCCGTCTTGTCAATCGACCCCTGTACCAGCTTCTAGAAGTAGAGATCGGTCCTCAGTGCATAAAGGGCAGTCTCGGCCTTACTCACTTCAGTAGCTACGCATTGACCATGGACCTGCTTGAACGCGAGCTGCTCGACGCCATCGCCAGTGGCGCACCAATAACATCGGACTCGTTACCGCTGCGTGAACGGTACCTAGCCTCGATCGACGCTGTAATCGACGTCAGCAATCGACTCTGCGCCGGCGGACCGCTAGCGCTGTTTGCCGCCGCGCGACCCAGGGATAGACGACGTAGCACCCCAGATTACGTGCTGCTGGTTCAGGAGCGATCAGGCCGAGTCTTGAACGCCACTCGACGCTTAGCAGTAATTCCAAAGTCGTTCCACGAGCCGCTGGTGGATTTCAGTGACGATGCCCAGATATCCGCCACGCTCGAACGTGAGCTAGAAGAAGAACTCTTCGGACGAACCGACGTCGACTCCACTGAGGGCAAACGGCGAAACGCAGACCCCCTTAATCTCAACCGGCTGTCAGGACCGATGCGTTGGCTGATGGACAACGCCAACACGGACCAGTGGCGTATGGAGTGCACGAGTTTCGGATTCAACCTCGTCAGCGGAAATTTCGAGTTTGCTTCCCTCATCGTCATAGACGACGAGGACTGGTGGGCCAGATTTGGGGGCCGAGTAGAAGCTAACTGGGAATCCGAAGGTCTAAGACGCTACTCAAGCCTCGACCGGGACGGGCTCGACAGTTTGATCCATGATCCATCTTGGAGTAACGAAGGTCTGTTCGCCTTCGCCCAGGGTATTCGCCGTCTCTCCGAGATCAACGAAGATCGTGTACGCTCACCGCTGGAGTGAGACGGAGACACGATGGCCGACAACTGGTACACCGGGAACGCCGCCGATGACGGCCAGGCCCATCGGGGCTGGATCCTGGGGCACTTCATTGAGCCGGCCGACGGCGTACGTGCAACGTCTGCGGTTGAAGTCAAGTGGGGCACCCATCCCGCTGGACAGCAACGCGACGCGTGGTACACCGACGAGCAGAGGACCACGATGCTCCTGCTGATCAGTGGTCGGTTCCGTCTTGACCTCTCCGTCGGAAGCGTCGTGCTCGAACGCCAGGGCGACTACGTCGTCTGGGGACCGGGCATTGACCACTCATGGCAGGCAGAAGAGGACTCAGTGGTCGTGACGGTCCGCTGGCCGTCGATCCTCAGCTAGCTCGGGTCAGAACCCGCCGCCGGGGCCACCATCAACATCATGTGATCCGCCAACTGATCCGCGACACATCTCCGCCAGATATGTGCGACAGGTGGCCTAGAACTTGAGGCAGGTCGGCGGAGACTGAACGCACGGATCTGCCGATGACAGGGCGCGCTGCGGGCGCATTGCGGTGGAGTGGTGTGGCGCGTCAGCTCGCGGTGTCGGTCGGATTTTGCAGGTCCAACCACATGATGCGGAGGCCGACGGTCCCCAGCGTGGGGTGGCGGAATGCTCCAGGGGCTGTGCCGAGGGTGACGAACCCGAGGCTCTCGTAGAGACGGACCGCAGCCGTGTTCGTGTCGACGACGGCGTTGAACTGGATCGCCGCGAATCCGTTTCGCCGCGCCCACGTGATCATGTCGGTGGTGAGGGCTCGGCCCACGCATTTGCCCCGTGCCTGCCTGGCGACCATCAGGCTGCCGGAGGCGACGTGGCTTCCTGGCCCGGGCCGGTTGGGATACATGTTCGCGGTACCGAGAACCCGGTCGTCGTCGACAGCGACAACCACTCGGGCCGGTGCGCCCAACAGCCAGATCCCCTTGGCGTCGTGCTCGCTCATGGCGGGGTCATAGGCAAAGGTCTGCTGTTCTGTGACGACGTCACAGATGATGGGCCAGATCTGCGGCCAGTCGGCTTCGCGGGCTTCACGGATCATGACGGACGACGCCGCAGGACGCACCGCTGCCAGAAGTCCCGACGGCGACGAGCGCGGTATGCGGATGTGGACTGCATCCCCTCATGCTGCCGGTCGCTGTTCCAAAGCGGCCACCTGTTTATGCGAAATACTCCCAACGCACTCTTCTGCCGCCATCCACGCGGGCGTCGCAGATCAGTTGGCGGAGGACTGTCGCACATCAGCCGACGGAGGACAGCCACCATCAACATCATCCCCGTGAGAACTTTCTATACGTCTTCAAGGCGGCCCGAAACGGGCCGCACGCGCCCCCGATCGGGCGCCTGGCCGCCCCTGCCGCTGTCGCTCGGCGGCGACCAGGCCCACGCCCATCGGCTGGCGCGGACAGCGAGAAGCCCTCGGGGCCGCCGAAGCACGGACAGCACCGAGGGAACCTGATCCGGGTGAGGCGGCAGTCGGCCGAAGGTGAGCTGGCGCGCGGCGTGGCGGCCACGTCGCGCCGTAGCGCGGGCCACGGTCCGCGGACGGCGGTGGTCGGTGTGGGCGTCCCCCGGTGCCTGATTGTCCACGCCGCCCGTCCGGCGTCCAGGGCGCTGCGCGTCGGCTACGCCGATGGCCTACGGCCACCCTGGACCCCGGCCGGGCGTCGAGGATCGTGGCACCTATCCGGGGGACGGGGGCGGAGCGGCGAGCCGGGTGGGCGAGGTCCGTACCCGACTCGCGGTGGTCGGTCGATGTGCAGACGATGATCGGGGTGGCGAGGCTCGCGCCGGCCGGCGCGGCAGCGACCCGTGGCGATGAAATCGGTGTCGGGATGTAGCGTTGCCGGAGTGGCCAGTCCTAGATCAACGAAGGTTGAGCAGCCGTCCGAGCGGCCCCCGCTCATTGAACGGCTTGCGAGCTACACCACGCTACGTCTGGGGGGTCCAGCAGCCGGCTTGATGGTGGCCAGCGATGAGCAGGAGATCATCGCGGCGTTGCGCACCGACGAACCGGTGCTGCTATTGGCCGGCGGCAGCAATGTGGTGGTCAGTGACGACGGCTTCCCCGGTCGGGTCGTCCTGCTACGTTCCCGGGGCATAGCGGTCCGTTGCGACGGCGACCGGGTCCGGTTGCGGGTGGCGGCAGGTGAGCCGTGGGACCAGGTCGTGCAGGCTGCAGTGGAAGCGGGCTGGTCCGGGGTCGAGAGCCTGTCCGGCATTCCGGGCTCGGCCGGCGCGACGCCCATCCAGAACGTCGACGCCTACGGCCACGGAGTGGCCGAGACGATCGTGGAGGTGCGAGCGTACGACCGCACAACCGACCGCATCGTGTCACTCACCCCACAGCAGTGCGGCTTCGGCTACCGCACCAGCGTCTTTCGGCAGAACGACCGGTTCGCGGTGCTCACCGTGGACTTCTCATTGCCGCTCTCCCCGTTGTCGAGTCCGATCCGCTACGCCGAGCTCGCGCGTGCCCTTGGGGTCCAGCTCGGCGCACGCGCTCCGCTGGAGGCCGTCCGGGCAGCGGTGCTGTCCCTGCGGACGGGCAAGGGAATGGTGCTTGATGCTTCCGATCCGGACACCTATTCGGCGGGTTCGTTTTTCATCAACCCGGTAATCGACCCGGTCGCATATGCCCGGCTACGCAAAATTGCCATCGGCGCGAACGTGGGCGAGCCGGCCGCCTGGCCGGGCGCCGACGGTCGGACCAAAGTCAGCGCGGCCTGGCTGATCGAGCGTGCCGGCTTTCCCAAGGGGTACACCTGCCCCGGCACCGGCGTGGCGATCTCCACCAAGCACACGCTGGCCCTGACCAACCGCGGCACTGGCTCTACCAGCGAGCTGCTCGCGCTGGCTCGCAAGATCCGTGACGGCGTCGCGGAGCGGTTCGGAGTTGTGCTGCATGCCGAGCCAGTGTTGGCGAACTGCGCGATCTGAACAGCGTCTGGGCCAGGGTTTCTGGCCCAGACCACCCGAGAACGTAGAGATCGCATCGCTGTCGGAGAAGCGTGCCCGATCCGTGCCCGATGTGGCGGTTAACGGCGGTAAGCAACGGATGCATTGCAACTGAGGGCTCTACGTTTCGTAGAGATACCCGCCGAGAATCCGTCACACTGCGTGCAGATCAATCTGATTCCCAAGCTGAGGGTGCACGTTCCCTACGGGCACCGCGACGCTAGTGACCTTCCCCGGACTCGAAGTAGCGCTCGTTGATCCGTGCAGCACCTCCCGGCTTACCTGCGATGATCTGGTGGCCCTGCCACTCGACGGTTCGCTCGTCGCTCCACCCCACGCAGAAGTGCAGGTGGCCACCGGCGTAGAGGTTGCCAGGCCGCCACAGCGTCATAGGTAAGAGATCAACGAGCCATGCAAGCATGACGTGAGGTTAGGTACGGCAGCGAAGTACAGCAACCGACCGCACCGAATCGGACCACGCGAGACCACAGCAGCCCGGCTGACCTCCTACAGGACCGTAAGCGACCAGGTTGCCCGTAGTTCACACCGAAGCGGTCGGCGTAGACCAGCGACACCAGCGACACCAGCTAGCCTGGCCGGCATGTCGGACGATCAAGTGACGATCACGCTCAGTCGAGACCAGGCCCTTGTGCTCTCGCACTGGCTTGACACGGTTATGGGCACGAGGTCGTTCGACAGCATCGTCGACGAAGACCCCGCTGTCTGGTCCGCGCTTCACCGCATCAGCGGAACCCTCGGCAAAGAGCCGTTCATCTTCGCCCGCGACTACGGCCAGGGGCTTGACGAGGCACGCGGCCGGCTGTGCAGCGAACTGGGAGAAGAGTTCGTAGCGAGCAGGACCGCCTCCAAGGACAACGACCAGGCGCCGACGAAAATCTGGCTGAGTGACTAACTGAGTGACGATCGGAGCGCACGCTGGCGGACAAGCACGGACGCCAGGGGACGCTTGCAGCAGCTCACCTGCAACAAAGTGCGAGGTCAGAACCAGATGTAGGTTGCCTGGGGGTCAAGGGGTCGTCGGTTCAAATCCGGCCGTCCCGACGCTGTGACCAGCAAAGATAGATATCTTTGCTGGTCTTTTGTCTGATTCGTGGTCACGGCGTGGTCACAGAGATCCGTTGTACGAGTCGAATTCCGCAGATCGCAGGCTGGGTATCGCCAGCTGGCAAGGCTCTGAGCTGCGGCTTTGTTCGGCTGTCCGGACAGACTGACACGAGACGCCCTTGACTTCGCGTCAAGGACTCGCCATCCGGTGTTGACGATGCCGGGCATGGATGACGTCGCCCGCCCATGGGACACCGGTGTGGCCTTGTTGAAGGACGCTCTGACCTGCCGGCGAGTGTGGTCGCTGGGTGGGTCGGGTCGTTCCGGTGGGCGGGGCCACCAGGCATTGGGTGCGGGTGCGGGGTAGCGGCCAGTAGAGCGTCTTCAGGGGGCGGCGCGGGAACGTGTGGGGCTCGCAAAGCCGGTTCGGGCTACGCGGCCTGCGAGTACTCGTTGATCAGCCCCCTCAGGATCGGCCGCCGTTGAACGCGGGCGGCGTTCAGGCCTACGACTCTCGTTGGTGGGTCCGGTGGCCGTTGTCCCAGTGAGCGATGTGGACGGTGGCCGTTGTAGTGGCGGGTGTACTCGCTGAGGATGCGCTCATGGCCACGAGCATGACGGCTGCGCAGGGCTCGAGCTCGCACAGAACTGCACTTCAGGACGGCCGAACCGAGTATTCGAGCCCCACAGGCCAACGGAACGAAGATCATTCTGTCGAGCTGCCACGGCCAGAGCAACCAGCAATGGAGCCTGCGCAGCTGAGTACGAGCGGCGGCCGGGGGTCACTGCCGACCCCCGGCCGTCTCGCCCGGCGTCGGGTCAGGATGACCGACCCACGGCCAGGTGCCGCGCCAGGTGATCGACCACTTCGCGGGCGTCGTCCTCGATGCCGTGGATGAAGGTCGACTTGCGCCGCCGTAGCAGCGGCAGCCCCAGCGCGTACAGTCCGGGGCTGTCGACGACGCCGCCCTCGTGGCGCAGGCGGCCTTTCTCGTCGACCACCGGCACGTCGAGCCACCGGTAGTCCGGGCGGAAACCGGTCGCCCACACGATCGTGCGGATCTCGCCGCTTCGCAGGTCGAGCTGCAGCCGCGTCGAATCGGGCACCCGCGTCGGTGCGAATTGCTCGGCAGGATCGACCTCGGCATCGCGACCGTACGTCCGCGCCCACTCGTCGAACGTGGCCAGCAGGCGTTTCATCTTGAGGTCCGCGAGCGAGCAGACGTTGCGCAGCCCGCCGGAGAACAACGCGCAGCCGTCGCGGACAGCCGCAAAACGGCCCACCAGCTCGACGTCCATCGCGGTGAGCGCGTTGAGATCGAGCGTTGTGCGCTCGGAAGTCCCAACGAGCTGCGGCGACGGTAGCCGCCGGGCCCGCGTGAGATCGTCGACCTCGTCGTGCCGCTGGTCCCACACGCCTGAGGCGTACATCCACCACAGCACGTCACGCCCGCGGTACCTGCGCGGCAACCGCACGTGCTCTCCTACCGAGAGGATCACGTGCCGGCCTGACCGCCTCAGCTCGGCCGCCAACTGCACCCCGGTCGCCGACGCGCCGACGACCAGCACCCCACCGGCGGGAAGCTGGTCGGGCGAGCGGTAGTCGAACGGCGTCAGTTGCTCGACGGACGCCGGCACGGCGTCGGCGAACTGCGGCACCGTCGGCAGGTTGCAGGCTCCGCTGGCGAGGACGACCGCCCGGCAACGAATGTCGCCCTGGCTGGTCGTCACGTGGTACCCGCCGTCGGTCGGCCGCACCGACGTGACGGCCGTGTCGGTCCGTACGGGGGCATCCGAGACGGCGGCGAAGCGCTCGATGAACTCGACCACTTCGCCCCTCGTCATGTACCCGTCCGGGTCCGGGCCATCGTAGCGATGGCCCGGCAGCCGGCTCAGCCAGTTGGGCGTCAGCAGCCGCAGGGAGTCCCAGCGTTCGTGGCGCCAGGAGTTGGCCACCTCGCCGCGCTCGAGCACGATATGGTCGATCGACCGGTTGCTGAGGAAATGACTTGCGGCTATGCCCGCGTGCCCCCCACCGACGACAACCGTGGTGGTGTGCTCGATGGCTCGGCCCCCCTCAGGCGACCTCGACCGTGACATTCGTGGGATTCGTGAGAGCGTCGTACACGGCGGAACGCTTCTGCGACTGAGCCACCAGCGCTTCGATCTCCTCCTTCGACGCGTCCGCGTCGATGTTGAAGGTCACCTTGACGTCGTTGTAGCCGTTACGGACGTCGCTGTCGACGCCGAGGATGCCGCGGATGTCGTGGTTGCCCTCGACCGTCGACTCGACCGACCGCAACTGGATGCCGCGATTCTGCGCCACCGACGCCACACCTGCCGTGAGGCAGCTGGCCAGACCGACGAGGAGGTACTCGATCGGCGTGACGCCGTTGTCCTCTGCCGCGAAGACCTCGGGGTGGTCGGCGGAGAACACGGTCTCGGTCTTGTGGGCCTGCTCCTGGCCGAGGCCGAAGAACTTCTGGATGGTGACCGTGCTGTGGACGCCGTTCTGCCACGTGGAGGATGCCCGCCAGGTGAACTGGGCGGCCTCGGGCGCGCCCTTGAGTACCTCGCGAGCGTCCAGCAGTGCCTGGACGTTGACGCCGTTGTTGATGGTGGACATGCCACGGTTCCCTTCGTGCGAATTTCTGTATATCCTACCGGATAGATCGACAATACCGTGACGGGGGATCCAGGACTAGCTATGCTCGCGCCCATACCGCCAACTTCGACACTGCCGGCCGGCTCGGTCGGCAGTGTCGAGACGCAGTACGTCGACCTGCCGGCGCCGGTGAGGCTCGACTGCGGACGCGAGTTGCCGTCGGTCCGCGTGGCGTACGAGACCTATGGCACTCTCTCGCCCGAGCGCGACAACGTCGTCCTGGTCTGCCATGCGCTCAGCGGCGACGCCCACGCGGCGGGCGTGTCGCCGACGTCGCCGGAGGCGAGCACTCGCGACGGGTTCGCGGCCGAGCGCCGAGACGGCTCGGCCGGCAAGGGGCTCGGCTGGTGGGACGGGATGATCGGGCCCGGCAAGGCCTTCGACACCGACCGCTTCTTCGTCATATCCACGAACGTGCTCGGCGGCTGTCGCGGGACGACCGGGCCGTCCTCGATCGACCCGGCCACCGGCAAGCCGTACGGGTCGAACTTTCCCGTCGTCACCGTGGCGGACATGGTGCGCTGCCAGCGGGCGTTCCTGGACGTGCTCGGCATCGAGCGGCTCGCGGCCGTGGCTGGTGGCTCGCTCGGTGGGATGCAGGCGCTGGAGTGGGCGGTCCTGTTTCCTGACCAGGTTGATGCTGTTGTTGCGATCGCCACCACGCACGCTCTCCATCCGCAGGGCGTCGCCTGGAACGCGATCGCGCGGGAGGCGATCACCCGCGATCCTGCCTGGCAAGGCGGCCACTACTACGACACGGGCCGGGCGCCGGATGCCGGCGTGGGTGTGGCAAGGATGGTTGGCCACATCACCTACCTGTCCGCGCCCGCGTTGACGGAGAAGTTCGGCCGGCGGCTGCAGAACGCCCGCGATATCCGGTACACGATCGGCGAACCGGAGTTCGAGGTCGAAAGTTACCTGCGCCACCAGGCCGGCTCGTTCGTCAGGCGCTTCGACGCCAACACGTACCTGTACCTGTCGCGCGCACTGACGTACTTCGACCTCGCGCGGCAGCACGGCAGCGGGTCGCTCGTACGGGCGCTGGAAGGCGTTTCAGCGCGGACACTGCTGATCGCGTTCAGTTCTGACTGGCTGTACCCCGCGTCCGCATCGCAGGAGATCACCGACGCGCTTCGCGCGCTCAGCAAACCGGTCGAGTTCCACCTCATCGATGCGCCGTACGGCCACGACTGCTTCCTGCTGGAGGAAGCGCAGCAGATCCCCATCGTCCGCCGATTCCTTGCCGACGGTAGTGCGGCGAGCGACCTCGAACAGAGAGGCCTTTGTGACTGACAAGCCGCGCGCCGAGGAACCCCGCGCGTTCGGGTTCGAGACACGCCAGCTCCACGCCGGGCAACGACCCGATCCGAACACGGGGGCGCGTGCGGTGCCGATCTTCCAGACGACGAGCTACGTGTTCGAAGATCCCGAATCGGCCGCGGCGTACTTCAACCTGCAGGAGTACGGCAACACGTACTCGCGCATCATGAACCCGACAGTCGCCGTGTTCGAGGAGCGCGTGGCCAACCTCGAAGGCGGCTGCGGCGCGGTGGCCTTCGCCAGCGGGATCGCGGCGCAAGCGGCCGCGCTCTTCACCCTGCTGCAGCCGGGTGACCACGTCGTCGCGTCCGCGGCGCTCTACGGCGGGACGGTCAACCAGCTCAAGCACCTGCTGCGCAAGCTGAACGTCGAGCTGACCTGGGTCGATCCAGATGATCCGGGCGCGTGGCGGAAGGCGGTCCGCGCCGACACGAAGGCGTTCTTCGCCGAGACGATCGGCAACCCTGCCGGCAACGTGCTGGACATCGAGACCGTGGCGGCCATCGCGCACGAACATGAGCTGCCGCTCATCGTGGACAACACGTTCGCCACGCCGTACCTGTGCCGCCCGATCGAGTGGGGCGCCGACATCGTGATCCACTCGGCGACCAAGTTCATCGGTGGTCACGGCACCAGCATCGGCGGTGTTGTCGTCGAGGCCGGCACGTTCAACTGGTCCAACGGGCGCTTTCCCGTGGTCGCCGATCCCTCACCGGCCTACCACGGCCTGCAGTTCCACGAGACGTTCGGGACCTACGGCTACCTGATGAAGCTGCGCGCCGAGACCCTGCGCGATCTGGGCGGCGCGCTGGCCCCACTCAACGCGTTCCTGTTTCTGCAGGGGCTCGAAACGCTGTCGCTGCGGATGGAACGCCACGTCGCCAATGCGCTTGCGGTCGCGGCGTTCCTCGAGTCGCACCCGCTGGCATCGAACGTGACCTACGCCAGCCTGCCGAGCAGCAGGTACCGGCCGCTGGTGGACAAGTACCTGCCCCGTGGGGCAGGGGCGGTGTTCTCGTTCGACTGCGCGGGTGGCCGGGCCGGCGGGCAGGACCTGATCCGTGCCGTGACCCTCTGGTCCCACCTGGCCAACGTCGGCGACGCGAAGAGTCTGATCATCCACCCGGCCAGCACGACACACCGCCAGCTCAGCGACGGCGAACTCCGCGCGGCCGGCGTCGCGCCCGGGACCGTGCGGTTGTCGGTCGGCACCGAGTCGGTCGAGGATCTGATCTGGGATCTGGAGCGGGCTTTCGCAAACGTAGCGTCGACCGCGGGAAAGAGGTCGTGACCGCATGACCGATGTCGGGCAGTACCAGGACCCATCGACGATCCAGCGCGTGCTCCACACCGCGAAGACAATCGCGATCGTCGGCCTTTCGAACAACCCGCTGCGAGCGAGCTACTTCGTCGGGTACTACCTGAAGCGGCACGGCTACCAGGTGATCCCGGTCAATCCACGCGAGACCGACATCCTCGGCGAGAGGTCCTACCGGAGCCTTCTGGACGTGCCGGTACCGGTGGACGTTGTGAACGTGTTCCGTGCGCCGGACGCGCTGCCGGGCATCGCGCGGGAAGCGGTGGAGATCCACGCCGGCACCCTCTGGTGCCAGTTCGGTGTGATCAACGAAGAGGGCGCACGGATCGCTGAGGTCGGCGGCCTGACAGTGGTCATGGACCGGTGCCTCAAGATCGAACATGCCCGATACGTGGGCCGAATGCACTGGCTCGGCTTCAACACCCAGCGCATTACGTCGGTCCGTTCCGGGCTCCAGTAGCTGACCAACGGCGTGGTGACGCAACCTACTAATTCGCTGGATGCCAGCCGAGGGCCGGCCCGAGCTTCGTCGCGATGTCGGTGAGGATCTGGACGTAGTCCTCGCGCGCGAATGTGAACGGCAGCGCGAACGCGACCTCGTCGATCTCGCGGAACGCGGCGTGCGCGTGAAGTCGCTCGGCGATCTCCTCGGCGGGGCCGACGAGGTCCGGTGAGAACATCATCCGGGCGGGTCCCTGCGGCGTGGCGGTCCGCGGTGTGCGCATGCGCGCGTAATCGGCGTACTTCGTGTGCTGCGCGGCGGTGGCGCTGTCGGTGGGGATCACCACGAGCCCTTGGGAGACCCGGGCGCGGTCGCCGTCCGGGTGGTGCGCGCGGAAAGCCCGGACATGCGACAGCTGGATCTGCTCGAAGTCTTGCGACTCCTCGGCCTTGACCACGCTGCTGGTCAGGAAGTTCATGCCGTGCGCACCGGCCCAGCGGGCGGAGGCGAGGCTTGCGCCGCCGTACCACATCCGCTGCGCCAGGCCGGGGGAGTGCGGCTCGACCCGGCGCGAAAACTCCTCGAAGCCTTCCGTGCCCTGGAACTCCGTGGCGGGGATGCCGCGGACGAACTCGAGCAGCCGCCGTACCCGGTCGTAGCTAAAGTCCTCGCGGTCCGCGGTGTCCGGATACAGAGCCTGTTTGACCTGCTCGTACCGCATCGGCGGCCCGACGCTGACCCCGGGATTGAGCCGGCCGCCGGACAGGATGTCCACAGTGGCCAGGTCTTCGGCCAGCCGCAGCGGGTTCTCCCAGCCCAGTGGGATGACCGCGGTGCCCAGCTCGATGCGGCTGGTGCGCTGCGACGCGGCCGCCAGGACGGCGACCGGTGAGGAGATGCCGTACTGCAGGTGGCGGTGCCGAACCCAGGCGCTGTCGAAGCCGAGTTGCTCGCCGAATTGGATGATGTCGAGGGTGGACTTGTGCCCCTCGAGCGGCGCGGCCGGGTCGAACAGGCCGATGGTGAGGAAGCCCAACTTCCGCAGGGGTCGCCCGGGTGACGGCACGGCGTCAGCGGGGTTGCCAGGCGCCGGGGGCGGAGGCCAGATGCCGCACCCGGACGGGGAGTTGGCCGGTGGCGACCTGGGCGATGGTGACCTCGTCGAGCAGGTCACGCATCGCGGAGCGCACCGCGATCCACAGTTGTTGCAGGTGCGCGGCGTTGCCGCCGTAGCTGACCTCTTCCGGGCGCTTGCCGCGCACCTCGGCGAGGGGACCGTCCACGGCACGCAGGACCGCGGCGACCGACATCTGCGCCGGGTCACGCGCCAGTCGGTACCCGCCGTCGCGGCCGCGTACCGCCTGTATCAGGCCGGCCCGGCGCAGTTCGGCCAGGATGGTCTCGAGGAACTTCCGCGGCAGCTCCTGCTGGTCCGCCAGGGCCTGCGCGGACGTGGTGTTCGGGTAGGTGGCGGTGAGCGCGACGGCGGCGCGTAGCGCGTAGTCGCCCCGTGCTGTTACGTGCATCGGCATCCTCCTGACAGCGTTGTCATGGGAACGGCCTCGGCGAGGCGACCTCAGGAGGATCTACCCATTAAACCTATATGTCAAGCAGGGTATCGTCGATCGGGTCGCCACGCCCGACCGGGTCATCGCCGGCAAGGCGTACACGTCCAAGGCCAACCAGGCCTACCTGCGTCGCCGCGGGATCAAGGCCACCAGGTACGACAAGCTCGCCGTCCGATACGAGGCAGCCTCCACATCACCGCTGTCAACGAATGGCTGTAACCGACTTCGAGACAGGCGCTAGGTGAGGCGGGTTTCGTCGGCCTTGTCGTACGGCCGGATCTCGGTCAGCCGTCCGTCGCGCACTTTGGTGGGCCAGGCTGGTTCGGAGAGCAGGGCGCGGCCCAGGCCGACGAGGTCGAACTCGCCCCGGTCGAACAGTTCCAGCAAGGGCGCGAGGCTGGGCGTCGGCGCCGGTTGCTCACCTTCCCCGCGGAAGGCCTGCGCGACGCCGACGGAGCCGATCGCGATGACCGGCAGCCCGGTGAGCTTCTTCGTCCAGCCGGCCAGGGTCAGTGGCGAGCCGTCGAAGGCCGGCAGCCAGTACCGGCGGGTCGAGACGTGGACGACCGAGACGCCGGCGTCGACCAGCGGGGTGAGTAGTTGCTCCAGTCCGCCGGGCGTGTCCGCGACGCGGGCGTCGAACTGGCCGCCCTTCCACTGTGAGTACCGGTAGAGCACGGGGAACTCGGCTCCCACCTCCGCGCGGATCGCGGCCACCACCTCGGCGCCCAGGCGGGCCCGGCTGGCCGGGCTGCCGCCGTAATCGTCGGTACGGCGGTTCGTGCGCGGCCAGAAGAACTGGTCCAACAGGTACCCATGGGCCCCGTGCAGTTCCACGCCGTCGAAGCCGGCGAGCCGCGCGTCACGGGCGGCGCGGACGAACGACGCCACGACCGCGTCGAGGTCGGCTGCCGACGCGGGCTCGCCCACGCTCGTGCCGTCGGCGCGTACTCCCGACGGGCTGAGCACCGGCGCGTGCGGGTACGGCGGCGTACCGGCGGTACGGGTGGCGCCGAGGTGCCACAACTGCGGCACGATATGTCCGCCCGCGGCGTGTACCGCCCGAGCGACGGCGCTCCAGCCGGCGAGCGCGTCCGCACCGAAGAAGCGCGGGACCCGGTCGCTGGACCCGGCCGACGGGTGGTCGATGTAGGTCCCCTCGGTAATGATGAGCCCGACGTGTGCGGCCCTCCGCGCGTAGTAGGCGGCGACGTCCGCGCTGGGCACCCCGCCGGGCGAGAACTGGCGGGTCATCGGCGCCATCACGAAGCGGTTGGACAGCTCGCCGCCACCCAGCGGGTACGGGCTGAACAGTGGTGCCGGATCCGTGTCCGCGCTGAGGCTGGCGCCATCCACGGGGGTGTCGTTTGTCCTGGTCGGCATTCCTGTCCTATCCGATCTGGGGACGCGCTGTCCGGGTTCGGCGCGTGCGGGGCGGTCGCCGCCCAGCTCGCCCCGCGCGCATCGCGTTCGTCAGTGCTCAGGGCGCGCGACAGGCGTTTGTTCGCCGGCCTCGATCGCCACGGGCAGCCGGTTCTCGGCCGGCGGGAGCGGGCAGGTGGCGAACTCGGTGTACGCGCACGGCAGGTTCACCGCCCGGTTGAAGTCCAGCGTCACGGTACCGTCCGGGGCGGGCGCGGAGACCTGGAGCGACCGGTTGGCCGGGTAGGTCGTCACGCCCGACGTGGCGTCCGTGAACAGGACGTTCAGGGTGCCCGGCGTGTGCCCGTTGAACGCGGTCAGGCTCAGCGCGGTGCCGTCCACCTCGAACTCGATCCGGCCGGGTGCGTCGTACACATGCTCAATGCCCTCGGCGACGGCGCCGACGGTGGTGGGTACGGGCTTGTCGAACGGCACGTACCGACCCGTGACCGCCCAGTGGGGGTCGGCCGGATACGCGGGGGTGCCCGCGTAGTTGACCCGCACGGGGTGGTCGGGGTGGCGGGGTCGCACGATGTCGAAGCCGCCGCGCTTGGCGACCTCGATGACCGCGTCGCCCCAGCCCGCCTTCACGTCGGTACGCTCGGCCAGCGGGCCGAACGAGTGCCGGCCACGTACGGTGTGGCCGTCGATCGTCAGCTCCTCGCCCTCGTCAAGGTCCACGACGACGCCGTCGGGGCCGGTCGACCAGGCGCCGGGGGCGTCGGGGAAGCGCTGCGGCTCCCCGGTCAGCCAGTGCAGGCCGCTGATCGCGAGGAAGCCGTGCCTGTCGGCGCGGGCCTTCTCGTGTGCCTCGTGCCAGGCGTCCCAGTCGGCCCGGAACGTGTCCTGGTTAATGGTGGTCTCCTGGATGGTCATGACCGTCTCCTTCGCGACGTCACAGCGGTGTGGCCCGACGCCCCGGAATGGCGTCGAGCAGCTCTCGGGTGTACTCGTGGCGCGGGCTGTCGAACAGCTGTGCGGCGGTGGCGGTCTCGACGATCCGGCCGTCCTTCATGACGGCGACCCGGTCGGCGATCTGGCGCACCACGGCGAGGTCGTGAGAGATGAACAGGTACGCCACGCCGGTGTCCGCCTGCAGTTGCGCGAGCAGCCGCAGCACCTGGTCCTGCACCGACACGTCCAGCGCGGACACCGGCTCGTCGCACACGACGAGGTCGGGGCTCAGCGCCAGGGAACGCGCGATCGCCACCCGTTGGCGCTGCCCGCCCGACAGCTGCGCCGGGCGCCGGTCGAGCGCCGACGACGGCAGCGCCACCCGGTCGACGAGGTCGCGTGCGCGGGCGAGCCGCGACGCCCGGTCCCCGACGCCGAACGCGCGCAGCGGCTCGGTGACGATCTTCGCGACGGTGAACCGCGGGTCCAGCGAGGCGTACGGGTTCTGATAGATGAGCTGCGCCCGCCGACGCAGCGCCCGCAGGGCCGGGCCGCGCGCATGGGTCACGTCCGCGCCGGCGAAGGTGATGCGTCCGGCGGTCGGCTCCGTGAGCCGCAGCACGAGCCTCGCGGTCGTCGACTTGCCGGAGCCGGACTCGCCGACCAGCGCGAACGTCTCGCCGCGGCGGATGTCGAAGCTCACCTCGTCCACAGCGCGTACGGTGCGGGACCCGCCGTTGACGCGGGGCAGCGGGAACTCCTTCGACACGCCCTCGACGGTCACCAACGCCGCGCCGTCGGGTAGGTGCTTCGGCGCGACCCGGTCCGTGACGGACAGGCTGGGCGCCGCCGCGAGCAGCCCGCGCGTGTACGGGTGGCGGGGCACGTCGAGCACCGTGCGGGTCGGTCCGGCCTCGACGGCGCGGCCCTGGGACATGACGACCACCCGGTGCGCGCGATCGGCGGCGATGCCGAGGTCGTGCGTGATGAGCAGCATGGCGGCGCCGGACTCGCGTACCAGGGCGTCGAGGTGGTCGAGGATGCGCCGCTGCACGGTCACGTCCAGCGCGCTCGTCGGCTCGTCCGCGATGATCAGCCGGGGCCGCGCGGCGATCGCCACCGCGATGAGCGCCCGCTGGCGCATACCGCCCGACAGCTCGTACGGGTACTGCCGGGCCCGCACGGCGGGGTCGGGCAGCCCGGCCCGCTCCAGCAACTCCACCGCCTCGACCGTGGCGGAGCGCCGGTCGGCCAGCCCGTGCACGCGCAGCGCCTCGGCCACCTGGTCGCCGATGCGTGTGACCGGGTTCAGCGACACCGTTGGGTCCTGCGGCACCAATCCGATGCGGGCGCCGCGTACCGCGCGCAGCTCCCGGTCGGAGGCGCCGGCCAGTTCACGTCCCTCGAACCGGATCGACCCGCCGTCCACTCGGGCGTTGGGCGGCAGCAGGCCGATGACGGCGTGGGCGGTCGTACTCTTGCCCGACCCCGACTCGCCGACCACGGCGACGACCTCGCCGGGACGTACCGCAAGATCTAGGTTGTCGACCGCCGTGATGGCGCCGCCCCGCGTGCCGTAACTGACGCGCAGGCCGCGGATGTCCAGGAGTTCGCTCACCGGTGCCTCGCCCACTCGCCGTCCAGCGCCCGGGCGATCCGGTTGGTGGCCAGCACCGTGGCGGCCACCGTGAGGCCCGGCAGCGTGGACAGCCACCACGCGTTGGCGAGGTAGTTGCGGCCGCTGGAGATCAGTGTCCCCCATTCGGGGGCGGGCGGCGCTGCGCCGTAGCCCAGGAAGCTCAGCGACGACACCGCCAGCACGGCTGTGCCGACGTCCAGCGCGGCGAGCACCGCCACCGGGCCGATCGCGTTGGGCAGCACGTGCCGCAGCAGGACCGCGTACCAGCGGGCGCCCGACAAGCGCGCCGCCTCCACGTAGACGGCCTGCCGTACCCGCAGCACCTCGGCGCGCATGACGCGGGCGAAGCTCGCCACGCTCGCGATGCCGACCGCCACGGCCACCTTCACCGTGCCGTAACCGAGCGCGGTGACCAGCGCCAACGACAGGAACAGGGCCGGGATCGCCAGCAGCACGTCGACCAGGCGCATGAGTGCGTCCTCGACCCAGCGTCCCACGAAACCGGCGACCAGGCCGACCGCGCCGCCGACGGCGAACGCCACGGCCACCGCGATCAGCGTCGCCTTCAGCGACAGCGCCGCGCCGTGCACGACGCGGGCGAGCACGTCACGACCCAGCTCGTCGGTGCCGAACGGGTGTGCGCCGCCCGGCGCGCGGAAGCGCTCGGCCGGCACCCCGAGCAGCGGGTCGCGCCCCGTGAACAGGTGCGGCCAGAACGCCGCCAAAAAAACCAGAACCACCACGAGTACGGACAGGACGAGTCCGGGCCGGCGGACCAGGAAGCGGATCAGGCGCGCCCGTGGGGCACGGTCCGCGTGGCCGTCGGGCCGGGAGAGGTGCTCCGCGGCCGGGTCACGCTCCAGCGGGCCGGCGATCAGCTGCGTCATGCGGGACTCCTCCGGCCGGCCGCCACGATCCGTGGGTCCAGCAGCGGATAGATCAGGTCAACGGCCAGGTTCACCAGGACGAACGCGGCGGCGCCGAACACGACGACGCCCTGCACGAGGGGGATGTCCTGCACCGTCACCGCGTTCACGGTCGCGCGGCCCAGGCCGTTGCGGGAGAACACCGACTCGACGACCACGGACCCGGCCAGCAGGTTGCCCACGACCAGGCCGACGACGGTGAGCGCGGGCAGCGCGGCATTGCGCAACGCGTGACGCAGGTGGATGCGCGCCGGACCGGCGCCCTTGGCCCGCGCCGTCTCGACGTACGGCTCGTCCAGGGCGGTGAGCAGGCTCTTCGCCAGCACCTGCGCGATCAGCGCGCTGGTCGGGACGGCGAGGGTCAGCGCGGGCAGGACCAGCCCGCGAAGCCCGTCGTTGCCGAACGCGGGCAGCAGCCGCAGCCGGAACGACAGCAGCTGCACGAGGATGAGGCCGACCCAGAACGTCGGCAGGGAGACGCCGAGGCCGGGCAGCGACAGCAGCGCCTGGCGCAGCCACCGCCGCGGCGTGTACGTGGCGTAGCTCGCCAGGCCGGCACCGAACACGACGGCCAGCAGAAGAGCGGCGGCCGTGAGCGCCAATGTCGGCGGCAGGGCCTCGGCGATCACCGTGGTGACCGGCCGTCCGGTGGCGACCGAGTGGCCGAAGTCCCCGCGCGCGGCCCGGCCGAGGTACTCCAGGTACTGCAGCCAGACCGGCTGGTCGAACCCGTACTCGTGGCGCATCCGGGCCAGCACGGCCGGGTCGAGCGGTGCCTGGTCCAGCCCCCCGCCGGCCATGGCGGAGACGGGGTCGCCGGGCAGGAGATCGAGCACCAGGAACGACACGGTGTACGCGGCCCACAGGACCGCCACCGCCTGGGCGAGTCGCCGGAGGACATAGCGACGCATGGTGCTCTCCTTCCTGCCCGGTACCCGGTCAGCTCTTCCAGGTGTCGTGCAGCTGGATGCGGCTCGACGCCTCGAAGGTGAGGTCGTGCACGTTGCGCCTGACGCCGAGTTCGGTGGTGAGCTCGACGACCGGGACGACGTACGCGTTGCTGACGATGAGGTCCTGCGCCTGCTTGACCAGCTCCTGGCGCTTGGTGGCGTCGGTCGTGGCCGCCTGGTCGGTGAGCACGCGGTCCAGGTCGCTGGGCGCGAGCCGGTACGGGTTGGCCAGCTGGGTGGAGTACAGGGTGCGCAGGATGTCCGGATCGGCGCGGGTCAGGTTGCCCCAGAGGGCGTCGAAGTCGCCGGACTGTTGTACCTGGGTGATCTGCGCGATCTGCAGCTGCTTGAGGGTGACCTCGACACCGACGGCCTTGAGCTGCTGCTGGATGAGTTCCAGCGTGGGTTGGTTGGTGGCGGCGTTGGCGAACCAGGTGATCGCGAACGACAGCCGCGTACCGCCCTTGGCTCGGATGCCGTCGGCGCCCGGCACCCACCCGGCGGCGTCCAGCAGCGACTTCGCCTTGGCGGCGTCGAACGCGAGCGTCGCGTACAGGTCGGAGTAGGAGGGCGTGGTGTGCGCGAGCACGCTGGTGGCCGGCTTGCTGCCCGTCGGGAATATGGTCTCCACGATCTGCTGGCGGTCGATGGCCACCTGCAGGGCCCGGCGTACCGCGGCGTCCTTGAACAGCGGGCGCGAGTTGTTGAGGCCGAGGTTGAACACCACGCCCGGGTTCGCGCGCGTCTGCAGGCGCATGCCGCCGGCCTTGAGCGCGCTCTCGTCGGCGAGCCCGACCGCGCCGATCGCGTCGACCTGACCGGACTGCAGGCTGCCGCTGCGCACGCCGGCCTCGGCGATGACGGTGAAGACCAGCTTGTCCAGGTACGCTTCGCCGCTCTTCTTCCACAACGACGAACCCCAGCGGTACCCCGACCGCCGGCTCAGCGTGATCGACTGGTTCGGCACGTACTTGTCGAGCATGAACGGTCCCGAGCCGACGATGCCCTCGGTGCAGCGCTGGTCGGGTGCCTTGTTAGCGCTCGCGCTGGACACCAGGCCCAGCGAGAACGTGGAGCTGGCCTGCAGGAACTGCGCGTTGGACTGGATGAAGGACACCTCGGCCGTCGAGTCGTCGACCACCTTCGTGCCGGCGTACCCGCTCAGGTATCCGACGGCGAGGGCGGCCTTCGGGCCGAGCTTCGTCGCGGCGTCGAAGGTGTCCTTGACGGCCTGTGCGTTGACCGGCGTGCCGTCGGAGAATGTGGCGCCGGAGCGCAGGTGGAACGTGAACGTCCTGGCGTCGGCGCTGATCTCCCATTTCTCCGCGAGCCAGGGCACGATCGTGCCGGTCGCGGGGTCCTGGTCGGTGAGCGAGTCGACGACCTGGCGTAGCGAGTAGATGGTGTCGTTGCTGCCCACCTGTTGCGGGTCCAGGCAACCGGCGTCGGAGCCGACCGCGAAGGTGAGTGTGCCGCCCGACCTCGGGCCGCCGGTCGCGCCGGTGTCGCCGCTCGAGCCGCAGGCGGACAGCGCCAGGGCGGCGGTGGCGAGCGCTGCGGCAGCGGCGCCGGGACTCCATCGTGGACGCATAGAGGGACTTCTCCTGTCGGCAGGGGTATCGCGAGCAAGGCGCGGCGCAGCGTCGGACCGCCCGCCGTGGCGGGCTCCCCGGTGGTATGCGGGAGAAACTGTCTACCGAGGACAGACCGCGCTGGTCACGCGCTGCAGATCGATGTGGCGCCGGGAGAACAGTGCGGGGTGGCGACGGCGCGTGTGCGACATGTCGCCTCCCTCCGACGGGATCGCGGCGTCCCGCGTCGGTAAGGGCCGACCTGCGGGATCGGTAATAACGATCTCAGGCCCTCAGGCTAGCCACGTCAGGCTGATCGGTCAATCCCTATGGTTCAGGTAGGTATTTTTCCATCGCCATGGCATCCTGCTCATGGCGATGGAAAGTCCACTTTTCCCATAGAGATTAGACAGTTCACGGGGGGCGAGGTACGGTCCCGGTCGGGAGGCACCTCCGCGACACGAAGGGGAACCCCGTCATGCCCGACCCCTCGTCATCACTGCATCTGGCGGTCGCCCTCGACGGCGCCGGCTGGCACCCGGCGGCCTGGCGCGAGCCGGACGCCAGGCCCGCCGAACTACTGACCGCCCGCTACTGGCACGATCAGGTCGCCGAGGCCGAGCGCGGCCTGCTGGACTTCGTCACGCTCGAGGACTCCCTGGGCCCCCAGTCCAGCCTCCCCGGCGGGCCGGACGAACGCACCGACCAGGTGCGCGGCCGGCTCGACGCGGTGCTCACCGCCGCCCGGATCGCGCCCCTCACCAGGCACATCGGTCTCGTGCCGGTCGTCATCGCCACGCACACCGAGCCGTTCCACATCGCCAAGGCCATCGCCACGCTCGACTACGCGTCGGTCGGCCGGGCCGGCGTGCAGGTGCGGGTCGCGGCCCGCCCCGATGAGGCGGCCCACTTCGGGCGGCGCAGCTTCCCCCCGCTGCGGATTGAGGATCTCGACGGCCCGCTGCGCCAGCTCTACGAGGACCTGTTTGACGAGGCCGGCGACTACGTCGAAGTCGTGCGGCGGCTGTGGGACAGCTGGGAGGACGACGCCGAGATCCGCGACGCCGCCACCGGTCGTTTCGTCGATCGCGACAAGTTGCACTACATCGATTTCGCCGGCCGCTGGTTCAGCGTCAAGGGTCCGTCGATCACCCCGCGCCCGCCACAGGGACAGCCCGTCGTCGCCGCGCTGGCCCACGCGCCGATCCCGTTCCGGCTCGTCGGGCGCGCCGCCGACCTCGGCTTCGTAACGCCGTTCGACGAGCGCGAGGCCGCGGACATCGTCGCGGCGGTCCGCGCGGAGCAGGCGGGCGCCGGTCGCGGCGACGGGTACGTCGGTGTGTTCGCCGACCTCGTGGTGTTCCTCGACGACACGGCCGCCGCCGCTCAGGCCCGCAAGAACCGCCTCGACGAGAGGGCGGGAGCGGCCTTCACCAGCGACGCCCACGTCTTCGTGGGTACGCCGACCGAGCTCGCCGATCTGCTGGAATCCTGGCGCGCCGCCGGGTTGGCCGGCTTCCGGCTGCGTCCGGCCGCGCTGCCACACGACCTTCGGCAGATCACCCACGGTCTCGTGCCCGAACTGCGCCGCCGCGGGCTGTTTCGCGCCGCCTACGAGTCCAGCACGCTGCGCGGCCTGCTCGGCCTGCCGCGGCCGGCCAACCGCTACGCGGAGGTTTCGTCATGAGCCGCAAGCAGATCCACCTGGCCGCGCACTTCCCGGGCGTGAACAATACGACAGTGTGGAGCGACCCCGCGGCCGGCAGCCACATCGAGTTCAGCTCGTTCGCGCACTTCGCGCGTACGGCCGAGCGCGGCAAGTTCGACTTCCTCTTCCTGGCCGAGGGCCTGCGGCTACGCGAACAGAACGGACTCATCTACGACCTCGACGTCGTGGGTCGGCCGGACACGTTCACGGTGCTCGCCGCCCTCGCGGCGGTCACCGAGCGGCTCGGCCTGACCGGCACGATCAATTCCACGTTCAACGAGCCGTACGAGGTGGCCCGGCAGTTCGCGAGCCTCGACCACCTCTCCGACGGACGGTCCGCCTGGAACGTGGTGACCTCCTGGGACGCGTTCACGGGTGAGAACTTCCGGCGGGGTGGTTACCTGCCGCAGGACGAGCGGTATCTGCGGGCGCGCAACTTCCTCGAGGCGACGTGGGAGCTGTTCGACTCGTGGCGCGGCGACGAGATCGTGGCGGACAAGGAGACCGGCGTCTTCCTGCGCGACCCGCACGCCGGTACGTTCGCCCGCCAGGACGAGCACTTCGACATCGCCGGCCGGTTCAACGTGCCGCGTCCGCCGCAGGGGCGACCCGTGATCTTCCAGGCCGGCGACTCGGAGGAGGGACGCGAGTTCGCGGCCTCGTCGGCCGACGCCATCTTCAGCCGGTACGCCACCCTCGCCGAGGGGCGGGCGTTCTACGCCGACGTGAAGGGGCGGCTGGCCCGTTACGGCCGTACGCGCGACGAGCTGCTCATCCTGCCCGCCGCGACGTTCGTCCTCGCCGACACCGACGCCGAGGCCGCCGAGCTGGCGCACCACGTGCGTCGGCAGCAGGTCAGCGGGCAGACCGCGATCAAGTTCGCCGAGCAGCTGTGGAACCGCGACCTGTCGGGCTATGACCCGGACGGCCCGCTGCCCGAGATCGATCCGCTGGTCGGCGAGAACACGATAGCCCGGGGGCGGGCCAGCGTCCGCATGTACCGCGACCCGCTCGCGACCGCGCGCGAGTGGCGCGAGCGGGCGGCGCAGAAGAAGCTCTCACTCCGGGAGCTGATCATCGAGGTGACCGGGCGACAGACGTTCGTCGGCTCCCCGGCCACGGTCGCGGAGTCGATCAACGATCTGGTGCAGGCCGACGCGAGCGACGGCTTCATCCTCGTTCCGCACATCACGCCGGGCGGGCTGGATCCCTTCGTGGACCGGGTGGTGCCGCTGCTGCAGGAGCGCGGCGTGTTCCGCGCCGACTACGCCGGCACGACGCTGCGCGATCATCTCGGCCTCAGCCAGCCCCGGGCCGCGTCATGAAGTTCCTGCTCATCACCCTGATCGTGCACGCGCCGCATCCCGTGACCGGCGTGAAGCCGTCCACCCACGAGCGGTTCCAGGAGGTACTGGGTAACGCGGTGCTCGCCGAGGAGCTGGGCTTCGACGGGTTCGGCGTGGGGGAGCGGCACGAGCGGCCGTTCATCTCCTCCTCGCCACCCGTGGTGCTCAGCCACGTCGCCGCCCTGACCTCCCGCATCCGGCTCTTCACGGCCGTGACGACGCTGAGTCTGCTCGACCCGGTCCGGGCGTACGAGGACTATGCGACGCTGGACCACCTGTCCAACGGGCGGCTGGAGCTCATCATCGGCAAAGGCAACGGGGCCGCCCAGCGCGAACTGTTCCACGTCACCCCCGACGACCAGTGGGACCGCAACGCCGAAAGCTACGAGCTGTTCCGCGAGATCTGGCGCCACGACAGGGTGAGCGCCCAGCCGCGCTTCCGGCCCGCGCTGAGCGACGCCGAGGTGTGGCCACGCCCGCTGCAGGAGCCGATCCGCGTCTGGCACGGCAGCGCCACCAGTCAGGCGTCGGTGGACCTCGCCGCCCGCTACGGCGACCCGCTGTTCTCCACCAACGTCACCAACCCCATCGAGCCGTACGCGGAGCTGATCCGCTATTACCGCGAACGCTGGGCGGCGTACGGGCACGACCCGGCGCTGGCAACCGTCGGCGCCGGCACCGCCGGGTACTTCGCGGCCCGCCGCTCGCAGGACGCCGTCGAGGCGTACCGGCCAGTGTTCGAGGGGCAGCTGGCGTTCCAGAAGCAGCTCGGCCTCACGCCGGTGTTTCGCACGCTGGAGGACTTCATCGAGCGCAGCTCGGCGCTCATCGGCAGCCCGCAGCAGATCATCGACAAGGTGCACCGCTACCACGAGCAGTTCGGGCACAGCGTGCTGCACCTGCACGCCGACGCGGGCGGCCTCACGCCGGCGCAGCACCGTGCTGCGCTGGAGCTGTTCCAGTCGGAGATCGCGCCGGTGCTGCGCCGCGATATTCCCGACCCGCCGTGGCCGTGGGCCCCGGTGACCGCCGTACCGCTGGCCGCCTGAGGAGACGTCGATGGCCAACACCCCACTCACCGTGCTCGACCTCGTGCCGATCCCGTCGGGCTCGACCGCGACCCAGGCGCTGCGCAACAGCATCGACCTGGCCCGCCAGACCGAACGGTTCGGCTACGCCCGGTACTGGTTCGCCGAGCACCACCTCAACCCGGGGGTGGCGGGCACCTCGCCCGCCGTGCTGCTCGCCCTGACCGCGCAGGCGACCTCGACAATCCGGATCGGTTCCGGCGCGGTGCTCCTCGGCCACCGTACCGCGCTGTCCACAGTGGAGGAATTCGGCCTCATCGACGCCCTGCACCCGGGGCGGCTCGATCTTGGTCTTGGGCGCTCGGGTGGCCGCCCGCCGGCGGGCGACCGCGCCGCCGAGGACCGGTCGGCCGCGCTCGTCGGTGGCGCCGCCGCGGTGGTCGACGGCCGGGCGTCCAATGGGCTGCGCATTCCGCGCCCGTTCTCGGTCGCGCACCTGCTCTCGTCGCCGCGCTTCGCGCTGCAGAAGTCGCTGCTGTCGCTGCCCGGTGCCCAGCCGCCCGATTACGACGAGCAGGTCGGCGACATCCTTGCCCTGCTCGCCGGCACGTACCGGTCGGCCGACGGCGAACCGGCGCGCGTGGTGCCCGGGGAGGGCGCCGACGTGCAGGTGTGGATCCTCGGCAGCAGCGCGGGGGAGAGCGCGCAGGTCGCAGGCTCCCGCGGGCTGCGGTTCGCGGCCAACTACCACGTCAGCCCGGCAACGGTACTGGAGGCGGTGGAGGGATACCGGGCGGCTTTCACGCCGTCGGCCGGGCTGGACCGGCCGTACGTGAGCGTCTCGGCCGACGTGGTCGTGGCGCCCGAGGAGGCGACGGCCCGGGAACTGGCGGCCGGGTACGCCCCGTGGGTGCGCAGCATCCGCACCGCCGAGGGCGCGATCCCGTTCCCCACACCGGAAGAGGCGCGCCGCCACGCGTGGACCGACGCCGACCGCGAGCTGGTCGCCGACCGCGTCGAGACGCAGTTCGTGGGTACGCCCGGCCAGGTCGCCGACCAGTTGGAGCTGCTGCGCGACGCGACGGGCGCCGACGAGCTGATCATCACCACGATCACCCACGACCACGCCGACCGGGTCCGCTCGTATGAGCTGCTGGCCCGCGAATGGCAACGCCGCTGACAAGAGGCACGAGATGAGTACGCTGCTGCCCTTGACGCCGGACGAACTGCTGACCACGACGCGGGCCGTACGCAAGCGGCTCTACCTGGACCGCCCGGTGCCGCTGGACGTCATCCGCGAGGCGCTGGAGGTCGCGCTGCAGGCCCGTCGGGCGGCAACCGCCAGCACTGGCACTGGATCGTGCTGACCGATCCCGAACTGAAGGCTCAGGTCACCGACCGCCCACTACGCCAGGTCCCATCGGGCGTACCGGGGGCCGGCGCTGCGCCGCTCGACGCAGCCCAGGAACGTATCGCGTCGAGTTCGGACTACCTGCGCGAGGTGATGGGACGCGTCCCGGTGCTCGTCATCGGCGCCATCGACACGGGCGAGGAGGACTTCGCGCCGGGTAACCAGGCCGGCCTGTGGGGCTCCTTGCTGGCCGCCGCGTGGAGCTTCGCCCTCGCCCTGCGCGCCCGTGGCCTGGGCACGTCCTGGACGACACTGCACCTGCGGTACGAGCGCGAGGTGCGCGCGTGACGCTGATTCATCAGGTCACGGTGCCAGTGCAGGACGGTGTCCGGTCGCACCAACAACCGCAGCCGGCGCAGCACCTGGCGGGGCAGAGGCGCGAGCACGGCGGCGAGGAAGCCCCGGTCCTCGGGTGCGAACTTCACCCGGTCAGCGCCGAGTTGCCGCTCCAGGACGGTGATCTGATGCCGCAGAGCCAGAATCTCTGCGTCCTTGTCCCGGTCTCCCGCCGGCAACAGCCGCAGCAACGCATTCGTGACAGTCAGATAGGCCAGCCGCAGTAGCACCAGAGATCATCCTGCCATGCTCTGCTGCCGCTTTGACAGCGCGGCCACGCCTTGGCCATGAGGAGCCAGGCAGGCCCGCCACCTGTACGGATGGCATTTTCGGCAGGCGTAGGTGTCCATCTGGTAGTTGGGCTGGACTTGGTATCCGGTGTCGAGTAGTCCTGGCCGAGTGATAGCGGCGATCCCGGATGGGCGCAGGGGTTGCTCGAGAAGCGATCCAGACACGTTGACAGGCACCGCACTTGACCGATCGTGGTCACAGGCGTGGCAACAGTGAAGATCTACAAGTGGCGGACGCGATGGCATGTGGCGGGATTGAAGAGTTGAACGCCGTCGTTCTGTCCGCTTCTGCGTACCTATTAGCACTGTCCAACATGGCATAACAGAATCGTTATATAGCTGGGGGTCAAGGGGTCGTCGGTTCAAATCCGGCCGTCCCGACGCTATGACCAGCAAAGATAGATATCTTTGCTGGTTTTTTTGTCTGATTCGTGGTCACGGCGTGGTCACAGAGATCCATTGTATGAGTCGAATCCCGCAGATCGCAGGCTCGGTATCGCCAGCTGGCAAGGCTCTGAGCTGCGGCTTTGTTCGGCTGTCTGGACAGACTGACACGAGACGCCCTTGACTTCGCGTCAAGGACTCAACGTCGGGTGCGGACGATGCGGCGCATGGACGACGTCGCCCGCCCATGGGGCACCGGTGTGGCCTTGTTGAAGGACGTTCTGACCTGCCGGCGAGTGTGGTCGCTGGGTGTGTCGTTCCGGTGGGCGGGGCCATCAGGCATTGGGTGCGGGCGCGGGGTAGCGGCCAGTAGAGCGTCTTCAGGGGGCGGCGCGTGAATGGTGTTGGTGTCAGCGCGTACCTGCATGTGAAGATCGCTCACACGAAGTAATGGCTCAATTCGCCCAATATCGACCTACACGTGAGGTCGACCGACGCCCGGGGCGCCACCACCACGTTCACCTACGACGCCACCGGTCTGCTCACCGGCGAGGTCCAGCCGGTCACCACCACGTCGTCGATCACCACGTCGTTCGGCTACGACGCCGCCGGTAACCGCACCCGCTTCACCGACGGCCGCGGCAACCCGTTCCTCAGCACGTACAACAGTTGGAACCTGCCCGAATCCCGGATCGAGCCGGCCACGCGTTCCAGTGGACCATTGACCGCACGCAAGCTCGCATCGACGCACTACCCGCTACGCCGGTCCGTGTCGCCATGCTGACCTAAGCGCTGCAATCGGAAGCGTTGGCATGATGGGGGAGCGGCCAGCGGAGCCGGTACGGGAAGTGCTGATTGCCCGCCACGGCCAGGCGCACGCCAACGTTGCCCGCATCATCGCCGGACCGTCGTGCACCGGACTGACTGAGCTAGGCAGGGCGCAAGTCGCCGCGCTAGCGCAAAGACTCGCCGAGCAAGGCAGGATTACGACCATCTATGCCAGTACCACGCTGCGGGCATGGGAAACCGCGCAGATCGTCGGCAAGGCCCTCGGCGTCGACCCGCAGGAGCGGCCGGGACTTCGGGTACCTGACCCCGGTTCCGCCGAGGGGCGCGGGCGGGGAGCGAGGCCCCGCTCGTTCATCCCATCAAGGGGAGCCGATGTGGCCGACAATTCGGCTACATGCCGTCAGAAATGGAAGCTCCGGCTCTGCTCACGAACAGAGATCCACTGGAGCTCGCAGAACTCCTCCGCGGCGAAGCCCACACCGAACCGTCCCCAGCCGGTGTCTTTCACGCCTCCGAACGGCATGTGCGGCTCGTCGTTGACCGGTTGGTCGTTGACGTGGACGATGCCCACCTCGAGACGTGCTGCCAGATGCAGGGCCTGCCGAACATCCCGGGAGATGATGGACGCGGCCAGCCCCAGATCCGATCGGTTCGCGCGATCAACCGCCGCCTCGGCAGACTCGACAACTTCGACGGTGACAACGGGGCCGAAGGTCTCCCCCTGCACGATCTCCGCGTCGGCCGGCACGTCAATGAGCACGGTCGCGGGATAGCACGGCGGCGTGGCTTGTCCGCCCGCGAGGATCTTGGCTCCAGCGTCAACCGCTTCCTTGACGCGGCGCTCGAGCAGCGCCAGCGCCCATTCGTTGATCACTGGGCCCACCACCGTTTTCGGGTCAGCCGGGTCTCCGATGGGCAGAGCTGCCACCTTGGCGGCGAACTTTTCGAGGAACGGCTCGGCGATGGACCGGGCCACGTAGATGCGCCGGGCGCACATACAGATCTGACCCTGGTGCAGGAAGGCGCCATAGGCGGCGGCGTCGACGGCGTAGTTCAGATCGGCGTCCTCGGCGACGATCAGTGGGTTCTGACCGCTCAATTGCAGCACGACACGTTTCAGGTGTGTGCCGGCCTTCTCGGCGAGACGCCTGCCGGTGGGGGTTGAACCGGTGAAGTTGAGGCGCTTGACCAGGCGGCTGGCGAGCATCGCGTCGGCGATCAGACCGGCCTCACCGGGGGCGTGGGTCACCACGTTCAGCGCACCCGCGGGCAGGCCCGCCTCCTGAAGGATCTCGGCCCACAGTGCACCGCCCGTGTAGGGGGACTCCTCCGAGGGCTTCAGGACCACGGTGTTGCCGAGCGCCAGCGGCCCGACGATCGCACGACCGCTCAACGTGAGGGAGGCGTTCCACGGGGCGATGGCACCGACGACCCCGACGGGACGACGGACCGCCATTGCGTGAGTCCCCGTCATGTCTGAAGGCAGGAGTTCGCCGGTCGGCCGATAGGCGAGCTGAGCTGCCTGGCGAAGCAAGTTAGCGGCGAAGTCGATTTGGACGTGTGCGAAGTGTGTCGCGCAGCCGGTTTCCAGCGCGAGTGCCTCCACGACACGCCCTCGCTCGGCCTCCAGGACGTCGGCAGCCCTCAGGAAAACCGCCTGGCGCCGTGCCGGTCCGGTCTGTGCCCACCCGGCAAACGCGGACTGCGCTTCCTCGATCGCACGGCGGGCGTCTTCCCCGTCGCCCGCTGCCACCTGGCTCAGCACATCTCCGGACCACGGCGAGCGGTTGTCATAGGTACGCCCCGAGACGGCCTCGACCCAGGACCCGCCGATGAAGTGACGCACGGGTCGCCGTACTCCGGCGAACGCGTGGACCGCCTTCTCCTCCGCCATGACACTCGCTTTCTGATCGGTACCGGTGCGTCGACCGCAGTGGGCCGCCGCCCTGCGACAGACTGCCAGGAGCGAAAGAAGAGTTCCCGCTATCCTCCGCATGGTCAACGTGTCGTTCCATCTATTCGAACGCGTCCCTCTATTCTGGACCGATGGTTGACCAGAGCAACCCCGTACGTGAGCCGGGAGGGGAAGCGGCGAAGTCCGGGGACTTCTCGGTCTCGCTGGAGCGCGGCCTGAAGATCCTGTCCGTGTTCAACGGCAGCCGGTCTGTGCTGGGCATCGCCGAGCTCGCTCGGGCGGTTGACCTCACGAAGAGCACTACGCACCGATATGTCACTACTATGACGAAACTGGGCTACCTGCAGCAGGACACCGAGACGAAGAAGTACTTCCTCGGTCCACGGGTGGTTGACCTGGGTTTCTCCGCCATCGAGTCCATGGACCTCACACGGGTCTCGGCTCCGCTGCTGCAGAGCCTCGCCGACCAGACCGGCTTCACCGTGAGCATGGCCATCTGCGATGGACCGGACGTGGTGTACGTCGACCGGCGGCGCAGTGGGCGCCGAAACGCCCTCGCCATGGACCTCAATCTGCAGGTCGGGTCACGACTGCCGGCCTACTGCACGGCGATGGGCAAGGCGATCCTCGCCCACAAGGACCCCCAGACCCTCCGGCAGATCCTCGAGCGTTCGGACCTGGCCCGCCGCGGTCCGAATACCATCACGAACCGCGAACAGCTCATGACAGTGCTGGCCAAGGTCCGGCAGAGCGGTGTGGCGGTCAATGATGAGGAACTCGCCCCCGGTTTGCGCTCGTTCGCCGCACCGGTGTGGGACAGGACCGGTGAGGTGGTCGCCGCCCTGAATGTGGCGGTTCACCTGAGCGCGGCGCCGAGCTCGATCGAGTCGCTCGCCGCCCGGATAGAGCCCCACCTCAGGCGGACCGCACGGGAGATCTCGCGCAGGCTCGGATACCGAAGCACGGAGTGATCGTTCGGACTGTTGAACTTCCGTTCCGGCAAGCCGAACGCTCTGTTGCCCGCGTCACACTGAGCCTTTTACATTCCTCGCGCGCCAGCGCCCAGTTGCTCGCTGCGAAGGGCGACGCGCGGTCTCGGACCACTTCATCCACACCCCGGGCAGGTCATGCGACAGACCTGGCCTGCCCGGGTCGATAAAAGGAGTCGGGCGTGAGCGACACCTCCATGGGCGGCATCAACCGTCGTTCCCTCCTCAAGGCGGTGGGCCTGGGTGCCGCCGCCGTCGGCAGCACCCCCCTGTTGAGTGCCTGCGGCGGGCTCAAGGGTGCGGGCAGTTCCTCGTCCGACGTACTCAAGATCGGTTACGTCAGCCCGCAGACGGGCCCCCTCGCGGGATTCGCGACCGCTGACAACTTCGTGGTGAAGCAGATCCAGGAGGCCGTCAAGAACGGCTTCACCGCGGGCGGCAAGAAGCGCAAGATCGAGATCGTCGTCAAGGACACCCAGTCCAACCCGAACCGTGCCACCGAGGTCACCCGGCAGCTGATCAACAGCGACAAGGTGGACCTGATCGTCGGCTCGTCCACGCCGGACACCACCAACCCGGTAGCTGACCAGTGCGAGGCCAACGGCATCCCGAACGTCACCACGATCGCGCCCTGGGAGGCCTGGTTCCACGGACGCAACGGAAAGTCCGGCCAGGGATTCAAGTACACGACGCTGTTCTTCTTCGGTATGCAGGAGTTCGCCGACTGTTTCTTCCCCATGTGGAACCGGATCGGCGTCTCCAACAAGAACGTGGCGGCGCTGTGGCCGAACGACACCGACGCCAACGCGTTCCGGCAGGGACTGGCTCCGATGATGAGCAAGGCGGGCTACACCCCGGTCGACGGCGGCGCGTACCAGGACGTGGCGACCGACTTCACGTCGCAGATCGCGAAGTTCAAGAATTCCGGCGCCGAACTGTTCACCTGCACGCCGATCCCGCCGGACTTCCAGACCTTCTGGAAGCAGGCCCAGCAGCAGGGGTTCCGGCCGAAGCTCGCCACCGTCGCCAAGGTGATGCTGTTCCCGTCGGAGGCCGAGGCGCTCGGCCCGCTCGCCAACAACATCGCCACCGATTTCTGGTGGAGCCCGGCGCACCCGTACAAGTCCACCCTCGACGGGCGCAGCGCCAAGCAGCTAGCCGACGACTTCGCCACGTCGACGGGCAAGCAGTGGACCCAGGCGCTCGGTTCGGTGTACTCGCTGTTCGAGATCGCGATCCAGGCGTTCAAGGACGCCGGCGACCCGAAGGACCGCGAGGAGGTCGCGTCCAAGCTGCGCAACATGAAGATCAACTGCATGAGCGGTGACCTGGACTTCACCGCTGGACCGGAGCCGGGCATCGCCATCCAGCACCCGGTGGGCGGCCAGTGGCGCAAGGGCAGCAAGTTCCCGTGGGACGTCGTCATCGTCGACAACACACCGAACAAGGCCGTCCCGATCGGCGGCGACCTCCTCCCGACCAACGCCTGATGAACCAGCTGCTGCACCTCGAAGACGTCACCAAGAGCTTCGGCCGGGTGACCGTCGCGAAGGACCTGACGCTCTCCGTCTCCCCGGGCGAGGCGCTCGGCATCGTGGGCCCGAACGGAGCCGGCAAATCCAGCCTGTTCGCGATGATCTCCGGTGACCTTCGCCCGGACAGCGGCGCGGTGTGGTTCGAGGGGCGGGACGTCACCGACGTCCCGCCCCACGCCCGCACCCGCGCCGGCATCGGCCGCACCTACCAGGTGCCCCGCCCGTTCGAGCACCTCACGGTGTTCGAGAACGTGCTGGTGTGCGGCTACCAGGGCGCCGCGCTGAAAGGCAAGGAGGCCTGGCAGCACACCATGGGTGTGCTCGAACGCACCGGCCTGGCCGACCTCGCCAACACCCCGGCAGGCCGGCTCGGACTGCTGCAGCGCAAGCGCCTCGAGGTGGCGCGGGCCGTGGGAACCAATCCGCGGCTGCTGCTGCTCGACGAGGTGGCCGGTGGTCTGACCGAGCCCGAAGTGCTCGAGTTGGTGACGATGGTCAAGCAGTTGCACGCCGAAGGTCTGGGCATCGTCTGGATCGAGCATGTCGTGCACGCGCTGGTGAAGACCGTCGGCCGGATGGTCTGTCTCGCCGGTGGAGACGTGGTCGCCAACGGCGATCCGACCCAGGTGCTCGCCGACCCCAAGGTACGCGAGCTGTATCTCGGTGGGGGGCCGGAAACCGACCTGCCCGAGGAGGCGGCGTCATGACCCTGCTCTCGATCCGCGACCTCACCGTCCACCACGGGCAACTGTGCGCCGTGGACGGACTCAGCCTGGAGCTCGAAAAGGGCGAGGTGCTGGCCGTCATCGGGGCGAACGGGGCCGGCAAGTCGACACTGCTGCGTGCCCTGGCCGGGCTCAACCCGCCCACGTCGGGGAGCATCCGCCTCGGCGACCGTGACATCACCAGGCTGCCGGCCCACAAGCGGGTGTCCGCCGGTGTCGCGCTCGTACCGGAGGGACGGCGGCTCTTCCGCTCGTTGACGGTCGAAGAGAACCTGCTGACCGGCGCCTACCGTCAGCGTCCGGGCCCGTGGACGCTCGCGCGCGTCTATGAGCTGTTCCCCTGGATGGCCGAGCGACGCAAGCAGAACGCCTCTCAGCTATCCGGTGGCGAGCAGCAGTCCGTGGCGATCGGCCGCGCCCTGCTGTCGAACCCCGACCTGCTGCTGATCGACGAGTTGTCCCTGGGCCTCGCACCGGTGATCGTGCGCCGCATCTACGAGGTGCTGCCCGGCATCGTGGGCAGCGGGACGACGGCGTTGATCGTGGAGCAGGACGTCTCCCAGGCGATGCGCGTCGCGGACCGGGTGCACTGCCTCCTGGAAGGTCGGTCGGTGCTCGAGGGACGGCCGCAGGATCTGACCCCTGAGCAGGTGGAGCACGCCTACTTCGGCATTGGACAGGCGCTCCCCGCCGGGGGCGCACGAGAGGGACAACACTGACATGGACTTTCTCAACGCCCTCGTCCAGGGACTGCTCATTGGCGGTCTCTACGCGCTGTTCGCCACCGGTCTGTCGTTGATGTTCGGCGTCATGCGGATCGTCAACCTGGCCCACGGCGACCTCGCCGTGGTCGCCTCGTTCCTGGCTCTGGCGCTGATCAGCGGCACCGGCCTACCCCTGTGGTTCGTGCTGGTGGTGACGGTCCCGCTGTTCGCGCTGCTGGGCTACCTGACCCAGCGGGTGCTGCTGCAGAAGAGTCTCAAGTCCGGCCCGCTGGCCACGCTGCTGGTCACCTTCGGCTTGTCGATCGTGCTGCAGAACGTACTGCTGGAGGTCTTCTCCGCCGACACCCGTACCCTAGACGGCGGCTCGTTCGCGACCGGCTCGTTCAAGCTCACCGACTCCATCTCCATCGGGTACCTGTCGCTGGCCACGTTCGTGCTCGCCGTCGGAGTGCTGACCGGGATCCAACTGTTCCTGTCCCGCACGGGTCTGGGCCGGATGCTCCGGGCGTCCTCCGACGACCGCGAGACCGCCAACCTGGTCGGCGGTGACAGCCGGCACATCTACGGCATCGCCACGGCCATCGCGTTCGCGACCGTCGCGATCGCCGGCCTGATGTTCGCGATGCGTTCGTCGTTCGATCCCTCGATCGGCCCGTCCCGGCTGATCTTCGCGTTCGAGGCGGTCGTCATCGGCGGCCTCGGGTCGCTGTGGGGCACCCTGCTGGGCGGCATAGTCCTCGGCGTCACCCAGTCGGTCGGTGCCCAGATCGATCCGGCGCTGACGCTGCTCGCGGGCCACCTGATCTTCCTCGCTGTGCTGGCCTTCCGGCCGCAGGGCCTCATCGCAGGACGGAAAGCATGACCCTCTCCGAGACGCTGACCTCACGGGCCGCCGCCGCGGTCGACGTGAGCCGAGCCGCGCGGTCGTCGAAGTTGTCGGCGTTGGTGATGCTGGCCGCTGCCGTGACCCTGGGCGCGCTGCCGTTCCTGGTGTTCGCCAAGGTGACCGACACGCTGGTGAACCTGTTCGTGCTGATCGCGCTGGCGAGCATGTGGAACCTGCTCGCCGGCTTCGGCGGCCTGGTCTCGGTCGGTCAGCAGGCCTACATCGGGATCGGCGCCTACAGCGTGATCGCGTTCGCCGATCAGGGCGTCCAGCCCTACCTCGCGGTGCTCCTCGCCGCGGTGACCTGCGCGGTCTTCGCGGTTCCCACGTCGTGGCTGGCCTTCCGCCTGCGTGGCGACTACTTCGCCGTGGGCACCTGGGTGATCGCGGAGGTCTACCGGCTGCTCGTGGTACGCGTCGACAGCCTCGGCGGCGCCAGCGGCAAGAGCCTCTCCGGCCTGTCCGGCATCGACCAGACGCTGCGCGGTGCGTTGACGTACTGGATCGCGCTCGGGCTCGCCCTTGCCTCGGTCGCGGCCGGTTACCTGCTGCTGCGGGGTCGGCTCGGCCTGTCGCTGATGGCCGTCCGTGACGAGGAGACCGCGGCCAGCTCCGTCGGGATCGACGTGCGCCGGGCCAAGCGACTGGTGTACCTGGTCTCCGCGGCCGGCTGCGGCGCGGCCGGCGGCGTGATCACCGTGAGCTCGCTCAGCGTGAACCCCGACGCCATCTTCAGTGTCCAGTGGTCGGCGTACATGATCTTCATCGTCGTCATCGGCGGCATCGGCTTCATCGAGGGCCCGCTGCTGGGTGCGGTGGTCTTCTTCGCACTGCAGCAGCTCCTTTCCGACTACGGGTCGTGGTACCTGGTGCTGCTGGGCGCCGTCGGCATGGCGGCCGCGCTCTGGCTCCCACGCGGCCTGTGGGGCGTGGTACGCGACCGCACCGGCCTGAGCCTGTTCCCCGTCGGGTACTTCGTCCGGACCCGGGCCGCCGATGTCGACTCCCACTGACACCGCGACGGCGGCCGCGGCGGCGATCGCGAGTGGTGAGCTGACACCGGTCGAGTTGACCGAGCTCCTGCTCGAACGCGTCGCGGCCACCGAGCCGTCGCTGCACGCGTACGCCACCGTCACCGCCGACATGGCCCGCAAGCAGGCAGAACAGCTCACCGAGGAGCTGTCGCAGGGCCGCACCCGCAGCCGGCTGCACGGCATCCCGGTGGGGATCAAGGACCTGATCGACACCGCCGGCATCGCGACGAGCTACGGCTCGCCCCGCTTCACCGGGCACATTCCGGATTCCGACGCCGCTGCCGTCTCGCGGCTACGCGAGGCGGGCGTGGTGATCCTGGGCAAGCACACCACCCACGAACTCGCGTGGGGCGGCCGCACGGACAGCGCCTTCTTCGGGCCGACCCACAACCCGTACCGGCACGGCCACATCCCCGGCGGTTCCTCCGGCGGCTCGGCGGCCTCCGTCGTCGCCGGCAGTTCCCTCGGGGCGCTCGGCTCCGACACCGCCGGCAGTGTGCGGATCCCCGCCGCGCTGAGCGGCTGCGTCGGCTTCAAACCCAGCCGGGGCAGGATCCCGCTCGACGGGGTGTTGCCGCTGGCGCCGTCGCTGGACCACCTCGGTGTACTGGCGCGAACGGTCGACGACGCCGCCCTGCTCATGGATGGGCTCGCCACCCCTACATCCCCAGCGGCGCGGCGAGAGCCGGGAAGGCCGCTGCGGATCGGCTGGCTCGGCGGCTGGTACGACGCGGTCCTCGCCCCCGAGGTGCGGGCCGCCCTTGCCACGACCCGGGCCCTCCTCGAGAACGAGGGCCTGCACGTCGACGACGTCACGATTCCCGACGAGCCGCTGATGCCGGAGGCGCTGCTCGCCCGGATCGTCGGCGAGGCCGGCGCCTTCCACCGTGCCGCTTTCGAACAGGACCCGACTCTGTTCGGGGCGGACATCGCGGAGCTCATGCGGCTGCCGGCGCCCCGTGCGGAGCAGGTCGACCGGAACGAGGCGGCCCTGAGCCGGCTGGTCGCCGCCCTGCTGGAGGCGCTGCGCTCGTACGACGTGCTGGCCAGCGCCACCGTACCGGTGACCGCACCCCCGATCGGCGCGCACACGCTGTCCGTGGCGGGTCGGGACTGGCCGATCGAGTTCGTCCTGACGCGGCTGACCTCACCGTTCAACGCCGCCGGGCTGCCCGCGCTGTCCCTGCCGGTGGCGCTGTCCGGGGGGCTGCCGGTCGGGTTGCAGGTGGCCGGCCCGGCGCTCGGCGACGCGGTCGTACTCGAGGCGGCCCGGGTGGTGGAGCAGGTGTGTCCCCCGCTGCCCCGGCCCGCCGGTGCCGAACCCATCAGCCAGGGAGGATCCCGGTGAAGGTGACCGCCGCCGTCGTCAACGAGCTCGACGGCCCATTCCGGGTGGAGGAACTCGACCTCGACGAGCCCGGCCCGGGCGAAGCCCTGGTGAAGATCGTCGCGTCCGGTATCTGCCACACCGACTCGATCACCAGGCACGGTGACCTCCCGATGCCGTTCCCCAGCGTGCTCGGCCACGAGGGCGCCGGCGAGGTGGTCGCCGTCGGCGAGGGCGTTACGGCGGTACGACCGGGCGACCACGTGGTGATCGGGTGGCCGTACTGCGGACAGTGCCGCAACTGCCGTGACGGCGAGCCGCGTTACTGTGCCCGCCTCGGCGAGGCGCTCTGCGGTGGCGGTCGTCTGCTCGGTCCGCGCACCGGCGAGAGCGCGCTGCGCCGCCCGGACGGGTCAACCGTGCACAGTCACTTCTTCGGGCAGTCGTCCTTCTCCACGTACGCCCTGACCTGGGCTGACGCCCTCGTCGTCGTACCCGATGACGCTCCGTTGGAGATCCTCGGCCCGCTGGCCTGCGGGATCTCCACGGGGGCGGGAGCCGTCATGAACACGCTGCGACCCGGGCCCGGCACCAGCCTGGTGGTGTACGGCGTCGGCGCGGTGGGTCTGGCCGCGGTGATGGCGGCCGGGCTCTCTCCTGCCACCCGGATCATCGCCGTGGACCGGCACCCCGAGCGCCTGAGGCTGGCCGAAGAGCTCGGTGCCACTGACACCGTGAACGCCGCCGAGGTCGACCCGGTGGCCGAGGTACACCGCATCTGTGGCGGTCCGGCGCACTTCTCCCTGGAATGCACCGGCGTGATCTCCGTCGTGCGTCAGGCCGTCGACAGCGTCGGCATGCTCGGCACCTGCGTGCTGATCGGCGGCGCACCCGCCGGCGCGGAGTTCAGCGTCGACCACCTGACCACGCTGTGGGGCAAGCGCATCGTCGGCACCCTGGGCGGCAGCGGCCGCAGCGAGACACTGATCGGCACCCTGGTCGAGCTGCACCGGCAGGGCCGGTTCCCGTTCGACCGGCTGGTGCGGTTCTACGACCTCGCAGACATCGACAAGGCGCTCGAGGACAGCCACCGGGGCAGCGTGCTCAAGCCCGTTCTGCGGATGAACCACTGACAAGGACACGAGGAAGGAAGCACGCTGTGGGACTGCTCGCCGGCGTCGATTGGCAGGGAAATATCTTCAAGAACGGCGAGTGGACCGCCGGCAGGGGAGGCGACTACCCGGTCGTCGAACCCGCCACCGGCGCCGAGCTCGGCCGGATGGGTCTGGCGACACCGGAGGATGTCGCCGAGGCCGGCGTCCGCGCGGCCGAGGCCCAGAAGGAGTGGGCGGCCCTGCCCCACACCGCTCGGGCCGCGGTGCTGCGCAAGGCAGGCGACCTGTGGCAGCAGCACGCCGCGGAGATCAGCGGCTGGAACATCCGCGAGGTGGGCGCGGTCCCCGGGATGGCCGGGTTCGCCCTGCACGTCGCTGCGGAGGAGTGCTACGAGGCGTCCTCGCTGCCCGGTCGGGCGCTCGGGGAGGTGCTGCCGTCCGAGCAGCCCCGGCTGTCGATGGCGCGCCGCATGCCGGCCGGCGTGGTCAGCGTGATCTCGCCGTTCAACGTGCCGATCATCCTGGGCATCCGGTCCGTGGCTCCCGCGCTCGCGCTTGGCAACGCGGTGATTCTCAAGCCGGACCCGCGCACCGCGGTCACCGGTGGCACGCTCATGGCGCGCATCTTCGAGGAGGCCGGGCTGCCCCCGGGCGTGCTGCAGATGCTGCCCGGCGGCGCTGACGTCGGCGAGGCGGTGGTCACCGACCCGAGCATCCGGGTCATCTCGTTCACCGGCTCCACCCCGGTCGGCCGCCGAATCGGCGAGCTCGCCGGCAAGCATCTGAAGCGGGCACACCTCGAGCTCGGCGGCAACTCCGCGCTGCTGGTACTCGACGACGCGGACGTGGACGCGGCGGTCAACCTGGCCGCGTGGGGCTCGTTCTTCCACCAGGGCCAGATCTGCATGACCACCGGCCGCCACCTCGTCTCCGACCGGGTGTACGACGAGTTCGTGGAGCGGCTCGCGGACAAGGCGGGCAAGCTTCCCGTCGGCAACCCGGCCACCGAGGAGGTCGCGCTCGGCCCGATCATCGACGCCGGGCAGCGCGACAAGATCCACCGCATGGTCACGGCCAGCGTCGACCAGGGCGCCACGCTCACGGCCGGCGGCTCGTACGAGGAGCTGTTCTACCGGCCCACGGTGCTGGCCGACGTACCGCTCACCGCCCCGGTGTTCGCCGATGAGGTGTTCGGCCCGGTCGCGCCGGTCACCCGGGTGTCCTCTGTGGAGGAGGCGGTAGCGTTGGCCGCAGCCAGCGAGTACGGACTCTCTCTGGGCATCGTCACCCGTGACGTGATGCGCGGACTCGCCGTCGCCGAGCAGATTCCCACCGGGATCGTGCACATCAACGACCAGACCGTCAACGACGAGGCCAACGCGCCGTTCGGTGGCGTGCGAGCCTCCGGCACCGGGTCACGGTTCGGCGGCGCCCCGGCCAACATCGAGGCCTTCACCGAGACCCGATGGATCACCATGCGAGGTGAGCCCGCCAGGTATCCCTTCTAAAGCGCCTCGTTCTGCCTGCCCGGCACCATCCGCCGGGCAGGCAGAACGAGAAGTGCTTGAAATCTGTGGATCGGGTCGGGAAGGGCGGACCTTCCCGGTGATCGGTGAGGTCTCGACTGAAGGCAGTCGTTGGCGCGTCGGTCGGGACGCGGCTTGCGCATAGCGATCAGATCATGGATGCGGCTGATCCCCTCCAGACTCTCGGGCGGGGCCGCCGGCGGTGCTACGCTGCTGCTTCGTGCAGGAGACGCGTCTCGACACGGCGCGGATCCGGGCGGCTCGCCGGGTAATCGACCCGGTTTTTCTCGACACTCCGCTGTACCGCTGCGAGGCGCTGGAGCCCGCCCTCGGGTGCACGGTGAGCATCAAGCTCGAAACGGCGAACCCGGTCCGCAGCTTCAAGGCCCGCGGCACCGAGGTAGTCGCGAGCCTGCTCGCCGACAATGGCTCGCGAGCCGTGGTGTGTGCCAGCGCGGGCAACCTTGGCCAAGCCCTCGCTTGGTCCGGTCGCGGCCGGGGGCTCGACGTCACCGTCGTGGCATCCCGGTTTGCGCCTGCGGCCAAGCTTGACCGCATCCGCGCATTGGACGCCAGGTTTGAGCTGGTGGACGGCGACTTCGACATGGCTCGCGAACGGGCGGTTGCCGTCGCGCGGTACGACGGCAACCGGTTGGTCGAAGACAGCCTGGACATCGAGACCTGCGAGGGCGCGGCGACCATCGGCCTGGAACTGGTGGACACCGTGCCGTCGTTCGACGCCGTCCTGATTGCTCTCGGCGGCGGGGCGCTGGCCACCGGGGTGGGTCACGTGGTGAAGGCCTGGGCGCCCGAAGTCGAAATGATCTGCATCCAGCCGCTGGGCGCACCGGCGATGACACACTCGTGGCGCCGACGGCGCGTCGTCACCACCGACTCGACCGACACCATCGCTGACGGCGTCGCCGGCCGGCATCCCATCCCGGCCGTCCTGGACGACCTCCTCCTGGTCGCTGACGACGCCGTCCTGGTCCAGGAGGCGTCGATCATCGCCGGTATGCGGATGCTCCTCGACCACGCTGGCCTCGTCGTCGAACCGTCAGCCGCGCTCGGCATCGCGGCGATCCTCGAAGACCGTGACCGCTTCGCCAGCCGACACGTAGTCACCATCGTGTGCGGCAGCAACGTCGACGTAGACGCCTATCGCCGCTGGGTCGGTGCGGCTCCCATCCACAAGTCTTGACAATTGCTCCAAGGTCGAGCGCTGGCAGTCGACGAGGAGACGCGCGCCGACAACCTAGCCGATCTTGGGCATTCGGCCCGGCTGTCGACAGCCGAGTGCCGGCGCGAGCGGGCTCTCGGCGTCGTTGAGAGACCTGCAACACCAGGCCCCTCGGTTTTCTACGAACTGACCGTGCTCGACCGATCTCGGTCCTGATGACTCGGGTGACCGGGACCGGCCTGTGGAATGCGCAGGCAGTAGGGCATCGAGTGGCTGTCGCGTGGGCGAGGCGACTTCGAACTGGGGAGGATGACGATGTCGGGTACGGGTGATGGCGCCGGCAGGCGCAACGTGGTTTCCAGGTGGTTCGCCGACCGGACGGTACGAACGAAGATCATTTCTCTCTTCGTGACGCTGGCGGTCGTGGCTCTCCCGTCGTGCGGCGTCATCGTCACGTCTATGGCGAATTTGAGCGGGGCGGCCTCCGACCTCTACAACACGGGCGTGGCACAGACCGCTCGGGTCGGCGAGATTCGCCAATCGTATTCGCAGCTCGGCGCGGACGTGACCAACATCTGGACGCCGGCGCCCGGCAGCAAGGAGTTCGACGCCACGGTCGCTGGGCTGCAGGCCGGCGACGCCGCCGTCGACCAGGCACTGGCCAAGTACACCTCGGGTGTCACGACCGGCCGCGAACAGGCCGTCGCGAAGTTCAAGGCTGACCTGGTCTCGTACCGCCAGATCCGCGATCAGCAGGTCATTCCCAGCCTCCGCGCCGGCGACGCCGGGAAGGCGAGGGACGTGTGGAGCACGACGTTCGCCGCGGCTAACAAGGCGATCGCGGACGATCTGGACGCACTGGGCGCCATCGAGAAGAATCTGGCCGGCGTGCGGCACGCAGAGGCGAAGGCAGCCTACACCAGTGCCCTCACCACGCTGGCAACGGTGCTCGTGTTGGGTCTGGGGCTGTGCTTCGCCCTGGCGTTGTACGTGGCCCGGCTCATCGTGGGTACGGTGCGCAAGGTGTCCTATGTTGCCGAGGGCCTTGCCGCCGGTGACCTGACCCGGTCGTCCGATGTCGATGACCGTGACGAGCTCGGCCAGATGGCCCGGTCGTTGGACGCGGCGACGAACAACCTGCGCGAGGCGATCGGTACTGTCGCGGCCAACTCCCAGCGGCTGGCCTCCTCGAGTGAGGACATGTCGGGTGTCTCGGCGCGGATCGCGGCGTCGGCGGAGGAGAGCAGCACGCAGGCAGGACTGGTGTCGGCCGCGGCCGGGCAGGTCTCGGGCAACGTGAGTACGGTGGCGACCAGCGCCGAGGAGATGGGGGCGTCGATCCGCGAGATCGCCCACAACGCGACCGAGGCGGCTCGGGTGGCCGCGGGCGCCGTGAGCGGCGCGGAGACCGCGACCGCGACGGTGGCGCGCCTGGGCGAGTCGTCGGTGGAGATCGGCAACGTGGTCAAGGTGATCACGTCGATCGCCGAGCAGACGAACCTGCTGGCGCTCAACGCCACGATCGAGGCCGCTCGGGCGGGCGAAGCGGGTAAGGGGTTCGCGGTGGTGGCCACCGAGGTCAAGGATCTGGCAGAGGAGACGGCGAAGGCGACCGAGGACATCTCGCGGCGCGTCCAGGCGATCCAGGCGGACTCGACCGCCGCGGTGGAGGCGATCGCCCACATCGCCGAGGTCATCAGGGAGATCAACGGTTTCCAGGCCACGATCGCCTCGGCGGTCGAGGAGCAGACCGTCACCACCAACGAGATGAGCCGCAGCGTCGCCGAGGCGGCGACCGGCGCGACCGACATCGCCTCGAACATCACCGGCGTGGCCAGTGCGGCGCATACGACCAGTGAGGGTGTCAACGACGCCCGCCGTACGGCCGACGAACTGGCCCGCATGAGCGGCGAGCTTCAGCAACTCGTCCGGCGCTTCACCATCTGAACCCGCTCGCGCGGCACGGAGCCGGCAGCGGAACGGGCGGAGTGGGCTAGCCGAGTTTTCCGGCTGTCCGACCGCCGGTGTCGGATTCCACCGGCGGCGACAGCGAAGACGGCGCCGTCGCGGAGCAATCGGTCGTAGGTGCCGGTTGCTCCGCGACGGCGCAACCGCCGTACGGGCATTCCGAAGGAAGCCAGGAGCGAGGCCGGGTTGATGACTTCACCGGTCAGGCTTCCTCGATCTTGTCGGCGCTCGATGCAATGAAGCCCTGGGGATCCGGTTGGTAGCGATCGGTCCGGTCGTTCCCTGGGCTGCCGGTGGGTGCCAGAAAGTCGTCCGTTGCGGTTGAACTGGGGTTTCGTGGGCCGGTGCCTGCTGGGGAGGCTCGGCGAGTGGTATTGCGACTGCTCTACCTGGTGTTCTCGCAGTTGATGCAGTGGTTGGTGTTGCTGGCCCGGGATGCGGCCGCGAAGGACGTCGAGCTGTTGGTGTTGCGGCAGGAGGTGTCGGTGTTGCGCCGGCTCATGACGTATGGGTCGTTGGCGTGCGCCACGGCGGTGGTGCGGGGAGCGGTGGGAAGGGCGTTACCGCTTGGGCGGCCGTGATCTTCGCGGCTCGTGGCTGCCGCGCGGTCGCGTTCCTTGCGGTCTGGCTTGGTGTGGGTCAGTTCTTCGTGAGTGCCGAGGCGATCTGGCCGACGAGCACCGCGAACGGCATGTCGAGCGCGGCGTAGACGGCGTTGGCGAGGGGGTCGGCGTTGTCGGCGAGGATCTCGACCATGGCGCTGGAGTAGTCGATCGGCACCACGCCGGCCTGCTGCATGCGCAGCAGTCCCGCTTCGCGCTTGGTCTGCCAGAAGGTGCCAGAGGCGTCGATCACGGCGTACGCGTCGAAACCCTCTGCCGTCGCGCTGATGGCGGGGAACGCGAGGCACACCTCGGTGGAGATGCCAGTGATGATCAGCTTGTTCCGGCCGGTCGCCCGGATCGCGGCGTTGACGCGGTGGTCGTCCCAGGCGTTCACGGTCGAGCGGTCGATGATGTCGAGGTCGTCGGGCAGCACCGCGGCCAACTCCGGGATGACCGGTCCCCACATGCTGTCCGCCGCGGTGGTGGTGATCACCAACGGCAGGCTCAGCACCTGGGCGGCCTTGGTTAGGGCCACCACGTTGTGCTTCAGCTCCCCGGTGGGGATGTCGCGCACGCCGCTGTACAGGCCGATCTGGTGGTCGATGATCACCACGGCGGCGTTGTCGCGGGTCAACCGCTCGGTGAACTTGTTCGCGGGCATCGGGGTCCTCCCCGGTTCGCCAGGGCCGGGAATCCGGTAGCACGGCGCTCCGGCAGAGCATCAGCGCACAGTCGCTGTTACTGACAAATCGTCGTCAACTGCCAGTTTAGGTCGAGTAGCCGGCAGGGAGTTCACCTCGCGGCTCGCAGCGTGAACGCTGGCTGGCCGTGGCGTTGTTGATCGCCGCTGTGCGTCGATGTCCAGTGCCTTGGCTACTTGTTCGGCCGCGTGGGCCGCCCGATCGCCCGAAGGTTCGCCGACGTCCAACCGGGAATGCATAAGTGCCGCCTGAGCCGGGAAGGTGCGGATCATGAGGGTTGTCGTGAACCTCACGCGCTGCCAGGCGTACGCGCAGTGCGCCTTTCTCGCCCCCGACGTGTTCCGCATGCGCGGCAACGAGGCGCTGCTGTACGACCCGCAGCCCGACGGCGCGCAGCGTGAGCAGGTGCTGCGGGCCGCGGCGGCCTGCCCGGTGCAGGCCATCCTGGTCGATCACGTCACTGACCGGGAAGCCACCGCGGCGGCGCGGACGGCGGCGTCCGCGGTGGCCTCCCGGTCGGTTCCGATGCAGCGGGCAGCCGGGCGGGCCGCGCCGAACCAGGTATCCGCGCCGGCGTCGGGGTTGCGCGACGCCGCGGTCGAGGCGTTGCGCCGGAGCGGGCGGGTCGTGATCGCGGGCGCGTCGCTGGCCGGTCTGGCCGCGGCGGCGACCCTGCGCCGGGAGGGCTTCACCGGCTCGCTGACCATCATCGGGGACGAGCCGTACCGGCCCTACGACCGACCGCCCCTGTCAAAACAGGTCCTCGACGGATGGGTACCCGCGGATCACACCGGGCTGCCGCTGCGCGATGAGGTCAACGCGCGGTGGCTGCTCGGCGTGCCCGCGACCGGGCTGGACCTGGCCGGCAAGCGGGTAATCCTCGCCGACGGCGGCACGGTCGGCTACGACCGGGTACTCATCGCCACCGGTACCCGGGCCCGGCCCTGGTTCAACGCGGGCGAGGCCGCCCTCGACGGGGTGTTCGGACTGCGCAGCCGCGACGACGCCACCGGCCTGTACCGGCGGCTGGCCGAGCGGCCCCGCCGGGTACTGGTCATCGGCGGCGGGTTCACCGGCTCCGAGGTCGCCTCCACCTGCCGGGAGCGGGGTCTGGCGGTGACGGTGGTCGAGCGGGGCCCGGCGCCGCTGGTCGGTGCGCTGGGCGGGGTGATCGGCGCGGTCGCCGCCGACCTGCAGCGCGAGCACGGCGTCGACCTGCGGTGTGGCGTCACCGTCGCCGCTCTGGAAGGCGACGGTGCCGGCCGGCTGCGTCGCGCCCACCTGTCCGACGGCAGCACCGTCGACGCTGAGGTTGCCGTGGTGGCGCTGGGCGCGATCCGCAACACCGAATGGCTGTACGGCTCCGGGTTGGCCGTCGGCGACTGGGGTGTGGGCTGCGACGCCGGCTGCCGGGCGTTCGACGTCAACGGCGTGGTCTCCGACGACGTCTTCGTCGCCGGGGACGTGGCGCGCTTTCCGCACCCGCTGTACGACTACCAGTTCCTTGCCCTCGAACACTGGGGCAACGCCGTGACCCAGGCCCAGATCGCCGCCCACAACATGATCAGCGCCCCGGCCGACCGGTGGCCGCACCTGGCCAGTCCGGTGTTCTGGTCGGCGCAGTTCGGCACGAACATCAAGTCGGTCGGGGTGCCGACCTACGCCGACCAGGTCACCATCGTCCAGGGTTCGGTGGCCGAGCGCCGGTTCATGGCCGCCTACGGCTACCAGGGGCGCATCACCGCCGCGCTCGGATTCAACCAGGGCAAGTGGCTGGAGTTCTACCAAGGCCTGATCGAGGCGGCCGCGCCGTTCCCGCCCGACTTCCGCCACGTCGACCAACCCGTCGACGGGCAGCCCGTACCGGCCCAGCTACCCGACCGGAAGATCCGCGACCGGCACGCCACCGTGGTGATGACCGGCCACGACCCGAGCGAGCGCCGCGCGGAGCTGATCTACCACCACTGACCGCGCGTGCCGGGGGCATCCAGGAGAAGGCATTGTCATGACACAGCCCAGCATCTACGAGCAGATCCTCGACCCCGCCAACCGGGCCAACCCGTATCCGCTCTACGCCGAGCTGCGCCAGACCCCGGTGGCCCGTGAGGCCGACGGCACCTACGTGGTCAGCACCTACCGTGAGATCGCCGCGCTGCTGCACGACCCACGGGTCAGCTCGGACCCCCGCAACCACCCCGAACTGGCCGGCGCCCCGCCCGGAGCGGAGGGGGGACCGGCTGACTTGCCACTGGCCTTCATCAACCTCGACCCGCCCACCCATGACCGGCTGCGGGAGCTGGCCACCCGGCCGTTCGGGCCGCCCTGCACCCCCGGCCGCGTCGATGGCATGCGGCCCTGGCTGACCGAACTCGCGAACGGCCTGATCGACGACTTCGCCGGCAAGCACCGTGTCGACCTCGTCGACGACTTCGCCTACCCGCTGCCGGTGACCGCGATCTGCCGGCTGCTCGGCGTCCCCCGCGAGGACCAGCCGCGTTTTCACCACTGGGCCGACGCGCAAGTCGAGACCGCCGACCCGACCACCGGCACGTTCGCCGAGCGCCAGCGCAGACGAAACCAGATCACGGCTGAACTCGGCGCGTACCTCAACGGGCTCGCCGACGCCCACGCCCGCCGGCCCGGCGACGACCTGATCTCCGGGCTACTCACCGACACCGGCCCGCACGCACCGATGTCCCTGGGCGACCTGCTGAGCACCGCCGCGCTGCTGCTGGTCGCCGGCCACGAGACCACCGTCAACCTCATCGCGGGCGGCATGCTCACCCTGCTGCGCCACCCCGACGTCCTCGACCGGCTGCGCCACGAACCCGACCTGATCATCCCGCTGGTCGAGGAGCTGCTGCGCTACGAACCACCAGTACATCTCCTGACCAGCCGCAGCGCGCTGGCCGACATCGACATCGCCGGCACCACCATCCCTCAGGGCTCGCCGATCGCGCTGGTGCTCGCCGCCGGTGACCGCGACCCCGACCGCTTCCCCGACCCGGACCGCTTCGACCCCGACCGCACGGACAACGTCCACCTCGGCTTCGGCAGCGGCATCCACTACTGCTTCGGCGCCCCGCTCGCGCGGGTCGAGGCGCAGGTCGCGCTGGCTGTGCTCGCCAGCCGGCTGGTGAACCCCCGGCTGGTGGCCGACCCGCCGCCGTACCGGCCCAACCCGACCCTGCGCGGTCCCCGCCACCTCCTGGTCGACTACGACGCCGTCGCCCCGGTGGCCGAGGCAGCGGTCGGGGTACAGCCACGCGAACGCGTGCTGCGACCGGCACACGGATAGAACGCCGCCCGCCCAGTCCCGCGAACAACGGAGCCGGACGGATGAGCTCGCCATGGTGGGGGCACCTTAACGGTCACGGCCACGAGGTCGACATCGTCACAACGCGCCAGGTCCTCGGGGTTGCCGAAGAGTGCCCGCAGTTCATAGCCGTCCAGTCCGGCCAGGGCGGGCACGTGGGCGGTTGCTGCCCAGCCGCCGCCAGCGCTCAGGCCGACGATTCTGACGCCGATCGGCCTGTACCGGGCGACGGAGGCTGATGCCATGACCGCATCCCTTCACTCGTGGTGGCACCGCGGCCTGGATGCACCCAGCGATGTCCGGGATCGGCGCCTGCCCCAGCCGGGTACCGGCGCGACCGCCGGCCGCCGTCGGGCAGCGGGGTATACCGAGCCAGGCGACCGAGCAGCCCCCGGCCAGGGCCGCGAAACGGCAACGCGGGCGTCGTTTGCCGTGGTCGGTGTGCGCCCGGTCAGAGGCCGCCGGAGACGGTGATGTCGCTGCCGGTGACGTACGACGCCGCCGGGGAGATCAGCCACGACACGGCGTCGGCGATCTCGTTGGGCCGGCCCACGCGACCGATCGGGCTGCTCGTGGCGGCCTCCTTCGCTCCTGGGGTCGCCGCTGCCATCTCCGTGTCGATGACGCCCGGCGAGACGCTGTTGACGCGGATCCCTTCGGGGGCGACCTCGTTGGACAGGCCACGGCTGAACGTCACCACGGCGCCCTTGGTGGCCTCGTACGGCACGAATCCTGCTATGCCGGGGGGCGCCTGGGCGCCGATCGAGGCGATGTTGACGATCGAGCCACCGGAGCCGCCGTGCGCGGTGGACATCGCCTGCACGGCGTGCTTGGCGCAGACCATGGGCCCCACGACGTTGATCTGCATCAGGCGGGCGAGCTTGTCCGTGTCCTGCTCGTCGATGCGGGCACGCGCGCCGGTCGTTCCGGCGTTGTTGACCAGCGCGGCCAGCGGCCCCAGCTCGCGCTGCGCCCGGTCGAACAGGTCCGCGACGTCGTCTGATGCCGTCACGTCCGCGCGCACGGCCACCGCCCGGCCGCCCCGGGCGCGGATGGTGGAGACCACCGACTCGGCGCCGTCGGCGTCCGCGGCGTAGTTGACGACCACGCCGTACCCGTCCTCGGCCAGCTTCTCGGCGATCGCGGCGCCGATACCCCGGCTGGCGCCGGTGACGATCACCGCGCCCTTGCCCTGCTCAGCTCTCGTCATCTCATTGACCTTCCACCGCTGGATCTCGTGTCGGGCCGAGCTGCACACGGGGCGGTCCACAACGTGCTCGACCCGACGATGAACGATCAGCAAGCCCAGGTTGACCAACCGCATCCGACAACTACCCACAGCGGCCAGCGCGAACCCGCGTAATCCCCTGATCAGAGCACGGTTGCCCAGCGCCGTGACGCGGTCGCTTCCGTGCCAACGGTGATACAAGCCGGTGTGGGTGACTGGCCGGTTGGTCGCTTCGGTTGGTGGTGCATACCCCCGCCTCCGTTGCCGTTTCCGCTGTCTGGTGCGCGGAACCTGGGGTTGCAGGGCTGTGGTCTCGGGGACAAGTTTCCGATGCGATGCCCACCGCGCGGCCCGCCGCCTACGACGATCAGGCGTCGCACCAGATCCAGCCGGTCCGGCTCCCCGTGCTGGGCAATCGGCCGCTGACGAAGTCAACGAGCGAGTCGATGATGGTCGGGCACCGCGTCGAGGAAGGACGCGGCATCGTGGGCGGCCGCCTCGGTGGTGTCGGGGTGCAACCGGTAGAGGTGAGGCCGGGGCTGCTGAACAGCACGACCTCGCCGTCTCGGGCGAACTCGTCGGTCAGCGCCAGGTCGTGGTCATCGAGGTTGCTCATCACGTGCAGGGAGAACACCAGCGGGGTGGTGCAGGGCGCCGAGGCGCCGGTACGCGAATGACTTGCGATCCACGAACCGGCGGGTATGCCGTGACGGCGGTGCTTGCGGTTACCGGAGTTGGGGCAGGAACCTGCGGCGGGCGAGGGCGGCCGTGGTCTCGGCGGCGAGGGCGGCGATGAAGGCGGTGATCGCGAGGAGGACGACCCAGGCCCAGATCTTGTACCCGACGGGTCTTCCGTAGTTGATCCAGTGCAGGGCGAAGGTGGCGACGGCGGCGTACGGGAACGCGAACGACCAGAACGCGGGGCCGAAGGCCAGCCGGCGATAGACCGGGATGAGCCGGAGTTGGACGATGACGGCGAGGGCGGTGAAGCCGCCGAGCGCCAGGGCGACGAGGTCGACCCTGCCGTGGGTGATGGCCAGGTACGCGAGGCCGGCGAGGGCGGGTGGTGCGACCTCGATGGCCAGGGTTGGCTTCAGTGGTCGTGGCAGTGGTGCGCGGAACATTAGCCGGGCCATGATGACCGACCCGATGAGCAGCCACGACAGGACGCCGAGGCCCATGAACGCGTGGGCGAGGCCGGTCCAGCCGGCCAGCGCCGCGCCGATGGAGGCGATGAGCCCGCCGGCCACGGCGGGCAGGACGTAGCCGGAGTGCAGCGTGTCCAGGTCGAGGTCTTCGACGATCCACTGGCCGGTCATCCATCCCGCCAGAACGGTGGTGGCGGCGGCGAAGATCGCGAACAGCCACCGGCCGGCGGCGGAGGCATGTGGCAGCAGGCCGATCGCCAGGAGCATGCCGACGATCGGGATCAGCGACACGAACGGTCCCAGCACCGGATCGGTCAGTTCGGCGCGCCAGCCGCCGCGCCGGCGCGGTACCTGCGAGAGGTAGCCGACCACGAGGGCCAGCCAGACCACGGCGGTGAGGATGAACAGGACGTCGGCCACGACCGCGGGCGCCAGCCCCAGCATGGCCGCGTACCCCCAGCAGACGGCCAGGCCGGCCATTCCGTAGGCGATCCCGAACATGTTCGGCGTGATCCCGACCTGAGGCCGGGCCGTCCGCGTGGTCATCCGCGTCCCCCAAGCGAATACCGGCGGTCAAGGTGCCCTCCCACGGATTCGCCGACCGGTGGCGGATCGGCGATATTGTGGCCCCGGCCGCCGGACGGACGCCTACCCGGCAATCCGGGGCGTTATTCGCCGCGCATGCATTCGCCCGTCCAGCACAGCGCACACATCCCATCCGGGCGTGAAGGCTTGTTCAACCTCGTCAGGTCGCTGCCGGACGAGCCGGCCCACGGAGTCGGCCTCGCCATGTCGGAGTGCGGCATGGTTATGGTCCGGGGACGTTACACCGGCTACGGGCAGCCGCGACGTGGATCGTGGCCGACTTCGTACGCATGGAGGACGGCCAGCTCCGCGAGCACTGCGACATCGTCGAAGACGAGGTCACGCGCGAGAACGCCGCTCGCGGACTGCCCGTGTTCGGTGACGTCTTCCCCGCAGACCGCTGAGCCCGTTCCCACGGTCCTGCAGCCGACGCGTTCCTGCCCGCCCGGGTAGAAGCGGTCGCCCGCCTGGCTGGCCAGCAGTCGTTGCTCACGTGGTGAGACACGGGGGAACCGGCCAGTGCAGCGCGTCGAGCAGGCCGGCGAGCTTGTGGTCGAGTTCGGTGCCGACCGCGGTGATGTCCGGGTTTCCCAGCGACGAGAACTGCCGGCTGGGTTGTTCGGTCGCAAACAGTGTCGGGCCGCCGGGAGGTTGCGAGATGACGGTGCGCAGCGGGGCGTACAGCATGGCGGCCGGGTCGTGGCGGAACATCCGCTCGGCGATCGTGTGGTTGCCCATGAGATAGGCGGTGCAGCGCGCCGTGTTTCCGGCGAGGCCCATCAGGGGATCGGCGGCCAGTCTCCAGTAGATCAGAAATCCGTGCTCGGCGAGTTCGTCGGTCAGATCGAGCACGGTTTGCCAGCCGACGGTGTCGGCTACGAGTTGGTCGAAGCGCGCGGCCGGGTACGTGGGCACGGCGGCCTCATATCGTGCGACGGCGTCGTCGAACGAGCCGTCGACCTCGATTGCCAAGCGGCGGGCTGCCCAGTCCACCGCGGTGATCTGCGGTTGGGTCATGGCGTCTTCCCGACGGTTGGCCGTGCGAAGAGCGTGACGTGATCGGTGACCCAGTCGCGGACGCTGGTGGGTTGCCGTCCGGTGACGGCCTCGACGTCGTGGGTCAGCCGGTCGTAGCGGTTCTCGCGGTGCAGGCGCGCCATGGTGGCCAGGTGCTCGCGCAGGTGCTCGGGCAGGCCGAGTGGGTTCAGTTCCTGGTCGATCCACTGCTGGAGCGGAACGTCGACGTAGGTGATGGGCCGGCCCAGCGCCGCGAAGTACTCGGCCGCCATCGCGGTCATGTCTTGCGATCGTGGCCCGGTGAGCTCGTAGGTCTTGCCGATGTGCGACGTCGGGTCGACGAGCACGGTGGCGATCACCTCGGCGACGTCTCCGGCTGCGATCGGTGAGGTGCGTGCGGAGCCGAACGGCAACCGTATTGTGTCGTTGCCGGCGATCGACGAGGCGGCGATCGTCATGAAGATGGGGTTTTCGAGGAACACGGTCGGCCGTATGTCTACGACCGGAAGGCCGGACCAGTTGAGCACCTGCTCGCCAAGCCAATGCTGGCGCTGTTGCGCCGACTCCGTCGTGCTCGTGAGCGTCATCTGGGACACGGTCAGCTGCGAGATATTGACCAGCGCTGCCAGGTTTCCGTACTCACGCGCGGCGGCCGCCACCGTCACCGTCGCCTCCAGGTACCGGGACGACACGCTCATGCCGAAGTACATGCGACGGCACCCGGCCATCGCGTCAATGACGTCGCGCGCGTCGGTGAGATCCCCGACCACGACCTCGGCACCGGTCGCGCGCAGGGCCTCGGCACGTTCGTCCTCGCGGTGCACGAACGCGCGGACCGGTACGTCCCGGTTGCGCAGGAGTTCCACGGTGGTCCGGCCGACCGCTCCCACACCTCCGGCTGCACCGGTTACGAGAACGGGTGACCCATTCGGCATCGGCACGTCCCTCCGCTGGTTTTGCGCTGGTGTGTTGCCTGCCCGATCAGGCGGGTGCTACCCGGCTCTTAGGCAGGTCAACCCCGCGTCGCACCACGTCAACGAGCCGACGCGGGTACGGCGAAAGTAGCCGGGCCGCGACCACCGCAAACCACGCCGCTCGCTCCAAATCGACCATGGGACGTGACCAGGCGGGGTCATGCGCCGGCTCGGCTCCGGGTGTTCGCCATCGCGGTAGCCGCCATCACCCTCGGGCGAGGCCGCTCGCAGGCGAGCCCGCCGCGCCGGGTAACACGCGTGTTCTGCCGGCCGGGCTCGCCGCACTCCTCGTCGATGTCTACCTGTACCGAATGGCCTGTGCGCCGACGCCGGATATTCCCGCAGGGCGGCCACCACACAGCAACTCGCGTCGATCGATATCGTCTGGCTGGGTGGACCCGGAGGGTCGGGTTCGGTCTGGGTGTGTGATGCCTTAGTTGGAGATCAGTCGGGCGGCGCGTCCGGCAGCGGCGGAGGGGATTACCGAGGGCGCCGTTGCATTGTTGAATCGACGGACGTGTTGGAACCCGCGTCCAGTCTCGGGTCAGATCGTTCGGGTGATTCGGCGAATGCCACCCCGCCGCGTAACCGGCGGGGCATCGATGGCGAGTTCGTGTCGCGGCGTCGCGCAGGGTCTACGCGGGGTCGGAGTCGGGGAACCGCCCGGCGAGCAGGAACAGGTCGACCCGAGTGTGCGGGGCGCGGTCATGCCGCCCGGCGCGGTCCGGTCCACGGGGTGGACCGGACCCGCCGGGCGGGTGATTGTGCGGTCAGCAGTCACGAAGCTCCGGTGACTGGTTGAGTAGCTGTCCGCGTGGCGATACGAAGTCGCGATAGGCCGCCCCGTTCACGGCGGTGGTTGCGAACGCGGCGACGCGGTGGCAGTTCTGGAACGCCAGCTTCACGCCGAAGTGGCGTTCCAATCCGCCGCGGATGGCGTCGCTGGCCAGGGCCCGCAGGAGCTGGCCGCGTTGGGTCTCGCTGGGTGGGGGAACCGTGTGGTCGGCGAACTCGCCGCCGTCGCGGTGCAGGTCGGCGGCGACCTCGTTGATGACCGCCCAGGCGTAGGGTAGCGAGTCGCGTACGCAGGCGACGAATTCCGCATCGTCGACGGGTCCGGCTTCGGCGCGTTCCTGCAGGGCGGTGGGTACGTCGAGAGACATCGTTTCTCCTTGGGTCGGCGGGGTTTCCTCAGCGGACGGACAGGGTTGGCGTCGCCGGGCCGAGCACGAACTCAGGATCGATCTGGTCGGCGAGGTCTTCGCCGGCGCGGTCATTGGCCCACGCGATCGCGTTGCGTAGGTGGAACTCCACGGCCTGTGCGGTGTAGCGTCCCCAGTTTTTGACGGAGGCGTCCAGGGCGGTCCGGACGGCGCACAATGCGGCGGCGTTGGCGGGCTCCAGGTCCGTGATGGGCAGGATCCGGCCGCGTTCGGCGGCTTTGATGAAGGCCGACCGGCCGATCCAGGTCAGCAGGTCATCGCCGACCTGCTCGCGCAGGAACGTCACGTCGGCGTCGTCGTCGACCTTGTTGCCGACCACCGCCAGCCGGACGTCGAAGTCGCGGGCGTAGTCCACGTACTGCCGGTACACCCTGGTGCTGCGAAGGGTCGGCTCGCAGACCAGCACGGTGAGGTCGAAGCGGGTGAAAAGGCCGGAGGCGAACGCGTCCGCGCCGGCGGTCATGTCGACGACCACGTACTCGCCCGGCTCGTCGACGAAATGGTTCAGCAGCAGTTCGACCGTGCCGACCTTGGAGTGGTAGCAGGCCACTCCGAGATCCTCGACGGCGAATGCGCCGGTGACCGCTAGTCGGACCCCGCCGACGTCGCGCACCAGTCGGTCGTAGAGAGGGTTCGACTCGGCGACCCGCAACAGTCGCGAGCCCCGGCCCGGCGGGGTCGTCTTGACCATGGCCGCGGCAGAGGAGATCCGCGGGTTGCTCCCACGCAGGTACTCCTTGATCTCGGTGAGGTGTTCGCCGAGCGCGGGCAGTAGCACCGCCTCGTCTTCCGGCATGCCCAGGGCCGCCGCCAGGTGCTGGTTGATGTCGGCGTCGAAGGCCAGTAGTGGTGCGGCGGGCGTCGACGCGGCGAGATGGCGGGCGAACAGGGCGGCCAGCGTGGTCTTGCCGCTACCGCCCTTCCCGACGAAGGCTATCTTCACAACTGGTACTGATATCCGTTTTCAACAAGGTTCGCAAGCTGTGGGCCTCACTATGCACACGAGCGAATTTGATAATGAATATGATTTTCAATTAGCGTCCCGGTGACTGCTGGATCTCACCTCGGAGCCCTCGACGTGTCGCTGCGTTGCCGATTCCTGCGCTTTCGGTACCGAATCGCCTGGCTGGCAGGCGCAGCCGGAGTCCTTGCCGTCACCATGACCGCTGGCGGCCGCCGAATCGAGACCTTCATCGATCAAGCCCTGCCTGGCCGGGCAGTGGCTCATGCAGCAACGCCGGGGACTAGAGCCGTTCTGACGGACCGAGAGTCCAGGGCGTCCCTTGACCCGCTCCGCGTGCTTCCGGACCCGGCCGATGCGGCACCAAGGTCATGCCCCGAGACCAGATCGATGGCTTCCTGCACAAGTCCGCCCAGGTCACATAGGGGATGGCTGAGTAGTGGGCACCCGTAGGGGTAGTGCGGGGGATGTCAGAGCGCCGGTGGCGCTTGGCGACCGCCGGACCGGATCGAGGGGGCGATTGTCGGTGGGCAAGATCCTGTTCGTTCTGACCGGGGCGAGTTACTGGACGCTGAAGGATGGTCACCGGCATCCCACTGGCTACTGGGCCGAGGAGTTCGTGGCCCCGTACAGCGCTTTCGTCGAGGCCGGCCATGAGGTCACCGTGGCTACGCCGGGTGCGGTGGTGCCCACCGTGGACATGATGAGCCTGCGGCCGGACATGGCCGGCGGTGCGCAGACGGTGCGGGAGGAGGAGGACGTCATCGAGCGTGCCGACGAGCTGCGGTGGCCGATCGCGCTGAAGGATGCCCGTCTGGACGACTATGACGCGGTGTACTACCCCGGCGGCCACGGGCCGATGGAAGACCTGGCGTTCGACGCCGACTCGGGAAAGCTGCTGGTGGACGCGCTGGCGTCGGGCAAGCCGCTGGCCGTGGTGTGCCACGCGCCGGCGGCGCTGCTGGCCACCCGGGACGCGGACGGCACGTCGCCGTTCGCCGGCTATCGGATAACCGGCTTCACCAATGACGAGGAGGAGGCAGTGGGCTTGGCGTCCAAGGCGAAGTGGCTGATGGAGGACGAGGTCAAGAAGCTCGGCGTGGAGTTCTCCCGCGGCCCGATCTGGCAGCCGTACATCGTAGTGGATCGCAACCTGTACACCGGACAGAACCCCGCGTCCGCCGGACCGCTGGCCAAGGAACCTTTGAAGGTCCTCACCTAACCACAGCAACGCTGGGCTGAGGCAGGATCTCTGTCCCGTGATCGGGGGCATGATCCGAACCTGGACGCCGGACGAGTTCTGGGAGATGGCACAGCCGCTGATCCCGGTACCGGCCAGGGTTCCCAGGGCGGTGGCAAGCGGTGGGCCGACGACCGGGCGGCGCTGGCCGCGATCGTGTACCTGGTACGGGCCGGCTGTTCCCAAAAGGTTCGGTGCGCGCCTGCTGGCCTGGCTGTCAAGAGTCCAGCAGGTTCTCCGCCTGCCCCATCATCTCATCGACGATTCTCGCTGCAGGATCGATTGAGGTGATGGCGCCGACCCCGGTGCCGGCCGGGTAAACCATCAGGTCCCAATCCCCGGTGGTGTCGACGCTTGGCGGCAGGTTGGAATACCGTGGCATGTCGTACGGCAACTTCGCCGAATGCGGAAACAGCGTGGTATGCCCGATTGGGGCGCCCTGGGTGAACTCAGCCGGCGGGTTCGCATCCGCCTCGACGGCGAACGGGGTGGCCAGCACACGGTACGACTGGTCCGGCCATTCCGGTCCGAACACCTTCGTGACGATCGTCGCACCGTCCGACCGGACGAGCCGCTGCTTGTACTCCTCGTTCGCGTACGCCTCGACGGACGCGACGAAGCGGGTGCCGACCCAGACGCCGTCGGCTCCCTCGTTAAGGGTGGCGGCCACGTTCTCGCCGGTACTGATGCCGCCCGCCCCGAGCAGCAACGCTTCCGGAAAACGTTGCCGGATCGCGCTCAGCAACTGCGCGCGAGACGAAACCGCCCGCACGTGCCCACCCGCCTCGCGCCCCTGCGCAATCAGGCCGTCGACGCCGGCCGCCATTGCCTGGGCGGCGAGGTCGACGGAGGACACCTGCATCCACACCTTGATCCCGGCAGAGCGAAGCCGCGAGATCCACTCTGCAGGCGGAACGTCGTGGTGGAATACGACCAACGGGACTCGAAGCTCCACGCAGGCGGCGACGTGCTCCGGCGTGCTGGCCGGGCCGAATGCGGTCTCCGCGCAGATAAGGCCAACGCCCCACGGCTTGTCGGTGAGATCGCGGATCCGGCCGACCATGGACTGCAAGCTCGGCACCGGATCGGGCGATGCGCCCAGCACACCCAGGCCACCCGCGCTCGACACCGCGGCCGCGAGACCTTCGTACGAGACGAATCCCATGCCCGCGCTGACCAGTGGGTGACGTATCCCGTACTCCCTGGTCAGTCTCGTTGAAATCGGCATTTCACTTCCCAATCTCCGACCTCATCGCCGGCTTCCTCGCCCAGGCCGGCATGACCGTCGAACCTGAACTGTCATGACGACGCAGACGTCAGTCTTTCGACATCTGGAGCGCGACTGGACACGTGGCGACGCGCTTGCCGGCGCCATCAATCGCCGATCAGTGGAGATGGCCTGTTCTGCGCGGCCCATCGCCGCTCGTCCGCCGATCCAGGGGCCGGAGGGAAATATCCGTCGATAGTCCAGAACTCGAACGGTGTCTCGTCGATGTGGATCTCCCAGTGGAGCCTTCGGTCCTTGAGGAAGGGCGCTAGCGTTTGGTTTATGGTGTCCATCCACCATCGGCGCCTGCTTGGATCAGGTGTGCGGCGAGCGATGTGATCGATCCAAATCCTCACGTACCTGTCGTTAGGCTCGCCGCCCACGAAGAACTCCTCGGCCGAGAATTCATGGAACGCCACGCTCACATAGAACCTCGGTATTTCGACAAGGTCAGCGTAGAGCGCCGTAACCTGTGCGGCAAATTCCTGTCTTTCCTTGGCGGTGTACGTTCCCTCCGGATGATAAACGTGCCACATCGGCATGATGACTCCTTTCCCTGACTGTTTCACGCGTCAACGGCGGAGTCATTTGCTCAAGGCGACGCTGGGTAAAGCGCATTGATGCCATGGCTGAGTCTCCGTTGTCGCGGCGGTGTCCTCCGCAGTCGCGGGCCCCGACAGGCTGCTGTGAGCTGCTTGAACGCGTATGGGACGACCAGCAAAGATTTAGAACTCAATCATCTGGGAAACCGGCCGACAATGGCTCCGACGGCTACGGCCGCGACGAAGTCGAACGCCGACATCTCGGCCAGGGTGCGGCGTTCACCGACGCGGAAGCAGATCACGGCGGTGGCGTAAAGCAGCAGGGTCTTGGCCACGACTCACCACAGGTCGTGCGGGGATCCGAACACCATCGACACGGGCCGCGCTGCCCGAACCGAGCGCACCACAAACGCGGCATGGCTGCCGGGGGTGACCGCCCCGCAGCCCCTGTCGTGGACGAGGATCGGCGGGGACGTGGACTGGCTGGTCGGCGTGCTGCCGTGAACGGCCCGCAAGCGTCACGGTCCGTACTGCTCGAGCAGGCGCAGCCAGATCTCGGTGACGGTCGGGAACGGCGGGACGGCGTGCCACAGCTGGTCGAGGGGGACCTCGGCGTTGACCGCGACGGTGGCCGAGTGCAGTAGGTCGTCGATGTCCGGGGCGACGAAGCTGGCATCGAGGAGTACCCGCCGGTCCTCATCGACGACGAGCTTCGCCCGGCCGGTGTAGCCGACGCCGCGGACTTCGGCGCCGGCAACCGCGCCGATGTCGTACTCCACGGTCCGAACGGGGTAGCCGTCGGCGCGCGCCTGGGACTCGGTTTTGCCGACCATGCAGACCTGCGGCTCGGTGAACACGATCTGGGGTGCGCCCCGGTCGTCGGCGGTGTCGCGCAGTCCCGGCGTGTCGTCGGGCAGACCCTGGGCTCGGGCCGCGATCACGTCGCCGCAGATGCGGGCCTGGTACTTGCCCACGTGGGTGAGCAGGTTGCGGCCGTTGACGTCGCCGACGGCGTAGAGCCAGCCGTCGGGCATCGCGGTGGCCCGCATGCTGCTGTCGACCTCGATCGGGTCGTGTGTTTGCAGGCCGATGGTCTCCAGGCCGAGGTCGTCGATCGCCGGTCGGCGGCCGGTGCCGAGGAGGAGTTCGTCGGCGTCGACCTGCGCGCCATCGTCGGTGTGAACGGTGACCGGGCCACCCGGAACCGCCCGCTCAACGCTGGTCGCCGTGCGCCGAAGCGCACGTCGATACCCGACTTCTGGAACGACGCCGCCACCATCTCGCCGGCGAACGGCTCGGCCCGCTCGAGCAGGCGGTCGCGGCGCACGAGCACCGTCGTCTCCTGAGCGCCGAGGGAGTGCAGCGCCTGGGCCATCTCGCAGGCCACCGGCCCGGCGCCGATCACGGCCAGGCGCTTGGGCACCTGCTGGACCTCGGTGGCCTCCCGGTTGGTCCACGGCTGTGCCTCCCGCAGGCCGGGCACGCCGGGAATCGCGGGGTCGCTGCCGGTGGCGACGACGACGGCGTGCCGGGCCTGCAGCGGCCGTGGCCCACCGTCCGGTGTGCTCACCTCGACCCGCAAGGGCCCGGCGAGGCGTCCGTGGCCACGCACGAATGTCGCCGGGAGGTTGTCGACCCAGGTCACCTGGTGGCGGTCGTCGAGGCGGGACACGGTTTCGTCGCGGCGGGCCAGCACCGCCGCGGCGTCGATCGGTCCGCGCAGCTCCAGGCCCGGCATCCGGCTCACTTCGGCGGCCAGCTCCATCGGCCACAGCAGCGCCTTGCTCGGGATGCACGCGTAGTACTCGCACTCGCCGCCGGCCAGGCGCTTCTCGACGACGGCCGTGGTCAGGCCACCCCGTACGGCGCGCCCGGCCACGGTCATCCCGACCGGTCCCGCACCGATCACGATCACGTCGAAGGCGTCGTCCTTGTCCGCCATGACAGCCCTCCGGCACTGAAGGTCACGTCACCAGGTGACCTCCCCGCCAGGGTGGCGATTGAACGGGTGATCTCCAACCTACAGAGGGGATTTTTCCGGGCGTTGGTCCTCAAGGGCCGTGCCGGCGGCGAGTCGGACGGTCCGCATGCCCGGCCGGCGAGCGCGCATCGTCATCCGGTGACGGTGACGGTGACGGTGACGGTGACGGTGACGGTGACGGTGACGGTGACGCGGTAGCGACGGGGGCTACGCCGTGATCAGCCGTCCTGCAACTCCTGGAGTGCGCGTAGTTCCCGTTCGGCGTCCATCTGCTCGAACAGGGTCCGTGCGCGGTCCCACGCGGCGCGCGCCGCACCGGCCTCGCCGCGGCCGTGGCAGACCGCGCCCAGGCTGCGCAGCGCCCGGCTATGGACAATCTGGCTGGCTACGGTGTCGTCCATGGGCGAGGGGTGCTGGAAACAGCGGGCTGCCTGGTCGAGGTCGCCGGCGACCCGGTAGAGCTAGCCGAGGCTCCACCTGATGGGTATCTCGCCCGGGGTGTCGCCCTTGCGCTAGTGACGTTCCAGGCACTGGTGCAGCGGCGTGCTGGTGGTCGCCCCGGCGGGGGCTGGCCTCAGCAAGCCAGCGGAGTTCGTCGATCTCCTGCGGGGAGCCGGCGCGAGCGTTCAGCCCGGCCTGCTCCAGACGCCCCTGGGCCTCGTCGAACCGGTTCTGCGCCAGGTGGGTAAGGCCGAGGGCCATGAAGGCGTAGGGTGCTCCCTTCCGTCATTCGTCGGCTAGCCAGCCGGCCTGGTCGGCACCCAGCCGAGATTGCCTACTACGGGCGGTGTCGAGTATGTGCCCGGCGCTCAGCGGGACCCGTCCAGCCGCTCATGAAACGCGGCATTCCGTCGGCCCATAGTTACCGGACGGTCTGGAGCCAGTCCTGGTAGCGCGTGGGTGCCAGGTGTGCGTCCGGGCCGGCGATGAGCACATCACCGGTGATGCCCGCGAACATGCCGGCCGTGTCGTCGGTGATGACGGTCCGGCCGTCGTGCTGTGCCGCCAGAGTGACCCTGCCGAGTTCGTCGAGGGGGAAGACATCCGGGCCGGCAACGTTCCGGATGCCCAGCAATGGAGCTCCGGTGGCGACGCCGGCGACCGCATCGGCGACGTCCGCGGCGGCTATCGGCTGAATGCGGGTGGCGGGCAGGCGGACGGTGGTGTCGTCGGAGGTCCAGGACAAGACAGCGTGCATGAACTCGAAGAACTGGGTGGCGCGCACGATGGAGTACGGCGCGGGCCCTTGGCGGAGCAGGTGTTCCTGCAGGGTTTTGGCCCGGTAGTAGGCCAGCTGGGGTACCTGGTCCACGCCGACGATCGACAGGATCACCTGGTGCCGGACACCGGCGCGTTCCCCGGCGGCCAGCAGGTTGTCCATGGAGGTGCCGAAGAAGTCAAGGGACGCCTCGTCGAATGTCGGCGAGTTCGCCACGTTGACGACGACCTCGGCGCCCTCCAGCGCCTGGTCCAGGCCCTTGCCTGTGATCAGGTCGACGCCGGTGGACAGTGCCGCCGGGACGGCCTCGTGCCCGGCTGTGGTCAGCTTCCGGACCACCTGCGAGCCGATCAGGCCGGTACCGCCGATGACGGTGAGCTTCACGGTTCACACCTTCCCAGTAGCCAGTGACTCAATCCGGGGCGTGCAATCACGCCAAGTGGGGCGTCACAAGCTCGGTTGTCCCGTCATACGAGGGGAAGACGGCACTGCGTATTCACTTCCATCAGAATGGCCGCACAACAAGCCGTGAACCGCGCCCGGGTAGCGGCGTCGCGATGGCCGTCTCGTCGACGGCAGCCTCCCATGTGGAACCAGCAACATCTATGACGGCTCGTTCACCGGCCGGCGGATTCCCGGCCGTGGCTTGGCGGCCGAGTTGCTGCAACGCAGCGGCATTCCGGTCTTCAGTGAGTCCGAGCTCGACCTCGCCGCCGCTCTACTCGAGCGGCTGGAGACCCCGGGCGCTAGCCAGCTGACAGGCGGCGATTACGGGCGCCGGAATCTGGCGCTCAGCCGGCGACCGGGGCCGGGGTGCCGGTGTGGGTGGCGAGGTCACCGCTGGCGTGGTCGGGCAGGTCCCGGTCAGTGTGATCGGCGTGGAACAGCGCCTCGGCCAGGAGTGCACGGACGTGGACGTCGGCGGCGGAGTAGTACACGAACGTGCCCTCGCGGCGACCCCGGACCAGGCCGGCCAGGCGCAGCTTGGCCAGGTGTTGGCTGACCGCGGTGGGGGCGGCACCGACCAGGTCGGCCAGGCACGCCACCGACGACTCGCCCTGCAACAGCGCCCACAGGATCTTGATGCGGGTCGGGTCGGCGAGCAGCCGGAAGCCTTCGGCAGCGAGGTGAACCTGCTCGTCATTGGGCATCCGGAAGTCCGGCAGCGACGTGTGCACGCGCCCAGCCTAACGCGGACCTCTCTATCCGTCTGCCTAGCTGCTTGGCTACCTGCGTGAGTACGCATGTACTGTGGCTCGACGTGACAGCCACCCTTCAAGGCATCTCCACGCCCACTGCCGAACTGGCCGCCCGGCAGCCGGCACCCCGCAGGCTGGGCGGCCGGCTGTGGGCCCTGCCCGAGGTGCGCTGGGCGGCCATCGCCACCCTGCTTTTCGCCCTCGGTGGCACCGCGCAGCTGGCTGGGGCGCCGAAGCCGGTGTGGTGGGCGCTGTACCTGGCCTGCTACGCCACCGGCGGCTGGGAACCAGCCCTCGCTGGCCTGCGGGCGCTGCGCGACAAGACTCTCGACGTGGACCTGCTGATGATCGTCGCCGCCCTGGGCGCCGCCGCCATCGGGCAGGTGTTCGACGGCGCGTTGCTGATCGTCATCTTCGCCACCTCCGGCGCGCTGGAGGCGTTCGCCACCGCCCGCACCGCCGACTCGGTACGCGCCCTGCTTGACCTGACCCCGGAGAAGGCCACCCGGGTGCGCCCCGACGGTGGTGAGGAGTTCGTCGACGCCGCCACCCTCGAGGTGGGGGACGTGGTGCGGGTGCGTCCGGGCGAGCGCATCGGCGCGGACGCCGTTGTGGTGGACGGGGTCAGCGAGGTCGACCAGGCATCGATCACCGGCGAGCCGTTGCCGGTGGCCAAGTACCCCGGCGATGAGGTGTTCGCCGGAACCCTCAACGGCACCGGTTCATTCACCGCCCGGGTGCACCGAGCGGCGGGCGAGTCGGTGATCGCGCGCATCGTCGCGTTGGTCGAGGAGGCGTCGGCGACCAAGGCCAAGACGCAGCTGTTCATCGAGAAGGTCGAACAGCGGTACTCGATCGGCGTCGTGGTAGCCACCCTGGCGCTGTTCGCGATTCCACTGGCGTTCGGCGCGGCGCTGCAGCCGACCCTGCTGCGTGCGATGACGTTCATGATCGTCGCCTCGCCGTGCGCGGTGGTGTTGGCGACGATGCCGCCGCTGCTGTCGGCGATCGCCAACGCCGGCCGCCACGGCGTACTGGTCAAATCCGCCGTGGTCATGGAACGGCTCGGCGACACGCAGGTGGTGGCGTTCGACAAGACCGGCACCCTGACCGAAGGAACCCCCCGCATCGCCGAAATCCACCCCACCCTTGGCGGCGGGTTCAGCGACGGCGAACTGCTGCGCTTAGCTGCCGGCGCCGAGCACCCCAGCGAACATCCCCTGGCCGCGGCGGTGCTGGCCGCCGCCCGCCAGCGGGGTCTGGCCATCCCGGCGGCGGACACCTTCGCCTCCACCCCCGGCCGGGGCGTGTCCGCCACCGTGCAAGGACGGCTGGTGTGGGTGGGCAGCCCGGCGCTGCTGGCCGACCTCACGCCGACGCTGACCGACACCGGCGCGCCGGCGCAGATGACCGCCGCGGTCGACACCGCCGAGGCCGGCGGCCGCACCGCCGTCGTGGTCATCGTCGACAACATTCCCGCAGGAGTCCTGGCCCTCGCGGATCAGTTGCGCCCCTACGCCGCGTCGACCGTCACCGCGCTGACCGCGCTCACCGGCACCGCGCCGGTCCTGGTCACCGGCGACAACCCCGGCGCCGCCCGGCGGCTGGCCGACGAGGTCGGCATCACCGAGGTACACGCCGGGCTGCTGCCTACCGACAAGGTTGCCCGCGTCCATGCTCTGCAAGGCGACGGTCGGCGGGTGCTGCTCGTCGGCGACGGTGTCAACGATGCCCCCGCGCTGGCCGCCGCCGACCTCGGCGTCGCGATGGGCAGCCACGGCTCGGACCTGGCGTTGCAGACCGCCGACGCGGTCATCGTCCGCGACGAGCTATCCACCCTGCCGGCCGTGATCGCACTGGCGCGGCGAGCGCGCCGGCTGGTCGTGGCCAACCTGGCCATCGCGGCGACGTTCATCACCGTGCTAGTCGCCTGGGACCTCTTCGGCCACCTGCCCCTGCCGCTCGGCGTGGCCGGCCACGAAGGCTCCACCGTCATCGTCGGCCTCAACGGCCTGCGTCTGCTGCGCGCCCGGGCCTGGCGCCCCGCTACGGTCAACCGGTGAAACGCACACGCGCCGGGGCCGGATGCACGGTGACGGTCTGCCGCGGCTGCTGCTGCGGCACCACCGCCAAACACCCCGACGTCGACCACGCCGGACAGCTGGCCCGGTTGCGCGGTGCTCTCGTAGGCGTCGCGCAGGTCCGGGTCAGTGACTGCCTGGACGTCTGCGAGCACTCCAACGTGGTGGTCGTCAGTCCATCGCCGGCCGGCCGGAAGGCCGGGGCGCGACCGGTGTGGCTGGGCTTCGTTCTCGACGACGGCGCCGTCGACGACATCGCCGCCTGGGTGGGCTCCGGCGGACCGGGCCTCGCCGACCCGCCCGTCACCGTCGACCTGTATGCGTTCACACCACCCCGCCGGGCAGCCCGGGCCGCCGAACGCTGATCCACCGTTGCCCGCGTATGCTGCAGGCCGCGCCCGGCCCTCGTGGCGGGGCACAGCGAGGCCCCTGGCAGAGGGCGTCACGATCACTCGCGAGATGCGATGACAGCTCTGAACCGTGGCCCAGCCGGGTCTGGCGTTGTTCATCGACGGCGAAGCCCGGTCTGCAAGTGGGAGCAAATGATCTGCCAGCCACAGCGGGAGTCCCCTACGAGGCGCCGCCGAGTCGGACGACGACTAACGCTTCGGACACGTCGCCACAGGCGTCGCTTCTTGTCTTGCAGCCGTTGCTCGCGGGGCGGCAAACAAACTTTGGGGCGGTTCAAATGCGCCAGCGCCGCAGGTGCCGCAGAGGGTGCGGGTGCCAGAAAGTCGTCCGTCGCAGCTGAGCTGGGGTTTCGTGGGCTGGTACTTGCCGGGATGATCAGTGTGTGGCACTGCGACTGGTCTACCTGATGTTCTCGCGGCTGATGCAGTGGGCGGTGTTGTTGACCCGAGACTCGGCGGCCAAAGACGTCGAGCTTCTGGTGCTGCGTCACGAGGTGGCGGTGCTGCGGCGTCAGGTCGCTCGGCCGCGGGTGGACTGGGCCGACCGGGCGGTGCTGGCCGGCAGGGTGTCGACGCAGGTGCCGGCCGGCCGGCACCTGCGGAGCTGGCCGTCGCAGGCGCGTTCCTTGTTGATGCCGGGCCGTAGGTCTACGACGCGACGCGACCCGCCGTAGCGACAGTAATAGTGGCGGCGCGGTGGTGGTCGAGGCCGTGGTGGTGGTCGGTGCCGTCGGGTGCGTGCGGGTCGGCGTGCACGTGCGCGGCGGTCAGGCGGGGTACGGCGTGGATGAGGCGGTGTTCGGCGTCGACGGCGATCGCGTGGGCCGCCACGACGGGGGCGGTCGGGTCGACGCTGATCTCGCATTCGGCACGTAGCTGGTGGCCGATCCAGCGCAGGCGCACGGCGCCGACGCCGAGGACGCCGGGGGTGTCACGCAGGGTCTGTTCGACGGTGTCGACGAGGGCGGGGTCGACGGCGTCCATGAGCCGGCGGTAGACCTCGCGGGCGGCGTCTTTGAGAACAAGCAGGATGGCGACGGTGATCAGCAGGCCGACGGCCGGGTCGGCCCACTGCCAGCCCAGCGCCACCCCGCCGGCGCCCAGCAGCACCGCCAGGGAGGTGAAGCCGTCGGTGCGGGCGTGCAGTCCATCGGCGATCAGGGCGGCTGATCCGATCCGGCGGCCGACGGTGATGCGGTAGCGGGCGACGAGTTCGTTGCCGACGAAGCCGACCAGGCCGGCGGCGGCCACCGCCCACAGGTGTGACACGCCGGCCGGGTGCAGTAGTCGGCGGATGGCCTCGTAGCCGGCGGCGGCTGAGGAGGCGGCGATCACCACGACGATGAGGACGCCAGCGAGGTCTTCGGCGCGGCCGAAGCCGTAGGTGTAGCGGCGGGTGGCGGCGCGGCGGCCGAGTACGAAGGCGATGCCGAGCGGCACGGCGGTAAGTGCGTCGGCGATGTTGTGCAGGGTGTCGCCGAGCAGGGCCACCGACCCCGACCAGGCCACGATGACGGACTGGACGGCGGCGGTGACACCCAGCACGGCCAAGGAGATCCACAGCGCGCGGATGCCGGCGCGGCTCGTTTCCAGAGCGGCGTCGACCTTGTCGGCGCTGTCGTGGGTGTGCGGAGTCAGCCGGGGGCGCAGCCGATGCCACCAGCCACCCGCACCGGCGTGCCGGTCGCCTTGCGCGTGGTCATGTCCGTGGCCGTGGTGGTCACGCTCGTGGCTGTGACCACTCGTGCCGTAGTGACGGCCGTGGTCGTGCGAGTGGTCGCCGCTCACCGGTACTCCCGTCGGATCGTCGTGGTCGGGACCGGACGGTGTGGCCGCTGCGCCGGTCCTCGTGCCAAGATATGTGCTCATGTACGCACGCGACAACGCGGCAACTGCCGGCGACCTGCAACAACTGCCTTCTGGCGAGCAGGTCGAGGTGGCGGTGACAGCGTTGCGGATGCTCGCCGACCCGACCCGGCTGCGGCTGATGTGGCTGCTAAGCACGGGGGAGTACGACGTGGGGTCACTGGCCGCAGCGCTGCAGGTGGCCCGGCCGGCGGTGTCGCAGCACCTGGGCAAGCTCCGACTGGCCGGGCTGGTCACGACGCGACGACAGGGACGCCGGGCGCTGTACACCGCGCGCGGCGGACATGTGCGCAGGCTGGTCGCCGAGGCGCTGCACGCCGCCGACCACCAGGTCAGCGGCGTACCCGAGCACGACTAGCACCGACGCCGGTACGTGCGGATGACTGGCCGGGTGGCGGGGTGGGCGTCGCAACGCGTACATGGCACGCGGGAACTATCCGGCCCGGCGTGACGACTGTTAGATGGGCGGCCCGCGATGGTGGGCCGCCCGACGCCGACCGGTATCCCGGCGGTACCCGAACCAGGTTGGACGGCTGGAGGAAGCGGATGGTTGGTCGCTGGATACGTCGGGCCGCCGTGCTGGCGGCGGTGAGCGCCGCCGTGCTGGCGCTGCCCACGCCGGGCTTCGCGCACGTGGAGGTCACGGCCGACCAGGCGCAGGCTGGCGCTGCGAACGTCACCGTCAGCTTCTCCGCCGAGTCGGAATCCAAGACCGCGGGGATCGCGAGCCTGAGGGTGGTGCTGCCCGATGGGATCCGCCCCGACCAGGTGGCGTGGGTGTCCGGACCGACCGGCTGGACGCTGACCCCGGGCGCGGACGGCTACACGGTGGCCGGGCCGGCGCTTCCTGCCGGCGAGGACGCCAAGTACGCGGTGAAGATCGCCCAACTGCCCGCCGGCGCGACCAGCCTGCCGTTTCGGACGTTGCAGACCTACAGCGACGGCCACATCGACCGGTGGATCGAGATTCCCACCCCCGGTCAGGCCGAGCCGGACGCGCCCGCCCCGGTCCTGACCCTGCAACCTGCGTCGGTAACCTCGGCCGCTCCGACGACCCTGCCGGCGACACCGACCGCCACTGCGGCTGGGCCCAACACACCGGCAGCGGCCGACCCGGCAGCCAAGCAGTCCGGGCCATCCTGGCCGGTCATCGGCATCGCCGGTCTCCTGCTCGCGGTAGCGGTCATCGTCACGGTGGCCGCACTGCGCCGCCGGCGCGGCCCGGCCACTCCACAAGCATGATTCGTCAGAGTGCGACGCTGACCGTCCCGCAGCGACGACCGCCGCTGCAGTGACCGGCATCGAATACGCCGGGGCCTCAGTAGAAGATCTCCGCGCCGCTGACGGCGGCGGCCGTGCCGGGAACCGGCCGGGCGCCATCAGCGACTACCCAACCGACTCCTGATCGCCAGCGATGCCCGGCAGGGGTGCCTGACGAAACGAGCATGACGTGACAGACGGACCGACCATGACACCGGCGGGCCCCTGCGCCCGGCCGGCGGTGCTACGCCGGTGCGCCGTGATCGGCGCGATCGCCGCGGCGGTGCTGCTCGGCCTGCCCGGCGCGGCGTTCGCCCACGGCATCGGGGGCACGAGTGAGACCGCGTCGGGGTTCGTGTGGCTGGGGTTCAAGCACATGCTGGCTGGCTGGGACCATCTGCTGTTCGTCGCGGGCGTGGTGCTGCTGGCGGGCAAGGCGAAGCGGGCGGCGAAGCTGATCTCGCTGTTCGCTCTGGGCCACAGCATCACGCTGATCGTGGCCACCCTGGCTCACTGGCGGGTGAACGCGACCCTGGTCGACATCGTGATCGTGCTCAGCCTGGTGTTCGTTGGTGTGGTGGGCTGGTTCGGCCGGCCGAAGGACTGGCGGTGGTTCGCCACGGCGGTGTTGGGCTTCGGGCTGGTGCACGGGCTCGGGCTGTCGACGCGGCTGCAGGACCTGCTCCGCCCCGAAGACGGTGTGCTGGCCCGGGTGATCGCCTTCAACGTCGGCGTCGAGTTCGGGCAGCTGATGGCCGTGGTGGGGATGTTCGTGCTCGGCGACGTGCTGGGCCACTACATCACCTGGTCGCACGCGCGGCGGGCCGCACTGACGGTGGTGTGGCCGACCGACACCGGTGCCAGCGCGTCGGCGTTCGGCGGCTGCGAGGTCCGCAAGCGCACCGAGACCTACCCCGCCGGTGGCGGCCACCCGAGCAAGTCCTTCTTCGAGCCGGCCGACGCGGTGCCGGACAAGGGCTTCGGTCACCTGTTGGGCGACGGGTACGTGATGGTGCACTACCAGGCGAGCCTGTCCACCGAGCAGGTCGGCGAGCTGCGCGCATACGTCACCGGCCCCAATGCCGGAAGGGTGATTGGCGCTCCGGCGCGGGGACAGGCCGACGTCGTCAAGGCCGTCAACGCCGACAACACGCTGGTGTGCGGCGAGCTCGACCTCGACGGGATCAAGCACTTCGCCGATGACTGGTTGACCGACCCGCGTTCGTCGCGTCCGACGGAGTAGCCGACCGGTGGTGGTCATGGCGGCGGTGTGACAAGGTCTGCGTTGACGGCACTGCCGGCCCGGGGCCCCTGGCGTCACTGTCGTCTGTAAGGACGGTGTGGGAAGCCGGTTGGAATCCGGCGCGGTCGCGCCACTGTGACCGGTCGCCTGCATGGGCGGCCCGGGAGCCAGACCTCACGCCGTCGTCAATGCACCACCGAGCGGGACGCGTGATCCCGAGGAGGTCCGCCATGGCACAGGTGTCGGCTCTGTCCACCCCGCACTCCGCCCCGGCGCCGGTCGCGATTCCGCTGCGAGACCTGTTGCCCTGGGCCGTTTTCGGCCTGCTGCTGGTGCTCGTGGCCGTCTACTTCGTTGGCGCCGAACAGGGCGCCACCTCGCTGGTGTCCGGCCACTGGGTGCACGAGGTCACCCACGACGGCCGGCACATCCTCGGCTTCCCCTGCCACTGAGCGCGGCAGGCCCCATGATGACCGCACGCACCCTGCTGGTGCGCGGCATGCTCGTCGGCGTGGTCGCCGGGCTGCTCGCCGTCGCTTTCTCGTCGCTGTTCGGCGAACCGCAGATCAACAACGCCATCGCCTACGAGGCCGCACACACCCCGCCCGGCGACCACGAGCACGAACTGGTCAGCCGTACCCTGCAGGCCACCGTCGGGCTGGCCGTCGCGGTACTCGTCTACGGCGCCGCCCTGGGCGGGGTCTTCGGGCTGGCGTTCGCGTTCGCCTACGGCCGCCTCGGCCGGCTCGGCGCCCGGCCCACCGCGTTGCTGGTCGCCGCGGTCGGGTTCGTCGCGGTCTACGCGGCGCCGTTCGTCAAGTACCCGGCCAGCCCGCCCGCGGTCGGCAACCCGGACACCATCGGCCGACGCACCGCCCTGTACTTCCTGATGATCGTCGTCTCGGTGGCGGTCGCGATCGTGGCGACACTGGTCGGCAGGTCACTGAACAGGCGGCTCGACACCTGGACCGCGAGCCTGGTCGCGGTAGCCGTGTTCGTGGCGGTCGTCGCTCTCGCCGGGCTCGTGCTCCCGGCGGTCGACGAGGTGCCCGGCGACTTCTCGGCAACCCTGCTGTGGCGCTTCCGGCTGGCCTCGCTGGGTACCCAGCTGGTGCTGTGGACCACGTTCGGGCTGCTGTTTGGCGCGTTGACCGAGCGTAGCCTGCGCCGTCAGGCCGACAAGACCCCGCAGGCCGCCGCGGTGGGGTGAACCCGGCCGCCGACCGACGCCGCCACCTGCGAGCGCGGGCGCCAGCGGCGGTCGTGACGATCAGCGGCTGGACTGGTAGCTGAGCAGGGCCGGTCCGCCATGAACGCCGTGGGGGACTGGGTAGTAGCTGCGGTGGGTGGCCGGGTCGACGGTGACGACGTGGGCGCCGTCGGCGAGGTGGCTGCGGCTGGTGATGGTCAGGTGCCGGTCGTGCCGGTCAACCAGCCGAGGCCGTCGAGATGCTGACCGAGGTGATCACCGGCACCACCGCCGACGAACCGCAACCGGATGCCCACTCGACTGCCGCCCCACCCGGGGCACGCGGATTTCCCTTCTCCACCTGCAAAGACGTGCTGGCAAGGCCGTGTTTCGCCTGTGCCTGGCCCTCGCCATGATCGTCGCGCCATTCGTCTGTTGCGCTGCGACTGGGGGCGGGATGGCACCGAGTCACCTTCTGGACCTGGTTGTGATCGAGGTCGTCCAGGTGTCATTCGGAGTCTCGGCACCGTTCCTTGTGAAGGGCCAACAGTCCTAGAAAAGGTCGTGCCCGTGGCGTGCCCGACGTGGCGGTCAACAAGGGGGAACACCACGCCTTCGGCGGCATGTACGGCTACGTTCCGTCTACCTTCATCCTCCTTCATCCTCGATTCTGGCTACCCAACGTGCAGATCAATGCGATTCCCAAGCTGATTGAACCGTGATGACAGCCGCTCGGACGACAGTAGTCGCCCACTGCGGTTGATTGACTGCTTCGTGGCCGCTCAGGGAGGCATGGAGGACAAACGGTGATCGGTATCGCGGGGCCTGACAAGTTCGCCCACGGGGGGATCATCGACGCCCTGGCGGCGGTGGTGGTCTGCGCCGCGTTGGGCGTACTGCTGCTGGGGACGTTCAGTGCGATACGTGGCCGACCGTTAAGCAACGGGAGTTCACTCGCCAAGCAGACCGGGCAGGGCAGCGCTCGGCGCCTCGGCCTGGCACAGGTTCTCTTCGGTACCGGAGCATTGATTCTGGGGCTGCAACCCTTCCTGCTCTTGACCTGGTTGTCCCGCACTATCCTCCTGTCTCTGACCGCGGTGCTCATCACCGCTGGCGCTGTCTGGATGGCTGCAACGCTCTTCCGTGCCGGTGCCCGGAATGTATGACCAGCAGCGACCCAGCCGAACTGAAGAAAGTCGGCTCGCACCGGCCGTACAGCAGCGAAGTACAGCAACCGATCGCACTGAACCAGACCACGAAGGACCGCAACAACCCGGCTGACCTCCTATCGGACCGCACGAGACCGGGTTGCCCGTAGTTCACACCCAAGAGGTCGACCGGCGATCGGCGAAGCGGTTCAGGTGACCGGGCTGCCGGGTACATTGACTGACCGTGCTCCAGACCCGTCTCGATCTCGACCGAATCCGCGCGTCCCGCGATGCGATCGACCCGGTCTTTCTGGCCACGCCGCTGTACCGGTGTGATGCCCTGGGAGGCCAGCTTGGCTGCACGGTGAGCATCAAGCTGGAAACAGCGAACCCGGTGCGCAGCTTCAAGGCGCGGGGTACTGAACTGGCCACGAGCCGCCTGGCCGACCAGGGCGTGGCGGCGGTGGTGTGCGCCAGCGCCGGTAACCTCGGTCAGGCACTGGGTTGGTCGGGTCGGCGCCGAGGCCTGGACGTGACCGTAGCGGCGTCGTGCTTTGCGCCGACGGTCAAGCTCGACCGGATCCGTTCCGTCGGGGCGCACCTGGAGCTGGTGGATGGCGACTTCGAGATGGCCCGCGAGCGGGCGGTGACCATCGCGCAACAGCGCGGCGTTCGGCTGGTCGAGGACAGCTTGGACATTGAGACCTGCGAGGGTGCGGCGACCATCGGCCTGGAGTTGGTCAGCGGGGTGTCCGCCGGCGACGCCGTCCTGGTCGCCCTTGGTGGCGGTGCCATGGCCACCGGCGTCGGCCATGTCCTCAAAGCGCTTGCGCCAGGGGTCGAGGTGGTCTGCGTGCAGCCGGTTGGCGCACCTGCCATGACGCTGTCCTGGCGGGAGCGCAGGGTCGTCACCACCGACTCGACCCACACCATTGCCGACGGTGTGGCCGGCCGGTATCCGATCCCTGTGGTCCTGGACGATCTCCTCCAGGTGATCGACGACGCGGTTCTCGTGCGTGAGGCGTCGATCGTCACCGGGATGCGGTTGCTCCTGGAGCACGCGGGTTTGGTCGTCGAACCCTCGGCAGCTTTGGGTATCGCCGCCATTCTCGAAGACCCTGATCGCTTTGCCGGTCGCCACGTGGTCACGATCATCTGTGGTGGCAACGTAGACCTGGACGCCTACCGCCGTTGGGTCGGCTGGTGAGTCCTGGCAACTGAAGTAGCGGGTGACGAACTGAGTGACAACCGGTACGGACATTGGCGGACAGTGGCGTACTGTTTCTCGTGCTAACCGGCCATGACCGCCCTGGCAGCCCGCCCACGATCATTCTTTGACACGGAAGATGCCGATGTGCCCGTGGCGTGTCGGTCGTGCCTTACTGTCCCGACGCCCAGATGTCCCAAGAGATGCGCCACTCGGGCTTCGGGGCCGGTTGGGGCTCACCGTCGCCGAGGAGCACTTGGCTGACTATCTCCGCAGCGGCACGGACATCCTCGTCACGCCGTTGCTCATACATGGCGTCGCAAGAAACGTGAACTGAGGCGTTGTGAATCGTCGTCGTGCTGCCGTGACCGCTCTGCTTGCGAACGAGCGCACGGATGGCCTTCCGCAAGGCTGCTTGCTGGTCGCCGGGGACATGATGGATCTCGGCGTAGCCGTACTCGCACACGAGGTCAGCTGCTACCTGGGCGACCAGGCCGAGGCGGTCATGCGCCGGCGTAGTGGTGTCGTCCGGCATGAGTGACAAACTGAGTGACGACGGGCACGGACAGCGGCGGACATCCACGGACGTTGGAGGACTGTTCTAGCAGGTCAACGCCCGTACATGTGCAGGTCAAAGAGGCGTGCTGGCTGCTGGGGATCAAGGGGTCGTCGGTTCAAATCCGGCCGTCCCGACGCAGGTCAAAGGCCCTGTCCGCCGGTCGGACAGGGATCGGTGCAGCAACCAGGTGCAGCAGCGCTCGGGCGGCTACCAGGGATCCGCTACGAAGGACGCGGAAGAGGGTCGAGGAGCGCGGCCAGGTAGGTCACCTGCTCGGCTTGCGGGACGATGGCAGCCGGGTCGAGGCGCCCTGGGCGGTAGGTGAGAAGCTCGATCCCATGGACGCTCCACGTCGGGACGTGACCGCGCAGGTGGGCGTCGAGTATCCCTGGTGAGCACCACGTCCGGATGGACGGCGGGCTCTCTGTGCGGATGCGGAACGCCCGGTCGAAGGCGGGGTTGCCGGTGGCGCAGTCACCCGGGCCCATGACGGCCCGGGTCAGCCGGGATAGGCCGCCCCGCTGCTCGACTGCGGTGTCCGGCATGGGCCGGGTGAGCAGGGCCACGGCCACGGTGTAGTGGTGCGTGTTGGACGTCGTCGAGGTACTCGTGCCGCCCGCCCCGTCGGGGACCGTGGTGACCTGGGTGTCCGTCACGGTGTATTCCCCGATGCTGACTCGCCTCCCGCGCACGACGCCGGAGACCGTGACGCTGACTCCCCGGCGCGCGCCGCCGGGGAGCCGGGCACCCCAGTCGACAGCGGGGCGCTCGGTGACAGCCCAGCCGTTCGCCTGCGCCCAGGACCGCAGACCGTCCATGCGGCGTCGCTCGCGGCGGCGGGCGGCCACGGTGACGAGGATGACCAGGCCGACGACGAGGGCGCAGAATAGCCCGGAGCCGGTGATGACCGCCGCTTCCAATGGGATCAACCGCGCGTGTATCGGTTCGCCGCGACTCCGGCGGCCAGGCCGGCGATCGCGTCGAGCACCGCGAGGGCGACGGCGAACGTCTCCACCGGACCGACGATGGCATCGGCACCGGCCCACACGGCGATGACGCCGGCCGCGACCGGCACGCTGATCAGGCGCAGCCCGGCCAGCAGCGGCGCCGTCCCGCCCAGACTTCGACTGCGGGTCAGCACGGCGGCCAGGGCCAACGTTGAGATGACGACGCCAGCCAGGGCGCCGGCGCACAGCAGGCCGAACGCCTGCTCCTTTCCCTGCGCCTGGACGAGCAGGATGGCGACGATCGTGGCATCGGCGCAGAGCAACACCGCGATCTGCAGTGCCCGGGCGATTCGGCGGTCGATCATCGGATCAGTACTTCGCTGCGGGCGGCCAGTGGCCGTCGCGGAAGCCGCCGTTGTCGTTGAGTTTTTGCCGCATCGAGGTGGCCGCCGACATGCACACCGACTTCAGGATCAGCATGCCGCCGACGACGGCGGCCGAGGCGACGAGGGCTGCGCCGGCAGCGATGAACGGCGATGCGGGCAGTCCGAAGATGGTGGCCGCGGAGGACAGCGCCCCTATGATGCCGACGACGAATGCCGCGAGCGCGCTGACGAGGGCGACCCAGAAAGCGATGATCCCCTTCGACACGTCGGAGAGGGCGCTGGCTATGCCGTCGGTGAACGAACTCTTGATTTTGTCGAGGGCGGCCTTCTGCTGCGGCAGCGTCTGCCGGTAGGCGTTGGCCGCGTCGCCGTCCCAGTTGTCGTCGACGAGCAACGTGCCGGCGTCGGCGGTCTGCACCTGCGCGCTGACCGGACCGCCGACGCTGTCGCTCCAGGCGTCGGCGGTGGCGGACAGCTTCGACGGCGACCCCAGATGTGTGGCGACCTCGTACCAGAAGTCCCAGATCTCCTTGAGTACGCCGACGAACTTGTTCCACCCGGAGACGACCTTGTCCTGCAGGCCGGACGGCAGCCAGTGCATCTTGTCGTTGATGCGATTCTGCAGCTCGGTGGTCTTGCCGTTGATCCGGTCGACGGTCGACAGGATCTTGCTGATCAGCTCGCTCTCCGTCGCCGGGCTTACGGTGCTACCCACGGACGTCCCACACCCCCTTGAACTTCTTGGCGGCGGCCTCGTCGTTGGTCTGGTAGGCGTTGGCGACCTGGTCCAATGCGGTGCTCAGGCCGTTGAACACCTCGGTGGCCTCGCCGAGCAGCATCACGATCTTCTGCTGGATCTCGTCGTACGTGTTCTGCAGCTCCGTGTGGGCGGACGCCCACGACAGATCGTGCTCGGTGAGGGTCAGTCCTTGCGCGGATTGACGGGCGAGGTCGGTCGTGTGCGCCACGCCGTCCCACATGGCAGCGTCGCTGCGCAGGGCCTCCTCCGCCGCTTTCAACGTCATTCCGGTCTCCTCCCCGTGGTTAATCCGTCAGTCGCAGCCGGCGGGCCAGGCCGAGCGGGTCCTGTGTAGCCCGCTGCACCTGCCCGAGGCGGCTGCCGGCGATCAACTGGGCGGCGCCCGCGCGCGCGGCGGCCTCGTACGCCGCGGCGAATGCCGACGCCGTCTGCCTGCCGATGTTGATTTCATGTGCCTGCGCCAGCCAGCGACGGTCGTAGCGGATCTCGCGCACGTCGCCGCCGCCGGTGAGCGAAACGGTGACGCGTCGGTCGGCGCTGTGGCCGGTGTGCACTGCGGACTCGACTGCCGGGAGCCGCTCGCCCACCTCGTCGATGCCGCGCTCCATGTCCTCGACGAGCGCCAGGAGTTCCAGCAGCGCGACCCGGGTGTCTTCGGCGGTCATCCGGCCCGACGACGTGAGCTGGTGCAGCCGCTCGGCGAGACCGTCGCGGTCGAGGGAACCGGGACCGGGGACGGCCTCGGCGGCGTCGTCAACGAACGTCTCGCCCCAAGCCGACAACCGCGCGACCGCTGCGGCCTGCACCGCCTCGCGCACCGCATCGCCCAGCGCCTCTGCGCCGACCCGTTCACTCCAGCGTGCTGCGACCTGGACGGTTGAGACCCGACCGGCATCGTCCAACGTGATGTTCACCGTGCCCGTGGCGTCCTCACCCCTGGCGCCTGCCGCGGCACCAGCGGCGGCCCGGGCCCGCCGCTCGAGCAAGGCAGTCTCGTCGACGAGACGCTCCAACGCGTCCTGACGATGATCGGACATGCTGACCCCGTCCCCCGAACTTTTGCCGATCACATCGAAGCTAGCCGACTATTGCAAAACACGTTCGCCAACGACAACCCCTGCCCTGCCCGGCCGGGTCGGAGACCGGGCTACTGACGTTCTTGCATGTTGAGAGCGTTGCAGCAGCGCACGCCCGTTCATGGCCTCGGAGTCCGATTGTCGAGGTTAGAAACCGGACACAATGCGACGTAGCGGCACCGTGATTGTTCATCGAGATTTTGGGCGTGATGCGCTGCTCACACTGCTCGGTCCATACACACGCTCTTTTGTCCGGCTGACCGTTGTGTGCACGTCAGCGGCAGCTGGGATTTGGCGCGCCGGTGGTTACCCTGCCGTCGATAGGCCTTAGCGGCCGACCGGAAGTCTTGTCCGTAACCGTCGGGCAGCCACGGCGAGCTCCAGGGCGCGGCGGTGGTCAGCAGCTGGTCGGGGGTGCGGTGGCGGAAGAAGGCGTGGGCCTGGCGGATGCGGTCGACCCCGGTGGCCGGGGCGGTGTTGGCGATCCAGGTCTTGAGTGCGGCCCAGATGCGCTCGACGGGGTTGTCCTGTGGGCTGTAGCGGGCGCCTTCGAGCAGCAGCAGGGGCGGGTGGGCGGCCAGCCACCGGGCGGTGCGCCGAGGGTCCGGGCCGCCTGGACCCGTGGATGCCAGCAGTTGGCTGAGCTCGGGTTGGTGCCAAGACGCTGGTGGTCGAGGCCGCCCGGCGACTCCGCGGTTTTCGGATCGGGCTTGTCACGATGGGCGCTCGGCTGGACATGGAGTAGACGTGAGTTCCGGGACTGAGCACGAGGACCGCTTCCGACGCGTCTACGCGGTCAACTTCGAGCCGCTGCTGGCCTACGCGATGCGGCGCGTCGAGCAGCCTGAAGACGCGGCCGACGTGGTCGCCGAGACCTTCCTCGTCGCTTGGCGGCGCAGCCGTGACATGCCGCCGGAGGCCGAGGCCCGGCTGTGGCTGTACGGCGTGGCCCGACGGGTGCTCGCCAACCACCACCGCGGCGGAGTGCGCCGGGAGCGGCTGGGCGAACGGTTGCGGCAACGGCTCAGGGTCGCCTTCGGTGTCGACCCGGGCAGCGAGGTGCCCGAGCGGCTCGCGGTCCACGCCGCGCTGGCCCGGCTGGGTGAGTTGGATAGGGAGGTGTTGATGCTGACCTTCTGGGAGGGGCTGGAGCCGCGCGAGATCGCCGCGGTCCTGCGCGTGAGCTCGGCTGTGGTCCGTACCCGGCTGTCGCGTGCCCGGGCCCGGTTGCGAGATCTCGTCGGTGACGACCTCGGCCCGCCCGGACATGTACTCGATGTCATCGCCGTACGCACCCCTAAGGAGGGCAGATGACCGACGAGCAGTTCGACCAGATGGTCCGAGACGCCGACCCTTACCGACCGGATGTCGTCAGGCACCTCGACGGGGTCGCGCAGAACCTCCTGGAGGAGATCATGTCCGTGCCGACCCTCGATCGCGTCGCCGAACCGCCGGTCAGGCACCGCTGGGCACGCCGCGGCGTGATGCGCAGCCTCGCCGGCGCGGGCGTCGCGGCTGCCGTTCTCGTCGGTGCCCTGGTCGTCTCGATCATGAGCCCCCACCAGTCGGGCGGCCGAAAGCCCTCCCCGGCGACCACCTCCGACGGGAGGAGAGCCGTCTCCTACTCGGCGGCGGTGCTGAAGGCGGCCGAGCAGAACCCGCGGCTGCTGATTGATGAAGCTGGCTGGAAGGCGACCACCGTCCACGGGTTCGCCGAGAAGGAGGGCGAAATCGGGTTCAGCAACGGTGGACGGCAGTTGGGGATGAACTGGTACCCGGCCGACCAGTACGACGACTTCCACTCCGACCGGCTCAGGGTCAGCAAGCCCGAGCAGGTGAAGGTCGACGGCCGGCAGGGCGAACTGTTCCGGTACAGCGAGAGCGACTTCGCCGTCATGCTCGCGCCCCGCGACGGTTCCTTCGTCGAACTGCGTACCGGGGGCACCTGGACGCGTAGCGAGTTCGACCGGGTGCTCGCCGCCGTGGTCCACGTCGACGTCCGTACCTGGCTGGACGCGCTCCCGGAGGAGATCGTCACCCCCCAGCGGGTGGCCGAGCGCGCTGCCAAGGTGCTCGCCGACGTGCCCCTTCCTCCGGGTTTCGACACCGCCGCGCTGAACGACCTCGGCACCAACGACCCCTATCAGTTCGGCGCCGAAGTGACCGGCCGGGTCAGCTGCGGGTGGATCGCCGAGTGGCTGCGCGCGAAGAAGGCCGGCGACGAAGCCGCCCTCAAGCGGGCCGCCGACGCGTTGCGCAGCAGCCATAATTGGAAGGTGCTGAACGACATGAAGGACGAGGGCGCCTGGCCGGATGCGGTGTGGGAGACCGCCGACGCGGTGGTTGCTGGAAAAACGCCGCTCGGCGGGTACGGCCATAGCCTGGGCTGCGAGTTCTCCCGCGGTACGACCCCGTAGCCGTCCCGGATCGGCCGAGCGGCTCTCCGGCTGGGCGCTGAGGATGAGCGGATCCTCAGCGCCCAGCGCCCGCTCTGCGTCTCGTCGCCCTTGACGGCAGCAGCGGCGGGAATGAAACGGCTCGTGTGAAGCCGCACCCGGCTTGCCACGGATCTCTGCGCGGAACCCAGCCGGCCACGTTGCGCCCGGGTGACCACACCTTGCTCGCTGGCCCTTCGACGCGGTCAGGCGGCTGGTAGCCGGGCGTACTCATCTCGGCATGGCCGCGCGATCAGCGGCAGATCCGGATACCTGTCGCTCACTGACGTCGCCACGCCGCGGCGCACATCTCTATCCAGGTGGCGAGGTCAGACACGTCATCGACGGTAAGCAGCGAGTACGGTGGCGAACCGGCCAGTGGCGTGACACCTGTAAAAGCGTGATCGGGAGCGAAGAGAAGGAGCCGATCGTCGTCGCGATGGGCCAGCGTCAGATTGCCATTGGCCTCTACTGCGGCGGTGTAGTACTCACCGAGGTTGACGGGAACGTCGAGGCCGAGGTCTTCCCAGCGCCATGACGTCGGCCGCGGGCAAGGACTGTTCCTCGCATGTGGTCGGCGACCCGAACATCGTCCGACGCTGTGAGGGCGAGATGCCGGTCGCCATTGGCCGCTCACGCGGCGGTGGGCGGTGGTGTGGACAGGCAGTTCACGATTCCCCTAGGCCGCCGGCCCGGCCTGGCGCGGTTTCAGCGGTAGGAGGTGTGGATCTCTGCGGGCTTGTCGTCCGGCAACGTGAAGACCCGGTCGATCGACAGCTGTGCGAAGTCGGTCCGCTGGATCAGAGCGCGGGAGTACTTAGCGCGCAAGACGCTGGCGTCGGTCAGCTGGCCGGTGGCGTCCCGGACTGTGGCGTCGGCGATGAGCAGTACGGAACCGTACGACGACAGGTGCGGCTTCGCCGCCGCCAGCGCCGCGATGGCTTCCCGGCGCAGCCGGTTCTTCGCCGCTGCGTCGCCGGGATCCCTGCTGACCGTCCACGTGACGACCAGTTGGTTGCCGGCAGCTGGACGCACGTCCAGCTTCATGCTGGCCGCTGCGGCGGGGTCCACGGTGCCGAGCGCTCCGGCCAGCGAGTTCTCCACGTCCCGTACGGGGTTGTGCGGAGACGGGGCCGTCGAGGTCGTCACCGGCCCGGCTGAGGCAACGTCGGGGACCGGCGCCTGCGCCGGAAGCGACTGCGGGCCGACCTTGGCCATGTCGGCGCCCGGTACCTGGTCCTGTCCGCCGCCTGCGCAGCCGCCGACCATCATCAGTGGTACGACGAGTCCTGCCGCCCACAGCAGGGTTGACGCTCCCGCGCCGCTGCATCGAGACCGCTGTCGTGTCACTGCTCTCCTTCGCGGACGCGTACGGTTTGCCGCACCCCGGCTCGCTAATGGTCGATGCCTCCCCGATGGAGTGGGACTCGGGCGTGGCATCGATGATCGGCTGCCGAGCGACGGTGCCGTGACATCCGATCGGTCGGGGTTCGTGGATGTCTGTCGGACGGCGGGTGCACTCGGTCGCGGGGTTGAGAATGGCCGAGGCGAAACTGCTGGCAGATATGGTTCAGTCAGTGCCCCTCGGCCACCAGCTGCTGGACCGCCGCGTAGCGCTGGCGGGGGCGCTGTTGCATTGAGCGTTTGCACGTTCGAGGCAGACATCCCATCAGGTTTGCTTGTCAAGCAGCAGTTTGTAGATCTTCTTGAGGCTGAGGCCAGGCGGACCGCGCCGGAGTGGAAGGCACCGGTTCCTACGGCGCGGCCCTGACCCGATACCTACGCCGCTACGACATCACCGTCGTCGAGGTCAACCGGCCCGACCGGGCCGCCCGTCGCCGCCACGGCAAGACCGACGCCATCGACGCCACCGCCGCCGCCCACGCGGTGTTGTCCGCCCGGGCCACCACCACCGCCAAAACCGGCGACGGGCCGGTGGAGATGCTGCGCATGTTCAAGCTGGCCAGGACGTCCGCAGTCAAATCCCGTACCCAAGCTATGAACCAGCTCAAGGCCGTCATCGTCGGCGCCGACTGAGGCACTACGCGACGCCCTCGCCGGCCTGACCGAGACGGCCCTGATCCGCCACTGCGCCGGCCTACCCCCGGCCTCGCCTACCGACGTGGCCACCGCCACCACCTACACCCTGCGCCGCCTGGCCCAACGCATCCAGGCACTCACCACCGAAGCCCGCGAGCTGGAACAACAGATCACCGCCGTCCTCGACGCGCACGCCCCGCAACTGCTCCAACGCCACGGCATCGGCCCCGACAGCGCCGCAGCCCTGCTCATCAGCGCCGGCGACAACCCCGACCGGATGAACAGCGAGCCCTCCTTCGCCGCCCTCTGCGGCGTCAGCCCCATCGAAGCGTCCTCGGGTAAGACCCGCCGACGCCGCCTCAACCGCGGAGGCGACCGCCGCGCCAACGCCGCCCTCTACCGCATCGCCCTGACCCGATCACGCTGCGACCAACGCACCCGCGACTACCTCGACCGACGCACCGCCCAAGGCCTAACCCGCCGCGAAGCCATCCGCTGCGTCAAACGGTATATCGCCCGCGAGATCTACCACCTGATCCAACAACTCGACCTCGTGACCCAGCCCCCTGCAACGGCTTGACAAACATAGGGGCATCGGAGCCTTCCTTCGCAAGAACCATGATCACGCAAGGGCTGCGCTGACGATCGGCCAGGGTCACATGGACGGACCCGACAGGTTAAACGAAAAGCTAAGCGGCGCGGGTGGGCCCGCGGTCAGGCTGCGTACTTCTCCACCAGCGCGCCGACGGCGGGCAGCGCCGCCTCGATATGCTTGCCCGCGCCGCCGCGTACCGCGTTGTACGCCTTCACGATCGAGCCGCGCTGGGACCACTGCGCCATATCGTCGGTCACTGCGAGCACGGACTCCGACACCTCCTCGCTCCGCTTGACGAGGTAGTCGCCAAACTGCCCACCCCCGGCCGCGCGGAAGTCCGCCCAGAAGGGCTGGAGCCGGTGCAGCAGGTTCGGCACCATGCTCTCGACCGTGGACTGGTAATAGCCGGCCGCGAAGGTGGTCACCGCCTTGTAGGCGACCTTGAGAGCGCTGGCAGACACGCCGGACTTGGCGGAAAGCTCCTGCTCGACCAGCACCCGACAGTCGGCGGCAATCTGCTGCTGGGCGCCGTCCGAGAGCAGAATGTCGGGAAGGGCAGAATACATAGTTATTACGCTCCTAATCGTGTGCCAACGCGTCGACTAGTTATACCGGATTACGGGCTGTGACCAAGATCGTGTGAGTGCGCGTACACACGCTACAGTCCTACGCAGACAGTGATGGCGTTGCGCCCGCCGAAAATCTCGTCCGTACAGGTCATCCCTGGAGGATTTTCCTGTTTCGACTTCCTGTTTCGACGAGCGGACAACGCAAGCACCGCCGGGTAAGTGGGGACACGCGCTGCGCGTGCCGCGGGTGTGGCGGCGGACGACCCGGGTGTGCACCGGGCCGAAGGGCGGGGCGGTGAGGGTGACGAACACCGCCGGGTGGGTGTCCACGGTCTCCGGCACGCCATTGCCGCTCACCAGCAGCCTGCGCACGATCTGGTAGGCGTAGGCGTAGGCGTAGGCGTAGGCGTAGGCGTAGGCGAGCCGGACCGGCCGGGTGCAGTCGGTCCGTGGCGGGGCTACGACCCGTGCACGCCCCCGGTTTGGGATGATGATCGATATGATCGATCGGCCGCAGCCGGCACCGTCACATCCGGCCTACCCCCTGCGTACGCGGCGACTGTTCCTGCGCCCGCTGACCGGCCGGGACATCGACGCTCTGCTCACCTACCGGGTCGACCCGGAGGTCTGCCGTTACCTGCCCTTCGAGCCGATGACCCGCACCGACATCGAGCAGCATCTGGCGTCGCGCTGGGCCCGGACCTGGCTGACCGACGAGGGCCAGGAACTGAGACTGGGTGTCGAACTCGCCGCGACGGGCGAGCTTATCGGCGATGTGGTGCTTTTCTGGCATAGCCGCGAACACCGCGGTGGCGAGATCGGGTACGTGCTGCATCCCGGCCTCCAGGGGCAGGGGTACGCCACCGAGGCCGCGCGTGCGGTGCTGAGCCTCGGCTTCGACGTGCTCGGGTTGCATCGGATCGTGGCACGGATCGACGAGCGCAACGAGGCCTCGGCCCGGATGGCGTGGCGCCTGGGGATGCGCCAGGAGTCCCGACTCGTGCACAACGAGATTTTCAAGGGTGGGTGGAGGACGAGACTCGATTTCGCCATGCTCGCCGACGAATGGCGCCTGGCACAGCGGAGCCGACCGGAATGACGGCGCGGTAGTCGACCGGAATGCTGAACGTCGTGGCGGAGCACCACCCGGTGTAGGTGGCGACGGTGAGGCTGCGGCTGACCGCCTTCGGCGGAGCGGGGCGCGGGCGCTTTGACTCGGTATGTTGTCGGTCATGACGGACGTGCGGCTGGAGCCGATGACCGAGGATCAGTACAAGCCGTGGAGGGCCGAGGCCGAGGCGCATTACGCGCAGAGCGTCGCCGCGTTGGGTCAGTCGGCTGAGGACGCGGCCCGAGACGCCGCCGACACCTACGCGCAGTTGCTCCCCGACGAGTTCGCCACCCCTGACCACCATTTCTGGTACGCCTACGACGGCGACCACCGGGTCGGTTTCCTCTGGGTGAAAGTCACCCGCGGCACCGCGTTCATCTACAACGTCGCGGTCGAGCCTGAGGTCCGCCGCCAGGGCTACGGCCGTGCGATCATGCTGGCCGCCGAGCGCTGGTGCCACGACAACGCGCTGACCAGAATCGGTCTGCGCGTCTTCACCCACAACACCGGCGCCCGGGCCCTGTACGAGCAGCTGGGCTTCACCGAGACCGCCCGCAACATGGCCAAAGACCTGTGACTGCGATCCGCCGACCGCTTGCCTCCGGCGGCGATGCGTTGGCGTAGTTCGCAGCGGGAGTCGGTGGCGTTGCCTGCCGCGTTGTTCGGTGAGGATCACGACGTCTCCGGGCTCGTCACGCAGGTTGCTCGGCGCGTTCGGCGGCGGCGTACCGGTCGGGGAGCACCTCGAGGACGCGGGCCCAGTGGCGTTTGCCGGCGCTTACGCAGGTGCCGCCGCAGTTGTTGTGCGGCATGCCGAGGTCGTAGAGGCGGGGTGGGCGCAGGCCGAGCTGGCGGGTCCAGTCGAGCAGGTCGTCTTTGCTCAGGTGGGGCGGGTCGAGTAGTGGAAGTGGACCATCCAGGGTGCCCAGCCGGCGGTGATGCCGGCGGTGATGCCGGGGGCGCGGCCGCAGTCGCGGGCTGAGGTGTCCGGGCCGATGTAGAGGGTGTGGGTGTCAAAATCCTGGCATCGTAGGTGAACTGCGGTTCTATGCGGCTCGTTCGTACTCGTGATGGGCCGCCGAGGACGGGTCGACGTCTGGTCCGCTCGTGACTGGGGTCGACGTTGGGACGGTCGGACCGGGGCGGCTGTAACCGTAGGGCCCGGTGTGGACGGTGGCCGTTGTAGTGGCGGGCGTACTCGTCGAGGGTGCGGCGGAGATGTCGCTCGCCGAAGATGAGCATGCGGTCGGTGACTTCGGTTCGGGCGGTGAGTACGAACCGTTCGGCGTAAGCGTTGGCCCGCGGGCTGCGTGGTGGGATCTTGCAGACGGTGATGCCGGCGTCGGCGCGGGTGGGGAGCTGATCGCCAGTGGGGATTGGCTGCAAGTGCTCAACCTGTTCGCGTTCCTCAACCTGTTCTTCGGTGTCTTCAATTTGCTGCCGATGGACGGCGGCCACATCGCGATCGCCTGGTTCGAGCGGATTCGTTCCAGATCGCCACCCGCCTTGGCCATCCCGACCCGGGGCGGGCGGACTACCAGAAGCTGACCCCGATCACCCTGGCGGTAATCTCCGTGCTTGGAGTCTTGGTACTGCTGGCCGTCACCGCCGACAACATCAATCCAATAACCGTGTCTAAATAGCTCGGTCCATCAACTCTAGGGTGTTCGGCATACCGACCGGTGAATCCACTGACAGGATCGCCCGTACGCGAACCCTTGCGGCCGAAGCGGTTTTGGAAACCCGCGGCGCAGCCGGTCGCGGTGCCAGCGCAGGACGGTGTCGGGGGAGACGAGCAGGTGCGGCTCCCGTAGCGTTGGCCTGGGTAACCGGTGCGGGGCGGCGGCGAGGAAGGCCCGGTCGCGGTCGCGATGAGACGGGCCGCGGTGGTTCAGGCTACGAGCAGGGGCAGGCAGGGCGTTAGGTGGTGGCGTCCGAGGGAACTCGGGTGAGGATTTCCATGTTGTGGCCGTTGGGGTCGTCGAAGTAGACGCCGCGCCCGCCCCAGCGGTGGTTGATCTGCCATGGCTGCTGGTGGCCGGGGTCGGCGTAGTAGGTGATCCCGGCGTCCTGGATGCGGCTGAACGCGGCGTCGAACTCCTCGTCATCGACGAGGAACGCGCAGTGGTGGGAGTGGAAGTCCGTGCGGTGGATGTAGTCGAGCGTGACCGCATTGCTCACGGTGACCGGGACGAACGGGCCCGCCGGTTGGCCGACCGGCACGTCGAGGATGTCTGCGAGGAATGTCGCGGACGCGTGCTTGTCGCGGGCCGGGATGATGATGTGGTTGAGCTCGACGCTCATCGTGGCTCTCCATCCGTTGATGCCTGTGGTGGTGTGAATGGGGGCGGTCCGCCGAGCGGGCTGAGGTGCACGCCGGCCAGCAACCAGTCGGCGCCGCGCCGGACGGCGACGTGAGTGGCACGGAAGCTGCCGTCGGCGCTGTGGCCCTGGTATTCGGCCCGTTGGGTGTGGCATCCGATGGCGACCGCGGCGTCTCCGTAGTCGCGTACTTCGATCTCGTCCCACACCAGCGAATGAGTGACCAGCGCGCCGGTGCGGTAGCGGTCGAGCCACTGCTGTTTGGTGAGGACGAAGCCGAGGGGCCCGACGAGGGTGAAGTCGTCGGTGGACAGCGCGCCGAGCGCGTCGCTGTCGCCGCGCTGCTCGGCCTCGGCCCAGCGGCTGCCCAGTTCGCGGACACGTTGCTCGGTGGTGCTCACGGTTTGTGCCTCCTTCGGTGGGTGCCTGAGGTCGGTGCTGAGAAACGCAACCGGCGCGGTCACGGTCAGTCGGCGGCCAGGAACGCGCCGGCGTGGTTGCGGGTCCAGTCGGCGAAGGTGCGGGGCGGTCGGCCGAGCACCCGCTCCACCGTGGCCAGCACCTCCGCACCATCGCCTCCGGCCAGCACGCGGGCGACGATCGCCTCGACCACCGCGTGCGTCATGCCGGCGCGGAGCATGCCGGTCTTCGCCTGGTCGATCGTCGGTTCGACCAGGCGTAACGGCCGGCCCAGGGTCTCCGCGAGGATGCGTAGTTCCTCGGTCGGCGTGCGGATCTCGGGGCCGGACAGCTGGTAGACCATGTTGTCGTGGCCGTCGGTGGTCAGCGCCGCCACGGCGATCGCGGCGATGTCGGCCGGGTCGATGGGGGCGGCCGGCCGGTGCGCGAACGGGATGTGCACGGTGTCGCTTCGCCGGATGGCCGGTGCCCATTGGAGGGCGTTGGACATGAATCGCCCGGGGCGCAGCAGCGTCCAGTCCAGCCCGCTGCCGGTCACCGCCGCCTCAGCCTGGCGGTGCCATGCGCCGAGGGCGTCGTCGACGCTGCCGCCGTCGTACACCGACAGCTTGACGACGTGCCGGATACCGGCTTGTCGTGCGGCGCGCACGAGGCGCAGGTCGTGGGTTGGCCGCTTGGCGCTGCAGGGGACTTGGGCAGACATGAGGAACGCGCGGTCGGCGCCGTCGAACGCGGCGTCCAGGCTGGCCTCGTCGTCGCAGTCGCCGTAGACCACCTCCACGCCGGGTGGGGCCTGCATAACTTCGGGACGGCGGGTCATGGCTCGCACGGGCTGCTGTGCGGCGGCGAGTTGGGCGATCAGTTCGCCGCCGACATGTCCGGTAGCTCCGGTCACGATGATCATGATGGATGCCTCCCTGGACTGGCTTGGCCAGAAGTGCGGTCGGGAAGGATCAGAGCGCTGAAATAAACATTAGATATCTAATAGTCAGGTGTCAAACGCTTAGAAAACTAACGACCTTGGTATGCTCGGCCCATGCCGCGCCCTACCGGGCCGCCCATCGGCCTGGCCCTGACCCGCACTGCCAAGGCGGTGAGCCGTGCATTCGACGACGCGTTGGCCGCCGCGGGCGGCTCGCTGCCGGCATGGCTAATCATGATCTCGTTGAAGACACGGAGTCTGGGCAATCAGCGCGAACTAGCCGAAGCCATCGGCATCCGGGGCGCGACGCTCACCCATCACCTCAACACGATGGAGGCCGACGGCCTGGTCATCCGGCGACGCGATCCCGCCAATCGCCGCATCCACCAAGTCGAGCTCACCGACCGCGGCGAAACGCTGTTTCGCCAGCTCGCCGCCGCGGCGTCCACTCACGACCAGCGGCTGCGCACCGGTTTCAGCGACGAAGAGATCGCCACCCTCGAACAGTTGCTACGCCGGCTGCAACACAATGTCAGCGGCGAGGCACACGACCGGGCATCGAGATCAGACGCGTAACAGGCGCAGCCGACACCCGGGAGAATCGATGACGTCACCGCCTGACGAAGCCTCCGCCCGGACCGGCCGAAGGCCCGCAAGGGCATCCTCGTCGCACACGTGGCGGTCTCCAGTGGGGGTCACTGGTGGGCACTTGTGATCACTCGCCCGTCCGTCCCGATCGGTGTGCTCCGTTCGTGCTCCCCCCGGTCTGGCAACCCTGTAGGTGCCGAAAACCTCGTCCGGGCATTGAGCCCGGCGGATCAGGCCGGAAAATCGTTAAATCCACAGTCCGATTCCCAAGCTGACAGTGTCATGGCGACATGACAGACCGGGGGTTGGCACCACGGGAAATGCCAGGTTGACCGACATACGGTCCACCCTTGAACGGACAAAATGACCTTGTGACGAATGACGGACGTCTGCCGCAAGCGCAACTGCAGCGGGCGGCACGCCGCTTGTGGTGGGGTGGGCTGCTCGCCGTGCTCGTTCGCGGCATCGCCTGGATGCTCACCCTAGGCTCGTTCGGGCCGATTCTCGGGGCCGCCTCGGGCCTGTTTTATAAGGTGCCCTCTGGTGACGTCCTAGTGCTGATCGAAGCCGCTGTCGCGGTTTCTGGCGTGCCTGCGGCCCTGGTCTGCGCGGTTGGACTCGCATACGGCAAAAGGTGGGCCGTCCAGGCAGGCCGAGGACTTGCCTGGTGCTTTCTCGTCGATGCGATCTTCATCGTCGGCGGCTCCGGGTGGTTCCTGGCTGTGGCGGCGAGTGAGCTGACGAAGCTGCAATGGGTTGCCGTGGCCGTCCTGCTGGGTGGCCAACTCGTACTGCTGTGGTGGGCGGTGGTGTTGGTGCGCTGGCTGGGCGCGGTCCCCGCCCACACGCGAGGCCCCGGCAGGTACAGCAGTGAAGTACAGCAACCGACCGCACTAAACCAGACCACAAGGGATCTCAATGAGCCCTCTGACCTCACACGGGACGTTAAGGAATCGCCCACCAGCTTGGCCCGGTGGCGCACCAGCTCCCGTAGTTCGCGTACCGCAGGCGGGGCGACGTAGGCCTCGGGCAGCCGGCCCATGCGCAGCAGGTCGGCCAGGTCGGCCGCGTCGCGCACGTCGTTTTTGACTCGCCGGTAGGTGAAAGCCTTGACGCCCAGCGGATGCGCCAGATGGACCTGGGCGCCTTCGGCCTGGAGCACGTCGGCGGCCCAGTACCAGCCGTAGGTGGCCTCTAAGACCACGTCGGGGTGCTCGCCGGCCTTGGCGATCTCGGCAGCGAGCGTGGCCGGGTCGTTGGTGATGCGCACCGTGTCCAGTACCTGTCCGGCTTCGGTCATCCGCACGATCACCGACCGGCGCCGGTGCAGGTCGATACCCACGATCTGCCGGCCGTCGTAGTCTGCGTGCATGAGGGGCCTCCTTCACCGTGAGATGTGAGCACCCCGAGCATCCCGCCGGGCGTCACGAGGAGCGAGGCCCCGCTCCTTCATCCCATCAAGGGGTCGTCGGTTCAAATCCGGCCGTCCCGACAACAAAACCGCAGGTCGGGACCGTTCAGCCGGAAGATCGACCGGCTCGGCGGCCACGGCGTCCCGCCCTGGACCCGGGAGACCAGGGACGGCTCCAGTGCGCGGGGGTGGCCAGCATTCGGTCGACTGGTGCCGCTACACGGGCGTAGACCCGGCCTACATCGACCCCGCATCGCCGTAGCAGAACGGGGTCTGCGAGTCGTTCAACGGCCGCTTCCGCGACGAGTTCCTCGCCTGCGAACAGTTCCACACCCTGCTGGAGGTTCAACCTGCCGTTGACGCCTACGCCCGCGTAGGCGTCAACGGCCCGGGTTGGTTGGCCTCGTCTGCTACCAGGCGCTCACTTTGTTCCTTCGCGGTAACCCCTGACGAAGCCGACTGTGCCTGCCGCGCCCCGGGCCACCGCGCCGACCACCGGATTGTCGATGAAGCGGCCGACCCAGTCGCTCGCCTTGTCCTGGTAGTCGTACGCCGTGAACAAGCCGTTCTCGACGCCCTTGAAACCAATCGGGTTCCGGCCGACGATCCTCGATGTGATGCTGCGCTTGCGGTGTTGACCGTCGTAAAATGCGGGCCGCACGTCCTTGGACGAGTACACGTGGCGTGGCTTGTAGACCAGCGGGGCCCGGTGCTTGCCGAAGTGCGCGATCCCGCGACCCTCGACGGCGCCCGCGGCCATGCTCATGGCCACCGCGCTGGGGTCGATCTGCCCCGAAGCGTACAGCTGGCTGCCCGCGTCGGCGACGCCGCCGGCCGCGCCGGCGAGCATGTGCCCGGCGGTGGAGGCGGCGGCGTCGCCCAGCCTGCCGGTGACCGTTTTGGCGACTGTGGCGGCGACGTACCCGCCGGCGTACCCGCTGACGACGCCCGTCAGGCCCTGCACGCCCCCTGTGCCCGCCGAGCCGAGCGCGTCGCCGACGTCGTGGATGTCGCCCTGCGCCGCGTCCTTGCCCAGGTTGATCAGGGCCCCGGCGCCGACCATGCAGGCCACCGCACCGACCCCGGCGGTCACCGCGGTGCAGGCGAGGCCGGCGGCGATGCCACCGACGATGGCAATGCCCTCGATGATCGCGTTCTTGTGGTCTTTGACGAACTTCGTGGTCGCCTGGTACGCATCCTTGATCTTGTTGGTGGCCGCTTGGACCGTCCGTTTCGTCTTGGCCAGGACCATCTTGCCGGCCTGCTTCGCCTTGACGAAGACCGCTTTCGCGGTCTTCTTGGCTTGGTTGATCTTCTTGGCCACGTACTTCTTGGCGCTGGTGTACGCCTTTTTCACCGCCCGTTGCGCGGCGTGGTAGGTCTTTTTCACGGCCCGTTTGGCGGTGGTGTACGCCTTCTTCGCGACCCGCTTGGCGGTGCTGTAGACCTTGCTGGCCACCCGCTTGGCAGCGTGGTACGTCTTCTTGACGGTCGTCGTCACCTTCTTGACGGCCGTCTTGACCACGCGCTTGGCGGTCGACGCGACCTTGCGCACCGTGTTGGAGGCCTTGGAGACCACCTTCCGAGCCGCCGAACTGACGCTCTTCACCGCCTTCTTGACGAAGCTCGGCATGCCCCAGTGCCCGGTCGGGTCGATCTCCGTCAGCGGGTTCTGGTTGGCGTAGACGAACCGGTTGGCGTCGACCGAGTCCGGGGTCGGGTCGAGGGTGGCGGAGTCGCGGCTGTCGAACTGCCCGGTGTCGGGGTTGTACCAGCGGGCCAGCATGTTCACCCGGCCGGTGGTCGGGTCAGTCCACTCCGACTGGTAGCCGAGCTGGCCGAGCATGCCGGTCCTTGCCAGTACGTTGCCGAGCGGGTCGTAGCTGGTGGACCCGGTCAGCGCGGTGCCGGTGGCGGTGAACTGGCCGATCAGGTCGGTGTGCAGGTCGGTCCAGGCGTATGCCTGGGTGCTGCCCGAGGCGACGCCGAGCAGGTCGTCCTCGGCGTCGCGGGTGTACGTGGCGGACCCGTCGGACGCCAGGGTGTTCTCCAGCCCGCTGTAGGCGAAGCCGGGGCGGATGAGGCGGCCGAGCCCGTCGTACGTGTACTGCTGCGTCTGCGTCGTCGACGCGTCCTGCGACACCACCTGCCCGAACGCGTCGGACTTCGTGGTCAGCGTGCCCGCGTTGCCGCTGGTGGAGGCGAGGGTGCCCCGGGCGGTGTACTTGTACCCGGTGGTGCCGTCGCCGGTGAGCTGATTGCGCTGGTCGTAACTGAAGTACCGGCCGCCGACCTGCACCCGGTTACCGGACCGGTCGTATCCGTACGTCACGGTGTTGGAGCCGTTGTTCCACGAGGTCAACCGGTCGGCCAGGTCGTAGGTGTAGGTGTTGGTGGTGGAGCCGGTGAAGCCGGTGACGGCCTTCGAGATCTCGTTGCCGTTGGCGTCGTAGCCGTAGGTGATCTTGGCTATCGAGGTACCGCCGGAGGACTTCAGTTCGTCGGAGACGAGCCGGTGCTGGGCGTCGTAGCCGAAGGAGCGGGTGTTGCCGCCGCTGCCCGCGTATCCGATCCTCGCCACCTGCGACAGGCTGTTGTACGCGTACGTGGCCTGGACTCCGGTGGTCGGGTTGGCCGCGCTCGCCACCCGGCCCGCGCTGTCGTAGCCGTAGGTCGTGGTGCCCGCCGCGTCGGTACGGGAGGCGATCTCGCCGTCCGGGTTGTAGGTGAACGACGAGTTCCCGGCGGCTCCGGAGGCGCTCAGCAGGTCGTCGCGGTCGTCGTAGCTGAACGTCGTGGCCCCTGCCGAACCGGACGCGGAGGTCATCCGCCGGGCAGCGTCATAGCCGAAGGTACGGTCGGTGGTGGCCGCCTCGGCGCCCGTGCCGGCCTGCCGCGTCAGGTTGCCTACCGAATCGAAGGTGTTGCTCACGCTGACCCCGCCGGGGGAGCGCAGCGTGACCGGCTGGGCCGCCGCGTCGTAGGAGACCGTGAACGTGCGGTCCGCCGCGTCCGGGAACGCCGTGGTGGCCGGCTCGATCTGCGACTCCGGCAGTCCCCAGCTGTTGTACGTGGTCAGGAACGCGTTTCCGCGCCCGTCGGTCATCCGGGTCCGGTGGCCGGACTGGTCGTAGCCGAAGGTGGTGGTGATGGAATCGGTGGCGCTGACCGGCTCGACCTGGGAGATGAGCAGCCCGGTCGCGTCGTAGCCGAACCTCGTGGTGGTGCCGCGCGGGTCGGTCGCGGCGGTCAGCTTGCCCTCGTTGTCGTACGCGTTGGTGTCGGTGCTCAGCAGCGTGTCGGCCGCGTCGTACACCTTCGTCGCCACCGGGCGCCCGACGGCGTCGTAGGTGGTGGTGGTGTAGGTCCCGTCCGGCGCGGTCTCCCGGATCTCCCGCCCCGCACCGTCGTAGGCGAACTTCGTGACGTTGCCCGCCCCGTCGGTCGAGGTCACGACCTCGCCGGCCGCGTTGTACGTGCGCGACTCGACCACGCCCGCGGGGGACTTGGTGGAGGTCAGCCACCCGCCGGCGCCGTACGTGCTGGTGGTGGTGTGGTTGCTGCTGGTCTGGCGTACCACCTCGGTGGAGGTGACCTCGCGGTCGAGGAAGTCGTACGTGGAGCGGGACACCGCTCCGGTCGGGTCGGTCTGCGACAGCTCGTGACCGAGCAGGTCGTAGGTGTACGTGGTGACCGCGGCGTTCGGGTCGGTCACCTTGGCCAGCCGGCCCATCTGGTCGTAGGTGTAGGTGGTGGTGTTGCCGAGCGGGTCGGTCTCGGAGACGAGCTGGCCGCGCTCGTCGTAGCTGTCGCGCTCCACCGCGTCGATCCGCGTGGACGAGCCGGGCGGGGTGTACGGCGGCCGCCGCGTGGCGACCACCCGGCCGGCCGCGTCGTACTCGTCCGTGGTCACGTTGCCGTTGGGATCCTTGACCTCCACCTGCTCGCCGAAGGTGTTGTAGCCGACGTAGGTCACCGGCCGGGTCAGCACGGCGCCGCCGCCGCTCTCCGTGGACACCGCCGGCTCCACGCTGACCACCTGCTGGCCGGCCTCGTCGTACTCGTAGTTCGTGGTGTTGCCACCGGGATCGATGACCGCGGTGGCCAGGCCGTCCTGGTCGAGGGCGTAGGTGGTGCGGACCACCCCGACGCCGGCCTCCGGGGCGGTACCGGACCGGACGCTGCCGATCTCGCTCGCGCTCAGGACCCGGGAGTAGACCTGGACGTCGCTGATCCGGCCGTTCCAGTAGCCGTCCTGGGCGCCACCGGTGAGGCCGGCGCCGATGAGCAGCGACCGACGCGCGGTCCAGCCCGCGGCGAAGGTGGCGCTGCCCTCGGCGGCGCCGTTGACGTAGAGGGTCATCGTGCCCGCCGCCGCGTCGTACACGCCGGCCAGATGGGTCCAGGTGTTCAACGCCGGCGTGCTCGTCGAGGTCGCCGTCGTCAGGCCTGTCTCGCCGGCGCTGTCGCTCGGCCGCATGGTGAACTGCCACCGGTTGGCGGTCTTGTCGTAGCGCACGTCGAACGAGCTCTGCTGCGCTCCGGTGGCGGCGAACGCCTTGCGCACCGCGCCGTTGTCGCCCAGGTTTACCCAGCCGGCGACGGTGAAGCTGCGCGCGGTGTCGACGGTCGGTCCGGCGCTGGTGATCGCGCCGCTGCCGGTGAGGACCGCCGAACCGCCCCGGTCGGCCGACCAGGAGACGCCGCTGCCGGTGGTGCCAGGGTTGTTCCCGGCGGAGTCGGCCGCGATGCTGCCGCTGGACTCCGCCAGCCGCCAGCGGTTGACCGGCGTGAACGAGCCGTTGTTCTCGGTGGTGGCCAGGACCCGGCCCAGCGGGTCGTACATGGTGTCGGTGTTGGACACCGTGCCGGCCGGGTCGGAGAGCGTCTCGTTGACCACGTGGTCGTCGGCCGAGTAGGTCACGCTGGTGGTCCGCTTGAGGCCCGCCGGGTCCAGCGTGCTGGACGTGGTGCGCCCGGCGGCGTCGTAGACCGCGGTGGTTGTCGTCGCGCCGTTGTTCGTCACCTGCGAGATCAGGTTCCCGGCCGCGTCGTAGCCGTTCTCCTCGAGCACGAAGCTCGCGCCGGTCGCCGGGTCGCTGCGGGTGACCTTCGCGGTCAGCCCGTTGTCGGTGTACCTGTAGGAGGTCACCCACCCCATCGCGTCGGTCTCGGAGGCGAGCCGCCCCGCCGGGTCGTAGGCCTGTGACTCCAGCACCACGTCCTTGGCCGGCGAGGGGGCGTTGGGGTCCCCGGTGTAGCCGACGAGGGTGGTGGTCAGCAGTTGGCCCTCGGCGTCGTACGCGCTGCGGGTCTCGCCGCCGTCGGCCTCCACCTCCCGTACCACGTTGCCGTACGCGTCGTACTCGAACCGGGTGACCTTGCCGGCCTCGTCCGTCGTGCTGACCTGCTGGCCGTACGTGTTGTAGGTCGAGGACTCCGTGCGCGAGGCGTCCCCGCCGGTGGTGTCGGCGATGGTCTGCGACGTGACCAGACCGTCGGCGTCGTAGACGACGGTGGTCAGCGGGGTGTGCACCGCGCCGGTCACGCGGTTGGTGACCGGCGGGTCGGTCTGCGACACCTGCCGGCTCTGGCCGTCGTAGCTTCTCGAGGTGACCAGCCCGGCCGGGTAGCTGTCGGTGACCTCCTTCTGCGTCGTCACCCGCCCCACGCCGTCATAGCCGTAGCTGGTGACCTTGCCGACCGGGTCGGTGACCGAGGCCACATCGCCGCTGCGGAGGTAGGTGACCCGCTGCACCGCGCCGCCCGCCGTGGTCAGCGTCATCGGCAGGCCCGCGGGCGCGTACCCGCCGTCGGCCGCCGCCACGCTGGTGCCGTCGGTGTAGTCGGTCCGGGTCACCCGACCCAGCGGGTCGGTCACCGCGGTCCGGTTGCCCTTGGCGTCGTACGTGTACCTGGTCAGGTACGTGTTGTCGGTGGCCGAGGCCGACCGGCCGTCGCGCACGGTCAGCAACTGGTCGTTGCGCGGGTCCGGGGTCAGGACCGCGGTCGTGGCGTCCGGGTAGTACGTGTAGTACACAGTGGAGCACTTGTTCGCCGACCGGTCCTGACAGGTGGTTGTGGACAGGTCGTTGCCGCGGACGTCGTGCTCGGTGGTGGTGACGTTGCCGTTCGGGTCGGTGACCGTCCGCAGGAATCCGCCGGTGTCGTACCCGTACTGCGTCTTGTTGCCCAGCGCGTCGGTCTCGGCCAACTCCTGTCCGGTCGCCACGTCGTAGACGTGCGTGATGGTCTTGCCGGTCGGGTCGGTCAGCTTCACCGTACGCACCGGCGTGCCGGCCGAGCGGTCGCGCGCCGCGAACTGTGCCGCCGCCTGCGCCGCGGACAGCTGTGCGTTGTAGTACGCGACCTCGGCGATCTGGCCCTTGAAGTAACCGCGGGTGTTGGTGGGCGGTGACGGCCAGCCGCCGGTGACGTTGCCCGCCCCCACGTACGCGTACGCGGCGGTCGTCTTGACCAGCGCGCCGGACAGGGTGCCCACCTGCGCCCCGTCCAGGTACATCGTCTGCGTGTTGGTGGCGGCGGCCAGCACGACCTGGTGCCAGTTGCCGTCGTTGACCTTCCCGGCCGTGGTGATCGAGTTACTGACACTGCCGGCCCAGAACTGGCCGCGCAGCTTGCCGTCGGCGCCCACGTACAGCGCCGGCGTCCAGCTCCCGGTCGCCGGGTTCGCGGCGGTGATCGCCTCCGTTTCGTAGCTGAACAGAACCCCGCCGGTGGCGGCGCCGGCCGGCACCTTGAACCACATGCTCACCGAGTGCGGACCGGTGGCCGGAATATCCGCCGTGGGCAGTTGCAGGAACGAGGAGGCGCCGTCGAAGTCAGCCACCGTCCGGTCGCCGAACGGGCCGCCCGCGGCGCCCAGCGTCACAGCGTTGTAGGTGGCGGTGTTGCCATTGACCTCGTTGATCGCGTACGTGGTGCCGGATTCGGCCAGCCGCCAGTAGTCCACCGGGCCGCCGCCCAGCACCGCGCCGACGTACGCCTGACTGGAGCCGGAGACCGACGGCTTGTTCAGCTTCCAGACCCCGCCGTCGGTGTCGGTCACCTGGGTGACCGTACCGTCGGCCGGGTCGTAGGCGACCTTCGCCGAGGGGTTCCCGGAGGGGCGGACCACTGAGGTCAGCGGCCGGGCGGCGGCTGTGCCGGTCCGGTGGATGGCCGCCACCTGCGGCGCGGTCAACGGCCGGTCGAAGAAGCCCACCTCGGCGATGGAGCCCTTGAAGAACGAGGCGTGCCCGGTGTGGTCGCTGCCGCCGCCGTTGTAGTACGGGTTGTCCGGCCACGAGCCGCCGATGAACCCGGCCCCGATGTACTCGTTGTTGGTGCCGTCCGGGGCCCAGATCTGCAGCTGGCCGGTGCGGCTGCCCACCAGGGCCCCGTCCAGGTACAGCGCCTGGGAGTTGCCCGCGCCGGAGAGCGTCAGGTGGTGCCAGCTCCCATCCGTCACCGAACCACTCGTGGCGATCGGTGTGGTGTTGCCGTCCCAGAACTTGCCGTACAGCTTGCCGCTGGTGCCCACGTAGAGGGCGGGCGTGTAGTTGCGCGGGGTGGTGGTGTTCGTGACCGGGTCGGCCTGGTAGCTGAAGAGCACGCCCTGGTCACCGGCGTTCGCCTTGAACCACATGCTGATCGACTGGTAGCTGACCGTCGAGATCAGCTTCGCCGGCAGGCGCACCGACGAGGAGGTGCCGTTGAAGCCGGCTGCCGTCCCCGCCGAGCCCGGCAGCGGGCCGGGCTGCCCCAGGCTCACGTTCGCGTACGCGCCGTTGTCGACGCCCTGCTGGTCCAGGACCGCGCTGGCCGCGGTGGCGCCGCCGCTCTCACCCAGTCGCCAGTAGGAGCGCGGGCCCGCGTTCATCACGGCACTGGCGTATCGGGAGTTGGTGCCGTACGTGTACGTGGTGCACGCGGTGGCCGAGGTCGGCGGACACACCTTGGCCAGGTGGTCGCCGTCGTAGGAGTACGACCAGGTCAACGTCGTGCCGGCGGTCCCCGGCGTGACCGGGTCGGTGGTCACCGTTGCCACGTGCGCCGCGGTCGCGCCGGACGGCGTCGACCAGGCCAGGCTCAGCGACCGGCCCGCGGCGGAGGTGGCCTTGGTCGGCCGCCCGGACGCGTCGTAGCTGAACGTCTGGGCACGCCCCTGCGCGTCCGCGACCGACGTGATGCCGAACCGGCCGGCCGTCGACGTCGCGGCCGTGAACTTGTAGGTGGTGCCGTCCTTGTCGGCCAGCGTGTAGCCGCCGCCGGAGACCGGCGTGAACGTCGCGAACCGACCGGCGGGCGGTGCGAACGTGCCGTCGCCGTTGCGGCCGAACGCCAGCTCCTGCCCGCCCGGGTACGTCACGACGACGCTGTGCAGCGCCCCGGCCGCGTCCTTCTGCTCCGTCGCGGCTGCGTCGAAGACGGTCGACCAGGCGGCGCCGAATGCCCCGCTCACCCGTGGGTCCTGGCTGTTGTACGAGCGCTGCACGGCCAGCTTCGGGCCCACCGTAGGCACCACGGCGTCGGTCGCGGAGGTGGTGTAGTTCGCGACGCTCGGTTCGAAGCCCTTGCCGCCGTTCTGGGCCAGGGCCGAGGTGATCAGCGGCTGCGGCACCGGCGTGGCGAGGGTGTTGACGGTCTGGGAGGTGCTCAGGTGGCCGCCGTCATAGGCCCAGACGGTCCACGTGTAGGCCTGGCCCCATTTCAGGTTCCCCGCCGGGACCGTCCAGTTGCGGGCCGTCTGCCAGCCCGAGTCCACCACGATCGCCGTGGCGTCCTTGTTCATGACGCGGAAGTAGTACTGCATCGGCTCCGGCCAGGCGTCGGGGTCACGGGAGGTGGCCATGAGCTCCGGGGTCAGCGACGTGGCCGAGTAGGCGTCGGTCGGGTACTGCTCGTCCACCTGCGGGAGGACGTTCGGCGTGTACTCCACCTGCAGGTACGGCTCGTACGGGCCGATCTGGTCGTAAGCGGTGAACTTCTTCCACTGGGTGGAGTCGGTCTGCGACGCGGTGACGGCCAGGCCGTAGTTGCTGTCGCCCAGCGCCCAGTTCTGGAAAGTCGTGGTGGTCAGCGGCACCCGCACCCACTTGCCGACGGTGCGGTCGCCGGCCGTGTTGGTGCACGCCACCCCGGGGTCCGGGGTCAGCGAGCCGATCGAGGCCCCGAACGTCGGACCGGGGTACGTGATGTCCCAGATCGTCCACGGTTGAGTCACCGGGTTGACGTTGAACGGCTTCGGGGTGCAGGTGTAGGCCCAGGACAGGTACAGGTTCAGCGACGTCGAGGCGATCTTCGCGCCCTGGAACACGGAGTCGAACCCGGAGAACTTCAGGAAGCTGTACGCCTTCTCGCCGCCCGCGTTCCAGGTACCCGTCTGCAGGTCGTTCTCGTATGACTTGTCCATGATGGACGTGCTGATCACGTACGTGTCGCCGGTGGTGAGCATCTTCGCGATCAGCGTCGTCGGGTCCACCGTCACCGGGTACTTCCGGGCCGGGTCCCGCAGCCAGGCCTGGTCGGCGCTCACCCGCAGCGCGGGCGCCCCGTCGACGCTGGTCAACTCGTACTTCACGGCCTCGGAACGGGCGAACCCGCCTGAGCGCGGGTTGAACGCGGAGTCCTCCATGTAGCCGGCCGGTATCCGGCCCTGCACCGCACCCGCCCCATCCACCAGGGTCACCGATCCGTTGCTCTCCAGGCGCGGGGTGAGCCCCTCCAACCGCAGCGGGAACACCCAGGAGGACTCGGCCGGGGGCGAGTGCAGGACCAGTGACTCCTTGACCCCCGTGGGCACGCTTGACAGGCGCAGGTCGACGCCCGGCCGCACGCCCGGGTAGGTGACCGCGGCGCCCTGCGCGCGGGCGGTGACCGGCGCCGCGCCGGCCAGCGAGTACGCCATCGACCGGCCGTCACCCAGGCTCAGCTGCGCCAGTTTCGGGTCGTCGGCCCGGCCGGCGAACTCCGCGCCCGGCGAGTTCGCCTTCTGCCGCAGCCTCCCGTCCGCCCCCGCGACAAGGGTGCGGTCAATCGGCTGCCAGGTCCCGTCGGCCGCCCGGAAGTTGACCGGGTTCTGGAAGATCTTGCGGCTGTACGAGCCGTCCGGGTTCTCGTACACGTCCGAGTTGGCCGAGGCGGCCGCGGCGATCCGGCGGCTCTGCCCAGGCCGGAAACTGTCGCCGTTGGTGATCTGCCGGGTCCGGTCCTGCTTCGCCTCCGGCCCCGAAGGGGTGGCCGGCGGGACCGTCCTGTTCGGCCGGCCCGGCGCCGAGCGGGTGGCCGGTGCCAGTGCCCCGGTCGGCAGGTCCGGTGCCCGGCCCGCGCCCCCGCCGGCGGTGGTCTGTGCCGTCGGCGCATAGTGCTGCTTGCCCGCGGCCGTGCCCGAGGGCTGCACCGGCGAGTCCGGCAGCGGTCTCGCCGACGCGATCGACGGCGGCAACCACGACCACAGCCAGGACAACGGGAAGGGCCGGCCGGCCGGAACGGCGCCCGGCGGCACCGCCACACTCAGTACGAACACCACGGCCGTGGCCAGGGCGACCCGGCGGACCGCCCGAGTCATACCGGTTGATCTTCTCGTCCTGGTACGACCCATGGCCGGCCTCCCCGGTCGGAATTGACTGTTTGAGCAAGAGGGTTTCATATATCGACGGTGGTAAGCATGAGCCGAAAGGATGGTGCGTCGGCGAGCCGAAAGTCCGATGTGGATAATGCGCAATCCGTTGCCGCAGCACGCAAATTCGACGTAGCCGGTCGGCCGGGTACCGCCGGCGTGGCGGTCGCGCTATCGTCGCTGAACGCGGCCGGGCGCGCCGCGAGGTCCGGAGTGGGGCGTGATGGCGAAGCGGGACGGGATCGCGGCGCGGTGGGCCCAGCTACGGAGCGCCATACGCCGGCACCGCTGGCCGGTGGCCGGTGGGGTCTGCGTGGTGGCGCTGTTGGGCGTGTGGGCGCTGTGGCCCACCGAACCGCCGCCCCGCGCCCGGCAGTACCTGGAGTTCACGGCGTGCCTTCTGGCCGGGGCGCGGGGAATCGCCGAGCCCGCCGCCGGTCCGGTCTGGGGTGGGATGCAGGAAGCGTCCCGGGCCACCCGGGCGAAGGTGCAGTACCTGGCCGTGGTGGGACCGCAGACCGCGGACAACGCCGCGCCCTTCCTCGCAAGCCTCGCGCAGGGCCGTTGCGACCTCGTCTTCGTCGCGGGGGAGGGGCCCATCGCGGCCGTACCGACGATCGCCGGGCGGTTCCCGGGCGCACGCTTCTACGCCGTCGGCGGCGCGGCAGCCCGGAATGTGTCCACGTTGGATGGATCCGATTCGGCCCGGCTGCGGGCCGAGGTGGCGCGGATCGTCGCGGACGCGGCGAGGGCCGCGGACCGGTAACTATCCCGAGACCACCCGCTCGCATGGCGCGGCCCTTAACGGTTACGTCCGATTACCGCCAGCCGAGCTTCGCTCGGGGCCGAATACTGATCCGGTGCGAATGCGGGTGTCGGAACAGGGCGATGCGGAAATCGGCTGGATGGCCTGCGAGACGATCGAGACGCCGATCGGGCCGCACAGCATCGTTGTGGCAGACGGCGTGCTGCGAGCCGCCGGATTCACCGCCGATACCGCCCGGTTGTCGGGCACTCTGGGGGTGCCCGGTGGTGCCCATGTCGGAGGTGCCGGGCTCGCTCCCGTCGTCGAGGCCGCACCCGCCGCGACCATGCCGACGCTGAGCGGCCCGCTTCGGAGCAGCTGACCCTCTCTCTGTAGCCGTCCGCGGCGGCGCCGACCGGTGCGGCAGCGCCGTCCGGCACCACGGACGAGCCGATGAAGCGGCAGCACGCAGACGAACCAACGACGTGGGCACCACTACTACGCCACCTGAGGAGTGACGGTATGACCAGTGCAGCGCTGAACGCGAAGGCACGTCGGTTCCGTGAGTTGAGCAATGCCCCGATTCTGGTATTGCCGAACGCTTGGGACGCCGCGAGTGCGGCCGTGATCGTACGAGCGGGTGCTGCCGCGATCGCGACAACCAGCGGCGGCGTGGCCTGGTCGCTGGGGCGCTCGGACGGCGAGGGGTTGACCCGTGCGCAGATGGTCGAAGCGGTGCGCCGCATCTCGGCGGCGGTTGACGTACCGGTGACCGCGGACGTGGAGGGCGGTTACGGTCCCGAGCCCGAGGACGTCGCGCAGACCGTCCGGGCGACGATCGAAGCCGGCGCCGTGGGCATCAACCTCGAGGACTCGCGGGCCACCGACGGGGCGCTGCTGTCGCCTCAGCAGCAGGCGGCGCGGATCCGGGCAGGGCGGGAGGCCGCGGACGCGGCGGGCGTGCCCGACTTCGTCATCAACGCGCGGACCGACGTGTATCTCCTGCAGATCGGCGAGGCGGCGGGCCGCATGGACGACGTGGTGGCCCGTGCGGAGAGCTACGCCAAGGCGGGGGCGGACTGCCTGTTCGTGCCCGGCCTGCTCGACCTCGATGTCCTTGCGGCGTTGACCGCCGCCGTTCCATTGCCGGTCAACGCGATGGCCGGTCCGGGCGGACCGAGCGTCGCCGAGTTCACCGCCGTTGGGGTGCGGCGCATCAGCGTCGGTACGGCGATCGCCCAGGCGGCGTACGGGCTGGCCGACCGCGCCGCCCGCGAACTGCTGGACACGGGGGCGTACGGCTCGATGGAGCAGGCTTTGACGTACCCGGAGGTCAATGCACTGTTCGCCCGGTCGAGCGGCTGACGGCCGGCACGACCGGGCCGCCGACGACGTGGTCAAGCGCTGCCGCGACCGGATGGTGTTCCGCCGTGGGGCTCGCCGGTGACGGCTGTTCCGCCTGTGCCGCGTGTTCCGAATGATCTCCGGCTGGCGAAGTCGCTACCTGTGGCGGCATGCCCCTGTGAGTCCGTCCCACAATGGTGTTGTCCGTGGTGGGCACGGGCGGTTCCCCTTGTCGCCCATGAACGGCAGGGGGCCCGGTCGTTCGGTGCAGGTTGGCCGCGAACGCTTCCGAGGTGTCCGGTCGGGAGAAGTCCCACACCATGAGGAAGCCGTTCTGGTTAGTGAGGGTGAGCCGGCCGTAGAGCATGATGGGCAGCTGTCTGCCGCAGCGAGTCGGGCGCCCATCCGGCGATGATCTCATCGTCCACAATGGAAGACCAGCGCTCCGCCGGTTGGATCAGCGCCACAACGACGATCAGCCATCAACGACGATCAGGGCCGGTTCGGGCGCTGCGATGCGGCATGGCATTCAGGATGCGGTCCCCGGTCATGGACACACTGGACAGTCGCGCTGTGCGGTCGGCCGAACGGTTATTAATTATCAGCCGACCGGGGGGCCATCCATAGATTTATCTGCATAGCTTACGGGCGGTGATCAACGGGTGGGTCGCCGACGCGTTGACTCCTTCCACCCGTGCGCCATACCGTTCCCCCGCCAATGATCTTGCCTGGGGAGGGGATCGATGCGGGCGCAATGCTGGTCGGCGAAGTGGATCAGAGCACGATTCGAGGGCCGGCGTCGTGCCCGAGTCGCCGGGGCGCTGACCGCCACGATGGCGATGTCGGCGGCCGTGTGGGGCGGCCCGTCGGTCGCGGACCCGGGTGAGGGGCGCGCCGCCGCGGCCGCTCCGGCGGCGGACGCCAAGCGGACCGACCTCTCCCCGGCGGAGAAGCAGGCCGCCATCCTGGCGAAGCGGTCCGGGCAGCGCGTCCCCGTCGACGAGCTCACCACCGAGCAGACGCTGGTCTGGGCCCTGCCCGGCGGCGGATTCCAGGCTCGGGTGTCGCCCGCCGTCGAGCGGTTCAAGCGCGACGGAGCCTGGGTCGACGTCGACCACACGCTCGTCGTGCGCTCCGACGGGCGGATCGCACCCAAGGCACACCCCCGCGACCTCGTCCTCGCCGGTAGCAAGCCGAACGGTACGCACGAAATCGCGTCGATCACGACGCCTGGCGGCCGCGCGGCGTTCGAGTGGGCGGGCCCGTTGCCGGCGCCGGTACTGGACGGGCCTCGGGCGACGTACCCGGAGGTGTGGCCCGGGGTCGACCTGGTCCTGCAGTCGACGTCCGAGGGCGTGGAGCAGTTCTTCGTCGTCAAGCACCGGGCCGCCGTCGCGCACATCGGGAGGTTGACGGTGCCGGTGCGCGCCGACGGCGCCGTCGAGCGGCGGGTCGAGCCGGACGGCGGTGTCTCGCTGCGCAGCGCCGCCGGTGCGGTGCTGGCTCGGGTGCCGGTGCCGGTCATGTGGGACTCGACCGTCGACCCGGCGGTGCCGGGCATGCCGGTGCGGACCAAGCGTGTGCCGGTGACGGTCGAGCAGGACGCGGCCCGGATCGCCCCGGGCGTCGGCGGCCTGCTGTCGCTCACGCCCGACACGGCGTGGATGCTCGACCCGAAGACGCAGTTCCCGGTCATCGTCGACCCGGTGCTCAACGGTGCGGCCTCGACGTTCTCCACCACGGTCGCCCAGGGCACCACCACCGACATGTCGACGCAGGGCGACCTGTGGTTCGGCCGGAGCCGAGGCAGCGACCTGCGGGTCGCGCGCGCGTTCGTCGACTGGCCGGCGAGCACGTTCGTGGGCAAGCAGATCGTGTCGGCGTCGGTGCACTTCTTCAACTTCTACTCGGTCAGCTGTACCCCCGCACCGTGGGAGATCTGGCGCACCGGCCCGGCGTCGACGAGTACCCGGTGGGACAGCCAACCGGTCTGGTACGACGCCGATCCGCAGACGCCAGGTGACCAGCCGGCCGGGACCTCCACCGAGACCCGCGGCTTCGACTCGACGTGCGACGACAACTGGATCCAAGGCCCGGCGACCAGGTTCTTCCAGCTCGCCGCGGACGCCGGTGACAACACCGCGCACATGGGTCTGCGGGCCTCGGACGAGACGACCGATCCGTCGATGGGTTGGAAGCAGGTCCGTTCCCTGAACTGGACGTCGAACACCGCCCACCGGCCGTACGTCGACGTCACTTACAACGCCTACCCGACGGTGACGGCGCGCTCCACCACTCCGGCGACGACCTGCGTCACCGGCAACAGCCGACCAGGCCTGCAGACCCTGACCCCGACGCTGTCGGCGACGGTGTCCGACGGCGAGGGCTCGGCCATGACGGTCACCTTCGAGTGGCGCACCGTCGGTGCCGACGCGCCGCTGGGCACCGCGGTCAAGACGTCGGTCGCCTCCGGCGCGTCCACGTCCCACACGTTCGCCCCGGGCGACCTGGCAGAGGGCGGCAGATACTCGTGGCGGGTGCTGGCCGACGACGGCACGGCGACCACCGCGACGGCGCCGTGCGAGTTCTCCGTCTACCTCACCGCACCGCCCGTGCCCGGCTGCGAGAAGGGCGTGGCCGGCGACATCAACGGCGACGGCGTCCGCGACGTCGCCATCGCCGACCCGCGGGCCAGGGTCAACGACAACTACGACGCCGGTGCGCTGTACGTCGTCGACGGCGCCGGCGGGGCGGTCACGACGGTCCACCAGGACCTGCCGGAGATCCCTGGGGACGCGGAGTCGGACGACCGGTTCGGCCAGTCCATGGCCGTCTACGACGCCAACCGCGACGGCTGCGCCGACGTGGCGGTGGGGGCGCCGAACCGGGACGTCGACGGCGTGATGGACGCCGGTGAGGTGTTCGTCCTGTTCGGATCGCCGGCCGGGTTGGGCAAGGGCCCGGCTGCGATCCTGTACGCCCAGGGCCGCAACGGCGTGCCCGGCAGCCCCGACTCGTTCGACTGGTTCGGCTACGCGTTGGCGGCCGGCGAGACGACCCGCGGTGAACCGTTCCTCATCGTCGGCGCGCCCGGTGAGGAGATCAACGGTCAGAACGAGGCCGGGGTGGTGCACTACTTCCGCGGCACGCAGAAGCTCATGTTCGACCAGAGCCAGGTCGGCGCCGGCCCGGTCGAGGCCGATGACCGCTTCGGGTCGGCGATGGCTGCCACCGGCTCGCACTTCGCGGTGAGCCAGCCGGGCGAGAGTTCCGCCCCGGGTACCTCCTACGCCGGGTCGGTGTGCGCGTTCGTCCATCCCGTCGGCACCGCCCTGCCGGTCGCGGCCGGCTGCATCGACCAGGACTCGCCCGGCGTGCCGGATGTCGCCGAGGCCGGCGACCTGTTCGGCGCTTCGGTCGCGATGGCGCCGTACTGGCCGGCCGGCGATTCGATCCTCGTGGTCGGCGTGCCGGGTGACGACCCCAACGGCATCGCGGACGCCGGCTCGGTGCACCAGTTCCGGGTCACCAACACCGCCGTCACCCACCTGGCCATGGTGACGCAGGGCACCCCCGGCATCTCCGGCGGCGACGAGGCGGGCGACCTGTTCGGACAGAAGGTGGCGGTGGTCAACACGAACCCGACCGCGGCGCCGACGGCGAAGACCCTGCTCGTCGCGGTCGGCTCGCCCGGCGAGGACCTGGGTGACGTGCTGGACGCCGGCCAGGTACGGGTGTTCGCCGCCGGCACCACGACGGCGCTGGTCGACACCTCCGTGTACGGCGACGACGACGGCCTTCCCCGCGACCCGGGGCGGCTCGAGCTGATCGGGTCGGCGTTGAGCGCTACACCCGGCGAGCTCTTCGTCGCCTCGCCCTACGGCCAGCGGGCGGTGTACGCCATCCCGTGGTCGTCACTGGCCGCGGGTAGCGCCACGCCGACCCGGACCTGGACGCCCGGCGAGGGTGGCTTCCCGGCCGACGCGATGGCCTTCGGCCTGCAGGTCGGGTGAGTGCGGTGACCACGCAGTCGACAGCGGTACGGACGGGCACGACACGGCGGGGGATGGGGCCACGGATGCGGCGGCAATTGATGACCCGGCTCGGCCTGGTGGCCGTGCTGGCGATGGGCGTCGGACTCTCGGCGCGGTCGGACGTCCCGGCCCGGCCGGACCAGCGGGTCGGCCAGCAGGAGACCATGAAGCAGACCGAGGCCGAGGCCCGGGCCACGGCGAAGGCGGTCGGCCGGCCGATCGAGATCGGTGCCTTCCGCGGTGAACGGCAGGACATCTGGGCCAACCCGGACGGCTCGTACACCGAGTACATCCACCAGCAGCCGGCCCGTACGGTCAAGAACAACAAGTGGGTCACGCCGGACGCCACGCTGGTGCGCAACCCCGACGGCAGCGTCACGCCGAACGCGGCGACCTTCGGCCTGCGGCTGTCCGGCGGCGGCTCCGGGCCGCTGGTCACCGCCACGCGCGGCGGCCGGGTGATGAGCCTCACCTGGCCGGGTCTGCTGCCTGCACCGGTACTCGACGGCGCCACGGCCACCTACCCGGAGGTGCTGCCCGGTGTCGACCTGGTCGTCAACGCCGGGGTCGAGACGTTCTCCCACGTCCTGGTCGTCAAGACGCGGGAGGCGACGCAGCGGCCCGAGCTGCGCGAACTGGCCCTGGGACTCAAGACGAGTGGGCTGACGCTGCGCGACGCCGGCAACGGCCGGACGGCCGCGGTCGACACGGCCACCGGCGGGCGCGTGTTCGAGGCGCCGCAGCCGATGATGTGGGACGCCGGTGACGAGGCCGCGGAGCGGCGGCTGGCGGCCGAGCAGGGCAAGTCACCGGCCCAGCCGAGCCGGGTCGCCCCGGAGACGGCCCGCAAGGCGAAGCTGAAGGTCCACGCCGGTGACGGTGCGCTGCGCCTGACCACTGACGCGGCGCTGCTCGCCGACTCATCGACGCGCCTGCCGCTGTTCATCGACCCGGTGTGGACCACCTCCACCCGGAGTTTCTGGACGATGGTGGACTCCGGCTACCCGGCCGAGGAGTACCCGAACTTCGCTGGCAAGACCGACGAGCGGGCCGGCTACTGCCCGCCGGATTCGACCTGCAACCAATCGAAGATCAAGCGCCTGTTGTACTCGCTGCCGACCAACCTCGCCGGCAAGGACATCATCAGCGCACAGTTCCAGGTCTCGCTGGTCCGCGGCTGGAACACGACCGCGCGCGACATCCAGCTGTACGGCATGGGCGGTGGTATCAACGGCGCCACCAACTGGGGCAACATGCCGGCCTGGTCGCGACTCATCCAGACGAAGAGCCTCGGCGCCGAGCAGGCCTGTACCTCGTCGGCGCGCAACTCTGTCTTCGACGCCACCTCGGAGGCCCGCCTGGCCGCCGCGAGTGGATGGACCACCACCACGTTCGGCATCAAAGCGGCGAATGAGAGCAACAACCAGTACTGGAAGCGGTTCTGCAACAACGCGATCCTGGTGGTCAACTGGAACCGCACGCCGGGGCAGCCGCTCCGGCAGGACCTGACCCTGTCGCCCGGCGGCAGCTGTGTCACCGGTGCGAGTGCGCCCTATGTGGACACTCCGCCCCGCCTGTCCGCCGTGCTCCACGACCCCGACCACCTCGCCGAGGCCGGTGACGTCGAGGACCTGATCGCCGAGTTCCGGGTCCAGTGGACCCCGCCCGGCGGGTCGCTGCAGACGGTGACGTGGCAGTCGTCGTGGAAGGTCAGCGGTTCCCGGTTCGACTACACGGTCCCGTCCACCATCCCGCAAAACGTCACCATCTCGTGGGACGTGCGCGCGTACGACGGCACGGCTTGGGGGGCGTGGAGCTCGGACGGCGGACGTGGCCGGTGCGAGTTCGTCTACGACAACACCACACCGACGCCACCATTGGTCAGCTCGCCCGAGTTCCTCGACGACGAGCTGGTCGACTGCGCCGCCTACACCGACGCGACCTGGCGTGACGGCGTCGGCGTCTACACCACGTTCACCTTCGACTCGGCCGCCACCGACGTGGTCGAGTACCGCTACGGCTTCAACACCAATCCGTCGCCGTCCAACGTCGTGCGGCCGGCGACGGCGGGCGGGCCCGCCCAGGTGACATGGCTAGCCGAGCGGGACGGGCCGAACTTCGTCACGGTGCAGGCCGTCGACCGGGCCGGCAAGGCCAGCGCGATCGCCAACTGCGCGTTCCGGGTCGGCGCGGGTAAGGCGCCGGTGGCGCTGTGGAACCTCAGCGACGGTGCGGGCTCGAAGACCGCCGCCGACGAGCGCGGCGTAGCGCCCGCCACCGTCCACGGTGACGTGAGGTTCGGCGTGCCCGGGCCCGGCGGTCCGTCGGACAAGGCGGCCCGGTTCGACGGCACCGGCGACACCTACCTGCAGACCGGTACGGCCGGCCTGATCGACACGGCGAAGAGCTTCGCCGTCGCCGCCTGGGTCCGCCTGGCAAGCGCCGACCGCAACCAGACCCTGGTGACCCAGGACGGCACCGGCGAGCCGGGCTTCACGCTCGGCTTCGACGCCACGGAAGCCAAGTGGCTCTTCAGCCTGCCCAAAAACGACGTCGACACGCTGGGCAAATGGAGAGTCACCAGCGACGTCGACGCCCAGGTGGGCGTCTGGACCCACCTGACCGCGGTGTACGACGCCAAGGCCCAGAAGATCACGCTGTACGTGAACGGGACGGCCACGACGTCGGCGCCGCGGCGAGGGGCCTGGACATCCCACGGAGCGATCCAGATCGGCCAGAGCCTGGACAAGGCCTGGTACTACGACTACCTCGACGGCGACGTCGCCGAAGTCACGATGTTCAACCGGCTGGTCGTCGCCGCCGAGGCCGCCAAGCTGGCCGAGCTCAAGCCGACCCGGCGGGGGTACTGGCAGCTGAACACCCAGACCGGCGGAGTGAGTCCGGAGGTCGGCGGCGGCCAGGGTCTGGCCCTCGGCGGCGGTGCGACCGTCGCGGTGTCCGACCTGTTCGCCGATCCTCCGGTATTGCCCATGGTCGGCGACGGCGAACTACGCCTCGACGGAGTTGACGACCACGCCGCCACCGCCGCGCCGCTCATCGACACCGATCGCAGCTTCACGGTGACGGTACGGGCCCGGGTAGCCTCACCCGACGCCGGTGGCCCGGCCATGACGATGCTGTCCCAGAAGGGCACCAACCAGGCGAGCGGCTTCATCGTCCGGCGCAACGCCGCGAACCGGTGGGAGCTGGCTATGCCAGCCTCCGACACCGTCGGCGCAGTGGAGACGCGGGCGGTCGACGACCAGGCCCCGCCGACCGGTGAGCAGTCAGGCCAGCTGCTGGCGCTGACCTACAACGCGCTCACCGGCGAGCTGCGGCTCTACGTCGACGGTCAGCTCGCCCAGTCCGCCCGCGCCACCCGCGTCACGCCCTGGGACGCAAACGGTGGCCTGCAGGTCGGCCGGGCATTCATCGACGGGCAGTGGCGGGAACCGTTCGCCGGCGCCATCGACGAAGTGCGCGTCTACTCCGGCGTGCTCGACCCCACCACCATCCAGCAACTCAACCAGATCGTCGAGCTGCCCGACCTGTAACGGGCGCGGCGGCGGGGCCAGCGCCCCGCCGCCCCCCAATCGAAGACAACCCCCATTCGCCTCGCCCGGTGGAGTGCACATGTTCTCGCCAGTCGTCCTTCCGACGCGTACCCGTCGCCGTTCCGCCAGGCGGCCGGTCGCCTTCGGCGCCGCCCTCGCGCTCCTGGCCAGCCTCCTGGTGGCCTGCACCCCCGGGCAAACGACCCATGGCCGGGGCCGACCCGGGGTGCAGACCGAGGAACCGGTCAAGGGGCGCAACGGTACCGGCCGGCCCAAGCTCGAAAACCCGGCGGTCAAGGCGAGGGTCAAAGCGCCGGCGGCGGTGGCGTGGCCCAAGGCCGGCGCGGCCGAGGTGACCGTCGACAAGAAGGCGGCGAGGGCCGGCGCGGCGCCCGCGCAGACCCCGACCACCGCGGGTGGCCTCGCTCTCGGGGTCCGGGTCCCCGAGGCCGGTAGCCGTGCCGTTGCCGCGCCGGGCGGCAGTGCCCCCGCGCCTACTGCCGACAGCGCCGCCCGCGCCGTCGACGTACCGGCGAAGGTACGGGTGGAGGTGCTGCCCCGCTCGGCGTCGTCCGCCGCGCGGGTCGACGGTCCGGTGCTGAAGCTGCGCCGGTCGGACACCGGTAGCGCGAACGGCCGGGTGAACGTGAGCCTGAGCTACCGGCAGTTCGCCGAGGCGTACGGCGGTGACTTCGGCTCCCGGCTGCGGCTGGTCCGGCTGCCCGACTGCGCCCTGACGACGCCGAACCAGCCTGGGTGTACGAAGTGGACGCCGGTTCCGTCGGTCAACGACACCGAGGCTGACGTGCTGCGCGCCGACGTCGACGCGCCGCCGGCCGGCGGCGGCGACGCGGTCTTTGCGATGGCCGCCGAGGAATCGTCGTCGCAGGGCAGCTACGGCGCCACCAAGCTGGCCCCGTCGTCGAAGTGGAACGTCGCGCCGTCGTCGGGCGCGTTCAACTGGTCGTACCCGCTGCGCGTACCGCCGGTCCCCGGTGGCCAGCTGCCGCAGGTGACGCTGGGCTACTCGTCGCAGACCGTCGACGGCCGCACGGCGGCGACGAACAACCAGGGATCGTGGATCGGCGAGGGCTTCAGCTACGAGACCGGCTACATCGAGCGCCGCTACAAGCCCTGCACCGAGGACGGCCACGACAGCAGTGCCGACATGTGCTGGTCCCACGACAACGCCACGATCATGCTGGCCGGCAGCTCCGGCGAGCTGATCAAGGACGCGTCCGGCCGCTGGCGGATGGACAACGACCAGGACTGGAAGATCGAGCCGCTCACCGGAGCCGCCAACGGCGACAACGACGGCGAGCACTGGAAGATCACCACGACGGACGGCACCGAGTACTACTTCGGCCTCAACCGCCTGCCCGGCTGGGCCGGCGGCAACGAGGAGACCAACTCCACCTGGTCGCTGCCGGTCTTCGGTGACGACGCCGACGAGCCGTGCTACAACGCCACGTTCGAGAACGCGTACTGCACGCAGGCCTGGCGCTGGAACCTCGACTACGTCCGAGACGTGCGCGACAACGTCGTGTCCTACTACTACGGGCGCGAGGACAACTGGTACGCCCGCAGCGCCAAGACCGACGTCAACGGCACCAGGTACCACGCGGGCGGCTACCTCACCAGGATCGACTACGGCGAGCGGCACAACGCTGTCTACACCACCGACGCGCCGGCCCGGGTCCGGTTCGACGTGGCCGAACGATGCCTGCCCTCCGGAAGCGTGGACTGCGACCCGCAGGACCTCAACAAGGACACCGCGCCGAGCTGGCCAGACGTGCCGTTCGACCGCCTCTGCGCCGAGAACACCAAGTGCAAGCTCGACCAGGCGGCCCCGTCGTTCTTCACCCGCAAGCGACTGACGAAGGTCACCACCGAGATCCGGCAGGCGAGCGCTTGGGCGCCGGTGGACTCGTGGACGCTGGACCACTGGTTCACCGACAACGGCGACGGCAGCAAGACGCTGTGGCTCAACAAGATCACGCACAGGGGTCACGTCGGCGGCGAGTCCGCGATGCCGGCGGTCGAACTGGTCGGCCGGCAGCTACCCAACCGCATCGACCGGCCCAACGACAGCATCGCTCAGCTCAACCGGTTCCGGGTGGCCGCGGTCAACACCGATTCCGGCGCGACCATCCAGGTCAACTACGGCCCGGTCGACTGTGCCGCGGACAGCCTGCCGAAGCCCGGCGCGTCGACGAAGCGGTGCTACCCGGTTATGTGGAATCCGTCCAGCGGTGACCCTGTCACCGACTGGTTCCACAAGTACGTGGTCGCGGAGGTCATCGAGACCGACCGCACCACGAAGGCCGACGACATGGTGACCCGGTACGAGTACCTGGGCGACACCGCCTGGCGCAAGGCCGAGCCGGACGGGCTGACCAACACGAAGTACCTGACCTGGTCGCAGTGGCGCGGCTACGGGAAGGTCCGGGTCACCCGCGGCAACGGCCAGACCATGACCACCCGCGACGAGCACACGTTCTTCCGCGGCATGCACGACAACCCCCTGCCGTCCGGCGGCACGCAGAACGCGACCGTCACCGACTCGACCGGCGGAGTGCACACCGACCTCGACGACTTCGCCGGGCAGGAGCTCGAGACCACCACCTACAACGGCGACGCCGTGGTCGCCAAGTCGATCGCGGTGCCGTGGCGGCACCAGACCGGCTCGCAGGCCCGCAGCTGGGGCACCATCACCTCGACGTACGTCAAGCCCGGTACCACGCGCAGCTTCACCGCGCTCTCAAGCGGCGGCTGGCGCGAGACCAAGATGGTCAACACCTACGACACCGCCCACGGGCGGCTCATCGCCGCGGACGACCTGGGCGACGTCGGCACCGCCGCGGACGACCTGTGCACCCGCACCGAGTACGCCGACAACCCGGCGAAGTGGATCTGGTCGCTGCCGCAGCGGGCCGAGACGGTGTCGGTGAACTGCGCCGGCACGCCGGACCGCGCCACCCAGGTGGTCAGCGACACCCGGTCCTGGTACGACGGGCAGGCGTACGGCGTCGCACCGGCGAAGGGCGACGCGACCCGTACCGAGAAGCTCGCCGCCCACAACGGCACCACCGCGAGCTATGTGGCCACGGCGGAGACGACCTACGACGAGTGGGGACGGCCGCTGACGGTCAAGGACGCCAAGGGGTCGGCGACCACGACCGTCTACACCCAGACCTACGGGCTGACCACCAAGAAGGTGGAGACCGGCCCGATGGGCAGCGCCTGGACGACCACCACCGAGTACGCCCCGGCCTGGGGCCAGCCGACCGCGCAGATCGACCCGAACAGCAAGCGCGGCGACATGGTCTACGACCCGCTGGGCCGGCTCGTCAGCGTGTGGCTGCCGGACCGCTCCAAGTCCGGCGGTGTCACGCCCAGCATCAAGTACACGTACGTGATGCGCAACGCCGGTGATCCGGTCGCGGTGAAGACAGAGAAGATCCGCGACGACGGCACGTACGGTGTGCAGTGGGAGCTCTACGACGGCCACCTGCGCCCGCGCCAGGTGCAGAGCGAGGGGCCGGAGGGCGGCCGGCTGGTCGCCGACACGTTCTACACGCCGACCGGCCAGATCAAGAAGACCAACGACACGTATTACGCCGCCGGCGCACCGAGTGACATCCTGCTCACGGTCAACAACGGCGACGTCAACGGGCAGACCGTCCACGAGTACGACGGCGCCGACCGGCCGGTAACGGAGATCTTCGCCGTCGCCGGCGACGAGCGCTGGCGGACCACCACCACCTACAGCGGCGACCGTACGCACGTCGACCCGCCGGCCGGCGGCGTGGCCACCACCACCATCATCGATGCGCGCGGCAGGACCACGGCGCTGCGCCGGTACAAGAGCGGCAGCCCGACCGGCGAGTACGAGGAGACCACGTACAGCTGGACGCCGGCCGGGCAGATGGCCACGCTGACCGACCCGGCCGGCAACCAGTGGAGCTGGAAGTACGACGTCCGGGGCCGCAAGGTGGTCACCAACGATCCGGACGCCGGCACGACCACTTCCACGTACGACGACCTGGACCGGCAGGAGACGTCGACCGACGCGCGCGGCCAGCTGCTCACCACCGTCTACGACAAGATCGGCCGCAAGACCGACCTGTACGCCGGCACGGCCGCGACCGGTACCAAGCTCGCCAACTGGCGCTACGACACCGTCGCCAAGGGACAGCTCTACTCGGCGGCCCGGTATGTGGACGGTAAGACGTACGGCGTCGTCTACAAGAGCCTCGACGACGCCTACCGGGTCAAGTCCGTGGTCTACTCCATCCCATCGGTGTCCGGAATGGAGAAACTGGCCGGACAGTACGAGTTCACCACCACGTACAACCGGGACGGCTCGCTCCAGGGCCGGGGACTGCCGGCCATCGGCGGGCTACCGGCCGAGGGCCTCGTCTACAAATACGACGACCTGCAGCGACCGAAGACGCTGGCCGGGCAGACGTCGGTCGTCACCGACGCCAAGTACGGCCAGACCGGCGACCTGCTGCAGGTGGAGCTGAGCACCGGGGCCAAGAAGGCCTGGCTGACCTGGACGTACGAGAAGGGCACGAAGCGCCTGTCCAGCTCCCGGCTCGACCGGGAAGGCGCGGCGGCGATCGACATCCACGCGCGGTACAGCTATGACCCGGCAGGCAACGTCCTGTCCATCAAGGACACCCCGGCCGGCGGGCAGCGCGACATCCAGTGCTTCGACTACGACGCGTCACGGCGGATGGCCCAGGCCTGGACCACCGACCGGGTTGCCGACGACGAGTGCGCCGGCGGCCCGGAGGTCACGGGCGTGTCGGGTCCCGCGCCGTACCACCACAGCTACGAGTACGACGTGACCGGCGGCCGCAGCAAGGAGACGGTCCACGGCGTAAACGGCGCGGCGGACGTCGTCCGCGACTACCAGTACCCGACCGGCGCGGCGCGCGGGCACGACCTGTCCGGCGTCGTCGAGCACACCGCGGGCGGCGACCGGCTCCACACCTACAAGTACGACGAGGCCGGCAACACGATCGAGCGGGACCGGGTGGGCGTGAAGCAGACGCTCTCCTGGGATGCCGAAGGGCACCTCGCCACGGTCACCGAGGGATCCACGTCGGCGCAGTACACGTACGACGCCGACGGGGCCCGGCTGCTGCGCAAGGACGCCAACAGCATCACCCTCTACATGGGCGACCACGAGCTGAAGCTCGACCGCGCCACCGACACGGTGCGGGGGACCCGGTTCTACTCGTTCGGCGGGCAGACCGTGGCGGTCCGCGAGGCGGGAGAGGTGAAGTTCCTCGCCTCCGATCACCAGGGCACCCAGAGCGCCGTGGTGGACGCGACGACCGGCACGATCACCCGTCGACGGATGACACCGTTCGGCGCGCCACGCGGCACCACGCCGTCGAGCTGGCCCGCGGACAAGGGCTTCGTCGGCGGTACGCAGGACGCCGTCACCGGCCTGACCCGGCTCGGCGCCCGCGAGTACGACCCGACGCTCGGCCGGTTCATGTCACCGGATCCGGTGTTCGTGTCCGACGACCCGACGCAGTTCAACGGCTACCAGTACGGGCGCAACAACCCAGCGACCTACAGCGACCCGACCGGTACCCGCCTGCCGGACGAGGACGTCATCGCGATGCGAGCGGCCGGCTACGACCGCTACGGCAACCCGTTGCGGACGGCAGCGCCGACCACGCCGCAGCCACCGGCCGAGGACCTGCGGCTGAAAGAGGCGCGGGCGAAGGCCGAGCATGCCAAGCAGCAGCTCATCAACGCGGCGAAGGCGCTCGGCAAGGTCGCCATGGACGAGCTGGGCATCACCGCGGCCCTGGACTGCCTCACCACCGGCGACCTCGGCGCGTGCGGCGAGACGGTCCTCAACATCGCCAGCAGCTTTGTCGGCGGCCTGGCCGGCAAGCTCGCCTCCAAGTACGGCGCGCCGTGGAAGTGGAAGAAGGCGTACGAGCTCGGCCAGAAGATCTGGGACCTCGGTGCCAAGCTCGTCGACGGCATCCGGGACTGGTTCAAGAACACCAAGCTCGTCAAAGCACTGAGCAAGGGCTGCAACAGCTTCGTGCCCGGCGCTCTGGTCGTCCTCGCGAGCGGGGAGAAGAAGAGGATCGACGACGTCGACGTGGGCGACGTGGTCCTCGCGACGGATCCCGTGACCGGCCACACCGTGCCGAAGACGGTCGTGGCCACCATCATCGGCAAGGGCTCGAAGAACCTCGTCGAGATCACCGTCGACACCGACGGTGACAGCGGCGACCGGACCGGCGTCGTGACGTCCACCGACAAGCACCCTTTCTGGCTTCCCGAGCAGCAGAAGTGGGTCGACGCGGTCGACCTGAAGGCCGGCCAGTCGCTCAGGACCTCCAGCGGCGAGGTGGTGCGGATCCTCGAGATCCGGACCTGGTCGCAGGCGGCGACCGTCTACAACCTCACCGTCGCGGACATCCATACGTACTATGTACTCGCCGGCGACGAGCCGGTACTCGTACACAACTGCGGTGACGACGGGCCAGGGCATACCGTCGATGTCGCGGTCTCGAATTCCGAGGGACCTCGTGTCGAGTACTCCGTCCGTAGTGGTCAGATGACTCCAGAAGAAGCATCGTTGGGAAAGGGCTATAACTCCCAGGCTGCGACTCACACTGAGAACCGCGTTTCCCGGATGTCCGGTGCATCCGCAGGTCGAAACCCCATTCCGGATGACCCCTACTCCGGTCTCATTCCAGTTGAACGAGGGGAGAATGTTACCATCAGCGGCCAACTTCCCCCATGTTCGCGGTGCAGGGGGGCGATGAACCGAATGGTCGACGAGCTTGGGGTGAGTGTCACATATGAATATGATGGGCCGAAGGGTTCTGGCACTTGGAACGCTACTGGGCGAAGGGGGCGGTAGTCGATGACAACTCAACTGACCGCACGTGCAATGGGCGGTGAACAGGACGATGATGACGAAGTCCTGGAAGCTGGATTCTCGGAATTTGAAGACGGCACCGGATTTGCCCTGCTCTTTCAGCGCCCAACCTATGAGCCAAATGAACAAGAAACCGAGCTGGGATGGGACACCTACTGTCTCACTACCGGTGATGGAAAGACCCACTACGGTGGTTTGGAGGCTGTAGCGCTGGAAGGTGCTCGACTGAGCATCAAACTGAAGCCGGGCGCTGCTGACATCCTAGGCCTCGATCGGGACATCGAAGTTGACCTGCAAGTTGATGACGACTCGCTTCGCCGATTTGGTGAGGTGTTCCCGAGGGTAGTGACGTGGGGGCGGGCTGAGGAAGTACCGACTATTTCTGGATTCTAATGTAATAGTCGTTTCGTGACTTGCTCCGAAATGGCTACGTTGCATGGGTGCAAGGAGTAGGGATGGATTTGGTCCTCGGCCCACTCCGTGCGGCCGGTCCCATCAGGATTGGCATGCCCTTCGCGGAGGCTGAACGCGTACTCCACTCGCTCGAGGGATATCGGCCACCCGCGCCAGGCGAGCGTGTTAATGCTGGCTTTGCCGACTTCGAGTCGGGGCTGTCGGTATCTGTGGGGCGTGGCCGAGACGGAAATGTGGAGGCCGTGGAGGTGTACGGGCCGAGCCGCGATGTCACCGTTCTTTACCGTGACATCGCAGTTTTCGACTTTCCGGCTGAAGAGGTAATACGTCGACTTTCGGAGATTGCGCCGATCCAAGTCGAAGACGACGGCATGCGGGTGCTCGCGCCGGAACTCCTCCTCTCGTTGTGGCGGTCGGTGCTGCCAGAGGGGCCAGATGACGAGGATGGTAGATATTTCGAGGCGGCTCTTGTTGCCGTTCCCGGCTATTACGGATAGTGTCCGGATCGGCTGTTGCGGCTATTCGGGCTTAGTTTCTCCGATTGATAATGCGATCCACCGTTCGGGGGCTTGCATAAGGTGGGGTTGGTGTCGTGGCTACGGAGGGTGGCGGGCACTTGTGCAAGGTGCTCGTTGTTTGCCTCCGTTGCCGTCGCCGTGGCCGTCAAAGTGCGGCGGGGTCGGACTGCCCCGTCCCCGGATAGGTGCTGAGGTCCTCGTTGCCCGGCCGGGGTCAAGGGTGGCCGTAGGCCATCGGCGTAGCCGACGCGAAGCGCCCTTGACGCCGGCCGAGTGGCGAGGAGAGTCAGGCGTCGGGGGACGCCCATCGCAACCACCGCGCCGACGGTCCGCGACTCGCGCTACGGCCCGGCGTGCCAGTTGCGCCGCGCGTTCAGCTTGCCACCGGCCGGCTGCCGGCCCACCCAGATCAGCTGCCCTCGGCGCTGCCCATCCGTCGGCGGCCCTGAGGGCTTTCTGCTATCCGCGCCAGACGGCGGGCGTTCGGCGTACCGCCGCGGAGCGACAGCGGCAGCGGCGGCCAGGCGCCCAGCCGGCGGCGCGTGCGGCCCGTTCCGGGCCGCCTTGATTTCGTGAAGCAGTTTTGGACCAGCTGCCCGCGTAGCGTCTTCTCCTGGGAGCTGTTCGGGTTCCTCCTTGCTGTGTCCTGACGACCCAGCGGCATACTTCGCACGAGAGGCCGCTCGATGACGGCAGGTGATGCGAGCTTCGCTCGGGTGTTCGCGCAGTTCATGCGCGACACGGGACGCTGGCGGGACTGCGAGCCCGAGGCGCTTCTGGCGCGATGGTCGATATTCGTGGAGTCCTGTATCCGTAGCTATGAAGGTGACGCTGAGGATTACTTCAACGACTTGACTGCGCGTGATGGCCTGGAGCGCGCGTTGCGAGAGCCTATACTTGCTCGTTTTCCTGAGCTGGATGACCTGCGGCGAGCAGTTCTAGAGATAGATGCAAAGTTCCGTAAGATCCTGCGCCCCGATGTCTTTCTGGGAGCTTCCGGGCAGGAATGGTGGAATCGTGGAATCGTGAGTTACGCTGGCGTGCGTCTGGTTGAAGAATTGGGTCAGACTTACGGTGCCAACATCGACCGAGTGTGAAAAAGGGCTGGTGTCACCGTGGTGATTCTCGTTGCGGAGTGTGTCTCCGCCGTTGCGGTGGGTGCTGAAGGGCGTGGCCGTTCGTCTGCGTTGCCGTCATGGTTGCCGTCAGGCGTGACAATGCATCGACGGTTCACAATATAGAGCTTCGTCCATTGACGACCCCATGATTCCGACGTTGAGGGTCGGGCTCCGGTTGATGCGTTCCTGATCAGCGTCGATTGATCCCCAACACGTCCGGCTGGACGATCTTGAGTTCTTGGGATGGTGAGGTGCCTGTACCGACTTCAGGCCGACGGTTCGTGACGCTCGGTCTGGGGGATTCCGATGAACGCGGCGACGGCACGACGCAGGTCGGCGGGAGCGCCTTCGCTCGATAGCGGCGTCGTGCGCAGTACCTCGACCAGTCGTTCACGGTGACGCTCGGCGCCGTGCCATTGCTTGTCCGGGAGCCGGAGCACGGTGTAGAGCAGGTCGCCGGGGTAGTAGTCGCCCTCGGCAAGGGGATCGTCGGCCAGGACCGCCGCGGCCATCGGAACCAGGATCGGTACGGCGATCTGCTGACCGAGCAAGATCCGCAGGTCCTCGGTGGTGAACTCGGATAGCGGCTTTCGTCGAAGTGTCAGGCAACGCCGAACGAGGGCAGTGGCGTCGGGACCTGGATCGGGTTCCCGAACGCCCTCGATCTCTTCGATCGTGCTGGGGCTGAGGCGGTTCACGATTGGCAGTGTCCCTGATGCAGTGGCGGCTGGTGCCGGTCGCCGTCGGGGTTCGGGTTTGTGGGCCTTGAAGCGTGTCGTGCGCGGGACCTCGATGATCAGCTCGTCGCGGTCGTGGGCGCGGAAGGTGGCGTCGGCGGTCTCGACGGTGACGGTGCGGCCGGCGTAGGCGATGCCGGCGTGGATGCGTTGCCCAGGCGTGGTACTGGTCGCTGCGGCGTCTGCTGCACTCTGATCACGGGAGCTTCGGGCCGGGCACAGGCCCACCGGCTCCAATTCCCCCGCTGCGCCGCCTCGTCGCAGTGCACCGGTGCTGCTCGGCGCAGGCTGGCACAAGCTTACCTTTGAAAAAGACGGCTTGCGCAAATGACAATTTGCGTTAGCATGAAGCCATGCCTCCCTCGCTCGTGGCACCCGCCCCAGACCTCGACTCGGCCTTCGCTGCTCTCGGCGACCCCGTCCGTCGCGCCTTGGTGACTCGTCTCGCGCGGGGTGACGCCACGGTGGGAGAGCTCGCTGAACCGTTCGACCTGACCCCACAGGCGATCTCCCACCACGTCGGCGTGCTGCGGCGGTGCGGCCTGGTCGAGCAGCGGCGCGAGGGCACCAGGCGCCCCTGCCGGCTGAGGGCCGATCAGCTGGCGCTGCTAGGCACGTGGATCGACGACCAGCGCCGCGCCTGGGACGACCGGCTCGACGCCCTTGAGCAGCACCTCACTGACGACGGAGCGGTCCGTTGACCGCCAGCTCAGAGCTCCGCGGCGACGAACTGATCGCTCAGCGCCACCTCCCGGCCGAACCCGAACTCGTCTGGGCCGCCTTCATCTCGCCGGCAAGCATCGCGGCGTTCTGGGGCGGTTCGCACGCCACCGTGCCCGCTGAGTCCGTGACCGTCGACCTGCGTCCCGGCGGCGAGTTCACGCTCGACACCCGCGCGCCGGACGGCGCGACCCGCCGGCTCCGGTTCGTCTACGTCAGCGTCGCCGCCCCGCATGAACTCGTGTTCGACGAGCCCGTCACCGGCCTCCGCACAACCGTCAACGTCCGCCCCGCCGGCGGCGGCACGGATCTCACGGTCCACCAGCGTCGGCTTCCCCCTGAGCTCCGGACCGCCCAAGCGGCCGACGGGCTCGCCTCGATCCTCGACGCTCTCGCCGCACACCTGCGGCATTGCGATGCCACGCTCGGATGGAGAACGCCATGACGCAGCAGACCCAGCGCGATCTCGTCGCGGAGTACTTCGAAGGATTCCGGACGAGCGACCACCAGCGAATCCTCGCGACCCTCACCGACGACGTCGAGTGGGTCATCCACGGCCACCGGACCACCTGCGGCAAGGCGGAGTTCGACGGCGAGATCGAGAATCCGGCGTTCACCGGCAGCCCCGAACTCGACGTCCAGCGTATCCACGAGGACGGCCCGGTCGTCGTCACCACCGGCGAAGGCCGCGGCGTCAGCGTCGACCACGGGCGGTTCCGGTTCGCCTTCAACGACCTGTTCACGTTCCGCGACGGGCTTATCGCCCGCGTGGATTCCTACGTCGTCCCGCTGCCCTGAGGTGGCGGCGACTCAGCGTTGCCAGCCACCCAATCGCACGGGAGCGCACTCGACTCCAGGTGGCCGGGCGGACAGCTCGGCCGGGTAGGCGGCAACGCCCGATCGGTCGGAGACGGCTGCGGGGTGATGCGGGGCAGCACCTAGCTTCCTGTCTCGGCGGTGAGCAGGTAGTCGTCGGCGTCGGCACTCCACCGTAGGTCGACAGCTCCGGTGGTCGCCGCCGCCCTGCAGAACTGGAGAAAGCTGCGGTAGCCGAGCTTCTTCTCGCCGAAGTCGGGCCGTACCTTGCGCAGCTGATTCTTGAGGCCGGACAGCGGCACCGAGCCATCGCGGCCGGCCAGGTCGAGGATCACCGAGCGCAGCAGGTTGAACGCCTCCTCCCGGTCGCCCTGCTCGGGGAGCGTCACCTCAAGGTCGCCCCTGGCGGGGCCTTCGCTCAGCTCGACCACGTTCTGCGCGGCGAGGTGGCGCAAGAGCTCCCCGAAGGCGCGGAACCCATAGTCGGCTTCGTTGAATGTCGGGTCCTTCCTGAGCAGGGTCCGCTTGAGCGTCGAGGCGGTCACCGCACCGCTGGAACTGCCCTGGAGACCGGCCACGGTCTGGGCGACGAGGGCGGCGAGCCCGTCGGCATCGCGGCCGGATCCGTCCGCGGCCGCCTGGGGTTGGGATTCCTGCTCCGGCAATTGTGGTTCTGCCTGCGGGACACGGGCCGGACGGCCTCGCCGGATAGGCGCCGATGGGACCTCGACACCCTCCAGACGGTCGTAGTAGAGGAACTCGTCACACGCCGGCGGTAGCAGTGCCGAGGTCGAATTCTCCACGCCGACGCCGATGACGCGCTTGTTGAGTTCGCGAAGCTTTTGCACCAGCGGAGTGAAGTCGCTGTCGCCGGTACCGAAGACGAACGTCGAGATGTAGTCACGCTCGAAGGCCAGCTCCAAGGCGTCCACGGCCATCTTGATGTCGGCGGCGTTCTTACGCGAAGCGCCCATGCGCTGCGGTATGTCGATGAGTTCGACGTGTGACCGGGTGAGCATCCGGCGGTCCTCATCGAAGTACGACCAGTCGGCGTACGCCCGACGCACCACCACCCGCCCCCGCTCGGCGAGCGCATCCGCGATGGGCCGCAGGTCGAACGTCATACCACCAAGGTGTTCGCGCGCACCGATCGCCAGATTCTCATAGTCGAGGAACAGGGCGATACGCTCTTCTTGATCCACGCAGGTCAGCGTACGCCCGGCCACCCCCGGCGCGACGATCCCCCAGCACCGCGCCGGACGCATCTGATCACGAGAGCACGGCGCGCATGCCCACCGCATCCTGTCCCGACTGGTGAATCGGTGACCCGACCGCGCCACGTTGGGTCGTCTGCCGTAGCCGTGCGACGAAGTCCAGGCCCAGCCGTTCGCCGTGCAGGTGACCGCCGACATCCGGCAGCCGCACCTCGATCCGGCGTTCCGGCCCCGACAGGTCCGATCGGGTGTCGATCGACACGACCGCCGGGAGGTTCTCGCTCGGGCCGGCCAGCCGGGCGGCGTAGACGCCGTCGGCCGGCATCGCCGCGCGGGGGTCGCACCGCAGGACCGCCGTGGGGTGGCAGTTCGCCCGGCCGCTCGGGGCGAGGATGCCCTCGATCCGGTGCGGCCGGCCGAGCGCGGCCGCCGCCCCGGCGACGTCGCCCGCGGCGAGGCACGACCGGACGTACGTGGAGGAGAAGGTCGTCCGGTCCGCCACCACCAGCGGCGCGCCCTCCACCCGGAACGTCCGGCCCAGCCGGTCGAGCAGGGCCACGTCTCCGGCCGCCCGGTGCCCGAACCGGAAGTTCTCGCCCACCACCACCCAGGCTGCGCGCAGGTGTCCGACGAGCACGTCGCGGACGAACTCCTCGGCGGGCAGCCGGGAGAACTCCGGCGTGAACGGGATGACGCACAGCCCGTCCGCGCCCAGCGCCGCGATCAGTTCGGCCTTGCGCTCCAGGTGGGTGAGGATCGCCGGGTACGAGCCGGGGCGCGCTACCGCGGCGGGGTGCGGGTCGAAGGTCACGACGACCGACCGCAGCCCCAGGTGGCGGGCGCGCTCCACCGCCTGCCCGATGAGCGCCTGGTGGCCGCGGTGCACCCCGTCGAACATGCCGATGGTAGCCACCGAGCGCCCCCACCCGGTCGGCGTCGCCTCGTACCCGTGCCAATGCTGCATGGTGATCCTCCTCAGGCGAGCACGGCGACGTAGCGCCAGTCGAGTACGTCGCGGGCATGGTCGGTGGCCGACTCCCTGGCCCGTACCAGCGACCACAGGTGGACCAGCCCGCCCCCGCCGGGCAGCGGCTCGGTGTTCTCCACCGTGACGGTGGAGAACAGCGTGTCGCCCTCGTGGACCGGGCCGGTGTGGTCGCAGCCGTGCCAGCCGACGACGGTCACGAGGTTCGGCAGCGCCCGGGTCGCCTGGGTCAGGGCGAGCCCGATGGTGTGCCCGCCGTAGACGAGCCGCCGGTCGCCCTCGGCGGCGGTCCGGTCGTGGTGGACGGCGGCGAGGTTGCCGGTCAGCCGGGCCAGCTCCGGCGCCGAGGAGACCACGTCACCGCCGTCGATCCGCCAGGTGGTACCGGCGTGGAGATCGGCGAAGTGCGGGCCGGCGACGTGGTCGCGGAAGCCGGCGAGATCCCAGCCCGCCGTGACACCGGCCAGCACCGCCGGGCCCGGCGGCGTCCCGATGCCGGACAGGTCGTCGGCGTGGCCGGTCTGCGCCCGGGCATCCCGCAGCGGCAGCATCGCACAGCGCCAGAAGTCCAGGACGGTGCGGCCGTCCTGGTCGGTGGTCGTGATCCGCAGCGCCGCCAGGCCGGTCGGGCGCGACCGGTTCTGCTTGAGCCCCACCACCTCGGTCCTGGTGTACAGGGTGTCGCCGATCGAGGGGGCCCGTCCGAAGGCGAAACCCCGGTAGAAGAGGTTCGCCAGCACCCGCTGGGTGGCCAGGGTGGACTGTCCGATCGCGATGTCCCAGACGAGGGCGGGGTCGGCGAACCGTTGGTCGCCACCGGTCACCCGTCGCGACAGCCGCTCGTCCAGGGCGAGCCGCAGCCGGCTCCCCACGATCGCGTGGTGCGCGGCGGCGAGCCCGTCGGTCAGCGTCACGGCTGGGGCGGTGTCGAAGACGTCCCCGACCCGCAGGTCGTCGAGGTACGGTCCACCGACGACGAGTTCGGCGGTCATGGCCGCGCACCCACCTTCCTGGCCAGCAGCCGGCGGGCCCGCACCGCCACCGCCTCGTCGAGCATCTGCCCGTCGAGGGCGACGGCGCCGGCCCCACTCAGGGCGTCCAGGACGGCGGCGGCCCAGTCCAGTTCTTCCTCGGTGGGGGAGAAGGCCTCGTTCACCGCCGCCACCTGACGCGGGTGGATCGCCCACTTGCCGTCGAACCCCAGGTCGCGGGCGTGGCCGACTGCGGCGGCGAAGTCGGAGCCGGTGTCGACGCCGAGGTAGGGGCCGTCGATCGCCTGCAGCTCGTTGGTGCGCGCCGCCACCAGTACCGCGTCCTGGATCGCGAGCCAGGACGCCGGCTCGCCGGCCGTGGCGCCGGAGCGGCCGAGCGAGGCGGCGAGGTCGGCGTAGCCCAGGATCAGCGACTCCAGGCGGGGCGTCGCGGTGGCGATCTCGCGCAGGTTCGCCACCCCGGACGCCGATTCGATGAGCGCCTGTACGCCGATGGGCGCGTTCGTCCCCGCCTCGGCCCGCACGCCGTCGAGGAGGCGGTCGACGAAGGCGAGGTCGCCGGCGCTCTCCACCTTGGGCACCACGATGGACGACGGCGGTACCGGCGAGGCCGCCAGCTCCTGGAGGTCACGGTGGCACCACTTCGTCCGGGGCGCGTTCACCCGTATCGCGATCCGCGCGCCGTGCCGGCCGGCCTCGCGCAGGGCGGCCAGCACCGCGCGCCGGGCCTCGTCCTTGTGTGCCGGCGCGACGGCGTCCTCCAGGTCCCAGACCAGTTCGTCCGCGCCCGAGGTCCAGGCCTTGGACAGCTTGCGGTGGTCCGAGGCGGGTACGGACAGGCAGGATCGGCGGGGAGGAGGGGGGTGGTCGAACCGGGTCATGGGAGACCTCGCTTCCATCCGCGGGGCGCGGGCGTGGCGGCGCATGGACATGGCGGTGCCGCGGGAGGTGGCCGTGGCGGGCCCTCAATTTGGCCTGCCAATGTCGGAATCATGGTGCTCCGTTGGTCCGGTGTCAATCGTCATCATGCGGCTCGTAACCCCTTCAGGGGCTAGAAATCGACTCCATTGACCGGCACCACCGGCCTCCCTAATATGGCCGTACAAATCTGAGTCGTAGCTGACGTCGAGGTGCAGCGAGCCCGATGGAGCGCGTTACGACGATCCACGCCGGACCTCGGAGGCGTCATGCCCAGCACCGCGGAATCCCTGGCCAGGTGGGCCTCGACCCTGACACCGACCGACGACGACCTGGCGCTGGCGCAGCGTTCGCTGACCGACACCGTCGCCGTCACCCTGGCCGCGCGCGCCCACCCGCTGGGTCCGATCGCGGCCGAGCTGCCCGACGCCGCGCGCTGGGCGGCCATGGGGCATGTACTGGACTTCGACGATCTGCACATGGAGTCCACCACGCACATCAGCGTCGTCATCGTCCCGGCCGTGCTGGCCGCCGGTGGGGACGCGCGCGCCTACCTGGCGGGGGCCGGGGTGATGGCGCGGCTGGGTGCGGCGCTCGGCTGGCGGCACTACACGGCCGGCTGGCACGCCACCTGCACCGCCGGGGCGCCGGCGGCGGCGGTCGCCGCCGGGATCGCGCTCGGCCTGTCCGAGCGGGCTCTGGCCTCGGCCATCGCGCTGGCGGTACCGGCGGCCGGCGGCGTGCAGCGGTCCTTCGGCACCCACGGCAAGTCGTTGCAGGTGGGGTTCGCGGCCGAGGCGGGAGTGCGGGCCGCCCGGCTCGCCGCCCGTGGGGCCAGCGCCGACCCAACCGCGCTCGACCAGTGGATGGGCCTGGTGGGCGGCGACCCGCAGGCCGTCGGCCTGTCCGGCCCCGCGGTGCCCGGCGGGCTCGCGATCAAGGTCTTTCCGTGCTGCTACGCCATGCAGCGGCCGATCGCGACCGTACGCGAGATGCGCGAGCGCGCGGACATCGATCCGGACCGGATCACGGCGATCACGGTGCGCACCCCGGCGGGCACCATCCACCCGTTGATCCATGACCGGCCGGACACGGGGCTGGAGGGGAAGTTCAGCCTGCCGTACTCCGTCGCCACCGCGCTGCTGGACGACTATCCGGGCTTCGCCGCCTTCACCGACGGGGCGGTCCGGCGCCCGGCGGCACGGGCGCTCATGGAGAAGGTACGGGTGGACCCGGCCCCCGGTGGCGACTGGCTGCTGGACGGAGACGTCGGTATCGAGATCGCGCTGGACTCCGGCGAGGTGGTGACCGGGTCGATGAAGCACCCGCCCGGCTCGCCGGCGCGCCCGCCCGCGGACGCCGAGCTGGCGGCAAAGCTCGCGGACTGCGGCCCCGGCGTGCCGGACCTGCTGTCCACACCGGACTGGTCCACGGCCGGCAAGCTGCTCAGCGAACAGCTGAGGAGCCACGCATGAGCGGAAACCCGCGGCCGCTCGACGGCATCACCGTGGTCAGCCTCGAACAGGCCGTGGCGGCGCCGTTCGCCACCCGGCAGCTGGCCGACCTCGGGGCCCGTGTGATCAAAGTGGAGCGTCCCGGCGGCGGGGACTTCGCCCGCCGCTACGACGAGACCGTCCACGGCCAGGCCAGCTACTTCGTCTGGCTCAACCGCTCCAAGGAGTCGGTGACGCTCGACGTCAAGTCGCCGGCCGGCCGGGAGATCGTCGCGGAGCTTCTCGCCGGCGCCGACGTGTTCGTCCAGAACCTCGCCCCCGGCGCGGCGCGGCGCCTCGGGCTGGACGCCCCGACCCTCAACGAGCGGTACCCGCGGCTCGTGGTCTGCGACATCAGCGGTTACGGCAACGAGGGGCCGTGGTCCGACCGCAAGGCGTACGACCTGCTGGTGCAGTGCGAGGCCGGGCTGCTGTCGGTGACCGGGCTGCCCGACGAGATGGTCAAGGTGGGCATCTCCGTCGCGGACATCTCCGCCGGCATGTACGCGTACTCCGGCATCCTGACCGCGCTCTACACCCGCGCGACCACGGGCCGCGCACCGGCGGTCGAGATCTCCCTGTTCGAGTCGCTCGCCGAGTGGATGAGCCAACCGGCGTACTACACCGCCCACGGTGGCGTGCAGCCGCCGAGGCTGGGCGCGCAGCACGCGACGATCGCCCCGTACGGTCCCTTCACCGCCGCCGACGGCGCGGTGGTCCTGCTCGCGATCCAGAACGAGCGCGAGTGGCGGTCGCTGTGCGCGAGCTTCCTGGGCGACGCCCGCATCGCCACGGACCCCCGCTTCGCGACCGGCTCCGCCCGGGTGTCCAACCGCGCAGCTCTCAACGCGATCGTCGCCGAGCGGTTCACCGAGCTGACCGGGGAGCAGGCGCATGCCCTGCTGGACGCCGCCGGCGTCGCCAACGCGCGGGTGCGGTCGATCCCGGAGTTCGTCGACCACCCGGTCCTGGCCGGCCGTGACCGGTGGCGGCCGGTGACGATCCCCGGTGCCACCGTGCCGGCGCTGCTGCCGCCGGCCACGCTGAGCGGCGTCGACCCCCGCATGGACCCCGTCCCGGCGGCCGGCGAGCACACCGACGCCATCCTCGCCGAGCTGGGCCGGTCCGCCCACGACATCGACACCCTGCGCGCCGCCGGCGTGATCTGACCCTTCGTCGAAGAGAGTGAACACAACAGTGAGCATCCTGGCAGACCTCAGCGAGGAAGAGCGTGCCGTCGTCGAGACCGTCCGCGACTTCGTCGACACCGACGTCAAGCCGGCGGTACGGGAGATCGAGCACGCCAACGAGTACCCGGAGCGGTTCATCGAGAAGATGAAGCAGCTCGGCATCTTCGGGCTGGCCATTCCCGAGCCGTACGGCGAGGCACCCGTCTCCACCCCGTGCTACGTGCTGGTCACCGAGGAGCTCGCCCGCGGCTGGATGAGCCTGGCCGGCGCGATGGGCGGCCACACCGTCGTCGCCAAGCTGCTGCTGGCGTTCGGCACCGAGGAGCAGAAGCAGCGGTACCTGCCGAAGATGGCGACCGGCGAGGTCCGGGCCACGATGGCGTTGACCGAGCCCGGTGGCGGCTCGGATCTGCAGGCCATGCGCACCCGCGCCGTGCGCGACGGCGACGGGTACGTGGTCAACGGCGCCAAGACCTGGATCACGAACTCGCGCCGGTCCCAGCTCATCGCGCTGCTGTGCAAGACCGACCCGCAGGCCGACCCGACGCACAAGGGGATGAGCATCCTGCTCGTCGAGCACGGGCCGGGGCTGACCGTCTCCCGCGACCTGCCCAAGCTCGGCTACAAGGGCGTGGAGAGCTGCGAGCTGTCCTTCGACGACCACCGGGTGCCGGCCACCGCGCTGCTCGGCGGCGTGGAGGGCAGGGGCTTCGCCCAGATGATGAAGGGGCTGGAGACGGGCCGGATCCAGGTCGCGTCCCGGGCCCTCGGCGTCGGGCGGGCGGCGCTGGAGGACTCGCTGCGCTACGCGCAGGAGCGGGAGAGCTTCGGCAAGCCGATCTGGATGCACCAGTCGATCGGCAACTACCTCGCCGACATGGCGACCAAGTTGACCGCGGCGCGCCAGCTCACCCTGTACGCGGCCCGCCTGTTCGACGCGGGGGAGCGGGTCGACATGGAGGCCGGCATGGCCAAGCTGTTCGCCTCCGAGACGGCCATGGAGATGGCGCTCAACGCCGTGCGCATCCACGGCGGGTACGGGTACTCCACCGAGTTCGACGTGGAGCGCTACTTCCGTGACGCCCCGCTGATGATCGTGGGTGAGGGCACGAACGAGATCCAGCGCAATGTGATCGTGCGCCAGCTCATCGCGCGGGGCGGGCTGTAAACGGCACACCACCGTTACTATTGCCGGCAGTGTCTTGCCAGAGGGAGGGTCATGCCGGAGCGCACCGCGGGGGCTGCGGCGATCCGTAAGCCGGGCGGCGAGCAGAGCGCGTACCAGTCCCTCGCCCGCGAGCTACGCACGGCCCTCCTGCGCAGGGAGTACCCGGAGGGCGTCCGGCTGCCGACCGAGGCCGAGCTGGCGGAGCGGCACCGGGTCAGCCGACAGACCGTGCGTCGGGCGTTCCAGGACCTGGTGGCCGAGGGCATGGTCTACCGCGTTCCCGGCCGGGGCACCTTCGCGGCCCCGCGCTCCGACCAGTACCTGCGGCAGTTCGGGTCCGTGGAGGACCTGATGGGACTGTCCATCGACACCAGCATGGAGCTGGTGACGGGGCTGCACCGGACGGTCCACGTGGACGCCGCCGGGCGGCTGCGGCTGGGCGCCGACATCGTCCACAGCCTGGCGTTCCGGCGGCTGCACGACGGGGTGCCGTTCTGCCTGACGACCGTCTACCTCCCGCCGGCCGTCGGCAAGCTGGTCGAGGAGGTCCCGGAGCTGTCCGCGACCGGGTCGAGCAGCCGGCTGACCGTCATCGGCCTGCTCGACACCCGGCTGGCGGACCCGATCGCCGAGGCCGAGCAGAGCATCACCGTGGTGCTGGCGCCGCCGGCTGTCGCCGCCCACCTCGGCTGCGAGCCCGACCAGCCGCTGCTGCGGATCGACCGGGTGTACTACTCGACGGCGGGCCAGCCGGTCGAGCTGGCCGTGAGCTACTTCGTGCCGGAGCGGTACTCCTACCGGGTGAGGCTGCGCCGAAGCGGGCACTAGACCGTTCCGGCATCCTCCCGTACCGTTTGGCCGTACAAACTGCGCCGACGGGCGTCTCGTTGTTCCCTCGTGTTGGAGGTGATCGGCGAATGGCCGACGTGGCGAGTAAGCCGGGCACCCGGCATGTCACGCGTTATCAGGCATCCCACCTCGACGAGGCCCGTGCGGCCGTCGGGACGACCTTCTACCCGCACCGCCTCGCCCCGCTGGAGCGGGCGCCGGATCTGAGCATGTCGCTGCGGACCGTCCAGCTCGGCCCCATCATGCTCGGCCGGCTCGGGTACGGTGCGGACGTCAGCCTCGACTTCGGGGAGCTGGGCAACGCCTACCATGTCAGCATCCCGCTCTCGGGCCGGGTGGAGGCGGTGTGCGGCGGCGAGACCAGCGTCTCGACCTGCAAGCGCGCGGCGGTCTACCTGCCCGCCGGCCGTACCACCATCACCCGGTGGAGCGCCGACTGCGTCCAGTACGGGGTGAAGATCGAGCGCGAGTACCTGGAGTCGGTGCTCGAATCCATGATCGGTCGTCCGGTCCGCTCGCCGGTGAGGTTCCCGTTCACCTTCGACGTCACCGACGGCGCGGCCGCCGAGTGGCTGCGGCTGGTCCAGACCCTCGCCGCCGACCTGGACCTCGACACCAGCATGCTGTACGACCCCCTGATGGCCGACCAGCTGGCCCGGGCGGTCACCACCGGGCTGCTGCTCGCCACCGGGCACGAGTACCAGGAGCTGCTGCGGGGGCGGACGGCGCCGGTGCGTCCGCGTACGGTCAAGCGCGCGATCGACGCGATGGAGGCGAATCCGGAGCGGCCGTTCACCCTGCCCGAGCTGGCCGAGCTGGTCGGTTGCAGTGTGCGCAGCCTGCAGGAGGCGTTCCGCCGGTACGTCGGGGTGCCGCCGATGACGTACCTGCGCGATGTGCGCCTGCAGCGGGTGCACGAGGACCTGTCCGCCGCGGACGGCACCGCGTCGGTCGCCGAGGTCGCGTACCGGTGGGGCTTCCACCACCTGGGTCGCTTCGCGGCCGACTACCGCCGCCGGTACGGGGTGTCCCCGTCGCGCACACGCGCCATGTGACGGTCCCGTTTTCCGTGATCGTGGAGGGCTCTCCGTGCTCCGAGCACGGAGAGCCCTCCACGATGTAGGGGGTAGGGGCGCGACCCGATCGGGTACGGCGTGAGGTCGGCGCGTAATCCGGATGAAACCTGCGCGTCACGGATTTCCGAGTGACGCCGGTCACCCTACCTTTCTCGCAACGGTTTGGCCGTACAAATCGGAGCGAGGAGGCGACCGCATGACGATCGACGGTCGTATGTTGCGCAACTGTCTGGGTCGCTTCGCCACCGGGGTCACGGTGGTGACCTACGAGGCCGACGGTGAGGTCCACGGCCTGACCGTCAACGCGTTCACGGCGGTGTCGCTGGAGCCGTCCCTGGTCCTGGTCTCGCTGGACCGCCGCAGCCGGGCCTGCGGCAAGCTCGAGGACCGGCCTTTCGCGGTCAACATCCTCGCCGCCGGCCAGCACGAGCTCGCCCTGCACTTCGCCGGCCGGCCGCAGCGCGACCTGGTCGTCGGCTGGGGCGATGCGATACCCGGGCGGCCGCCCCGGCTGGCCGGCTGCGCGGCGTACTTCGACTGCCGCCCGTGGCGCTGCTACGACGGCGGCGACCACGTGCTGTTCCTCGGAGAGGTCGAGACCGTCGACGTCAACGAGGACAGCGAACCGCTGATCTTCTACGGCGGCCGCTTCCGCTCCGTCGGCGGGTTCGCCGAGGCGCTGTTGCAGCCCACCTTCGTCGGCGATCCCGGCTGGCTGGGCGAGGCCCACCAGTTCAACCTGCCCAGCTGCTGCGCCAGGCATAGCTGACCCACCGTCCACCGCTCCCGGTGCCGCACCCCGCGGCGGCGCCGGTGGCCGCCCACACCCATCTAGGAGGAACCATGTCGACCGATACGGCGCCGGCGCAGACCGGTACGGGCGCGGCGACGCGGCCGCTGACCGGCGAGGAGTACCTGGAGAGCATCCGCGACGGCCGCGAGGTCTGGATCTACGGCGAGCGCGTCGAGGATGTCACCACCCACCCGGCGTTCCGCAACAGCGCCCGGATGATCGCGCGGATGTACGACGCGCTGCACGACCCCGAGCGCAACCAGAAGATCGTGGTGCCCACCGACAGCGGCAACGGCTACACCCACGCGTTCTTCAAGGCCCCGTACAGCTCCGCCGATCTGCGCGCCTCCGCCGACGCCATCGCGGAGTTCTCCCGGCTCACCTACGGCTGGCTGGGGCGCAGCCCCGACTACAAGGCCAGCTTCCTGTCCACACTGGGCTCCAACACCGACTTCTACGCCCCGTACGACGCCAACGCCCGCCGCTGGTACCGCGAGGCGCAGGAGAAGTGCCTGTACTTCAACCACGCGATCGTCAACCCGCCGATCGACCGCAACCGGGCCGCCGACGACGTCCGCGATGTCAACGTCCACGTGGTACGCGAGACCGATGAGGGGATCATCGTCAGCGGCGCCAAGGTGGTCGCGACCGGGTCGGCGTTCACCCACTACAACTTCATCGGCAGCTACGCGCCGGTGCGCAGCAAGGACTTCAGCGCCATCTTCATCGTCCCGATGAACGCCAAGGGCGTGAAGCTGTTCTGCCGACCGTCGTACGAGTTCATGGCCGCGACCGTGGGCAGCCCGTTCGACTACCCGCTCACCAGCCGGCTGGACGAGAACGACGCCATCTTCGTCTTCGACGAGGTCCTGGTGCCGTGGGAGAACGTGTTCTGCTATGAGCCGGAGAAGGCCAACAACTTCTTCGTCGGCTCCGGCTTCATCTTCCGGGCCATGATGCACGGCTGCGTCCGGCTCGCGGTCAAGTTCGACTTCCTGTGCGGCCTGCTGCTCAAGGGCCTGGACATGACCGGGACGGCGGAGTTCCGCGGCGTGCAGAGCCGCGTCGGTGAGCTGCTCAACTACCGCAACCTGTTCTGGACCTGCGTCGACTCGATGGTCAACAACCCCACGCCGTGGAACGACGGCACCATGCTGCCCAACGCCGACGCGTGCATGACCTACCGGATGATGTCGACGATCGCCTACCCGCGGGCCAAGGAGATCTTCGAGCAGGACCTCGGCAGCGCACTGATCTACCAGAACTCCAACGCCATCGACTGGCAGACCCCGGAGATGCGGCCGTACCTGGAGAAGTACGTGCGCGGCTCCAACGGCCACTCCGGCGTCGAGCGCATCAAGCTGATGAAGCTGATCTGGGACGCCATCGGCACCGAGTTCGGCGGCCGCCACGAGCTGTACGAGCGCAACTACTCCGGCAACCACGAGGCGGTCCGGCTGGAGACCCTGTGGGGCCAGATGTCCAGCGGCCAGACCGACCGGTACCGCGAGTTCGTCGACCGCTGCCTGGCCGAGTACGACCTCGACGGCTGGACCGTGCCCGACCTGATCAACTCCGACGACGTCAACGTCGTGCGGCGCCGCCTGACCCAGCGATAACGCGCGAAGGGACGACAACAGTGCTCTTCCTCGCCCAGATGGACGTCACCATCCCGCACGGCATCGACCCCGACGAGCTGGCGAAGCTCAAGGAGGCCGAGAAGCAGCGGGCCCAGGAGATCCAGCGCTCCGGCAAGTGGCCGCACCTGTGGCGGGTCGCCGGCCGGTACGCCAACGTCAGCGTCTTCGACGTCGACAGCGTCGACGAACTGCACGAGCTGCTCTCCTCGCTGCCGATGTTCCCCTTCCTCGACGTCACCGTCACGCCGCTGAGCCGGCACCCGTCAGCCCTGGCCTGACCGCCACCCCGAGAGTCCGAACAGGAGGAAACCGATGACCGACAACCAGCAGGAACGGGTCGCGACCGTCGTCACCGCGGTGATGGACCGCATCCGCGAGGTGATCGTCGAACACAAGGTCACCTACGACGAGTACGCCGCGGCCAAGCAGTACGCCATCGCGCTCGGCGAGGCCGGCGAGTGGCCGCTCTTCGGCGACGTGTTCTTCGAGTCGACCGTGGAGCGGGTCGACTCCGAGGGGCGCGAGGGCAGCGCCGGGGCCATCGAGGGCCCGTACTACATCCCGGACTCGCCGCTGCTGGAGCGGCCGTACGTGATGCCGATGCGCGACGACGAGCCCGGCGACGTGCTCATCTTCTCGGGCACCGTGTGCGGCGCCGACGGCACCCCGCTGGCCGACGCCCAGATCGAGATGTGGCACAGCGACAACGACGGCACCTACTCGGGCATCCCGTACCCCGACGACCGGCAGCTGCCGCCGCCGTTCAACCTGCGGGGCCGCTTCACCACCGATGAGAACGGCCGGTTCGAGGTACGCACCATCATCCCGGTGCCGTACGAGATCCCCAAGGGCGGCCCGACCGGCGCCCTGCTGCGGGCCGCCGGCTGGCACGCCTTCCGCCCGGCCCACCTGCACTGCATCACCTCGGCGCCGGGGTACGCGTCCCTGACCAGCCAGCTCTACTTCGACGAGGACCCGTACATCGACTCCGACATCGCCAGCGCGGTCAAGCCGGAGCTGACCCTCCAGCTCACCAAGCACGACGACGCGGCCGACCTCGCGGCGCGGGGCCTGGACCGCCCGTACTTCAGCACCTCGTACGAGTTCCGCCTCCCGCGGGCCTGATCCGTTCCCCGTGGCGGCGGCGCCCGGCGTCGCCGCCACGGATCAACCGAAAGGCACGCAGTGAAGATCACCGCGATCGAAGCGATTCCGTTCAACATCCCGCTCACCACCCCGACCGTGTTCGCGCACGCGGGCATCGACAGCGCCGAGCACGTCCTCATCCGGGTGCACACCGACGACGGCGTCGTCGGGCAGGCCGAGGCGCCGGCCCGCCCGTTCACGTACGGGGAGTCGCAGGAGTCGATCGTCAAGGCGATCAACGCCTGGTTCGCCCCGGCGATGGTCGGCCTCGACCCGCTCCGGCGCGAGGTGTACCGGGACCGGATGAGCTGGCTGGTGCACAACCACACCGCCCGAGGCGCGGTCGACATGGCCGTCTGGGACGTCATCGGCCAGGCCCTCGGCCAGCCCTGCCACCTGCTGCTGGGCGGCTACACCGAGTCGATGGCGGTGGCGCACATCCTGTTCGCCCGCTCGCCCGAGGGCATGGTCGAGGAGGCGCTCGAACTGCGGGAGCGCTGCGGCTTCAACACGTTCAAGGTGAAGGTCGGCAAGGACGTCGGAACCGACATCCGGGCGGTACGGGGGCTGCGGGCCGCGCTCGGCGCCGACGTCGAGCTGTACGTCGACGCCAACAAGGGGTGGAGCGCCGACGACGCGATCCGGGTCCTGCCGGTGATGCGCGAGGTCGGCGTCACCATGCTGGAGGAGCCGACCCCGGCGTTCGAGCCCCTCGCGCGCCGCCGGGTCGCAGCAGCCAGCGAGATCCCGATCCTGGGCGACGAGAGCGTCACCCGCCTCGGTGAGGTGGCCCGCGAGATCCTCGACAACCACTCCCAGCTGATCAGCATCAAGGTCGCCCGTACCGGCTTCACCGAGTCCGAGCGCATCGTCGGCCTCTGCGAGGGGCTCGGCGTGGGCATGGCGATGGGCAGCCAGATGGACGGCATGGTCGGCACCCTCGCGACGCTGGCGTTCGGCGCCGCGTTCCGCAGCACCAGCCTGCGCGCCGGCGAGCTGGACTACTTCATGCAGCTCACCGACGACCTGCTGACCGAGCCGCTGGTCGTCACCGACGGGCAGCTACGGGTGCCCGGCAAGCCCGGCATCGGTATCGAGATCGACGAAGCCAAGCTCGCGCACTACCGCATCGACACCGACTAGGAGGCCACAGTGGACACAGGTAACCGCACCGCCCGGCTCAACTACCGGGTGGACGGGCCGGACGACGCCCCGGTCGTGGTGTTCGGCCCGTCGCTCGGTACCGACCTCGGGCTGTTCGAGCCGCAGGCCGCCGCGCTCGCCGGGCGGTACCGCGTCATCCGCCACGACCTGCGCGGGCACGGCGGCTCCGAGGTGCCGGCGGGCCCGTACACGATCGGTGAGCTGGCCGGGGACGTCATCGCGCTGCTTGACTCGCTCGGCGTGCAGCGGTTCAGCTACTGCGGCGTGTCGATCGGCGGCGCCATCGGGCAGTGGCTCGGCGTGCACCACGCCGACCGGCTCGACGCGCTGGTTATCTGCGCGTCGGCGGCGCGCTTCGCCGACCCTGAGTCGTGGCCGGTACGAGCCGCGAAGGTACGCGCCGAGGGCACCGAGTTCCTGGTGCCGTCGCGTACCGGCGCCTGGTTCACCCCCGGCTTCGCTGCTCGTGAACCGGAGCGCGCCGAGTGGCTGCTGGGGATGCTGCGCACCACGCCGCCCGAGGGGTACGCCGGCTGCTGCGAGGCGATCGGCGTCTTCGACGTACGCGACCGGCTGGCCGGGATCACCGCACCGACCCTCGTCCTCGCCGGCTCCGAGGATCCGGCGACCCCGGTCGACATGGTGCGGCAGATCGCCGACGGGATCCCGGGCGCCCGGTTCCAGGTCGTCGAGGACGCCTCCCACCTGCTCAACGTCGAGAAGCCGGAGATCGCCAACGCGGCGATCGCCGAGCACCTCGCCGCGATCACGCGAACCGAGTGACGCCGTGACCCGGACGATTCCCACGCTGCTGGCCGCCGCGGCCCGTGTCCACGGTCCCCGCACCTGGCTGCGGACCGACGACCTGGAACTGTCCTTCGAGGCGGCCGCCGGCCGGGTCGCCGCGATCGCGCACCGGCTGCGCGGCGCGGGCGTCGGCCGGGGCGACCTCGTCGTCCTCACCGCCCGAAACGAGCCGGAGTACCTGCTGGTCCACCTCGCGGTCACGGCGCTGGGCGCCGTGGCCGTGCCGACCAACCCTCGCGGCTCGCAGGCCGAGCTGTGCGGGCTGCTCACCCAGGTCGCCGGCGGCCTCCGCGCCGTCGTCACCGACCGCGGCCTGTGCGATGTGGTCGCGGACGCGCTGCGCGAGGCGCACGTGTCGGTGCCGCTCCTCGACGCCGGTCAGCTCGCCGCCGCCCCGCCGGCGGCGGACCTGGCGGTGCTCGACGCCTCCTGCGTCGAGGAGACCGACGTCGCCGTGATGATCCCGACCTCGGGCACCACCGGCCGCTCCAAGCTGGTGATGCAGACCCACCGCGCCCACGTCATGGCCGGGGAGGGCTTCCCGTACTGGATGGAGCTCACCGCCGACGACCGGCTCATGACCTCGCTGCCGCTGTTTCACACCAACGCCCTCGCGTACTCCACGATGGGCTCGTTGAGCTGCGGAGCGGGCCTGGTCCTGCTGCCACGCTTCTCCGCCTCCGGGTTCCTGGACACGGCCCGGCGCCACGGGGCGACGTCGTTCAACGCGATCGGGGCGATGCTGGAGTTCCTGATGGAGCAGCCGCCCCGGCCCGACGACGCCGAAACGCCGCTGCGCAGCTGCTACGTGGCGCCGTCCCCGCCCCGCGAACGCCACCTGGAGATCGAGCGCCGCTTCGGCATCCGGCTGTCCTGCGGGTACGGCATGTCCGAGAGCCTGTACGGGATGTCGTGGCGGCCGGGGACCCGACCGTTCGGCACGCTCGGCTGGCCCCGCCAGCACCCGACGCTGGGCGAGGTCAACGAGGCGCGGGTGGTCGACGAGGCCGGGCGCGACGCCGCCGACGGGGCGACCGGCGAGCTGCTGCTGCGCAACCCCACCCTCACCCGCGGGTACTACGGCATGCCCGACGAGACGGCCGCCGCGCTCGCCGGCGGCTGGCTGCACACCGGCGACCTGGTCACCCGCAACGCCGACGGCACCTTCACCTTCGTCGCCCGCAAGAAGGAGGTGATCCGGCGGCGCGGCGAGAACCTGTCCCCGGCCGAGGTGGAGCAGGCCCTGCGGGCGCATCCGCAGGTCGTCGAGTGCGCGGTCGTCGGCGTACCGGCGGGGATGGCCGAGGAGGAGGTCAAGGCGTACGTCCTGCTCGCCGGCGACGTCCCGGTGCCGCCCTCGCAGCTCGCCGAGTGGGTCGCCGGGCGGCTCGCCGCGTTCAAGGTGCCCCGGTTCTGGCAGTTCGTCGACACCATCCCCACCACGCCGACCGGGCGCATCGCCAAGCACCGGCTGCCGGGCGCCGACGAGGGGGTCGAGTACGACCTGGCCGCGCCGCGTACGTCGACGGTCCGATCATGAGCGCGGCGAACCCGGCGCTCGCCGCTCCGGTGGCCCGCAGCACGCCGATTGCCGGCTACGCCCTGGGCAGCTGCCTGCTGGCCGCGGCGTTCCTGGGCATCGGGCGGCGCGTACCGCTCGGAATGGACACCGGCCACGAAGGAGACTCCCGATGAGTACGACATACCGCACCAGCCTCGGCACCTCCGACCTGCACAGCATCCGGCTGATGGGCCGCGACCTGTCCGGCGAGCTGATGGGGGAGGTGCCGTTCGGGGACCTCGCGTTCTGGATGGTCGCGATGCGCCGGCCCACGCCGGGGGAGAGCCGCCTGTTCAACGCGGTCCTGGTCGCGCTGGCCGACCACGGCTTCACCCCGACGGTGATCGCGGCCAGGATGACGCTGGCCAGCGCGCCGGAGTCGATCCAGGGCGCGATGTCCGCCGGGCTGCTGGGCGGAGGGTCGCGGTTCCTCGGCGTCACCGAGGACGCCGCGCGCTTCCTCGCCGAGGGCCTCGCCGGGGCGGGCGCTGACGGGCCGAGGGCCGACGCCGACTACGACGCGCTCGCCCGGGAGCTGCTGGCGGCCCGCACGGGTGACCGGCGCCCGATCCCCGGGCTCGGCCACCCCGTCCACAAGGACGGCGACCCCCGCACCCCGGTCATCTACCGGATCGCCGAGGAGGAGAAGGTGCTCGGCCCGCACCTGGCCCTGCTCGCCGCCGTCGGCCGGGTACACCCCGAGATCCTCGGTCGCACGCTGCCGATCAACGGCGCCGGCGTGTGCGGCGCCGCCCTGGCAGACCTCGGCTTCCCGCCGCTCATCGCGCGCGGGTTCGCGCTGGTGGCGAGGGCGGCCGGGGTGCTGGCCCACATCGCCGAGGAGATGCGCGACCCGATCGGCCTGCAGCTGTACCAGGCCGTTGACCGCAATGCCGAGTACGTGGACCCCACCAAGGAGTGACGAGATGACCGCTGTGATCCCCTTCACCGGAGACGAGTACCTGGAGAGCCTGCGCGACGGCCGCGAGGTCTACATCTACGGCGAGCGCGTCGACGACGTGACCACCCACCCGGCGTTCCGCAACAGCGCCCGCTCGATCGCCCGGCTCTACGACGCGCTGCACGACGATCCACAGGGGACGATCACGGGACCCACCGACACCGGCAACGGCGGGTTCACCCACAAGTTCTTCAAGGTGCCGCGCTCCGCGCAGGACCTCCTCGAGGCGCGCGACGCGATCGCCGGCTGGCAGCGCCTGTCGTACGGCTGGCTGGGCCGCTCGCCCGACTACAAGGCGTCGTTCCTCGGCTGCCTCGGCGGCAACACCGAGTTCTTCGACCCGTACCAGGACAACGCGCGCCGCTGGTACCGCGAGACCCAGGAGCGGGTGTACTTCCTCAACCACGCCCTCGCGAACCCGCCGGTCGACCGGCACCGCCCGGCGGACGAGGTTGGTGACGTCTTCGTGCGGGTCGTGGAGGAGAACGACAACGGCCTCGTGGTCTCCGGCGCCAAGTGCGTCGCCACCGGCTCGGCGCTGACCCACTACAACTTCATCGGCCACTACGGCATGCCGCTCAACAAGCGCGAGTACGCCGTGATCTTCATGCTGCCGATGAACGCGCCCGGCGTGAAGCTCATCTCGCGGGCGTCGTACGAGTACCAGGCCACCGTCTCCGGCAGCCCGTTCGACTACCCGCTCTCCAGCCGGTTCGACGAGAACGACGGCATCATGGTGCTCGACCGGGTGCAGATCCCGTGGGAGAACGTGTTCGCCTACGGCGACCCGGACAAGGTCAACGGCTTCACGCCCCGGTCCGGATGGCTGCCGCGGCTGACGTTCCACGGCCTGACCCGGCTCTGCGTCAAGCTCGACTTCATCGCCGGCTGCGTGCTCAAGGCGGTGGAGATCGCCGGCACCAACCAGTACCGCGGGGTCCAGGCGCACGTCGGCGAGATCCTGGCCTGGCGCAACATGTTCTGGGGGCTCACCGAGGCGATGGCCCGCAACCCCACGCCCTGGGTGGGCGACGCCGTGCTGCCCAACAACGACCAGGGCGCCGCCTACCGGGTGCTCGCCCCGGTGGCGTACCCGCGCATCAAGGGCATCATCGAGAACCACGTCGCCAGCGGGCTCATCTACGTCAACTCGCACGCCCAGGACTGGAAGAGCTCCGAGGTGCGGCCGCTGCTCGACAAGTACCTGCGCGGGTCGAACGGAGTGGAGGCGCTCGACCGGGTCAAGCTGATGAAGCTGCTCTGGGACGCCATGGGTTCGGAGTTCGGCGGGCGGCACGAGTTGTACGAGCGCAACTACGCCGGCAACCAGGAGGACACCCGAATCCACCTGCTCATGGGCGCGCAGGCGGCCGGGACGACCGACGAGCTGATGGGCTTCGTGGAGCAGTGCCTCGGGGAGTACGACCTGGACGGCTGGACCGCGAAGCACCTGATCGACCCGGGGGAGTACAGCACGATCACGAAGAGCTGATGGCTGGGAGGCAGGTACTACAGCTCGGGATCGGTCCGTACCCGAGTCGACGGCGAGAAGGCCGAATGTGGGTGGTGGCCGGCTCACTGGCCGTGTCCCGGGCCGGCGCCGGACCTGACCCCTGGGCGTCCAGTTCGTCGATCCCGGTACCGGGTTCTACGAGCGGCTCGGGTTCGTCGCAAGCCGCGAGGGCATGAAGCTCAGTCTGGGGTCAGTGGCAGTTCGACCGGCTCGGCCGCCGCGCCGGCCGGTGAGGAGTGCTGCGGCGCGGGGCGGGCCGGCAGTCGCGAGTGCCGGTGGTTGCGCACGGCAACCTCGCAGGTGACGAGGCGGATGGGCGGGGGCGGTGCGACGAACGGCCCCCGCCCCCACCGCACCCAGAGCGCGACCCTGCCGGCGTCGGCCTCGGCGAGCAGCTTCTCCACGGTACGGCGGCGGTCGGTGCGGTCCACCTCGATCACGACGGGACGACCGACTGGACGAGCACAGGCGACGTCCACGACCGAGTGCTGGTTCTGGTACGGGGCGGGCAGCGGGACGACACTCGTGGCGCGCCGGTACACCCGAAAGCCCTGGGCCTCACCCCACGCGGCGACCGCGTCGACGAGCAGGGCGGTGACCGCGTCCGTCGACCGGTCCACGAACGTGAGCCGGTCCAGGTGCGCCGCCAGTGAGGCGGCGAGCGCGTCGTCGTTCACGGTCCGCTCCGGTTGCCGCGCGGGACGATCAGCCCGGTCTCACAGGCGACGACGACCGCCTGCGCCCGGTCCCGCAGGCCGAACTTGCCCCGCACTCGGCTCGCGTGCGTCTTCACGGTCTCATCGCCGACCCGAGCCGCTCGGCGACGTCATGGGGCCCATAGGCGCTGCGACATGATTCCCCACCCACCGCGCCCCAACCGGCGCTTCGCGCGGAGCCCTCTGACACTCGCTCATTGGTTCACCATGATTTCGCTCGATCCGACAATGGTTCGGGCGCACCGGTGACCGTCGGGCCCGGCCACGACGGGCGTCGCCGACGGTACCTCCTCGGGAGGGGGAGCACCGCGTCGACCAGGAAGCCGGAGGAGCGCCTCGCCGGTGAGCTCCTCGTTGGCGACTGATCACTTGCCCGGCATGTAACTCCGCTCGATATGGCCCTTGAGGTCATCGGGGTAGAAGTAGACGGGCCGGAGGTTGCCGGTCGCGTAGCGTTCGGCCTGGTCGTTGAAGTGCGGCGAGTCGGGATGCCCGCTCGTGCCCCCGGCCGTTACCGCCCAGGCGCGCAGCCTCGGGCCGAACTCCACCACCGCCACGAAGCTGTTGCCGCTGGTGCCGTAGTAGCGCTTCGTTCCCGGCCAGCGCCGGCCGGGCGGGCACCCGCGGGCGCCTCACCGGCCGGCATCGGTGAACATCGGCTCGGCCATTCTCGGGCCCGGTCACCGCGGGACACCGCCGACGTCACGGGGACGCGGGTGAACCTCGCCGTGACGGATGGCTCACTCGGAGGCCACCCCTCACTGGGCGGGGGCGACCTCCAGGTCGGTGGCGCTCGCCGACGGGGTCTGCGCGCCCTCGGCCTCGGCCCGCACCGCGGCGTCGCGGGCGGCCATGGCCTCCTGCCGGTCGTGCTCCTCGCGCAGGATCGCGGTGGCTTTCCACGCTTGAGGGATGGCGAACGCGTCGACCAGCGTGATCATGTGCGGCCGCAGCTCGTGGAGTAGTTGGTTCACCGTGGCGGTGAGCATCTTGGCGCGGGTGGGGGTCAGCCGGTCGTGCTCGAGGAACCACGCCTTGTCCTGTTCGATGGTCGACAGCGCGTAGAGGTCGCAGACCTTCTCGAGCAGCGCCTTCGCGCCCGCGTCCGTCGTCCGCTCGATGCCGGCGACGAACGCCTCGAGCACCACCCGGTCGACGTGCGCCTGCGCGGTGCGCAGCACGTGGTCCTGGACGTCGTTGAACATGTCGAACGGCTTCATGCCGTCGGTCGCGGCGTTCTTGCGCAGCCGCCGGATCGCGCCCTCGAGCACGTGTTTCTCGCGGTCCTCGAAGATCTTCAGCTGCCAGCCGCGGTCGAGCATCGGTACGTCGTCGTCGCGTCCGGGGACGGCGTCGACGAGCCGCTGGATCAGCCCGCGGGCCGCCGTCCGTTCCAGCACCGTCTCGCGGACCAGGTCGGCGATGAAGCCGATCCTGCCCCAGCCGTCGAGCGAGCCGAACGTGTCGCGGTAGCCGGTGAGCAGGCCCTTCGCGACCAGCTGCAGCAGCACCGTGTTGTCGCCCTCGAAGGTGGTGAAGACGTCGGTGTCGGCCTTCAGGTGCGGCAGCCGGTTCTCCTGCAGGTAGCCGGCGCCGCCGCAGGCCTCGCGGCAGAGCTGGATGGTGCGGGTGGCGTGCCAGGTCTGCGCGACCTTGAGCCCGGCGGCGCGGGACTCGAGCTCGCGCTGGGCGGCCTCGTCGATCTCCTCGCCGTGCTCGTGCACCGCCGTCTGGACGTCGTGCATCTGGCTCACCAGCTCGCCCTGCGCGAAGTGCAGCGCGTAGGTGGTGGCCAGCGCCGGTAGCAGCTTGCGCTGGTGCGCGAGGTAGTCGTTGATGACGATCTCGCGCCCCTCGCCGGGAGCAGCGAACTGGCGGCGGATGTCGCCGTAGCGGACCGCGATGTCCAGCGCCAGCTTCGTGGCCGAGCCGGCCGAGCCGCCCACGCTCACCCGCCCGCGCACCAGCGTGCCGAGCTGGGTGAAGAAGCGCCGGGTCTCGTTGCCGATGCTCGACGTGTAGGTGCCGTCCTCGGCCACCTGCCCGTACCGGTCGAGCAGCATGTCGCGGGGGACCTTGACGTGGTCGAAGGTTAGCCGGCCGTTGTCGACGCCGTTGAGGCCGGCCTTGGGGCCGGCGTCGCCGAGGGTCACGCCGGGCATCGGGTTGCCCTGCTCGTCGCGGATCCGCACCAGCCAGGCGTGCACCCCGTGGTTGGTCCCCTGGGTGATCAGCTGTGCGAAGACGACGGCCATCCGCCCGTCCTTGGCCGCGTTGCCGATGTAGTCCTTGCGCGCGGCCTCGTGCGGGGTGTGCAGGTCGAACGTCTGCGTCTCGGGATCGTAGGTGCACGTCGTCCGCAGCTGCTGGACGTCGGAGCCGTGCCCGGTCTCGGTCATCGCGAAGCAGCCGGGCAGGTCGAAGCTGATGATGTCGCGCAGGTACGCGTCGTGGTGCCGCTTGGTGCCGAGCAGCTGAACGGCGCCACCGAACAGACCCCACTGGACACCGGCCTTGACCATCAGCGACAGGTCGCCGAAGGCGAGCATCTCGATCGAGGTGACCGAGCCGCCGGAGTCGGCCTGGCCGCCGTACTCCTTGGGAAAGCCCAGGCCGACCCGGCCGGAGTCGGCCAGCTTCTTGGCCATGCGGGTGACTCGCTCGCGGGCCTGGAGCACGCTCTCGCCGTAGACCGGGAGGAACTCCTCGTCGTGCAGGTTGTCCCGGGCGTCGCGGCGCACGTGCGCCCAGCGGCCGTCGAGGACGTCGCGGATCTCGGCCGGATCCACGCTTGAGGGCACGGTACTGGTCACTTCTCCTCCTGAGGTGCGACGCCGGAGAGTCCGGCCCAGGCCAGATCGGTCAGGTGGGATGCGAGTTCGCTGCGGAGCATGGGGCGTTCGGCGCGGAGCCACCAGTCGGCGGCCGAGCGGACCAGCCCGACGACGCCGTGCCCCCAGGGCGCGGCGGCCGCGGTGTCCCGGCCCGCCTGCCGCAGCGCGACCGCGACGACGGCGGCCGCCTGCTCGCCTACGAGGTCGGACAGGCTGCTCAGCGGGTCGCTGCCGGCAGGCCGGTCGAGGGTCTGCGGGTGGACGACGAACCGGTACAGCTCGGGGTCGGCCTCGAGGAACGCCAGGTAGGCCTCGATCGCCGCAGCGACCATGTCCCGGGGCCGGTCGCTGCTCTCGATCGCCGCCCGCAGCTTGGGCAGCAGCTGCGCCGCCACCCGGTTGCAGACCGCGATGTAGAGCTCGGCACGGTCGGCGAAGTGCCGGTAGACGACGGTCTTGCTCGTGCCCGCCTCGGCGGCGATCTCGTCCATGCCCACGCCGGCGCCGTGCTTGGCTACCGCGGCCAGGGTCGCGTCGACCAGCTGCTGGCGCCGGGCACGTCGGTGCTCATCCCACCGGGAGTCGCGCCGGTCCCGCTCCGCCTTCGAGGCGCGGCGATCACGCGGCTTCGCGATCTTGTCCTGCGACGAGCGTCTCACCGCCTCGGCTTTCATGATACCGAGAGTACCTAATACCGCCGGTACCGACAATCCATCGACGCCGTCCGAGGCGGGATCAGCGTCAGGCGCCGCGTGGTGGGTACATGATCACGGCGACGCCGATGAGACAGAGGGCCGCGCCGATGATGTCGTAACGGTCAGGGCGAAACTTGTCGACGACCATGCCCCAGGCGAGGGAACCGGCGACGAACACGCCGCCGTAGGCGGCCAGGATTCGGCCGAAGTGCGGGTCGGGCTGGAAGGTCGCCACGAAGCCGTACAGGCCGAGGGCGATGATCCCGCCGGCGATCCACAGCGCGCCCCGGTGCTCGCGCCAGCCCTGCCACACCAGCCATGCGCCGCCGATCTCGGCAAGGGCGGCGAGCAGGAACAGCAGGATGGAGCGCGCGATCGTCACGCGTCAGACCGTACTGCGACCAACTCGCTGTTCTCACTGGTGGTACTGCGGCAGGAGCAGCGACGGCCGACGCAACCGGCCGCGTGTGTACGTCGTCTGCTCGCCCACTACGTTCGCGAGAACGGCAGCCGCGTGTCTGTCGTGGCAGGGCTTGATTCTGTGCGGCCTTGTCCGGTACCGGGCCTCGCGGCCGCATCGTGGCAGTCATCAGCCGGCGGCGATGCGACCGGTGAAGGCGGTCAGGTTGGTCATCGCCCGGTCGACCCGCTCGTCCAGGGTGAGCGTCTCCTGCCGGCGGATCAGGCGCATCCTCGGTTGGCGCTTGCCGCGCAGGTAGAGCGAGCAGGCCAGGTCGGCGCAGAGGTACTCGCCGATGCTGTTGCCCTGCCGCCCGGAGGCCCCGGCCAGCGGCGCGACGAACAGTGCCACTCCCGACGCCCCGTGTTCGGTCAGGCAGACCCGGCACATGCTCGACCGCGTCGCACCGACCTTGCCCGTCTCGGGCCGGCGCAGCACCACGCCGGTCGGGCCGTTCTCGCCGGGCACGACCAGCAGCGCCCGCAGCGGGGCGCCCGGGTCGGTCCAGCCGAGAAAGTCCAGGTCGGCCCAGGGGACGCCGCCGTCGGCAAAGCCCGCGGGCAGCCGGATCCGGCTCGCCTCGCCTCTGCTGCAGTTGACGAAGGAGGCCCGGATCTCCTTCTCGTCAAGTGGTTCCATGGCCGCAACGCTAGGCGACCCGTCGCACCAGGTCACCCGCATTTCGGGCGGCCAGGAGCGCGGTGGTTACGCGATCATGACCTGCGGCGCGGTCACACAGGTCCTCGTACCCCCGGGCAGTGGCCTCGACGGCTAGGCGCAGGGTCGGCGGCTTCACGTCGGCCGCCGACGCCGTCCACGACCAGGTGCGCACCGGTCCCGGCGCCTGGACGGGTTCGGCGGGCTGGTGAGCGATCAACGACGGACCGGCCCGTAGGCTGGCGATCATGCGCATTGGCATCGTCATCCTGCCCGATCAGCGCTGGTCGGATTCGCAGCGTCGTTGGCGGCAGGCCGACGAGTGGGGTTTCGACCACGCCTGGACGTACGATCACCTCGGCTGGCGCGATCTGGTCGACGGTCCCTGGTTCGACTCGATGACCACGCTTACCGCCGCCGCGATGGTCACCTCGCGGATCCGGCTCGGTACCCTCGTGGCCTCGCCCAACTTCCGTCACCCGGCGGCCTTCGCCCGTCAGGTGACGGCACTGGACGACATCTCCGCCGGCCGGCTGCTGCTCGGCATCGGCGCCGGTGGCATCGGCTTCGACGCCGCTGTGCTCGGCGGCGAGACGCTGCCGCCCCGACAGCGGGTGGACCGGTTCACGGAGTTCACCGAACTGCTCGACCTGATTCTGGGTAAGGATGGGACGACCTGGCACGGGGAGTGGTTCGCCGCGGTGGATGCCCGGAACAACCCGGGTAGTATCCAGCAGCCCCGGGTGCCGTTCGTGGTGGCCGCGAACGGCCCGCGCTCGATGCGCCTGGTGGCCCGCTTCGGCCAAGGCTGGGTGACCACCGGGACCGCCGACGACGACCTGGAGAGCTGGTGGTCCTCGGTCGCGGAGCTCTCCGCGCGGATGGACGCGACGCTCGACGCTGCGGGGCGCGATCCGGCCACCCTCGACCGCTACCTGTCGCTCGACTCCGCCCCGGTCTTCTCGCTGACCGGTGCCGAGTTCTTCGCCGAGCAGGTCGCGTGGGCCGCCCGGCTCGGCTTCACCGACGTGGTCACCCACTGGCCCCGGGCCAGCAGCTGGTACGCGGGCGACGAGGCGGTCCTGGTCGACGTCGCCACCCGGCTTCTGCCCGAGCTGCGGGGCTGAAGGGAGACAGCCTCAGCGCTTCCCGTACCCGGTCATCGGGGTGTACTGCGGCGGGCTGGCGATCGTGTATCCACGGATCTGGACCGTAGGGATCGCTCCCGGTGGGTACCGGTCAGGCTGTGGCCGGCGTGGGTACGCCCGGTCACTGGGCGGATTGGAACAGCTCGATGAGGTTGCCAGCGGGGTCGGTGAGAAGGATCTGGCGCCCACCGGGGCCGGCAACCACGTCACTGCGGAACGACACTCCCGCGCTGGTCAGTCGGTGGATTTCGGCATCCAGGTCGTCGACGACCAGATGGATGCGATTGCCTCCGGGAGTGGTGGCGTCGTCGGGGGTGGCGCGGGCGCCCGAGCTGGCCGGCCCGGAAAGCAGCAGCCGGAGCGGGCCGCGTACCACGTCGGCGAAGGCGGGGGCGGCGCTGGTGTTGAGGGTGAAGCCGAGATGGGTGGTGTAGAAGTCGACGGCCGTCTGGACGTCATCAACGAGGTAGCGGACGTTGGCGTACCGGTCGGGTGCGGTCATCTGATTCCTTCCGTGGATACTCGGGCCTTCAGGCCGGGGAGGAAACGGAATGCCTGCGGAGCAGGGCAGGCAAAGCCGATCCGCCGCCAAGGCGGATGGGCGTCTACCCGCGCGTCACCGCAAGGCTCACTAACTAGGCGGCTACTGTGTGAGCCATGTCCGGGACGGTGAAGCGGGCATTCAAGTACCGCTTCTATCCGAGCCCCGAGCAGGCCGCCGAGCTTGCTCGGACGTT
>NZ_BOON01000028.1 GCF_016863255.1 Planosporangium mesophilum
GCACACCAGAAACCGTGCCACAGGCGTACGACAAGACACTCACGCACCCGCACGTCCCGACACCTATCCGCCTTGGCGGCGGATCGACTTTCCCCATCCCGCTACGCCGGACAGCCCGCTTCACCCCCGGCCTGAAGGCCGGAGCACTACCGACGATCCCGGTAGCCGCCCCCGGCATCACCGGGCCGTCGGATCGCCGGGGTCACGTCCGGTGGTGAGCGGCCCGGTCGTCGGTGCCCGGTACTCGCCGATCCACTGGTCCTTCCAGGACCGCTGGTAGTGCTGCTCGTTGCAGCCCGGGTGGTAGACCGCGCCGAGCTCGTGGACGATCTGCTCCCGGTGCGAGCGCAGGCCGCCGGGCACCTCGTACGTGCAGATGTACAGCCGCCACCGGTTGCCCGACCGCCGGATCCAGCACTGTGCGCGCGGGTGGTTGAACGGGAACCGTTCTCTCGACAGGTCGTCGGCGTGGCCGACATAGATCACCGCGTACGTCTCGGCCCTGGCCTCGGGATCCAGCTTGTACAGGATCGCGTAGACCGCAGGCTTCGCCGGCGGCGTCCAGCCGCCGAGCAGTCGGGGCCCCTCGAAGGGGTACCCGGCCAGCGAACCCAACCTGATCATTCCGGGTAGTCCAGTTCGTCTTCGGCTTCGCTGACGGCGCCGACCTCCGCGTTACTGACCACGCGGTCACCCTCGGCCACGAGAGACACGCTCCATTTCACGGCCAGCTCCTAACTCAGCTCGGGCAGCAGCGCCGCGAACTCTTCGAGGCTGTGCAGGTTGTGCCCGGACAGCAACGTGTCGACGTACGGCGCCACGACCATCATCCCCAGCGTGCTGGGCTGGAAGGTCCGGTTGCCGCCCTTGTGCGGGTTGAGCCAGACCACCCGGTGGCTCAGCCGCGCCAGCCGCTCCGTCGCCGTGGCCAGCATCTGCGGGTCGCCCCGGTCGAGCCCGTCGGAGCAGATCACGACGATCCCGCCGCGGCACACGCCGCGCCGGCCCCAGTCCCGTACGAACTCGTCCAGCGAGGCACCGATCCTGGTCCCGCCCTCCCAGTCGAAGACGGCCCTGGCGGCCTGCGCAAGCGCATCGTCGACCCGGCGGCGTTCCAACGCCCTGGTGATGCGGGTGAGCCGGGTACCGAAGCAGAACGCCTCGACCCGTGCGGTGGCGCGCCGGGCCGAGTAGGCGAACTGGAGCAGGCTGCGGGAGTAGTCGGCCATCGAGCCGGAGACGTCCACGATCAGGATCAGCGGTCGTTGCCGCAGCCGACGCCGACGCCAGTGCAGTGTCGAGAGTTCGCCGTGGTCGCGCATCATCGCGCGTACGGTGCGGCGCGGGTCGGGCGTACGGCCGTCGCGGGCGGCGGCCGTACGCCGGGTCCGCCGGCGGGGTGGGGCCAGCCGCAGGCGCGCGACGATGCGTCGCAGCCCGGCCAGCTCCTCGGGGGTACACGCCGCGAAGGCCTTGTGCCGCAGCACTTCCGCGTCCGAGCCGACCAGGCCGAGCTGCGCCTGTTGCTCGTTGCGGTCTTCGGTACCGGGCTCGGTCGCGGGTACCTGCAGCACCGACCGGGTCTCGGCACCGGCGCGCAGGGCGAGCCTCACCGGCTCCGGCAGCGCCTCCCCCTCGTCCAGGAAGAACTGCCGGAACACCCGGTCGTAGACCGGGAGCTGGTCGTGGCGGGTCACCATGGTGGTGCGCCCGGCCCAGTACAGGTCCAGCAGGTCGGTCGGGTCGAGGGGCGCCAGGGCCGCGCAGTAGGTGAGCACGTCGCCGGAGCCGATGGCCAGGCCCGCCCGGCGCAGGTGAGCGGCGAAGTCGACCAGGACACCGACCAGCGGCGCGTCGTCAGCCACCCGAGGCTCAGTCACCCGAGACTCAGCCACCCGAGGCGATCCCGTCCAGGTTGGCACGTACCAGCTCCAGGTCGTCGCGCTCCTTCACGACCGCGCCCAGCGTGTCGTCGATCGTCGCGGCGTCCAGCTCGGTGGCTCCGAGCACGTCGAGGGTGCGTACCCAGTCGATCGTCTCCGCGACGCCCGGCGGCTTGGCCAGCTCGAGGCCGCGCAGCCGGTTGACCGCGGCCACCACCGTGCGCGTCAGTGCCTCGGACACCCCCGGCTCGCGTACCAGGACGATCTCGACCTCGCGCTCGGCGCTCGGGTACCCCACCCAGGCGTACAGGCAGCGCCGCTTCAGCGCGTCGTGCAGCTCACGGGTACGGTTCGAGGTCAGCACGACCAGCGGCGGCGTCTCGGCCCTGATCGTGCCCACCTCGGGAACGGTGATCTGGAAGTCGGCGAGGACCTCCAGCAGGAACGCCTCGAACTCGTCGTCGGCCCGGTCGACCTCGTCGATGAGCAGGACCGCCCGGTCGCCGGCGCGCACGGCCTCCAGCAGCGGCCGTTCGAGGAGGAACTTCGGGCCGAACAGCTTGTCGACCGCCTCGTCGCTGTCCAGTTCACGGACGGACAGGGCGCGGATGGCCAGCATCTGGCGGGCGTAGTCCCACTCGTACAGTGCCTGATTGGTGTCGATGCCCTCGTAGCACTGCAAGCGGATCAGGCGCCGGCCGAAGACCGCCGCGAGCACCTTCGCGACCTCGGTCTTGCCGACGCCGACCTCTCCCTCGATCAGGATCGGACGCCCGAGCGACAACGCGACGAACAGCGCGGTCGACAGCCCCCGGTCGGCCAGGTAGCCACCGTCGCGCAGGAGCTGGGTCAGCTGGGGTACGGTCTCCGGACGGTCCATCCGATCGGTCAGGATTCCTCGGCGGGACCGAGCACCAGGTCGCGGATGCTGCCGCCCGACGAGTGGAGCTTGCCCTCGCTTCGGAGCCGTTCGCGCCAGGCCTCGCGGAGGTCGCTGCCGGGCTCGGCCATCCCGTCGAAGCTGACGTCCTTCATGTTTCGGCAGGGCTTCGTCGCGCCGGTCGCCTCGTCCAGGTCCTCGGACCGCTGCCCGCCGGCGGCCCACACCGCGCGCAGCACGCCGACCGCGTCATCCGGCTGGTGAGTCATGGCCAACCGTCCTCTCCGGCCACTGTCGACCTCAGGTATCGACCGTAGGCGGCACGGGCCGCTGGCGCGACAGCAGATTAAGACTTCGCTTAACACGTGGTCGCGGCGAAAACGAACACCCCACGCCCGCCGGCCGGTCGGGGAGCCGGCCGGAGCCGGTCAGTGAATCGTCCCGGACTTCTCGCGCAACGAGCCCGCGGAGGCCTTCGAACCCACCGCCAACGCCTCGGCGAGAATCGATACGGCGATCTCCGGCGGCGTGTTGGCACCGATGTCCAGACCCGCCGGTCCGTGAACGCGCTCCAGGTCGGTGATTCCGCGGTACGCGAGCCAGTCCGCCCGGGACCGCTGGGTCCGGCGCGAGCCGAGGGCCCCGATGTAGCCCACCTCGCCGGCCAGCGCCGCGGCCAACGCGGGGCCGGCGAGCTCGACGTCGTGGCTGGTGACCACCACCTTGTCCAGTGCGGCGAGCCCGGCGATGACCCCGGTTGCGCTGCTGACCTGCGTGATCACCTGGGTGTGCCAACCGAGGAGGTCGGCCGCGCTCCGCAGGGCGTCGGCGACCGCACCGGCTCCGATGATGACCAGCTGCGGTACCGGTCGGAAGACCGACACCACCGTGTCCGGCGCGACGGACGAACCGCTGACGCCCCGGCCGAACAACCGCGCCGCGTCCTCCCCCGCATCGGCGATCGTCTCCGGGCCGTACATCACGATGTCCAGCACCCGATCGCCGTCGAGGCGGGTCACCAGGCCGACCGGGTCACGCCGGCGCAGCCGCTCCCACAGTCCGGCGGGCAGGTCGGCTGCCGGTACGAGCAGGCAGCGCGCGTCGCCGCCGCAGGCCAATCCTGCCAACTCGGCGTCCAGGTCCCCGACGCGCAGGTCGACGATGCGACCGCCTGAGCCCTGTTCGGACAGGTCCACGAGCTGGTCGTTGAGCGAGCCCGCCAGGACGGCGCCGACCCGGCCGCCGCCCGGTGTGATCGCCAGCGCCTCACCCAGGTCCCGGGCGCCCAGTCCCCTGGCCTCGACCACCCACGCGACGTCCACCCGGGTACCCGCGCGCAGGCACGCCGCAACGCTCAGCGCGATCTCGTACATCTGGCCAGCCTAAACCCGAAAAGAATCGATGAGAATCGGTCGTTTCCGGTGTGGCCTCTCCTGATGCCGTCGTGTTCGCAATGGAGTGCCAGCTGCGGGAAGCGCAGTATGACCCGGCGGGCTCCCGTACCGTTTCGAAGTCCTGATCCAGGCCTGCCGCCCGGCTGCCACAATGATCGGCATGTCAGCTGATCAGCAGTCCGCGCTTCGCCCCGTCTATCCGGTCCGGACCAGCCGGCTGTTGCTGCGCCCGTTGACCGTCGGCGACGTCGACGCGCTGCTCGCCTACCGCAGTAGGCCCGACGTCTGCCGCTACGTACCCTTCGAGCCGATGACCCGCGAGGTCATCAACGAGCGGCTCGCCTCGCTGTGGGCGAACACCGAGCTCACCGATGAGGGCCAGGCGCTGACCCTCGGCGTCGAGCTGGCCGGGACCGGTGAACTGGTCGGTGACGTGGTGCTGTTCTGGCACAGCCGACTGCATCGTGGCGGGGAGATCGGATGGGTCGTGAACCCCGACTTCGGCGGCCAGGGGTACGCCACCGAGGCGGCGCACGCGCTGCTGGGCCTGGGCTTCGACGGGCTCGGCCTGCACCGCGTCATCGCGCGGATCGACGAGCGCAACGGGCCCTCGGCGAAGTTGGCGCAGCGGCTGGGGATGCGGCAGGAAGCCCGCCTGGTGCACAACGAGTTCTTCAAGGGCGAGTGGAGCACCGAACTGGACTTCGCGATGCTCGCCGAGGAGTGGCCGGCGTACCGCGGGGCGTGATCGACGGGTAGACCTGGTCGCCCTGGCCCGGTCCGGTGATCCGCACCGCGCGACGGTGATGGACGGATACTTCGAGGTTCACGGGGTGGCGATCGGGCGGTGTCCAATGAGGACCGGTCCCGGCACCGGCCGTTGGTCGAGGCGCTCCCGGGCGGCGGCCAGGATCGCCTCCGTCAGCCGGTCCAGCGACGGCGAGCGGAGCTTCCACTGCTGCCAGTACAGGACGACGTCGACGTGCCCGCGCGGATCGAGCTCCACCAGCTCCCCCGCCCGCACGTGCCGCTCGGACTGCAGGTCGGGCAGCATCCCCCAGCCCATCCCGAGCAGCACCGCGGTGAGGTAGTCCGCCGACGACGGCACGTGGTGCGCCGGCGGTTCGAGCCGGGCGCCTCGTCGCGCGCGGCTGCGCAGGTACCCGTACTGAAGGTCATCGGCGCGGTCGAAGACGACGACCGGGGCTGTGGCCAGGGCGGTCGCGGTGGCCCCGTCGGGGAACCAGCGCTCGACCACGGCGGGCGCGGCCATCGGCCGGTACCGCATCGCACCCAGCCGGGTCGAACTGCAGCCGGGTACCGGCTCGGCGTCCGCGGTGACCGCGGCGACGACGGTACCGTCGCGCAGCAGGGCACTGGTACGGGTCTGGTCCTCGCGGTACAGGTCCAGGCAGAGGCTGTCGGCCAGCGGTGCCACGGCCGGCAGCACCCAGGTGGTCAGGGAGTCGGCGTTCACCGCGACCGGCAGGGTGGGAGGCCGGCTGTCGGCGGCACCATCGGTACCGCCGAGCTCCCGGGCGGTATCGGCGAGCAGGACGTCGACCTGCCGGGCCAGGCGCAGCACGGCTTCACCGGGGGGCGTGACCCGTACCGGCTTGCTGCGCACGAGCAGCACCTGGCCGGCGGCCGCCTCCAGGGCGCGCAGCCGCTGGCTGACCGCTGACGGGGTGAGGTTCAGCGCCCGCGCCGCGGCCTCGAGGGTGCCCTCGGAGACGGTGGCACTGAGCGCCCGGAGCTGGTCGAGGTTGAACTGCATAGTAAGAAACGCTAACGCAACTGAAGAATCATTAGCTGGAGTACGGGTACATTACTGCCCTACCGTCACCGTGTGACTTCTCCCGCTCTGCTCGCGACCCTGTCCGGACTCGGACTCGGACTGTCCCTCATCGTGGCGATCGGCGCGCAGAATGCGTTCGTCCTGCGGCAGGGCCTGCGGGGCGAGCACGTCCTGACGGTGGTGACGGTATGCGCGCTCTCCGACATCGTCCTCATCGCGGCGGGTGTGGCCGGCGCCGGTGCCGCCCTGAAGGCTGCCCCGTGGACGGTGACCGCGGTGCGGGTCGTCGGAGGCCTGTTCCTGCTCGGGTACGCCGCCCTCGCCGCCCGGCGGGCGCTGCGACCCGCCGGGGACACGGCCCTCGTACCCACTGAACAGTCCGGGCGGGCGTTCCCGGCCGTGGGCCTGGCCGCCATCCTCGCCACCACGCTGGCGCTGACCTGGCTGAACCCGCACGTCTACCTCGACACCGTCGTCCTGCTCGGGTCGATCGCCGGCAGCCACGGCGCCGAGCGCTGGTGGTTCGCCGTGGGCGCAGCCATCGCCAGCACCGTGTGGTTCGGCGCGCTCGGTTTCGGCGCGGCCCTGCTCCGCCCGGTCTTCGCGCGCCCCCGGGCCTGGCGCGTCCTCGACAGCGTCATCGCCGCCGTGATGACGGTACTCGCGGTGTCGATGCTGGCCGGCGCCTGACCCCATCGAGGTCTCGGTACCCCGCACCCGCGGTTAGCCGGGGGTCACCGGGACCGGTTGCCCTTGCCGTACTTCAAGGACGGCCCGCTGGCCCAGCGGCCGAGCCAGGTTCAGAGCGGCCATCCGCGTGTAGCCCACGAGGAGGCACGTCTCGGCGTAGGAGTGGGGCTGCGCGATGACGATGACCACGACCGCGTTGGCCGACTCGACCGGCTCGGCGTGGTAGTCGGCGCCGCAGGACTGGGTTGCCGGCCCTCGAGCACCGGTGAAGGTGACGGTCAACTGGGTGCCGGACCTGGACCCGGCTGCCGATTCGATGGCGATGCCCGGCGGGGAGCCCCATGGCCGCGGTGACCCGCTGACCGGGCCCCAACCAGCAGCGGCGATGACGGCCTGGTCGTAACGGTCCAGGGCTTCGTGCGCCTGCTGGCGCAGCTCACCCAGGCTCTCCCCGTTAGGCAGCACGCCCTGATCCGCGGGAGTCGGGCCGGCGGTGCAGCCGCCCAGCACCGCCACGCCCGCAAGCCAGAGCATCCAGCGCGGTCGGACCATGGCAGACCACCTCCCGCAGCTCATCTCATGGTCATTCGCCCAGGCGCGATGACACCGGCCACCGGCTGACACCGTGGGGACGAAGATCATAAATATTATCGATGGCGGGCGGACGCCGGAACCACCCCTCACGCACCAGCTGAGACGGTACGTGTGGCCAGCCAGTACCGGCGCAGCCCGTCGGGCAGGCTGATGCGGGGGTGGTGGCCGAGCAGGAAGTACGCGTTGAACAGGTCGACGGTCACGTCGACGCTCTCCGGCTGCGGACCGGCGACCGTGAAGGGGACACTCAGGCCGGTGACGTCGTGGACCACGTCGAGCAGTTCGTCGAGCGTGACGGTGTGGCGGCCGGCGACGTTGAACACCGCCTCGCGGACGTTCACCGTCGCGGCGGCGAGCGCGGCGCGGACGGCGTCGGTCACGTACAGCGGTTGACGGTGGCCGGCCTGCCCGGACAGGTCGACCGGCGTCCGGGTACGGGCGGCGCGCACGATCCGCGGGATCAGCGCCGCGGGCTGCTGGCGAGGGCCGTACACCTCGCCGTAGCGCAGCGCGACCACGGACATCGCGGCTTCGGCGGGGATGGCCCGGCACAGGCAGAGCTGCTCGGCGACCTGCTTGGCCAGGCCGTACCCGGTGGTCGGCTGCACCGGGTCGGTCTCCCGGTTGGGGCCGGGCCGGCCGTAGACGCCGGCGCAGGAGGCGAACACCAGCCGGCGTACAGACGCCTCCTCGCAGGCGTCCAGCAGCCGGCTGGTGGCCATCATGTGCTCGGTGAACAGGTTGGCCTGCCGAACCGGCGGGGCGGCGAAGTGGAACACCGTGTCGCAGCCGGTCACCGCCTCCCCCAGCTCGTCCTCGCCGAGATCGGCGCGCACGTACGTGAACTGTCGGTAGTGCCGGGCACCGTCGAGGTTGGCCGCGACCGGGTCCCGGTCGAGGCCGACCACCTCGAAACCGTGGATGAGCAGCGCGTCGACCAGGTGCGAGCCGAGAAATCCGGCCGCGCCGGTGACCAGCATCCTGCTCACGGGTCGTCCCTCCTAGACAGTGGCGAGGTGCGCGGCCGGAGTGGGCGCGCCGAGGCCGATCGCGGCGTACACGTGCGGGCGGGCGCGGCGTAGGTACAGCGCCCAGCCGACGCCGGTCAGGGCGAGCACGGCGTAGCTCGCGGGGAACGCCCAGCACAGCGGCGAGCCGGCGGGCACGCCCAGCAGTTGGTCACAATGAGCCAGGATCAGGTACGCGATGACCGCGAGCCCGGCCGAGGCCAGCGACGGCGCGACGATCCGCTGCCAGCGGCTCTCCCCCGCCGGGTGCGCACCGAGAAACCCGACGACCGACACCGACGTGGCCGCCACAAGCAGCAGGACGCCGAACGCCCCGGAGATACTCAGCCAGTAGAACAGCCGGACGAGCGGGTCGGCGCCGCTGGCGGCGTAGCCGGCGATGACGGCCAGGCCGATGGCGCTCTGCGCGAGCGAGGCGTACTTCGGCGTGCCGGTGCGGGCGCTGGTGCGGCCCAGCCAGGCGGGCAGGACGCGTTCCCGGCCGAGCGCGAAGGCGTACCTGGCGACGGTGTTGTGGTACGACAGCGCCGCGGCGATCAGGGAGCTAACGAACAACGTCTGTCCAATGTCGACAATCAAGCCGCCGCCGACATGACCCGCCACGAACGGCAGGTCGGTACCGTGCCGTCGGGCGGCGGCGTGCAGGTTGGCCGGCCCGATCGCCACCGACATCGCCCACGCCGACCCCGCGTACAGAACGGTCATCAACGGCAGCGCCAGGTACGTCGCGGCCGGGACGCTGCGCCGGTGGGTCTCCTCACTGAAGACCGGGGCGCCCTCGAAGCCGATGAACGCGGTCGCCACGATCGCGAACGCGACCCCCATGCCGGCGCCGGTGAGGCTCTGCGGGGTCAGCGTGGCGACGCTGAGCTGCCCGCCGTACGGGTGCGTCAGGTCGACGCCGACCAGGACGACCAGCAGCACGATCTCCGCGACGAGGAACCCGGCCAGGATCCGGCCGTTGAGGTCGATGCGCAGCACGCCCATCGTGGCGACGAACGCCCAGGCGGCCAGCGAGCACAGCCACCACGGCAGGGGTACACCGAGCGTGTCGCGCAGCAGGCCGGCGGTGGCCGGGCCGATCGCACCGTACGTGCACACCTGTATCGCGCCGTACGCGGCGAGCGCCACCAGCGCGGCGCCGACGCCGACCGGCCGGCCCACTCCCCTGGCGACGTAGCTGTAGAACACGCCTGCGTTGCGCACCCGCCGCGCCATCGCCACGTAGCCCACGCAGAACAGGCCGAGCACGATGGCGACCAGCACGAAGGCGAGGGGCAGGCCGACGATGCCGGTGACCGCCCAGCCGACCGGCACGACACCGGCGACGACCGCGAGGGGCGCCGCGGCGGTCAGCACGAAGACGATCACATGCGCGGTACCGAGCCGGCCGAGCGCGAGCGTCATGAGGTCTCCAGATCCGGGTTCAGGTGCGGGCGCCGAGAACCGCGTCGCCGACGAGCGTCTCGACCGCGATGGCCAGCTCGTACAGTGCCGGTGGATCGGACCGGGGCAGCCACCGCGCGACGTAGGCGCGCCCGGCCGGGTGGTCGTCGCCCAGCACCTTTGGCAGGAGCCCGGTGGCGTCCGCCAGGCCGGCCAGGAACATGTCGTCCCATGGCGTCCCGCCGTAGCGGCCGGCCAGGGCGTGCCTGAGGCGGACTGAACGCCAGCACGCCTGGTTGCGGTCGGTTGGGCGGTGCACCACGTTGATCCTTCCCAGGCGGCGCCGCTGCTGCTCCCGCTGGACCAGACCGGCGCGGACCAGGCGGGTGGTCACCGTTTCCGTCGCGCTCCCGGCGAGGAACTTCAACCACACGGGTACGGGGTGAGCCCGCGACTTCGTGGCGATCTGCTCCAGGATTCCGTGTGAGGTCGCGTCGGCCGGCGGGGTGTCGTCGGTGACGTGGACGTGCCGGTCGTGGATGGTGAGGTGGCCGGTTGTCGCCAGTTCCCCCAGCAAGGCGCCGGCCAGGCCGAGGCCGAGGGCGAGCGGGTTGAGCCGGGGGCGGCCGGAGCGGTCGTGGTGGGCGATGAGCCAGAAGTCGTCGGCGAGGCGCAGCCGTTCCGGCCGTTCATGCGGGCCCGAGGAACGTGTCACCTCGTTTCCTCTAACCGCTACCGGATCGACTGCCCGGACAGCACGGCTACCCCGCCGGTCGGCCCCCACTAACGGCATTGCCGCCTGCCGCCTCATCCCTGCGCACCTCCATAGCTTGACTTCCATCGCGCAATCAGGCGGTAGCTGCGACCGATCCCTGTTTGAACCGGTGCGCATAAACCACAGCTGGAGCGGTACCGCCCGGAAAGTTCGGGGCACCGGGGCGACGCACTGCCAGGCGACCTGGGGGTCTTCCCGAGCAGACTCCCGGCCGTCCCGGTGCCTGATTTCAGCCAACCGCGATGACGCAGTGCATCGACAGGCCACGAAAGCGTCAGCAGGGGGTGCACGAAAGGTGCACCCTGCCCCGTCCGCGTCCGCTAAGGACTACGCTGCTCGGTAATCGCCGTTACGCTTGCCCGCTTCGACGCCATGATCATCCGGGAGTACCGGTATGCGGTTGTCCAAGGCCGCCGCGAATCCCTGCCTCGCCGCGCTGATTGAGGGAGCAGGTTTCCCTTCACTGGAACGCTTCGCGCTGTCGGTCAATGACCGGGGCTGGCGCATGCACCATGTGAAGCTCAGCTACGACCACGTCAGCGTCAAACGCTGGCTCCTAGGCCGTACGTGCCAGTACCCGGATGTGGTCGCCGCCGTCTTGAGCGAGGCCTGGGGTGTCCCCATTCCGGTGCCCGTGATCTGGCCTGAGCTGCGCGAGGGCGCGTGCCAAGTTCCTGCTCATCTACAAGCGTGGGTCGCCGCTCGTACTCTGGAGGACCTGGGGGTCTTCCTGAGGAGCGACATGCTGACCAGACGCGAGATGCTGGCCGGCTCGATCAGGGTGGCGACAGGCGCAGCGCTGGCCGACCCGATCGTGCGGTGGCTGAATACGAACACGGCTGGACCGCTGGCGCACGCAGCCGAGGCGACGGCACGGATCGGGATATCAACAGTCGAGGGCATCGAGCAAGCGACTCGGCAGTTCGCCGCGAGCGATGCCGAGGTTGGGGGCGGCCTCAGCCGCGAGGCCGCGGTCGGTCAACTGAAGTACGCAGTTGATCTGGCCCGACACGCAAGCTACGGCGAGGCAGTCGGCAAGCGCCTGCTCGCAGCAATCGCGAACCTGTCCGGCCTGGTGGGCTGGATGTCCTTCGACGCCGACATGGACGGGCCCGCGCAGCGATACTTCCTTTATGGCCTGCAAGCCGCGCACGAGGTAGGCGACGAACGCACTGCGCTGCGCGCCTCCGGCATCCTCGCGGACATGGCGCACCAGATGCGCGCCCTAGGCCACCCCGACACCGGGCTGCGACTCATCGAGCTAGCTCTCGATCGGGTTCCCTCCGACCGTCGGCGGTTCAACGCGGTACGCGCGATGCTGTGGAGTCTCAAGGCGAACATGCTGTCACCGATGGGGCTAGGGTACCTGGCCGAGATTCGCGCCGCCGTCAGCCTCTCGTTCGACCTCTACGACAAGGCTCGTGACGACGAGCCCGATCCGGCAGTCGCCGAGTACTGGCCGTACACCAGCGACTCCGAGCTGGCGTACGTCGCTGCCGGCACGTTCCGTGACCTGGATGTAGCCGTGGGCAGCCTGGCCAACGACTCGGAGCGGTACGCGCAGTACGCCTTGGCACACCGTGGGGATGGTTTCGTCCGGTCCAAAGTGTTCGATCAAATCGCGCTCGCACGCGTCCGCTTCCTGATGGCGGAGCCTGATGAAGCCTGCCGTAACGGCGAGGCCGCTATCGATCTCGCTGCCGCCGTGGCAGCATCCAAGCGGGTGACGACAAGGCTGCGAGAAATGCTTGCCGACTCCCAGCCGTACGTGGACCGGCCGAACGTGCGTGAGTTCCGCGAGCGACTTGAACTGGCGGTTTCATAGGGCCCTCACCAGCGCCGGAGCACTTTTCTAGCAGCCGGACGCTGCCAGCATGGCGGCACGGACCAGGGAGTCATACGTTTCAGTCGTCCGCTCCATCCTCACCCCGAGCGACCGGACCAACAGGTCCAGGCGGTGCTGGACTTCTTCACCCGACTCCTCAGCGCCGATCAGCCGTTCGAGCTCAACAAACGCGCCGATGCCGTCCACCGCATCAAGACAGAGCGAGACCTCGCCCCAGCAGGCGGTACGGCGGATCTTGGCAATGCGCACTGTGGGAGCAAATCCCATGGCCAGAAGCGCGCTGTGCATCTGCTCGCGATCAGCGACGAAGGTCTCGTGCTCCAGGCACGCCAGTTCGTTGTCGACTGGCCGTTTCAGCGTGAACAGGTGCCGGCCATCTTCGGTACGCAGCCGCGCGAACGGCACCCCGATCTTCGACATGCCGTAGCGCCAGCTTGCCGGCGCATACGCCTGGTCGTCCTGGCGCACAGGTGGTGACAGCGTGATTCCTCGCTGCTCAAGCGCCGTCATGAGCGCCTGCCCGTCGCTCACGTGGTACTTCACTTCGATCTCGTGGATGGCGGACGCTTCGTCGGTACGCACGAGCGGGGAGCCTAGCCCGCGCCGGTCGGCAGTGAGCGGCGACTCGCGCGAACATCGTGGTCGATCATGGTTGGTGCCGCGCCAATACAACAGTGATCGGCGGCGCGAGTTAGAGTGACTGGGCTCGCAACTTGTTCTTTTGCCCGAGCCCGCACCAGGTTCGGGTACGCCGTGGTGGATCCCATCTCTTGTCTCCCCTACCTGGGTCGGCCGAACCGTGGGTAGCCGCCCGGTCGGTAGGGATTCACTTCCGACGCATAAGGCGCCTTGCGCTGGGGTTTGTCCGGTTCGTCCGCGAACCACGCGCGGTACTTGTCCAGCAGATCGAGATCGACGAACTGGTACGGCGGCGGCAGCCGGTCGGCGTTGCCGGCCCGCAGCATCGCGATGCCCTTGCGAAGCGTCACGTTGTTCAACCAGGGACACCAGGACAAGCTGATCGTGTCCACGTCCCCGCCCACCAGTCGATACACGCCGATCGACGCCGGGTCGCCGGCGAACTCAAGCGTCCCGCCCGGCATCTGGAGCAGGTCCGTCTCCGTGTACGGCCTGCCCACCCGGCGCTTCAACTCTGACTGCGGGTAGAACTCGCCCAGCCGAGCCCCGGTGTACGGGTCCAGTACCTGAAACGACTCGGTGGTCCGTTCCCAGTGGTACGACTCCCAGAGCCCGAGCGTGATGGCCGCCTTCCAGAACGTTTGCGCGGACTGCCACCGGCCGTACCGGTAGTTGAGGCGCTGCCACGGAAAAGCGGCCAGCAGCGACCAGGTGTCGCGAGCGTCTTCGAGCGACTGTTTCTCCTTACGGCCGCCGGTCGCCGCCGCGGCCTCCAACCGGGTCAGCCGCTCCGCCAGCGCCTCGCGCAGATTCGGGTCGGTCAGCGCCGCGCCCGGCCGGATCGGATCCGTAGGTGTCATCGAAACCTCCGAGGTCGGCTATCCGCGCCGGTTGAGCTGGCTCACGGCCTGATCGATCATGCCCAACGGCTGCTGCAACGTGGACACCGCGCCGGCGATCGCACCGTCGACCCCGGAGTACGCCTGATGGACGACCTTGACCACCTCGGTGGTTTCGAGTACCGCCTCGCCGAGCTGCTTCGCGCCGTACTCCCAGCTCTTCTGGAAGTTGCCTTCTCCGCCTTTCAACCGTTCCGGGGTCGACTCCGGCCGGACGGGAACTGTATCGCCCCTTGACATATCGAGTCGCATAACTGTATCGCGAGCACCCATGGCCCCCTTGACCGCGGACTCCTACCGTCATCGATACGCCGAGTGGCCGACGCCAAAGGGAGGCACGATGCGGAAACTGATACGTATTTGTGGGGCGGTGCTGGTGGCAATACCACTGCTGCTCCTGTCACCAGCGCCGGCGCAGGCGGCCACCGTCTCCGGCTCGCTGCGCGCCTACAACATCTCCCGGGTGTATGTCTCCGGCGTCTCCTCCGGCGGTTACATGGCGACCCAGCTCCAGGTCGCGTACTCCAGCCGGATCAAGGGAGCGGGCATCTTCAGCGCCGGCCCGTACTACTGCGCGCAGAACAACGCCGCCCAGGCGGTCAACGGCTGCATGGACAACGTCTACTCGACCAACCTCGGCACCCTCGAGTACGACACGTCGCTGTGGGCGGGCTACGGCTGGATCGACCCGACCGGCAACCTCTCCGGCCAGCCGGTGTACGTGTTCCACGGCGGGTCGGACAGCAGCATCAAGAAGAGCGTCACCGACGACCTCGTCCGCTACTACCAGTACTTCGGCGCCAGCGTGCAGTACGACTCGGGCAGCGCCGCCGGGCACGCCTGGGTGACGCCGTACGGACCGAACTCCTGCACGGTCACCGCGTCGCCGTACCTGAACAACTGCGGCACGGATCCACAGAACGCGCTCCTGCGCAAGCTGTTCGGGTCGGTCAACGCACGCAACACCGGGTCCCTGACGGGCACGCTGATCCGGTTCGACCAGAACGCGCATGCCGTCAACGGGTACGCGCCGGGGCTGAGCATGGACAACAGCGGCTTTGCGTACGTGCCGTCGTCGTGCGCGTCCGGTGCGAGCTGCCGGCTGATGGTCGCCCTGCATGGCTGCGGCCAGGGCTACAGCGCCGTCGGCACGGCCTTCGTCGACAAGGCCAACCTCAACCAGTACGCCGACACCAACAACATGATCGTGCTGTACCCGCAGGCCACCGCCAGCGGCGTCAACCCGAACGGCTGCTGGGACTGGTGGGGGTACCTCGGCTACAGCAACTACCCGATCCACGGCGGCCTCCAGCTCGAGACCATCATGAACATGGTCAAGGCGCTCGGCGGCTGAGCCGGTAGGTCGTCAAGGGCCGTCCCGGTTGCCTCATCCCGAGAAGGATCTTGGCCAGCGCATCGACATTGTTAATAATCCTTAATATGGTCGGCTATCTATATGTGACGACGTTGTCCGTCCCGTTCCTGAGTGCATGGCTCACCCCGTCCCAGGAGGGGGGCTTGGTCGCCGGGGGATCCACACTCCCAAGACCTGCGAGGAGATATGGCCCACGACGTCACCACGCGTCCCGGTCGGGCGCACCGTCCCCCTGAACCGCGCTCGGCCGGCCGCCGAGCACCCCGGTCCGGAGTGCTCGCCACCGCACTGGTCGCCGTACTGGCGGCTGCCGTCGGTGTGCTGGTCGAACAGCCGGCGCACGCGGCTTCGACGAACCCGACCCAGTACGTCAACCCCTTCGTCGGCACCGACGACAGCAACGCACCCAACCCGGTCCCCGGCGGCGCGGGCGGCAGCACCTACCCCGGAGCCGTGCTGCCGTTCGGAATGGTGCAGTTCAGCCCGGACACGCCGACCGCCTCGCCGTCCGGTTACCGCTACTCCGACACCAGCATCGAGGACTTCAGCCTGACCCATTTCGACGGCGCGGGCTGTGCCAACAACGAGGACATCAACATCCTGCCGGTCACAGGCGCGGTGTCGGCCTCGCCGGGAACAAGCTGGACCAGCTACGCCTCCGGGTACACCAAGGTCAACGAAACCGCGGCACCCGGGTACTACAAGACCCGGCTGGACAAGTACTCCACCAGCGTGGAACTGACCGCGACCACCCGAACCGGCATGGCCCGGCTGACCTACCCCGGCACCACCAGCGCGCAGGTGCTCGTCAACACCAGCCGCAGCGCCACGGGCAGCCGCAGCGGGTCGGTGTCGGTCAGCGGCTCGACCGTCACCGGTCAGGTGACCGCGGGCGGATTCTGCGGCTCGTCGAAGACCTACCCGATCTACTTCGCGATGCAGTTCGACCGCGCCCCGACCACGAATGGCACCTGGAGCGGCGGCACGGTCTCGGCCGGTTCGAGTAGTACCAGCGGGACGAACACCGGCGCGTACCTGACATTCGACACCAGCGCCAACGCGGTGGTCCAGTTCACCATCGCGCTGTCGTACGTCAGCATCGCCAACGCGCAGCAGAACCTGGCCGCCGAGAACTCGGGCTTCGACTTCACCGGCGTACGCACGAAGGCGGACACCGCCTGGAACACCATGCTCAACCGCATCCAGGTCAGCGGCGGGGCGACGGCCGACTTGCAGAAGTTCTACACCGCGCTCTACCACGCCTTCTCCAGCCCCAACGTGTCCAGCGACGTCAACGGCCAGTACCGCGGCTTCGACAACGCGGTACACACGGCGAGCGGGATGACCGTGTACCAGAACTACTCCGGCTGGGACATCTACCGGTCCTGGGCGGCTCTGGTGGCGTTCGTCGCCCCGGACGTCATGACCGACGTGGTCAAGTCGATGGTCCTCGACGGCCAGCAGGGCGGCCTGCTGCCCAAGTGGTCGCAGCAGACCAACGAGGACTTCGTCATGACCGGCGACCCCGGACCGATCATCGTTGACAGCGCATACCAGTTCGGGGTCCGCAACTTCGATACCGCCGCCGCGCTGAGCCTGATGGACAAGTCGTCCAATGGGGGCACGACCCAGGGCAGCCCGATCCGCGGTCGTGAGAGCGGTTACCTGTCCGCGCACGTCATCACCGCGGACCCGTCGGACTCGCTGGAGTACTCCGCCTCCGACTTCGCCATCGCGCAGTTCGCCAGGGCGCTCGGCAACAGCTCCCTCTACTCCACCTACATGCAGCGTGCCCAGTGGTGGCAGAACACCTGGAACCCCGACGCCTCCTACGTCAGCCCACGAAACAGCGACGGCAGCTGGGCCTGGCCGGTGAACCCGGCCGGCAACTCCGGGTACACCGAGGGCAACCCGGCCCAGTACACCTGGATGGTCACCTACAACCTCGCCGGGTTGATCAACCTCATGGGTGGCCGGCAGACCGCCATCCAGCGGCTCAACCACCACTTCACGCAGGTCAACGGCGGCCTCACCACACCGTACTTCTACATCGGCAACGAGCCCGAACACGGAGTTCCCTGGGTCTACAACTTCGCCGGCAACCCGGCCGGTACCGCGGACGCAGTGCACAAGGTGATGGCACAGGGCTTCAACACCGGACCCGGCGGTCTACCCGGTAACGACGACCTGGGCGCCACCTCAGCCTGGTACGTCTGGTCGGCGCTCGGGATGTACCCGGCGACGCCCGGCGCCGACACCCTGGCGTTGCACGGGCCGTCCTTCCCATCGATTCTGATCCAGCGCGCCGCGGGCAACGTCACCATCACCTCCAGCGGCTCCGGCACGTACGTACAGGCTCTGACCGTCAACGGCGCCGGAACCTCGCACAATTACGTGCGATACCCCGACCTCGCCGCAGGCGGAAACCTGGCGTACACGATGGGTGGCGCACCGAGCTCCTGGGGAACGGGCGCCTCGGACGTGCCGCCGTCGTTCACCGACGGCGCCGCACCACCGCCGGCCGCACCGGCCTTCGGCACCAACCTCGCCCGCGGTCGCCCGACGACCGCATCCGCGGCGTGCGCCAGCACCGAGACCGCCGACAAAGCCGTCGACGCCGCACTGGCCAACAACAGCAAGTGGTGCACCAGCACAAGCCCCGCCATCTGGCAGGTCGACCTCGGCTCCGCGCAGACCGTGTCCGCCTTCGTCATCAAGCACGCGGGACTCGGCGCGGAGAACACCAACTGGAACACCCGCACCTTCACCATCGACACCAGCACCGACGGCTCGGCCTGGAACACGGCGGTGACCGTGACCGGGTCCCGCGCCAGCCGGACGGTCAACGCCGTCACCCCCCGCACCGCGCGCTACGTGCGATTGACGGTCACCACGCCGACCAACACCACGGACACGGCCACCCGCATCTATGAAGTTGAGGTGTACGCCGACACCGGCGGCAGCCGCATCGGCCAGATCAGCGGGCTCGCCGGTAAGTGTGTAGACGTCGCCAACGGCAACCCGACCGCCGGAACCAAGGTGCAGCTGTGGTCCTGCAACGGCACCGATGCGCAGGTGTGGACCCTCGGTGCGAACGGCAACATCTCCGCGCTGGGTCGCTGCCTCGACGTGTCCAACAGCGGTACCGCCAACGGCACGTTGGTACAGCTGTGGGACTGCAACGGCAGCGGTGCCCAGGCCTGGCAGGCCGGTGCGAATGGCAGCCTGGTCAACCCGCAGTCGGGGCGCTGCCTCGACGTGCCGAACGCCACCAGCGCGGACGGCACACAACTGCAGATCTATGACTGCAACGGCACCGCGGCACAGCAGTGGGCGTTGCCGGCGTGAGGATGGACGCCGGGGGTCGGCTCGGGTGACCGAGCCGGCCCGTCAGCCCCGACCATCAGAGGATCGCCTGCGGCGTCAGCTCGTCCGGCAGCTCCGCCGGCCCGGTCTCCGGGTGTACCAGCTCCGCCTCGACCTCATGCGGCCGGATCCGCCCCTCCGCGATCTCCTCGGCCCAGTGGCACGCGACCCGGTGGCCCGGCCGTACCTCCCGCAACGCCGGTCGCTCGTCCCGGCACCGGGTCGGCTGCGCCCACGGGCAGCGGGTGTGGAACCGGCACCCACCCGGCGGGTTGGCCGGCGACGGCAGGTCACCGGCGAGCAGGATCCGCTCGCGCCGGTCCTCGACCGTCGGGTTGGGCACCGGCACCGCCGACATCAGCGCCTTCGTGTACGGGTGCAGCGGCTCCGCGTACAGCTCGTCCGCACCGGCCTCCTCCGCCAACACCCCCAGGTACATCACCCCGACCGTGTCGGCGATGTGCCGCACCACGGCGAGGTCGTGCGCGATCACCAGATAGGTCAACTCCAGCGAAGACTGCAGGTCCTCCAGCAGGTTGACGACCTGCGCCTGGATCGACACGTCCAGCGCCGAGACCGGCTCGTCCGCGACGATCAGCTCGGGCCCCAGGATCAGCGCGCGGGCGATCCCGATCCGCTGCCGCTGCCCGCCGGAGAACTCGTGCGGGTACTTCCGCAGCGCGCTCGCCGGCAACCCCACCGAGTCGAGCACCTCGCGCAGCCGCCGCGAGGTCGCCGCCTTGTCCTTGGCCAGCCCGTGCGCCTTGAGCCCCTCGACGAGCAGCGACTCGACGCTCTGCCGGGGGTCCAGACTGGACAGGGGGTCCTGGAACACCATCTGCATCCGCCGGCGCTGGCGGCGCATCGCCTCGCCGCTCAGCGCCCGGATGTCCTGCCCGTCGAAGATGATCTCGCCGTCGGTCGGCTCGGTCAGCCGCAGCAGCCCGCGCCCGAGGGTCGACTTGCCGCAGCCCGACTCGCCGACCAGGCCGTAGGTGCCGCCCTTGGGGATCGACAGTGAGACCCCGTCCACGGCGTACACGTACCCGACCGTCCGGTCGAACAGTACGCCGCTCTTGATCGGGAAGTGCACCTTGAGGTCGCGGACCTCGACCAGAGCCCGCGCCGTCACGACGCCACCTCCTGAGCGTGGGATACCGGGTTGTTGCAGCGCAGTGCGGCGTAGCCGTCGTCGACCAGCGGCGGGGTGCCCTCCAGGCACACGTCGAGCACGTTGTCGCAGCGCGGGGCGAACGCGCACCCCTCCCGCCACGGGATGTTGTCGTTGACCGAGCCCCGGATCGGCGTCAGGGGCGTTCCCCGCGGCAGGTCCAGGCGCGGGATCGAGTTCATCAGACCATTCGTGTACGGGTGGCGAGGCGCCGCGAACAGGCGGTGCCGTTCGGTGGTCTCCACCACCTTGCCGGCGTACAGCACGTTGACGGTGTCGCACAGGCCGGCGACCACCCCGAGATCGTGCGTGATCATGATGAGCGCGCTGCCGGTCCCGTTGACGAGCTCCTTGAGCAGCGTGAGGATCTGCGCCTGGATGGTCACGTCGAGCGCGGTGGTCGGCTCGTCGGCGATGAGCAGCCGCGGTTTGCAGGCGAGCGCCATGGCGATGAGGGCTCGCTGGCGCATCCCGCCGGAGATCTGGTGCGGGTACTCCTTGAGCCGCCGGTCCGGGTCCGGGATGCCGACGGCGTCGAGCAGTTCCCGGGCGTTGCGGGTGGACTCGCGCCTGTCCTGGCCCTGGTGGCGCTGGAGCACCTCGGCGACCTGGACGCCGATCGGGACGACCGGGTTCAGCGACGACAGCGGGTCCTGGAAGATCATGCCGATGTCCCGGCCGCGCCGGTCCCGCATCTCGTTGTCGGACAGCCCCAGCAGGTCGAGCCCGTCGAAGAGCACCTGGCCGGAAACGGAGTTGCCGCGCTTGGGCAGCAGCCCCATGATCGCGAGGCTGGTGACGCTCTTGCCGCAGCCGGACTCGCCGACCAGGCCGACGGTCTGCCCGGCCTCGACGCTGAAGCTGACGCCGTCGACGGCCGCGAACGGCTGCTCACCGCGGCGCTTGAAGACGACGCTGAGATCCTGTACGTCAAGCAGTGGCATCGTTCTCACCGACGGTTCTTGGGGTCGAGGGCCTCGCGCATCGCCTCGCCGAGCAGGGTGAAGCCGAGCGCGACGATGATGATGGCGATGGCCGGGTAGTACGCGAGTTCAGGGCGTACCTCGAGGTAGCGGACACCGTCGACGCCGAGCATCTGGCCCCACTCCGCCCGGTTGATGTCCGGGTCGCCGAGGCCGAGGAAGGACAGCGCGGCCGCCTCGATGATGGCGGTACCGAAGGTCAGCGTGGCCTGCACGATCACCGGTCCGACCGAGTTCGGCAGGATGTGCCGCAGCACGATCGCGCCCTGCCGGACGCCGAGCGCCCGGGCCGCGAGCACGTGGTCGCTCTCCCGCTGCGCCAGCATGGAGCCGCGCAGCAGCCGGGCGAAAATGGGCACGTTGACCAGGGCAACGGCGACGATGACCGTCCACTGGCTCGGCCGGGCCACGACCGCGACCAGGGTGACGGCCAGCAGCAGGCTCGGCAGCGCGAGCATCACGTCCGTCACCCGCATGATGCCCAGGTCCAGCCACTTGCCCAGCCGCCCGGGGAACGCGCCGGCCGACGTGCCGAGCGCGATCCCGACGGCGAGGCCGAGGGCGGTCGCGACGACGCCCACGAAGAGGGTCTGGCGCGACCCGTAGACCAGGCGGGACAGGAAATCCCGGCCGAGCGGGTCGGAGCCGAACGGGAACCCGGCTTGGGCGCCCGGGATGTTGTCCACGGTCAGTTCGCGGGTCAGCTCCGCGTACCGGGCGACGGGATCGTGCGGCGCGATCACCGGCGCGAGCGCCGCGACCAGGATGAACAGCAGCACGATCACGGCGCCCACGATGGCCACCGGGTTGCGCGCCAGCCGGCGGGACGCGTCGCGCAGCAGGCTGACGCCGCCGGGCTCGGCCGTACTGGCGGCGAGCCGCTCCAGCTTCTCGATCTTGTGCTGGGTCACTGGCTTCATCCGACACGCACCCTCGGGTCGATCAGGGCGTACGACAGGTCGACGATCAGGTTGATCACTACGAAGACGAACGCCGCGAGCAGGATGAGCGCCTGCAGCACCGGATAGTCCCGACTGCCGGTGATGGAGTCCGAGATCAACGAGCCGAGGCCGCCCCAGTTGTACACCCGCTCGGTGAGGATGGCACCGCCGAGCAGCGCGCCGGTCTGCAGACCGATCGTCGTGGTGACCGGCAGCAGCGCGTTACGCAGGACGTGCCGGCCGCGGATCGTCCTGGTACGCAGGCCCTTCGCCTCCGCGGTACGGACGTAGTCCTCGCCCAGCACCTCGAGCACGCTGCCGCGGGTGATCCGGGTGATGACCGCGAGGGGGATGGTCGCGAGCGTGACCGCCGGCAGGATGAGATGCCAGAGGGCGTCGGCCGCCGCGTCGAACTCGCGGGTGAGCAGGCCGTCGAGGACGAAGAAGCCGGTGACGCGGGTGGCGTCGATACCGACCGACTGCCGGCCGGACGGTGGGAACCAGTGCAGGCCCTGAGTGAGCTGATCCTTGAGCAGGTAGCCCAGGAAGAAGATCGGGATCGCGATGCCCAGCAACGTGCCGACGACGATGACGTTGTCGAGGATGCGGCCCCGGTGGCGGGCGGCCAGGTAGCCGAGCGGGATACCGATGCCCACCGCGATGATGAGCGCCGCGACGGACAGTTCGATGGTGGCCGGGAACGCCCGTCCGATCGTGGCGGCGACGCTGTCACCGCTGCGGATCGAGTTGCCGAAGTTGCCGGTGACGACCCGCTCGAGGAACTTGCCGTACTGCACCCAGATCGGCTGGTCGTACCCCAGCGCCTTGGTCAGCAGCGCGCGGCGCTCGGGGGTGGCGCGCTCGCCGAGGAGCGCCTCCACCGGGCCGCCGGGAAGACTCCGGAGCCAGACGAAGATCAGCGCCGACAGCGCGATGAGGGTGACCACCATCTGCAGCAGACGGCGGACCACGACCCGCAACATCTCCGACCACCCATCCTTACGTCCGGCCGGCCCGGGGTCGAGGATGTCCTCGACCCCGGGCCGGCCGTCTATCGTCGGTTAGCTCTTGGAAACGGTGTTGAAGCGCTCGTCGGTGAGTGGGCTGGCGACCAGACCCTTGATGTTCTTGCCGACCACGATGGACGGCGGCGAGTGCCAGACCGGGATAGCCGGGAGGAACTTGGCCATGATGTCCTTGTTGGCCTGCTGCCAGGCGGCCTTCTTCTTGGCCTGGTCGGGCTCGGCGTCGGCCTTGGCGAGGACGTCGAACATCTCGGTCATCGACTCGTCACCGAACTCCGCCTTGCCCCGGCCGAAGAACGTGCCCGCGAAGTTGCCCGGGTCGTTGTAGTCGCCGGTCCAGCCGAGGATGTGCACGTCGTGCTTGCCGAGCTTCTGCACGTCGTCCTTGTAGCCGCCGTTCCACGGCCGCGGCACACCGTTGACCTTGATGCCGACCGCCTGCAGGTCGTTGGAGATAACCGTGAAGATCTCCTGCGGGTTGGGCATGTACGGCCGGGTGACGTCCGGCGGGTAGTAGAAGTTGAGCGTCAGGTTGGTCGCGCCGGCCTCGGCGAGCAGGCTCTTGGCCTTCGCCGGGTCGTACTTGTACTCCTGGACGTCGTCGGCGTACCCGAGGACTGTCTTCGGCATGAACTCCTTGGCCACCTCGGCGCCCTTGGGGGCCTTGGTCTGCACCAACTGCTCGCGGTTGATGGCGTACGCCAGCGCCTGGCGTACCCGCAGGTCCTTCAGCGCCGGATTGTTCTTCTGGTTGATGCCCAGGTAGAGGATGTTGAACGCGGGCCGCGGCAGCACGTTGAAGCCCTCGCCCTGCATCGCCTTCGCGTCGGCGGGCGCCGGGAAGTCGATGCCGTCGACGGTACCGGCGCGCAGCTCCTGCTTGCGGGCCGTCTCGTCCTTGATGATCTTGATGACGAGCTTGTCGACCTTGGCCTTCTCGCCCCAGTAGTCGGGGTTCCGGTTCAGCGTGATCGTGTTGTTGGCCTTGTCCCAGCCGCCGAAGGTGAACGCGCCGGTGCCGGTCGGGTGGGCGTTGGCGTACTCGTTGTACTCGAACGAGTCACCCTGCTGCTTCACCTGGTCGGCGTTGTACTGCTGGAGCGCCTTGGGGCTGGACATGGAGAACGAGGTCAGCGCGAACGCGCCCGGGAACGCGCCCTTGTACTTCTTGAGCGTGACGACCGCCGTGCCGTCGTCCTTCGCCTCGCACTTGTCGTAGATCGGCTCGCCGGTGGTGTCGCCCTCATTCTTGGCGAAGCCGCCGAATACGTCGCCGTAGTAGATCATCTGGCTCTGGGCGGCGGCGCCCTTCATGTTGAACCAGCGGTCGAAGTTGAAGCAGACGGCGGCGGCGTTGAAGTCGGTACCGTCGTGGAACTTGACTCCCTTACGCAGGTTGAACGTCCACACCTTGCCGGTCGGGTCGCTCTCCCACTTCTCAGCCAGGGCCGGTGCCAGCTCGGCGGTGCCCGCCTTGTGCTGGATGAGCGTGTCGTACATCTGGCGGGCCGGTCGGAAGGATTCGCCGTCGTCGTTGAAGATCGGGTCGAAGTTCTTCGGGTCGCCGGCGCCGGCGAAGACGAACGTGCCGCCGGTCTTGCCCGAGTTCGAACCGCGCTCGCTCTTGCTGCAGCCGGCTGCGCCGACCAGAAGAGCGCCGACGGCGGCGACGACGACCGTCGCTCTCAGCCTTCGTGCCTGCATTCCTCACCCCTCATACGCGACCCCGTCCAGGGCGCCGTCAAGTAGCGGCCATTTAATCCCGCCTGACGCATCGAGGGGAACGACTGACAAGGCTTTGGGTCCAATCCGTGACAATCATTGCCTTCCGGAGGGCCACCGGTGTCACAAAGTCAGACACCCAGGCCGATAGGTCCCACGGGAGCACCGCCGGTACCGCGGTGGCCGCCGTCGCGACCGGCAACAGTCCGTACGGAATCGCCGTCATGGGGCCAGAAGTACACCAGCGGAAGGGGACGGCATCCAGGAACGATAGGTTTTGCCCCTTTTTTGACGAAGATCCCGATTCAAAACTGAGAAACTGCTGTCAGTCTGCTGTTGTATTGGACGACAGGCCATCCGGGCGGCCAAGATGACCCGGTGCGTCTCAGACCCATAGCGTTGCTGCTCATCATGTGTGGTCTGGTGGGCGGGCTGCTGGTCACAGCGGTGTTACCGAGCACCACCCTGGTCGGGTTGGCCGGCGGCTGGCTGGTCTCCCTGCCCCGAAGTCTGCAGGCACCCCCGAGCCAGCAGGCGTCGTACGTCTACGCCAACGACGGCAAGACGCTGATCACCACCTTCTACGACCAGAATCGCCGCAATGTCGGCCTGGCGGACATCGCCCCCGTGATGCAACAGGCCATCGTCGCGGCCGAGGACACGCGGTTCTACCAACACCACGGCGTCGACGTCAAAGGCATGGCGCGGGCGCTGGTCTCCAACGTCCGCACCGGCCAGGCCGGGCAGGGCGGCTCGACGCTGACGATGCAGTACGTGCGCAACGTGCTCAAGAACGACCCCGCGCTGACCCCGCAGCAGCGCCAGGCCGCCACCGCCGGCACGCCGCTGCGCAAGGTACAGGAGATGCGGTACGCGACGGCGCTGGAGAGGAAGCTGTCCAAACAGGATATTCTCGACCGGTACCTCAACATCGCCTACTTCGGCCACGGCGCGTACGGCATCGACGCGGCGAGCCACACGTACTTCGGCAAGCCGCCCAGCCAACTCGGCCTCGGCGAATCCGCGCTGCTCGCCGGCCTGGTCCAGTCGCCGGATGCGTACGACCCGATCAGCGGGGACCGCGCCGGGGCGCTCGCCCGCCGCTCGTACGTCCTCGACGCGATGGCGAAGATGAAGGACGTCTCCACGGGCGAGGCCGCGACGGCCAAGGCCGAACCGTTGGCGCTGCACCCGCAACAGCAGCCCAACAACTGCACCGCGGTGCCCGCCGCGCACAACGACTGGGGCTTCTTCTGCGACTACTTCCACCAATGGTGGAAGGCCCAGCCCCAGTTCGGTGCCACCGTGGCCGACCGGGAGCGGGCGCTCAACGCGGGCGGATACACCATCGTCACGTCGCTGGACCCGAGCATCCAGGCCACGGCCCAGGAGCAGTCCCTGTCCGTCTACGGATACGACAGTCCGCGCGTACTGCCGATGGCCGTCGTCCAGCCCGGCACCGGCCGGGTGACGGCGATGGCGGTCAACCGGCACTACAGCCTCGATGCCAATCCGAACGGGCAGAGCTATCCGAACACCGTCAACCAACTGGTGGCGGGCGGTGGCGGGGTGAACGGCTACCAGGCGGGCTCCACGTTCAAGCTGTTCACGATGCTGGCCGCGCTCTCGTCCGGCACTCCGTTGAACACCACCTTCGACGCGCAGTCCCCGTTCGTGACGAAGTGGCCGGCCAGCGGGGACGGCAGTTGCGACGGGTACTGGTGCCCGGTCGACGCCAACCCGGCCTGGATGGACGGCCAGCGGACCATGTGGGGCGGGTACGGGCGCTCGGTCAACACGTACTTCGTGTGGCTGGAGCAGCAGGTCGGCCCGCAGAACGCGGTGGCCATGGCGCAGCGCCTGGGCATCACCTTCCGGTCGCCGAGCGACGCGGCGCTCGCGGCGAATCCGGACTCGTGGGGCGCGTTCACGCTCGGCGTCTCGGACACGACGCCGCTCGACCTGGCCAACGCGTACGCGACGGTCGCCGCGGGCGGCACGTACTGCGCGCCGCTGCCGGTCGCGTCGATCACCGACGCGTCCGGGCACCGGGTGGCGGCGGCCGATCCCACCTGCCGCCGGGCGGTCAGTGCCGACGTGGCCGCCGCGGCCGCCGACGCGGCCCGGTGCCCGGTCGGCCAGGAGTCCGCATACAACAGATGCGACGGTGGTACCGCGCCGGAGGTCTCCGCGATCCTCGGCGGCCGGCCGGTCGCCGGCAAGACCGGGAGTTCGGACGGCAGCGCGACAGAGACGTTCGTCGGGTTCACCCCGCAGCTCGCGGCGGCCGGGATCGCCACCAACCCGGAGAATCCGCAAGACCACGTCGGCGGCAGCGTCTCGGCCCGGGTCAACAGGGCGGTGGCGACGACGCTGGCCACGGCCTTGAACGGGCAGCCGTACCAGGATTTCCCCGTGCCGAGCAACGAGATCGCTTTCGGCGGGCGCGGGTAGGGTCCGCTCTTCTCCGGAGAGCCGGTGTCGGCGAGAGCCGACACCGGCTCTCGCCTTGAAACCGACACCGATGGTGGCTAAAGCAACAGTAACAAAGCAGCATCTCTGTTTGTTCGAGCATGTGAACGTGCCATATCCTCTATTTCGGGAGCGCTCCCTTTTTGCTCAACCCCCCGCACCAAGGGAGCACAATGTCACGTCCATTCCGCGGCCTTGGGGCTGCCGGCCTGCTACTCGCAAGCACGGCCGTCGCCGTCGTCGCCACCGCCGGTCCGGCGAGCGCCGACACCCAGGTCTGCGACAAGTACGGCACGACCACCGTGGACCGTTACGTGGCCATGAACAACGTCTGGGGTGCCGACACCCCGCAGTGCTTCACCACGACGAACAGCGGATTCACGATCACGAAGGCGGACAACAAGAAGGCCACCAACGGTGCGCCGCTGTCGTACACGGCCATCTACCTCGGCTGCCACTACGGCAACTGCTCCCCCGGCACCAACCTCCCCATGCAGGTCAGTCAGATCAGCAGTGCGACGAGCAGCGCCAGCTTCTCCTACCCCACCAGTGGCGTCTACAACGCCGCGTACGACATCTGGCTCGACCCGTCGTCCAGAAAGGACGGCGAGAACAAGCTGGAGCTGATGATCTGGTTCAACCGGCAGGGCCCCATCTCCCCGGCCGGCACACCGGCAGGCACCGCGACCGTCGCCGGCCGCAGCTGGGAGGTCTGGGCCGGCGACGGCCCCAACCGCAGGGTCGTCACCTACGCCGCGCGGTCACCCATGACCAGCTGGAACTTCAACGTCATGGACTTCATCAACGACGTCAAGACCCACAGCAACCTCACCGACTCGTGGTACCTGACCAGCATCCAGACGGGTTTCGAGCCGTGGGTGGGCGGCACGGGCCTCGCCGTCAACTCGTTCACCGCCGACGTCAACGGCGGCGGTGCGGCGCAGCGGAACCGGCCGGAACAGCCCCCGGCGCCCGCGCCGACGTCGGCGGCAGCCACGCCGGTAACGCCCGCCACCCCCTCGGCGCCGGTGACGCCGACCCGCCAGCCGGCGCCGCAGCCCTCTCCCACCAGGGGCGACGGCCACACGTACGTGGTGCAGCCCGGCGACACACTGTCGGGCATCGCCGCGCGCGAACACGTCACGGGCGGTTGGCGGAGGCTGTACTGGCTCAACCGCCACGTCGTCGGCGCCGACCCGGACCTGATCGTGCCCGGCCAGCGGCTCACTCTCCGATAACCGACAGGGGTGTCCACCGAGCCACGGTGGACACCCCCTGTTCGGCACGCACCGGCTCTACATCGACGAGTCCTCGACCTCGCCGTTATTTCCTATTAACCAGATAGGAAAAGATGACATGGCTCACAGGGTCCTGTCGCCCCCGGCTTCCAGGCCGTACATTGATGCCATGGCTAGAAGTCAGCGCCTCATCCAGCGCCGCTTCGTCGACTACCAGCGGGTGTGCAGCAGCACCTGTTGATGCCGCGCGGACCCGGGGCGACTCCCGCCCGGCCGCCCGAAGCCAGCGCCGATCTTCACCGTTGATTCGCCGACGCTGAGCACTCGCCGGATTCGCGTCCGGCTTCTCTCTCATCGACCCCGTCCATGGTCGTCTCTTCACGCAGGCGCACGCGCATCCGCGTACCCACGATCCGCTGGCGCCCGCGGATCCCGCATGCCCGCGGCTCTACCCCACAGGAGATCTCTGTGCCGTTACCGCTCTCGTCCACTCCGGTCCTGGGCCGGCGCGCGTTCCTCGGCGCGCTGTCCGGCGCCGCCGTCGCCGCCGGACTGGCCGCCTGCGCCCGTGACGAACCATCGACGCACCTGGCCGCCGCCGCTCCCCTGCCCACCTCCGTCGACCCTCAGACGGCCCTGTCCATATCCATCCACACCAGCCAGAAGCAGTTCGAAGGCGCGGGGCTGCTGGACAAGTTGCCGTTCCGGGTCAAAGACTGGCCGAACCTGTCCGCCGGTCCCGACATCATCCAGGGCTTCCGGGCCCGCTCCATCGACCTGGCCAGCAACGCCGGGGTACCGCCGATTCAGGCCCGAGCGATCCAGTACGACGCGAAGATCGTCGCAGTGCAGACGGTGCCGGTGCCCATCTACAGGTTCGCCACCGCGCCCGGCTCGTCGATCTCCTCGCGGCCCGACCTCAAGGGCAAGAAGATCGCCTTCTCCCAGGGGCAGGCGCAGGGCGTCGTGGTGCTGCGCACGCTCAAGGAGCTCGGCCTCGACAAGCGCGACGTGACGCTGGTCGCCCTGACCAGCAACCAGTTCTACACCGCGCTGCAGAGCCGGCAGGTCGACGTCGCGCCGCTCGCGGAGCCGAGCCTCACCAAGTACCTCAACCAGTTCAGCGGCGACGGCGCCAAGGCGATCGACATGCACGCGGTGGACTACCTGACCGTCCTCTGGTCACCGGCCGAGGTGCTGCACGACCCGGCCAAGGCGGCGGCGGTACGGGCGTTCATCCCGTACTGGGTGCGCGGCACCGTGTGGGCCTGGGAGAACCGGGAGGCCTGGGCCGACCTGTACTACGTCAAGGACCAGCAGCTGAGCCCGGCCGACGCGCAGCGGGCCGCGGCAAGCACGCCCCGGCCCACCTACCCGCGTCGCTGGGACAGGGCCATCGCCTGGGAGCAGGAGACCGCCGACCTGCTCACCGCCGGGGGCTTCATCCCGAAGGTCAAGGCGGCCGATCTGTTCGACCGTCGCTTCGAGACGGTGGCGGCCGACGCCGCCCCCGCGAGCTATCAGGAGTAGGCCATGACCGACGTCCTTGCACCCCCTCAGGCGGCTTTACAGGCGGCTTTGCAGGCGCCTGTCACCGTCGCGCCGCGCCGGCGCCGCCTCGGCCTCGGCCGCCCCATCCCGTACGGGCGGGTGCTCGGCCCGCTGCTGATCCTCGGTGTATGGCTCGCCGCCTCGGCGGCCGGCCTCCTCGATCCGCGCGTACTGCCGGCTCCCTGGACCGTGGCGGACACCGTCAGCCGGCTCGTCGAGGCCGGCACCCTGCAGGACAGCCTCGCCGTGTCACTGGGCCGCGCGGCGCTCGGCTTCACGTTCGGCGCGCTGGCCGGAGTCTCCCTCGCGCTCGCCGCGGGCCTGAGCCGCCTGGGCGAGGCCCTCGTGGACGGCTGGCTGCAGGTCCAGCGCGCCGTGCCGACGCTCGGCCTGATCCCGCTGATGATCCTGTGGCTCGGCATCGGCGAGGCGTTCAAGGTCGTCATCATCGCGCTCGTCGTCGCGGTCACGCTCTACGTCCAGACGTACGCCGGCCTGACCTCCATCGACAGCCGGTACGTGGAGCTGGCCGAGACCGTCGGCCTGAGCCGGTCACGCTTCATCCGCGCGGTGGTGCTGCCCGGTGCGCTACCGGGCCTGTTCGTCGGCCTGCGGCTCGCGGTCACCAGTTCCTGGATCTCGCTGGTGGTCCTCGAGCAGATCAACGCCACCAGCGGCATCGGCTACCTGATGTTCCAGGCCCAGAACTACGCCCAGACCGACGTGATCGTCGTCGGCCTCATCGTGTACGGCCTCTTCGGCTTCATCTCCGACGCGGCCCTGCGCTTCGTGGAGAGGAGGGTCCTGTCGTGGCGACGGACACTCAGCAGCTGACCCGCCCAGCGGTACGGGTGTCCGGGCTGGTGCGCCGCTTCGGCGACCGTACCGTCCTGGACAGTCTCGACCTCGACATCGCGCCCGGGCAGTTCGTGGCGCTGCTGGGGCGCAGCGGCTCCGGCAAGAGCACCCTGCTGCGAGCCCTCGCGGGGCTCGACTACGACGTCGCCGGGTCCGGCTCGATCGAGGTACCCGGCCGGGTGTCGGTGGTGTTCCAGGACTCCCGCCTGCTGCCATGGCAGCGCGTACTCGACAACGTGCTGCTCGGACTCGGCGGCCGCGACGCCGCCGACCGGGGCCGCGCCGCGCTGGCCGAGGTCGGCCTCGCCGGTCGGGAACGGGCCTGGCCCGTCGAGCTGTCCGGTGGCGAGCAGCAGCGGGCCGCGCTGGCCCGGTCCCTGGTACGCGAGCCGGAACTCCTGCTCGCCGACGAGCCCTTCGGCGCGCTCGACGCTCTCACCCGCATCCGCATGCACGGCCTGCTCCGCGAGCTGTGCCAGCGTCACGGGCCGGCCGTGCTGCTGGTGACGCACGACGTCGACGAGGCGATCGTCCTCGCCGACCGGGTGCTGGTCCTCGTGGACGGCCGGATCGCCGTGGACCAGCCCATCGACCTGCCGCAGCCGCGGTCCCACCGGGATCCGCGGTTCCTGGAGTACCGCTACCAACTGCTGACCGCCCTCGGGGTGGAGGAGGAGATCACCGTATGAGCCGGACACTGCACCTCAACGCGTTCCTGATGGAGGCCGGCCACCACGAGGCCGCCTGGCGGCTGCCGGAGAGCGACCCGTACGCCGCCACCAGCGTCGCGCACTTCCAGCACCTCGCCCGCGTCGCCGAGCGCGGCAAGCTCGACTCGCTGTTCCTCGCCGACTCCCCCGTGCTGTGGCACGGCCGGATCGGGCGCCGTCCGGCGGCCACCCTCGAGCCGACCGTACTGCTCACCGCGCTCGCCGGGGTCACCAACCACATCGGACTGATCGCCACCGCGTCGACCACGTACAACGAGCCGTACAACCTGGCCCGCCGGTTCGGCTCGCTGGACCACATCAGCGGGGGCCGGGCCGGCTGGAACATCGTCACCACCGCCGGTCTCGACGCCGCCCGCAACTTCAACCTCGACGACCTGCCGGCGCACCGGCAGCGGTACGCGCGCGCCGCCGAGTTCGTGGACGTGGCGATCAAGCTGTGGGACAGCTGGGACGACGACGCGATCCTCGCCGACAAGGAGTCCGGCGCGTGGGGCGACGACGACCGCATCCATCCCGCCGCCCACGTCGGTGAGTTCTACCGGGTCGCCGGCGCGCTCGACGTGTCCCGGTCACCGCAGGGCCGGCCGCTGCTGGTACAGGCGGGGTCCAGCGAGGACGGCAAGGACTTCGCCGCCCGCTACGCCGAGGCCGTCTTCACCGCCCAGCAGACCCTGGCCGACGCGCAGGCGTTCTACGCCGACCTGAAGGCGCGGGCCGCAGCCACGGGCCGGGACCCGGGCACCATCAAGATCCTGCCCGGGATCGTGCCGGCAATCGGGGCCACCGAAGCCGAGGCGCTGGCGCTGGAGGAGGAGCTGGACCGGCTGATCCGGCCGGAGTACGCCAAGCGTCAGCTCGCGGAGACGCTGCGGCTGTCCCCCGACGACCTTCACCTCGACCGTGAGCTACCGGCCGACCTGCCCGACGAGGACGAGATCGAGGGCGCGAAGAGTCGGTACACCCTCATCGTGACGCTCGCCCGCCGGGAACGACTCACGGTCCGGCAGCTCATCGGGCGCCTCGGTGGCGGGCGCGGGCACCGCACCTTCGCCGGTACGCCGGAGCAGGTGGCCGACGCCATCGAGCACTGGTTCAACGCCGGCGCCGCCGACGGTTTCAACATCATGCCGCCGGTCCTGCCGCGCGGCCTGGAGGACTTCGTCGACCACGTGGTGCCGATCCTGCAGCGGCGCGGGCTGTTCCGCACCGAGTACACCGGCCGCACCCTGCGCGAGCACTACGGCCTGGCCCGGCCGGCCGGCCAGCTTGTGGGAGCGTACCGATGACCGTGGCGATCCAGCCCGACCTGTTCCGATCCCTGCTGCGCCGGCACGCGGCCGGCGTCGTCGTGATCACCGCGGCGGGAGACTCCCCTGTCGGCTTCACCGCCACCTCGTTCACGTCGGTGTCGCTGCAACCGCCCCTGGTCTCGTTCTGCCTGAACCGCACCTCGTCGAGCTGGCCCACGGTGTCGGTCGCCGGCCACGTCGCGGTGCACGTACTCGCCGACGGCCAGGAGCAGCTGGCCCGTACGTTCGCGGCCAGAGGCATCGACCGGTTCGCCGGGCCGACGCGCTGGCGCACCGGCCGGTACGGCCTGCCGGTCCTCGACGGTGCGCTCGCCGTCCTGGTCTGCCGCGTCGTCGAGCGCATCGAGGCCGGTGACCACGCCATCGTGCTCGCGGAGCTGGTCGACGGCGAACACCTCGCCGACGACGTGGCGCCGCTGCTCTACCACATGGGCCGGTACCTGCGGGTCCGGGAAGGGAATCGATGATGACCACACCCACGGTCTCGGTCGTCGAGCTGATCGGCAATCCGCGCGCCGGCTCGCGTACCCGGGCACTCGCCGACGCGGTCGTCGCCGAGTTGAGCGGCCGCCCCCGGATGGCCGACACGCCGTTGGGGCGGCCCAGGGTCCTGGAGCTGGCCGAGCTGGTCGGGGTGACCTTCGGGCCCCGGCCGGCCCGGGCGGTCGCACCGCTGGACGACCCGTTCGCACCGGTGAGCGCCGCCGGGCTGCTGGTCGTCGCGACACCGACGTACAAGGGCACCTACACCGGCCTGCTGAAGATCTTCCTGGACCAGTTCCGGCAGGGCGACCTGTCCGGCGTGGTCGCCCTACCGGTCACGGTCGCCGCGTCCGCGGACCACCTGGCTTCGGTGACGGCGGCCCTGCGCGACCTGCTGGCCGAGCTGGGGGCCGACGTGCCGAGCCGACCACCGGCCGTACTCGAGTCGAGGCTGGCGGCGCCGGCCGAGGTGGCCGCGGAGTGGGCCGCCTGGCACGCGGGCGAGGTGGCCGACCTGCTGTCGCGGGTCAGTGCGGCACGGTGAGAGCGGCGAAGACGATGATGTTGTCGGTGTAGTTGCCCGACCGTCGGTCGAAGTTGCCGCCGCAGGTGATCAGGCGTAGCTCCGGTCGGCTGGTGGCGGCGTAGACCTGGTCGGTGGGGAAGTCGGTCTTGTCCACCTGTGCGGTGCGGTAGACGGCGAACCGGGCGGTACCGCCGTCCTGCCGGGTGATGAGGACCTGGTCGCCGCGCTTGAGTTGGTACAGCTGGTAGAAGATGCCCGGCTCGTGGTAGCCGTCGACGTGCCCGACGATCACCGCAACGCCGGTCTCGCCCGGGGTCGGGCCCAGGGAGTACCAGCCGGCCTGCATAGGGTCCTCGACCGGTGGCACCTCGAGGGTCTGGTCGGCGGTCAGCCCCAACGGCACCAACGACGACGCCACGTCGAGCGCCGGGATCGACATCCGCACCGGCACCGATCGGGACAACGGCTTCACCGGGGGCGTCGGTGGTAGCAGCGGTACCCGTGACGCGGCGAGCTATCCATCCGGACCGGGATGAGTTCGCGATTCCGGCGGCGGAAGCCCGGCGCGCGACGAAAGCGGCTGGAAGACGTCGGGATCGTCTGCTGAACGTGTATCCGGGCTGTGCCGGGTAGGAAACGGAGCTCGCCGGGGGCGGGTTGATACGTACGTCCCACAACAGCGGCGGCGAGGCGCGCCGGAAGGGGATCCCGATGAGCAGTGTGGCTGCCCGGTACGGGATCGACATCACTGCGGCACGAAGAGGCGTTGCGAGTCGCGTAGCGGTGGCCGGGCGGAAGTACGTCATCGAGGCGATCGGAACGTTCTTCCTCGTCTTCACGGTGGGCGCCACCGCGTACATCGGAACCCCGCTCGCACCGCTGGCGGTCGGCTCGATCCTGATGGTCATGGTCTACGCCGGTGGGCACATCTCCGGCGGGCACTACAACCCCGCCGTGACCCTGGCAGCGCTGGTCCGCCGCCGGATCGATCTGGGTGACGCCATCGGGTACTGGGTGGCGCAGCTGGTGGCCGGCGTGGTCGCCGCGCTGGTCGTACGCGTTGTCATCCCGGCACACGCCACGCCTCGGCCACTGTCCGGTCGCGCGCTCGGAGCGGTGTTCGTCGTGGAGCTTCTGTTCACCTTCGCGCTCTGCTTCGTCGTGCTCAACGTGGCCACGAGCAGGGACAACCCGAACAACTCCTTCTACGGCCTGGCGGTCGGCTTCACCCTCATGGTGGCCGCCATCACCATCGGCGGCCTCTCCGGCGCCGCGATCAACCCGGCGGTCACTCTCGCCGCCGTCGTCCTGGGCATCTTCGCCTGGTCGACGATCTGGGTCTACCTGCTGGCCCAGGTGGTCGCCGGCGTCCTGGCGGGATTCGCCTTCCGCGCGCTGAACCCCGACGACAAATGATCCTCATTGCACAGGAACCAGGGGTAACTCGACGGGAGGAGCGCAGATGCCCGCCAACGGACAGACCGCCGCCGGGGTGACCGTCCCCGACACCAAGCTGGCACGCGAAGCCACCAAGCTGGTCCGCGCTTCCACCACAGACCTGGTGTACCACCATTCCCGCCGGGTCTTCTGGTTCGGCAGCCTGCAGGGCCTCAACCGCGGGCTCAGCTGGGATCCTGAACTGCTGTACCTCGGGGCGATGTTCCACGATCTCGGCCTGAACGAGCGGTTTCGCGGTAGCGGCCGGCGCTTCGAGGTCGACAGCGCCGACGAAGCGCGCCGCTTCCTGCAGGGCCACGGCGTACCCGAGGACAGCATCCGCCGTGTGTGGACAGCCATCGCGTTGCACACCACGCCCGGCATCCCGGAGTTCATGGAGCCCGAGGTCGCGCTGGTCACCGCCGGTGTGGAGTACGACGTGCTCGGCATCGGGTATCACGACGTCAGCGACGCCGAGCGGGCCGAGATCGTCGCTCTGCACCCCCGCCCGAACTTCAAGCGCAACATCCTCCAGGCGTTCACCGAAGGCATCGCGCCCCGACCGGAGACCACGTTCGGAAACGTCAAGGCGGACGTGCTCGAACGATTCATCCCCGGCTACGAGCGAACCAACTTCGTGGACATCATCGAGAACTCGGACTGGCGGGAGTAGACCCCCTTCCCGTAATCACCGAGAGTTTGGGGTGCCACAGCGCCTCGCTCTCGGTGATCATGTAGGGGGAACCATGGCCCACGCGGTCCTGCCCGAGCGGCTGGTCGTACGCCTCCTTGCGGTCCTCGCCGCGGCCGCGGGCTGCCTGGACGCGGTGTGCGTGTCGCGGCTCGGCGGCCCGTTCGCCAGCGTCATCACCGGCAACCTGGTGCAACTGGGTCGTGGCATCGCGACCCCGGATGGCCGGTTGGCGATCAGTGCCACGACGGCCGTCGCCGGCTACATTCTCGGCGTCGCCGCAGGCAGCGCCGGGCTGGGTCACGGCAGGGTGGGTTGGCACCGGCGAACCAGTCTGATCGCGGCGATCGAGTTGGCGCTGCTGGCCGGCGTGACGGCCGGATGGCTGGCCACCGACGGCAGGCCCGGAGGAGGCACTGCCTGGCTGCTGCTCGCGGTGGCGTCGATGGCGATGGGGGTGCAGAGTGTGGTCACGGTCAGCTCCGGGATACGGGGCGCCTCCACCACCTATCTGACCGGCACGCTGACCAGCATTGTCCGCACCCTCACCAGCGAGCCGTACCGGTTCGCCACCACCGCGGGCGGCGCGGCCCGGTTGGCGGCGCTGCTGTGCGGCGCCACGGTCGGCGCCCTGATGCTGCGGATCGCGCCGCTCTGGGCGCCGGCCCTGCCGGCGGTGCTGGTCGCCGCTGCCGTCGTGTTCGCCGCGCTGTCGGCCCGCCGCCGGATGGAGGACCCATGAAAGCCGTTGTCTACGAAGACGTCCGCACCGTCGGGGTGCACGAGGTGGCCCGCCACCCTCGTCACCCACCACGCCGCCCTCGACGACGCACCCCAGCTGTACCGGCAATTCGACAACCGCGAAAACGGCGTCATCAAAGCCGTCCTGCACCCCTGACCCGTTCCGCGCTACGGCGCGGCGATCCGGACCTCGGGCAGGACGATGCCGTTCGCGCCGTCGCCGGCCGGCGCTCCGGCGGCGCCCCGGCACGGCAGTCGCACCGTGAACGCGCTCCGGCCCGGGCTGCTGGTCACCGCGACGCGGCCGTGGTGGGCCTCCACGACGGCGGCCACGATCGCCAGGCCCAGGCCGGTACTCCCGGCCGCGCGGGAGCGGGAGGTGTCGCCCCGGGCGAACCGGTCGAACACCTCGGGCAGCAGGTCGGCGGGGACGCCGGGGCCGTCGTCGACGACGGCGAGCGCCACCTCGTCGCCGTTCAGGGTCAGGCTGGTGACGACGGTGGTACCCGGAGGGGTGTGCGTGCGGGCGTTGGCGAGCAGGTTGGCCAGGACCTGGTGCAGCCGGGCGGGGTCGCCGGTGACGGTGACAGGCTCGTCGGGCAGGTCCAACCGCCAGGTGTGGTCGGGGGCGGCGATATGCGCGTCGCTGACCGCGTCGATCACGAGGCGGGTCAGGTCGACGGGTTTGCGGTCCAGGGGCCGGCCGGAGTCGAGCCGGGCCAGCAGCAGCAGGTCTTCGACGAGGGTCGTCATCCGGGCCGTCTCGGAGTGCACCCGGCGCATGGCGTGCGCGACGTCGGGCGGTACGGAGTCGCGGTACCGGCCGGTGAGCTCGGCGTAGCCGCGGATCGCCGCGAGCGGGGTGCGCAGCTCGTGACTGGCGTCGGCGACGAAGTGACGCACCCTGGTCTCGCTGGCCTGCCGGGCCGTGAGCGCGGCGGCGACGTGGCCGAGCATGCGGTTGAGCGCGGCGCCGACCTGGCCGACCTCTGTGCGCGGGTCGGCGTCCGGCACCCGTACCGACAGCGCGACCTCGCCGCGGTCCAGCGGCAGCTCGGACACGCGCGCCGCGGTGGCGGCGACCCGGTGCAGCGGGCGCAGCGTGCGACGCACGATCAGCGTGCCCAGCAGGGCAGCGAGCAGCGCGGCGCCGAGCCCGACGCCGGTCTCCACCACGATGAGCCAGTACCGGGTCGCTTTGACGTCGGTCAGCGACAGTCCGGTGACCAGCACCTCGCCGTCGGCGGTCCGGGAGGCGATGAGCCGGTAGTCCCCGAAGTCGCCCAGGCTGCGGGTGTAGGGCCGGCCGTTCACCGGCAGGCCGGTGAGCACCGGGTACTGGTCGGCGGACAGCTCCTGACGGGCACCGTCGGACCGGTCCAGCCGGCCCGCCTGTTCGACCTGGCCGTCGACGAGGCGTGCGGCGAGGGTACCGGCCCCCAGGCCGGGCGCCCCGGTCAGCGGGCCGAGCGGCGGAGGGGCGCCCGGCAGCCGGTCCGGTGGGTGTGCACCGAACGTTCTCGTCCGTCTGGCCGCCTCGCCCAGCCGGGAGTCGAGCTGGCCGACCTGGAAGTGGTACACCGCCTGGGTCGTCACCACGCCGATGCTCGCGCAGACGGCGGCCACGAGCGCCACCAGCGCCACGATCAGCTGGGCGCGCAGCGACCAGGGACCGAGGCGCCACCGCCCCCGCGTACGCGCGACGTCAGGCAGCGGGCTTGAGGACATAGCCCGCTCCCCGCATCGTGTGGATCATCGGTTCGCGGCCGGCGTCGATCTTCTTGCGCAGGTACGAGATGTACAGCTCCACCACGTTGGCCTGGCCGCCGAAGTCGTAGTTCCAGACCCGGTCGAGGATCTGGGCCTTGCTGAGCACCCGCTTCGGATTGCGCATGAGAAAACGCAGCAGCTCGTACTCCGTGGCGGTCAGCGCGATGGGCTCGCCGGCGCGGCGCACCTCGTGGCTGTCCTCGTCGAGGGTGAGGTCCCCGACGGTGAGCTGCGTACCGTCGGCCTTCGCGGTCACACTGGTACGCCGGAGCAGGCCACGCAGCCGGGCCACCACCTCCTCCAGACTGAAGGGCTTGGTGACGTAGTCGTCGCCGCCGGCGGTCAGGCCCGCGATCCGGTCCTCCACCGCGTCCTTGGCGGTCAGGAAGAGTACGGGAATCTCGGGCGTGTGGGCGCGCAGCCGGCGCAGGACCTCCAGACCGGTCATGTCGGGCAGCATCATGTCCAGCACCACCGCGTCGGGTGAGAACCCGCTGAAGGTCTGCACCGCGCTGAACCCGTCACCGGCGGTGCGGATCTCCCAGCCCTCCAGCCGCAGCGCCATCGACAGCAGCTCGGCCAGGGTCGACTCGTCGTCGACCACCAGGACCCGGACCGGCCGGCCGTCGGCGCGGCGCAGCTCGGGCCTGGGCTGCGTGCCGTCACCCGGCGTGATGCTCATGAGCGCCATGGCTCCATCATCGTGGTGCCGCCTGTGCCGTACGTGGGGGATTCCTGTGAACCGGCTGTGCGACCGCCGGCCAGCCACCCAGGGTGATGACCTGCCCGTCGACGCTGACCAGTCGCGCCGGCGCGCCCAGCCCGGCCAGCCAGGGGTGCGCGTCCACTCCGCGCACCATCGCGGCGGTCGTCAGGGTGCTGGCCTGGACGGAGGTGTCGCCGGTGACCGACACGGTGCGCCACGTCTCGGGCGCCGGTCGGCCGGTACGCGGGTCGAGGATGCGGTGTGACCGGCCGGTGGTGCCGGAGGTCGCCAGCGCCGCGCCGGCCGGCAGCGTGACCGTACCGGCCGGGTCGCCGGGTACCCGAACCCGCCAACCGCCCTCCGGTGCCGGCCCGGCGGTGGCGATGTCACCGCCGAGGCCGATCAGGACACCCGTACCGCACTCCGTGGCGACCGCTCGGGCGCACCGGTCGACGGCGTGCGCCTTCGCGGTCGCGCCGAGGTCGAGCAGCACACCGACCGGTACGGTCAGCGCACGCCCGTCCAGGTGTACCCGGCGCCAGCCGGGAGTGGGGCGTTCGGGTACCCGCCAGCCCCCGCAGGTGGGGAGGCGCGACAGGTCGCGATGGTGGTCGAGCCGTACCATCGCGGCGCCGACCGTGGGGTCGACGTCGCCGTCGGTGACCTCGGCCGCGTGCAGCGCGACCGCGACGAACTCGGCCAACAGCCCGCTGACCCGGACCGTACGGCCGGCGGCGCGCTGCACCCGGTGGATCTCGGAATCGCCGCGCAACCGGCTGCACGCCTCGTCCACCTCGGCCAGGTACCGGCGGGCCAGCCTGCCCGCAGTCGGCAGCTGCGCGGGGTCGGTGACGACGAGGTGCGCGGTGGTACCCCAGACCGCCCACCGGGTGGTGTCCGGTCCGACGGGCAGGGCTTCGACCACGGGCATGACTGTCCCCTCTCGATCGGGCTTCGAGCCTCTGTTGTGGACGGTGGACGGTCCGGTCAGTTCGACGAGGCCGGCTCGGTGAGGTCGTACACGGTCTGGCCGCCGACGGTCGTGGCCGTGAAGTGCGACTGGACCCAGGACGTGATCCCGCCGCCACCACCCGCGCGGCCCCCCATGCCGCCGGCCGCGACGAAGTACCGGACGCTGCCATCGGCGACGTACCGCTGGAACTGGGCGAGGGTCGGCGCCGGGTCACCGCCGCTGAATCCGCCGATAGACATCACGGCCCTGCCGCTGGACAGTTGCAGCGTCGCCGCCGACTGCGAACCCACGGTCGCGGCGGCCCAGCGGTTGGTGGTGGCCTTCAGCAGCGAGATCATCGCGGGGTCGGCGGCGCGGTCGCCGCCGGGGCCACCGAGGCCAGCGGGCCCACCGGGACCGGCGGTGTTACCGGGACCGTCCGGTGCGTTACCGGGGCCGCCCGGTGCGTTACCGGGGCCGTCCGGTGCGTTACCGGGACCGCCCGGGGCGTTACCGGGGCCGCCCGCCATGCGTTGGCCGCGGCCGGCCGGGGCGTTACCGGGCGCGCCGCCGGGCCGGCCCGGCATGTCCCGCCCGCGACCATCCACGCCGCTGACAAGGCCTCCGAATCCGGCCCTGCCGGCCGGGCCGGCGGCGGGGATGGCGCCGCGGTGCGGGGTGGCGACGGTTTCGAGCGCGTACGCCGCCGGTGCGGTGATCCCGGCGAGGACCGCCACCACGGCGCACCCGACGGCGATCCGCCGGTTCAGCCGCGCCCCCGCGATCAGGCCGATCGCCGCCACGACGGCGACGAGGACGACGGCGTAGCGCAGCCACGGGTACCAGGTCGGTGTGCGACCCAGCAGCAGGAAGCTCCAGGCCGCCGTGACGACGACCATCGCGGCGAGGGTGGCCCGGCAGAGCACGTTCTCGCGCCGTCGCCACAGTTCCCGGCCGCCGATCGCGACCAGCGCGGTGATCGCCGGGGCGAGGGCGACGCCGTAGTACGGGTGGATGATGCCCTGCATGTAGCTGAACACCAGCCCGGTGACCAGCAGCCAGCCGCCCCACAGCAGCAGGGCGGCGCGGGTACGGTCGGTGCGCGGTGCCCGGCGGGTCAGCCACAACCCCGCGACGAGCGCGATCAGCGCGGCGGGCAGCAGCCAGGAGATCTCGGTACCGAACGACGGGCCGAACAGCCGGGTGATCCCGGTGCCGCCGCCGAAGCCGCCGCCGGGCATGGCACCGCCGCCGGGCATGGCACCGCCGGCGGGTATCGCCCCGCCGGGCATGGCGCCTGCGAAGTCACCGCGCATGCCGCCGCCCGGCCGCCTGCCCTCGCCGCCGAAGATGCGGCCCAGGCCGTTGTAGCCGAGGGCGAGCTCCAGCACGCTGTTGGTGGTCGACCCGCCGATGTACGGGCGCGCCGAGGCGGGCCACAGCTCGACGGTGGCGACCCACCAGCCGGCGGAGACCACCATGGCCGCGCCGGCGGCGAGCAGCTGCAACAGGCGCCGGCCCAGACCCGTGGGCGCGGCGACCAGGTACACCAGCGCGAACGCCGGGAGTACCAGGAACGCCTGGAGCATCTTGGTGAGGAAGCCGAACCCGACGCAGGCCCCGGCGAACAGCAGCCAGCGGGTACCGGCCCGCTCAGTCGCCCGGACCACCCCGTACGCGCCGGCGACCAGCAGCAGGACCAGCAGGGCGTCGGGGTTGTTGAACCGGAACATCAGCGCGGCGACCGGGGTGAGCGCCAGCGCGGCACCGGCCAGCAGCCCCGCCACCGGTCCCGACCAGCGCCGGACGGTGGCGTACAGCAGCGCGACCGCGGCGACGCCTTCGAGCGCCTGCGGGGCGAGCATGCTCCAGCTGGAGAAGCCGAAGATCCGTCCCGACAGCGCCATCACCCACATCGCGGCCGGGGGCTTGTCAACCGTGATGAAGTTGGACGGGTCGAGCGAACCGAAGAACATCGCCTTCCAGCTCATCGTGCCGGCCTGAGCCGCCGCGGCGTAGAAGCTGTTGGCGTTGCCGGAGGCGCCCAGGCCCCACAGGTACAGCAGTGCGGTGCCGGCGAGCAGGACGAGCAGCGCCGGGCGTACCCAGGCGGCCGGGCGGGTACCGACTGCCGGTCGAGGCGGGTCCGTCGGCGCGTCGGCCGGAGCGGGCAGGGTCGCGGTGGTCACAGGAGATCTCCTCATCAACGGGCGGTACGGCCGGCGCGGAACACCCACCCGCGCAGCAGCAGGAAACGCAGGACGGTGGCGGCGAGGTTGGCCAGTACCAGCACGCCGATCTCGAGTAGGCGGGCGGGCGCGGCGGTAACGGCATGCAGGACGGCGAGGCCGCCGCTGGTCAGGGCCAGCCCCAGCGTGAAGACAACGAGGCCCTGTGCCTGGTGGCGGCCCACGCCGTCGCGGCCGGTCACTCCGAAGGTGAGCCGCCGGTTGGCTGCGGTGTTGGCCACCGCCGTCGCGAGCAGGGCGATCAGGTTCGCCGGCTGCGCACCGACGGCGCCCCGCAGGACGGCGAAGAGCAGGACGTACGCCAGCGTGCTGGCGACCCCGATGACGGCGAAGCGGGCCAGCTGGCGCGGCAGCCCCACCGGTACACCCGGGGTGAGGGGTTCCAGCGCCCGGCGTCCGAGCTGTCGCCGCAGGTCCGCGACGGGCAGCGCGCCGGTCAGCAGCGCCCGGCCCAGCCGGGCGATCCCCTTGAGGTCCGCGACGGCCGTCGCGACGATGTCGACGCGGCTGTCCGGGTCGTCGACCCAGTCGACGGGTACCTCGTGGATGCGCAGGCCGCTGCGCTCGGCGAGGACCAGCAGCTCGGTGTCGAAGAACCAGCCGGTGTCCTCGACCAGCGGCAGCAGCCGCCCGGCCACCTCGGCCCGGATCGCCTTGAACCCGCACTGGGCGTCGGAGAACCGGGCGGCGAGGGTGCCGCGCAGGAGCAGGTTGTAGCCGACCGAGATGAGCTGCCGCTTGGTACCGCGCACCACCCGGGAGCCGCGCGACAGTCGGGTACCGATGGCCAGATCGGAATGGCCGGAGATCAGGGGCGCGACCAAGGGCAGCAGCGCGGCGAGGTCGGTGGACAGGTCGACGTCCATGTACGCCAGTACCGGTGCCGACGACGCCGACCACACCGCCCGCAGCGCCCGGCCGCGGCCCTTCTGGGGCAGGTGGACCGAGGACACCTCGGCCAGCTCGGCGTCGAGTCGTCGGGCTGTCTCGAGCGTGCCGTCGGTGCTGGCGTTGTCGGCGATCGTGATGTGGAACGGGTACGGGAAGTGCGTCGCGAGATAGGTGTGGAGCCGGCGTACGCACGGCTCCAGGTCGGTCTGCTCGTTGTGGACGGGGATCACCACGTCGAGCACCGGGCGCGCTCGGTGGTCCGGAACGGTTACGGCGAGGGGTTGGTCACCGGCGCCCGGTCGAAGCGTCGAAGTGGTCACGCACGAAACCGTGTCGTGCGGAGCTGTCCCCGTCGTGTGGCCGAGCTGTGCGGGACCTGTGAAACGAAAGGGGTACCGGTTCCGCTGACAACAGTGAATGTCGTACCCGGTGGCTAGGCTCGCTGACGTGACCCGCATTGTCGACGTGACCGCCCCGACCGAACCGTTGGCAGAGGCGGCTGCCCGGATGTCGCGGCTGCTGCCCGTACGGTCAGCACGGCCGACGCATGCGGGGGTGCTGCTGCGCGCCGACGACAACGGACTGCTGCTCGTCTCCTCCGACGGCGAGTTGACCGTTCGGCTGCGGGTGGTGGCGACGACGCACGAGCCGGGCGAGATCGTGGTCTCGCGGCGGGGTCTGACCGACACCATGGCGGCCCTGGACGCGCCGGAGGTGCGGCTGACAGCGGAGGGCCCTCGCCTGGCCGTACGGATGCCCGGAGCACGGTTCGCGCTGCCGCGCGTGGGCGATGCCTATCCGGCACCGACCAGGCTACCGACGGCGGTGGGAGCCATCTCCGGGGCGGAGCTCCGTGCGGCGGCGGTGCCGGTGGCGGGTGCGGCCTCGCGCGAACACGCCCTGCCCATCTTCACCGGTGTCCGGCTACGGTCCCACGACGGCCACGTGTCGCTGTTGGCCACCGGCCGGTACCGGTTGGCGTCGGCGTCGGTGTGCTGGCAACCGGCCGGTACCGGTGCCGTGGACGCTCTGGTGCCGGCGACGGTCTTCGCCGAGGCCGCCAAGCAGGCGGGACGGGCCGACATGGTCGTGGTGCACGCCGACGGCGACCTCTTCGGGCTGGCCTGGGACGGTGGCAGCGTCGTCACCTCCACGCTCGGCGCTCCGTTCCCGGATGCTCAGCTGGACCGACTGCTCGATGTGGTTCCCGAGTGCGCCATCGACGTCGGAGCGGATGTCCTCGCGGGCGCCGTCGACCGGGCGTCGCGGTACGCGGGTGCGCCCGGTCGGGTGGAAGTCGAGGCCATCGACGGCGCGCTGCGGGTCCGGGCCAGTGACGTGCTCAGCGGCGAATCGGAGGAGACGGTGAAGGCGGCCGTTCGAGGCGATCACGTCACCCGCTTCTACCAGCCGCGACTCCTGTCAGACGCGCTGCGGGCCTTTTCCGGGCACACCGTCCAGCTGCGAGTCCAGGCCGGCATGCGCGCGACGGAGTTCACCGCCGGGGCCGGCGCGGCGCCGGCCGTCCACCTCCGGTACCTCGTCGTCCCCATGCGACCCGCGAGCTCCTCCGACGAGGGGTAGCCGGTCCTACCGCGAACTCCGGCTGAAATGGCGGCCGGAGGCGGCGAAGGAACTGGGGCGACCGGGACTGCCTCTGATGAACGAGGACACCGGTCACACCACCGGCGTCTCCGGAGCGAATGTCGCAACCAGGAAGACGACCCGCCTATTCTCCTCCCGCTCGCTCTCGCTTGCGGGAACGACGTGCTTCAGGTCCGCGGCGCCGGCCGCGACTGTCAGGATCGCACCGTTCTGCATCGACGCGAGATCGACCGGGGAGTTGCCACCCGCAGCTTGGACAAGGTCGAAGAGCTCCGCGAAGAGAAAGGCCTGCGTGCTCTCCGCGCGAAGCTGGCTGACGGACAGCTCGTCCGCCCTGCGCTGCTCCGATGTCAGGCCCGGGGTATCGACCCGATCCGAATGTCCGATGACCGAAACAACGCAGAATTTACCGGCCTCCGGCACCATCTCCGCGTCGGCCAGGGGCGCGATCACCTCGGTCTGCACCAGATCTTGCAGTGAGCCTTTTCCATCGTGGTTAGCGGTTCGCCTCGATGTCATGCAGGACGAGGATGGCCTGCACGATCACGGTGGCGCGGCGGGGGCAGCAACGCAGTTTGGTCAGGATCTTCCAGCCCTTGAGGGTGGCCACGGCGCGTTCGCCGAGCGCGCGCGGCCTGGCGTGGGAACGGCTGGCCGCCTTCTGCCTGTGGGACAGTCGCGGCCGTGGATGGTGGCGCTTGAACGGGGTCCGGATCGTGGCACCGGCCCCCTGATAGCCCTTGTCCGCCAGCGTCATCACCCCGCAGTCGGTCAGGGCGCCGATCAGGCCGTGAACACGGGCGGCGGTCAGGTCGTGTACGGCGCCGGGCAGGGCTGGCGACGCCCAGACCAGCCGGCCGGCGGGATCGGATAAGACCTGGACATTGACGCCGTGGCGCTTGTGTTTGCCGGAGTAGTAGGGCCGCTGGTCGGCGACCCGGTCGATCGGGATCAGCGTGCCGTCGAGGATCGCGTACGCCAGCCGCTGTGTGTGGGTGGCCGCGGCGTGCAGGTCCGGGGCGAGCGCGGCGAGCAGGTCGACGACCTCGCGCACGTAGCGCCAGGCGGTGGCCGTGCCGATGGCGAAGCCGGCGGCGAGCAGGGTGTAGGTGTCGCCGTTGCGCAGGTGCGCGAGGGCGAGCAGGGCTTGCCGGCCAGGCGACAGGCGCCGCCAGCGGGATCGGCGTTCGCGGCGGTGGCTACTGATGATGTCGGCTAGCTGGGTCAGGGTGCGGCTGGACAGCGGAATCGCGGCAGGGTAGGACAGCAACGAGGCTCCCGGTTGGGGCATCAGGTCTTGGTCGACCGCTGTCTTACCGGGAGCCTCCCCTCACGTCGATCACTTGCCTGCGCCACCACAACCATGACCAGCATCATTACGACAAAAGAGGCTGACCGTCTCAATTGCTTTGACCCAGGGCCGTAGCGTCGCTCAGTTCGCTGGGCGGGTGGCCTTGCCGTCGAGCCAGAGGGTCTGGGAGTCGTCGCGGTGGCTACCGCTGGATCCCACGTGCTTGTCGCTTATGGTGGGACCGTTCCTCAGCACATGCCAGAACGCCATCGCGTGGCCGCGCCCGAGCCCGTAGTCCTCCTTAAGCCAGGCCACGACCTCGGCTGCCTTGATGTTCGGCGCGTCAAACCCCTTGCCGCGGGCAAGCTCGAGTAACTGGCGCGGCGTCTGTCCGGTTTTACCCTCGATTGTGTCGAGGTATGCCTGGAACGACATGTGACATTCCTTCTCGCAATTAGCGGTGCCTAATGCAACCTACTGTTGCGCTAATGTTGACACCAGCTCACCGCTATTGCAACTACCTGTTGCCTTTGCTGCCTCTGCATGCGAGGCGAAGGGGACCATCGATGATCGACGATGCCACTCAGCGGCCAGGCGGGCGCACCGCCCGCGTCCGCGCCGCCGTGCTCACGGCCACCCTGCAGGAACTGGCACAGCGCGGGTACGCCGGAATGAGCGTCGAGAGCGTCGCCCAGCGGGCCGGTGTCCACAAGACCACCGTCTACCGACGGTGGGCCACCAAACCGAACCTACTGATGGATGCCATCGCCACTCTCGCCGAGACCAAGATCTCGGTTCCGGACACCGGCGACCTTGCCGAAGACCTGCGTTCGTTCGCCCGCACCATCGCCACCACCATCACCGGCCACGACGGCGGTGCGGTGGTACGGGGGCTGTTCAGCGGCGCCACCGAGTCCTCGGAAGTACGGGACTTCCTCCACGGCTTCTGGGCCGGACGGTTTGCCCAGGTCCGTCCGATGGTCGAGCGTGCGATCGGACGCGGCGAGCTACCGACCGACACCGATGCCGACGAGGTCATCAAGCACGTGGGGGCACCGCTCTACTACCGCCTCCTGGTCACAGCCGAGGCGGTGACGAGCGAGGCGGCTGAACTCGCAGCCGACTCAGCCGTTGCGGCCGCGCGGGCCGGAGTCTTCCGCCGTCGTCGCCCTTCGAGTGGCGACTGAACATGCCACCGCCGTGACGGCGCGGCGCACCCCTTGTCACTCCGAGACACGCTTCACCGACATACCGCGGAAAGCCACCGCGCTCACCCGGGCCATCCTCGTACTCCAGCGTCTCGAAGGCGCCCGCCACCGAGGTTGGAAATGGCTCAGTCCCTGACTCTGGCGCTTCAGTAGCGCTGGAAAATCAATATCATGTGAGACGTATCCCGAGACCGGTATCTCGACTAGTTCACGCACAGCGGGTCTCCCTTGCCACCGATGTCTCCTGGTCGACTTTCTCCAGCGCCGAATGCATTTCGCGCATTCAACCTACGACTGAAGGTTTAGCGAACACGGCTCCTGTCGGGGATCGGCCACTCTTCCCGTGGCCGTCGCACATACAGATCTTGAAAGGCCAGGTTGAATGGTGTTCGCCCGGTGGGGCGTTCGGTACGGTCGTGGCCATGAGTGACGAGGCTCCGGTGCGGGTCGGACTGCGGGCCAAGGACGTGAGCGCGGCTGCGGCGTTGTACGAGAGCTTCGGTTTCGTCCGGTCGGAACGGTGCCCGGACCGGACGGCCAGGTGGTGATGGCGATCCTTCGTCGGGGTCCGTTACAGCTGTCGGTCGACGCGTTGGTGGGCATCCAGGCCGGACCGCGTCAGATCAGCGGCCGAGGAGCTGGTCGACCGGTGCGTAGTCGTCGGTGAGCGGCCTGGCCCCGGCGGCGACCACCGCGACGTGCCCGAACACGGACCTGAGGGTGGCCGCCTCGGCCCGTACGAACCCGCCGCGGGGAGCATCGATCACGTTCAGCGCGTACACCCCACCGGGGCGCAGCACCCGGCGTACCTGCGTCACGAACTCGCGGGTCGTCAGGTGCCACGGCACCGCCAGGTCGACGAACGCGTCGCCCACCACCACCGACCAGGCGCCGGCCGGCTCGGCGCCCACCCCGAGCCGGGCGTCGCCGGTCCAGGTCTCGAGGTCCGCCGGTACGGGTAGCGTGGCGCGGTCCAGCGCCAGCAGCCGCCCGTCGATCTCGAGGACGCGCGAGCGTGAATCGGGGCGGGTGGCGGCGAGGTAACCCGGTAGCGTCAGTCCACCCGCGCCGAGGTGCAGGGTGTCGACCGGCGTACCGGCCGGTGCCACGACGTCGAGCAGCGAACCGATGGTCTGGACGTACTCGAACTTCAGGTACGTCGGGTCGTTGATGTCCACATAGGAATGCTCGGCCGCGTTCAGCCAGAGGGTACGGCCGCCCTCGCGCGCCGGATCGGCGGCGATCCGGGCACAGTGGTACGCCGTCTCCACGTCGCACGCCGCGGGCGCGACCGCGGTCAGACCGGCGCCCGCCACGCCGAGCATGGCCGCACAGCCGCCGAGCCGGCCCAGGGTGGCCCTACCCGCGCCGAGGTAGACGGCCATCCCGATCCCTGCGGCCGCCAGCAACCCGGCCAGGCCGAGCACGATCACGGTGTTGGGCAGCGCGGCGACGAACACGAAACCCGTCGCGAGGGTCGCGGTGATCCCGCCGACCGTGCCGACGCCCGACAGCCGGCCGACGACCGTACCGGTCCGGCTCAGGTCGGACAGCTGCAGCTTGATCACCAGGGGCGTCACCGCCGCCAGCAGCGCCGCCGGTACGAACAGCGCCAGCATCGCCAGCAGCAGGACGCCGGACGCCGCGGCGCCCCGCAGGAACTCCCCCGCCCACCGCACCACGGGCAGCGTGAGCGCCGTCGCGCCCGCGGCCAGCAGCAGCGCCGGTACCAGCAACCGGGACGCGTCCAGGCGGTCGGCCAGGAACCCGCCGCACCATGCCCCGTACGCGATGGCCGCGAGCGCCACCCCGATGACCGCGCTGGAGGTCTGCAGCGTCACGCCGACGTGCCGACGTACGGCGCGACCAGCCGCAGCCCCACGATCTCGAGGACCAGGACCGCACCGCTGGTCAGGAACACCAACGCCCCGGCGAGCCGGTCCGGGAGCACACTTCGCCCAGCCAACATCCCCGCATGCTAAGCGGCCCGCTCCAGCCGCCTCGCGCAGCGCCGCCATGGTCCCGGTGATCGCGCTGGGCCGGAACTGGGGTCCCCCTCCCCCGCCGGCAAGGGCCGTCCGGCGAGGGTCCCGGTCACTCCGAGAGGTCGCGGCGCGACAGGCGAAGCTCTTCGGCGTCGAGTTGGTCCTGGATCTGACGCAGGACGGTGTCGTCGATGCGGTGCTCGTCGCGCAGCTTGACGACGGCGTCGCGCTTGCGGCCGATCAGCGCCAGGCGCAGCTTGCGGAAGTCCTGCTCGGCGCGGCGTCCGGGGTTGTCGTCGTCCTCGTGCCGGTGCGCCCGGAGTACCGCCAGGTGCTTTTCGTACTCCCGCCGCATCCGGTCGACCACGCTGCGGTCGACACCGAGGTCGGAGCCGCTCCCGTCCATCCGGGCGAGGGCGTCTTCGGTCGCGGCGACTTCGGCCGCCCGCAGCTCTTCGTCGATCTCGGTCTCCTCGGGGAGCCGCGCCCAGCGGACGACCAGCGGCAGCGCCAGCCCCTGGACCACGAGCGTGAACACGATGACGCCGGCGGTGACGAACACGATCGTGCGCCGGCCCGGGAACTCGGCGCCTGAGGCCAGCCGCTCGGGCACGGCGAGCGCGGCGGCCATCGAGACCGCGCCACGGAACCCGGCGGCGGCGATGACCATGCGCGGCCGCAACCCGATCGAGTCGAACCGACGGCCGCTGCACCAGCCGCACAGCCGGGTCAGGTACGGCACGCTGTACAGCCAGGCGAACCGGATAACGATCAGCAGTACCGGTACGACCACGACGGCGGCGTACGCGGTCGGCCGGATGAACGGCATCAGGGTCCGCGCAGTGACCTGCAACTGCAGGCCGACCAGGACGAACAGCGCGGCGTTGAGCGCGAACGTCGACAGCCGCCAGAACGCGAACGACTGCTGGCGGGTGTCGGCGCGGATGGCCCGCGGCCCGAGCTGGCTCAGGACGAGCCCGCAGACGACGACGGCGAGGACCCCGGAGGCGTGCACCAGCTCGGCGATCAGGAACGCGGAGAACGGGGTCAGCAGGCTGACGGTGTTCTCCAGCAGCGGGGCGTCGAGCAGCCGGCGGACCCGCAGGGTGGCCCAGGCGGTCAGCAGCCCGGCGGCAACCCCGCCGGCGTAGGCGAGCACGAACCGCCAGGCGACTTCGAACGGCCCGACCCGCGACTGGTGGACCGTGATACTGACGGCGAGGGAGTAGATGACCAGGGCGGTACCGTCGTTGACCAGACTCTCCGCGCGGATCACGGTCACCAGTCGCCGGGGTAACCTGCGGGCCAGCGCCGACACGGCGGTGGCGTCCGTCGGGGCGACCGCCGCGCCGAGCACCCAGGCCGGCCCCCAGGGTAGGCCGAGGGCGTGCGTCACCGTGGCCACGGTCCCGGCGGTGACGATGACCAGCACGGTGGACAGCGGCACGATCGTGCGCAGGTTGGCCCGGATCTCCCGTACCGAGGTGTTCAGGCTCTCCCAGTACAGCAACGCCGGCAGGAACAGCAGCAGCATCACCTCGGGTGGCAACCCCACGTCGCGCAGGGACGGCGCGAATCCCAGCAGCACGCCACAGGCCAGCAGCAGCACCGGAAGGGCGAGCCCCGACCATTGCGAGAGCGCTCCGCACACCAGCACGGCCAAGCCCAACACGATCAGCAGTTTCAAGCCGGGCATCATGTCCTCCTCGCGACGAGCGACGAGCAGCCCTTGTGTACCGACTCCGCCGGCGCGGGAGACCGGATCCGAGCGGAAACCGACGTGACCGCCGGCCGTCCGGGACTCCCGCACCGGCGCCCGCACCCACCAACCGGTGACGACCCGACGACGACCTGCGTGCCCGGGTCGGACCACGGCGTCCCAGCTACGGATTCGCTCCGGGTCCCTCGGACCGTTCGCCGCCGCGGGACGCGGCTCGGCCTACGGCGCGGCATCGCTGCGTGCTGTCGTGATCGGTCCGCGCGAGCCGGCCCTGGCCGGGAAGGTCAACGCCCTCCTCCGTGGCCGCCGACGCCGGACCGGGGCATCGCCACCGAGGTCCGGCGCGGTGTCGGGTACCGCGCCGAGACGGCTTCCGCAGTCAGCTCAGTCCTGATCGTCTGCGAGCAGCCCGGTCTCGGTGGCTCATGAACGCCGGTCGTCGGCCGGGGCAGGGATCGGTCATAGCGGCGCTCCCGTCGGGGTCACTCTGCGGCTACCCGTGCGGCCATCCGGATAACGCCTCACGACGAGGAGACTCCGTCACTTGTCCAGGCTCCCGCCGTCGGCCTGGCCGTCCCGTCAACCGGCCGATGACAGCCTGCCGGTGGCGGCCGGACGCGAATTCACCACGGCCGGCCGGGAGTGCGAGGGCCGGTTACCGTGGCCTGATGACAGTCACCCTCGCCGATGAACTGCTCCTGTTGGCTTACGACGACGCCGGTTCGGCCGTGATCGATACGTCGTCCCTCGACCTCGGCCTGGCCGGGGCGCTGCTCGTCGAGCTGGCGCTCGCCGGTCGGGTGGGCGTGGTGGACAAGCGAGTGGTCGTCACCGATCCGTTGCCGACCGGAGAGCCGATCGCCGACGCCGCGCTCGCGACGATCGCCGCCGACGCCAAGCGCCGCAAACCTGAGGACTGGGTGAACCGTCTCGACGGCGGGCTGCGGCAGCAGCTGCTCGGCCGCCTGGTCGACGCGGGTGTCCTGCGCCGGGACGAGGACAAGGTGCTCTGGGTCTTCCCGCGTACCCGCTACCCGTCCACCACCGGCGGCGAGCCGGCCGTCGAGGCCGACGCACGGCACCGGGTGGAAGCGGCCCTGGCCGGCACCGGCCCGGTCGACGCGCGTACCGCCGCCCTGTGCGCGCTCATCAAGGCGGTCGGTCTGGAGCGCGCCTTCCCCGACCGGCCCGCCAAGGAGGTACGCAAGCGTCTCGGCGTGATCGCCGAGGGCGACTGGGCGAGCACGGCGGTGCGCAAGGCGATCGGGGAGATGCAGGCGGCCGTCGCGGTTGTCATCACCTCCGCGGCAATCGCCACGACCGCGACCAACACCTGACGACGGGCGAGTCGTCGATCGGGAACGTCGTACGCTCACTGACGAAGACGGGAACGCCGCTCGGCCGGCCCTAGCCGTGGTCAGTTCACGCCGGCCCAGGAGCGCAGCAGCCAGCCACCGATGGAGTCGACGGGACCCGATCCCGGACCGGCGGTGATGCGGTCGAGGATCTCGGCCCGGGTGAACCAGCGCGCCTCCTGCAGTTCCGTGCCGTCGGCGTCGATCCGCTCGTCGAGGGCGCGGGCGACGAACCCCACCATGAGGCCGGCCGGGAAGGGCCACCCCTGCGACCCCCGGTAGGTCACCTTTCCCACCGCGACCCCCGCCTCCTCGGCAAGCTCTCGCCGTACCGCGCCCTCCAGGCTCTCCCCGATCTCGACGAAGCCCGCCAGCAGCGAGAACCCGTCCGGACCGGCACCGCGATGGCGGGCGAGCAGACAGCGGGGCTCGGCAGCGGGGCTCTCCACCAGGACGATGACCGCCGGCTCGATACGGGGAAACAGCTCCCGGCCGCAGTCCGGGTTGACGCACAGCCGTACGTGGCCGGCGTCGACGCTGTCGGTGGGCCCGCCGCACGAACCGCAGAACCGGGCATGCCGGTTCCAGTAGAGCAGGCCCCGCGCGTACGCCAGGGTCGCGGCGACCGGAGCCGGCAGCGCGGCAGTCAGGGTACGCAGGTCGGCGGCGCCGGTCGCGTCGCAGAGCCGCAGGGCCTCGGCCTCGTCGGGATGGTCCAGGTCGGCGGCGAAGACGGCGGTCGGACCGTCCATGCCCAGCAGGGCGACCTGTACCGCCGCCGTCGATGCGGCCTTCCCCACCGGACCGGTGAGCGTCACCGGTCCCCCGCCCGACGCCAGCAGGCAGCGGTCACGCCACAGTGGAATCACCCGCGAGTCGGGGCGGACCAGCTGGTCGGCGACCCACCCCGGATCACCGCGGCGGCCGGGCATCCGGTCGTGCGGTGTCGCGCTGTACGCCAAGCCCTCAAGAGCCGAGCCCTCAAGAGCCATGCCGTCGAACGTCATGCCGCAGATCCTGCCCCACCCGCCGCCCCTATCGCTCCCCCGCTACGGCAGCGTCGGGGCCTTCCACGTTGACCGTGGGTGTCCCGGTGCCCGCGCGGGCGATGACCGCGGTGGCGACCTGCTGCGTCGGGTTCGACTCGCGGTGCACGACACCCGCCGGTACGTGGATGAAATCGCCCGGTCCGGCGTCGACCACCTCCTGGCCGCCCGTTCCGAACTCGAGTCGCATCGCCCCGGACACGACGTACAGGCTGGTCTCGTGGTCGCCGTGGTGATGCCAGCCCGAGGTGGCGCCGGGCTCGGTGTGGACGAGCCCGGACCACAGCCCGGTCACGTCGATGGCGCGTTGGCGGCGCATCCCGGGGGTGGGATCGGCGTCGGCAAGCTCGCCTGCGGCAATGACCCGGACCGGCTCTGACATGTCCCGAATCTTCCCGGACGGCACTCATCGCGGCAAGTGACGTGTCGCGGTCGTTCGATCACCGGAAATCGATCTCGCGTTTCTCCGTCGCAGCTTGGTAACATGCCGCCGACCATGGCCGGAGTCCTCGCCGGGGGGAGCCCGAACCTACGGAGGCCTTTCGTGACCGACAACCAGATGAAGGGTCGCGCCAAAGTGGTGCTCAACGGACTCACGACTCCCGAACTCGCAGCCGCCGAGGACCCTCTGGGTGCCCCGCCGACGAACCAGGCTCTGCACGTGCTGACCATGGCCCAGCGCACGGCCGAGGAGCATGTCCGCATCGCGCACCAGCAGGCGGACAAGATCCGCGCGGATGCGCTGGCGGCCGCGGAGCAGATCGCCCGGGACGCCGACACGCACGCGCAGAACGTCCGGCGCGAGGCGGAGACGGCGCTCGCCGAGGCCCGTGCCGCGGCCGAGCGGGCGATCCGGGAGGCCCAGACGCGGGTCGAGGAGGCGCAGCGGAACGCCGAAGGCATCACGGCGCAGGCGCGGGCCCAGGCGGAGGCTATCGCGGTCAACGCCGAGCAGAACGCCGAGGAGCTGCAGCAGCAGGCCCGGCGACGCTACGACGACGTCGTGGGCAGCCTCGCCACCAGGCGCGAGGGGCTCCAGCAGCAGATCGAGGCCCTGGAGCGGTTCGACCGCGAGTACCGGGCGCGGCTGACCTCGTTCATGCAGAACCAGTTGCGGGCGCTCTGGGTCGACCAGCCGCAGGTGACCGGCGAGCTCGACGAACCTGACGCCGAACTGCCGGCCGAGCCGGTACCGGCGGAGCAGCCGGAGCCCGGGACGCCGAGCGGGTTCGTACCGGCACCGCGGCGGCGTCGGGCGGAACACTCAGCCGAGCCCGAACATGAGCCGGTGCCGGCCGACGCCTGAGCGGATGGAGCGATCGTCCTCGGTGGGCGCCCGCCTCGTCGGCTGGGCCGGCCTGACCGGAGCCGGCCCTAACCGGCGAGCGGCAACACGACGTTACTGAGGCCGAGCTCGGTCGTGACCGTCGTGCCGGCCCGGTACCGCAGCGTGAAGTCGCGGTCGGTGGAGACGAGCACCAGCCCGAGCCGGTGACCCGGCGCGAACACATGGTCCTGCGGCTGCAGTTGCCAGCTGAACGTGTACGCGCGTCCCGGCTCGATCGGCTCGGTGCGGTCGGCGGAGTGCCGGTTCCGCACGTCGAGCCATCCCCGGCTGACGATCTGGTACGGGGTCTGCGCCGTGACGTACTCCCGACGCGCGAAGCATCCCGGGTCCTCCGGCACCCCCGGCGCCACACAGTCCACATCGGTCAGTCGGCGCAGCCCGGTGAACCGCATGCCCGGGCCGTAGTCGATCAGCAGCGCGGTCAGGTACGGCGAGGCGCCGTCCAGCGACGCCCGGACGGTGACCCGGGGCGTACCGGAGAGGCGTACGGTCCGGTCGAGCGGCGCGGTGAGGTACGCCAACCGGTTGGGGTCGGCGGCCAGTTCGTTGTCGGTCAGCTGCTCCGCGGTCTGGGCCGGGTCGTCGGTGAAGGTCTGCCTGCCGCCGCCGAGCGCGGGCCACTGAGTCAGCGTGCCGGGGCGCTGGTCGGCCGCCGGCCCGAAGAACATCGGCACCGGTCGGGTACCCGGCACCGGCCAGGACCGGTGGGTGCTCCACTGACCCGGCGCGGTCTCCACGTCGGCCATCGGCTCCTGCATGATCCCGTTATCGATGCGGTACAGCCAGTGGTCGAACCACTTGTGCAGGGTCTCCAGCCAGACGGTCCGCCGTACGTTGAACGGGTCCGTGTGGTCGGCCTGGTGCAGCCAGATCTTGCGCGGCACGCCGCGCGCGGCGAGGGCGTCCCACCACTGGCCGAACTGCCGGGTCTTGACGTTCCAGTCGTTGAGCCCGTGCACGACCAGGACGCTGGCCCGTACCTTGTCGACGTCGCGCAGGTAGTCGCGGTCCCGCCAGAACCGGCTGTAGTCACCGGTCTCCCGGTCCTGGTCGCGCTCGAGTGACGCCATGACATCGGCGCACGCCTCCGGGCTGCGCCGGGTCAGCACCGCCTTGGCGAGCACGTCGGTGTCCTCGCCCTGAAACGTCCCGGGTGCGACCACACCCCCGTCGGAGCGGTAGTAGTCATACCAACTGGAGATCGACGCGATGGGCACGATGGTCTCCAGGCCCTTCACGCCGGTGCTCGCCACGGCGTTGGCGAGGGTGCCGTTGTACGAGACGCCGATCATCCCGACCCGCCCGGTCGACCACTGCGCCCGCGCCGGCTGGCCGGCCGGGTCGAAGCCGGCCGCCCGCCCGTTGAGCCAGTCGACGACGGCCTTCATCCCCTGCGTCTCGTTCGGGGCGCCGGAGGTGGGGCAGCCGTCCGAACCGCCGGTGCCGAGGCTGTCGGCGAAGACGACGGCGTACCCGAGGGGCACGAAGTAGTTGTCGAGGTACCCGGCGAAGACGAGGCTCGGGTCGATCCGGGATCCCGGTGGTGCGGCCGCGCTGCGCACCGCCGCGCCCCGGTCGATGTCGTCATGGTTGGGCACGTCGTTGAGTCCGGCGTAGTACGGGCTCGGCTGGAAGATCACGGGCACCTTCAGCCCCTGCGCCGTCGCGCGCGGGCGGATGACGCGCACCTCCACGCGGTCGCGGCGGCCGTCACGGTCACTGTCCACCGTGGTCTCCACCAGGACCCGTTCGCGGATGGCGGCGCCGTAGTCATGGACGGGTTCCGTGCCCGTGGGCGCCGTGGGAGCGGCCGCAGCCGGCAACGGCGTGGCCAGCGTCCCGACGAGTGCCACCAGGAAGACCATTCGGTTCACTCGCATGCCAGCGCCTCCCCGTGCCGTATGTCGCGCCAGTCTAGGCGCTGCGGCACCCCGGTGACCGTCCCCAGTCGACATCGAGGGCGGCCGATAGGGCGGGGACGCCATCGGTCACGATTCAGGCATACTGTCACGGCGCCGGCGCACGGCAGTACCGTTTGACGAGAGGTCCCGCCACCGACGATGACCACACCTACCCAACCGGAGCCGCGCGCCGCTCCCGCCCCGGCCGGCCGGGTGACCAGGCTGGCCCGCGCGATCACGGAGGTCTTCGCACCCGCGGTGCTGGCCACGGCCATGCCGGTGATCCTCGGGGTCGCCACGGTCGGCTCGGTCCTCGCGGGCCTCGGCTGGGCGCTGCTCGCCGTCGTGTTCTCCGCCGCGATCCCGTACGGGATCATCCGGCTGATGATGCGCCGGGGGGCGGTGCACGGTGACCACCACATCGGCGACCGCACCCAGCGGAAGGTGCCGCTGCTGCTGAGCCTCGTCTCGGTGGTGCTCGGCCTGGCGCTGTTGAGCGTCCTCGGCGCCCCGCGCCCCGTGGTCGCCATGGTGGTCGTCATGCTCGCCGTGCTCGCCGTCGTGACGGTCGCGAACCTGTACTGGAAGCTGTCGGCGCACGCCGCCGTGGCGGGTGCGTCCGTTGCCGTCCTCACGGTCGTGTTCGGTTCCTGGCTCCTGGTCGGCGCGGTGCTGGTCGCCGCGATCGGCTGGTCGCGGGTACGGCTACGGGACCACACCTGGCCCCAGGTCTGCGCGGGCGCGTTGGCGGGTACGGTCGTCGGCGCGGCGGTCTACCTCGCGGTCCAGTAGCGCCCGTCTATGCTGCTGGTCGTGAGCCGAGTCAATGACGTCGGCGGGCAGACGGGATTCGGCGACTTCACGGTCGAACCCGACGAGCCGCCGTTCCACGCGGACTGGGAGGCCCGGGTCTACGCCCTCAACGCGGCTATGCTGCGCCGCGGGGTGTACAACCTCGACCAGTTCCGCGACGCCATCGAGCGGATGCCGCCGGCGGACTACCTCGCCGCCGGCTACTACGAGCGGTGGCTGACCGCGATCGAGACCCTGACCAGCGGGCATGACGATGGCTGACCCGGCCACGCGGTTCGCGGCGGGTGACCGGGTACGCGCCCTCAGCGTCGACCCGTCGCACCACACCCGCCTGCCCCGGTACGTTCGCGGCCAGGTCGGTGAGGTCCTTGACGTGCAGGGCGTCTGGCCGCTCGCGGACGACCGCGCCCAGGGCCGGCCCGACCCGAGGTCGGAGCCGGTGTACACGGTTCGCTTCGCCGCCCACGACCTGTGGGGCGAGGGCTCCCACTGGGTGACCGTGGCGCTGTGGCAGTCGTACCTGGAACCCGTCGGCACACAGGAGCGCCCGGAGGAGCAATGACCGCACATCACCCCACCTCGCACACCGCGGCGCGGGTACGCCGACTCGAGGAACGGCTGATCGCGGCCGGGCTGACCGACGACGCCGAACTCGACGGCATCATCACCCGGTTCCTCGCCGGGGCGAGCCCACTCAACGGCGCCCGGATCGTGGCGCGCGCCTGGGTCGACGACGACTTCCGGGCCCGGCTGCTGACCGACGCCAACTCGGCCATCGCCGACGTGGGCCTGTCGATGCGCAGCGGCCTGCAGGAGCAGCGGCTGACCGTGGTGGCGAACACCGAGACGACGCACAACGTCGTGGTCTGCACGCTGTGCTCCTGCTACCCGATCGGCCTGCTCGGCCCGTCGCCGTCCTGGTACAAGAGCGAGGCGTACCGGTCCCGGGTGGTCCGCGACCCCCGCGGGGTGCTCGCCGAGTTCGGCCTGCACCTGCCGGAGGAGACCACGATCGTGGTCCACGACGCGAGCGCGGAGAGCCGGTACATGGTTCTCCCCCGCCGGCCGGCCGGCACCGACGGGCGCACCGAGGACGAGTTGGCCGCCCTGGTCAGCCGGGAGGGTCTCATCGGCACCGCCCTCGTCTGAGTCAACGGCCGGGAGCCTGGGCGCTGCGGTCAGGCGCCGAGCTGGCCTGCGAGGTCGCCGAGGTCGGTGGCGACCACGTCGACCGGCCGCGCCGGACGCAGGTCGGTGGTCTGGCCGGCGCCGTGCTCTGTCGGGCGGGGCACGAAGGCCGTCCGCAGCCCACACGCGGCGGCCGCGACCAGATCGACGTTGTGCGCCGCGACCATCATGACCTGCGACGGGACCAGGCCGAGCGCCTCGACGCCCCGCAGGTACACCTCGGGCTGCGGCTTGTAGGCGCGTGCGAGCTCCGCGCCGAGGATCGCGTCCCAGCGCAGGCCGGCCCGCTTCGACAGGTTCACCATCAGCGCGATGTGCCCGTTGGAGTTCGGCGCGACGACGAAGCGCTGCCCGAGCCGGTGCAGCCCCGCGACCGTGTCCGGCCAGGGGTCCAGCCGATGCCAGGCGAGCGTGAAGTCGGCCCGGTCGGACTCGGGTACGCCTTGGAGCCCGGCGTCGGCGAGCACGCGGTCGAGCGCCTCGCGGTGCAGGACGTCGAGGGTCACCCAGGGCCGGGCGCCACTGCGGACGGTCTCCATCTGCGGCTGGTACAGCGCCCGCCAGGCGTCCGCCACGGCGGCCCAGTCGACCGTACCGAGGCCCAGGCGGCGTCCGAGCGCCTCGCCTTCCCGGATGATGCTGGACCGCCAGTCGACGCAGGTACCGAACACGTCGAACAGCAGCGCGCGCGGTGGCTCCATGGCTCTCGGCTAGGCCGGACGCCCGGCCACGGAGCGCTCGAAGGTGGGTGCAGGGTCGCCCGGCTTGAAGGCCCGCGCCATGATCACGGTTGGCCGGATGACCAGGACGACCCGCACGTCGGGTGGTACCGTCGCCTGCTCGTCCACGATCGCCCTCCGGTTGGGTAGGGATCCGTCGACTGACATCTTGCCCCCTGCCCCGCGTCCGGAACGTCAGCCGCGCGGGCCGAGCAGGGCGATCGACGCCTGGACTGCGACCTCGGTGACGTCGCTGATCTGTCCGCCGTCCTCGACGGTGGTCGCGATCAGCTCCCGCAGCCCACCCAGCAGCAGGACCGTGAGCTGCCGGGACACCGGGCCGGCGCCGGCGGCGCGCCACTCCTCGGTGTCGCACAGCGTCTGGATCATGACGATGAACGCCTCCATCATGTCGCGCTGCAGCCGGCGCGCCGGTGCGCCGAGGGCCGGCACGTCACGGATCCAGCTCAACGTGATGGCCGGCGCGGACTCCGCGCTGGCGATCCAGGCCTCGACCGCCTGCCGCACCTGGCTCGCCCAGGGTGCGCCGGGATCGACGGCGGCGGAGATCTGACGCACCGTCTCGGCGTTGGAGTCGGTGAGCAGCGTGACGAAGCACGCCTCCTTGTCGGAGAAGTGCTCGTAGAAGGTCCGCCGTGAGGTACGTGCGCGGCGCACGATCTCGGCGACCGTGGTGTTGCGGTAGCCGACCTCCACGATCGACCCGGCCAGACCGTCGAGCAGCCGCTGGCGGAACGCGCCGACATCGTCAGAGGTGCCCGCCGCGAGGCGGGTTCGTGCGCTCGCCACCGTGGTCACGCTATACCTTTCTTCCTCCAGTGAAGCCCTTGAATGGCACGGTACGCCAGCGTACCGTGCGGTGGTACGTTCACGTACCACACCGGGAAGGTGCTGGATCAATGACGACTGCGACGCTTCCACCGGGCCCGTCGGCCCCACGCTTCGTACAGGCCATGCAGGCGCTGACCCAGCCGCTGCGCGGGATGCCCCGGCTGCGCGACCGCTACGGTGACGCCTTCACCACGTACATGCCGGTCTTCGGCCGCGTCGTGGTCATCAGCGACCCCGCCGAGATCAAGCAACTGTTCCAGACCCGTCCCGACGTCGCCGACACCCCCGACCGCAATCTCGGACGGGTCCTCGGCCCCGGCTCGTTCTTCGCCCTTACCGGGGAGGAACACCGCAGGCAGCGCAAGCTGCTCGTGCCACCGTTCCACGGTCGCCGGCTCGCCGCGTACGAGACCATCGTCGAGGAGGAGGCCGAGCGCGAACTGGCCACGTGGCCGGACGGTCAGGTCTTCGCGACGCTGCCGTCGTGGAACCGCATCACCCTCAACGTCATCCTGCGGGCCGTGTTCGGCGCCGAGGGTACCGAGTTCGTCCAGCTCCGCGAGGTGCTTCCGGCGCTGGTCACGCTCGGGTCCAAACTGGCCGTGATACCCGTTCCGACGGTCGACTGGGGACGCTGGAGCCCATGGGGCCGGTTCCGGGCGATCCGCCGCGAGTACGACGCCGTCGTCGAACGCCTGATCGCCAAGGCGCAGCAGGAGGGCAACCTCGACCAGCGCGACGACATCCTCGCGATGATGTTGCAGAGCCGCTACGACGACGGCTCGTCGATGAGCCACAGCGAGATCGCCGACCAACTGCTCACCCTGCTCGCCGCCGGGCACGAGACGACGGCCACCACGCTGGCCTGGGCGGTCGAGCGGATCCGCCGCCACCCCGCGGTCCTACGAGACCTGGTCGCGGAGGTGGACGCGGGCGGCACGGCGCTCCGCGACGCGACGATCGTCGAGGTGCAGCGCACCCGGCCGGTCATCGACATGGTGGGGCGCCAGGTGCGGACCGACGGCTTCCAGCTCGGCCGGTGGGCGATCCCCAAGGGGTACGGGGTGATCGTCAGCATCGCCCTGATCCACGACGACGAGAAGATCTTCCCGAACGCGCGGGTGTTCAACCCGTCCCGCTTCCTCGACGCCAAGCCGGACCTGTACCAGTGGATCCCGTTCGGCGGCGGCACCCGGCGCTGCCTCGGCGCGGCGTTTGCGAACATGGAGATGAGCGTCGTGCTGCGCACGCTGCTGCGCGACTTCACTCTGGAACCGACCGACGAGCCCGACGAGCCCTGGCACTCCCGCGGGATCGCCAACGCTCCGGGGAAGGGCGGCCAGGCGATCGTGCGGCGCCGTACCGACCGGGCGAGCGCGGCCACGACCGGCGCGCACAGCGAGGTGGTCCGGTGACCGAGCAACTGGTCGACGTCGGGCGCGGCATCACGCTGGCGTACGAGGAGCTCGGCGACGCCGGTGCCGAGCCGCTCGTCCTGGTCGCCGGGCTGGGTCAGCAGCTGCACAGCTGGCCCACCGCGTTCTGCGGACAGCTCGCCGCACGGGGGTACCGGGTCATCCGCTTCGACAACCGCGACGCCGGCGCGTCGACCCACGCGCGGTTCCGGCCGCCCGGTATGGCCGCGATCATGCGGCGGCGCTGGCCGGCGGAGCAGTACGACCTCGCCGACCTCGCCACCGACACCGCGGGCCTGCTCGACGCGCTCGGGTACGACGACGCCCACCTGGTGGGCGTCTCGATGGGCGGCATGATCGCCCAGACCGTCGCGGCCCTGTACCCGCAGCGCGTACGTACCCTCACCTCGATCATGTCCACCACCGGGGCCCGCCGCATCGGCCGGCCCGCGCTGTCCACGTGGCTGCGCATGGCGGCCCGCCCGCCGCGGACCCGGGAAGCGGCGGCCGAGCGGGCCGTGCAGATGTTCCGGCACATCGGCTCGCACGGCTTCCCGTTCGACGAGGCGTGGGTACGGGAACGCGCCGGCGTGGCCTGGGACCGTGACCCCTCGCCCGCGGGTACGGGTCGGCAGCTCGCCGCCATCTTCCGCTCCGGTGACCGGACCGCGCAGCTACGGGCGATCACCGCCCCGACCCTGGTCATCCACGGCGACCGCGACCGGATGGTCCATCCGACCGGCGGCGAGGCCACGGCGCGGGCGATCACCGGAGCCCGGCTGGAGACCATCGCCGGCATGGGTCACGACCTGCCGGCGGGCGCGTGGCCGGCCCTGCTCGACCTCATCGACGCCCATGCCCGCAGCGGGCAGGACGACCCAGCCCGCTGCCGCGAGGGGCACGCACCGACAAGGAGTTCCGATGCCTCGACCAGCTCCTAAGATCGCCGGCCGCCCGGTGGTCATCACCGGCGCGGCGTCCGGCATCGGCCGCAGCCTCGCCCAGCGACTGTCCGCACTGGGTTCACCGGTGGCGATCGCCGACGTGGACTCCGCCGGCCTGAAGCAGACCGCGGAGTCGCTGCGCGGGACCGTGCTCAGCCGGGCCCTCGACGTCCGCGACGCGGCCGACCAGCTCCGGTTCGCCGACGAGGTACGCGAATGGCTGCCGGCCCCGCTGGGCGCGGTGTTCAACAACGCCGGGGTCGCGGTCTCCTCGTCCGTCCTGGACGCGGTACCCGAGGACGACGACTGGCTGCACGACATCAACTTCCACGGCGTGGTCAACGGGACCCGGGCGTTCCTGCCGATCCTCGTCGCGCAGGACTCCGGCGTCATCGTGAACACCTCCAGCGTGTACGGGTTGCTGGGGGTGCCGTACCAGAGCGCGTACTGCGCCGCGAAGTTCGCCGTCCGCGGCTTCACCGAGGCGCTGCGCCAGGAGCTGCGCGGCACGGGGGTACGGGCGGTCACCGTGCACCCGGGCGGCATCACCACTAACATCGCCCGCAACGCACGGATCCGCAAGGACCCCGAAGGGCTGGGCCGGACCCACGAGCAGATGGCGGCGCAGTTCGAGGCCATGACGATGACATCGCCGGACAAGGCGGCGGCGATCATCCACCGCGGGGTGGAGCGCGGCAAGGCGCGCATCCTCGTCGGCCCGGACGCGTACCTGTTCGACGCGCTCGCCCGGATCACACCGACCCACTACTACGGCGTGATCTCGCGCGTGATGTCGGCGGCGGGCGGACGACAGAAGGAGCCGGCGCGATGAGCACGACCGAGCACGTCGACGTACTGATCGTCGGTGCCGGGCTGTCCGGCATCGGCGCCGCGCACCACCTCCAGTCGGCCTTCCCCGACCGGAGCTACACGATCCTGGAGGCGCGGGACGCCATCGGCGGCACGTGGGACCTGTTCCGGTACCCCGGCGTGCGGTCGGACTCGGACATGCACACCCTCGGGTACCGGTTCCGGCCCTGGACGCAGGCCAAGGCCATCGCGGACGGGCCGTCGATCCTGGCCTACATCCGTGACACCGCCGCCGAGGCCGGCATCGACCGGCACATCCGGTTCGGGCACCGGGCGGTACGCGCAGAGTGGTCCACTGAGGACTCGCGCTGGACGGTGGAAGCGGAGCACGACGGCGAACCGGTCCGGCTGACCACGAACTTCCTGTACGTGTGCAGCGGCTACTACCGCTACGACGCCGGCCACACCCCGGAATTCCCCGGCATCGACCGGTTCGGCGGCAGGGTCGTCCACCCGCAGCACTGGCCGGCCGACCTCGACTACACCGGCAAGAAGGTCGTCGTCATCGGCAGCGGTGCGACGGCCGTGACGCTCGTGCCGGCCCTGACCGATCGGGCCGCGCACGTGACGATGCTCCAGCGCTCCCCCACGTACATCATGTCGCTGCCGGGCGAGGACCCGATCGCGAACCGGCTGCGGCACCTGCTCGGCGCCCGACGCGCGTACCCGATCGCGCGGTGGAAGAACGTCGCGCTGGGCACGCTGATCTACCAGCTCAGCCGGCGGCGCCCGCACGTGGTGAAGTCGATGATCCGCAAGGCGGCGCTCAAACAGCTGCCGCCCGGCTACGACGTCGACACCCACTTCGCCCCCCGGTACAACCCGTGGGACCAGCGGTTGTGCCTGGTTCCCGACGGCGACCTGTTCACCGCGATCCGCAGCGGCCTGGCATCGGTGGTCACCGATCGCATCAGGGAGTTCACCGAGACGGGGCTGCGCCTGGAGTCCGGCGCCGAGCTCGAGGCCGACATCGTCGTCACCGCCACCGGTCTGCGACTGCTGGCGCTCGGTGGCCTGCGGCTCACCATCGACGGCCGCGACGTCACGCCGGCGGAGACCATGGCGTACAAGGGCATGATGCTGTCCGGCGTGCCGAACTTCGCCTTCACCATCGGGTACACGAACGCGTCCTGGACCCTCAAGGCCGACCTGGTCAGCGAGTACGTCGTCCGGCTACTGCGACACCTGGACGCCAACGGCTACGACCAGTGCGTGCCGACCAACGACGACCCGGGCGTCACCGACCGGCCACTGCTGGACTTCCAGGCCGGGTACGTGCTGCGCTCCATCGACGAGTTCCCGAAGGCCGGGTCACGGGCTCCGTGGCGGCTCGGCATGAGCTACGCCCACGACGTGCTGAGGCTGCGGCACGGCCGGATCGACGACGGTGTGCTGCGGTTCACCCGCCGGTCCAGCCGGGAACGGTCGGCCGTCGGTGCCGGTGGTATCGGTGCTGGTGGCAGAGGCGGACGAGAATCTGCCTCGACTGACCCGGATCCGGGGCCACCTCGGCCTTGAAGACCGTGGTCGCGACCGCCGGATAGCCAGTCTTGATCCTGAACGACAAAGATTTGATTCGACACGACAAAGCGGCCGGCATCCGTTTGACGCGCTGCCGCTACTGGGATGCACTTCCCCCTGCGGTGGCCGACACGCTCGCCGCCGTTACTTCGACAGCCGCCTCGCCGCCTGGGGTGAACAACGCCCACCCCAGGCGGCTGCGGCCCGTACCCAGCATTTCGTCCAGGAGGTCTCATGCGCGCTGTCCAGATCGCCGCCCTCGACGGGCCCCGGGCGATGCGGCTCGCCGAAGTGCCTGAGCCGGACGGCCACGGCAACGTCGAGATCGAGGTCCACATCGCCGGCGTGACCTTCCCCGACGTACTGCTCACCCGCGGCGAGTACCAGTTCAAGCCCCCACTGCCGTTCGTGCCGGGCAGCGAAGTCGCGGGCGTCGTCCGGCGAGCCCCCGAGGACAGCGGTTTCGTGCCCGGACAGCGGGTGGCCGCCTTCCCCGCATTCGGTGGGTTCGCCGAGATGGTCGCCGTCGGCCCGCAGCTGGTGTTCCCGCTACCGGACTCGACGCCGTTCGAACAGGCAGCGGCGCTGCCGATGAACTACCTCACCATGCACTTCGCGCTAACCCGGCGCGGCCGCCTCCGAGCCGGGGAGACGGTACTGGTTCACGGCGCGGCCGGAGGGCTGGGCACGGCCGCAGTACAACTGGCGAAGGTCTACGGGGCACACGTCATCGCGGTCGTATCGACCGACCCCAAAACCGAGGTGGCACGAGCCGCCGGCGCCGACGAGGTCATCCTCGCCGAGGGGTTCCGCGACCGGGTCAAGCAACTCACCGATGGCCGGGGCGTCGACGTCGTCGTCGACCCCGTCGGCGGCGACCGCTTCACCGACTCGTTGCGCAGCCTCACCCGCGAAGGCCGTCTGCTCGTGCTCGGATTCACCGGCGGCGAGATCCCCACCGTGAAGGTGAACCGGCTCCTGCTGAACAACATCTCCCTCCTCGGCGTCGGTTGGGGCGCGTTCTGGCTCGCGGAGCCGGGATACCCACGGGAGCAGTGGCAGGAGCTCATGCCGCACATAGAAAACGGCACGCTGAACCCGGTGCTGGGATCGACCTACCCCCTGGAAGACGCCGCCGCGGCCGTCACCGAACTCGACGAGCGCCGCGCCACCGGCAAGGTCCTGCTCCGGGTACGCCGCTGAAAGCTGCGACTCATCGGAGACTTGAATATCCAACTGGGCCAGGCGCTCAGTGATGGCGCATAGGGCACGGTGCACGCCGTCGGCGACACGGCCGAAGTAAAGGCGAACAACGTCATGCCGGTGGCGGAGGCTTTCACTGCCGCGCATGCAGGACCGCCGGGTTCCTCTGGCAATGCTGACGGGCTGTCCGATCGCGGGCCTCACGGCTGGGGCGCCGCCGCCCACGTCGCGGCAGATGCGGTAAATCGGTTGCACGCCGTTTCGGGCGCGAAAGGCATGACCCCCATGAGTCTCTTGAACACCGGGTGGCGCGAACCGGCAACAACTCGTCGCGCCGGGCCGGATGACGCCCCGGCGGTTGCGGACGTCATCATTCGTTCCCGCCGCGCCGCTGCCGGCGCGATTCCCGCAGCGGTCCACTCTGATGCTGAGATACGCGGGTGGATCAGCGCCATCGTCGTCCCCGAAAGGGAAGTATGGCTGACGGAGGACGACAACGGCCGCCCTTTGGCGGCGCTGGTTCTGGACGGTGACTGGATCGACCAGCTCTACGTCGAGCCCGCGATCACCGGCCGCGGATTGGGCTCACAGCTCGTCGAACTTGCCAAGTCACGCCGCCCCGAAGGGCTTCAGCTCTGGACGTTCGCCACCAACATCGGCGCGCAGAGGTTTTACCTTCGTCACGGCTTCACCGAGGCTGAGAGGACCGACGGATCCGGCAACGAGGAGAAGGCGCCAGACATCCGCTTCATCTGGAGCCCCGTGTAGGTCGTGATCCACTCTGGCATCCGCTTCTCGACAAAGTCGCGCGCTCGGCGGCAGATCCGGATGTCGATCGGTATTCCCGTGCTGCGGCGGGACCGCCATGCGCGCTCAGGTCAAGGGCGGCATCTATGGTGCCTGCATGTCGATCACCGACCAAGACTTGGTCATCGAAGCGGCGGAAGCCGGGGCCGCTGTCGTCCGCTCTCACTACGGATCATCGCTGACACGCTTCCAGAAGTCCGCGGGCGACTTCGCCACCACCGCCGACATCGAGGCTGAGGCGGCCATCCTCGACGTCTTGCGTGCTGCGCGTCCGCACGACCTCATGGTGGGTGAGGAGAGCGGGCGCGCGGGCGCTGGCGAGAACGATCGCATGTGGCTGGTCGACCCGTTGTGCGGAACGCTGAACTATGCCGTGAGGAACATGCTGGCTTCGGTAAACGTAGCTTTGCGAGCCGGAGAACAGATCGCCGTGGCCGCCTCTGCCGACCCGTTCACCAATGAGGTGTTCTGGACTGACGGCATCGCCGCGTACGTGCGTCGCGGTGGTATGGACCAGCCCCTCGCCCCGTCGGCCGAGTCAAGGCTGGTCGACGTCAACCTCGACCCGCCATTCCCCAACAACGAAGTCTTCTCCGCCGCCCGGATGCTCGCTGACGAGGGTTTCATCGAGCAGTTCCGCCCACGCGTGGTCTCCACCACCCTCGCCGTGGCTTGGGTCGCTGCCGGCCGCCGCGCCGCCTACGTCACCGATGGCCACCTGCGCGACAGCGTTCACTTCGCGGCCGGTATCGCCCTCTGCCAGGCGGCTGGCTGCGTGATCACCGGGATCGATGGCCGGCCAATCCACACCGGCACGGGTGGTCTTGTCGTAGCCGCCGACGAGCAGACGCATGCCGCCCTGCTGACGATCGTCGGGAACCAGCGCGCAACAAGGGATTGATTCGGTATCCGCCACCTCGGCATGACCGGCCGTCGGTCCATCCCGCTGGGGCACCGACCGTGACGGCCGCGGTGGCAGCCGGCATGCCCGCTCAGCGACGCCAAGGCAGCGAGGACGGGAGCGGATTCTGACGGTCGTCGCAACACTGCTGGTGAACGATTGCAACCCTGAGCCTAGCGAGTACGGCTACCGGGCCTTCGGCGACGGACCGACCAGTTGAGTGCCGGGCGCGCGGAGCGCGGCAAATGGGTACGTGCTGTGGTTCGACGTCGAAGAACCTTGTTATGACGCCGATTGGTTATATGACCAGGGCTTGCCGTCCCGGTAGATATCGATTTTGCTGCGAATCTGTTTCAGGTGACCCTGCAGTCGGCTGATCTGATCTTCGACACGCTGGTGATGCGCCGTCAGAATTTCGGCGCGTTCGGTCACCGTCGCCGCGCCGTCGTTCATGAGCCGCACGAACTGCAGCATCTCCGCGACCGGCATGCCCGTGTCGCGCAGGCAGCGCAACAATTCCAGCCACTTCAGATCGACCTCACTGAAGACGCGTCGGCCCGTCGCGGAACGCCCGATCCTGGGCAACAGCCCGATGCGTTCGTAGTAGCGAAGGGTGTCGAGGCTGAACCCGCTGAGCGCGGCGGCCTGCTTCGGCGTGTGAGACGGCACCGGCCGAGCATGGCACTTGGGGTGCGGTCCCGGTCAACTGACTTGACCGGGAGTGCACTCCAGCATGCAGGGTGGGCCAGGACGACCACGAAAGGCGGGCGCCCATGGCCACGACCGGCCTCGACCACTATTTCCTGCTCGGATCGAGCGGACTGCGGGTCTCTCCGCTCGGGCTGGGCACGATGACCTTCGGTAGCGGCGGGTGGCATGCTGGCGAAGAGGCATCGCGAGCCATCTTTCACCGCTACCTCGACCGCGGCGGCAACCTCATCGACACCGCCGATGTCTATGGAGGGGGCGCCGGCGAAGAACTCCTCGGCAAGCTCATCCGGGAGGCCACCGATCGGGACCGGCTCGTCATCGCCACCAAATTCGGCGGCCCGACCCACCCGTCCGACCCCAACGGCCGCGGCAACGGCCGCAAGCACATCCTCAGCGCCATCGAGGCATCACTGCGCCGCCTCAAGACCGACTACATCGATCTCTACTGGCTGCACATGTGGGACCAGGTCACCGACGTCGACGAGGTCATGGCCACCCTCGACGCGCTGGTTCGCAGCGGGAAGACACGCGCCGTCGGACTGAGCAACGTCCCCGCGTGGTGGGCGACCAAAGCCCAGACGCTGGCCCACCGTCGCGGATGGGAGCCGGTCGCCGCCTTGCAACTGGAGTACTCCCTCGCCGAGCGGAGCATCGAGTGGGAACATCTGCCGGCGGCACTGAACCTGGGCATGGCAGTGGTGCCGTGGTCTCCGCTCGCCAACGGTTTCCTCACTGGTAAATACCGCCGCAATCCGACCCTCAGCATCGGAGAAGGACGCCTCGCTCCCGACCGTCAATGGCCCATGGCCGTCACCCTGACCGACCGCCACTGGCGCATCATGGACGCCCTGAATGCGATAGCCGCAGACGTGGAAAGAACACCGGCGCAGGTCGCGCTCAACTGGGTCACCACCCGACCGGGGGTCCTTGGCACCCTGGTCGGCGCGACCACCGTCGAACAGCTCGATGCGAATCTCGACGCACTGGACATCAGCCTGTCCGCCGACCACCTGACCACGCTCGAAGCCGAGAGCGATTCAGTGCCGGCCATGACGCCGCATTCGCTGTTCGCGGCTTTTCCGGATGGTCCGCCATATGTTCGACGTAGATCCCTTTGAAGCCCCACGATGAGGGCCACGGCGACAGGCACTCGCGATTACTAACGCCCTCATCTCGGCAGTTCAGGATGCCCGCTCGACTCAGGGGCCAGCTACCGAGCGTGATGGCCTCGACCGGCCAGCGCGCATGGACGGCGGCATGAGCGTGGACCCGATCAGAGACCTCCGCAGCCGCCATGTGTGGACGCCGAGCGCCGCATCTGAGCACTGACCGAATAGGTCACCGGCGACCGCCGGCGCCGGATGCCGGTGCCGGTGCCGGCCACGTGCTCGGCCAGGCACCCATGCGCTCCAGGTCAGCGGCCACGTGCAACGCGGTCGGGACCACTCGCAGGTCGCCAGCGACCGACTGCTGGCGGGCGATCAGGTCGTAGACGCGGTCCTCAACGATTCGATAGAGCGTGTCAAACTCCGCGTCGCCGTCGATCACCCGCTCGGCCTCGGTGCGGTCCGCGGCGAGCAGGGCGCCGCTCGCGCGTCGCATCGCCTCACGCACCCCCTGCGCCATCATCACCAGCATTTGGCCGACCTCACCGAGTCGACCCGGAACTCCTCGCGCATGCTCTCCCCACTCCCCTCCCGCCCCTGGGCGGCAGGGTGAACCCAACGGAATGTCGTCACGACGCAACGTCATCACACGGCCGGCAGCCATGGGCGTCGAGCTTGGCCGACTCGCCGTCGATGGCGACGGACTGGTGCCTTAAAGCGCACGTTCGTGGTGGCCGGGCCAGATATGGGCCCGCAGCGCTGACCCGACCCGACGGCACCGAGGAACTCGCCGGCGAGACGGCTGCCAAAGCACCGCACTCGCCCTGGCCCGGGACCCGACCCGCGCGGCGCGTCGATCAAGCCGAGCAGGCGCCGTTTTCGGCACTGTCCACAGGGGTAGCCATCCGCTGAATTCAATAGCCCCCGGATGGAGACGACATGCCCGTTCCCCTCGCGGCGCCCACAGCGAACGCGACCGCCGCGTTCACCGACATGCTTCGTGCCGTCGTGCTGTTGCTACCCAAGATGATTGCGTTCATCGCGATCCTGATCGCCGGCTGGCTGGTGGCCCGGCTGCTACTCAAGGTCGTGCACACGATTTTGCAGCGCACCGGGTTCGACAGGCTCGTCGAGCGTGGCGGCATCCACACCGCGCTCGCCGGCAGCCGCTACACCGCCGGCGACATCATCGCCAAACTGGTCTACTACGCGGTCCTGCTGGTCACCCTGCAACTGGCGTTCGGTATCTGGGGCCCCAACCCGGTCTCCGACCTGATCACATCCATTGTGGCCTGGCTGCCCAAGGCCTTCGTCGCCATCCTGATCATCGTGGTCGCCGCGGCGATCGCCAGCACCGTGCGCGACATCGTCACCAACGCCCTGGGTGGCCTGCCCTACGGGCGGGCGCTGGCCAACCTGGCCTCCTGGTTGCTCATCGGCCTCGGCATCATCGCCGCGCTCAACCAGATCGGCGTCGCCACCACGGTCACCACCCCGATCCTGATCGCGGTGCTCGCCACGATCGCCGGCATCCTGATCGTCGGCGTCGGCGGCGGCCTGGTCGCACCGATGCAGCAGCGCTGGGACGGCTGGCTGGAACGCGCCGCCGAGCAGTCACAGACCATCGCCGAACACGCCAAGGCATACAACGCCGCCCGTCCCGACGCCGAGCCGCCCGCGCCCACGGTCACCGGCCGCGCCCCGGTCGACCAGGCCCAAACCCCCGCCCCGCCGCCCACCAGCTACACCCCCGGCCGGGCCGACCCCACCCCCGCCACCCAGCCGACGAACCCCGACAAGCCTGAGCCGACCCAGCCACTGCCCCCCACCCTCGAGCAGCCACCGGTCACCTCCTGACCCCCCGCAACCGGTGGGGGCACCCCCGCACGCGGTGGCAGGCACTCCTCGATCGCCCTGGTCGATCCGGCAACCACCGCCGGATCGACCAGGGCGGCCTGGCGAGCCCGTAGCAGACGTCAGGCGGTCCATCTCACTGTCGGTGATCGAGCGGCAGGGCCGGCCGCCGGCGCCCCGAGTCCGCTGATCCGGGGCAGGCCAAAGACTCCATGAAACCGGGAAGATCGCATGGCCGCCGCCGACGTCGGCGCCGGCTGCCTTGCGCTTCCCAGCCGAAGTGATCGGCAGGTGGTATTCGCCGCGGTAGGTGGTCGGCCTTGTCGAAGCCGCCCTTGCCTGCGGGGCCGATGTCCGGTCGTCTGCTGGCCGTACGGGTCGCGCCGGTATCGGCCGAACGTCGCGCCGTCGGGGCATCAGGGGGCCGAGGGTCCGAAGAACCCCCGCCAGCGCGTCTGGCTGACCATCCCGTACATCCTCGACGAGCTCGGCATCGACCGCGGCACCTTCGACCACTGGCGCCAGCGCGGAGTCGCGCCGAAGATGATTCAGCTGCCCAACCGAACCTGGCGCATCCGCGGCGACTGGTACGACACGTGGCTCGACCAACTGCCCGAGACCGACGGGCCGGCGGCAGCGTGTCCCCGTCAGCCAGTGCCGCGGACCTGGACGAGTTGCCGGCCCTGGTCACCTCCGCTGCGGCACGTATCGACCGGCTCGGCCATACCGCTGGCTCTACAGCCGCTTCTCCTGGTTGAGTACCGCTCTAGGCGTCCTGCAGCGCCCGACGAACCTTCGGACCGCCGGTCGTCATCCTGAAGAGCTTGACGAGCTGGGCCGGCGCGTTCTTCACCGTGGTCTCCTCGAGCCAGCCGTTGGGCAGCGAGAGGCGGAACACCTTGTGCCAGGCGCTGGCGACCTGCCTGGGCAGCGGCGCGGAGTGGTAGTTGAGCCCGAAGCGATCGAAGAGGTCCTTCACCTTGGGCGCGATCTCGGCGTACCGGTTGCTGGGCAGGTCGGGGAACAGATGGTGCTCGATCTGGTGCGACAGGTTGCCGGTCATGATGTGCATGGCAGTGCTGCCGGAGATGTTCGCCGAGCCCAGCATCTGGCGCAGATACCACTCACCGCGGGTCTCGCCCTCGATGGACCGCTTCTCGAAGGTCTCCACGCCCTCAGGGAAGTGCCCACACATGATCACCGAATGCGCCCAGAGGTTGCGCACCATGTTCGCCACGACGTTCGCCGCGAGCGTGGACAGGAATGACGGGCCCGACAGGAGCGGGTGGATGACGTAGTCCTTGGCGACCTGCTTACGGATCTTGCGTAGCACCGCCTTGGCCCGCGCCCGGAACTCGGGATTGCCGGTCTCCTTCTTGGCGATCACCGTGCCCAGCTCGAGGTCGTAGGCGGCGATACCGTACTCGAAGAAGCACGCGTTCACGAAGTTCCACAGCGGCTGCCCGAGGTGCATCGGGTGCCACGGCTGGTCCTCGTCGACTCGCATGATCCCGTAGCCAAGGTCGTTGTCCTTGCCGACCACGTTCGTGTACGTGTGGTGCAGTTCGTTGTGCGAGTGCTTCCACTGCTCGGCCGGGCTGGCGCTGTCCCACTCCCAGCTGGTCGAGTGGATCTTCGGGTCGCGCATCCAGTCCCACTGGCCGTGCAGGATGTTGTGCCCGATCTCCATGTTCTCGAGGATCTTGGCCACCGATAGGCCGGCCGTCCCGAGCAGCCAGGCCGGCGGGAACATCGAGCCCAGCAGAACGGCCCGGCTGGCCAGCTCCGTCCACCGCTGGACGGCGATGACCTTGCGGATGTACCGTGCGTCATCCTCGCCGCGGGCGTCGAGGACCCCCTGCCGGATCGCGTCGAGTTCCTTGCCGATGACCTCGATGTCCTCAGCGGACAGGTGGGCGATCGGGTTCTCTGCCTTCTTCTGCAGCACGGTCATGCGGATGGGCTCCCTTCGGGTCAGTGGTCGAGGTCGCACGCGCCGGCAGCGGCGCTCACGCAGGTCTGGACGAGGACGCCGTCCCCGGGGGCGGCGACGGTGAGCTCACCGTTGCGCAGGTCGCGCACGGCGCCCTCGCGCAGCGGGAGCACGCAGCCGAAGCAGATGCCCATGCGACAGCCGCTCGGCATGAGGACGCCGGCCTCCTCGGCGGCGTCCAGGATGGGCGTCGCGCCGTCGGCCTCGACGGACGTGCCCGTCCGGGTGAAGGTCACGGTGCCGCCCTCACCCGTGACCAGCACGCGGGGACGGAACCGCTCGGTGTGCAGCCGGTCGGCGATCCCCGCCGCGCTCCAGTGCTCCTCCAGCGCCTCGAGCATGCCAACGGGGCCGCAGGCCCACGTGGTGCGCTCACCGAAGTCAGGCACGTGGACGGCGATCGCCGCGGGGTCGAGCAGCCCGGCGGTGTCGGTGTGCTGCTCGACCACCCGGATCCGCCCGGCCGCGGCCAGGGCCCGCAGCTCGGTGCCGAAGATGACGTCGTCGGCAGTGGGGGCCGAGTGCACCAGGACGACGTCAGTCAGCTCGGCCAGGTGGTTACGCAGCATGCCCATCACCGGGGTGATGCCGGAGCCGGCCGTGACGAACAGCGCCTTGGCCGGGCGTTCGGCCGGGAGCACAAACTCACCGGTGGCCTGGTCGAGCTGGATGATGGTGCCCGGCCGCGCGCGGTGGACGAGGTGGTTGCTGACCTTGCCGTCGGCGATGGCCTTGACGGTGATGCTGATGCAGCCCTCGGACCGGGTCAGGTCAGAGGTGATCGAGTAGGCGCGCCACTGCCGGACCCCGTTGACGTCGACACCGATGCGTACGTACTGGCCCGGGGTGTGCGGCCGCCAGCCCCGGCCGGGCCGGATGACCAGGGTCGCTGCGTCGCGGGTCTCCCGGTGCACGGCCTCGATGCGGCCCCGCAGGTCCGCGCCGGCACGCAGCGGGTGGACCAGGTCGAGGTAGTCGGCCGGCAGCAGCGGCGTCGTGGCAAGTTCCACCAGCCGCAGCGCCTGCGCGCGCAGCGCGGACAGCACCGGTCGCGGGCGGCCCGAACTCTTGACGATCGCGGTCATGCCTCCATAATTGTGATCCGGACGAGTGAAGACCTGACCGCTCAGCGTGAATCCCAAGGCTATTTTTGTTCCGTGCGCACAAGAGAGGCCTGATGGCGTCCGATCACCTGACTCTTCCTGCCGCCGTGGCAGAGGCCGTGCGGGCCGAGCTGCCGTCCGTCGCCGAGCGCACGGTGGCCGCCGTCGTCGTTGAGGTCCCCAGCTACGCGGACGCCTTCAGCGGCGACATGGGCCGGAAAATCGAGAACGCCGTCCGGGTGGCGCTCGGCGGCTTTCTCGAGCTAGCCGCGGCCGGCGGCGGGACGGATGCGGGTACCCCGATCGGTCCGGCACTCGAGGGCGCCTACGCACTGGGCCGCGGCGAGGCGCGCAGCGGCCGGTCGATGGACGCCCTGCTGGCCGCGTACCGGGTCGGCGCCCGGGTCGCCTGGCGACACCTGAGCGGCACAGCTGTCGCCGCCGGCCTAGGCGTCGACGCGGTGGCCCGGTTCGCCGAGCTGGTGTTCGCCTACATCGACCAGCTCTCGGCATCGAGCGCGGCCGGACACACCGACGAGCTCGCCGACAGCGGGCAGGTCCGTCGCCGCCGACTCGAGCACCTGGCAAGCCTCCTGATCACCGGCGCGCCGGTGGCCGATGTCAGCGCCGCCGCCGAGCACGCGGAGTGGGCGCCACCGCAGACCCTCACCGCGGTGCTCCTCCCCCAGTCCCGCGCTCGCGACACGCTGGTGCGCCTGGACGCGCGCACCCTCCAGGTACCCGAGGACAGGGCGCCCCACGAAGCGTCAGCGGAGCTGACCGTGCTGCTCGTCCCGGACACCGAGGGCCGGGCGCGCCCGGCGCTGCTCCGCGCGCTCGCCGGCAAAGCCGCGGTCGTGGGCCCGGCGCGTCCCTGGCAGCAGGTGTCCGTGTCCTACACCCGCGCGCTGCGCGCGGTCCGCCTCGGCCTGACTGCGGAGGGGACAGCGCCGCTCGACACGGACGCACGGCTGGTCGAGCTCTTGCTGCGGGCCGACGACGAGGCGCTCACCGATCTCCGAGCACAGGTCCTCGCCCCGCTGGCGACTCTCAGCCCGAGCACCCGGGACAAGCTCGTCGAAACCCTGCGCGCCTGGGTGCTTCACCACGGCCGCAGGGAACGCATCGCCGCAGAGCTGTTCGTCCACCCCCAGACGGTGCGGTACCGGATGGGACAGCTCCGCGAGCTCTACGGCGACCGGCTCGACGACCCACAGACGATCCTCGAGATCACGGTCGCCCTCGGCACGGACGATCGCTAGCGAGAAGTCGTCGTCATACCGCGGGCGCGGCTACCGCGCCCCGACTGGCGAACTGGCACGCTATGCGTTCGACGCCCGGTCGAGGGTGCGCACCAGGTAGTCCCAGCCCTGCTCGAGGAGGGCACGCGGGTAGACGTGGGTTCGCTTGACGACCGCCGCTTCGGCAGAGGTCCAGACCTTGGGGCCACCGGCCGCCATGGCCGCGAGCTGCTTCCGGCAGGCCCGGTCGAGCAGCAGCGCGGCCATCACGGCCGCCACGAGATCGGCCCCGACGGTCACGATGCCGTGTCCCTGGAGGAACGCGGCATGGGCCTGACCCAATGTCGCGGCAACAGCGTCGCCCTGCTCGTCGGTGAGGATCAGGTCCGAGGTTGCCGTGAAGGTCGGCACTCCTTCGGGCGCGAAGTACGTCCCCTCGTGCGAGATGGGGACGAGTGGCGTCTGCAGGCTGGAAAACGACGTAGCGGAGCCGACATGCGAATGTACCGTCGCACCGACATCGGGACGTGCCAGCATGATCCTCGTGTGGATCGGATATTCCACATGACGGCGACGATGACCCGCGAGCACCTCGCCGTCCCAGCCGACGAGCACGAGGTCGTCGACCTGGATCTCCTCCATGCCAAGGCCGGACGGCTTCATCCACACGCCTGAGCCGTGCTCGGCACGCACGGCGACATGTCCCCAGACGAAGTCGTTGTGCCCCGCAGCGGCCAGGACATGGCACGCCTTGACGAGATCCTCCCGGGCTGCCGCGTCAGCCATTCGTACTCCTCACCCACGCGTGTGTGCTCTGACGTTCGCGCCTTGTCCGTCATGCGACGGCGTTGCTTGCCGGGCGCGCACCCGGCTGGGTCGCACCCGGCAGGTGGTGACCGACGAGCGGCCGCTCGGGGTCGAGGTCGGTCACACCCCGGTCTGGCTGCCCCGCAACCGCCGGGCCAGCGGCGCGCACAGCGCCAGGGCGACCAGGGCGGCGAGCCCGGAGACGAGGAAGGACAGCTGGTAGGCCGACAGCGCCGGGACCGGCGCCCGGCCGACCTTGTACGCGCCGAACAACGACGCCACGATCGCGCTGCCGATCGAGTTGCCGACGGCGTAGAGGACCACTGACAGGCCGACGGCGATACCCGACTCCGCCTTCGGCACACTGCGCAGGATCACGATCTGGGTGACCGCGAGCGTGATCGCCAGTCCGGCGGAGTCGATCATCAATGCGGTCAGTGTGGCACCGGGCTGCGCCACCAGCGGACCGTAGATCAGGAAGCTGATGACCAGGAGCGCGGTGCCGACGCCGAGTGCTGCCACGTGCCGGCCCCGCTGAACCAGGGCGCGGATGACGAAGTACGCCATCACCGAGCCGAGTAGCTGCGGCAGCGCGTACCAGGCGACCTGGACCGGTGACCAGCCGTAGCCCGCGCCGGTCGCCTTCGGCGTCTGGGCCAGCCGGGTGACCGCCGAGAGCGCGCTGTAGATGCCGGTCGCGGCCAGGAAGGTCATCGCGTACGGCAGCCGGACCGCCGGGCTGAGGAGGTGCCGGATGTTGATCAGGGGGTGCGTCGCGCGCCGCTGCTGTGCCAGCCACCCGGCGAGTACGACCAGACCGCCGAGGCCGCTGGCGAGTACCCGGCCGGACGTCCAGCCCCAGGTGGGTCCCTCGGTGATGGCGAGCAGAACGCCGACCAGGCCGACGGCGAGCAGTAGCGCCCCGACCGCGTCGAGCCGGCCCGGTGCGCGGACGTCGGAGTCGCGAATTCCCGCCAGCACGGCGGCCAGGCCGATCGCCGAGACGACCACACCGACGACGAAGAACGCCCGCCAGGAGGCGTGCCCGGTCGCCGCGAGCGCGCCGAGCAGCAGACCGGCCGAGATGCCCGCGCCGGTACCGGTGTGAATCGCGCCGATGGTGAACTGCGCCCGGCGCGGAGCCATGGTGTCCGAGGCGATCGCCTCGGGCAGGGCCAACATCGGCAGGACGGCGCCCATCAGGACCCGCGCGACCACCAGCCCGGAGAAGCTGCTGCTGAAGCAGCCGATCAGTGAGCCGACCAGCACCAGCGCCAGCGCGATGACGACGACCGGCTTCTTGCCGAGCAGGTCGGCGAGCCGGGAGAGCACGGCCAGGAATACCGCGCCCGCCAGCAAGCTACCGGTGACCAGCCAGGACGTGGTCGCCGGGGTAGTGCCGACCGCCCTGCCGATCTGCGGTAACAGGGGGATGATTCCGACCTGTAACAGCTGCAGGCTCAGCCCGAGGTAGATCAGGATCGCGACGGCGGCCGGCCCGTTGGTCTCGCGTACGGGCGACGGGGCGCCCGCCGCCGACGTCTGCGCCCCCGGCGCCCCGATCGGCTGGCCCGGCAGGTCCTCGGCCGCGGCGGTCACGCCGCGCCCCCTCGACGACCGGCGACGGTGGCCGCGGAGCCGGCCCGCGGTGGAGACAGCCCGGGTGACTTCACAGGTCCTCCCTGAAGACGGCGTGATGCGCGCCACTAGACCACACGCCGTACTTTAGGTCAACCCATACATATTTCAGATAGCCCTGGCGCTACTCCGTGCCGCCCGTCAGCACCTGCGGCAGCGTCGCTGGCGCATCGGGCGGCACGGCGCTGTTGTGCTCGAGTCGGTCGATGAGGGAGAGCCCGCGCTCGGCCCACGCCACCTCGGCGCGCGCGCGCTCGACGAGGCCCTCGTAGGCATGCACCTTGTAGGCGACGATGGCCTCGTGCGCGGCGGCCGGGGCCAGCGAGAGCCGCTTCTGCAGGAGTGGCGTGTCCCGGCGCTGCAGCCGGGCGATGTGCCGCTGCCAGTGCTCCATGATCGCGCGGTGGTGGTCCCGATGCTCGCGGAACTGCCGTCGCGCCTGGTCGAATGACCCGTACTCGTAGTACGTGGCCTTCAGGTAGGCGGGGTCGCGCACCGGCGGGGAGGTCTCCGTCTCGGCCACCCAGCGCATGAGCTCCGCTGCGCCTGCCACGGTGAGCGAGTAGGCCCGCTTGGTGCCGCGCTCGCCGCGCGGCAGAGCCTCGGCCTCGATCAGCCCGTCCGCCTCCATCCGGCGCAGTTCGGGGTAGATCTGCGAGTGCGGCGCGTGCCAGAGATAGGCCACCGAGACGTCGAACTGCTTGGCCAGCTCGTAGCCGGTCATCGCGCCCGCGTCGAGCAGGGCCAGCAGCGCGTGCCGCAGCGACATGAACAGCCTCCTCCAGGGGCGGACCCTGATTGTGTCAACCTATACGTAATTTGATCCCGAAAAGCGGGCTACCGTGAGCCCAACCACCGAACCGATCCGGGGAGCCGACGTGCGCATTCCGATCACCCTGGCCTGTGAACGATACGACCGCACCGAGGCCCTCCGGGACGGACGTGTCCGACCGGCCGGCGTGGACCTGACGTACCTTCCCCAGCAGGTGGAGGAGACGTTCTTCCGGATGGCGCGGTTCCGGGAGTTCGACGCCGCCGAGATGTCGCTGTCCAGCTACGTCATCACGCTCACCCGCGACGCGCCGTTCATCGCGATCCCCGTGTTCCCGTCGCGTCTGTTCCGGCACAGCGGCATCTACGTCTCCGCCGCCTCCGGAATCAGGGAGCCGGCCGACCTGATCGGCAAACACGTAGGGGTCGCCGAGTACCAACTGACCGCCAACGTCTGGATCCGCGGCATCCTCGCCGACGAGTACGGCGTGCCGGTCGAATCCGTCACCTACCGCACCGGCGGCCTGCACCAGCCCGGACGCCCCGAGAAGCTGAAGGTCCACCTGCCACCCGCGGTGCGCGTCGAGCCCATCGGGCCACGCCAGACGCTATCGGAGATGCTCGCCACCGGCGAGATCGACGCGGTGTACACGCCCCGCACGCCGGAGAGCTTCACCCGCGGCGACAGCGGTGTCCGGCGACTGTTCGACCCGTCCCGTCCGGCCGAGGAGGACTACTTCCGTCGGACGGGGATCTTCCCGATCATGCACGTGGTCGTCCTGCGCCGAGACGTCTACGAGCGAAACCGATGGCTGGCCCGCTCGCTCCACGACGCGTTCGAGCAGGCCAAAACGCTGTGCGCAGAGGGCATCGACGAGACGGCCGCCGCCCGCTACCTGCTGCCGTGGCTGCACGACGAGGTCGCCCGCACCCGCGCGGTGCTCGGCGCGGACTACTGGCCGTACGGTCTGGAGAAGAACCTCGCGGTGCTGCGCACCTTCCTGCGCTACTCCTACGACCAGGGCCTGGCCGCCCGCAGGCTGGAGCCCGCGGAGCTGTTCGCACCCGAGACCCTCGAGTCCACCCTGGTCTGACCTCGGCGGTGGGACTCCCCGCCCGGACGCGGCTGCCCTATCGGGCGTCCACCAGGATTCCGGCGAAGAAGTCGGCCAGGGCCTCGTACGCGTCGAGCGGCAGCACGTGTGAGACGTACTGGTCCGGGCGGACGACGACCAGGCAGCCCGTCTCGCGCTCCACGCCCCGTAGGTCGAAGACGTCGCCGGCCTTCGGGTCGGGGCAGAACACCTTCTCGTAGTCGATCAGCCCGAGCTTGCCCTTCCTCGGCAGGAGGACCGACGGCATCTCGTCGACGGTCAGGTCGCGATGCCCCTGCTGGAAAACGGCGCGGACGTCGATGACCGAGTCGGGGTCGGCGCCGGCCGGCGTGCAGCGCGTGATCGGTGACGAGGCCGACGCCAGGAATTCGCACAGCCGCCGGGCCTGGGAGTCAGGGCTTGTCGGGGCGTGCCGGTCGGCGAAGACGTAGATGCGCCAGGCACCGTCGGCCCGGGCGACGTGGCCGAGGTGCATCGGCCTGGCATCGGCCAACCGTACGGCAGGGGCGGAGTGGAAACGCATCCCCACCGTGAAACCCTCCGCCAGGTGCTGGTAGGTCGCCTCAGCGGTGATCATCGACGGGGTGTACCGGGTCGCGACCCCGGCGGTGAAGCGGCCCTGCTGGACGAAGTACCGCTGGAACTCCTCGGGGTCGACGCCCGCGTCGCCGGCGTGACCCGAGTCCTTCGGGGCGGCGCTGAACATCCTGGCGAACTCGCGGTCGAACGCGATCAGCTCCTCGGCGACCTTCTGCCGTTCCTCGGAGTAGGTGTGCAGGAGTTCGGGCCTGGCCGTGCCCCGGAGAACGGCCCCGAGCTTCCATCCGAGGTTCCAGGTGTCGGCCATCGACACGTTCATGCCCTGGCCGGCCTTCGCGCTGTGGGTATGGCACGCGTCGCCGGCGATGAACACCCGGGGCAGCCTGGTGGCCGTCTCCGTCACCGGCACGTCGTCGAACTTGTCACACAGACGCTGGCCGATCTCGTAGACCGACCACCAGCCGACGTTCTTCACGTCGAGGGTGTAGGGGTGCAGAATCCGGTTCGCGACCGCGGCCAACTTCTCCGGGGTGACACTGCGGTCCTCGAGCATCTCCTTGTCGCTGACCGCGTCCAGTTCGATGTAGAGCCGCACCAGGTACCCGCCCTCTCGCGGGATGATCAGAATGTTGCCCTGATTCGCGGAGTGGACGGCGCACTTGAGCCGGATGTCCGGGAAGTCGGTGACCGCCAGGACGTCCATGACGCCCCAGGACTGGTTCATCGGGTCGCCGACGAGTTCCCGGCCGATCGCGGTACGGGTTCCACTGCGCGAGCCGTCACAGCCGACGACGTACTTGGCCCGGACCGTCGAGGTCTCCCCGGTCTCCTGGAACTCCTTGACGTGATGGAGGGTGACTGTCACGGGGTACTCCGACGAGCCGCTGCTGTCGATCTGCACGTCACTGGCGTGGAGCCCGTAGAACGGCCGCAACCTGCTGGCGGACCGCTCCATGTGGTCCCGGAGATAGGCGAGCATCCGCGCCTGGTTCACGATCACATGCGGGAACTCCGACAAGCCCTCCTCGGTGTCCTGGACGCGCCCGGTCCGCGTGATCCTCGTGCGGTCCTCCGGATCCGGACGCCAGAAGGAGACCTCGTTGACCCAGTAGGCCTCGCCTACCAGTCGGTCGGCCAGACCGAACGCCTCGAACATCTCCACGGTGCGGCAGGCCACGCCGTCGGCCTGGCCCACCTCCAGCGGCCCGTCCCGACGGTCGATGACCGCGGTCCTGATGTCAGGGAAGTTGGCCAGCTGCGCGGCCAGCACCAGACCGGCCGGCCCACATCCCACGATCAGGACGTCGACCTCCTCAGGGAGGCCTTCCCGACGCTCCGCGACGGACGGGTGCGGATCCTCGAGGAACGGGTCACCGATCTTGTAGCCGTTGAGGTAGAACTGCGCCATTCGTGCTCCTCCGTACGGTACGGCCAGCATGCGCCCTCGATGACCTCGATGTCGATCGGCTCTTCGCCATCGAAATGGAGCACTCCCCGGGCGCGGCTCGGCATGAGCTACGCCCACGACGTGCTGAGGCTGCGGCACGGCCGGATCGACGACGGCGTGCTGCGCTGCCAGCGCCGGCCCGGGACCCTGACCGTGCCCTGACCGGCATGAAGCCCACCCGCCCGGGTAGCTGGATCCGGTGAGCCAGCAGGAGCGCTCCCTCGGCACCGCCGAGTTGAAGCAGCGTATCGGCCGGGTCGGCGTGTGGACGTTCGCGCTGGGCCGGGAGCCGGCGTCGTCCGAGCGGGCGGCCGCCGCCCAGCTGGAGGAGCTGGGCTACGGGACGCTGTGGCTCGGTGAGGCCCCGTGGACCAAGGAGGCCCTGGTGCACTCCGCTCTCCTGCTGGAGGGGACGCGGCGGCTGGTGGTCGCGACCGGGATCGCCAACATCTGGGGCCGCGACCCCACCGCCGCCTGGAACGGGGCGAACGCCCTGGCGGAGGCGGCCGGCGGCCGGTTCCTGCTAGGGCTGGGGGTCAGCCATGCGCCCCTGGTGAAGCCGCGCGGCACCGAGTACCGCAGCCCGGTGGAGCACATGCGCGCCTACCTGGACGCCATGGACGCCGTCGAGCACGACTTCCCGGTACCCGAGGCGCCACCTCGGATGCTGGCGGCGCTGCGCCGCCGGATGCTGGAGCTGGCCGCACAGCGCAGCCACGGCGCCCACTCCTACTTCGTACCGCCCGAGCACACCGCCCGCGCCCGGGCGGTCCTCGGACCCGACCCGGTACTGGCGCCGGAGCAGGCCTTCGTGCTCGACACCGACCCCGTGCGGGCACGCCGGGCCGCCCGCGAGTACATGGCGTTCTACCTGGGGCTGCCGAACTACGTCAACAACCTGCGGGAACTGGGCTTCGGCGACGCGGACTTCGCCGACGGCGGCAGCGACGCCCTGGTGGACACGATCGTGGTGTGGGGCGAGCCGCAGACGATCGCTGACCGGGTCCGGGCCCACCACGACGCCGGCGCGGACCACGTCTGCGTCCAGCCCGTGACGGCCACCGCCCGCGAGCAGCTGGAGCACCTGCGGGCCATGGCCCCCGCGCTCAGCGGTGTCGGCCTCAGGTCGCGGGTGCCCCGTACCACCGCGGGGTGATGCCGAGGTGCCGCAGCGCGGAGGCGGCCGCCCCGGCGCCGCACATGCCGTGGGCGCCCGGCCCCGGCGGGGTGGCCGCGGAGCAGAGGAACACGCCCGGCGCGCCGGTGCTGTACGGATCGAGCGCCGGTCGGGCGCCGAGGACGAGCTGCGGGATCGTCTTCGCGCCGGTGAGGATGTCACCGCCCGCGAAGTTCGGGTTGGCGTCCGCGAACTGGGCCGGCGTGGTGGTCTCCAGGCCGACGATCCGCTCGCGGGTACCGGGGGCGAAGCGCTCCAGTTGGGCGAGCACGGCGTGGGTGAGATCGCCGTCGTAGCCGTGGGGTACGTGGGCGTACGCCCAGACCGGATGCACGTCGCCGACCGACCGGGACGGGTCGGCGAGGTACTGCTGACCGACGAGGACGAAGGGTCTCTCCGGTACCCTGCCGGCGTGGACCTCCCGCGCGGCCCGGACCACCTCCGCCATGGTTCCGCCCAGGTGGACGGTGCCGGCCCGGCGGGCGTACCCGTTCGTCCAGGGCACCCCGCCCTCGACCGCAAGATCGATCTTGTACGCGCCCGCGCCCCGACGGAACCGCGTGTACGCCCTGCGGGTACGGGCCGGCAGCCGGTCGGAGAGGATCGCCGCCACCTGCCCCGGGTCGAGGTCGAAGAGGGTGACGTCGGCGGGCGGAAGCTGTCTCGCGCTCGTCACCCGTACGCCGGTGGCGACCACTCCGCCGTGGTCGAGGAGCGCCTTCTCCAGGGCGCGGGCGATGGACCGGGAGCCGCCCTCCGCGACCGCCCACCCGGCCGCGTGGCCGGCGGTCAGGATCCCCAGCCCGATCGCGGAGCTGAGCGGTGCGGTCAGCGGCCGGAACGAGTGGGCGGCCACGCCCGCCCACAGCGCGCGGGCCTGCTCGGTCCGGAAGCTCCGCGCGAGGACGGTGGCGGGCAGCAGCGTGGGAAGTCCGAACCTCGCCAGCAGCAGCGGATGCGAGGGGATGGCGAGCAGCGGCCCCATCACGTCCCGGGACAACTCGTCCCAGCGGGCGACCGAGGGGCCGAGCAGCGTCTTCCAGCGCGCCCCGTCCGTACCCAGCAACTCGGCGGTCCGATCGACCGAACGCACCAGGACGCCGGCGGTGCCGTCATCGAGCGGATGGACGCAGTCGACGTCCGGCAGCCGCCACCGCAGCCCGTACCGCCCCAGGTCCAGCGACGCCAGGGCCGGGGAGGTCACCGCCATCGGATGGATCGCCGAGCAGTGGTCGTGCAGCAGGCCGGGCAGGATCGCCTCGCGGCTGCGGGTACCCCCGCCGACCTCGTCGGCGGCCTCCAGCAGGGTCACCTTCAGGCCGCTGGTGGCGAGCAGAGCCGCGGCGGCGAGGCCGTTGGGCCCGCCGCCGACGACGACGGCGCGGGTCACGCGGTCTCCGGGGTCCGCTTCTCCGGCGTCGGCTCAATGGTGGCCGGCCGGAACGTCTCCACGTCGTACACCGGGTAGTCCGGCCCGTCGGTCGGCCAGGGCTGCCGCTGGAGCATGTCGCGTACCTTCACTCTTCCTCGCTCGACCAGCCCGAGCGCCGCGTCGTGCACCTCGTACCGCTGGTCCTGCCGCTGGATCGGCTGGCCCTCCAGGGTGATGACCCGCACCTGGCCCGGGGAGAAACCGCAGCGTGCCTGGATCGCCCGCAGAAGCTGGTCGTCGTGCAGGTGGCCCTCGCCGAAGTTCCAGCCGATCGCGTAAGCGGCGACGAGCTCGCCGTCCAGCGTCACGACGTCGTCCTCCCCGGCGGCCACCCGGTCGATCAGCCCATTGTGCGCCCGGCCGTGGGAGTGCAGGCCACGCCACCCCTGGACCTTGTGGGCGAGGAGGACCGCCGTGTCGGCGCCGTACAGCGCCTCGAGCTGCCCGGTCGTGAGCCGGCTCGACGTGACCAGCCCCTCGCTCATCCGGGTCAGGGCGTCGCGGGTGAAGATCCAGACGCTGGTCGCCCAGTTGCCGGCGTAGTAGCGCATGGCCGGCAGGAAGGAGACGAGGTCGGGCCGGACGTTGCCGAGCAGCGGAAGCAGGACCAGCGGCGGCAGGATCACCAGCAGCAGCGCGGGCGTGCGCAGGTCGTACACGGTGATGTCGCCGTACGCGCCGAACAGGTGGAACAGCGAGAAGATGAAGAACAGGTTCCACTCCAGCGGCACCCCCATCGGTACCGTCGACAGGATGTGGAGGTGGAACAGGACCATGTAGAGCACGGCCGCCCAGGTCCAGAACCCGCCCCGGCCGAGGAAGACGAGGAACAGCGGCACGAGGTACTCCGTCGCCGTGCCGACGTGCGCCAGCAGGGCCGCGAGGCGCGACGGACGCAGGTCGTGCGGCGGGTTGCGGTACATCGCCCGCCGGACCGACGTCACCCGCAGCAACGGCGAGTTGCTCATCATCACGGCCACCACGAACGGGAAGTGGTGGTTGAGTTTTGACGTGGCCGCGCCCCACCAGAGGGCGAGCATCACCAGCTTGAACCCGACGATCTGGTCCGGGTACGGGAAGAAGAAGATGAGCAGGGACAGCCAGTACTGCTCGCCCCGGGCGGCCAGGAAGATCGTCTTGTCGCGCAGGCCGAGGACGGCGAGGGACCCGATCAACGGCAGCGCCGCGCGCGGGTCCAGCAGGCCGGCGTCGCCCCCCGGTCGGGTCAGCAGGTAGCTTGCCGAGACCAGCACGACGACGTAGAGCGCGACGTCCACCGGCGTACGCCGGTCACCGGCCGTCAGCGGCACCCGGTCCGGCCAGGGCGGGAGCCGGATGGTGCCGGGCCGCAGCCAGTACAGGATCGAGCCGATCGGCGGGATGAAGTGGGAGCTCAGGGGCCCGGAGCCGCAGCCGAGTCCGATGACCTCGTAGAGCAGGGTCCAGACGATGAGCTTCTGGTAGACGATCGGCTCGGTCCACCAGGAGGCCGCGTCGGCGAGGCCGCCGAGGCCCGGGGTCATGGCGATGACCGCCGCGCCGCCCACGACGTACCCGACGCACTTGACGGCGTAGAGCAGAAACACCGCGGTAGGGCTGCCGAAGCCGTGCTCCACCCAGTGTCGGGTCGCGGTCTTCAGCCTCTCGGCACGAGGCTGCCGCTGCCAGGCGGCGACGTCGCCGACCTCCGGCAGGGTGGGGCTCAGAAATCCCATGGGGTCCTCGATCGGTCGGCCGGGCCGGATATTCAGAGGTCTCCATTCTCGGTGACTCCGCCCCACCGTGGGTCACCTCGCCCGGAGGGCGCACGGGTCCCCGGTGCGGCGCAATTGGGGTGGATCGCGTAATCGGCGGCCTCGTGACGACTGTCTAGGCTTACGACGTGGTCTTCCGTGAAGCGGTGCGCGCCGACCTGCCCGCGATCGTCGCGCTCCTCGCCGACGACGTGCTGGGCAAGGCGCGGGACCACGCCGTGGTGGACAGCGCGTACGAGCAGGCGTTCGCCGATATCGACGCCGACCCGCGCAACCTTCTCGTGGTCGCCGAGGACGACGCGGACGTGGTGGCGTTCCTCCAGGTCACGTACATCCCCGGGCTCGGGCGCCACGGCGCCGAACGGGCCCTCGTCGAATCCGTCCGCGTCCGATCCGACCGCCGCGGGCAGGGGCTCGGCGCGCAGCTCATGACCTGGGTCATCGAGCAGGCCCGGCAGCGTGGGTGCGCGCTGGTGCAGCTCACCACCGACAAGTCGCGCCTCGACGCGCACCGGTTCTACGCCCGGCTCGGCTTCGTCTCGAGCCACGAGGGCATGAAGCTGAGCCTGCGGTAGAGCCGCGGCTTCCGGTGCGCCGGCCCGGCGCCACCCGACCGGAACTGGCCGGGGCGCGACGCCTCGTCTGAGCCGAGGCCGCTCGCCGTGGTCGGGCTGCGGACCGGAGCGATCTGCGGCAGGCTGGCGGGGTGGGAGCGATGACCCGGCAGGACGCGATCGACTTCATCTCCGTGGGTAGCCGTACCGGCAAGCTCGCCACGGCGTCGCCGACCGGAGTGCCACACGTGGCCCCGATCTGGTTCCTGATCGACGGCGAGGACCTGGTGTTCACCACCGGCGAGGACACGGTCAAGGGTCGCAACCTGCGGGCCAACCCACGGGCGGCGCTGACGGTCGACGTGTCGGAGTACCCGTACGACTTCGTGGTGGTCCGCGGCACGGTCAGCCTCGACGGCCGCGCTCCCGACCTGCTGGACTGGGCGACGCGGCTGGCCGAACGGTACGTGCCCGCCCGGCGCGCCCGGGAGTACGGCGAGCGGAACGCGGTCGAGGGTGAACTGCTGTGCCGCCTGCGCATGGAACGCGTCAGCGGCGCCCTCGACATCGCGCTGTGACGGTCGCGCGCCGGTGACTGCGCGCGGCTGAGGTCATCGGGCCCTGATCGGGCAAGCCGTTACCTGCCCGCCACCCAAATGTCGAACGTCGACACTCCGTCTATCTATGTCGTCGTGCTATCTAGATTGCTGTGCTAGCTTGTGCGCGTGAACCAGGAGCGGCGGGCCCAGTGGCTTCGGGGTGTGCTGGACCTGTGCGTCCTGGCGATCCTCGCCCGGGGCGAGTCCTACGGGTACGAACTGGCCCAGTCGTTGGAGGCGGCCGGACTCGGGCCGATCCAGGGCGGCACGCTCTACCCGGTGCTGTTGCGGCTTCAGCGGTCCGGCCTTGTCACCGCGCACTGGCGGGAGGGCGTGGCCGGACCCGCCCGCAAGTACTACCGGCTCAGTGCGGCCGGGAGCGAGACGCTGCGGCTGACCGCGAATGACTGGAACGCCTTCGCCGGTGGGGTGGGCGCGGTACTACGGGAGGTGGCGGCTCAGTGAACCCGCAGGTGTGGCTCGCAGCCCTGGCCGGTGAGCTGAGCCGGCACGGGATCGGCCCGGATCTCGCCGGGCACGTGGTCGCCGAGGCGGCCGCCCATCTGCGCGACAGTGGCGAGGCGCCACTGTCGGCCTTCGGTCCGCCTGCGGCCTACGCGGCCGCGGTCGCGGACAGTGTCGGCGGACCGGATCTGAGGCCGCCCCGGCGAGTACCCGGAGCCGTTCGCCTCAACGTGCGAGGGGTGACCAAGCGGTACCGGCGCCGGCCGGTCCTCACCGGCGTGGATCTGACGGTACGGGCCGGAGAGATCGCCGCCGTGGTGGGCGCCAACGGGTGCGGCAAGAGCACGTTCCTGCGCATCTGCGCCGGGCTGGCCAGTCCCGACCGCGGGAAGGTCTACGTCAACGGAACAGTCGGCTACTGCCCCCAGGACAGCGGTACCTGCGGATTCCTCACCCCCGAGGAGCACTTCGTCCTGATCGGCGCGGGCCGCGGGATGCCCCGGACGGCGGCCCTACGAACCGGTCGCGCGAACGCCGCCGCCCTGGACTGGTCTCCCGTCAGCGCAACCCAGGCCCGGCACCTGTCCGGCGGTACCCGCCAGAAGCTGAACCTGATCATGGCTCGGATGGGCGAGCCCGACGTGCTGCTGCTCGACGAGCCGTACCAGGGCTTCGACCGGGGCACCTACCTCGACTTCTGGCACGAGGTATGGCGCTGGCGCGACGCCGGCAAGGCGATCGTCGTCGTCACCCATCTGCTCAACCAACTCGACCGGGTCGACATCGTCCTCGACCTGACCTCGACCAAGGAGCGGGTGGCATGACCAAGACGTGCACGGTAGCCGAGATGGCGCTGCGGGAGATAGCGCGCCGCCGTTCCGTCCTGGTGATGCTGTTGCTGCTGCCGTTGACCTTCTACCTCAGCCGGCGCGGCGACCACCTGGGCCAGTCGATCCGGTTCCTATGCCTCGGGCTGGGGTGGGCGCTGAGTACCGCGGCCCTGTTCGCCGGCAGCGCCGCCCGCGCCATCGAGCCCCGGCTGCGGCTGTGCGGATACCGCGGCCACCACCTCGTCCTCGGACGGCTCGCCGCACTGTGGACGGTCGGAGCGACGTTGTCGCTGCCGTACTTCCTGCTGATCCGGTTCGACCAGCACGACGTCCGGTACGGCGCGGTCGCCCTGATCATGGCCATCACGGTGGTCGTCGCCGCGCCGTTCGGGCTGGCCCTCAGCGCGGCGCTGCCCCGCGAACTCGAAGGAACCCTGGTACTTCTCACGGTGATCGGCCTGCAGATGATGATGGACCCGGCCGGCACGTCCTCCCGCATCCTGCCGTTCTGGTTCAGCCGCGAGATCGGTACCTACGCGGTCGACCACACCGACAGCGGGTACCTGGAGCGCGGCCTGATCCACGGGGCGACCTTCGCCGTCGTCCTCACCGCGCTGGTGGTGGCGAACTCCAGCATTCGACTGCGGCAGCGCTCCCACCTGCAGTTCAGTTCACCCCGCTAGCCGCCCACCACGAGCCCGAACGGCCGCACGACGACCCCGGTGATGAGATTGGCTAGGGCGTACGGGTCGTCGAGCAGCAACCGGCGCACCTCGTGGGCGTCGGCGGCGCGCACCACCAGCACACCGGTGTCCACCGGTTCCTGCGCCGCCCCGGCCACGAGCAACGTGCCCTTGTCAGCCAGGTCGCGAATCCATGCGAGGTGGTCCTGCCGGTGTGGCGCACGCCGCTGCTCCATGTCCGGAACGTACGTGTAGAGCACCAGGAAGGTCGGCGAGTTCGCGGTCACAGGATCATCCTGCCGTATCCGTCTGGTGTGCCGCACGCGACCAGCGGCACGAAAGTACGCGATCAGTAGTGGGCCAGGATCTGCGTGACCGGGTGGCCGAGAAGGGCGGCCACGTCGGCGAGCTCCTGGGCGTCGAGTTCGTACTTCGCGCGAGTCGGGTTCATGGCGCTCACCTCGAATCGAGCGAAGCCGACCGGCCAGTCGTAGCGGAGGGTATCCAGCGAGACCACCGCGCCGCAGCACGGTGCCCTGGCGTCTAGGTTGTCGAAGCTCTCGCCGCTCTCCTCGATCAGGTCGTAGAACCACTCCAGATCGATGTCACCCTCGCATCTGGAGCACGTGATCCGGGTGGTGTTCTCACCTGCGTCGATCAGGGTAACCCGGTCGTAGAATTCGTGGTCGACATGCTCGACGTCGTCGGTGGGCCCGGAGAAGAGCCGCGCGACGTAGGCCACGGCCGCAGCGGCGGCCTCGGGGGTCGGCTGCCAGGTCGGGTCGGCCGGGATCAGACGGATGTACCCATCGCTCACGGTGCTCAGGATGCCTGATCCGGCGGCCCGCCTCGCCGAGGCCCTTCGCGCCGCCGCCGTCGAGACCGACGGTGCGTGAGCGGAACCGGTGCCGTACGTCGTCAGCCGGTCGACCCCCGCAGCGCACGCCATACGGATTCCGGGGTCAGCGGCAGGCTGTCCAGTTCGACGCCGAAGTCGGCGAGCGCGTCGCAGAGGCCGTTGGCGATGGCGGCCGCCGGCGGGATGGTGCCGACCTCGCCGACCCCGCGTACCCCGAAGGGCGTCACCGGTGACGGCACCTCGGTGTGCAGTAGTTCGATCGGCGGGATGTCCGGGGCGGCCGGGGCGAAGTAGTCCATCATCGTGCCGTTGACGAGCTGGCCGGTTTCGGCGTCGTAGCGCAGCTCCTCGCCGAGCGCGGCGCCGAGCCCCTGCACCAGCGCGCCGCGGACCTGGCCCTCGACGATCTTCGGATTCACCGCCACGCCGCAGTCGTGCACCATGACGAAGCGGTCGACGTCGAAGTCGCCGGTCTCCGGGTCGACCGAGACCACTGCCGCTGCGGTACCGAAGGAGTAGGCCGCGTCGGTGGGCTCGTAGTGCGCCGTGGACTCAAGGCCCGGATCCTCGTCCGGGGGGATGCCCTGACCGGTGAGTGCCCGGGTGAAGACGTCGGCGAGGGTCACGGTGGCGCCGGTGTCGCGGCGGCGCGCCACGGCCCCGTTCACCTCAAGCTCCTCTACAGGAGCCTCCAGGCACCAGGCCGCCAGCCGCAGCGTCTTGTCCCGCAGCTTCTCGGCCGCCGCCTTGAGTGCGCCGGACGCCGCGATGAGCGTACGGGAAGCAAACGCGCCGGTGTTGAGCGGCGAGGAGGCGGTGTCACCCCCGTGCACCCGCACCGCGTCGTAGCCGCAGCCGAAGACCTCCGCGACGATCTGGGCGAACGCCGTCTCGCTGCTCTGTCCCATGTGCGAGACCCCGGTGTACAGGTCGATGCCGCCGGACCGGTTGACGCGCAGGGTGACGCTCTCGTGCGCGCCGTACTGCGAGCCGCGCTTGGCCAGGAAGCGGGCGCTGGCGTACCCGGTGCGCTCGACGAACGACGACAGGCCGATGCCGACGTAGCGGCCGTCGGCGCGCGGCCCCCGTCCGGCGGCCCGGTGCGCGTCGTACCCGACGGCCTCCGCCGCCATCCGCAGGCAGCGCTCGTAGTCGCCGCTGTCGTAGACCGCACCGGCCGGGTTGCGCCACGGCAGGTCCTCCGGCCTGAGCATGTTGCGCGCCCGCAGTTCGAGCGGGTCGATGCCGAGCTTGCGGGCCAGCTGGTCCATCAGCCGTTCCTGCGCGAAGTTGACCTCGGGCTGGCCGTAGCCCCGGTAGGCCCCGATCGGCGTCTTGTTGGTGAGCACGACCCGGCGCTCGACGAAGCCGTCCTCCACCCGGTACGGGCCGGTGAAGACGACGCTGGACAGCTGGGCGGAGCCGAAGCCGGAGTTCCAGCCGCCCATGTCGGTGGCGTACCGGTTGGTGATCGCGACGATCCGCCCGTCGGAGCGGGCGGCGATCCGGTAGTCGTGGGTGGCTTCGCGGGCGTGCGTGGTGGCCCGGAAGAACTCCATCCGGTCCTCGACCCACTTCACCGGCCGCCGCAGCGCCATCGCGTGCAGGCAGGCGAGGACGTCCTCGGGGTAGATGCCGAGCTTGAGACCGTACGCGCCGCCGACGTCGGAAGCGGTGACGCGGATGTCGCTCTCGGTCAGGCTCAGCACCTCGGCGAGCTGTTTGCGGACCAGGTGCGGCACCTGGGTCGAGCTGTGCACTGTCAGCTCACGCGCCCCCGGCCGCCACTCGGCGACGACGGCGCGGGTCTCCATCGGCAGGCCGGTGACCCGGTTGATGCGGAAGCGCCCCTCGACCACCACGTCGGCGGAGCGGATGTGGGCCTCGGGATCGCCCGTACCCTCCGGGTTGGTCACCATGAGGTTGCCCTCGACCAGGCCTGGGTGGATCTGCGGGGCGTCCGGGTCGAGCGCGTCGAGGACGTCGGAGACGTGCGGGATCGGCTCGTACTCGATGTCGATGAGTTCGAGCGCGTCCTCGGCGATGGCCCGGCTCGTCGCGACGACGCTGACGACCGGCTCGCCCTCGTAGCGGACCACGTCGTCGGCGAGCGCGTAGTACGGCAGTTTGGGCGCGCCGGGTACCGGCCGGAGCACGGTCAGCGGCTGGGACATCTTGCGGACGTCCGCGCCGACCAGGATCTGGCGCACGCCTTCGAACTCCAGCGCCGCGCTGATGTCGATGCCGAGGATCCGGGCGTGCGGGTACGGCGACCGCGCGACCGCCATCTCCAGGACGTGTACGGGCTCGATGTCGTCGGTGAACCGGCCGTCGCCGCGCAGCAGCCGGTCATCCTCCTTGCGCGCGGTACTCGTCCCGATCAGCGAGGCGCTGGGCACCTCGACCGAGTGGGGCCTGCGTTCCAGTGTCTCCGTCACCGTTCCTCATCTCACACGTGCGTACGACCGGCGTCTGGCGTGTGCGGGGGCGGTGCCGTAGCACCGCCCCCGCGTCACCGGCTGGTGCCGCCCGCTGGGACAGCACCGGCGGCAGCGGCCTCGTCGAGGTGGCGGGCGATAGCCTTGACGATGCCGTCGTAGCCGGTGCAGCGGCACAGCACGCCGGCGATCTCCTCCCGGATCTCCCCTTCGGACAGCCGCCGCCCGCACCGGGCCAGCGCGGTGGCGGTCATCAGGAACCCGGGCGTACAGAAGCCGCACTGCAGCCCGTGTTCGTCCTTGAACGCCTGCTGCAGCGGGTTGAGCCGGTCATTGGTCGCAAGGGACTCGACGGTCTCCACCTGGCAACCGTCCAGCTGCGCGGCGAACATCAGGCACGCCTTCACCGCTTCCCCGTTGACGAGCACGGTGCACATGCCGCACACGCCCTGCTCACAGCCGATGTGGGTACCGGTGAAGCCGAGCCGGTGCCGCAGGAAGTCCGCGGCGTGCATCCGGGCCGGTACCTGCTCGGTGACGGTCTCACCGTTGACGGTGACGGTGACGACGACCTGGTCCGTCATCGCATTCCCTCCACTTCCGGAAAGCTCAGCCCTTGCGGCGAGCGGTCGGCCACATGTCCTTGATGACGACGTCGCCGTCCACGACGACGGGCTCGTCGTCGAGGAAGAGGCTGCAGCCGCGCATCGGGATGTCGAAGTGGCACGGGGTGTCGTTGGGGCCGCCCAGCTCGTTGTTGGGGCCGATGGAGAACATGACGTTGCCGAAGAACGACCGCAGCTCCATACCCATGCCGCCGGGGAACTGGGTGAGGCCGTGCCACTGGGCGCGCTCGTCCAGGCCCCAGCCGACGTGCGACATGCCGTACCCGCGGGGGTCGGCGAACGACTCGATGTAGGACTTGAGCAGGTCGGCGTCGAGCTGGCCGCGGATGTCGGTGATGAAGCCCTTCTCGATGGTCAGCGTCACCGGGGTCTGCACGTACGTGTTGAACGGCAGCAGCACGTCGCCGGGCGCGAGCACGATCTGGCCGTCCACGCCGTCGTCGGCGCCGCCGGTGAACACGAACGCGGCCGGCCAGTGGTCCCAGCGGCCGGGCTGGTCGGTGTAGCCGTACTCGCTCATGGTCGGGTAGACGCCGAGGGAGTACGTGACGTCGGTGCCGTGCGGGCTGGTGATCCGCATCGACTGCGCCTTGCTGAGCAGCTCTGCTCCGAACTCGACCCGCTCGCGCAGCTCCTTGGTCGGGAACAGCTTGGCCAGCAGCGGCGCCGGCTCGACGGCGGTCAGGATGCGGGTGCCGGCGGCCTGGATCGCGAACTGCTCCTTGCTGAACAGCAGGAAGATGAGGTCGACGACCATGTCGGCCTTCTTGAGCGCCTCGACGGCCTCGTCGTTGCCGGCCAGCTCCGAGACGCCGACCGCCCAGGCGCCGGTCGTGGGGCGCGGCTCCTGCAGGCGCATGTGGTACGTCTTGGCGCCCAGGCTGCGGGCGGCGAACAGGAACGCGTTCGCGTAGTCCATGCGCTCGTCGCCCTGGGACAGGACGACGACGGTCTCACCCTCGTGTACGCCGGACAGCTCGAGCTGCCGCCGGCACATGTCGTTGAGGATGCTCTGGTCCACGGTGACCTCCTAGTGGGTGACGGCTGATTGCAGGTAGGGACGGGCGGCGTCGAGGAAACCGGGCAGGTTGTCCCACGGCACCATGTGGCCGGCGTCGGGAACGGTGAGGATCTCGATCCGTGAGTTCGCAGCCCGCAGGTCGTCGGCGGACGCGGCGGGCACCACCGGGCTGTCACCGCCGCGGATGAGCACGGCCGGCTGGGTGACCTCGCGCCAGTACCCGAAGATGTCCTCGGACTCGAAGCCGGCGTGCGTCTCCAGGACCGCCGTCTCGTCGCAGGTGGCCAGCACCTCGGCGCGCAGTTGCAGCTCTCGCTGCGGCCACTTCGGGTAGAACCGGCGCACCTCGTCGGCGGTGGTGCCGCGGTACGCCTCGTGGAGTTGCTCGAGGAAGGACTCACGGGTCGTCGGGTACGGGCCCCGGCCGGGGCCGCAGACCGGCGGGTCGACCAGGATCAGCAGGTTGTGGTCGGCACCCGCGTGCAGCACGGCGTACGCGATCGCGATCCGGGCGCCCATCGAGTGGCCCAGCACGACGGGCCGGTTCAGGCCGAGCGCGTCGACCAGACCGGCGACGTCGGCGGCGTAGTCGGTCAGCCGGTACTCCCCCGCCGGGGCGCGGTCGGTGCGGCCGCGGCCGCGGATGTCCGGCACGTGCACCCGGAAGCCCAGCTCCGCGAGCTCGGTGGCGAGGAAGTCCGCGGTGGCCGCGGGGCTGGTGATGCCGGGCAGGATCAGCAGGTCCGGCTGGTGCTTCCCGCCGTACTGGAGGACGTGGTGGCGCAGTCCGTTGGCTTCGACCTCGACGCTGCGGCCGGCGAGCTCGACGGTCACGACGCCACCGCGGCGCTCGTCGACAGCGCGGCGCCCGCGTCGCGGACCACCGGTTCCAGCCCGAGCGCGAGCAGGATCTCGCGGGTGGTCGCGGTGGCGGCGGTGACGACGGGCAGCCCGAGGGCGTCCTCGACCGCCTGCACCGCGGGCAGTGACGGCATCTGTACGCACGCCGACAGCACGACGCCGTCGACACCGCTGGTGTCGAGCCGCTTGACGTGCTCGGGCAGGTTCTGCGGGTCGAGGCGGCCGACCGCGCAGTTGTCGGCGACCGACAGGCTCACGCTGTCGGCGACGCTGACCCCACCGTCCTCGAGGTAGCCGACGACCAGTTCGGTCAGCGCCGGCATGTACGGCGCGACCACGGCGACCCGGCGCAGGCCGAGCGCGGTGAGGGTACGGACGAGCGCGCCGGCGCTGCTGGTCATCGTGGCCTTCGCCGACCGGCTGGCCGTCAGGACCGACTGGAGCCGCTCCTCGATCCCGACGTGCGCGCCGTTGCCCTGCGCCATCACGGCGACCAGGCAGGCGTACCCGACGACGTCGACCTCGGCGTCGCCCAGCTCGTCGGCGCACCGGTCGCTGTCGGCCACCATCTTCGCCAGCGATTCGGCGTCGACGGTGTGCAGCCGTGCCCGGCTGCTGTGGAACGTGAAGGAGGTGCCGTACCGCTCGCCGTGGCGGCGCAGCAGCTCGGGGATCTCGGTCTCCATCGTCGTGTTGGAGCTGGGGACGATGAGCCCGACCCGGTACGGGGTGCCAGTAGTCATTTCGTTTCCTCGTCGATCTCGTCGAGCCCTTCCAGGGCAGCCTCCAGGAGCTCCGCGGCCGGCTTCATGGCGGCCGGGATCCGGATCCGGTCGGCCATGTAATGCAGCTTCTCGGCGCCCTTCGCCTTGCTGCACACGCCGGTGCGGACCCACGTCCGGGTCAGCTCGGCGAGCGTCTCAAGGAAGGACAGCGAGTCGCCGGCCTGTACCTCGTCCGCGCCGCGCAGGCCGCCGAGCTCGTGCAACGCGACCAGGCGGCGGACCTCGTACTCGTCGACGCCGGCGGCGGCGTCGCCCTGGCCGGCGAGCCACACCCCGACCGACTCGGCGGAGCGCAGCGAGTGGGCGAACAGGTAGTACGGGTCGTCCCAGGGTTGCGAGGCCATGTTCATCGCCGGGCTGCCGGGGAACATCCGCTCGATGTCGTGGACCATCGCCGCGAGCCGCATCTCCAGGCTCGCGTCCGGTGCGATGTGCACCAGCCAGTCCCGGGCCCGCATCAGGTGGCAGGCCTGGCTGTACGGGTGGATCCACTCGGCCGCGGCCCGCTCGAGGTCGGTGGCGAGCGCCACCTCCGGCGCGACCGGCAGCTCGACCCCGTTCACCGGCCACCCCGCAGGACGAAGACCAGGACGAGGATGCTCACCAGGACCGAGACGAGGCTCAGCGCGGCGGCGGCGCGGGACCACGGGTCGGTCGGGGCGACGACGACCTGCGGCACCGCAGCGGCGGCGGGCGGCGCGACGGGCTGCGTCGCCGTGGCGGCCGGGGACGCTACGGCCGGTGGAACCGCGCTGTTCACCGGGGACGGGGCGGCGGCCGGAGCCGCTGCCGCCACCTCGACCGGCCTGCCGTTGAGCGCGCTGTCGAGGTTGCGGGCGAACTCGGCGGTGACCTTGCCTGCCTGGCGCGAGACGACCTTCTGCCCGACGCTGCCGAGCGCACCGGCGAGCACGACGTCGCCCTCGACGACGACCCCCGTGGCGCTGCCGCCCGCCGGGGCGAGCTGCACGCTGACACCGGCCCGCACGTTGCCGAGCGCGCCCTTGACGGTACGCCCGGTCGCGGTGAAGGCGATCAGCTCACCCGGCACCCGCTCATTGATCTTGATCTTGGCGTCGAACGTGGCCTTCATCGGGCCGAGGCTCTGGGTGGCCCGCACGTTGACGTTGTCCGGGTCGACCACGGTCACGTTCTCGACGCCCGGCAGGCACGCCGCGACCCGCTCGGGCTGCTCGAAAAAGTCCCATACGTCGCCGACCGGCTTGGCGACCTGGAACTCCTCGCGAAGCTTCATGCTGTATCTCCTCGGAGCGGGGCGTCGCGCAGCGGGGTTTCGCGCAGCTGCGTGAGCACCCGGCGGACGTGGATGGGGACCAGGTGGCGGCGGTACTCGGCCGACGCCCGGATGTCCGTCGGCGGGTCGATGGCCTCGACGGCCAGTTCCGCGGCGGCCCGGATGGCGTCGTCGGACAGGTCGCTGCCTTCCAGCGCGGCGCCCGAACCGGAAGCGAGCACCGGAGTGTCGTTGACGCCGCCGAGCCCGATCCGCACGTCGCGCCAGCGGCCGTCCGCGTCGCGGTCTCCGGTGGCGAGGACGCTGACCACGGCGAAGTCGTTGTGCCGCCGGGTGACCTCGGTGAAGGCGAAGTGCTGTGGCGCCCTCGGGAAGACGACCTCGGTCAACAGCTCCTCGACGTCGAGGGTGGCGGCGTAGGAGCTCTCGTAGAGCTCGGGCAGCGGGATCTCGCGTACCCCGTCCGGCCCGACCACGCGTACGGTCGCGCCGAGCACGAGACACGCGAGCGGCATCTCGCCGGTCGGGTCGCCCTGCACGAGGCTGCCGCCGATGGTGCCGCGATTGCGGACCTGGCGGTCGCCGATGTACCGGACGATGTGTGCCAGCACCGGCAACCGCTCGGCGATGACGGGCAACCGCTCGATCTCCGAGTAGCGCACCAGCGCACCCAGGATCGTGCGGTCGCCGTCCTCGCGGATCCGGGCCAGCTCGTCGATGCCGTTGATGTCGACCAGGGCGAGCGGACGCCACAGCCGCATGTTCATCATGGGCACCAGGCTCTGACCGCCGGCGATCACCCGGGCGCCGCCACCGTACTCGTCGAGGAAGGTGACGGCCTCGCCGATCGACGACGGCCGGTGGTACTGGAAGTACGGAGCCTTCACGACCCGGCCTTCGTGGCGAGCTTGCCGCCGGAGAATCGCATCAGGACGTGGTCGACGGCCGACTTCTTCTCCAGGATCGGCGCCTCGGGCCTGCGCTGGCTCCAGACCGTCTCCGGCCGTACCTGCAGGACGTGCACGTCGCCGGCCTCGGAGATCGCCCACTCGATGTCCTGCGGTGCGCCCCGGTGCCGCTCGATCCGCTTGGCGAGCTGCGCGAGCTGATCGATGTGCTCGTCCTCCAGGCAGGGCGCGTCACACCGGTCGGGATGCACCGGCACCATCCCGACGGCCTTGGTGGACGGGTCGAAGCGGTACTGCACCTCCTGCCGGCTCAGCGCCCGGGTGACCACCTCGAAGGTCACCTTGTCCACCACGTACCGGGTCGGGGTGATGTCGCCCTTCACGACGCCCTCCCCGAGGCCCCAGCAGCCCTCGATCACGACTTTCGAGCGGTCACCGGTGACCGGGTCGAGGGTGAACATGACCCCGGCCGAGCGGGCGTCCACCATCTGCTGCACGCCGACGCAGATGCCGTGGTCGGCGGTCACGACGGAGGCGCCGCCGTCGGGCCGGTAGGTGAGCACCGCGGTGCCGAACATGCCGGCCCAGCACTTGCGCAGGTAGGTCAGCACCTCGTCGGCGCCCCGCACCCACAGGTAGGTGTCGTACTGGCCGGCGAAGCTCGCTCCGGCCAGGTCCTCGGACTCGCCGCTGGAGCGCACCGCCACCGGCAGCGCCTCGATGCCGGTACGCCGCTCGAGTTCGGCGTACGCCCCGCGCACGGCCTCCTCCAGATCGGCGGGGAGCGGCGCGGCCTCGATCTCGGCGGTGAACCCGGCGCTGAGCGCGCTGACCGTGGCGAGGTCGGCGGTCGCCGCCTGCTCCCGTACCTGCCGGGCCCGATCGGCCAGCCCCGCCGCCTCGAGGAAGTGCCGGTACGCGGTGGTGGTGATACCGAAGCCGGGCGGTACCGCGAAGCCGGCCTCGGTCATCTCCGCCAGGCTGCCGAACTTGCCGCCCAGCAGCCGACTGCCCGGAGCGGCCGGGTCGTCGATCCACAGAACATGGGGGGATGTCACTTCTCGGCCTCCTCGAGGATCCGCACGGTGCCCTGGTTGCCGTCGACCTCGACGAGCTGGCCGGTCTTGATGGTGATCGTGGCGAACCCGGTGCCGACGACGGCCGGCAGGCCGTACTCGCGGGACACGATGGCGGTGTGCGCCATGATGCCGCCGACGTCGGAGACCGCGGCGCCGAGCTTGGAGAACACCGGTGCCCAGCTCGGCGCGGTGATGCGGCAGATCAGGATGTCGCCCTGTTCGACCTCGTGGATCTGCTCCGGGTCGGTGATGACGCGGGCCCGGCCGGTCACCTTGCCTGGCGAGGCGGCCACGCCCCGCAGGACACCGCTGCCCTCGCCGTCGGCGCCGACGCCGAGCCACTCCTGCACGCTCTCCGGCGTGATGCCCCAGAGCATGACGGTCAGCGGCTCGGTGATCTCCTCCGGCGGTACGCCCAGCGCCGGCGGCGGCGACCAGGTGGACAGGGTCTCGCGGATGGCCCGGCGGCGGGCGATCTCGGGGCGCCAGTAGGTGACGCCGCGGGCCTCGGTACCGGTGGCCCAGCCGATGATCAGGTCGTACAGCGCGCTGTACACCTCGTTGCGGTGCAGGAAGAAGATGTCCTCGTGGTCGTCGAAGAAGTTGTGCGCCACGAAGACCTCGCCGAGCTGACGCACCTTCGACCAGAACAGCGAGTGGTGCCAGTGCTCGACGTAGAAGTTGTGGTTCTCCACGAACGGGAAGACCTTGCGCGCGATCTCGACCAGGCCGTCGAAGGCCTCGCGGTCCTCGTCGCTCGGCAGGTAGGAGCGGTACTCGCCGGTGACGCGGGTGCGCTCGGCGAGGATCGCGTCGAGCGGACGGCGGATGTCCTCACCGCGGGTCAACGCCTCGATGTAGCCGCGCATGGCGGTGAACGGCAGGCGCAGGTCGTCGATCCAGGCCCGGTCGCTGTGGGTGTAGCCGGCGCCGGTGGAGAACCAGAACCACGGCTCCTTGGCCTGCTCGAACGCGGCCAGCCACTGCTCGCCGCTCGCGTGCGCGCCGATGGCGGCGAGCGCGGCGTGCGGGTCCTCGTGGGAGGTGATCACCTCGGCCAGGTCCAGCTCGACCGCTAGCTTCGCCAGCTTGCGGACCTCGTCGTCCGGACGGAACAGCAGGATGTCGATGCCGGACACCATGCTGGCGACGGTCTGGTCGGTGATGCCGGGGAACGCCTGCTGGCAGAACTCCCGGAAGGTCAGGTAGGCGCCGTACCCGAGGTTGAGCATCTCGAAGTGGTACGAGCCCATCTCGAACAGGTTGTGGATCAGGTCGCCATAGCTGGTGAGCAGCCGGTACGACGAGTACGTACCCGTGTGCTCGAACACGCTGCTCTCGGGCTCCATGTCCGGCAGCGGCGCGAAATCGATCGCCTTCAGCCGCTCGATGCAGTCCTTGGCCTTGACTTCCCACTTGTCATAGATCTCGTCCCAGTTGCCGTAGTAGTGGCCGGCGCGGACGCCGAACACCTCCGCCCGGCGTGCGATCTCCTCGGGGTCGGTGACCGCGTTGGGGCTGACGTAGAGGTAGCCGTTGATGATGCGGTGATCGATGCCGAGGGCCGGCGGGACCGGCCAGACCCGGGTCGACATCTGGCTGACCGCGACCCACCAGTTCTCGGTCATGATGGTGTCGAACGGGTACAGCGGCTCGGGGTTGTGCATCCCGTCGAAGAACCAGAACTTGCCGTCGTCCCGGGCGCGGCGGTCCTCGCTCAGCAGCGCGTAGTAGGGGTAGAGGCTTTCCCAGCCCTCCGCACCCGCCGGGGCCTCGATGTCGAAGGGACTGGTGAACCGGGCAGCGTCGTCCTGCCCTGCCCCTGATGGGTTCTCGTTCGTGACGGTCATGCCGGCACCTCCGCGTCTGAAGGGGTCGAGGTCGGAAGGCCCCGCACGTACGCGAGAGCCTCATCAAGATCAATAACGTCCGCGTATTTCGCGTTCATGTCGAACAGGTTCGCGTCGTGTGGCGCCTGCGCCCGGTCGGCGACGCACTGCCGCGGCACGAGCGTCGGATAGCCGCTCTGCACGGCGTCCACGACGCTGGCCCGGACACAGCCGCTGGTTGTAGCGCCCGTGACGATCAGGGTGTCGATCCGCAGACCGGCCAGCATCGACGCCAGCGGCGTACCGAAGAATGCCGAAGCGCCGGTCTTGACAACGATCGCCTCGTCCTCCCGAGGCGACAGCCGGGTATCGATCTCGACCAGGCGACTGCCGGCCTCCAGGGCCGCCATGCCGCGGGCCTTCTTGAGCCATTCCACCGAGGCCAGCTGGCCCTTGTCGTACGCGATCGTCGTGAAGACGACCGGAACGTCCTTGTCGCGCGCGGCGTCGAGCAGCTGCCGCGTCGCATCGATCTGCGCGCTCATGTCGGCGCCGGTCGGATAGGCCGGATCGGTGAAGCCGTAGCTGAAGTCGACGACCAGAACGGCCGGTCGCACTCCACGCCGCACCGGTGCACCGAACCCGGCGCGGTCGTACGTGGCAAGCGTTTCAGGGTCCACCACGGGGTGCTCCTGGAAGTGAATTGATCGAAAGTATTGCGACCCGATGGCATGCATGTATACCGTCCGCCCACATCGTTGTCTAGGGATCTCCAGCGAGTCGCGGTCTCGCCCGGAGCCCTCGGAGAGCTCGCACCGGGCCCTGGGAGAACGGAGAACCGGCACGGCACCAGGCAATACCTTGGCGAGTTCGGCAACCGCGGCCAACGCCCGAATTCACCCCCCGCCCGCACGAAGCGGGCGCCGCCTCGTTGAGGGAGAGCAATGAAGTCATTCCCGGAGCAGGTGTCAACGGAAGTCCTACTCTTAGCCTTCCTGTACACGCTTGCCGCATTCGCTGTCATCGTCGTCATCCTGGGGCTGGGCCTCATCGACATGGGGCTCGTCCGGCGGCGCAACGTGCTCGACACCTGGGTTCAGAAGATCACGGCCGCCATGATCGGTGGCGTGGGTACCCTGCTGGGCGGATACGCGATCTGGCAGTGGTCGTTCAACCAGGCCTTCGGCGTGCCGGACCCGCTGAGGACGGCCGTCAAGGACTGGTGGATCGCGGGGAGCCTCGCGTCCACGCCGGCCGTCCACATTGATCCGAAGATCGCGCCCGAGGCCGATGTCCTGCAGGTCTTCCTGGTCTTCTTCGTGACGTTCTCGATGGCCGCGATGGCGCTCATCCACACCGGCGTGGTGGAGCGCGCGAAGGCCAGGCCGTTGTACATCATGTCGTTCGTGGTCGGCGCGGTGCTGTCGCCGCTCGTGGGCTACCTGTGCTGGGGCTCGGTGTCCCCGCTGACCAACCGGGGGGTGCACGACTTCGACGGCGTCTTCCCGCTGTACGTCTTCGCGGGTACCTGGGTGCTGGTCATGGCGTGGCGGATCGGCCCGCGTCTCGGCGCGTTCACACCGCACGCGAGCGGCGCGAAGCCGGTGCCGCACAACGTCGGTTTCGTGGCGGCCGGGGTCCTGCTCATCACCTTCGCGGCCCCGTTCGTCGCACTCGGCTCCGGGTACGCGGTGCCGGGCAAGGGCTTCTTCGGCATCTCCTACACCGAGAGCGGCTTCGGGCTCGTCGTCACGAACGTGATCGCCGGCCTCATCGGCGGCGGGCTCATGGGCGCGGCCATCGCGTACAAGCGGCGCGAACCGAGCTGGACGTTCCTCGGCCCGATCGCCGGCATGGTCATCAACGGCACCCTGTTCGACGTCGGCACGCCGTTGAAGTGCCTGCTCGTCGGCCTGCTCGGGCCGCTGGTCGGCCTGGGCACCACGGCCGTCCTGCGCCGCCTGCGCATCGACGAGCCCAAGGTCCTCCCGCTCGCGTTCGGCCCGGGCATCGTCGGCGCCATCCTCACCGGCTTCATCGCGTGGGGTACTCCGACCGGCGGCTTCCCCGGGCTGGAGGGCGAGTACGCGCTCGGCCACGCGGTCATCACCCCGTGGTGGCAGCTGGTCGGCGTCCTCGCCGCCATGGCCACCGCCGGCATCCCGTGCCTGATCATGTGCTTGGTCTTCGAGCGCTTCGGGGGTTTGAGGGTCAGCGAGGAGACCGAGGTCATCGGCCTCGACGCCGCCCACTGGGGTACCACCAACTTCGGCGACGACCTGGACCCGCCGGCGATCCCGGTACCGGGTGAGGGTGCAGCGGTTCACGTGGCACCACAGCCCGTCGGCTCTGCGGGGTAGCACGAGCACGCCCCGGAGGGCCGGTGGACCGGTCCTCCGGGGCTGCCCTCGTCACTACGGCACCACCGCCGCGCTACCAGCCCGTATCCTGATGCTGACGTGGCACCGAGGGCACCGTTCGACCCCGAGCCGTTACGGATGGAGAGCAGCAACCCTATGGACTTGTCGGCGGCGACCCCGCCCCTGGCCCAGCGGACAAGCGAGGGCGTCGCGCGGATCTTGCGAGACGCCATCCTGGCCGGGCAGTTGAAGCCCGGGCAGCCGCTCCGGGAGAGACTTCTCGCGGAGGAGCTCGGCATCAGCCGTACCCCGATCCGGGAAGCACTCTTCATCCTCCAGGGTGAGGGACTGGTCGATCTCATCCCCAACCGCGGCGCCACGGTGCGGGCGGTCACCGCCCGTGACATCGCCCAGATCTACGCGCTCCGCGCGGTCATCGAGGCGCACGCGGCCCGGATGGCCGCGGAGAGTCATACGGAGCGTGATCTCGAGCAGATGGAGGAGGCGTACGCGCGGCTACGCCGGCTCGGTGCCCGGGCCACCGCCGCCGACCAGGCACACGCCGACCTCCACTTCCACAGCTGTATCAGTGTGGCCACCGGCAGTGACCTCCTGCAGACCATCTCGCGTCAGGTGCTCGCCGTGACGGCGAGCTACCGCTCGCACTACGCCTACCGCGCGGAGCAGATCAAGGCCGCCAACCAGCAACACCGGGCGATCCTCGACGCGCTCCGCGACCGGGACGGCGACCTCGCCGCGAAGCTGGTCGGCGAGCACATCAGCTGGTCCAGCCACGTCGCCCTGGAGCACTTCGGCTCTTCGTGATCACTGGGAGTCTGCGGCGCCATGACGCCGCAGACTCCCGGTGATCAGGAGGGGACGCCGTCGGGTACGGGATCACCGGCGCATCGGTACGTCCAGCGCCTGGACCTCGTCCTTCGGCGTCTCGAACGACACCAGCACCCGCTCGGGGGCCGGCGCCCCTGCCGTCAACGGGATGCTGACCCGCTGCCGTCCATCATGGACATTCACTGTGACCTGCTTGACCAGGTGGCCACTCAGATCCGGTGACCACGGCGGGATGCCACCGTCCGACACGGCACACGGGGTCAGGCCGTAGTCCGGCGGCGGGTCGGCCGCGGGCGAACAGCTCGTCAGGTACACCGGGATCGCTCCCACGTCGCCGGTCCACAGGAACACCCGCGCCGTGCCCGGCCCGGTTGCGGTGATGTCGAACGTCGCAGCGGTCGGCGTCAGCACCGGGCGGCCGATCCTGATCCGGTCGCCGGCGGGCGCCGGTACCCGTCCGGAGATCGGAACGCCGTCACGGGCCGACTGCCAGATCGTCTGCGGCGACTCGGCGCCGTTGAGGTTGGGGTTGGAAACGTTCGGCGGGGGCGCCGTCACCGGCCGCCCGGCGGGCGGGGTGTACCCCGGCAGGGTCGCCCGGCCCCACCGGTACGGGTCGGACTGGACGCTACCGAACGCCGACCAGCCGAGCCGGGTACTCATGTCGATGTGCCGGAGCGTGGTCGTACCGACCGCGGCGGTGTTGTCGTTGTCGTACGGCGTGATGTTCAGCCCCAGGTGAGACGGGTCGACCGCAGCCGGCAGGTCGGCCAGAGGGATCTTCACCTCGAGGTCGTACCCGCCGCCGGCGTACGCGTGGTCGACGGTGGTGCTGTTGGAGCCGACCCAACGCGCGGTCGTGGCCACCTGGACGCCGGGCGCGTTGGGCGCGTCGCTGACCAGGGGGCCGGTGGAGTAGCCCTGGTGGTTGTCGGCGTCGCGCGACCAGCACGGCCCGTTGGCGCCGTTACCGTTGGTGTTCTGCGGGTCGTCGGTGTACGGGAACACGCCGAGCTTGAAGGTGTTGGCGGTGTCCTTTCGGTCCTGCGAGGCGGTCCCCCGCGGGTCCAGCAGGATCTCGACGGAGTCCGCCTGCCAGTGACCGACGCACTCGGCGGGCGTCACCGCGTACGACTGGTAGTCGTCGCGGACGTGGACGAAGACGTACAGCGCGTCGTCGGACCGACTGACCTGTGCGTAGTTGCCGGCACTGCCGCAGTCGGCGGCGCCGCTGCACCCGGAGGCGCCCTGCCAGATCCGGCCGAGGTCCAGCCGCGGCCCCGGGTACTCCGCCGCCGACGCGACACCGTCCACCGCCGGCGCCGCGGCGACCGCCGGAATGGTGGTCGAGGGCACGCTGCTGAGGCTGAGGGTCTCGCTGCCCGTACCCGCCGGTGAAGCGTACGTCGTCGTGATGGGGACATCGACGGCCTGGCTCGCCGGCAGCGAAGCGTTCGTCACGGTGAAGGTCACGGTGGTCTCCGCGCCGGGGGCGAGGGGGCCGTAGGGCTTGGCCGTCGCGTCGGCCGTCAGACCGGCGGGCAGCGTCAGGGAGACCGACCCGCTCTGCGGCGTGGCGGACCAGTTGTGCGCCACCACCGGTACCTGCTGCGTCGCGCCGACGCCGATGCTCTGCACGGCGGGCGAGCGGCCGAGTCGCGCGGCCTGGGGGGCGGTATCGGCGAGCCAGCCGTCGTACTCCGCCCAGTTGCCCCACCGCTGGAACCGGCCCTCGACCGGGGTGACGATGCGTACGACGTTGTCGGTGTACCCGGTGGATGTGCCGCTGGTGAACAGCGCCGAGATCCGGGCGTTCTGGTTGGGCGCGGCACCTGCCACCGGAGTGACCGTGAAGCTGACGGTGGTCTCGGCCTTGTCCGAGACGGTCCCGACGGTCTTCGGGCCGTCGACGGTCCAGCCGCTCGGTACGGTCAACGCCGCCCGGCCACCCTTGATCGCCTTGCCCCGCGGCGCGCGAAGGTGCAACGTCGCCTGGAACGGCGTCGACGCGACATTGTAGAAGCGGGAGAACGTCAGGTACTCCAGGGTCCCCAGCGGCAGGCCGCCGGGGTCCGGCCTGGCCGCGCCGAGCAGGGCGGCGTCGTCGGCGCCGGCCAGGGGGTTGGGCGAGCCGTCGGCGCGCAGGTTCGGCTGGAACGGTACGAACGCCTCGGTCATGCCGAAGCGCGGGCACGCGGGGTTCGAGCTGCCCTGGTACATCACCCTGCTCTGGGTGGGGTAGGCGAGCCGCCCCTCGTCGGCGACCTGTTGCCAACTCTTCGGGCTGCCCGCGGGCCTGCCCTGCAGGTTTCCGGCCGGCCACTTGTACGGTGAGTCGTACCCGGTCCACACGCCCGCCACAGTGTCAAGGGCGGCAGGGACGAAACCCGTGGTGCAGTCGGCGGCCGTCGTCGTGCCTCCGGTGCCGGCCGTGCTGCCACCGGAGAAGACCTTCTTGACCTGCCAGGTGCTCAGCGCGTTCGGGCCGCGAAGCTGTTCGGGGAACATCTTCGGGTCGGCCGCCGCGAGCACGCCCTCCCAGATGTAGCGCCCCGCCTGCTGGTGGTTGCCGTGACCGGCGGCGAGGGTCGGGGTGAAGCCTACGTACACGTCGGGCTGGGTCATCCGGATGATGCGGGTGATCCGGCGCAGCGTCTCGTCGTGGTCCCAGAAGTACTGGGTGAGCGGGGCGCTCTGGTTGTAGAAGAAGTCCACCCGGTCGAGGTTGAAGATGTCGACCGTACCGGAGCGGTAGTGCGCCACCCGGTCCTCGTTCTCGCGCCGCAGCCCGAGGCCCGGGCCGAGCTCCTGGCCGACGGCGTTCCCGCCGCCCTCGCCGCGGGTGACCATGATGATCCCGCACTTGACGCCGTACCGCTGGGGCCACACCCCGCACGGGCCGATGATGCTCGTGTCGTCGTCGGGGTGGGCCCACTCACCCATGACGTTGATTTTGACGCTCCGGTCCGCGTGGTAGGTCCCGGTCCCGGCGGCGTTCGCAGCCGGAGCAGACGCCACCACCGTCAGCGGTGCGAGAACAGCGGCGGTCACCAGCGCAGCGAGCCTGCGCGAAGCCTTCATGAGCTGCCTCCCTGGTTGGGTGCGGGCCTCGTTACTCCCTGACCGCGCCGCCGAGCATGCCCGCGATGAACTGGCGCTGCAGGAACAGGTAGAGCGCGACGACCGGGGTCGCGACGATCACGGCGCCGGCCGCCAGCAGCGTGAACCCCTGGGTGTGCTGGCCCTGGAAGAACGCCAGCCCGAGCGGCGCGGTGCGCAGACCCTCGGCGGTCACCATGACCAGCGGGATGAGGAACTCGTTCCAGGTCCACATGAAGGTCAGCACGACGAGGGTGGTGACCGCGGGCCGGGCGACCGGCACCAGCACCCGCCACAGGATGGTGCGGGGGGCGGCCCCGTCCAGGCGGGCGGCCTCGACGAGGGTACGGCTGCTGGTACGGAAGAACGCCCGCATCCAGAACGTGCCGAACGCGACCGACTGCGCCACCTGCGGCAGGGCGACCGCCCAGAACGTGTCGGTGAGGCCGAGCGCCCGCAGGTCGAAGTAGAGCGGCACGACGATCGCCTCGCTGGGCATCATGATGCCGAGGAGGAAGACGTAGAACAGCACCGTCGAGCCGCGGAACCGCATCGTGCCCAGCGCGAATCCACTGAGGATGGACAGGACCGCGCTCACCGTCACGACGAACACCGACACCAGCAGGCTCATCCGCAGGTACGTGCCGAAGTGCCCGGCTCCGAAGGCCCGGGCGAAGTTCGCGATCCCGCCGCCGTTGGAGGCGTCATCCGGGCCCAGTGCGGTGACCAGGACGGTACCGATCGGGGCGAGCGCGAACACGGCGAACAGCGCCAGGATGGCGTAGTTCGCGGAGCGTTCCGCACGGGAGATCATGACGTCGCGTCCCGGTCACCGACGCGGGTGATCGCCAGCGAGATCGCGAAGATGACGACGGTCAGGCACACGCCGACGGCGGCGGCGGAGCCCACCTTCCCCAGCTCGAAGGCCCGGTGGTACACCTCGTACGACGGTACCGACGTGGACGTGCCCGGGCCGCCGCGGGTGGTCACGTACACCAGGTCGAACGTCCGCAGCGCGGCGATGACCGTGAGGGTCAGTGCCACGGCGACCTCGCCGCGCACCGAGGGCAGCGTGACGGCGAAGAACTCCCGTACCGGACCGGCGCCGTCGAGGCGGACCGCCTCGTACAGCTCCGGGGAGATCCGGCTCGCGCCGGCGAGCAGCAGCACGGTGACCAGCCCGGTCTCGAACCAGGTGCCGACGAAGCCCACCGCCGGCAGGGCCGCGTCGTACTCCCCCAGCCAGGCCCGGGCGAGCGAGCCGAGACCGACGGTGTGCAGCAGCGAGTTCAGCGGACCGTCCGGGGCGTAGATCCGCCGCCACGCCACGGCGATGACCACCGCGGCGACGACCTGTGGCAGGAAGACGACGGTACGGAAGAACGGCAGTCCCCGTACCTTCGCGCGGTTGAGGATCGAGGCGAGGACGAGCCCGACGCACAACGGTACGAGCGCGTAGAACACGATGAGGACCAGCGCGTGCCCGAAGGCGCCCCGCAGGCCGTCGTCGGTGAGCACGTCCGCGTAGTTGGCCAGGCCGACCCAGCGGCCGAGGGTCAGCCCGTCCCAGTCGTAGAACGAGAGCTGGACCGACCGGCCCAGCGGGTACAGCAGGAACGCCGCGTACACGACGAGGGCCGGCGCGACGTAGAGGTACCCGAGGCCGCTCCCCCTCGTTGTCCGCGCCTTCATCCGTTGGACGTGGAGAAGTCGCCGTAATCCTTCTGCAGCGAGTCCAGGAACTGGTCCGGCGTCTTCTGTCTGGCCAGCAGGTCCTGGAGCGAGGCGGTGAGGGTGTCGTACATGGTCGGCGTCGCGTAGTCCAGGTACGGCACGAGCCCGCCCGCGCCGGCCGCGTCCCCGAAAGCGGTGAGGACGTCCTTCGCCAGGCCGGCGCCGGCGCTCTGCCGCGAGGTGTCGGCGACCGGCAGGTTCCCGGTGCTGGTGAGCACACTCATCGCGTGTTCGCTGGTGATGAAGTTGATGTATGCGGCGGCGGCGTCGGGGTGCTTGCTCTTGGCGGTGACCGCGAACGGCAGCCCGGTGCCGCCGGTGGCGATCGGCCTGTCACCGGCCTTCGCCGGCGGCGGCAGCATGAACCCGACGCCTGCGCCCATGGCGCCCGCGAGGTCGGCCTGTAACCACGTCCCGCCGAGAAGGAAGACCCCCGTGCCCTTGCTGAACGCCTGCCAGGCGGGGTCGTAGCCCATCCCGTTGAAGCCCGGCTCGAGCCAGCCCTTGCCGGCCCAGTCGGTCAGCTGCTGGGCGGCCTGCCGGTTGCCGGCGCTCTTCCACGACGCGCCCTTGCGGCCGAAGGCGAGCGTGGTGATGTCGCCGGGCGGGGAGGTGCGGCCCTGGATCGTGCCGAACACGTGGATGGCCGGCCACTTGTCCAGGTTGCCGAACATCATCGGTACCTCGCCCCTGGCCTTGGCCGCGGCCATCGCGCTCTCCAGCTCCGGCCAGGTCCTGGGCGGCTGGAGGCCGAGCGCGGCGAGCTTGGACGTGTTGTAGAACAGGCCGACCACCTCGCCGACCTGCGGCAGCCCGTACAGGTTCCCCTTGCCGAAGGCCTTGCCGTCGGCGCTGTAGGACGAGTACTGGCGCACCGTCTCGGGGTACCGGCCGTTCCAGCCGTAGGCGGCGGCGTACCGGTCGAGCGGCAGCAGCTGACCGGCCTTGACGAACTCGCCCATGTCGGAGCGGCCGTTGTTGGCCTGCACCACGTCGGGCGCCTCGTTGCCGCTGAGCGCGAGCCGCAGCGTGGTCTTCAGGTCGTCGAAGGAGCGGGACACCCGCTGGAGCCTGATGTTCGGGTACTTCGCCTGGAACTCCTTGTTGAGCTGCTCCATCTGGGCGGCCTGACCGCCGCGTACCTCCTGGTCCCAGACGGTCAGGGTGACGTTGCCCAGCGCGGCCGCGTCGGTTCTGACCGCGCCGGTGGGGACCGGCTGGGGGTTGGTGGAGCCTGACCCGGGGGTGCACGAGGTGACCGCGAGGGCGGCGACGGTGCCGACGGCGAGCAGTGTCCTCGACCTGAAGGACTTCATGCCATACTCCTTCGTCCTGCTTGGTGGACGGGCTGGGTCGCGGCGCCCTGCCCCGCCACGTCCGCGTGCCGCGCGATGGTGGCGGCGGCCCGGTGGACCGCACCGACCGGCACCGTGGGCACGATCTCGTCGAGGAACTCGTACCGGCGGCGCAGCGCCGCCCGGTAGGAGTTGCCGCCGGGGGTGTCGCGAAGCTCGTGCCACCAGTCCGCGATGTCACCCCAGCCCGGGGCGGCCAGGGAGCCGCCGAACTGCTGAACGGCCAGTGCCGAGCACATGATGGCGAAGGCCAGCCGGTCGCGCAGTGACCAGCCGGCGAGCGTGCCGACGACCAGCCCGGCACCGAAGACGTCGCCGGCCCCGGTCGGGTCGAGCGCCTGGACCCGAAGGCCGGGTACGTGCGCCTCCTCCCCGGTGGTCCCGTCGATCGCCAGCGCGCCCTGCGCGCCGTTGGTCACCACCGCCAGCGGTACGCGGTCCGCCAGGGCGTAGAGCGCGTCGTCGGGGGTCTCGGTCCGGGTGTACGCCATCGCCTCGGCGGCGTTGGGCAGGAAGGCGTCACACCGGGCGAGCTGGTCCAGGACCCGGGGCGACCAATCGCCGGTGGGGTCCCAGCCGACGTCGGCGAAGACGAGCGCACCCTGGGCGCGGGCTGGCTCGACCCAGGCGGGCTCCGCCAGCGCGCCGTTGCCGAGTTCGACCATGACCGCGCGCGACTGGGGCGGCACCCCGATCATGTCGTCGGCGGAGACGGGCGGCGGGTGGCCGTGGCTGACCATGCTGCGGTCACGGTCGACCGCCAGGGACACGGTGACCGGTGAGTGCCAGGCGGAGAAGCGACGCGACCGGGAGAGGTTGACGCCCTCCTGCTCGGCGAGGGTACGCCAGCAGAAGTCGGCGTAGTCATCGTCACCGAAGGCCGCCGCCAGGCAAGTGCGCAGGCCCAGCCGGCTGGACGCGACGGCCAGGTTCGCGATGCCGCCGGGGCAGGATCCCATACCGTCCGCCCACACCTCGGTACCGGCCGACGGCATGGACCGCAGGCCGGTGAAGATGATGTCGAGGAAGACCGTGCCGCTGAGGAGCACGTCGAAGTCGGGACCGTCCGCCGTCCGCTGACCGGCGAGCGGGTCGTACACGGCGTCCCCCACGGCGTGCGCCCTTCGGCAGGAACATCAACTCACCTCATCCTGCCGACCCGGCAAATCGACCGCAACCAATAACGCGCTGCTAGGGTCTCCGCGTGTGAAGCTCGCGATCCTCGGCGGCGGCGGGTTCCGGGTACCGCTGGTCTACGGCGCCCTGCTGCGCGACACCCTGTCGCCCGACGCCCGCGATCGGCGCATCGACTCCGTGTCGCTGCACGATCCGGCGCACGACCGGCTCGCCGCGATGGGGCACGTGCTCGGCCAGATGGCCGCCGGCTACCCGGGCGCGCCCGAGGTCACCGCCACCGCGCACCTGGACGAGGCGCTGAGCGGCGCCGACTTCGTGTTCTCCGCTATCCGGGTCGGCGGCCTCGCCGGCCGTACCGCCGACGAGCGGGTGGCGCTCGACCTGGGGCTGCTCGGCCAGGAGACGACGGGGCCGGGTGGCCTGGCGTACGGTCTGCGCACCGTACCGGTGGCCGTGCACATCGCCGAACGGGTGGCGGCGGTGAGCCCGCGGGCCTGGGTCATCAACTTCACCAACCCCGCCGGCATGATCACCGAGGCGATGCAGCAGGTGCTGGGCGACCGCGTGGTGGGCATCTGCGACTCGCCGACCGGCCTGACCCGCCGGGCCGCCCGCGCGCTCGGGTACGACCCGGAGCGGACCTCGCCGGACTACGTGGGCCTGAACCACCTGGGCTGGCTGCGCGGGTTGAGCCGCGACGGCACCGACGTCCTGCCGGACCTGATCGCCCACGACGCCCTGCTGGGTAGCTTCGAGGAGGGCCGACTCTTCGGCGCGGGGTGGATCCGGTCGCTCGGGGCCATCCCGAACGAGTACCTGTACTACTACTACTTCACGCGGGACGCGGTGGCGTCGATCAAGGGCGGCGCGGCGACCCGCGGTGAGTTCCTGCTCGACCAGCAGCGCGGCTTCTACGACGCCGTCGCCGCCGACCCGCGATCGGCGTACGAGACGTGGCAGCGCGTACGCCGGGAACGCGACGCGACGTACATGAAGGAGAGCCGGAACTCCGGCGACGCGCGCGATGTGGCCGGGGAACGCGATGCGGCCGACGTCGACGGCGGTGGCTACGAGGGCGTCGCGCTGGCCATCATGGCGGCCATCGCCCGCAACGAGCGGAGCACGATGATCCTCAACGTCCGTAACGGGTCGACGGTGGACGGACTGCCCCCGGAGGCGGTCGTCGAGGTACCGTGCCTGGTGGACGCCGGCGGCCCCCACCCGTTGACGGCACGCCCGCTCACCGGCCACCCGCTCGGGCTCGTTCAGCAGGTCAAGGCGGTCGAACAGGTCACGATCCGGGCCGCACGGACGCGGTCGACGCGGCTCGCGCTGGAGGCGTTCGCGCTGCATCCGCTGGTGGATTCGGTATCCACCGCCCGCGTGCTCCTCGACGGGTACCGGCGGCGCATCCCCGAGGTGGACGCGCTCTTCCGCTGACGCGGTTTCTCTTGCGGCGGCCAGGCCGACGCGGCCGCCCGACCGGCGGGCGAAGAGCGGAGTCGATGCACCGGCGGCTGGTCCGCCTCCCTACGTTTCCTACATGACGTAGTGGGGTACGCCAGTGACATGGGTGGATTGATCGTTACACTTCTCGTGATCTGGCTGATCCTCGCCGTCCTCGGCCTCGTGCTCAAGGGCCTGTTCTGGCTGACCGTGATCGGCGCGATCCTGTTCGTCGGGACCGCCGTGATGGGATTCGTGCGCCGACGGACGTAGGACGCCAGGCTTCCCGACGCGACGACAACACAGGGTTCGATGTGTGGGTACCGAACTCACCATGGAGCTACGCGCGCTCTAGCGGTACACGAAGTCGCCGGCCTCCTGGACGTTCGCCCTCGCCGGCGCCGTGATCGGCAGTGGCTTCCCGTGCTCACTCAGCGTCGTGGTCATGACCAGCTTCGGACCGTCGCGCTGCGGCAGCTCGATGTGGATCGAGACCACCCGGCCCTGGTCGTCGGTCGTGGCCGTGAACGGCGCCATGCCCGCGAACACGAACAGGGCGTGCGAGCCGAGCGGCAGGAACTCGTCGCTCGAGACGGGGTCGAAGTTCCCCGAGTACGCGTGCGGGCCGCCGCGTTCCACGAAGCCGAGTGCGGACGTGAACGTCGCCAGACCGGTCGGATCGGTCATGTCGAAGTACGCCAGGAGGTTGTCCTTCTTCACTCGGGACAGGTCCATGTGCACCCACGTCTTCGCGCCGCCCGGGCGCAGGTAGGTGTCGGCGCCGACGACTATTCGCTGGGTCGTGCCCGCGGCTGTGCCGCCGGTCGTCGTGGTCGTCACATCGAGGACCTTCCCGACAGGGTCGAAGGCGCCGGTCGCCGACACGCTGCTGTTCTCGGGGAGGTTGCTCTCCACCGTGTACCGGTACGGCGCGGCCTGGGTCCGCTTCAGCGCGGCGACGAGATCGTCCTTGGCCGGCGTACCGGTCGGTGACGGCGCGACCGTCGAGGTCGGGTTGGACGCCGCGACGTTCACTCCGTCCGCACCGCGGCCGGTGCAGCCGCTGGTCAGGAGCAGCGCGCCGGTCAGAGCGAGCGCGAGCGTACCGATGGTGAGCGACCGCACGAAAGACCCCTCGTTTTCCCCCGACGGCGGGGTGAGGATATCGAACGAGGCCTGTTCCGCGCAGGCCGGTTTACCTCAGCGAACGAAAGCGTTGCGGCGGCGGCACCCCCGGCGGCGTACCGGTCGACCCTGCGCCACGGGCTGCCCGGCGCTTCTGGGCCAGCCGGGTGAGGAAGATCAGCGCGCCGGCCAGGACGCCCATGTCGTCGAGGTAGATCGGGTCCGGAAGCAGGTCGACCGGAAGGATCGCGTACACCAGCGCGCCGTAGAACGCGACCTTGCCCGACGCGCCGAGCGCGTCCAGCATCTTGCGGTAACGCCACACCTTGATCGCCAACAGGATGGCTCCGACGAGCGCCGCGACGGCCACCACGCCGCCGAGCACGATGACCGCGATCCATGCTTCCCGGGACATACCGCCACGGTAACGGAGTCCCGGCTGTCGGCGTCGACCACGGATCGACGAATCGTGCAATCACGTCAACCAGCACCCGACCGTGACGATACTCGCGCTGCCCTTCCCACTGCCCGATCGTCGTGGAGCTGCTCAACCTGCGGGTACAGGCTCGTAGCAGCGCAGCAACGACGTGGTGCCGTCTGACACGTGAAGGCGTTGTGACGGGTCGGGAGGGATGTGCACCTCCGCGCGCTTTGCTCTGCTCCCGGGCGGGCAACACCTGTAGCGGGGCGACAGGTGCTGCCTATCCGGGAGCAGAGCAAAGCGTCGCGCAGCACCCATATGCGCGACCCGCGACGGAGCGGCGATGAGCGCCGCCCGGGCCCGGCACTACGCGGCGGTCGCCGGCTGGGAACCGACCTCCACCACCCACTCCGTGGAGTCGCAGCCCATACACCGGGATGAAACCTGCGTTTCACTTGATCATCGACTAGCTGATCCGTAGCATGCGTTTCACAATCCCGCCCTCGATCATCGAAAGGCTCTGCGTGAGTACGGATCTCCTGCAGCTTTACGGCCAGTGGCAGCAACGACTCGCGGAAGAGCTGCCGGCAGCGATCGAGCTGCGCCACCGTATTCACGCCGAGCCCCGGCTCTCCCATGACGAGTGGGACACCGCACGGCTCGTCGCTGACGCCCTCGGCGGGTCCGACGCCCCGGCGAGCTCAGGCGCGCCGGAGATCGCCGGGGCCAGCCGGATCGTGCGGATCGGGCCGAGCACCGGGCCGTCGATCGCGCTCCGCGGTGAGCTCGACGCGCTGCCGATCCGCGAGGAGACCAACGCCCCGTGGAGTTCGGCCAACGGCGCGATGCACGCCTGCGGGCACGACGTGCACCTGGCGGCCCTGGTCGCGGTCGCCCGCGCGGCCCACTCACTGTCGTTGCCCGGCGCGCTACTCGCCGTCCTGCAGCACTCCGAGGAGACCTTCCCCTCGGGCGCGTACGAACTGCTCGAGGCCGGGGCGTTCGAGGGCCACGACGTCCGCGCCTTTCTCGGCGTTCACCTGCAGCCGCGCCTCGCCGAAGGCATCGTGGCGGCCACGGCGGGGCCGGTGAACGCGTCCAGCGACGAATTCGAGATTGTCGTCGAGGGGCGCGGGGGCCACGCCGGCTACCCGCACCTCACCCGGGACCCGGTCGTCGCGCTCGCGAACGTCGTGGTCGCGCTCCAGCAGATCGTCGCCCGCAACGTGGACCCGACCCGGGCGGCGGTCCTCACCGTCGGCACCCTGTCGGCCGGGTCGGCGCCCAACGTGGTGCCGGGTCGCGCCGAGGCGCGGGGTTCGCTGCGGGCTCTGCACCCCGACGACCGCGCGTTCCTCCACCGCCGACTGGTGGAGGTCAGCGAGCAGGTCGCGGCGGCGCACGGCTGCCACGCGGAGGTGCGCCTGACCAGCGGGGAGCCGGCGTTGGTCAACGACCGCCGGCTGGCCGAGGCGTGTGAGCCGTGGCTGGCGAAGTCGGGGTTCGTGCCCGGTGAGGCGTTCCGGTCCTGCGGCGCGGACGACTTCGCGTACTACGGCGAGGCCGGCCCGACGCTCATGCTGTTCGTCGGTACCGGAAGCGGCGCGGACGACAGCCCGGGCCTGCACCACCCGCGGTTCCTGCCGTCGGACCTGGCCGTGCACCACGTGGCTCAGGCGATGATCACCGCAGCGCTCGCCGCCTTCCAGGACCTGACGGAGGGCGGGGCTGCGATCCCGGGTGCGACACCGGGCGCCCGATGACGGATCGGCCCGGAAATCTGATCAACCGGGCCTTCTCAGGAAAGCCTCTAACAGATATAACTACGTCGTCCGTACGGCAGAACTGTAACAACTGAAACAGCCCTAAGACCCCGTCTGACCTGGAGTTCCGATGGCCACCCCGAAGTCCCTTCCCGTGATGCCTGCGAGCGAGGCGGAGGCTGTCACCGAGGCGCTGCGCGCTGCCGGGGTCCGTCTCGTCGTCGGCGCGGTCGTCGATTCCGCCGGGGTATCGCGGGGCAAGCAGGTGCCGGTGGGCCGGGCGGGTTCGCTGCACCGGTCCGGCGTGGGCGCCTCGAGTACCTGGGCGGTGTTCTGCGCGGACAACGGGATCGCGATGACCCCGAGGATCGGGGCCGTCGGCGACCTGCGACTGCGGGCCGACCTCTCAGCGGCGGTTGATGTCGGCGGCGGGCTCGCGTGGGCCCCCGCAGAGGTCTTCACCCAGGACGGTGAGCCGTCGCCGGTCTGCTGGCGCGGCTTCCTGCGCCGGCAGCAGGCGGCGGCTGAGGCGCTGGGCCTCGAGGTGCTGGCGGCCGGGGAGATGGAGTTCTCGCTGCTGCCCGCGCGACCGGACAGCGCCGTCACCGGCCCCTGGGCGGCGTACGGGCTGGGGCCGGCGCTCGACCACGAGCAGTTCCTGCTCGACCTCGAAGCCGAGTTCGACCGGGCGCAGCTCGGCCTCGAGCAGTTGCACGCCGAGTACGGCGGCCGCCAGTTCGAGTTCTCGCTGACCCCGGCCGACCCGCTGCACGCCGTCGACAAGCTCGCGCTCGCCAGGTTCCTGCTGGGCCGTACCGCGCGCCGCCACGGGCTGGCCGTGTCGCTGTCGCCCAAGCCGTTCGTCGACGGGGTCGGTAACGGCGCCCACCTGCACATGTCGTTCCTTCGCGACGGCGAGCCGCTGCTGTCGGCCGGGGACGGCCCGCACGGCATCACGCCGGAGGGCGGCTCGCTGATCGCGGGCATCGTCGAGCAGTTGCCCGAGCTCACCGGCCTGCTCGCGCCGTCCGTCCTGTCCAGCCTGCGACTGCAGCCGGGGATGTGGTCGGGCGCGTACGCCTGCTGGGGGCTGGAGAACCGGGAAGCCGCCGTCCGGCTGTGCGCGGCGACCCAGGGCAACCCGTACGGCGCGAACATCGAGGTCAAGTGCGTCGACCCGGCCGCGAACCCGTACATCGCCGCCGGTGCGATCCTCGCCGCGGCGCTGGACGGCCTGCGCGAGGGTAAGCCGCTGCCGCCGGAGGTCACCGTCGCGCCCGCAGACCTCACCGACGAAGAGGCCAAGCGGCTCGGCGTGGTGCAGCTACCGGGTACGCACGCCGAAGCCCTCGACGCGCTGGAGCGGTCCGCGGCGGCCAAACGCCACCTCGGCGAGGAGCTCCTCGAAGCCCTGGTGGCCGTCCGCCGCCACGAGCAGGCCGAGTACGGCGACGCCGCCATCGAGACCACCGTGGACCGTTTGCGCTTTGCCTGGTCCGTCTGACGAAACCCGTCCACCCCCACAACCCCGGTAAGGAGCGAGGCCATGAGCACAGGTTCCACGAGTCGCCGCAAGCTGAAACTGTGGGAGGCGCTCGCGCTCTCCCTGGGTCTGATGGGCCCGACGCTGGCGATGGGCGGCAACGGTCAGGGTCTGATCGACTCGGTGGGTAAGGCCGTCCCGCTGGTCTTCGTACTCGGCTGCATCGGAGTCGGGCTGGTGGCCTACGGCTTCGTCCGGCTCACCCGCTACTACAACCACTCCGGCAACGCGTACGCCCTCGTCGGCGCGACGATCGGTCCGCGCGCCGGATTCTTCGCCGGCTTCGCCCAGCTCGGCACGTACCTGTTCTTCTCGATCTGTACGCTCGCGGCGCTCGGCGCCTTCACCAACGCCCTGCTCGCCGCCGCCCAGCCGGACAGCAAGGACCCGTTCCAGCTGCCCTGGGTGGTGACCGCCCTGATCGGCCTCGCGCTGTCGGCGTTCCTGAACACCCGCGACACGAAGACGGTGGCGCGCGCCCTGCTCGTGATCGAGGGCATCGGCATCGTCTTCATGATCGTGCTCGCGTTCGTCATCATCGGCAAGGGCGGCGCGGACTCGACGGGGCTGGACGTCTCGACGTTCACGCTGTCCGGGGTCAGCGTCCAGGCCGTCATGGGCGCCGTCGTCGCGGCGTTCCTGTCCTGGGCCGGGTTCGAGGCCTGCGCCTCGCTCGGTGAGGAGACCGACAACCCGCGCCGCAACATCCCCCGGGCGCTCAGCGGTGCGGTACTGCTGACCTCCGTACTGTTCGTGTTCGTCATGTTCGCCCAGATCATCGGCTTCGGCACCGACAGCAAGGGCCTCGAGGCGTTCAAGGGCTCAGGCAACACCCTCGGCGCGCTCGGCCAGAGCTACATCGGTCTGTGGTTCGGACTGGTCATCCTGTTCACCGCGGTGATGTCGGCGTTCGCCTCGCACCTGTCCTCGGCCGCCACCGCAAGCCGGATGGTCTACGCCCTCGCCCGCGACGGCTTCGGCCCGAAGTCGCTGGCCGAACTGGACCCCAAGCACGGCAGCCCGCGCAACGCGCTCTGGGTGGTGCTGGCCGTCACGGCCGTCGTGGACTTCATCTCCTGGGCCTCCGACCGCCCGCAACTGGGCACCGGAGACGCCGCGCTCGACTCGTACTTCTACTTCGCCATCATCGGCACCGTCTGCCTGATGTTCACGTACCTGATGGTCGAGGTCGGCGTCATCCGCTTCATCGCCACCGGCCGGGTCGCCATCCCGCGCTACGAGATCGTGGTGCCGATCCTGGGCGTCGGCGTGATCGCCGCCGCCTTCTACTTCAACGTCAAGGGCCAGGACAGCCTGCTCAACTCGCCGTACATCGCGTTCGCCTGGTGCGCCGTCGGTCTGATCATCGTGCTCGCCGCGCCCGGTCTGGCCCGGCGCATCGGCACCACGCTCACCGCGGAGCTCGGCACCCACGCCAACGGCCAGCCCGCCCCCGCCGCGAGCCAGGAGGCCTGATGACCAGTTCGCTCTACGAGCGCGACGCCGCCGTCGTCGCAGGCATCGAGAAGCTCCGCTTCTTCCCGCTCGCCGTCACCGAAGGCGAGGGCTCGTGGCTGGTCGAGGAGGGCGGCCGCCGGCTGCTCGACCTGAGCGCCACCTGGACCGCCTGCGGTCTCGGGCACGGCCACCCGGCCGTCACCGAGGCGGTGACCCGGGCGCTGCGCAAGCCGCCGGGTGCCGGCGGGCTTTCGGCCGTCCATCCCGACTCGGTCGGCTTCGCCGAGGAGCTGCTCGCCCTCACCCCGGGTACCGGTGACCGTCGGGTCTACTTCGGACACGCCGGCAGCGACGCCAACGACGTCGTGCTGCGGGCGTGCCGGCACGCCACCGGACGGCGGCGGATCGTCACGTTCGAGCACAGCTACCACGGCGGGGTCGGCGTGGCGATGGGCGTCTCCGGCGTGCACATCGACGCCGGCGCCGACGCCGAGCCCGGGCTGTACCTCGCGGCGTACCCGAACCCGTTCCGCCCGCACGCGGACGGGCCGGACCCGGTCGAAGCCAGCGTGGCGGCGTCCCTGGCCGAGATCGAGCGCGAGCTGAGCAGGGGCGACGTCGCCTGCGTGATGGTCGAGCCGATCCTGTCCGACGGCGGGCTGGTCGTGCCGCCCCGCGGTTTCCTGCGGCGCCTGCACGAGGTCTGCCGTCGCCATGACGTGCCGCTCGCGTGCGACGAGGTCAAGATGGGCCTCGGCCGCCCCGGCGTGCTGCACGCGTTCCAGCTCGACGACGTCGTACCGGACATCATCACCTTCGGTAAGGCGATCGGCGGCGGGCTGCCGCTGTCCGCGGCCGTCGGCCCCGCCGCGATCCTGGACGGTCCGGAGGCCTCCGCGCTGCTGACCACCGCCGGCAACCCGATCTGCACCGCGGCCGGGCGGGCCGTGCTCCGCACACTCATCGCCGAGGACCTGCCCGGGCGGGCCGCGGCGCGCGGCGAGCGGTTCCTGGCCGGCCTGCGCAAGCTCCAGCAGGAGCTGCCGACCATCGGCGACGTGCGCGGTCACGGGTTGGCCATCGGGCTCGAACTGGTCACCGACCGCGAGACCAACACCGCGGACCGCCGCGCCGCCCAGAAGGTCGTCTACCGGGCCTGGCAGCTCGGTGCGGTGGTCTTCTACGTCGGTGGCAACGTCCTGGAGATCACCCCTCCGCTCGTCATCACCGACGAGGAGGTCGACCTCGCCGTGGAGATTCTCGGTACGGCGATCGCCGACGTCGCGGCCGGTAAGGTGCCCGACGAGCTCGTAGCCCCGTTCGCAGGATGGTGACAGTGGAAAAGCTGACCGACGCCATCGAGAAGCTCCCGCTGGTCGACCATCACGTACACGGTGCGCTCGCCGGAGCCGTCGACCGGGCCACCTTCGAAGTGATGATCACCGAGTCGAGCGTGCCCGCCCCGGCGGGGACGACGCACTTCGACTCCCAGGTCGGCTTCTCGATCCGCCGCTGGTGCGCGCCGCTGCTCGACCTCGCGCCGCACTGCTCCCCGGAGGAGTACCTGGCCCGCCGCGACGAGCTGGGAAACGACGAGGTCAACCGGCGACTGCTCGCCGCCACAGGCGTCGACCGGTACCTCATCGAGACCGGGTACCAGGGCGACGCCACCCTCGGGCTCCAGCAGATGGCTACCGCCGGCCGGCGACCGGTGCACGAGGTGGTACGCCTCGAGGCGGTCGCGGAGGAGGTGGCACGTTCCGGTGCCGACGCGGCAGGGTTCGCCGCGACCGTGCGCGAGCGGCTGGCCGACTCCGCCACGACGGCGGTCGGGTTCAAGAGCATCGTCGCCTACCGTCACGGGTTCGACGTCGACCCGTCCCGCCCCGCCGACGTGGAGGTCGCGCGGGCGGCCGACCGGTGGCTGCGCGAGGTGGGCACGACGGGCACCGCGCGGGTCGCCGACCCGGTCCTGCTGCGGTTCCTGCTGTGGCAGGCCGTCGACCTGGGCAGGCCGTTGCAGTTGCACGTCGGGTACGGCGACGCCGACCTCGATCTGCACCGCAGCAACCCGCTGCTGCTGACCGAGTGGCTGCGTCAGGTGCAGGGGCGTCTCGACGTCCTGCTGCTGCACTGCTACCCGTTCCACCGCGAGGCGGGGTACCTCGCTCAGGTCTTCCCGCACGTGTACTTCGACGTGGGACTGGCGCTGAACTACGTCGGGGCGCGCAGTACGGCCGTGGTCGCGGAGTCCCTCGAACTCGCGCCGTTCGCGAAGCAGCTGTACTCCTCGGACGCGTGGGGGCCGGCCGAGCTGCACTACCTGGGGGCGCTGAACTGGCGGCGCGCCATGACGCGCATCCTGGGACAGTGGGTCGACGACGGCGAATGGTCGCTCGACGACGCCGTACGGGTCGCAACCATGATCGGCAGTACCAATGCCCGCCGGGTCTACGGTCTGCCCGAGAGCTGAGAAGAGGATCAGTGGCCGGCAGTCGCAACGGCGCTCCCGCCGACGAGCAGCGGCCGACCGTGGCGCAGCAGACGCGCAGCAGCATGCAGGAGTTCAGCGCCGCCGAACGCAAGGTCGCGCGCGCCCTGCTCGCGGAGTATCCGGGCGCAGGCCTCGACACCGTGGCGAATCTGGCGGGGCGGGCGGGTGTCAGCGCGCCCACGGTGCTGCGCTTCGGTCGGCGCCTGGGCTATCAGGGGTTTCCCGAGTTGCAGGCGGCGTTGCGGGCCGAGTTGGCGCGCCGCTCGTCCGGGCCGTTGGCGCGGTTCGACGCTCGCCGCCCCGCGGGCTCGGCGTCCGAACTGGTGCGTCAGGAGGCGGACGCACGCGGCCGGGCGGTGGCCGCCTCCTTGGAGGCCATCACGCCGTACGAGATCGACGCTGCGGTAGCCCTCACCGCGGACAGATCCCGGCGGGTCACGCTGGCGGGTGGCCGCTTCAGCCATGTCCTGGCGGAGTACCTGGAGCTGTACCTGCAACAGTTGAGACCCAAGACGCGGCTGCTGGACAGCTCGCCGCCGCGGCGCGTCGCCCAGCTCCTGGATGTCGGGCGCAACGACGTGTTCGTCCTGTTCGACTACCGGCGGTACCAGCGCGACATCGTCAGCCTGGCCGAACAGGTCCGGGGCCGGGGCGCCTCGGTCGTCCTGTTCACCGATCCGTGGCTGTCGCCCGCCGCCGCCCACGCCGACGTGGTCCTCCCCACCGGCGTCGACTCCCCGTCCCCCTTCGACAGCCTGGCGGCGGGGTTCGTCCTCGTGGAGATCATCGCCTCCGGGGTGCTCGCAGTCCGCGGGGACGCCGCGACGCAGCGCATGCGCGACTGGGACAGCTACGACAGCTGGCAGTACCTGCCCTGAACTGTGACGGTTATCGACCCGAGTCGGCTGTTACGGTCGGATCGGACGCCGACGACCCCACCTCGGTGGCCGTCATGCCGTTCGTGGTACCCCTCGCTCGGCAAGCTCCTGCGCCGCGACCTCCGCGACCTCGGCGCCGAAGACGCCGAGGTCGCGGAGGTGAGCGCCCGGGAGGCGGTGCCTCCGGGCCCTGGTTTCGTAGGAGTTGGACTAGCGGGAGTTGGCGGCGGAGCCGGGCACCGGCACTGAGCCGGGCGTACCCGTGTCGCCGAGCGCGATGTCGCGGTCGATCCGCTCCCCCGCCAGGTCGATCCGGGTGGCCACCGGCGCGTAGCCGCTGGCCGTGAGGGTATACCGGCCGGGCAGCAGGTCGCCGAACTCGTACCGGCCGTCCGCACCGGTCGTGATCGATCCGGCCACGTTGCCGTAGCCGTCCATCAGGACCACCGACGCCTCCGCGACCGGCTGGCCGGTGCGCGCCGCCCGGACCGTACCGGTGACCGTGGCACCCGCGTGCAGCACCACGTCGACGCGGTGCGACCCGACGCCCTCGACGGTGACGCCGCGCGCGAGCGGGCGGGCGCCGTCGGCCGTCGCCGTGAGCACGTACTCGCCGGGGTACAGGTCGGCGAGGACATACTCGCCGTCCGGGCCGGTCACCGCCGCGCCGACGACCTCGCCGCGGGCATCGGTGAGGGTCACCGTCGCGCCGCCGATCGGCTCGCCGCCGTGGCGGAGCACCCGCCCCTCGATCAGGCTCGCACCGGCCAGCACGATGTCCCGCCGGACGTCGCCGGTGCCCACCACGACCATCGACGCCACGGGTTCGTGGTTGTCGGCCGCGCAGATCAACAGGTACGTGCCACCCGTCGGCAGCCCGAGCCGGTACTGGCCGTCGGGCTCGGTGACGCCCCGCGCGACCTGGCGGCCGGCGAAGTCGGTGACCGTCAGGACCGCCGCGGCGATCGCGCGCCGGTCCGGGCCCTCGACGCGGCCGGTCACTGCGGGACCGTCGCTCGGCGGTGCGACCGCGACGGGGTCCAGGCCGATGGCGGCGTGGGCGGCCTGGTACGGCGCGCCGTTGGCGGCCGCGCCCGGCGCCGGCTTCGGCCCGGCACCCTCGGCCGGGGCCGGGGTGGCGAGGTCGACGCTGGAGCGCAGGGTGATGCGGGGCAGCGCCAGGGCGGCGAGGACGCTGAGGACGGCGACCACGGCCGAGATCAGGAAGACGTGGCCGATGCCGTCGCCGTAGGTGGCGCGGATGATGGCCACGATCGGCTTCGGCAGGGCGTGCAGGTCCAGGGTGCCGGTCTGTGCGCCGCCACCGCCGGCGGGGACCCGGATGCCGGCCTCCGCCATGCGCTTCGGGATGTCCGTGGCGACCCGGTCGGCCAGCACGGCGCCGAGCACCGACACGCCGATGGTGCCGCCGAGCGAGCGGAAGAACGTGACCGTGCCACTGGCCGATCCGATGTCGCGCAATGCCACGGTGTTCTGCACCGCCAGCACCAGGTTCTGCATGGTCATGCCGACCCCGATGCCGACCAGCGCCATCGCGACGCCGATGTAGACCAGCTTGGTGGCGTGGTCGATGGTGGCCAGCCCCGCGAAGCCGACGACGAGAACGATGGCGCCGGTGACGATGAACGGCTTGATCTTGCCGCTCTTGGTGATCAGAAGTCCGGCGATCGTCGACGCGACCAGGATGCCGGCCATCATCGGGATGGTCATCAGGCCGGCCTTGGTCGGGCTGTAGCCGCGGGCGATCTGGAAGTACTGGCCCAGGAAGACCGAGCCGCCGAACATCGCCATGCCGATCGCCACGCTGGCCACGATCGCCAGGGCGGGGGTGCGCTGCACCACGATGCGCAGTGGCACGATCGGCTCGGAGACCCGCGCCTCCACCAGCACGGCCAGGGCGAGCAGCACCACGCCGCCGCCGACCATCGCCGCGGTCTGCCACGACAGCCAGGCGAAGTTGTGGTGCACGAAGGTGACCCAGATCAGCAGCACGCTGACGCCGGCCGCGATCAGCGTGGCGCCGAGGTAGTCGATCCGCGCGTCCGGCCGGCGGACGGTCTTGAGGTGCAGGGTCTTCTGCAGCAGGACCAGGGCGACGAGGGCGAACGGCACGCCGACGTAGAAGCACCACCGCCAGCCCAGCCACGAGGTGTCGACGATGACGCCGCCGAGCAGTGGGCCGCCGACCGTGGCCAGGGCCATGACGCCACCGAGGTAGCCGTTGTAGCGGCCGCGCTCGCGCGGCGGGATCATCGCCGCGATGACGACCTGGACCAGCGCCTGCAGGCCGCCCATGCCCAGGCCCTGGAACGCGCGGGCGGCGATGAGCTGCGGCGTGTTCTGCACGATCCCGCAGAGCACCGAGCCCAGGATGAACATGACGATGGCGATCTGTACCAGCGCCTTCTTGCTGAACAGGTCGGCGAGCTTCCCCCAGATCGGGGTCGAGGCCGTCGACGACAGCAGCGCCGCGGTCACCACCCAGGTGTACTGGCTCTGCGTGCCGTGCAGCGCCCCGATGATCTGGGGCAGCGCGGTGGCCACCACCGTGATGCTGATCATCGAGACGAACAGGACCAGCAGCAGACCGCTGAGTGCCTCCATGATCTCGCGGTGACTCATCGCCTCGGTATCGGGTGGCGCGGTCCTCGCCTCGGCTGGTGCGGTGGTCGCTGCTGTCACAGCGCTGCCTCCAAGGTCGGTGTGTTGTGGTCGGATGGATCACCGGTACGGGCGTGCGGCGCGGGCCGCCCGGCGTTCCGGTCGAGATAGGTCGTCGCGCCGTCGACGAAGCGGGTGAGCGCGGCGGTGAAGGCCTCGATCTCCGGGCCGGTCCAGCCCCGCAGCGCGCCCGCCAGCAGGTCGGCCTGCTGGCGCTCGATGTCGGCGAGGGCCGCCGCCCCTTCGGCGGTGAGGGTGAGGATGCTGGCCCGGCCGTCGGCCGGGTCGGCGGTACGCTCCACGAGCCCCCGGCTCACCAGGGCCGTCACCACCCGGCTGATCGTGGACGCGTCCAGCCCGCACCGTGTCGCCAGTTCCTTGGCGTGGCAGACCTCGCGGGTACCGGCTCGCCGGAGCGCCGACAGCACCCCGGTCATCCCCGGCTGCACCTGGGTCTGGGTCGCGGGTACGGCCAGCCGCTGGCGAGCGATCCGGGCCACCCTGATCAGGGCGCGTAGCTGCTCCCCCAGGTCGGACTCCGATGCCGCCTCGGTCATGCGGGTCGCCGCCCGGGCGTATTGACTGCTTGTCTCACGCAACTAACCATACATGCTTAGCGAGAAACTTTTCTCTTTGAGTATCTTTTCTCACTGAGCTACTGTGAGCCGTGATGAACAGCCCAGGTCTGCGCGAGCGCAAGAAGGCCGCCACGCGGCGGGCCCTGCACGAGGCCGCCTTGCGGCTGGCGGTGGAGCGTGGCCTGGACAACGTCACCGTCGAGGCGATCGCCGACTCCGTCGACCTCTCCCGGCGCACCTTCTCCAACTACTTCGCCGGCAAGGAAGACGCCGTGCTCTACGGCTTCGAGCAGGGGCTGGGGACGCTGCTCGAGCTGGTACGGGTCCGGCCGGCCGAGGAGCCCACGTGGACGGCGCTCCGGAACGCCTTCCACGACCTCGGCCCGCAGTACGGCGAGCGCGGGCCGGAGTGGCTGACCGAGATTCGGCTCATCCGCCAGCACCCCTCGCTGCTGGCCCGCCAACTCGCGGCGATCGCCCACTTCGAACGCGACCTCGCCCAGACCATCGCGGAACGTCAGGCCGACCCGATGCGCGCCCGGGTCATGGCCGCCACGTTCCTCACCGGCATTCGCCTTGGTACCCAGCTCTGGCTCGACGAACCGCGGACCCGGCCGCTGACCGACGTCGTCGACGACGTGCTGGACGAGATGAGCGCGCAGTTCCGCTAACGTACGGTTGTGGATCAACTGACTGACCTTCTCGTCAGGGCCGCCGAGCAGGCGGCCGCCTACCGGGCCTCGCTGGCCGACCGCCAGGTGGCCGCAACGGCCGACCCGGCCGCGGTCCGCGCCGCCTTCGGCGGCCGGATGCCGGCGGGCCCCACGGCACCGGAGAAGGTGCTCGACGAGCTGCTCGCCGCGGCGGAGGGCGGCCTGGTCGCCACCGCCGGGCCCCGGTTCTTCGGCTTCGTCATCGGCGGTGCGCTCGCCTCGGCCACGGCCGCCGACGTCCTCGCCGCCGGCTGGGACCAGTGCGCCTTCAACGCCGTCCTGGCACCGGCGGCCTCCGCGGCCGAGGAGACCGCCGGCGGGTGGCTCAAGGAACTGCTCGGCATCCCGGCGTCGGCGTCCGTCGGGTTCGTCACCGGCGCCCAGGCGGCCAACACCGTCGGGCTGGCGGCGGCGCGCCACCACGTCCTGGCCGAGGCCGGTTGGGACGTCGAGCGGAAGGGACTGCACGGGGCGCCGCGGGTACGCGTCATCGCGGGCGAGGAGCGGCACGCGACCGTCGACCGGTCCCTGCGGCTGCTGGGGTTCGGCTCCGACGTCGTGGAGCCGGTACGCGCCGACGCCAACGGGGCCATCGACGTCGACGACCTGGCCAGGGTCCTGGCGGCCGGCCCGAGCGGCCCGACGATCGTGTGCCTGCAGGCCGGCAACGTGAACACGGGCGCCTGTGACGACCTGCACGCCGCCTGCGACCTCATCCACCGCCACGGCGGATGGGCCCATGTCGACGGGGCCTTCGGGCTGTGGGCGGCCGTGAGCCCGAGCACCCGGCCTCTGGTCGACGGCGTGGAACTGGCCGACTCGTGGGGCTGCGACGGCCACAAATGGCTGAACGTGCCGTACGACTCGGCGTTCGCCTTCTGCTCCCGGCCCGACGTGCACGTGGCCGCGATGTCGTACACCGCCTCGTACCTGACGGGCTCCGGAACGGTGCCGGGCGTCTCCGACTACACCGCGGAGTCCTCACGGCGGGCCCGCGGCTTCGCCGTCTGGGCGGCGCTGCGGGAACTGGGCCGCGACGGCATGGCCGACCTGGTGGAGCGGAACTGTCGACTCGCGCGCCGCTTCGCCGACGGACTGGCGGAAGCCGGCATCGAGGTGGTCAACGACGTCGTACTCAACCAGGTACTGGTCAGCTTCGGCGACGACGCGCGCACCGACGAGGTCATCGACGCGATCCAGCGCGACGGCACCTGCTGGATGGGCGGTACGACCTGGCGCGGCCGTCGACTGATGCGCATCTCGGTGTCGAACGTCGCCACCACCGACGCGGACGTGGACCGCTCGGTGGCGGCGATCCTGCGCATAGCCGGCGCTTGACGGCGGAGCCGACGCGCCTGACGACGGGGCCCGCCGGGCCTGACCGGCGCACCTAGGGAGTCCCCTTTAACCTACCCGCGCCGTTTGCATCCACCATTTTCTATCTATCGAGCCAATGGCAGCATCTGCCTACCGGCAAGCGTTCAATCCCGAACGCCCCGCGTGAATTCCCTCCCCGGAGGTTCACGTGAGACTCACAAGGTCCCCCCTCCGCCGCGCCGCGGTCGCCGTCGCGGCCGCCGGGCTCATCTCCGGCGTGCTGGCCGCCCCGTCCATGGCCCAGGCATCCCCACCCGCCAAGGTGTTCACCGCGGCCGACGCCGACGCCGCCCAGAAGCTCGCGGACTCCCTCGGCGCCAAGTCGGCCGGCAGCTACCTCGACACGGCCACCGGCACCATGGTCGTCACCGTCACGGACGCGGCCACCGCCACGACCGTCCGCGCCGCCGGCGCCACCCCCAAGATCGTCAAGTACGGCTCCGCGCAGCTGAACAGCGCCACCGCCGAACTCGACCGCACCGCCAGGATCCCGGGCACCGCCTGGTCGGTCGACCCCCAGACCAATCAGGTCGTGGTCGAGGCCGACAGCACCGTCACCGGCGCCAAGCGCGCCCAGCTCGACGCGGCCGTGGCCCGCCTCGGCGGCATCGTCCGCGTCGCGCCCATGGCCGGCACCCTGAGCACGACGATCTCCGGCGGCGACGCCATCTACACCGGCGGCGCCCGCTGCTCGCTCGGCTTCAACGTACGCAGCAGTTCCGGCGTCTACTACTTCCTGACCGCCGGCCACTGCACCAACATCGGCTCGACCTGGACCAACGGCAGCACGACGATCGGCACCCGCGCCGGCACCAGCTTCCCCGGTAACGACTACGGGATCGTCCAGTACACCAACACGTCGATCTCGCACCCTGGCGCCGTCGGCTCGCAGGACATCACCAGCGCCGGCACCCCGGCCGTCAACCAGACCGTGTACCGCCGCGGCAGCACCACCGGCATTCACAGCGGCCGGGTGACGGCGCTGAACGCGACCGTCAACTACGCCGAGGGCTCCGTGTACGGCCTGATCCGCACCACGGTCTGTGCCGAGCCCGGCGACAGCGGCGGCTCGCTCTACGCCGGCACGACCGCGTACGGGCTCACCTCCGGCGGCAGCGGCAACTGCTCCTCCGGCGGCACCACGTTCTTCCAGCCCGTCACCGAACCGCTCGGCGTGTACGGCGTGAGCGTCTACTAGACCCCATTCCGGCAGTTCCCACCGTGAAGGGTGCCTTCCCCACCGGAGGGCACCCTTCGCGCGTCACTCCTCGGCCGGGCGCAGGTCGGTGAAGCCGGTGGAGCGCGACACGACGGCGGCGAGCAGTCCGGCGACGGCCAGGGCGTTGGTGATCCGGCCGGTGCGCACCTCGCGTACGGCCTCGTCCAGCGGCGTCCAGCGGGTTTCGAGCTCGCCCTCGTCGGCGTCGCGCTCGTGCTCGCCCTCGGCCGGGCGCACGTCCCTGGCCAGGAAGACCCGTACCCGCTCGCCGGTCATGCCCGGGGTGGTGTGCAGGTCGACCAGGGTGTGCCAGTCCCGTGCCGCGCAGCCGGTCTCCTCTGCCAGTTCCCGCCGGGCGGCCGCCAGCATCGGCTCGTCGGGCCGGTCGAGCAGGCCGGCGGGCAGCTCCCACAGTTCGGCGCCGACCGGGTGGCGGTACTGGCGCAGCAGCAGCACCCGGCCCTGTCCGTCGAGCGTGACCACGGCGACGGAGTCGGGGTGGTCGACGACCTCGCGTACGACTGTGCGACCGTCGGGCTGCCGCAGCGTGTCGCGGTGCACGGTGATCAGCTTTCCTCGATAGACGACCTCGCGGTCGACGAGTTCGGGCGCGGCCATGACCGCTGGGTACCCGATCGTCGCCCGCCTATCCCGCATGTACCTTGATCGTCTTCAGCTCCGGATCGGCGCGTTCTCGACCGTGGCCTCGATGAATTCACCGCTGGCCAGGTACGACAGGTACGACTGGACCGCCCGACCTTCTCGTCCAAAAGGGTTATTGCGCGGCATAACCGCACCGATCGCAGTAACCTACGGTGATGCGTCGCCCCCGGACTCCGTCACCCCGGCACGCCGCCTGGCTGGCGCTCGTGGCGCTGGCCGTCTGCGCCGGCTGCGCGCGGCCCCCCGCGAAATGGGCGGCGGCGGACCCGGCCGCCCGACCCGCCCCGGTGGCTTCGCCGTCGGCGGAGGCCGTCCCGCCGGCCGTCGAACCCGCCGCCGACCTGCCCGTCATCACCTACGACCGGGCACCCGCGGGCTTCCCGGCCGACCCCGAGCCGCTGTCGACCGCGGCACTGCGCGAGGGCGTGCACCCGACCCGTACGATCGCCGCGTACGACGCGCCCGGCGGACAGCCCCGCGCCTTCCTGGCCCCGACGATCAGCGGTGTCGAGGTGACGATGCCGGTCGTGCAGCGCCGCTCCGGCTGGACGGCGGTGCTGCTTCCGTCGGCCAACCGGACGATCGCCTGGATACCGCCCGGCGACGGCTGGACCACCGTGCCGCTACGGGACCAGATCGTCGTGTACCGGAGCAGCCACGAACTGAGGTGGCACCGCGACGGCGCGCTGGTGCGGTCGTGGCCGGTGACCCTGGGGACGCCGAAGACCCCGACCCCTCTCGGCCGGACCTTCATCCTGGGGCGCTCGACCCTGCCCGGCGCGGTGTACGCCGGTACCGACGTCTTCGCCCTGGGCGCCGTGCCGGACGAGCCGGACGCCGTCCCCGCCGGCCTGCGCGGCGCCCACATCGGCCTGCACACCTGGTACAACGACCAGACGCTCGGCGCGGACACCACCGACGGGTGCATCCGCCTGACCAGGACGGGCCAGCAGCTGCTGCTCCAGGAGCTCGTACCGGGTACCGAGATCCTCGTCCTGAACTAGAGCCGGTTGGGCACGTCGTACGAGGCGGCCGGCGTCGCGTTCGCGTACCAGCGCCCGGCGCTGCTGCGCAGGATGTGCTTGACCAGGTCCCGTGCGGCGATCTTGGCCACCACCGCCGCGCCCTAGACTTGTGACGGTGCGCGCGCCCTCGCCGTACGGAAAGGTCGTGACCGATGCCGAGGCCCCACTCCGCGCTGAGGCTCGTCGACGTGGCCGCCGAGGCCGGCGTGTCGCTGGCCACCGCGTCCCGCGCCCTGGCGGGCCGGGACGGCGTCAGTGAACGGCTGGCCGCGCACGTCCGGCGCGTCGCCGGCGAGCTCGGCTACGTGGCGAACATGCACGCCCGCTCGCTCGCCGGCGGCTCGACCTCGACGGTGGGCCTGATCGTGCACGAGATCGGCGACCCGTACTTCTCGGAGATCGCCAGCGGCGTGCTCCGGCTGGCCGGCACGGAGGACCGGATGGTCCAGATCTGCCACTCCGGCCGCGACCCGGAGGTCGAGCTGCGGCAGATCCGGATGCTGATCGCCCACCGCGTCGGCGTCATCATCGTCGCCGGCTCGGGCTACACCGACCCGGCGCTGCAGGCGGAGTCCAAGGCCGAGCTGGCGGCGTTCCAGGAGGCCGGTGGGCGGGTCGCGGTGATCGGCCGGCACCACGTCAGCGCGGACGCCGTGCTGCCCGACAACGAGGCGGGCGGCCGCGCGGTCGCCGAGCACCTGCTGTCGCTGGGGCACCGCCGGATCGCGATCGTCTCGGGACCGGGCGTCCTGACCACGGTGACCGACCGGCTGGCCGGGATCGCCGCCGCGCTGGAGCGCCACGGGCTGCGCCTGGCGGACCTGCCGGTGGTGCAGACCGACTTCACCGGTAGCGGCGGTCGGCTGGCCGCGGCGGAGATCCTGCGCGAGTACCCCCGGACGACCGCGATCATCGCGCTCAACGACGCGATGGCGATCGGCGTGCTCTCCACCCTGCGGGCGCACCGGGTGGCCGTACCCGAGCGGATCTCCGTCGCCGGGTTCGACGACGTCTCCGTCGCGGCGGACCTCAACCCCGGCCTGACCACGGTCCGGCTGCCGATGACGCAGATGGGCGAGCTGGCGCTGGAGCTCGCCCTCAAGCCGCCGGTGGCCCGGCCGCGTCGCAAGGGCACCGGCCACGAGCTGGTCGTACGCGACTCGACCGGCCCGGTGCCGAGCTGACAGCGCCGGGTTCGCCGGCTACGGCGCCGTCGCGGTCAGCACGTCGACCGCCCGCTTCCGCACGACCGACTCGTCCACGTCCACCCCGAGGCCCGGGCCGGTCGGTACCCGCGCGACCCCGCCGTTGACCTCGACGGTCGCCCCGGTGGCGTATGCGGAGTCCACGAACTGGCGCCCGTTGAGGTCGACCGGGGTGTCGATGCCGTACGCGGCGAACAGGTGCAGCGAGGCCGCCAGACCGAGGTCGGAGTCGGTGAGCCCGGAGCCCATCAGCCGCACCCCGCTGTCCTCGGCCAGGGAGCACAGCCGGCGAGACAGGGTCAGCCCGCCGCTGCGCTGCACCTTCGCGATCGCCACGTCCACCGCGCCCAGTTTGACGAAGGTGGCCAGGTCGCTGGGGTGGCGCAGGCTCTCGTCGAGGGCGACCGGTACCGGTGACGCGTCGCGCAGCCGGCGCAGCCCGGCGACGTCGTTGGCGGGCAGCGGCTGCTCGAACGCGGTCACCCCGAGCTCGGCCATGCTCCGCGCCATCCGCAGCGCCGCGTCCACCGTGTACCCCTGGTTGGCGTCCACCCACAGTGGAGCGTCCGGGGCGGCGTCGCGGACGGCGCGGACCACCGCGGTGTCCTCCCGCTCGGTGTGCAACCCAATCTTGACCTTGAAGGCCCGGTACCCGAGGTCCAGCCCCTCGGCCACGCAGTCGGCGACCTCCGCCGCGGTCTGGCCGGACACGATCCAGCCCAGCTCGATCTGCTCGGTGCGGCGCTGCCCCCACAGCACCCCGACGGGTACCCCGAGCGCCCGGCCGAGCAGGTCGTGCAGCGCGACGTCGACGGCGGACTTGGCCAGCGGGGCGCCGATGCTCAAGCCCCGGTTGATGGCCCGGTCGAACGCGGTCGTCACGCCGTCGAGATCCCAGCAGGGGCGGCCGAGTACGGCCGGCGCGAGGTACCGGTCGATGGTGGTGACGATGGACTCGGCGGTCTCGTACGTCCATGCCGGGATCGGGGTCGCCTCCCCCCAGCCGGTGACGCCGTCCGCGCTGACCTTGACGAGGACGCGGATGCTCGGCCGGCCCGCGACGGCGACCGACCCGCCGGACACGCCGAAGGACCGCAGGGTCGGCAGCGCGACGGCGAACGTCTCGACCCGGTCGATCGTGAGCCCGGCGAGAGCGGCGGTGGAGACGGTCACGGGGACACCTTTCGAGTGCTCGATCTGATGACGACTTCGCCGGCCATGCGGTGGATCCGGCGGCGGCGCCCGGGGTTCTCGGTGAGCGCCAGCTCCATCGCCCGCTCCCCCAGCTGCGGCAGCGGCAGCGCGACGGTGGTCAGCGGTGGCGTCAGGTCCCGCACGATCGGGATGTCGTCGAAGCCGGCGACCGATACATCGTCGGGCACCGACAGCCCATGCTCGCGCAGGGCGGAGAGCGCCCCGATCGCCATCACGTCGGTCACCGCGAACACGCAGGTCGCGTCCAGCCCTCTGGCCAGCAGTTCGGACATCGCCGCGTAGCCGCCGTCCCGGGTGAAGGGTGCCTCGACGACGTCGGCGGGGCGCAGCCGTACGCCGGCCTTCTTCAGTTCGTCCCGGAAGCCGCCGAACCGGTCGGACACGGTGGTCAGCGCCTGCGACCCGGTGAGCACGGCGAACCGGCGGTGTCCCAGGTCCAGCAGCGACCGGGCCATGGCGGCGGCGCCCGCCCTGTTCTCCGGCAGAACGCTGTCCACCTTCAGGCTGCGGTGGCGGCTCACCACGGCCACCCGGCCGCCACCGGCCAGGTACGGGTCCAGCTCGGCGTCCAGCGCCCGCTCCCAGTCCGGGTCCTCGAACCCCGAGCCGATCAGCAGGATGGCCGCGGCGCGCTCGGCGCGCAGCATCGACACGTACGCGATCTCGCGCTCGGGCTCGCGGAACGTGCTCGCGAGCATGACCAGCATTCCGTTGTCGCCGGCGACGCGCATGATGCCGCCGGCGACCGCGGCGAAGTACGGGTCGCTGACGTCGTGGCAGATGACGCCGACGGTCCGGTGGGTCGCCCCGGCGAGCGCCCGGGCGTGCGCGTTCGGGGTGTACGCGAGCTCCTCCGCGGCCCGCAGCACCCGCTCGCGCAGGTGCTGCCGTACCGGTGCGGTGCCGTTGAGCGCCCTCGACGCCGTGGCGAGCGAGACCTCGGCGGCCCGGGCCACGTCCTCCAGCGTCACATGGGTCCGTGCCTGCATGACCCTCCCTGGAGAAGTTCTTGACCGGCCCACCCGGTGTGACTACCGTAACAGCCTGAAAGCGCTTACTGAAAGCGCATTCAGAATGACTGTTCCGCCGACGCGGCGGAACGCCTGGGCCCCGCACGATGGCACGCACACGCCAACCGGCTGTGGGCCGGACCGCCCGGTCAGCCCAGGCAGAGGGAGAACGGAGGGTCATGGCCGCGCAGAGCGCAACCGATGAACTGGAGCGGACGGGTTCCGCCGGTGCGGTGACGGCACGCCCCCGCCGGGGGGCCGGCGCCAGCCTGGCCCGGTTCGCCCAGCAGACCTGGCGCCCGGTCGCCGTACTCGCGGCGCTCGTGGTGATCTGGTGGGCGGTGACCGCCGCCAACCTGATCAAGCCGTACCTGGTGCCCTCGCCCGGTAAGACGTTCGACGTCATCCTCGCCCAGACCGGCTACTTCGCGCACAACACCTGGATCACCTCGTACGAGACGATCCTCGGCTTCGTCATCGCGATCGCGGTCGGCGTGCTGTCCGCAGTCGTCATGGTGTACTCGCCGACGGTCGAGAAGAGCCTGTACCCGCTCCTGCTCTTCGCCCAGGTCATCCCGAAGATCGCCATCGCGCCGCTGTTCGTCGTGTGGCTGGGCTTCGGCCTGTCGCCGAAGATTGTCGTGGCGGTTCTGATGGCCTTCTTCCCCATCGTCATCTCGACGGTCACCGGCCTGAAGTCCATCGACCCCGAGATGCTGCAACTGTCGGCGACCATGGGCGCGGGCGCCGGCAAGACGTTCTGGAAGATCCGGTTCCCGGCCTCGCTGCCGCACCTGTTCGCCGGCCTCAAGGTCGCCGCGACCATGGCCGTCACCGGCGCGGTGGTCGGCGAGTTCGTCGGCGCCAACGAGGGGCTCGGCTACGTGATCCTGCAGGCCAACGGCAACCTCGACACGCCCATGCTCTTCGCCGGACTGCTCATCATGTCGCTGCTGGGCGTGGTGCTGTTCGTCGTCGTCGAACTACTCGAGTACTTCGTCCTTCCCTGGCACGCCAGCCGCCGTACCGACGCCGCTACGACGTCGCTGTAAAAGGAGAGACCCCATGAGGTTACGTACCCTCGCCGCCGCCTTGCTCCCGGCCGCGTTGCTGTTCGCCGCCGCCGGCTGCGGCTCCAACTCCGACCAGTCGAGCCAGGGATCCCAGGGCTCCAAGGCCGCCGACAAGGTCACGCTGACGCTCAACTGGTACCCCTACGGCGAGCACGCGCCGTTCTACTTCGGCAAGAAGCAGGGCATCTTCGCCAAGCACGGCATCGACCTGACGATCCAGGCCGGCCAGGGCTCGCAGAAGACGATCCAGGCGACCGCGGCCGGGCAGACCACGTTCGGCTGGGCCGACACCCCCGCGCTGCTGGCCGCCGTCGGTCAGGGCCTCCAGGTCAAGAGCGTCGGCGTCTTCCTGCAGACCACCCCGTCGTCGGTGCAGTTCTTCAGCGACAAGAACATCAACACGCCGGCCGACCTCAAGGGCAAGACGATCGCCTCCACCGCCGGTGACGCCCTCAGCAAGACGTTCCCCGCGTTCCTGAAGGCCAACGGCCTGGCTGCCAGCGACGTGACGCTGCAGAACACCGACGCCGCCGGCAAGATGGCCGCCGTCATGTCGGGCAAGACCGACGCGCTGCTGGGCTTCGCCACCGACCAGGGCCCCACGATGCAGGAGAAGGCCGGCAAGCCGGTCTCGTACCTGAAGTTCGCCGAGCACGGCCTCAACTTCTACAGCAACGGCCTGCTCGCCTCGACCGACACCATCAAGGACAAGAAGGACCTGGTCAAGCGCATGGTCGCGGCCAGCAGCGAGGCCTGGACCGCGGCCGAGGGCAACCCGACCGGCGCGGTGGACGCGATGGAGGGCGCCTCCCAGCAGCTTCCGTCGAAGAAGGTCCTCACCGACCAGTTCAACGCCACGCTCAAGCTGCTGCACACCGACGCCAGCAAGGGTCAGGCGCCGGGCGTGAACACCGAGGCCGACTGGACCAAGACGATCACGGTCTTCGCCGAGGCCGGCGTGATCACCAAGGTCGAGTCGCCGTCGACCTACTGGGACGCGAGCTTCGCGCCGAAGGGATGACCTCGATGATGGCCGGCAACACCAGCACGCAGCGGTCCTCGACCGCCACCGCGACCGGCGCCGCGGTCGAGATCGACGACGTCGCGGTCCGCTTCCGTACCAAGAAGAAGGACGTCACGGCGCTCACCGACGTCTCGCTGCGGATCGAACCGGGCGAGTTCGTGTCGATCGTCGGCGCCTCCGGCTGTGGCAAGTCGACCCTGCTGAAGCTGGTGTCCGGCCTTCTTCGACCGTCGTCGGGCCAGGTCCGGCTGCACGGCGAGGACGTACGCGGGCCGCGGCGCGACATCGGGTACGTCTTCCAGCGGGCCGCCCTGCTGGAGTGGCGCAGCGCGCGCCGCAACATCCTGCTCCAGGCCGAGATGCGCGGCATGCCCCGGGCGCAGGCGCGCGAGCGCGCCGACGAGCTGATGGCGATGACCGGGCTGACCGGCTTCGAGGACGCGTACCCGAACGAACTGTCCGGCGGGATGCAGCAGCGGGTGGCCCTGTGCCGCGCGCTGCTGCACCGCCCCCCGGTCCTGCTCATGGACGAGCCGTTCGGCGCGCTCGACGCGCTCACCCGTGAGCAGATGAACGTCGAGCTGCGTCGGATCTGGCAGGAGACCGGCACGACGGTCATGCTCGTCACCCACTCCATCGCGGAGGCCGTCTACCTCGCCAACCGGGTGGTCGTCATGACCCCCCGGCCCGGCACCATCGCCGAACTCATCGACGTCGACCTCCCGGTGGAGCGCGACTACGGCAAGACCATGTCCGAGCCGGAGTTCGCCCGGGGCACCGGGCGCATCCGTGACCTGCTCGGCGCGGCGTCGGCCTCGGACTGAGGCGGCCTCGGACCGAGCGGCGGCCACCGCCGAACAAAGCACCAGACCTGGAAGGACCACTGTGGAGCGCACGTCAATCGGTATCGTCCTCAACGGCGTGACCGGGCGGATGGGGTACCGGCAGCACCTCGTCCGGTCGCTGCTGGCCATCCGTGAGCAGGGCGGCCTGCCCGCCCGCGACGGCAGCCGGATCTGGCCGGAGCTGACGCTCGTCGGCCGCAACGAGGCCAAGCTCGCGGACATCGCCGCCCGCCACGGCCTGACGAAGTACACCACCGACCTCGACGCCGCGCTCGCCGACGAGAACAACCAGATCTACTTCGACGCCCAGGTCACCGCCCAGCGCGAGAAGGCGATCCGGGCCGCGATCGAGGCCGGCAAGCACATCTACACCGAGAAGCCGCTCGCCGAGGACGTCGCCGGGTCGCTGGAGCTCGCCCGGCTCGCCGCCGCGAAGGGCGTCAAGAACGGCGTCGTGCAGGACAAGCTGTTCCTGCCGGGCCTGCGCAAGCTCAAGCGCCTGGTCGACGGCGGCTTCTTCGGCCGCATCCTGTCGGTACGCGGTGAGTTCGGCTACTGGGTGTTCGAGGGCGACTGGCAGACCGCCCAGCGGCCGAGCTGGAACTACCGCGCCGAGGACGGCGGCGGCATCGTCGTGGACATGTTCCCGCACTGGCACTACGTGCTCGAGCAGATCTTCGCACCGGTGAAGGCGGTGACCGCGCACATCGCCACCCACATCCCCGAGCGCGTCGACGAGAACGGCGAGACCTACCCGGCCACCGCCGACGATGCCGCGTACGGCATCTTCGAGCTGGCCGGCGGCATCGTCGCCCAGATCAACTCCTCCTGGGCGGTGCGGGTGTACCGCGACGAGCTGGTCGAGTTCCAGGTCGACGGTACGCACGGCAGCGCCGTCGCCGGGCTGCGCAACTGCCGCATCCAGCACCGCGGTGCGACCCCGATGCCGGTGTGGAACCCGGACCTGCCGGTCACCGAGCCCTTCCGGTCGCAGTGGCAGACCGTCCCCGACAACGAGGAGTTCGACAACGGCTTCAAGGTGCAGTGGGAGGCGTTCCTGCGCCACGTCGTCGACGACGAGCCGTTCGGATGGGACTTCCTCGCCGGGGCGCGCGGCGTGCAGCTCGCCGAGGCCGGCCTGCGGTCCGCGCGCGAGGGGCGCCGCATCGAGATCGAGGAGCTCAGCCTGTGAGCGTCACCGTCTCGCTGCCGTACGGCGACGGTACGACCGAGCGGGTCACGCTGCGCGAGCCGGGGAACTGGCAACGGCCGGCCGCCCCGGCGACCAGCCGGATCGCGTACGCCGCCGCCCACGTCGTGGCCGATCCCTTCGCCGACAACGCACCGGGGCTACCGGCGGCCCTGGACTGGGACGCCACCCTGTCGGTACGACGCAACCTGTGGTCCTGGGGGCTCGGCGTGGCCGAGGCGATGGACACCGCGCAGCGCGGCATGGGGCTGGACTGGACGGCGACGCAGGAGCTGATCCGGCGCAGCGCCGCCGAGGCGGCCGCGTGCGGCGGGCGGATCGTGGCGGGCGCCGCGACCGACCAGGCGGCGCCGGTCCTCAACAGTCTGGACGAGGTGGCCGCCGCGTACACCGAGCAGGTCGAGTTCGTCCAGGGCACCGGCGCGACGGCGGTCGTGATGGCCAGCCGCCAGCTGGCCGCGCTGGCAGGAGGCCCGGACGACTACCTGTCCGTGTACGAGCGGATCCTGTCCCAGGTCACGACGCCGGTCCTGCTGCACTGGCTGGGCGACATGTTCGACCCGGCGCTCGCCGGCTACTGGGGCTCACGCGACCTCGACGAGGCGACCAAGACGTTCGTGTCGCTGGTACAGACCCACGCCGCAGCCATCGACGGCGTGAAGGTGTCCCTCCTGGACGCCGAGCGGGAGGTACGGCTGCGCGAGCTGCTGCCGCCGGCGGTACGGGTCTACACCGGTGACGACTTCAACTACCCCGAGCTGATCGCCGGCGACGGCCAGCGGTCCAGCCACGCGCTGCTCGGCGCGTTCGCGGCGATCGCCCCGGCGGCCTCCACCGCGCTCCAGCGGCTCGACGCCGGCGACGAGGCCGGCTTCCTTTCGATCCTGGAGCCGACCGTGCCGCTGTCGCGGCACATCTTCGCCGCGCCGACGCAGTACTACAAGACCGGCATCGCGTTCCTGTCCTGGCTCAACGGGTTCCAGCCGGGCTTCACGATGGTCGGTGGCCTGCAGAGCGGCCGCAGCGTACCGCACCTGGTGCAGACGTTCCGGCTGGCGGACGCCGCCGGACTGCTGCTCGACCCGGAGCTGGCGGCCCAGCGTATGACCCAGTACCTCGCCGTCTCGGGGGTGACCGCATGACCGATCCTCGTATTTCCAAGCTGTCGCTCAACCAGCAGACGACGAAGTCGTGGTCGGTACGGGAGGCCGTCGAGGGCTGCGTCCGGGCCGGTATCCCCGCGATCGGGCTGTGGCGCGAGCCGGTGGCCGAGATCGGCGTCGCCGCGGCGGCGAAGGCCGTCGCCGACGCCGGGCTGCGGGTGTCGTCGCTGTGCCGCGGCGGGTTCCTCACCGCGTCCGGTGACGCCGGCCGGGCCGCGCTCGAGGACAACCGGCGCGCCATCGACGAGGCGGCGACCCTCGGTACCGATTGCCTGGTGATGGTCGTCGGTGGCCTGCCGGACGGCTCGAAGGACCTGCGCGGCGCCCGGCAGCGGGTGGCCGACGCGATCGCCGAGCTGGCACCGTACGCCGGGGAGCGCGGGGTGCGGCTCGCGCTCGAGCCGCTGCACCCGATGTACTGCGCCGACCGGGCCGTCCTGTCCACCCTGGGCCAGGCGATCGACCTCGCCGAGCAGCACCCGGTCGAGCAGGTCGGCGTCGTCGTCGACACGTTCCACATCTGGTGGGACCCGGACGTGTGGAACCAGATCGCTCGGGCCGGGGCGCGCATCGCGAGCTTCCAGGTGTGTGACTTCCTCACCCCGCTGCCCGCCGACGTCCTGCTCGGTCGCGGCATGATGGGCGACGGCCACATCGAGTTCCCGCCGTTCCACCGGGCCGTCACCGAGGCCGGGTACACCGGGGACACCGAGGTCGAGATCTTCAACGCCGACGTGTGGGCGACCGACCCCGACGAGGTGCTGGCCACCATGAAGCAGCGGTACGTCGACCTGGTCCTCGAAGGCTGACGGCCGCCGCCCGGGTCCTCGCCAGCGATGGCGGGCCCGGGCGGCGTCAGCTTTCCGGCCTCAGTCGATCGTGAGGTGCCGCACCGGGTTGGTCACCAGCATCTGGTCGACCTGCTCCTCGCTGATCCCGGCAGCCACCATCATCGGCACGAACTCCTGGCCCAGGTAGGAGAGTCCGAGCGTGCCGTGGGTACGCGCGTTCAGGTAGGACTCGCGGCCCGTCATGTCCTCCGACAGCACGATCTTCTCGGTCCAGCCCTCCCGCACGAGCGTCACGAGGTTCTCCAGCCGGCCGCTGTCCGGGCGGTAGTAGGCCCGCTTGGTGAACTCGCCTTCAGGTGCGGTCTCGGGGAGCGGGGCGAGGACGAAGTCCCAGAACTGCTTGCCGATGGTGTCGAAGGCGACGGTGACGCCGGTACGCAGCACCGCGCGCACATAGTCGACGTCGTCGGTGATGTCCATGTGGCCGATGATCACGCGCTCGGGGTCGAGACCCTCCTCCTTCAGCAGGATCTCGACCTGCTCCAGTGCCATCGTGCTGTGGGTCGTGTGGGTGTTCAGGGTCCGTCCGGTCGCCTTCGCCGCCCGGGCCGCGGCCCGCAGGCACTTCTCCTCGTGTGCCGAGATGCTGCCCAGGCCGGTGGCCTGCTCGCCGAAGACGCCGGCCTTGATGTCGGTGCCGTCCACGCCCACCGTCGCGTCGTTCACGAAGCGTTCGGTCATCTGCTGCACCGACGCGTTGCGTGCCCACTGCGGAGACATGGTCTCCAGGTAGATCGAGACCCCCATGACGATGTGCATGCCGGATTTCTTCGACACCTCCGCGAGTGCGGCGCCGCCACGCTCCTCACCCTGGTACGCCGAGAGCTCCACGACCGTGTTGAACCCCAGGCGCGGCAGCTCGCCGACCGCGCTGACGGACATCGCGATGTTCTGGTCCCGGACATCGCCGGCCCCGCCGGTCGGGAACGGGCCCGGAAGGTACCGGTTGAGATGCTCGTGCTGCATGACCCGCGTGATCTCGGAGGGGTCAACTGGTCCGAGCACCGTCTGTACGTAGCCCATGCCACACCGCCCTAACTGGTCGCGTGATCCGATCGGAGGTCGAAGAACTTGGCGTCGTGAAGGAGCTTCTGCGCGTACCCACTGCGTGGAGCTGTGAGGATCGTGGACGTGGGGCCTTCCTCTTCGATGCGGCCCTGATTCATGACGATGGTCCGCTCGCACAACAGCTGAACGACCGCGAGATCGTGGGCGACCATCAGCAGGGTGAGGCCGAGCGTCTGCCGCAGGTGGTTGAGGAGCGTGATGATCTGGTCCTGCACCGAGACGTCCAGGGCGCTGACCGGCTCGTCGGCGACGAGGACCCGGGGTCGCGGCGCGAGCGCTCGGGCGATGGCGATCCGCTGCCGCTGCCCCCCGGAGAACTCGTGGGGGTAGCGGCGCACGACGTCCGCCGGCAGGCCGACCAGCTCGAGCAGTTCCCTCACGCGGGCGGCCCGGTCCCCCTCGATGCCCAGCGCACGCAGCGGCTCGGCGATCGCGACCCCGACCGGCATCTTCGGGTCCAGCGACGCGGACGGATCCTGGAAGACCATCTGTACATCGCGGATCAGCCGACCGCGCACTTCCCTGTTCGCACCGCGCAGTGACCGTCCACGGAACCGGACCTCGCCCCGGGTCGGCTGGTCCATGCCGAGCAGGATCCGCGAGAGAGTGCTCTTGCCCGAGCCCGACTCGCCGACGATCCCGACGGACTCGCCCTCGAAGATCTCGAATGAGACGTCCCGCAGGGCCTGGATCTGGGTCGCCGGCTGGAAGAGCGAACTGCGGCGAGCCTTGTACACCTTGTCCACCGACTCGAGGCGGTAGACGCTGCTGCGGGCTTCGGGCACGGCTGCTCCCACCTTCACTCGTCGCCGGCGACGGTGGCCAGCTTCGGCACCGCCGCGATCAGCTTGCTGGTGTAGGGGTGTTCCGGCGCGTTGACGATCTGGCCGGTGGTCCCCCGCTCCACGATCTCGCCGTCGTACATCACGACCACCTCCTCGCAGAGCCGGGCGATGACGCCCATGTCGTGTGAGATCACGATCATCGCCACGCCTTCGGCGTCGGCCACCTCGTTCAGCAGGGAGACGACCTCGACCTGTACGGAGACGTCCAGAGCGCTCGTCGGCTCGTCCGCGAGCAGCAACGTCGGCCGGCACGCCAGCGCCAACGCGATCAGCACCCGCTGCCGCTGCCCGCCGGACAGCTCATGCGGATATGCCCGCAGTCGCTGCTCGGGACGGTCGATCCGCACCCGCTCCAGGAGCGACACCGCCGCACGCCGGCGTTCGCGGGCGTCTTTCACGCCGGCCAGCCGGAGCGCCTCGTCCAGCTGCCGGCCCACCCGCATGAGGGGGTTCAGCGCGCCGGTGTCCTGGAAGACCACGGCGACTCCTCGCCGTGCCGGTGACACACCGGGGCGGGCGTCTTCGAAGCGCTCCTCCTCTCCGCCGAACGTGATGCTGCCGCGGGCGGTCACGCCCGGCGGCAGGAGACCGGCGATGGCCATCGACGCCATCGTCTTGCCGGCTCCCGACTCCCCCACGACGCCGATGCGCTGTCCTTTGTGGATGTCGAGGCTGAATCCCTTGACCAGGTCCTGCTTGTGGGTGGACACGACGAGGTCGCGTACGGAGAGCATCGGGGTCGCGTTCACAGCCGGGCCCTACCTTTGACGTCGAAGCGGTCTCGCAAGCCGTCCCCGATGAGGCTCAGCCCCAGTACGCAGATCACGATCGCGAGTCCGGGCCAGATCGCGAGCATCGGCTGGACCGCGACGTTGGCCTGCGCGTCGTTGAGCATCCGACCCCAGGAGACTCCCGGCGGCTGTGTCCCGACGCCGAGGTACGACAGGCTCGCATCGGTGAGGATCGAGCTGGAGAACACGGTCGCGGCCGTCACGATGAGGGCCGACGAGATGTTCGGCAGCACGTGCCGCACGAAGATGTAGGCCTTGCCTCGACCGTAGCCGCGGGCCGCGGCGATGAAGTCGCGGTGCAGCACCTGGGTGGTGACGCTTCTGACCAGCCTGGCGATCGCCGGTCCGACCGTGAGCGCGATCGCGATGACCACGGTGTCCTTGCCCGCGCCCATGCCGGCCGCGAGCACCATCGCCAGGATCACGCTGGGGAAGGCGAACAGGACGTCGCAGACGCGCATCAGCGCGTCGTCGAAGAACGTACCGATCATCGCGGACAGGCCGCCGATGGCCACGCCGACGAGCAGTCCGAACGCCGTACCGAGGATGGCGATCTGGAAGGAGGTCATGGCCCCGGCCATCAACATGGACAGCTCGTCGCGGCCGAGGTGGTCGGTTCCGAGCAGATGCCCGGGGCTGCCGGCGCCCAGCAGCCGTTCGCGGGCCGCGGTGCGGGTCGGCGACGCCGGGGTCCAGAACGCCGACACCAGTGTCATGACCGCGACCGGGGCGAGCAGCGCCAGCCCGATCCACATGTTCACGCTGCGCCGGGTGCGGCGCCGTTGCCGCCAGGCTCCGACTCCGCGGGCGACCAGTTCGACGTTTGCCACTAGACACGCCTCGCCTTCACCCGCGGGTCGATGACTCCGTAGAGGAGGTCGACCAGCAGGTTGACCAGCAGGATGATGAAGGTGATGACCATGGCCCCGGACTGCACCAGCACCAGGTCCCGGACGCCGAGCGCGTTCATCATGATCCGCCCGAGGCCGGGCAGGAAGAAGACGTTCTCGATGACGAGCGTCCCGCCGACGAGGAAGCCGAACTGGATGCCCACGACGGTGAGGACCGGCAGCATCCCGTTGCGCAGCCCGTGCCGGATCATCGCCTGGGTGAAGTTCAGCCCCTTCATCCGGGCGGTCCGGATGAAGTCCTCGTGCGCGATGTCCAGCAGCGCCGCGCGGGTGTACCGGACGAAGATCGCCGCCTGGCCCGCCGCGAGGGCGATCACCGGAAGTGCGATCGAGCGCAACCAGGGCCCCACCCCTTCGGCTAGCCGGGCGTAACCGCCGGAGGGGAACATCCTGAGCGTCACCGCGAACACCAGCGCCAGGACCAGGCCGAGCCAGAAGGACGGGATGGCCAGCCCGGTGTGGGCCGCGCCCGAGATGACCGCGCCGGTTGACCTGGTGTTGCGGATGCTGGCCAGGAACCCGAGAGGGATGGCCACAACCAGCGCCAGGATGATCGCGACGATCGCCACGGAGAGCGTGACACCCAGACCCGCGCTCAGCGGCGGCCCGACCGGTGCCTTGCTGACCGCGCTGACCCCGAGCGAGCCGGTGACCAGGTCGCCGAGCCAGTCCACGTACTGGTTCCACAGTGGGCGGTTGAGGCCCATCTGCACCTCGAGCGCCCTCAGGTCCTCGGGGGTCGCATCGCTGCCCAGGGCGATGGCCGCCGGGTTGCCACCCAGAAGCCGCAGCGCCCCGAAGATCAGCGCTGATGCCAGGAGGAGCGTCAGGCCGAAGAGACTCAGCTTCCTGAGTACGTAGGCGGCCATCGCACTGGGTCCTTTCCTGCTCGGTCCGTCAGTTGGCCGGCTTGAGGGAGCGCAGGTCGAACTCGAAGTCCGCCGTGAAGCCCTTGAAGCCGGTGACCTTCGAGCTGAAGATCGACGGTGCCGCGGAGGTGAACAGCGGCACGTTGAACGCCGCGTCGGTCATCAGGTGGACCGCCTTGACCATCTCGCTGGACGCGACGTTCGGGTCGGTCGTCGCGTCGGCCGCCAGGAGGTGCGCCTTCACCTGTGGGTCGCAGTAGCCCTCCGCGTTCGGCGGTGGGCACACGCTGAGCGCGTCTGACGGCTTCATCTCCCGCCGCCCGACCACCGTCGTCTGGTAATCGGGGGTCTGGCTACCGAAGACCCTGGCGATCACCTGCGCGTCGTCGCTGACGCTGTTCTTGACGGTGATGCCGACCTCGGCCAGCTGCGCGATGACGAGCTCGGACACGGGCTGCACGACGATGCCGCCGATCATCTCCATCTCGAAGCCGTTCGGGTAGCCGGCCTCGGCTAGCAGCTGCTTCGCCTTCGCCGGGTTGTACTCGTACGGGCAGTAGTTGTCCTGAAGCGGGCTGACCGAGGAGAAGAAGTTGCACGTCGGGACCGCATACCCGGAGAAGGTGGCGTCGACGAAGGCCTTGCGGTCCAGCGCCATCGAGATGGCCTGGCGTACCTTCGGGTTGGCCAGCGGGCCCTGCCGGGTGTTCATCGACAGCCGCCAGATCAGCTGGCTCGGTACCGGCACAACCTTGAGGTTGGGGTCCTTGCTCAGCTGCTTGGTACGGTCCAGCGCGCCGTTCTGCACGATGATCCCGTCGACGTCGCCGGCCTGAACGGCGCTCAGAGCCGCGTTCTCGTCGGTGATCTCCTTGAACTCGACCTTCTTGTAGGCCGGCTTCTCGCCCCAGTACTCCTCGTTGCGGTCCAGCGCGATGACCTCGCCCTTGGTCCACTTCACGAACTTGTACGGGCCGGTGCCGACCGGGGACTCGGCCTGCTTGGCGGCGGCCGCCGGGCTGACCATCACGCCCTGGCGGAGGCCGAGGAACGTCATGAACTCCGAGCTGGGACGCCCGAGCTTGATCTCGACCGTCTTCGGGTCCACCGCGGTCACCGACTGGACGTTGCCGATGTTGCGGTAGCCGAACCCGGCGATCCCCTTGTCACGGTTGAGGTTGAACGCCACGGCGTCGGCGTTGAACGGGGTGCCGTCGTGGAACTTGACACCCTCGCGGAGGGTGAAGGTGTAGGTCAGGCCATCGGTGGACATCTGCCACTTCGTGGCGAGCAGCGGCTGCGGCTTGCCACTCTTGTCGAGCTCGACGAGCCCTTCCATGACGTTGTAGGTGAAGACGTGGGAGACGATGTTCGCCGTCGTCTGGGTGACATCCAGTGTGGCGGGATCGGACTGGAGTCGGATCTTCAGCAGGCTGGCGTCGCCGGTGGCAGCCGGTTGGCCGCTGCCGCAGGCGACGAGGGACAGGGCTGCGGCGGTCATGACGGCAACCGCCGCTAACCGGGAGCGTCTAGAGATGGGCATGGCCTCTCCTATCAACGTCGCCTACTTGAAACAGCAGACCACTTAGTAACGGCCTTTAACTGATCAAGTGCCGGGGAATCTACAACCACCCCCAACGGCCGTCAATGGTCTTGTCAGGACCGACGCCGACCATCACCCAGCCGTGTCCCTCCCCCGGTTCACCGGAGCCCCTACCAGGTAAAGGAGGGAACGATTCAGGCCGGTAGGCCCCGTTAGGAAAGCAGATGCGACGTCCGGAGAACTCTGTCGACAGACGCGGAGAAACGGACTACGAAGACGCCCGTTGACGCCCCTCGATCATGCGGCCTACTGTCACCTAGAAAAGTCGTTTAACTAAAGGGAGGTGGCATCGATGGCGGCAGCCGGCGAGCGCACTCGACCACTCCAGAGGTTGACGAACAGTCGCGCTGTCATCGAAGAGCTCCTTCGGGGGGACAGCGTGACAAGGGTCCACGTTGCTCAACGGACCGGACTGTCCAAGCCGACCGTGAACTCGATCGTTGCGGACCTCCGGGCCAGCGGGCTGGTCACCGAACTCGGAAGCGTCAGCGGCACGCCAGGCCGGTCCGCCGCCCTGTACCGCATCGAGCCGACAGCCCGCGTCGTGATCGGCGTCGACCTCGGCGGAACGAACGTTCGTGCCGGCGTCGCGGACCTTCTGGGAAGCATCCGAGCCGAGCGCCAGATCGAAACGGCAGGCCCGGTCGGCACCCTGGTTCCCAGACTCGCCGACCTGTGTCGTCGCATCGTCCAGGAGGCAGACCTGGGCTGGGAGTCGGTCGCCGCGATCGCGATCGGGACGCCAGGCGTCCCCGACCCTGTCACGGGCCTGATGGATCTCGCCGCCAACATCCCCGAACTCGCCGAAGTCAACCTCCGCCAGGAGCTCGGGCGGACGTTGGGCGTCGACATCATGCTCGACAACGACGTCAACATGGCGATCATGGGCGAGCGGTGGCGGGGCCTCGCCCAGACGTCGCGTGACTCGGTGTTCATCGCCATCGGCACGGGGATCGGCATGGGGATCTTCGCCGGTGGCGGCATGCAGCGCGGACACGCCGGTGCGGCCGGCGAGATCGGCTACCTGCCGTTGGGCGCCGATCCCTTCGATCCCGCCGTGCAGCGTTCCGGCCCGGTCGAGGAAGTCGTGTCGCTCAGGGGAATCATGGCGACCTACGACCGGCTCCGCCACGAGTACGGGCAACCGGAACTCGAGACGGTCGCGGACATCTTCGCGGCGGCGGAGCGCGGCGAACCCGCGGCGCTCAAGTGCGTCGACAGCACCGCCCGGTGCTTGGCCCTGGTGGTCGGCGCGGTGCATGCGGTGCTCGACCCCGAACGTGTGATCCTCGGCGGCGGCATCGGCTCCAACCGGTTACTGCTGAACCACCTGCGAGCCCACCTTGCCCGTCTGGCGAGACGGCCGCCGGTGGTCGACATCAGCGCCCTCGGTTCGCGGGCCGCTCTTGTCGGCGCCATCGCCGTGGCCCTGGAAGAGGCCAAGAGCCGCATCTGCGGCAGTTCCCGAGCCTAGACGAACAATTCCGAACTCTGGACTGACGCAGCCCCGAGGAGCGCACCGACCCGGTCCCCACCCCCATTTCCGGTTCGACGCTTCACCGGTCGTAGGTCAGGCGCTCTCCTCGTCTTCGAGGCCCACTGCGGCGCGTAGTTCCTTCACGGCTTGGTGCAGTTCAGCGCGGTCGTGGATGTCGGCAGTGTGACTCATGAGCGTGGACATCGCCGCCGCCATCGCGTTGAGCTTGTCCTGAATGGCCGCGTCGCTGCGGGTCTGGGTGTTCTGCAGCAACGCGACGAGCAGGAACGTAACGATCGTGGTGACAGTGTTGATGATCAGCTGCCAGGTGTCGACATTGCCGAACAGCAGGATCGATGGAGCCCACAGCAGTACCAGCAGCACGCAGGCGGTAAAAAACCACGCTCGGGATACGAACTTCGCCGCTTGGGTGGCGAACCTGTCGAAGAGCGACAGGTGAGGCGTCACATCGGTCGGCATATGCGCGCCATCCGACCGCTCGCCCCTCGCGGCCTCACTGGTGCTCATATCCACAGATCTACCCAAGCGGTCGATCAGAAAAACTCCGGCTCGCCTACATCGATCGAGCCGGCGGCGAACGCCTTGATCGCGGAGGTGTCGAGGACCAGGAGGCTCACGCGGCGGAACGGTCCAGCCCGAAGGCGGCGCGCACCTCGGCCCGCTTCTCCGGCGTCATCCGTTCCTCGGCCTCGGCGAGCTTGCGGCGGAACCGGGCACGTGCCTCGGCGCGCTCTTCATCGGTCGCGGTCCTCACCGCGGCCTGCTCCTCCCGCTGCTCCATACCTGCCAGCGTACCGAACCGGCCACCCCGCCACGACCCGTCAGCGGTCGTCAGAAAGTCAGCGAGCGGATGACCAGGTACCGGTCGAGCTCCGGAGCGCAGTTCGCGCAGACCCAGACCAGCCGTACATCGGCTTGTCCGTCCGGCAGCCCTGGCCGCACCGTTCGCACGGCCGCCTTGACTTCGGCGGCGGTCGCCGGCCCTTCGGGGCCAGCTCGACGAGGGCACTGGAAAAACCGGCCGTACCGTGTCGTCGGCGCGACGATCGTGATCTCTTGGACAAGGGCCTCGCCGTCGTTTCGCGCTCCGTCTTTCAGTGGTCGCCGCGCGTTCCCAGGTCATACGGGATCAGCGGTCGAGCCCTACAGCGACGCGGTCGCGAGCTTCAGCGCGAAGCCGACGAAGAGCACGCCGACACCGGTCGTCAGGGCGCTGGACAGGGCGCGACGGCGCCGGAACTGGGCGGCCAGGTAACTGCCGGTGAAGATCAAAGCGGTCAGGTAGGCGGCGCTGATCAGCTCCGCGATCGCGCCCAGGATCAGGAACGGCACCCAGGGATGGGCGTAGCCGGGCTGGACGAACTGGATGAAGAAGGAGATGAAGAACAGAATCGCCTTCGGGTTGAGCAGGCTGACCAGCAGCGCCCGGCGGAACGGGCCGCGCTCGTCGCTCGGTTCAGCCGCCGCGCGCGCCGCCGACTCGGCCGCCGCACGCGCCGCCGGGTTCCGCCAGCGACGCCACGCCGCCCGCAGCAGACCGAAGCCGATCCAGCAGAGGTACCCGGCGCCGGCGTACTTCACCACCATGAACAGGGCGGGCTGCGCCCGCAGCAGCGAGGCGACCCCGGCCGCGGACAGCGTCATCAGGACCGCGTCTCCGAGGAACACCCCGCACGCGCCGGCGTATCCGGCCCGTACCCCCCGCCGGGCGGCCGTGGAGAGCACGTACATCGAGTTCGGTCCCGGTAGCAGGATGATGGCGGCGGTGCCCAGCAGGTAGGTCCAGACGTTGGTGATGCCCAGCATGGTGATCATCTTCGCCGGTGCGCCCACCGCCCCACCAGCCACCCTTCAGCCAGCAACGACCCCTCCTACCGGCCGGTTCCCAGCTTCGCCCCGTGGCCCCGTGCGGTTCGCGGCGGTTCGAGCGGTTTCTTTTGCCACGCTACGGGGCAGTACCCGGCAAGCATCTGGTTTAGGTACCGAGTCGCCAAGCCCCGCGCCGCTTACCGCGAACGCCGTGACGAACGGTGCGGCCCCGCGACGTCCGGCGGAAGATTTCGCCACACGTGGATGCATTAAGCCATGCTTCGCGGGCATTTCACGCGCTACCGCATCGCCTGAGCACCGAGTCGCTCTCAGCACCAGGTCATCTGAGCGCCGCAGCAGCAGATCCGACGCGCCAACGCCGTTCGACTCTTCGGTTGTGCAGAACCACCGCCGCTGGTCGTCGTGAACGACGGGACACCGCTCGTCATCGCTGATACTCGGGAGGTTTGACGATGGACCGAACAACCCTTGCCTCGCCAGGAGCGTCCCCGGTACACGCACGGCAGTCCGACCGGCCGATCCGACGGGTGTCGGCCGACGACGTGCCCGCCGACGTACGGCGTGGCGGCGAGATCCGTACCCTGCTGAGCCCCAAGACCGCCGGCTCGACGTCCGGCTTCCTCGGCCGGGCCGACATCGCGCCCGGACAGCGAATCGCCGAGCACTACCACCCGTACTCCGAAGAGTTCATCTACCTGATCGAGGGTGAGCTCGTCGTCGACCTGGACGGCATGCCACAGCCGATGCGCCCCGGCGACGCGCTGCTGATCCCGCCCGGAACCCGGCACCGGCTGCGCAACCCCGGCACGGTACCGACCCGTTGCGTCTTCCACCTCGGCCCGCTCGCGCCCCGACCGGAGCTCGGGCATGTCGATACCGAGACCGCCGGCAACCACGGAAGTGCGCGATGACCAGGCGGGTCGCCGTCACGGGCATCGGCGTGGTCGCACCGGGCGGGATCGGGATCAAGGACTTCTGGGAACTGCTGGTCGACGGGCGGACGGCCACCCGCCAGATCTCCCTGTTCGACGCGGCGCCGTTCCGGTCGCGGATCGCGGCCGAGTGCGACTTCGACCCGGTGGCCGAAGGGCTGACCGAGGCCGAAGTGTACCGGCTCGACCGGCACATCCAGCTCGGGATCGTCGCCGCGCGGGAGGCGGTCGAGGACGCCGGACTGGCCGCCGGCGCGACCGACGGGTGGCGTACCGGCGTCGTCATGGGCACGGCGGTGGGCTCCACCACCCGGCTGGAGGACGAGTACGTCGTGGTCTCGGGCGCCGGACGCGAGTGGGTGGTCGACGCCGACAACCCGCACCCGTACCTGTACCACGCGCTGGTCCCGAGCACGCTCGCCTCGGAGGTGGCCGGGGACAACGCGGCGCACGGTCCGGTGATGACCGTCTCCAACGGCTGCACCTCGGGGCTGGACGCGGTCGGCTACGGGTTCCAGTTGATTGAGGACGGCCAGGCCGACGTCGTCATCGCCGGTGCGGCCGACGCGCCCATCTCCCCCATCACCGTGGCCTGCTTCGACGCGATCCACGCCACGAGCACCCGCAACGACGATCCGGCGCACGCGTCGCGGCCGTTCGACGCCGACCGCGACGGTTTCGTGCTCGGCGAGGGCGCGGCCGTGCTCATCCTGGAGGAGTTGCAGCACGCCCGGCGGCGCGGGGCCCAGGTGTACTGCGAACTCGGCGGCTTCGCCACGTTCGGCAACGCGTACCACATGACCGGCCTGACCACCGAGGGCGTCGAGATGGCAGCCGCCATCACCTCCGCCCTCGACCAGGCGCACGCCAACCCGGACGAGGTCGACTACGTCAACGCGCACGGTTCGAGCACCCGACAGAACGACCGGCACGAGACCGCGGCCGTGAAACGCAGCCTTGGCGACCACGCGTACCGCACCGCGATGAGCTCCATCAAGTCGATGGTCGGTCACTCGCTCGGGGGGATCGGCAGCATCGAACTGGTCGCGTGCGTGCTGGCGATGGAGAACGGGGTGATCCCGCCGACCGCGAACTACGAGACCCGCGACCCCGAATGCGACCTGGACTACGTGCCGCGGGAGGCACGGCCGGCCCGGCTGGACCTGGTGGTCAGCGTCGGCAGCGGGTTCGGCGGCTTCCAGTCCGCGGTCGTACTCGACGGCGCCGGCCGGAGGGCGCGATGATCCACCGCCGCGCCGTCCTCACCGGACTGGGCGTGGTGGCACCCACCGGGGGCGACACCGCCGAGTACTGGGAGACGACGCTGGCCGGGCGCAGTGCGATCGGCCCGATCACCCGGTACGACGCGTCCAGGCACCCGGTGCGGCTGGCCGGCGAGGTCCGCGCCTTCGACGCCAGCGGCACCGTGGAGCAACGGATCCTCGCGCAGACCGACCTGTGGACGCACTTCGCGCTGGTCGCCGCGCAGCGGGCGCTCGCGGCCGCGAACCTGACCACCGTCGGCGGCAACGACTTCGGCATCGGCGTCACCACGTCCTCCTCGTCCGGGGGAAACGCCTTCGGGCAGCGCGAGATCCAGGCCCTGTGGTCCAAGGGTTCGACGTTCGTCGGCCCGTACCAGTCGATCGCGTGGTTCTACGCCGCCTCGACCGGTCAGCTCTCGATCGCGCACCAGCTGCGCGGCCCCTGCGGTGTGATCTGTACCGAGGCCGCGGGCGGGCTGGACGCGCTCGCGCACGCCCGCCGGGTCATCCGCCGGGGTACCCGGGCGGTGCTCACCGGCGGCACCGAGGCGCCGGTCAGCCCGTACGCCGTGACCTGCCAGGTACCCGCCGGCACCCTCTTCACCGGCGCCGAACCGGCCCGCGCGTACCTGCCCTTCGCCCGCGACGCCGCGGGGCACGTACCGGGCGAGGGCGGGGCGATGATGCTGCTGGAGGAGGCGGAGAGCGCCCGCGACCGGGGCGTTCCGGCCCTGGCCGAGGTGACCGGCTACGCGGCGGCCTTCACCGCCCCGTCCTTCGACCGGCAGGACGCCGGCGGCTGGGCCCCGACGGCACCGGCGCTGGCGGCCGCGATCCGCGGCGCGCTCGCCGACGCCCGTTTGTCCCCAGCGGACATCGACGCCGTGGTCGCCGACGCGGTCGGGGTCCAGGCCGCCGACCGGGCCGAGGTCGCGGCGTTACGGGCCGCGCTCGGCGAGCGGGCCACCCGGATCCCGGTGACCGCGCCGAAGGCCGGGGTGGGCCGGCTGTACTCCGGCGGCGCCGCGCTGGACGCGGCCACCGCCGCGCTGGCGATCCGCGACGGCGTCCTGCCGCCGACCCCGTCGGTCACCGTGGCCGACCTCGACGAAGACATCGACCTGGTCACCGGCTCGGCGCGGCGGCTCGCCCTGGAGAACGTGCTCGTCGTCGCCCGCGGCTTCGGCGGGTTCGCCTCCGCCCTGGTGCTCAGCCGCGTGCCCGACCTCGCCTCTCACCTATAAGGAGCTGACACATGACGGTACAGATCACCGCACAGGACCTCGCCGTTCTGCTGGATGCAGGTGCCGGGCTGAAGATCCCGGTCACGGATCTCACGCCGGACGCCCAACTCGCGAGCCTGGGCATCGACTCGCTCGCGCTGCTCGGCCTCACCGCCGAGATCGAGCGCCGGTACCAGGTGAAGCTGTCGACGGAGACCGGCGGTTCGATGGCGGTCGCCGACTTCCTCAGCTCCGTCAACACCCAGCTCGTGGCGGTGGCCTGAGATGGCCGGGCACAGCGACAACAGCATCCTGATCTGCGCTCCGATGGAGCTGGTGTGGCAGCGCACCAACGACGTCCGCGGTTGGCCGAGCCTGTTCAGCGAGTACGCCGCCGTCGAGGTCCTGGAGGAGGACGGACCACGGGTCCGTTTCCGGCTCACGATGCACCCCGACGAGCAGCAGCGGGTGTGGTCGTGGGTATCCGAGCGGATCGCGGACGCGAAGACCCGGACGGTACGGGCCCGTCGCGTCGAACCCGGGCCCTTCGAGTACATGCGGCTGCTCTGGACGTACCACGAGACCGACGAGGGAGTGCTGCTGCGCTGGGTCCAGGACTTCGCGATGCGGCCGGACGCGCCGGTGGACGACGCGGCGATGACGGCGCACCTCAACGCGGCGAGTCCGGTGCAGCTCACGCTGATCAAGGAAACCCTCGAGGCGGAGGCCATGTCCATGGACCGCGCGCCGGCGCCGTCGACAGACCGCCCCGCGGAGCCATCGCCTACCTGAGCGCCGGGCGCGAGAGAGGAGGTCACCGTGCACCGAACCCTGATCGTCGCCCGGATGAAGCCCGACTCCGAAGACGCCGTCGCCGACATCTTCGGCCGCTCCGACGAGACCGAACTACCCCGCCTCGTCGGCGTCCGGTCCCGCACCCTGTACCGCTTCCACGACCTGTACATGCACCTCATCGAGGCCGACGCGCCGGTCGGCCCCGAGGTCGACCGGGTCCGCGACGACCCGTTGTTCCGCCGGGTCAACGAGGAACTGACCGAGCACATCGACCCGTACGAGCCGGCCACCTGGCGGAGCCCGGCCGACGCCATGGCGACCGAGTTCTACCACTGGGAGGGCCCGGAACCGACCGGCGGCGTGGGGCGCCTGCGGGTCGTCTTCAGTGTGCGGGTGCCCGAACACGTACAGGAGCGGTTCCTGGCCACGTACGACCGCATCTCGGCCGACATCGCCGCCACCCCCGGGCACATCGCGGACGAGGTGTGCCAGTCGGTGACGGACCCCTGCGAGTGGATCGTCACGAGCGAGTGGGAATCGCTGGAGCACTTCCTGGCCTGGAAGTCCGGCCCGGGCCACCTGGACCTGGTCGAACCGCTCTTCGTGGGCACGAGCCCCCGCACGCCGGTGCGCTACGTCGTACGCCGGCGGATCTGATCCCTCTTTCGGAAAGGAGCGGCAGATGAACCGCTGTGCGCTCACCTTCACCGTCCGGCCGGGTACCGAGTCCGACGTCGCACGGATCCTGTCCTGGTACCCGCGCCCGGCGACGGGCGGGCCGCCCGGCCGGATACCGCTGGTACGGCGAGTTTCGGTGCTGCTCGCCGGCAACCGGGTCGTACGGGTGATGGAGGTCAACGGCGACCCGACCGAGGTACTGGTCGAACTGGGCCGGCGGCCGCGGATCCGGGCCCTGGAGGCGGCGCTCGACCCGTACCTGGAACAGCCCCGCGACCTGTCGCACCCGGACGGGGTGCGCGACTTCCTGGAACGCGCCCGCCTCGACCGGGTACACGACCGGGCGACGCCGGCACAGTTGCTGCCGACCGGCGGGCGGAAGTCGGCGCAGCGGGTGGTGCTGTCGTGTCCGGTACGGCCGGGGTGTGGCCTGGACGCCGCCCGACTGCTGGCCCGGATCCGGGACCTGACGCCGGAGACCCCGACGACCCTGGCGCGGACCACCATCTTCGCCCGGGGCGACGTCGTGGTGTGGGTCGTCGACGTCGCCGGGGAGCCGGAGGAGGGGCTCGACGGCCTCGCGGCGGTCGCGGTCGGGTCGGGGTGCGCGCGCGAGGTGAGCCGGTACGTCGACGCGGCGCACGACATCACGGGCCGGGCCGGCTTCCGGCGGTTCCTGACCACGCGCACGATGCGGATGCTGACCGACCGCCGGGCGGAGGTACCGTCGCCGATGCCCGCCTGACCGCGTTGCTTCGGGCGTTCGGGGCGGCGGCCGGCAGGGACATCCGCGAGCGCTTCACGGAGCGCCGCCTACATCCGCACCGCCCCGAACGCGGAGCCGACCGCGCGGTCGCCCATCCCGCCCGACATCGTGCCGTCCGACCACGCCGCCCGCGGACCGGACTCTGTCACCCGGTCGGGGACACGCGACGCCCAACCACCACACGTACGGAGATCAACAACTCACCCAAAAAACGGACACATATGGTCGATCGGGTAATTTACCGCTAAAGAGGTGCATGATTGGCTCTCTTGCTGACAGGGCGGGAGGGCCATGCGCAGCGGCGTGTTCGAGCGGTACACGGAAGACGACGGCGACCTGCGGGCGGAGTTGCTCGTACAGCCTGCGATCAATTACGCCCTGGTACACAACCGGGTACCCGTGGTGCGGCACCTGGCGATCACCAGCCGGACCGGTCGTCCGCTCACCGACGTACGGGTCACGCTCGAACTGCTGGCGCCGGAGGGACCGCTCACGCCGCCGTGGTCGCGGACCGTCCCGGCCGAGCTCCCGTCCGGCACCGCGGTGGAGTGGGGGGACTTCGCCGAGTTCGTACCGGAGGCCGGCCGCCTGCGCGGCAACGACGAGGCGTTCCCGGTCGACTACCGGCTCACGGTCGCCCGGCCAGGGGTACCCGACCTGCGCCTGACCGCGCGGTCGTCGGTACTGGCGCACAACGAGTGGTTCAACACTCCGGCCCTGTACGAGACGCTCGCGGCGTTCGTCCAGCCCAATACCCGTGCCGTCGACGCCGTCCTGCGGTCGGCGGCGCAGATCCTGCTCGACCGGACCGGATCCGGCTCCCTTCAGGGGTACCAGGCCGGCGCCGAGCGCGCGTCGCAGATCGCCGGCGCGGTGTACGAAGCGTTGCGCCGGCTCGGTATCCACTACCAGAACCCGCCCGCCTCGTTCGAGCACACCGGGCAGAAGGTGCGCGCCACGGCCGCCGTCCTCGACGGCCGGATGGGCAACTGCCTCGACCTGTCGGTCACGTACGCGGCCTGCCTGGAGGCGGCCGGGCTGCACCCGTTGATCTGGCTGACCGGTACCCACGCGTTCGCCGGCTTCCGGCTGGACCCGGACCGGCTCGGCGACGCCACGGTCACCGAGACCAACCTGCTCATCTCGATGGTGCAGGCCGGTCGGGCGGTACCGGTGGAGCTGACCCGGATCGGCCCCGGTACCGGCAGCGCCGACTTCGCCGCCGCGGTACAGGCCGGACTCGCCCACTTCCGCGCCAGCGGCCAGGCACCGCTGGGCATGGTCGACGTCCACCTCGCGCACCGCAGCGGCGTCCGACCGCTGCCGTCGGCGGAGGCAGCGCCACCGCCGGGGGCACCGGCCGGCGCGGACGGGGTGGGCTCCATCGACCTGCCCGCCGGGGTGGCACGCACCTGGCTGCGCCCGCAGACCGAAGAGCGCGCACAGGCCGAAGAGCGCCCGCAGACCGAAGAGCGCGCACAGGCCGAAGAGCGCGCACAGGCCGAAGAGCGCGCCGAAGAGAAGCAGGCCGCGGGGAACGCGCGCGGCGAGGCCGGCGAGGACCGCCGCACCGAGACCAACCGGAAGGACCGCGCCGAGACCGGCGAGAACGGCCGCGACGAGGCGGCCGAGGACGAGACCGACGAGTCCCCGATCCGGGTGCGGCAGTGGAAGCGCTCCCTGCTCGACCTCAGCCTGCGCAACCCCCTGCTCAACCTGCCCCAGCGTGGACGCGGCCTCGACCTGCACGTACCGCAGGGTGCGCTGGCGCTGCTGGACGGCCTGGCCCACGAGGGGACCAGGATCCAGGTCATCGCCCAGGACGCGATCAGCCCGGTGCACGAGCTCACCGGCGCGCGGCGGGCGCAGGAACTCGACCCGGACATGCTGACCCGGGAGCTGCGCACCGACCACCGCATCTACGGCGCGGTCACCGAGCAGAAGTACGTCGCGACCATGCGCCGGCTCCAGCGGGACGCCCGCACGATGGAGCAGGAGACCGGCAGCAACTACCTGTACCTCACGATCGGCACGCTCGTACACGGCAAGGGCAGCGGCGCCGAGGCGCGCGCCCCGCTGTTCCTGCTGCCGGTGCGCATCGAGGGCGGGACCGGGCGGAGGCCGTACGTCTTCGTGGTCGACGGCTCGGAGTCCGCCGCGCCCAACTACTGCCTGGTCGAGTGGCTGCGCCGCAAGCACGGCGTGCAGATCCCGGAGCTGACGAACCCGGTACGCGACGACTACGGCATCGACATCGCGAAGACCCTCGCGGCGATCAACGCGAGGATCGTCGACAGCCGCCTCAACTACCGCATCGACGAGACCGCGAGCCTGCGGCTGCTGCAGTTCTCCACGTACCAGATGTGGCGCGACCTGGCCGACCACTGGCCGACGTTCCTGGAGAACCCGGTCGTACGGCACCTGGTCGAGGCAGGCGGGGCCCGGTTCGACGACCCGGCCGGCATCGACCGGCCCGAGGTCGACGAGGCCGACCTGCACCTGCCGATCCCGGCCGACGGGTCGCAGATGCAGGCGATCGTCATGGCCGAACGGGGCCAGTCGTTCGTCCTCGAGGGCCCGCCCGGCACCGGCAAGTCCCAGACCATCACCAACCTCATCGCCCGGGCCGTCGCCGCCGGGCGCTCGGTGCTGTTCGTGGCCGAGAAGGAGGCCGCGCTCGAGGTCGTCAAGCGCCGACTCGGCCAGGTCGGGCTCGCGCCGTTCGCGCTGGACCTGCACGGGCGCAGGCAGTCGACCCGCGCCATCCGGGACCAGTTGCGCGAGGCGCTGGACCAGGTCGAGTACACCGACGACGCGAACTGGAAGGCGGTCGAGACCGGTTACCGGGCCCGGCTCGCCCCGCTCGCCGCGTACCCGGCTCTCGTCCACACCCCGAACCCGGCGGGCCTGTCCGCCTGGTCGGCGTACGAGCAGGCGCTCGCGTACGGCGAGGGGCCCAGCGCCCCCGTACCGCCGGACCACCTCACCGTCCCGGCCGACCAGCGCCGGCGCGTGGAGGCGGCGCTGCGCGGGTTTCCCGCGGCGGCCCGGTCGGCGCGGCTGCGCCCGGCCCACCCGTGGTCGCTGTCGGGCCGCCGGACGATGGACGGCCTGCACGCCGACGCCGTGACGCAGATCGCCGAGGAGCTGGAGGAGATCCGGCTGTCCGTTGTGGAGCGTCCGGCCCTCGTCCGGCTGCTCCGCGAGCTGCCCGGCCCCGCCGCGATCGGTGGCATCCTTCCGGTCGCCCGGCTCGCCGCCCGCGGCGCGCTGCCGGACGAGACGACCGTCCGGCAGGCCGGGGACGGACAGGCCATGGACGCCCGCTGGGAGGCGGCCGTCACGAACCTGCAGGAGGAGCTGAGCTGGTTCCGCCACGCGTACGCCGCCGAGCTGGCGACCTTCCAGCCGATGGTGTTCACGCTGGCCGAACTGCCCGCCTGGCACGCCGAGTCGCAGGAGGCCGGCAAGCGGATGTTCGGCCGGGGCAGGCGGCTACGGGCCGTGGCGAACCGGCTCGAACCGTACCTGCCGCCCGACGCGGTCCTCGACGCGAGGAACGTCGAGCGGGTCCTGGCCCGGCTGGTCGCCGCCCAGCGGCAGTCGACCGCGCTGCACCAGCGGACCCGGGCCATCGGCGGCCTACCGCTCCCGGCCGGCTGGCAGCCGACGAGCCCGGCCGCCGACACCGACCTGGCGCAGGCCAGACAGGCCAATGCGATCAGCCGGCAGCTCATGGCCAGGCACGCCACGGTCTGGCCGCTGCTCGCCGAAGGCATCTCCGACGGCGACGTGCGCGCCCTCGAAAAGCTCGCCGCCGGCTGGCGCGCCTGGCGCGGCCTGCTCCAGGCGAACCGGTCCAGCCTGCGGCTGTGGGCCGACGGCGGGCACTGGTTCGACGCCTGGCAGCGGGACGGCGCGAGCTGGCTCACCGACCTGCGCGTCGACAAGCTGTCGGCGGTGCGGCGGTGGGCCGCCGTGCTGGACTGCGCGGACGCCCTGACCGACACCGGCCTGACCGAGTACCGCGACCGGCTGCTGCGCGGCGCGGTCGACCCCCGCGTCGCCGAGGAGGCGTACCACCGGGGCGTCGCCGCCTCCTCGCTGTCGGAGCGGCTGTGGGCCGGGTCGCTGGACTCCTTCGACCCCGACCTGCACGACAGCCACATCGAACAGTTCGGCGCGGCGGCCGAGCGGTTGCGCACCGCCCTGCTGGACCGCGTCCCGTCGACACTGGTACAGAACCGCCGGTTCGAAGCAGGTGGGCGGGTCGCCGAGTTCGCCGCCGAGCTGCGGCGCAACCGGGGCGGCAGGTCGTTCCGGGAGCTGTTCCAGGCGTACCCCGACGTGATCCTGGCCCTGACCCCGTGCGTCCTGGTCAGCCCGGCGTCGGTGGCGAACTTCCTCGCGCCCGGGGCCGCGCGCTTCGACCTGGTCGTCTTCGACGAGGCCTCGCAGATCCGGGTCCCGGAGGCGATCGGCGCGATGGGCCGCGGCAAGGCGGTGGTCGTGGTCGGGGACTCCCGCCAGCTGCCGCCGAGCCCGGTCATGCAGGTCTCGGCCGGCGAGGACCCGACCGACGACGACGGTACCGGCGACGACCTGGAGAGCATCCTCAGCGAAGCCGTCGAGTCCGGACTCCCCCAGCGCATGCTGACCTGGCACTACCGCAGCCGCGACGAGTCGCTGATCGCCTTCTCCAACCGTCATTACTACGAGGGCAAGCTGTCCAGTCTGCCCTCGCCCGGTACCGGTACCGCCACCGGCATCGGCTGGCGCCGGGTCGACGGCCACTTCGACCGGGGCGCGTCGCGTACCAACGAGGTGGAGGCGAGGGCGGTGGTCGCGGAGATCGCCCGGCGGCTGCGTGACCCGCGGACCGCGCACGACTCGATCGGCGTGGTCACGTTCAACCTCCAGCAGCGCGACCTGATCCTGAACCTGCTGGAGGACAGCTCCGACCGGTTGATCCAGAAGAGGATGTCGCCGGACGCGGGCGAGCCGATCTTCGTCAAGAACCTGGAGAACGTACAGGGCGACGAGCGCGACGTCATCCTGTTCTCGCTGGCCTTCTCCACCAACCCGGAGACCGGCCAGCTCCCGTTGAACTTCGGGCCTCTCAGCCAGACCGGCGGAGAGCGCCGGCTGAACGTGGCCATCACCCGGGCCCGGCGCCAGGTCCTGCTGTTCGCCTCGTTCGACCCCGGCGACATCGACCTGTCCCGTACCTCCGCGCTGGGCACCCGGCACCTGCGTGCGTACTGCGAGCTGGCCGTCGCCGGGGTGGACCGGCTGGGCGTACCGACGCCGGGGCGCGGCCGCGGTGCCGAGCGGGTCCGGCAGGAGGTCGCGGACGCCATCCGGGCTCGGGGGCACGAGGTACGGGTCGGGTACGGGCTCTCCGACTTCACTGTGGACATCGCGGTACGGACTCCCGGCTCGAAGCGGTGGCAGGTGGCCGTGATGCTCGACGGCCCGCGCTGGGCCCGCCGCCCCACCGTGGCCGACCGGGACGGCGCGCCGACGCTGCTGCGTACCGTCATGGGCTGGTCGGACGTGATCCGGTTCTGGCTGCCGTCGTGGATCCACGACCGGAAGGCCCTGCTGGACCGGATCGACGCCGCGGTGGCTCGGGCAGCGGAGGCAGACGTCACCGCCGCCGCCGCGGCAGCGGAGGCCGAGGTCGTCGCCGTCGAGCCGCCGGCAGCCGCGCCGATCCCGGTCCCCGAGCCGGCGCTCACCGACCTCCCCGCGCCGCGAACCGCCACCGCCACGAGCAGCACCGCCACCGCCGGCGGTCGCCCGACGCCGGTACGGCTCACGCCGGCCCAGCGGTCGACCTCCGAGTACGTCCTCGTCGCGGCGCTGGCGGCGCCGCCGGCCCCCGACACCGAGACCGCCACTGCGAACGGGGCCACTGCGAGCGGGGACAGAGAGGACGGGCTGGTCGCCTTCGTGCCGTACGAGCCGTCGCTGATCGGCAGCCAGTCCGACATCGACGTCATCGGCAGTGACCCGCGGGTCCGGGCGCTCGTCCAGAGCAGCCTGCGCGAGATCATCGCCGCCGAGGGGCCGATCGAGGCGCACCGGCTCGCGAAGCTGACGCTGGCCCGCTTCGGGTTCGCCCGGCCCCGCGAGGACCGCCGCAACGCCGTACTGGCCCTGGCCGATCCGGGCGTGATCCGCCGGCACGAGGGCGTGGGCAGCTTCGCCTGGCCGACCAACCTCGACCCCAAGCGGTGGAACGGGTTCCGCACCACCGGGTCGAGGACCGACCGGGCCTTCGAGGAGATCGCCCCGGAGGAGGTCGCGAACGCGGTACGGCACGCGCTGGCGGCCACGCCGGACCTGACCGAGCAGGAGCTGTTCCGGGCGGCCCTGGAGCTGCTGGGCTACCAGCGCCGGACGCAGAAGATCACCAAGCTGCTCCGGTACGGGCTGCTGGTCGCCCTGACCAGCGGCCGGGTGGTCCACGGCGGGCGCGGCCGGTACCGCTTGAGCTGACGAGCCCGTGGGTGTCGGCGGCGGCGGGCCGGGTAGGCGTCGGCTAAAGACCTGGGAGGGGTACCGATGACCGCCGCAACCGACCACCAGCAGTGTGAGGGCCACGACCACGAGCACGGCCCGGCCTGTGGTCATGCCAGCGTGCAGCACGGCGACCATACCGACTACCTGCACGACGGTCACGTCCACCACACGCACGAGGGCCACTACGACGAGTGCGCGCTCGACCAGCACCTACAGACCGAGGACCATCCCCACGCCCACGGCGAGGGGTGCGGGCACGAGCAGGTCCGGCACGGCGACCACGTCGACTACGTACACGGCGACCATCGCCACGCCACACACGAGGGCCACTACGACGAGCACTAGCTACGCCGCGGCGCGAGTACCCGGGCCGCGACGTGGACTGCCCCGGCGGCGACCGGCAGCAGCACGGCCGCGGTGGCCGCCTGCGCCGGGGTCGTCGGCTGCGGGAGGAGTGGCCACGTACGATCGGGACCCCATGAGCCCTACCCCCCTCGCGACGACGGCGCTGATCGAGACCGTGCTCGACCCCGGCACCTGGCGGTCCTGGGACGAGCCCCTGCCGGACCCGGCGGAGCTGGATGCCGCGTACGCCTCCGACCTGGAACGGGCCCGCGCCGAGACCGGCCTCGACGAGTCGGTCCGCACCGGTGAGGGCCGCATCGGCGGGCACCGGGTCGCGGTCGTCGTCTGCGAGTTCGCCTTCCTCGGCGGCTCCATCGGGGTCCACTCCGGCGAGCGCCTGACCCGCGCCGTCGAGCGCGCCACCCGGGAGCGGCTGCCGCTGCTGGCCTCCCCCGCCAGCGCCGGCACCCGGATGCAGGAGGGCACCTTGGCCTTCCTCCAGATGGCCAAGGTGACCGCGGCGATCACCGATCACCGCGCCGCCGGGCTGCCGTACCTCGTGTACCTGCGCCACCCCACCACCGGGGGCGTGCTGGCCTCGTGGGGTTCGCTCGGGCACCTGACCGTGGCCGAGCCCGGGGCGCTCGTCGGCTTCCTCGGCCCCCGGGTCTACCGGGCGCTGTACGGCAAGCCGTTCCCGCCCGACGTCCAGACCGCCGAGAACCTGCACGCCCACGGCCTGCTCGACGGGGTACTCAGCCGGGAGCAGCTGCCCGACGCCGTCACCCGCGTGCTCGACGTGCTGTCCGCCGCCGGATCAACCCCCGACATGACAGCCGCCGCGCACACAGCGCCGAGCCCCACCCCCGCCGCCGAGACCATCCGCCGGTCCCGTCGGCCCGAGCGGCCGACGGTACGGGCCCTGCTGCGCGCGGTCGGGCGAGACGTGACACCGCTCAGCGGCAGCGGTGAGGGCGAGGCGGATCCGGGGCTGCTGCTCGCGCTCGCCCGCATCGGCGCGGTCCCCTGCGTCGTCATCGGCCACGACCACGACGCGGACCGGCGTCCCCGCGCGATCGGGCCGGCCGGGCTGCGCATCGCCCGCCGCGGCATGCGGCTCGCCGCCGAACTGGGCCTACCGCTGCTGTCGGTCATCGACACCGCCGGCGCCGAGCTGTCACCCGAGGCCGAGGAGCACGGACTCGCCGGGGAGATCGCCCGCTGCCTGGCCGACCTGATCACCTTGCCGACCCCGACGCTGTCCCTGCTGCTGGGCGAGGGCGCCGGCGGGGCCGCGCTGGCCTTCTTCCCCGCCGACCGGGTCGTCGCCGCCGAGCACGGCTGGCTGTCACCGCTGCCGCCCGAGGGCGCCTCGGAGATCCTGTACCGCACGACCGACCGCATGGGTGAGATCGCCGACCGGCAGCGGGTGCAGTCCACGGCCCTGTACGCCCGGGGCGCCGTGGACCGCGTCGTCGCCGAGCACCCGGACGCCGCGGACGAACCGGCCGCTTTCCTCGACCGGATCGGCGCGGTCATCGAAGACGAACTCCTCCGGCTACGGCAACAGGATCCCGCCGCCCGGCTGGCCGGGCGGCGGGCCAGGTACCGGGGCCTCGGGGTCAGCTAGGACGAGCATTCACCGCGCGGTGCTCTCGGATCATCTCCGCGTACCGGTGGCCGCTGGCCTTGATCGTGCGCGCCTGGGTGGCATAGTCGACGTACACCAGCCCGAACCGCTTGTCGTACCCGTACGCCCACTCGAAGTTGTCCAGCAGCGACCAGGCGAAGTACCCGGCCACCGGCACGCCCTCCCGGGCGGCCCGACCGGTCGCCGCCACGTGGTCCTCGAGGTACGCCAGCCGCTCCTTGTCCTCGACGGTGCCGTCCGGCGTGACGGTGTCGGCGAAGGCGGCTCCGTTCTCGGTGACGTAGATCTTCGGCGCGGCGTACTCGCGGTGCAGCCGTACCAGCAGCTCGGCCAGGCCGTCCGGGTACACCTCCCAGCCCATCGCGGTCTGGTGCGCCCCGGGTACCGGCACCATCCGGGTCCGGGGCGCGGGGCCGTCCGGGTCGTCGGTGATGAGCTGCCGGAAGTAGAAGTTCAGTCCGATGTGGTCGGTGGGCGTGGCGATGACGTCGAGGTCGCCGTCGTGTACCGGCGGCGCGAAGCCGTACTCGGCCACCATGTCGGCCGGGTAGCCCCGGCCGTGCAGCGGGTCGAGCCACCACCGGTTGGTGTGCCCGTCGGCCCGCCGCGCCGCCGCTACGTCAGACGGGTCGTCGCTGGCGGGCAGGCACGGGCTGAGGTTGACCACCGCGCCGACCCGGACCGGGCCCGGAGAGGAGGCCCGCAGCGCCTGTACCGCGAGGCCGTGGCCGAGGAGCAGGTGGTGGGCCGCCGGTACGGCCCGGCCGAGGTCGCGCTCGCCCGGCGCCATGGTGCCCTCGAGGTGCCCGATCCAGGCCGAGCAGAGCGGCTCGTTGACGGTGAACCAGTCCTCGACCCGGTCCCCCAGCCGGGCGGCCACCACGGCCGCGTACTCCGCGAACGCGTTCGCCGTGTCCCGGGCCGGCCAGCCGCCCCGGTCCTGGAGCGCCTGCGGCAGGTCCCAGTGGTACAGCGTGACGAACGGACGGATGCCGGCCTCGCCCAGCGCGTCGACCAGTCGGTCGTAGAAGTCCAGGCCGGCGGGGTTGACCTGACCGGTGCCGTCCGGGATCACCCGAGGCCACGCGATCGAGAACCGGTACCCGTCGACCCCGAGCCGGCGCATCAGCTCGATCTCCTCCGGCCAGCGGTGGTAGTGGTCGCAGGCCACGTCGCCGGTGTCACCGCCGGCGATCGCGCCCGGTACCCGGCAGAAGGTGTCCCAGATGGACGCTGCCCGGCCGTCTTCGGCCACCGCACCCTCGATCTGGTACGCCGAGGTGGCGACCCCCCATACGAAGTCGGCTTCCATTCACTCTCCTTACTTCACGGTGCCGATCACTTCACGGCACCCGCCGTCAGACCGGAGACGAAGTGCCGTTGCAGGGCCAGGAAGCCCGCCACGACCGGGACGCTCACCACGAGGGACGCCGCCATCACCTGGTTCCAGTACACGTCGTGCTCGGTCGAGTACCCCTGAAGCCCGATCGGCAACGTGCGGCTGGTGTCGTCGGTCATCACCGACGCGAAGAGCACCTCGCCCCAGGCGGTCATGAAGGCGTACACCGCCACCGCGATGACTCCGGGCAGCGCGGTCGGCAGGATCACCCGGAACAGCGTGCGTACCGGTCCGGCGCCGTCGACCTGGGCCGACTCGTCCAGCCCGCGCGGGATGCCGTCGAAGTACCCGACGAGCATCCAGATCGAAAACGGCAGCGAGAACGTCAGGTACGTGATGACCAGGCCGGTACGGCTGCCGTACAGCTCCAGTCCGGTCAGGTTGCCGACGTTGACGAAGATCAGGAACAGCGGCAGCAGGAACAGGATGCCGGGGAACATCTGGGTGGACAGCACCGCGACCGAGAACAGCCGCCGGCCGGGGAAGCGGTAGCGGCTCACCGCGTACGCCGCGAAGATCGCGACGGTGACCGAGCAGATCGTGGCCGCACCGGAAACGATCACGCTGTTGACGAAGTACCGGCCCAGCGGCACCGTGTGCCAGATGTCGACGAACGGGCGCACCGTGAAGGTGGACGGCCACCACCGGAACGGCCCCTGCACGTCGCGCAGCGGCTTGAGCGCCGACGTGATCATCACGTAGATCGGCGCGAGGGTGAAGACGGCCAGCAGGGACAGCACCACCCGGCGGACCCAGGGCAGCCACGCCGGCTCACGCATCGCTCCTCCTCCGCGACCTTGCCCAGTAGGACGGTGCCGCCAGGTAGACGGCGGTGACGACCAGCAGGAACAACAGCAGCAGCACGCTCATCGCCGAGCCGAGGCCGAAGTTCCAGGTGACGAACGAGCTCTGGTAGATGTGGATGGAGATCAGGTCGGCGGCGCGCGGCGCGGCCCGTCCGAACAGGACGAAGGGCGTGTTGAAGTCGTTGAACGTCCAGAGGAACAGCACCAGCACGAGGACCTGGTTGACCGGGCGCAGCATGGGCAGCGTGATGTGGCGCAGCTGCCGCCAGAAGCCGCCGCCGTCCATGGCCGCCGCCTCGTACAGCTCCTGCGGCACGTTCTGCAGCCCGGCGGTGAGGCAGAGGAACGCGAACGGCCACGTCCGCCAGACCGACACGACCAGCAGGGCGACGAAGCTGTTGTTGCCGATCAACCAGAACGGTCGGTCCTGCGCGAGGCCGAGCTGGTCGACCAGGACGTGGTTGACCATGCCGGCGTCGCGCTGGAGCAGGAAGCTCCAGGTGATCACCGCGGCGTAGGTGGGCAGGGCGTACGGCGTCAGGAACAGGGTACGCAGCAGGCCCCGACCGCGGAACCGGTTCTGGGTGAGCACCGCCGCCGTGACCCCGAGCAGCCAGGCCAGCCCCACCGACGCGACGGTGAACGCCAGTGTGACGGCGAACGAGTGCAGCAGGTCGGCGCCGGCCGCGTTGTTGACGTTCACCACCAGGCGGTAGTTGCGCAGGCCGACGAAGGGCGCCGCCGTCCAGTTCCGGATGAAGAACTGGGTCAGTCCGAGCAGGCTCATCCAGACGCCACCGAGCATCGGAACCAGGTGGACGAGCAGCTCCAGCAGCAGCGCCGGCAGGAGCATCAGGTACGGGGTGAGGGTGCGCCGGCGCGAGCGGGGCCGCCCGGCACGCGCCGGCGTATCCGGCCGGCGCGGCCCTCGTACCCCGCTCGTCGCGGTCGTGGTCAACTGTGCCATCTTCTAGCCGCGTCCCTCAGCCGCCCGCGTGGACCTGCTGGTTGGCGGCGGTGAGCTTGCTCTTGATCGCGTCGTCGGTGATCGGCTTGCCGCTCGCCGCGTCGGCGAACAGGTCCTTGACCACGGCGCCGACGAGCGTCTCGAACTGGGCCTCCTCCGGCACGGCCGGCAGCGGGGCGGCGCTGGTCGCGAGCGTCTCCCGGAACACCTTCACCTGGGGGGTCTGGAACGCCGGGTCGCTGTACGCGCTCTCGACCGTCGGCATCGACCGGTACGTCTTGTTGAGGGCCAGCTGCTCCTCGTCGCTGGTCATGAACTTCACGAACGACAGCGCCGCGTCCTTGTGCTTGGTGTTGGCGAAGACGGCGAGGTTGATCCCGGCCACCATGCTGTTGACCTTCTTGCCGCCGGGTGGGGTCGGCTGCTCGAACGGCACCGGCGCCACCGCGTAGTCGTCCGGGCTCATGCCGTGCGACTGGAGCGAGGTGTCGGCCGCCTGCCAGAGCAGCATGGCCGCCTTGCCGGAGGCGAAGTCGGCGAGCGACTCGTTCTTGGCGTACTCCGCTGCGCTCGGGTTGACGATCTTGTCGTTGGCCATGAAGCCGACGTACCGCTTGACGCCGGCGACCATCCCTGGCGAGTCGAAGCGCGGCTTGCCGGAGGCGTCGAACGCGTCCGCCCCGTACTGCTGTCCGAAGGTGAACGCGTGGTGCGCGTTCTCCGTCGGGTTGCCGCCCTCGACGACGAGGCCCCACTGCCCGCTCCTGGTGAGCTTCTTGCCGACGTCGACCAGCTCGGCCCAGGTCTTGGGCGGCTCGGTGATGCCGGCGGCGGCGAAGAGCTTCTTGTTGTAGTACAGGCCGTAGGCCAGCGAGTACAGCGGGACGGCCGTCGGCGGCTTGCCCGGCGCGCCGGTGGCCGCCATGCTGCCCGGCAGGAACCGGCTCTTGCCGCCGACCGTGGCCAGGGTGGCGTCGTCGAAGGGCAGCAGCGCCCCGGTCGCCTGCAGCGACGGCGACCAGGTGTTGCCGATGTTCAGGACGTCCGGGCCCTTGCCCGAGGCGGCCGCGGCGAGGATCCGGTTGAGCAGGTCCGGCCAGCCGATGACCTCGAGCTTGACCTTGATGCCGGTCTGCTTGGTGAACTTGTCCAGCTGCGGCTGGAGCACCTGCCTGTCGTGGTCGAGGCTGGTGCCCTGGTTGCTGGCCCAGTACGTGAGCGTGTTGTCGGACGATGAGCCGCTACCGCCACCGCAGGCCACGAGCGTCGGGGCGAGCAGCGCGGCGACCACGGCGACGAGGCCGAGTCTGCGAAGGGTCACGGTCTCCCCTCTCTGGCGGGGTGGGGGTGATGGGCAGGCTGGGCGATGGGCGATCGGTGAGGAACGTGGCGCCCGCGATACTTTTTTTAAGCACTGAAGTATTGAGGGCATTCAACCCCTCGCGAACGGGCAACGTCAAGACCGCAATCGATGGATGGGGCGAACGCCGGGTTCGGTCGGCGGCGTTCAGTCGACGGTGCTCAGGACTCACCCAGAAGTTGCCGCGTCACGTCGGCGCAGACCCCGGCGCCGTAGCCCAGGCTGCGTGATGCGTCGTACCGGGTCAGCACGGCGAGGATCCACCGGTCCTGCACGCCTAGGCAGGCGACGTGCCACTCGCCGTCGGCGTCGACTACCGTCCAACCGTTCTTGATCGCGGTGGTGTCGGCGACGCGGGACGGGAGAGCGTCGATGATGCCGAACCGGCCCTCGCCACGGACCTTGCGCATCTGGGTCAGGATCCAGGGGGTCCAGGCGTGGCCGGCCGCCCGCCCGTCCGCGACGCACAGGCCGAGCCGGACGGCGTCACGGGCGGTGATCTGCGTCTGGCCCCATCTGCCGTCGACCACCGTGGTGTCGGTAAGGCCACAAGTGGAGATCATGCGGTTGACGACGTCGTTGCCGCCGTCGAGTTGGTAGACGTCGTCGGCGGCCTCGTTGTCGCTGTCCCGGATCATCGTGGTGAGTTCGTCGAGCCGCTGCCGGCTCGGCGGATGCCCGTCCGCCTCCGCGAGACGCAGGTGGTCGGCGGCGATCCAGATCTTGATCATCGAGGCGGTGGTGCTGGTGGCGGTGGCGTAGTTGGCCGAGCCGGAGATGGTGCCGGTCCGGCGGTCCAGCAGCGCCCAGGCCAGGAACCCGTCGACGTCCACGCTCACTGTTCGGGGCGTGAGCACCGGTACGCGGGCGGGTCGCAGACCGGTGGCGACGATGACCCCGGCGGCGCCGCCGAGGATGAGCAGAGAGGCCAGTACGCCGAGAATCGGCCAGATCCGTCGGGCACGGAACGGCATGACCCAGAACGGCGGGGTCCACTTCGGATCGTTCACGGCCTGCGCATCTCCACAGCGCCGCCGCCCAAACCCGGGCGCGGGAGGATCAGTACCCGGGGAACAGCCGCCGCAGGTCGTCCAGGCTGACCGGTCCACCGTCCACGGTGACGGACGCCGGGGTGTGCTCGGGTGCGAGCCGCCCGGTGGCCAGGCGCAGCCACGCCTCGGCGGGCGCCCGCAACACGCCGTCGGGCCGCCCGGGCGCGTCGATCTGGGTGACCGCGTCGCCCAGGTCGAGCCCGAAGGACCGGTCGGGGTCGGTGAGGTTGACCGCGAGGGTGCCGTGCCTACCGGCGAGCGCGTCGGGGTGCGCGATGAAACCGAAGAACATGCCCAGGCGGTCGAGGAGCAGCGGTACCGCCTCGGGCGCCACGGTCGCGCGGGGGTCGGAAGCCACCTCGACGTCCCAGGCGTGCAGGGCGTACTCCATCAGCCGGAAGCCCGCCGCGGTGGCGACGTCCACCGGCTGCGGCAGGAAGCCGAGGTCGATGCGCAGGTTCTCGCGGGTCGTCGCGTCGAGCGACTCGTACCGGTCCACCAGTTCCGCGTTTGCCCGCAGGAACCCCTCGGCCTGGTCGGTGGGGGTCATGGCGTCCCACCGCGCCCAGACGCGCTTGTTGAAGTCGCCGTCCGGCGCGTCGGCCCGCCCGAGAGCGGCGTCGAGGGTGGCGAGGTTGATCTCGGCGCCGCTGCCGAGGTGGCTGAGGACCTGGGCGACGCTCCACTCGCTGGCGCCCGACGGGCCGGTCAGCTCCTCGGGGCGCATCGCGCGTACCCGCGGGGCGAGGTCGTCGTGACCCGAACGAAGGGCGGCGATGGCCTGGTCGGCGGCTGTCAGATCGGCGGCGTTGCTCATGGTTGTCCTCCTCGGACCGGCTCCCCAACCAGGCAAAGCTTACCGGCCGCCGGATACTCTGATCTCCACCCGGCAGAGAAGAGGATGCCCGATGAGCTCCGACCCGGTCGTGACCTTCGAGGACGTACAGGCCGCGGCCAAGCGCCTCGAGGGCGTGGCGCACCGTACCCCGGTGGTCACCTCTGCGACGCTGAACGCCCTGGTCGGGGCCGAGGTCTTCGTCAAGTGCGAGAACTTCCAGCGCGTCGGCGCGTTCAAGTTCCGCGGCGCCTACAACGCGATCGCGCAGCTGAGCCCCGCGCAGCTCGCCCGGGGGGTCGCGGCCTACTCGTCCGGTAACCACGCCCAGGCGGTCGCACTCGCCTGCCGGGAGGCGGGCGCCAGCGCCGTGATCTTGATGCCGGCCGACACCCCCGCCTCGAAGGTCGCCGCCACCACGGGCTACGGCGCGGAGGTCGTCACGTACGACCGGTACACGCAGGACCGGGTGGCGCTCGGCAACCAGCTCGCGGCCGACCGCGGCCTGACCCTCATCCCGCCGTACGAGCACCCGCACGTCATGGCCGGTCAGGGCACGGTCGCCCTGGAGCTGCTGGACGAGGTCGGCCCGTTGGACGGGCTGGTGGTCCCCGTCGGCGGTGGCGGTCTGTTGGCCGGCAGCGCCACCGCCGCCAAGGCGGTCGACCCGGGCATCCGGGTCATCGGGGTGGAGCCCGAGGACGGCGACGACACGAAGCGGTCGCTGGAGGCGGGCCACCGGGTCCGCATCCCGGTCGCGCGTACCATCGCCGACGGCCAGGCCGCCGATATCCCGGGCGAGCTGACCTTCTCGGTCAACCAGCGGCTGGTCGACGACATCGTCCTGGTCAGCGACGACGAGATTCGCGCCGCCATGAAGTTGGCCTTCGAGCGGCTGAAGATGGTCGTCGAGCCGAGCGGCGCCACCGCCCTCGCCGCCGTACTGGCCGGCCGCGTCAACCCGCGGCCCGCCCGCATCGGGGTCGTCATCTCGGGCGGCAACGTCGACACACGTCGGTTCGCCGAACTCGTCGCCGGCGTCTGAACGCGCATCAGTCCCGTCGGTTCGTCGGCAACGCATGCGAGAACGTCGCCGACCGGTACACCGTCGAGGTGGTCCGACGCCCTCCCGGCCGGGTGCTCCGCTCGTACCGTACCGGCCAGGCCTCCCGGCGCACGGGCACCGGCGGGACGGCCGACCTTTTCGTCGGCACCACGCGGCCGCCCGTCGCCTGCGGGCTCGCGGCCGGGGCCGGCCGGCGTCGCCCGCGCAGGGTGGCCGCGGCGGCGCGCACGAGCAGCCAGAGATCGAGCAGGAACGACATCCGGCGAAGGTACGCGCGGTCGGCGTCCAACCGCTCCATCGGCGTCGGGTCGTCGTACGGCGGGACGGTGCCCACCATCCCCGGCTTCACGGTGTGCCGCTCGGAGTAGCCGGGAACCTCGCCGAGGTGGGCCCATACCAGTACCGTGCGCTGCGGTACGGGACCGACCAGGCTCATCTGACCGATCAGCACGTTCGCCAGCGCCGGTAGGGCGTCGAGGTGCCACCGGCGCAGGAACCTGCCGACCGTCAACGTCCGGCGTTCGGCTCCGCGTCTGGTGGTCCGGAAGCCGTACCGGCGGAAGGTGACGCCGCGCTTGCCCACCACGTACTCGACGCGGAAGACCGGCCCGGGCTCCTCGAACCAGATGAGCAGCGCGATGACCGGCCACAGCGGCAGCGTGAGGACGAGGCCGACGGACGCGCCGAGCAGGTCGAGTGTCCACTTGGGAAGCGTGCGGCACCGGTACCGCTGGAAGACGCTGTGCGCGGTCCGCACCCGGGTGCGGGTGTCCGACGACGGTACGGCGAGATACTCCACTGAGCCCATGTCGATCCCGGTCGTGACAAGCGCACCGACGACGGCGCCGATGACGGCCGACAGCACGGCGTACGGCGTGGCCCAGTTGTGGACATACAAGCCGTACCACGCCGTCGACGTCAGTGCCGCGCTGCCGAGGAGAGCGGTCCGGTAGAGCCATGCGGCGGCGACCGGCCGATCTGATGGCGTGGGTAACCAGGCCAAGGTCATGACCAGCAGAAGCGATGCGAAGAACAGCACATAGTTCACAGCTTGTACCTCCAGACGATGCGACTGAAAAGTAGTGCTGTGCGAGAGCTACAGTGCCGTGTACGCCGTGCCGGATGATCTCCGGACGGCACAGGATGTTCGGACCCGACGATGGTTGGCCGGGACTACGGGTCCGACTATGGGCGGATCCGACTACGGGTCCGACCGGCCCGGGCTTACCGGGTCCGGGTGAGCCGCCACCACGCGGACGGCTCGGAGAGCGTCCCACCGGCTGTCAGGTCGACGGCGGTGTCGCCGAGGCCGGTGTGGACGGTGAGCGCGCCGACGACCTGCCCGGCCCGCGGCCGCCCGCCGAACTCCGCCGGCTTCGCCCGGACGCCGACGGTCAGGCCCGGCCAGCCGACGATCTGTACCGGCGCGGCGGTGCGTACCGCGACGGAGGCGCCCCAGGCGCCGCGCACCTGACCGACCGTACCGGCGGGCAGCGCCGGGTACGTCTGCACCAGGCGCCGGGCGGCCGCGAGCAGCCCGCGCGTGACACCGTTCGCGGCGGCGAGCTGTTGCGGTGTTCCGGTTCCGGGCTGTCCCAGGACCGCGCCGACGACGGTCAGGGTGCGGCCCGCCACCGTCAGGCGGGCGGCGAAGACCAGGTTGCCGCCCGCCTCGTCGGTGGATCCGGTCTTGACGCCGACGACGCCGTCCGTACCGAGCAGGCTGTTGTAGTTGGTGACCGCGCCGGCGACCGGCAGGACCGTGCTCGGCAGTGCGACGATCTCGGCGAACGCCGGCATCGTCAGCGCCCGCTGGGCCAGGACGGTCTGGTCGTCGGCGGTACTCACGGTGCTGGGCGCCAGGCCGCTGGGGTCGGTGTAGTGGGTGTCGACCAGCCCGAGTTGCACCGCGGCGGCGTTCATCTTGGCCACGAAGGCCTCGACGCTGCCGGCGTCCCACTTGGCGAGGATCTGGGCGACGTTGTTGGCCGACGGCAGCAGCAGCGCCTCCAGCGCCTGTCGTTCGGTGAGCGGCTGACCAGCCTCCACCGCCACCAGCGACTGCCCGCCCGGGATCCGGGACTCGTAGTCGTCCACGTCCGCGGCCGTCACGGTGATGGACGGGCCCGCCTGGCCAGGGGCGAGCGGGTGGTCGGCGAGGACGACGTAGGCGGTCATCACCTTGGCGACGCTGCCGATCGGTATCGGCCTGTCGGCGCCGGATCCGCCCAGTGTGCCCAGCCCGTCCACGTCCAGGCGCGCCTGCCCCTGCGCCGGCCACGGAACGTCTGTCACCTGCCCGGGCAGCGTGAGCGAGTCCGGCACGGACAGGCGCAGCTCGCCGCGCGGTACCGGCCGTACCAACTGAACTCCGACCAGCGCGGCCAGCAGCACGACGATCGCCAGCGCGGGCACGAGCAGGTGGAGGCTCCTGCGCTCGGGCGCGACCGACGGTGTCTCTTCCGCCACGCCGGAGCCCTCGGTGCCGGAGCCCCCAGAGCCCTCCGTACCGGAGCCTCCAGTGACAGAGTCCCCCGTCATAGCCACGCTGCTGCCCTCCCCCGCGCCGTGCCACCGCGCCAGCTTGAACACTCCACAACGGAGAGTGCCGGCGCCGGCCTGCCGGTGGTCCGCGCCGGCCTGCCGCGTCATCCCGACGTCAGAGGTGACGCATGCGGTACAGCGATGTTCACGAGTCGATGTCGCTGCCTCGCCCGTGCCGGCGTGTGATCCGCTGCCAGCATGGCAGACGTCGTCGGAGGCGGCGACGGCTGCACTCCGGTCAGATGATCCTGACCTGCTCGGCCTGCAGACCCTTCTGACCCTGCACGATCTCGAACTCGACCCTCTGGTTCTCGTCCAGCGAGCGGAAGCCATTGGACTGGATGGCGGAGAAGTGTACGAACACGTCGCCGAGGCCGTCGTCCTGGCTGATGAAACCGAAACCCTTCTCGGGGCTGAACCACTTCACGGTGCCCTGTGCCATGCCCTATCTCCTTCATAAGCCGGGTCGCTCCGCGAACACGGTCCCTGATCCGATTCGGTGCGCCGCCGTGTCACACCCGCCCGCCGGCGGCAACACCATGTTCCACACAAAACCCTGTTCCACTCAGAACCCTGGCCCGTACGGGCCGTTCTCCCGGGGCGGGAAAGGGGCCGTTGACCTACCCATGCGTCGACGCCGCTAACAGACCGGTCACCGGTTTCTGCGCCCGCAGGACCGGTCCGCCCGATGCGCGACGCCGGTCAGGCCGGTCGGCGTTGTCGGCTTTACCTACCTGACGGATGTGATCTCCCCAACGTTGGGCTGTGTAGTCGGGCATCGGCACGCTAAGTTGCGAGCCATGCACCGGAGCAAGCGCCTGGTTCAGAGGCGTTTCATCGACTACCTCCTGGTGTGCGGCGGCACCTGTTAACGTCGGCGTGCGATATTACTTTCGCCCCGATTCGACAGGAAAGTCCGTGATTCAGCTTCACCGCCTGCGTAAGGCGTACCGCACCCGCGGCCGTACCGTCGTCGCCGTCGACGGCGTCGACCTGGCCGTACGCGAGGGCGAGGTCCACGGCGTACTCGGCCGCAGCGGCGCCGGCAAGAGCACGCTGCTGCGCTGCGTCAACCTGTTGGAGCGGCCCGACGAGGGCACGGTCACCGTCGGCGGCGTGGACCTGACATCCCTGTCGGAGCGGCGGCTACGCCGGCACCGGCAGCGGATCGGCATGATCCACCAGCACTTCGCGCTGCTCTCGTCGCGTACCGCCGCCGGCAACGTGGCGTTCCCGCTGGAGGTGATGGGCGTCGGCCGGCGCGAGCGGGCCGCCCGGGTGGCCGAACTGCTCGACCTCGTCGGGCTGACCGACCGGGCGCACGCGTACCCGGCACAGCTGTCCGGCGGGCAGAAGCAGCGCGTCGGGATCGCCCGGGCGCTCGCGGGGCGGCCGAAGGTGCTGCTCTCCGACGAGGCGACCTCCGCGCTCGATCCGGAGACGACCACCTCGATCCTGGAGCTGCTGCGCGACCTCAACCGGCGCCTCGGGCTGACCATCCTGCTGATCACCCACGAGATGGAGGTGGTCAAGCGCATCTGCGACTCGGCCACCCTGATGCGCGAGGGGCGGATCATCGAGTCGGGCCGGGTACCGGACCTGCTCGCCCGGCCGGGCTCCGCGCTCGGGCAGGAGATGTTCCGGCTGGGCCCCGTGCCGGTCCTGCCCGGCACCACGGTCGTCGACGTGACGGTCACCGGTGGCGGTACCGGCGAGTCGTTCGTCGCCGACCTCGCCCGTACCTACGACGTCGACGCCCGGATCCTGGCCGGGACGATCGAGAACCTCGCCGACGGGCAGGCCGGCCGGCTGCGCATCGCGCTCCCCGGCAGCGCGGAGGCGAACGAGGCACCGCTGCGCCACCTGCGCGAGGCCGGCCTGACCGTGGAGGTGGCGCGATGACGTGGGCGGACCTCGGGCCACTGCTGTGGCAGGCCAGTACGGAAAGCGCCTACATGGTCGGCGTCTCCACGGTGCTGACCGCCGTCGGTGGGCTGCTGCTGGGCGTACTCCTCGTGCTGACCGGCCGGGGCGGCCTGCTGGCCGCCCGCCCGGTCAACCTGATCCTCGGCCTCATCGTCAACGTGGGCCGGTCGCTGCCGTTCATCATCCTGCTGGTCGCGATCATCCCGTTCACCAGAGCGATCGTGGGCACGACCATCGGTACCAGCGCCGCCATCGTGCCGCTGACCGTGGGGGCGATCCCGTTCTTCGCGCGCATCGTGGAGACCGCGATCCGGGAGGTCGACCGCGACGTGATCGCGGCGGCCCGCGCGATGGGCGCGTCCCGCGCCGGGATCGTCTTCAAGGTACTGCTGCGCGAGGCCCGGCCCGGCCTCGTCGCGGGACTGACCATCACCGTCGTCGCTCTGGTCGGCTACTCCGCGATGGCCGGCGTCGTCGGCGGCGGCGGCCTGGGCGACCTGGCGATCCGCTACGGCTACCAGCGGTTCGAGAACACCGTCATGGTCGCCACCGTCGTGCTGCTCGTCGTCTTCGTGCAGCTCATCCAGACGCTGGGCGACCTGGTCGTCCGGTGGCTGTCCCACAAGTGACCACCCCGCAAGTGACACCGCCCCGGCGATGAGCCCGGGCGCGAATAGAGAGGTACCACCGTGCGACGCACGTTATCCGCCACACTCGCCGCCGCCGCGCTCGTGCTCGGTCTCGCCGCGTGCGGCTCCGGCTCGAGCAGCGACACCAGCAGCGCGGACGCCGCCCTCAAGGTGGGCGTCTCACCCGTTCCGCACGGCGAGATCCTCACGTACGTCAAGGACAACCTGGCGGCCAAAGAGGGGCTGAAGCTCGAGATCGTCGAGTTCAACGACTACGTACAGCCCAACGCCGCGCTCCGGGACAAGAAGCTGGACGCCAACTACTTCCAGCACGTGCCGTACCTGGACGAGGAGAAGAAGGCGAAGGGGTACACGTTCACCGCGCTCAAGCCGGTGCACCTGGAGCCGCTCGGCGTGTACTCGAAGAAGGTCAAGAACCTGGCCGACGTGCCGCAGGGCGCCGTGGTGGCGATCCCCAACGACCCGTCGAACTCGGGCCGCGCGCTCAACCTGCTCGCTTCCAAGGGCGTCATCAAGCTCAAGGAGGGCGCCGGGGTGAAGGCGACCCAGCGCGACATCGCCGACAACCCCAAGAAGCTCCAGTTCAAGGAGCTGGAGGCGGCGCAGCTGCCGCGCAGCCTGGACGACACCGCGCTGTCGGTCGTCAACGGCAACTACGCCATCCAGGCCAACCTCACCCCGGCCAAGGACGCGCTGGCGCTGGAGAGCGCCGAGAACAACCCGTACGCGAACCTCGTCGTGGTGCGTACCGGTGACGAGAACGACCCACGGCTGGTGAAGCTCGAGAAGCTGCTGCACTCCCCCGAGGTCAAGAAGTTCATCGAGGACAAGTACAAGGGCTCGGTCGTCGCCGCGTTCTGATTCCGTACAGCAGAACACAGCGTCACCGCGACATGGGCGCCCCTGGATCCAGGGGCGCCCTTTCCGCCCTACGAATAGTCAACCTTGAATCGGTGGAAGCGCTTCCGTAGCATGGCCGCCAACTCTCCCCCCACGAGGTGGCTACTGTGCGTACGCGACGGGACTTCCTGAAACTCACGGGCGCGGTCGGCGCCGGTATCACGGCGGCACAGTTCACCGGCCAGGCCGCGTTCGCAGCTGCGGAATCGGCGGCGGATTCAGCGGCAAGCGCGCCCGGAAACCCCTGGGCGCGCGCGGCGTACATCAAGGCGAAGGTGCGCCGGCCGCACTTCCCCAACCGGTACGTCGACATCACGAAATTCGGCGCCGTCGGCGACGGCACCACCGACTGCACCGAGGCGATCCGGCGCGCGATCGTGGCCTGCCACCGCGCCGGGGGCGGCCACGTGGTGGTACCCGGCGGTCGATTTCTGACCGGCCCGATCCACCTCCTCAGCAACGTCGACCTCCACGTCACGCAGGACGCCCGGGTGCTGTTCAGCACGAACCCCGCCGCGTACCTGCCGGCGGTACTGACCCGCTTCGAGGGCGTCGAGCTCTACAACTACTCGCCGCTGATCTACGCGCTCGACCAGTGCGACATCGCCGTCACCGGTACCGGAATCCTGGACGGACAGGCGGACAACCAGCACTGGTGGCCCTGGAAGGGCAACACAGCGTACGGCTGGAAGCCCGGCGACCCCAAGCAGGACGCGGCCCGCGCCCGCCTGTTCGCCATGGCGGAGCAGGGCGTACCGGTGGCGCAGCGGGTCTTCGGCGAGGGCGACTACCTGCGGTCCTCGTTCATCGAGCCGTACCGGTGCCGCAACGTCCTCATCGAGGGCGTGACCGTCGTCAACTCACCGATGTGGGAGATCCACCCGACGCTGTCGGAGAACGTGCTGGTACAGGACGTCACGGTCAACACCCACGGCCCCAACAACGACGGGTGCGACCCGGAGTCCAGCCGGATGGTCGTCATCCGTGGCTGCACCTTCGACACCGGCGACGACTGCATCGCCATCAAGTCGGGGCGCAACGCGGACGGCCGGCGGGTCAACGTACCGAGCCGGGACATCCTCATCGAGGACTGCCGCATGCGCGACGGCCACGGCGGCGTGACGATCGGGAGCGAGATGTCCGGCGGCGTCCGCGACGTCTTCGTCCGCAACTGCGAGATGTCCAGCCCCAACCTCGACATCGCACTGCGGTTCAAGACCAACTCCGTGCGCGGCGGGTGCATCAACGGCTTCCATGCCCGCGACATCACGGTCGGCGAGGTGGGCAAGGCCGTGATCGACATCAACTTCTACTACGAAGAGGGCCCCGGCCACGGGTTCAACCCGGTGGTCAGCGACATCAACGTCAGCCGCATGACGGTCCGGTCGGCCACCCAGAGCCTGAACCTACGCGGGTACGCCGACGACCACATCCGGGGCGTCACCCTGACCGACGTCGACTTCGGCGCCACCACCGCGCCGGCAGTCGTCGAGTACGTGGACACCCTGGTCCTCCGCAACGTGATCGAGAACGGCAAACCCCTCACCCTCCCCGCCGGTTGAGAGGGCCTGCCGTCTCCGGTCAGCGAAGAAGGGGTCGCAGCGTCAGTCGGGTACGGGTCAGGGTGCGCACGGTGCTCGGGCGATCGACGGCTGGTTAGAGTGCTCGGATGTGGATCACGCGCGCAGTACCGGTCGTCGGCGTCGCGGTGACGCTGTCCGGAGGAGCACTGTCCGGGCCGGCCGTGACCGCGACCCCGTCCCCCTCGGCCCCGCCCCCCTCCGCCGGGGCGCCCGCCGGCGACGTGGCGCCCGTCCTGACCTCGACCCCGTTCGCCTCCCCGCCGGGGCAGGCGGTCACGCACACCATCACGCTGTCGACCACCGGTACCGGGACCGCGAGCGCCGTTCGGGTGACGTTCACGACCACCGTCGAACTGGACAGCGTCACGGCGACTCCCAGCCAGGGCTCCTGCCCGGTGGTCACCGCACTCACGGTCGTCTGCGATCTGGGCAATGTGGACTTCTCGGACGCCAGCCCGCCGACGGCCAAGGTGACGGTCGCCGGCATCGTGCACGCCGGCGCCGCCCGCGGCACGCTCGTCCAGAACCTCGCCAACGTCACCTTGGGCGCGCCCGACGCCGATCCGACCAACAACGTCGTGAGCAACGCGTACCTGGCCGCGCAGTCCAGCGCGGCGCCCATCCCGGCGCCGTCCAGCGCGAGTCCGTCGCCGCAGCCCTCGGCGGGCGCGACCCGGCGGCTGCTGCCGTGGGCAACGGGCGCGGCCGTACTCGTCCTGGGCGCGGCGGCGACGGCGCTTCTTGTCCGGTGGCGGCGACGCCGTTCATGATGATCGAATAAATGGCGTGACACTCCGGGTACCAATAGCGATATACGAATAACGAAACCTGCTTGGGGGCTGGGTATGAGGCATGCGAAGTGGTGCATGGTGTGCGCGGTGTCGGCTGCCGTCACGGCGACCCTGGTCACGACGGTGAGCTCACCCGCCGCCGCCGTCGCGACGCCGGGCGCGGCGGCCAGCCCGGGCGGCGGCCTCCTGCCCGGGCCGCTCAATTCCGTCCTGCCGCTGCCCGCGCTGCCCGCCCCCTCGCTGCCGGCCCTGCCGCTGCCGTTGCCGTTGCCGACGATCGTCAAACCGCCGGCGTCGCAGCCCTCACCGCTCCCGCCGATCGTGCAGCCCGCGCAGCCGGGCGGCCCGGGGACGCAGCCGGCCCAGCAGCCGGCCCAGCCGGCCGCCGGTGCGCCGGGCAACGAGGCGCCGGCCGCGGCGAACCCGAACGTTCCGGTGACGCCCGGCAACGCCGCGCAGATCATCGCCAACGACCCGGGCGCCGACCTGTACCCGCAGGTACCGGTCGACCCGGCCGACACACCGCAGGCCCGCCTGGTGGCCCGCCTGAGCGAGGTCCAGCACCGGGTTCAGTACCTGCACAACACGATCGCCCGGACCCAGGTCGATCTCGCCGTGGCGCAGCGCCAGGCCGGCGCGGTCCCGTCCCTGATCACGGTGCTCACCTCCAACACCGGGGACACCACACCGACCGCCGGGAGCTACCAGGGGTCGGTCGACTCGCCCGAGGGCCGGGTACTGGCGCTCACCTCGGCCGTCGCCTCCGGTCAGGGCGAGCTGGCCCGACGACAGGCCGAGGTCCAGAACATCCAGCAGCAGGTCAACAGCAGCATCCAACAGGCGATCCTGAACCCCGCCCCGGTTCCCGCCACCGCCGCGAACTACGGCGGCGGCAAGCTGCGCCGACCCGTACCCGGCGCCATCACCAGTACTTTCGGCAACCGGTTCGACCCGTACTACCACGTCTGGCAGCTGCACGCCGGCGCCGACATCGGCGCCCCGACCGGTACCCCGATCGTGGCGGCCGCGGCCGGCCGCGTCACCCAGGCCGGCTGGCTGGGTGGGTACGGGTACTACACCTGCATCGACCACGGGCAGGTCAACGGCCAGCGGATGTCCACCTGCTACGGCCACCAGTCGAAGATCCTGGTGACCGTCGGCCAGCAGGTCAGCGCCGGCCAGGTGATCGGCCAGGTCGGGTCGACCGGTGCCTCCACCGGACCGCACCTGCACTTCGAGGTACGGCTGGGCGGCCGCCCGGTCGACCCGATGCCGTGGCTGTGACGGCTTACTCGCCGCGGGACAGTTCGAGCGTGGGCACGCCCGGCGGTTCGAAGCCGAACACCTGGCCGTAGAACGACAGCTCGGCCTCCTGCGACGCGATGATCGTGGACTCCATCCGGAAGCCGTGCTGCTCGCCCTCGAACTCCAGGTACGCGTGCGGGATGCCCTTGGCCGCCAGCGCGTCGCGGACGATCAGCGACTGCGACGGCGGCACCACCCGGTCGTCGGAGCCCTGCAGCAGCAGGACCGGGCAGGACACCCGGTCCACGTGCGTCAGGGGTGACCGCTCGACGTACAGGTCCCGCGCCTCCGGCAGCGGCCCGATCAGCCCGTCGAGGTAGCGCGACTCGAAGTCGTGGGTGTCCTCGGCGAAGCTCAGCAGCTCGGCCACGCCGAAGTACGAGGTACCGGCGGCGAACACGTCGGTACCGGTCAGCGCCGCGAGGGTGGTCCAGCCACCGGCCGATCCGCCCCTGATGGCCAGCCGTGCCGGGTCCGCCTCACCGCGCTCGGCCAGGGCCCGCGCTGCGGCCACACAGTCCTCGACGTCCACCACGCCCCACTGGCCTGCGAGCAGGTCGCGGTAGGCCCGCCCGTACCCGGCCGAGCCGCCGTAGTCGACGTCGACGACCCCGATCCCCCGGCTGGTGAAGTAGGCGATCTCCAGCTTGAGCACCTGCTCCGCCTGCCCGGTCGGCCCGCCGTGCACGAACACCACGCACGGCGGCTTCTCGCCCTCCGGGGCCAGGGCTTCGGGGTTGCGGGGCGGGTAGACGTGGGCGTGCACCACCCGGCCGTGCGGGCCGGGCAGCGCCTCGGACCGCGGGTGCGGCAGGTAGGCCGGGTCGGGGATCCGGTCCAGCGAGGGCCGCAACCGCTCGACGGCTCCGGCGTCCGGATCCACCCGTACCACGGTGTACGGCTCGCTCGCGCTGCCGGCCACCCCGAGCACGCACCCGTCGCCGATCGCCAGGGTGGACTTCCAGACGGTGAACGGCGCATCGAGGTCGTCCAGCTTGCCCGTGTCGGGGTCGAGGATGCCGAGGGCGTACGTGCCGGTGCCGTGCAGGACGACCAGCCGACCGTCGCCGAGCAGCGCGTACGAGACGCGGCCCAGCAGCCACATCGGGAAGCCGAACTCCTCCTCGCGGGGACAGAGCGGGCGCGCTTCGCCGCTGTCCACGCCGACCCGGTACAGGTTCCACCAGCCGCTGCGATCGGACACCGCGTACAGGGTCGCGTCGTCGGCCCACTCCGGCTGCAGCACGGACTCCTCCGGGCCGCCGAGCAGCGTCCGTACGTCTCTCGCCACCCCGTTCTCCAGCCGCGCGACCCTCAGTTCGGTGCCGTCCCACGGCATCCGGGGATGGTCCCAGGCGATCCACGCGATCCGGTCCCCGCTCGGGGAGATCCGGAGGGAGGCGAGGAAGTCGCTGCCGCCCGCGACCTCGCGCACCCGGCCGCCGTCCGCGGCGGCGCCGCCGTCCAGCGGTACCGCGACGATATGCCGCTCGATGCGCCCGTCGCGGTGCGCCTCCCGTACGCACAGCACCTCGGCACCGTCGCCGGTCAGTACCGGGTCGGCGTAGCGCAGGGCCGCCGGCTCGGCGGGCTCGGGGGTCAACGGGCGCGGCTCGTCGGCGCCGTCCTCCAGCAGGTACAGCCGCTGGTCGTCCCAGTGGGCGAAGACCAGTGCGGGTCCGCGCCCCGGCGCGGCCGGAACCGGCAACCAAGCCTTGCCGCCGTACTCGTGCGCCCGGGTACGGGCGTGCCACGGCTGCGGCAGGACGTCGGTGACCGTGCCGTCGGCGCGACGGCGCACCACGACGGTCCGCCCCGACTCCCGAGGTCGCGTCTCGTCCCACCACACGTCGTCGCCGACCGCCGCGACGAACCCGATCGTCACGCCCGAACGAGCCACGTCGGCCGCGCTGATCGGCGACGGCCACTCCCCGTACGGCAGCTCCCGCACCTGTTCTCCCCTCGTCAACCCGGATCGTTGCCTGGCGCGGGCGGTTACCTGGATCACAGCCCGACCCGGGTCCGACTCTAGGGTGTCCGGGCCCGCGCCTCCACGGAGTGGTCGGAAGTGACGCGGTCCAGCAGGTCCCGGAGCGTCACCTGCTCGGCGTCGCTCAGCCGGGACAGTGCCCGTCGCTCGGCGTCGAAGACCTGTGGCAGCAGCGCGTCGAGGCGTTGCCGGCCGACCGGCGTGAGCCGGATGAGGATCTTGCGCCGGTCGCGCGGTGCGGCGGTACGGGTGATCCAGTCGTGCTGTTCGAGCGCGGCGAGGCGCTTGGTCGTACCGGCCGCGGAGACCAGGGTCGACGCGGTGAGCTGGGCCGGAGTGACGCCCTCCGCGGCGTCGAGGCGCCGGAGTACACAGAGCAGGTCGAACTCGCCGCGGTTGAGCCCGCCCTGAAGGAGCAGCGCGTTGGCCTCGGCGCGCACCCCGGCCGCCGCCGACTGGAGCGCGGTGAGGAGCGGCAGGTGGTCGGTGGGCAGATCCGGCCGCGCCGTCGCCCACTGGTCACGAACACGTTCGACGTCCACCGGCCGTACGCCGGTAAACGACTGGTGTACGTTCATACCTGGAGCGTACCGCGTGCGCTCCCGTCCGGCGGCAGCGCGGCCGCGTACAGATCAGTCATGGATTCGAGGATGGATTGTTCCCCGGCCGCAGCAGGCTCTCACACGCCGCCCGACGCGGCATCGACAACGTCCGGGCCACCGTCACGGCGGTGCGCGCCGCCGCTCCCCATCGGAAACGGGTCGCCGTACGCGCAACGCTGAGCATGACCCTCCCACTGGCGATCGGCGTCGCGGTGGGTCACCCCGCCTGGGGCGCCCTCGCCTCGATGGGCGGCTTTGCCGGCTTCTACGGCTCCGACACGCCGTACCGGTACCGCGCCCGCCTCGTCGCCGGGATCGGCGCCGCCCTCACCCTGGGGGTGCTGCTCGGCGGGCTCGCGTCCACGCGCGGCTGGCTCGCCCCGCTCGTCGCCGGCGCGGTCGCCGGCGCCACGTCGTTCGTCTGCCAGGCCGCTGAGATCCCGCCGCCGCGCGAGTACCTGATCGTGCTCGCCACCCTGGCCGCGACCGGAATCCCGGTACCCGCCGACCAGGCGCTGTGGAACGCCGGCCTGACCGCGGCCGGGGCTGCGGTCGGCTGGCTGGTGACCATGTCCCCGGCGCTCGGTAGAGCCCGCGCCCCGGAGCGCCGGGCGGTACGCGCCGCGCTCGAAGCGGTCGCCGGGTTGCTCGCCCGTACCGGCGGGCCGGACGCCGGCGCCGCCCGCCACCAGGCTGTCACCGCCGTGCGACGGGCCCGCCGCGCCGTCATTCAGGGGGTACTCCCCGCCGACCACCGGCTCACCCGCTCGCTGACCGCCATCGAGGAACTGCTCGAGGCGGCCCTCCACGTCGAGGTGGAAGCGTCCGCCCCGCTGGATACCGGCTGGGCCACGGCGGTACGCGCCCTCATCCCGGCGGTCGCGCGCCGTACCGCGGCGGACGTACAACTCTCGGTGTCATCGCCCGCCTCCGGCGGCGGGTCGGTGTCATCGCCCGCCTCCGGCGGCGGGTCGGTGTCATCGCCCACCGCCGGCGGCGGGTCAGCGTCATCGCCCGCCCCCGGCCCCCTGCCGGACGCGATCGAGCAGGTACGGGCCGCCCTCGCCGGGGCGGACACCGCCGCCCCGGACCAGGAGCTGACCGGCCTGCCGGCCTGGCCGGGCATCCGCCCCCAGCTACGGGCGGCCGCACGCGGCCACTCGGTCATCCTGCCGGCGGCCGCCCGCCTCGGGATCGCGGTAGCGGCCGGTGCCGGCATCGGCCGCGCCCTCGGACTGGACCACTCGTACTGGGTCGGCCTCACCGCGGCCGCGGTACTGCTCGCCACCAACTCCGCCAACACGCTGCGCCGCTCGGTGCACCGGATCGCGGGGACGGTGGCCGGGGTCGCGCTCGCGTACACGCTGCTCGCGGGCCACCGATCGTGGGTGGTCGTGGTGGCGGGCGTGGCGCTGTGCCAGTTCGCGTCGGAGATGATCATCACCGCCAGCTACGGCCTCGCGGTCGTGGGTATCACCGTGCTCGCGCTGGTGCTGTTCCACATCGGTACGCCCGGTGCCGACGTCGGCGTCACCATCGGCGCCCGCATCACGGACACGGTGCTCGGCGCGGTACTCGCGCTGATCCTGAGGTCGGTGCTGTGGCCGCGGGCCACCGCCGCCCGGTTGCCGCAGGTACAGGGGCGTACCCTCCGCTCGGTCGGCCGCGTGCTGTGCGCGCTCTGGTCGGACAGCGGGGACGGGCGGGATCTGGGGGACGGGCGGCGCCTGCTCCAGTCCGAGCTGGCGACGCTGCGGGCGGTACACACCGACGCCCTCGCCGACGACCGGGCCGCCTCGCCGGACACCGATCTGCGCTGGCCGGTCACGGTCGCCATCGAGGAGCTGGCCTTCCTCGCGCTCTCCCTGCCCCGGTACCGGAATCCACCGCCGCCCGACACGGTATGGGCCTTCCGGCGCAGTCTGAACGAGATCGCGGGCGCCGTCGACGGGTACGCCTCCGCGCCGGCCGCGGTAACGCCGGTGCCGGGCTACCCGCGTACCTCCGCCGCGCTCGGTGTGCTCGCGGCCGCCGTGACCGACGCGGATCGGCACCGTTTCCGGTGCGGGTAGAAGCAAAAGTGGCGCCCCGATCCGGGGCGCCACTGTCAAACGGCTCGACAACGACTCAGTGGAACAGCTTGAGCCCGATGACGCCGGCGACCACCAGCAGCAGGGAAAAGACCCGCAACAGGTTCGCTGACTCGCCGAGGAAAAGCATGCCGGTCACGGCCGTGCCTGCCACGCCGATGCCGACCCACACCGCGTAACCGGTGCCGACCGGGATCGTACGCAGGGCGTAGCCGAGGCCGACCATGCTAAGGACCAGGGCGATGACGAAGATTACCGAGGGGAGCGGACGGGTGAAACCGGCGGTCCGGCTGAGCGCGACGGCCCAGACCGACTCCAGCAGTCCGGAAAAGACGAGAACCGACCACGACATGATGACCTAGGCACCTTCGACGCGGTCGTCTTCGCTGGCCGGGTACGACACGCCCTCGTCCGGGATATCCGCTCGTGCGGTATCGGCTTCACAGTAACCGCATCCCGGGCGGCAGCAAGACATTGTTGCCGGCCCCGCCAGAAGCCCGTGTCC